>DASZQI010000055.1:0-69480 GCA_035549735.1 Polyangiaceae bacterium | reverse complement strand
ATGATCGGCCGGGTAACATCGAGTGCTTCGCAGAAGGCGCGCACGTCGTCGCCCCAACGCTCGAGGTTCCAATGCTCGGGGCTCGCGCGCTCGCTACGTCCGTTTCCGAGGTGGTCGAGGTAGAGCACCTGCGCGTACTTGGAAAGCGGTGAGAGCGCGCTGCGCAGATCGGCGTGATCGATGCCGGGTCCCCCGTGAAGCGCGACCACTGTCGGCCGCTCACCTCGCTCTCCTGCGCCACCCGCCGCTTTGAAGCCGTCGACCTCGAAGAATAGCCAGCGGTCGTTGACGCGGATTCGCATCGATCAACTCCCAGGGTGGAAGAGCGTCCGACCCGGATCTGCTCTACGGCATATCCCTTCTTCTAGCAAGAGCCCAGTCGAACCATTTCGCCGGCGGTGATCCGGAATTGGACCGTCCCCGCGCGACAGGATCGCAAGGCATTTGCCTGACCGCCGAAGGGTCGTCCGATGTCGCACGAGGGATCTCGAGGCCTCTTTTTCGGGCAGCGAGCCGTCCGTGCGCATCAAACGAATGTTCGATGCGCCGGGTCCCGCATCGGCAACCGTCAAAACGTTTCCCGCTGGAGCAGCTCTCGCCGCAAGTAGTTGAGCATGTCTGGAAGAGTACGATCGAGTAACTCGGTCGTATGCACGAACTGCTCGAGCACTTGATCAGGATTGACCTTGAGCACCTTCTGCCAATCACCAACTCCTGCGTGGCGATCGATCTGCACAGCCCGTACGGTCGGAATGCCGCGGATTAGGGCGCACATGTATTCGGCTTGTAGCCATCCTAAGTTTACGGCGCCGAGGTCCTTGTCCGTCCGCAAGAAGGGCACAATCTGAAGAAAACAGTGCGCGTCTCCCAAGTGTTTGATGATCTCTCCCGTAATGAGTGCGCCTGAGCCCACACATCGCGGTTCGAACCCGAGATCCCGACACTTGGCAAGAATCGGTTCTTTCAAATCACTCCAAAACTCGTCCTCGAACCTCGTCGAAATGAATACTTCAATCAGGGCATGAGGCGTCGCTCGAACCTTTCGAAGCTTCAGGATCCGCCTGGGCGCAAGCCTGCCCGAAGCTGTTTGCCGCTCGAGAGCTTCCTCCGCTTCACGCTTGGACGCTTCCTTGAACGCGCCTTCCACCGCCCGTTCGATGGCGGATGCTGCAGAGGCTGCGTTTGGACCCTTGATTTGAGGGAGAATGGCATCCACCACAACGGCGCCGCGATCGCGTGGGCGTTCAGTCGAGTCAAGGTGTCGGGGGCGGTCGGCGATGTGGGTCGAGCACGCCATGATAGTAGCGCCTGCCTCGTCCAATACTCGGGTGACGAGCTTGAGGATGCCGTCGGACGAGCGCACGAAGTCGTCCCCCAGTGGTGCGCGTTGGCGCCATTGGCAGCGTGGACGAAATCTTCGATGACCGCCGTTCGCTTGGGGAAGCGTACCTCGTACGTTGCCCGTACGCGGAGGAGGTTCCCTTGATGTGCGTCGGTGATGGGGAAAAATCTAGCTACGCAGTGAAGCGCGTTGACAGAAAGAGAACTGCGCAGTGGCAGCGTAAGCGAGCACTCGTTAGGGAAAGTCTGAGACATGCTGCGACCGGACGGCTGAAGAAGGCTCCTCTCACGCCGATATCTGAACTCCCTGACGCGCACGAGGTCACCCCTCATGCTTATCCACAGGTGCATTAGCTGAGCAAGCAGGCGTCCATCCGCGGCCTTGGCAATTCGGCGTTTGCCGTCGACGTTCAGTAAGAACGCCAGCTTGTAATGCAGCGTCGGTGATTCTCCCGCGTCACTCAGCATTTGCTCGTGCGCTCGCCACTCTCTGGAACGGTCGATCAGGTTCTCGGCTACATCCGCGTAGGACGCCATCGTGTCCTGCGCGCCGTCGCGCTTAATGCCGTTGACGATTCGTTGCAAAGACTGCCCACCTTTGCACGGTTGGTCCTCCAGTGGATTGCCGGCATACTCTGCAAACAACTCGTTGCCATCGGGCTCTCCAGCCAGGAACGACTGCCCGTAGAGTAGGCGGTAGTGCAAGAACCCCTTCTGGTTGAGCTCGCAGAATGCGGACCAAAACGACTCTGCGCTCTCGTATCCATTGAAGCCGAGCTTCTGGTACGCCGTGTGGAAGATCTTCTTTTCGTCCAAAGTTGGTTCTAAACGGTATTTGTAGCCGGCGCCGTCAATGACATACTTCATCGCCTTCACGATCGTCCCCAAGTCGGACTTTTGATGCTTGCGCCACGCCGAAACCATCCCTTCGGCAGCGATCATGGCCAGCTCCGGATCGTTCTTGTTCTGCTCCAGGATTCGCTGACTCAAATGACTGACGATGCGAAGGCACCAGAGCGCCTCGTGCATTCTGAGCAGCACACGTTCGGCGAAGCTGTAGGCAAACTCGCGCCACACCTTGGCCTTGTCATTGGATTCGAGAGGTACCGACCGCTCCACGAGACATGCCACGGCCACTTGCTTCGAAGTGAGGGCGACTCCACCGGAGTTGGCGAGTTCGGCGCGTTGTTCCTGTGACAGCATGAGGGTATCGCGCGCGAGGACCTTGATCTTCAACCCCCTTTGAGTGCGGATAGCCTCGAGCAGGCGCTGCTGTTGTGACTGTGAAAGGACAAGCGACTGACCACTTCGGCTCAGTGCGTCCTGTTGCTCCGGAGAAAGGTCCGCCAGATCGAAGTTGACGATGCCATCCGGGCCGTCGCCCGCTTGCGACTCGATGTCCATCATCTTCGAGCGCGACGGGCTCAAGCAGTGACGTAGCGAACGTGTTTGATGATAGATCTTTCTGCGCAGTTCGGAGGCTTCGCACACCGCCGTCCACGTCGTATGGTGAAAGCCGGCGGGGGAAGTACGAACGGAAAGAATGTTCAGGCCGAGCGCACCGAGCAAACGGGTTGGGTAAGTAAAGCTATGCGGAACGTCGGCGAGCTGGAGCTGAATACAGAAGCTGATGGGCCACGTATCGGGCGGCAGCGGAGTAACCACGAGCTGGTAGGGGCTCGAGGTCGTTCTTTCTACGAACGGGCCATGGTTTCGCGACGGGTCCGGCTGCTCCACCCGAGCCTCTACCCACGTGCCCCAAAGCACAGAGTTGTCCTCGATCGAAAGACCCGACACCTCCTTTGCGGAGAGCTCGATACCTTCGTCCGTCCAAATCACTGAAGAGCTATTCGGTATGTTCACCGGTTGTTTCCCATCGCTACTTCCCCCGAAACAAGGTTGCAGGCGATATCCGATTTATACTGCGATGGTTACAATCGCATGATTGGGTGATGTTACTCACCAGCGGTGCAATGAGTCGACCGGACAACCCGCCGACTACCGTATGTGTGTCGCTTGCGTTGAACGAGCGACGAGTCGACCAAGGTGTTGCCTTCGCCAGCGCATACTCGCGGCGTCGAGTTGAAGCGTATATTGCAATAGTCATTTCATAGGTCCGCGGGCTCTCAACGCGTTTCTACTGCGCGGTGTTAGTGAAGCGCTTGCCCGCCGCGCCAGAGTTCGAAGGTTGCGATTGCCCGCCCCCGTGTCGCCCCGCGATCAGTCGGCGCCTAAGCCTTCACCACCTGTGGATACTACCGAGCGTTGCCCATTGCCGAACCGTGCCGTCAAGCGCGCACCTTCATTTTGCGCGGCCGACCAAGGAGGATCAGTGCGTCCCCGCGGTTTGCCTACGCAGCGTGCGCCAAGTGGATTTTCTCGGTTTGGCCGGCGCGATAGAATCGTCGGAGTCGCGCTCGCAAGGCGGTTCCGCCGATGCCAGGGTCGAGTCGGCGTACGTAGCGCGCGGCTAGGTTGTTTGCGAGGCGGTAGCGTTCTCCGTGTGCGCTTCCGGGGTCGTCCAAGAATCGGACGCGCTCGAAGAGTCGTTCACAAAGCGCAGCGCGGCGCTGTTCGTCGAGGGCCGCTTCGCCTTCGAGGGCGAGCAGTACGAATTTGTCGACCTCTGCCTGCAGCTCGAGCTCGAGCAGGGTGGTGGGGAGGTTGGCGCGGACGCGCTCCGTCAAGTAGACGAAGTGGCTCACTCCTTCGAGTGCTTGTAATAGTCCGTCGAGGTCGTCGCCGCGGGGGGAATCGGGTTCCATGAGGCGGCCCGGGAGCAATAGCGCGAGTTCGAAGACGTCGTCTTCGTGGTCTTCGCGGACCAAGAGCACTTCTCGTTCTGCGTCGTCGACTTCGCGGACGAAGTCGACGACGTCGAAGTGGCGTTCGATGGCGTAGAAGTGTTCGAGTTGGCGCTGAATACGGCGGAGCAGGGCGCCGCGCGCGGGTGGCAGAGGCGGTGTCGCCACGCGATTTGGAGAGGTCAGTGAACGCCTCCGCGGCCGCGCGTGGCGACCATGCCGCGCGTGGCGAGGGCGCTCGATAGTTGGGGGGAACCGCTCTTCAACCAGCGCTCGTAGGTACGGAGGGCTCCGGCGTCCGACGTGATCGCGGAGTTGGCGAACAAGCCCTCCGAAACGGTGGATAGCACTTCAGCGAAGCGCGTGAATTTGTCGGCGAGTTCTTCGAAGAGCTCGGGGGCGCCTTCGGAGTTGCCGGGAGCGCGCAGCATGCTCGCGGCAGTGCCGTAGGCGCGTGCGCCGAGGGCGCTGACGTAGGTGAGCTGGACGCCCCGCGTCTCGAGGTGATCGAGGAAAAAGCCGCTCGTGTAGAGCACGCTGTCACCGAGGGTGCGTAAGCGCTCGAAGCGTTCACGGCCGACAGCGGCGAGGGCTTCTTGCAACAAGAAGGGGAGGGGCCGCTCCAGGGCTTCGGTCGTTTCTTCTTTGGGGTGGGCGAAGTCGGCGAGGAGGGCAACTAGGTAGTGCGCGGTCGACTCGCTGGCTTCGACTCGGCGCTCGGCGAGCGCTTCGACGAGGACGTTGTGGAAGAAGCCGCGCAGGTCGGCGGCTAGCTCGAGCTGAGGGTCGCGGTGTGTCACGTCCATGGCTTATGCAAACCTCCGTCCATGTTCGCCCGGGTTTCGGGCGGGTCTCGCTGAGGTGCGGCTGGCAGCGCGGGCGGCGTTCGGGCGGCGCGGCCAGGGGGCCGAGCTGCGGGGAAACGACGGAGGCGCTGGGGAAAAAAAGCGTCACCTGCTCTTTACAGTTTAGCGAAGGGCCCACGAGGTGGGCTGGACGCACGCGCAGGTATGTGGCTTTTCCCTAGCAATCTCGGGCGTCGGCTGCCAGCGGGCGGCTGAACGGAAACACAGCCGCCGGAACGAGGCGTCGAAAAATCATCGCCGTGCGGGTCGGCGCCTTGACACCTCCGAAGCGGTGCGTAGGTTTGCTCGCGCGCTCGCTAGCACTCGACCGAGGTGAGTGCTAAGACGCGCATCCTCGAATGATTTTGAGGGGTTAACTATGTCGCTTGCAGGTGGACCCGAAGGGTCGCCGGGGCGCAACCGGCGGGAGTGATGCCCGCCGCCTCTGGAGAAGAGCTCATGAAAATCCGACCGTTGCAGGACCGCGTCATCGTGAAGCGGGTGAAGGAAGAAGAGAAGACCAAGGGCGGGATCATCATCCCGGACTCCGCCAAGGAGAAGCCGGTCGAGGGCGAAGTACTCGCCGTCGGCAATGGCAAGGTTTTGGAGGATGGCAGCGTGCGCAAGCTGGACATCAAGGCGGGCGACCGCGTGCTGTTCGGCAAGTACGCCGGCACCGAGGTGAAGCTCGAGGGTGAGGACCACCTCATTCTGCGCGAAGACGACATTCTGGGCGTGATCGAGAAGTGAGAGGTTGAGTTATGGCTGCCAAAGAAATTGTTTATCAGGAACGTGCTCGTAACCTCATTCTGAACGGCGTGAATGCGCTGGCCGACGCGGTGAAGGTCACCCTCGGGCCGCGTGGTCGCAATGTCGTAATCGAGAAGAGCTTCGGCTCTCCGACGGTGACCAAGGACGGCGTGACCGTTGCCAAGGAAATCGAGCTGGAGAACAAGTTCGAGAACATGGGCGCGCAGATGGTGCGCGAGGTGGCTTCCAAGACCAGCGACGTGGCTGGTGACGGAACGACCACCGCGACCGTGCTGGCGCAGGCGATCTTCCGTGAGGGCAGCAAGCTCGTCGCGGCGGGTCACAACCCGATGGAAATCAAGCGCGGCATCGACAAGGCCGTGGAAGTGATCACGGAAGAGCTGAAGAAGCTCGCCAAGTCGACCAAGGATCCGAACGAGATCGCTCAGGTCGGCACCGTGAGCGCCAACGGCGACACCACCATCGGCAAGCTGCTCAGCGAGGCGATGGAGAAGGTCGGCAAGGAAGGCGTCATCACCGTCGAAGAGGCGAAGAGCGCCGAGACCACGCTGGAAGTCGTGGAAGGCATGCAGTTCGACCGCGGCTACCTCTCGCCGTACTTCGTGACCGACCCCGAGCGCATGGAAGTGTCGCTCGAGGACTGCTACATCCTGCTCAGCGAGAAGAAGATCAGCAACATGAAGGATCTCCTTCCTGTGCTGGAAGCGATTGCTCGTCAGCAGAAGCCGCTGCTCATCATCGCGGAAGACATCGAGGGCGAGGCGCTGGCCACGCTCGTGGTGAACAAGCTGCGCGGCACGCTCGCCTGCGCCGCGGTGAAGGCGCCTGGCTTCGGTGATCGCCGCAAGGAGATGCTGAAGGACATCGCCATCCTGACCAACGGTCAGGTGATCGCCGAGGAGCTCGGCCTCAAGCTCGAGAACGTGACCATCACGGATCTCGGCCAGGCCAAGCGCGTCAAGATCGACAAGGACAACGCGACGATCGTCGACGGCGCCGGCAAGAAGGACAAGATCAAGGGTCGCCAGCAGGAGATCCGCACCCAGATCGAGAACACCACCAGCGACTACGACCGCGAGAAGCTCCAGGAGCGCCTCGCCAAGTTGGTCGGCGGCGTTGCGGTGATCAAGGTCGGCGCGGCCACCGAGACCGAGATGAAGGAGAAGAAGGCGCGCGTCGAAGACGCCCTCCACGCCACCCGCGCGGCGGTCGAGGAAGGTATCGTCCCCGGCGGCGGCGTCGCTCTGATCCGTGCTCAGAAGGCGCTCGACGGCCTGAAGCTGAGCGACGAGCAGACGTTCGGTATCAAGATCATCAGCCGCTCGATCGAGGAGCCGCTCCGCCAGATCGTGGCGAACGCGGGCGAAGAAGGCTCGATCGTCGTGCAGAAGATCAAGGACGGCAAGGGCAACTTCGGCTTCAACGCCGCGACCGGCACCTACGGCGATCTGGTCGCCGAGGGCGTGATCGATCCGGTCAAGGTGGTGCGCTCGGCGCTGCAGAACGCGGCCAGCGTGGCCGGTCTGATGCTGACCACCGAGGCGCTCGTTGCCGACAAGCCGAAGGAAGAGAAAGCTCCGGCTGGCGGCGGCGGTGGCGGCCACATGCACGGCGGCGGCGGCGACTTCTGATGAGTCAGAAGTCGTTCAGCGCTCGCTGAGTGCGTGAACGCGACGAAACGCGCGGTTCTGGCGAAAGCCGGGATCGCGCGTTTTGCTTTTCGTGGTCGGATGCAGAGATGCCAGGCGCGGCTGCTGCGGCGGAGTGCGGGACGCCGTGTTGCCTGGTGACGGGGCACGACGGGGAGCGCGCACGTTTCCGCGAGGAGTCCCATTCAAGGGAATGCTTGCGTTGGAGGGGCAGTGCCCCGCTCGGCGATGTCGGTTGAACCAAGACGTGACTCGACGTGACGAGTGCGCGCGCCGACGACCTGGTTGCCGGTTTCAGCGGAGAGGGTGAGGACGGCGACGAGGGGCAGAGCGAAGATGTTGAAGTAGGGGTCGTACAGGGGAGGGCCGATGTAGCGGGCGCCGAGGCGGGTCGCGAAGAGGGAGAGGGTGCGCGGGAGTTCGAGGTTGCTGAGGTCGCCACGCGCGGCGCGGTTGCGTTGTTCCGAGGTGTAGAGCGGGCGCTGCGCGCGCGGGGGTGCGGTTTCGAGTGGCCGGGGATCGGCGCGAAAGTGGTCGGTGTGGAGGCCTCGACTCTGGATCAGTTGGTGTGCGATGGCGGCGTCTTCGGTGCAGTCGGTTTGCATGTTGGCGGCCGCGAGCCAGTGGCTGACTCCCAGGCGCGCGCTCTCGCCGAGTAGGCCGGTGAAGAGGGCGGCCGCGACGCGGGTGCTGCGGTAGCGATGAAGGACGCAGTAGCGAGTGACTTCGGCGAGCGAGAAGCTCGACGCGGAGAAGCCGCGCAGTTGGAATTTGGATTCGAGGTCGAGGTAGGGGCGCTCGCAGCTGGTGCGGGTTAGGCGCACGGTGCCCACCGGTTCTGCGTCGAGGTAAGCCACGAGATGGCGGGTTTCCGAGGAGAAATCCTGGGCGTCGAGCTCGCGCTCGGGCGCGCAGGCGGAGGCTTCGAGTAGGCGCTCTTCGTTGACGTAGACTTGGTAGCGCACGCGTTGGGCGTCTACGATTTGCGCTTCGCTCTGCGCGACAATCAGGCGAAGTGCAGGCATGACGGGCTCGATGCGGGGGATGAGGCTGCGTGGAAGAAGCGCGGATAGAGCGCGCGCAGCACCGTGGCGGAGAAGGTGATCGCGCTTTGGTCGCGAGGGTCTTTGACTTGTCGCAAGAGGTCGGCGAGGCGCGCCACGTGTTCGAGATCCGCATCGCCATGGCCTTCGAGGAAGCTGAGGGCGGCTTCGATGTTGGGGATTTTGCCGCGGGCGCGCAGGTTCTCGGCCGCGCGCTTGGCGCGGTGCATGGAGATGAACTCCAGGGTATACGCGGCGCCGAGAAACGCAGGGGAGCCTTCCTCTGCCAGGGTGAGGCTGAAGTGGAGGTAGGCTTGGACCGCGCGCGGTGGCGGAGCGCCTTTGACGAGTTCGGCGTTGACGCCTAGTCTCTCGAGATCGCGGAGGGCCCAGGCGTCGTGAGGCGACTCTTCTTCTGATTTGCTGTCGGCCAGGGCGACGAGCAACGGGCAGCGCTCGGATTCGCGCAGGCCTTCGGCGGTCTTGGCGAGTAGGAAGCCGGACCAGCGCACATAGTGATAGGTGGCGCTGAGAAAATGCGCGTATTCGGCCTGAGTGGCTTGGCCGCCGATGACGCGTCCTAGCAGGCGGTCTTCCTCGAGCGCTCCGACGAAGCTCATCGATTCACGCTCGAGCTCCCGGACGTAGTCGCTGGGCATGGCTGATCCTTTCGCTGGGCTCCGACTGCGCTTACTGGACGAAACGCGAGTGAGGCCTAGTTGGTAATGAAGCGAGCCCGGGCGAAGGTGAGCTACGTTTGGGACTATTTTCGACGGCTACGAGTCTTCGTTGTGCGCGGCTTGGGCGGCGCAGGCTTTTCGGAGCAGGGTCACGCGGCGTTCGACACCGAGCCGCTCGAAGATGTTCTGGAGGTGCTTCTTGACGGTGCCCACGGAACAACCGAGCTCGCTCGCGATCAGGCGATTGTCCCAGCCTTGCAGGACGCCTGCAGTCACCTGTCGCTGGCGATGTGTGAGGAGTCGGCACCACGCGGCGGGCAGCGCGAGCATGTCGGTACGCTCTTTCAGGAGCAGCATCCACTGACTCGAGCCGCAGGAACCTGCCCAGGGCAAGAACGAGACTTCGAGCGTGGTGCTCCCGCCATGTCTTCGCCAAGGGCTCGTGGCGCGCGAATTTTTCTGGAGTTCGAGCGCTTTGGCGAGGGGTTCGGGCAAGGCCGCGCCGCGCTGTTCGGAAGCGCTGAACCACTTTTCGATGAGCCGGGCGGCTTCGCTGCTGCGCGCGAGCTCGTTGCCATTCGGCGAGGTGAGAATGGCGCCGCCCTGAGCGGCGAAAGCATGCTCGAGCGCCGCGCTCCAGTCCTTTGCGGCGGCAAACAGGTGGCAATGGCGCACGGCGTTGCTGAGGGCAGGGGCAACGCGCTGCAAGGTGGAGCGCTCGTGAATCGAAAACGGGCGGCGGCGTTCGCGATAGAGCGAAAGGCCGCTCTGCCAGCGATCGTCCACGTGCAGCATGACCGCCATGACTTGTTCGAGGGGCACGCCGACTTCGCGCGCGCGGCGATAGAGCGGATTTTTTTCGAGCTCGGCGCGCTCGACCATGTCTTGGTCGCGAAGCACCAGGTTTGGTCGCCGGGCTACGGCGTGGCGCACGAAATCGTGAGCGGCCATTTCGGGATAGGCGGCAAAGAAGGCTGCTGGAATTTGAGCTACGGTCCAAGCGTAGTCTTCGGGCCTTCCCGAAGAGGACACGCCGAGCGCGCCGTAGTCCGCCGGCACGAGTCGCGTTAGCAGAGGATAAGCCCGCTCCAGCACTACATTCATGCTGAGAGAGCTGCCGAGTGCCTCGAACAGCTGAAAGGCAATCTTGCTGTGCTGTGAGCTCGTGAGCGGCATACCTGCCCTTTCGGGTGCTTGCTCAAGCTACCACCTAAGTGGTATGGGACGAAATCAATGCTCGTGTGAGGGTGGCTCGGGGATTCAAATGAAACACAGTGGTGTACTCAGGTTTGGCAAAGCGCTGGCTGCAGTATCGATGTTGGGCTGTTCGGGCTGTTCTCTACTATTCGTGAAACCTCCCGATTCAACGGCGAAAATCCAGACCGGCGCGCCCAAAAAGTGCACGACCTCGAGGGCCATGCCTATTCTCGACACGCTCCTGACGGGGTTTGAAGTCGTTCGTACGGGGCTCGCGATTGGCGCAGACAGCAGCACTTACTCGGATCCGAATCAGCCGTTGAGTCGCGAAGCCGACATTGCGCTGGGTGTCGGTTTCACGGCACTGTTCTTGGGCTCCGCCATTTACGGCTATTCGGCGACGGCTCGTTGCGATCAGGGTCCGCGTGGGGAGGCGGTGCAGGCGGCTGCGCCGGATACCGATCCGCCGGAGCGATGGTCCGGTCCCGATACGGGTCAGTCCGCGGCGAAATCAGGCGCGGCGGTTCGCCCGGCTGCGTCCGCGGCGCCGGCTGCTTCAGGCGCGTCGGCTGAGGCGGCGGACCCTGCGCCCGCACCCGCGCTGCCGAGCGCCGCCCCGGCCGCCGCAGCCCAACCTTAGCGGCAAGTCAGATCCGCGCGACACTGAAGTCCAGTCGGGCAGTCGCTAGCTTCCGAGCACGAGCGGACTCCGGTGTTGACGCTGCGCTCGACGCCGGATGCGACCGTGAGTCGAATGATCTTGTCGGTCAGGGAGTAGCCGGTCGAGACGCGACGAACGACTATCGTGGGATAGCCAGCGAGGCCCAGGCTGACGAGCTTGGTGACCAGAGGTTCCGGAATCGTGAAGGAACCAGTGTCTGCAACGTTGCAATCGATTTCGCCCTTTTTTCCGCCGTGATGGGAGATGTCGAGCTGGATCTCGATGCGTGTCGCGCCGCTTTGACCCGGGGGCGTCCAGCTGAGTGCGACTCCGTTGCCTGCCATGACGGGGATAGGATCGGTGCCGAGAAGAGTGAGCGGCGCGATGCACTTGGCTTGCACGTGGAAAGCGGTGGTCTGCACCATTATCGCGCTGCCCTCAATGCAGGGAGGGTAGGGCAAAGTGGAGTTCGGCTGGTACATGTACCCGGGTGGAAATGGCTCGAGCACGAGCTCACTCGGCCCGAGCCCGGTCACGTGCACGACGCCGACGTCCTGACTCTGGCCCCAGGGTGTGCAGACGTTCTCGTCCGTGCACACGCCTGTGGAGCCGCAGCTCGGACTGCAGAACGGGGTCTTCGGAACCATCAAACGGCACCCGTTTTGCTCACTGTCGAGCTCGAGCTGGAGCACGTCCGGGGACGGATGATCGTAGACGATGCCCAAGAACTTCGTGAATGCGGGCGTCCCGAGCTCCGAATTAGCGGTGACGAGCTCAGCGGTGAATTCACCATCCGGCTGGCTCGCTACTTCGCTGCTTCCGCCGATTCCTCCCGACGCGCCGCCCGTGGTTGATCCGCCAGTCTGCGTTGCACCTCCGGTTGAGCCGATTCCGCCCGTTGCCTTGCTGCCGCCAGTCGCGCTGATTCCACCCGTCGCTTTGCTGCCGCCGGTCGCGCTGATTCCACCGGTTGCTTTGCTGCCACCGGTCGCGCTGATTCCACCCGTTGCTTTGCTGCCGCCGGTCAGCGTCACTCCGCCGGTTGCGCTGTTCGCCTTGCCGCCGGTCGTTCCGCCTGCGCCAGCGTCGGTGGACTCTCCGCCGACTGCGGTGTCGCCGCCGCTGGTTTGCACTCCGCCGGTGGCAACGCCGATTCTGCCGCCCATTGCGCTGTTGCCGCCGCTAGTTCGGACCCCACCGGTAGAAGAGCTGGTCTCGCCGCCATCCCCGTTCGCGCCCGCGTCGCTGCTACCGCCGGTTGCGTATGGATCGCCGAGCGAGACGTTGCCGCCGAGCGAGCAGCCTTTTGCGCCGAGCCAAGACAGCATGAGCGCCGCGCTCGCGCAATTTCGTAAGTACCTTTGGGTCATGGCAGGTGAGTGCGCGTTGGCGGCAAATCAGTGATGCGAAATGGCGGCATGGCTAAAAGTTGCACGCGCCCTTCACGCGCAGAGCCAGCGGCGACGACGTGTCGCGCTTCAGAAAGCGCTGCGCGGCCGCGCGTGCGCGCGAGAGATCGCCGAGCTGACACGCGGCAAACACCTCGGTCGCCAAGCGCTCGGTGCCGAGCTGGCCATTCGGGAATTCGCGCTGATGGCGCTCGACCAGCTCCAACGCTCGGCTGGCTTGCCCGACCCGCAACGCCCCTTGCATTTCGTTCAACAGCGCAAGCTCGGCGCGGAGCGCGATCACATTCGCGCTGTCAGGGGTGGGCTCGCTCGCTGCCGGCGCTTCGGGGCTCGATGCGCTGTGCGAGAGGCTGCCCTCAGCGCGCGGCGAAGGCGCGGCCGGTGCGCGCTCGCGCGCCGATCCGAGTTGGCTCGGCCCGAGCGAGGCGTCGAGTGCGGCTGCCGCTGGGGCAGGCGCGAGTTCTGGCGGGGGGTTCGATTGTCGCGGCTCGGTTTTCGTGTGCGCTCGGGGTGTGCTGACGAGAACGAGAGGCGTCGCTGGCGGTTGGGACGGGGGATCGAACGCCATGTGGGCAACGCCGACCACGCCCACACCGAGTCCAGCGCCCAGGGCGGCGACGCCGGCCACTTTCCAAATGCCGAGCGGTGCAACCGGTGACGCCGTGGCGCCTGGCGTGACTTGCGCGGCCTTGTCGAACTGAACATCGGGCAGGAGAGCGCGCGCTCGCACGGCCTGAAGTAGGCGGGCTCGACGTTGCTCGCCAGGTTCCAGCTCTTGTGCGGTGGCGGTTTCAATCAGCAGGCGTGCCGCCTCACTCAGCTCGGATCTCATGGCAGCACCGCTTTCCATTCGTCTCTCGCCCGCAGGCGCCGCACCACTAGTTCGAATTGTTTGCGCCCCGCGCGCAAGCGCGACGCGGCCGTGTTCACGTTGACCCCCACGATCTCGGCGATCTCCGGCACGCTCAGCTGCTCGAGCTCGGCCAAAATGAACACCGCGCGTTTGTCGGCGTCGAGCTCAGCGAGCGCGGCGTAGAGCGCCGTCACCGCCTCGCTTCGACTTGCGAGCTCATGGGGGTCGAGCCCGTGATGGTCTTGGAGCTCGGCGACCACGTCGAGAGGCTGCGTCTGTCGTCGCAGCCTCCGCGTGTAGCCGGTGGCAACTCGCAGCGTGATGCCGAAGATCCAGGTCTTGAGCGAAGACTCGCCCCGAAAGGCGGCAAGACCGCGGCACACGACCAGGAATACGTCTTGGACTGCGTCGTCCACTTGACTGGCTGGCACGCCGAACCGCTGCAGCGTGCGAAACACCAACTGGAAGTGCGTTTCATAGACCAGAGCGAAGTCGTCACTCGGAGTCCGAGCCGCGACCCGCTCTTGCGATTCGAGTCGTTCGTGCGCCTGCACCGCTATTCCGTGCCGGGGCGCCGGCTTGGGCTGGTAGGCAGGAACACGTGCGCTCACCCCCTATGAGTGCCCGAAGTCGCTGATTCAGTGACGCGAAAGCGGTCCCGGCTAGCGAAAGGTGACTGCGGCCCCGAGGCCGAACTCGGCAGCCACGCGGGACGGGCGAAACACTTCCACGTCTCCGGCGTCGAAGGAGGGTCTTTGGAACGGAGCTGAAGCCTTGCCGCGGGCCTGCAGTGCCCAGCGGGGCGACACAAAATATTCGAGCCGCGCGCCCACGTTGAACGCAGTCATCATCGTGCTGCCCTGTTCGGCTCGTAGCTGGCCTGTGCCCGAGCCGTGCATCCAATCGAGCTCCAGCCCGGCGAACGGCGCGAGCTGCAGGCGAGTTTCAACGAGCGTATAGCCGAGATTGAGCTCGGCGCTGGCCAGCCAGATGTCGCCGCCGGTTTGCGTGGCCGCGACCTCGGCGTGTCGTTCCGGGTAGAAGCCAAGCTCGGCTGTGAGTCGCCATCGGCGGCGTGAAACGGCGGTCGTGAGCGTGAAGCCCGGCGCAACACTGGGCAGACGCTCGAACCAAAGGCCTCCGAGCGCGCCGAGGTGGATTCGCAACGGAGGCTGGTCCGCCGGCTCCGGCTTCGAAGCGGTCACCGCTCGCGTTTCTGGGCGGGACGCCAGCGGTGGAAGCGGCGGTGGTGCTGCGGCGTTCGCCGCAACCACGGTCGCTGGTTCGCGGCTATCGCCAGCAGCGCTCGGGGGCGGGTTCGCTTTCGTGAAGTTGGGATCGATCGCCAGGGCGATGAACAGCGCGGCTGCGTCGGCCAGCTCGTCGCACGATGCGGCGGTGACGGTACGGGACGTCGGGTTTTCTCCCTCGCGGAAGGACACGTCCAGTGTCCAGGCCTGCGCGCCAGTCTGAGTGGCTCTTGCTTCGACCGCGAACGGTGCGCCGGGCGACGCGGTCACCGCGTGTCCGAGCAGCCCTTCGACTCGGCTCAGAATCGAGCGCGAGTCGGGGCAAGTGTCGGGCGCGGCCCAGTGCAGCGCCACGGCGTGACTCACTGCTCCCTCCGTTGTCGACGGCTCTGCAGCCGCCGCGCGAGTGGCTAGGAAGAGCAGAGCACCAAGCAGCGCGACCCGGCGCATGCGGCCGTTATCGTCGGCATTTTCGCGAAGTTCAAGCGAATGCGCGCTTTTCAGGCCTCCGGCGTCGCACATGGGCGCGCCGCGCCGGCGCGGACTCAGTCGCTAGCGCGACTGGCGCCTGATGCGCGCGCTTCGGCGCATTCGGTTCAGTGCGAGGGCCAACACGCTCAGCACGAGGCCAGCGCCATAGGGTGGGCGAGCCCCTCCCGGAACGCTGCAGCTGCAGCTACCCGAGTCGGCAGGATCGGTGGGCACCGTGCCCGGACCGGTTGTGCCGCCGGTGGCGGGCGCACCGCCAGCGGTAGGGGTACCGCCGAGCGCGTTGGTTCCACCGCTGACTGCGATCGTGCCGCCGGAGCTCGCGCCGGGGGCACCGCCGCTCACCGTTCCGCCGGTCGTTACCCCCGACCCGCCCGCGCTGGCCGTTCCACCGGTGTTCGATAACCCTCCGGTGTTATTAGCCAGGCCGCCTGAGCTAGTGCCGCCGGTGGCTTGGCTGCCGCCGCTCGTGCCAGGCATGCCGCCGCTGTTGCTACCGCCGCTCGAGCGCACCCCGCCCGCGCCGCCACTCGCCGGAGCACCCGCCGCGCCGCCTGTCGCTGGCGCGCCACCCGTAGACGGCGAGCCACCTGTGGACGCTGCACCTCCGCCAGTTACTGCGCCGAATTCATAGGCGCCCAGATCCGGGGCCGAGCCGACGTACGCGAGCCCGACGTTCGTACCCTTGTCGATCATTTTGCTGCCCGAACGCAGCTTCATGAAGTCGAGGTTCGGCAAGCTGCCGTCGGCTTGGCGCGGACCCATGAAGCCGGTGTCGGTGACGCTCGCAAAGTCGCTCGCGGCAGGAGTAATGCTCAGATCCCAAGTGTTCGAGGCCGTGTCGACGCCGTAGCCGCTCACGTAGCTGTTCTTGTTCGGAAAGCCGATGTTGTTGCGCATCTTGTGCGCGAGCGCGCCCGAGAGGGTCACTCCGTCGGTTCTGTTTCCGTCCGCGTCCCAGGTGCTGGCGAGCAAATTGAACTGGGTGCCGTTGTCGTACGCGGTGTTGTTGTACCAGTCGTTGCCGCCCGAGGAGTGGTTCGCATAGAAGCCGGCCGCAGCGTTGCCCCACGCCAGGTTGTTGCGGACGATGTGCCGGATACCGGTCTTGCTGCTGCCCGCTTTGAAGCCGTTACCGTTGCCGTCGGCGGGTCGCTTCGTGCCCGATTCGATGTAGCCGTTGCCGAACGCCCAGGACTGCTCGATGACGACCGGATACTCTTGAGAGATCAGATCCCAACCGTCGTCGGAGTTCCACCACGCGCGACAGCCGCGGAAGGTCGTGACCTTGCCGCTTTCCTGATAGTGCGCCCCGAAGCCGTCCGAGTTTTGGCCATCGCCTTGTGAGGACGTGGGGTCGTAGTTGTCGTGTGAGTCGCAGTTGAGAATGAGATGGCCGCCGCCGCCGTGGCTGATGAAAAAACCCGAGCCGTTGTTGTGGTGAAAATTCATCAGCTCGAAAATGTCGTCGTGCGCCGGGTCGTTCACGCCAAACCCGGTGTTCGAGCGCGTGTTCATGGGCACGTTGCGGATTTCGAGCCCTTTGAAATGCAACCAGCTGCCGGACACCGCGAAGCCCGAGGTGTAACCAGTGGTCGAAATCACCATCTTCGAGAAATCGAAGATCGGAAGTTCGCCGGGATAAGCCCAAAACTTGATGCGGTTGCTATCCGACGTGCCGCTCTTGGTGATGTTCACGCCTGCGCCGCTCGTGGCCGGAGTCACGATGTTGTAGGTGCCGCCGCGAATCCACACGGTGTCTCCCGCGACCACGACGTTGGCGGCCTTCTGCAAGGTCGCGAAGGGTTGGGCCATGGTCCCTGCATTCGAGTCGTTGCCCGTCGTCGCGACGTAGTATTCTGCGGCGCGTGCAGTCGCCGCCGCCGTGAGAACCGGACCAGCCGCGAGCGCCAAGGCCACGCAAGCCCGCGCGCTCGCCCGTCTCTTCGAGCGCCGCGCTGAGTGAGCTCGACTTTTCTTGGAACCAGGGGCGTTGGGCCGGCGCTCTGACATCGTGCGACACCAGACACGGCGCTCGCCCGACTCGGGCCATGATTGCGCCGTTGGTGGAATGGCGGAATTTTCCGATTGGAGCGATACGTGGCCCGTTTACCGGCGCGAGTGTGTCTCGTCAGGGCGTGTCTGGACTCGGCGTTGCAAAGTGCGGCTCAATCGAACTCGCACACGTACGGCAGGGTGAGGGCACAGCTGCGATCGTTCCAGTCGGCATTGGCTGCGGTCAGCGCCAAGCACGCCTCCGGCCCACCGCTGGTCGAGCTCGAATTGTTGGGTTCCCCGCCCTGCCACAGCACGAAGGCGTTGGGTTCCGCGCTTCCATCGCGCTCGCCGCGCCAAAAAACCGTGCCGTCGGGCCAGCTCCAGACGAAATCGTCCGAACGCTTGCCCCCGAGCCAGAGATTGCCGCTCACAATCGAGGATGCGGCGAGCGCCAGGTCAGTGTCTTCCTCCGCCGAGCCGATGGCGGCCAGGTGCGCGCCGCGACGGGTGCAGTCTGCCGCCGCGCTGGCATGGTCGAGCGGCGTCGAGCAAACGGCGTATTTTGCCGAAGCGAGCGTGACCTCCGAGCACTGGGTTTCGAGATGCGTGGGATCGAGCGTCGTATAGCAAGCGATCAGCAGTGGCGAGAGCGCGCACGCGCGCGCCAAGGCGGAGCGCAGACTCCGGCGACGCGCGGCTCGAACCATGGCGCAGTGAGTTCTACCCCATCGCGAGACACCAAGCGAGCGGCCTCGGCGGTCGCGAGTCTGGCCGAGCAGCGCGCTGCGGGCCGAGGGCGAGGCTGAGTGGCGCGCACGCCGCACAATGACGAGACCGCCGCGCCCGCGAAGCCGCGCGCGCCGACCGAATCGCCGCTGCGCTTGGTGCGCTCGGACGAAAGCAACTTTTCGGATGCGCTCTACGCGCGGCTCGCGCCGGTCGTCAACAAGTTGCTGTGGGCATTGCTCGGGCCTGACCCCGAGCGGGATGACTTGGCGCACGAGATTTTCATTCGCATCTTGCGGGGTGCAGGCCGCGTGCGCGATCAGCAACGGCTCGAAGCGTGGGCCGCGCGAGTCACGGTCAATCTGGTCAAGAACGAGTTTCGCAGCCGAAAACTGCGGCGTTTGTTGACCTTTGGCGTGGACGAGGACGAGCTTTGGCAGGTCGGGCATCCCGACTTCGAAGGACGAGAGCTGCTCTTGCGCACCTACGGCGTGCTCATGAAGCTACCGACCGCCGAGCGCCTGCCGTTCACGCTGCGCCTGATGACCGGTCACAGCATCGAGGAAATCGCGCTCGCCTGCGGCTCGTCCGTGCGAACGACCAAGCGGCGCCTGAAGGCGGCGCGTGAGCGCTTCGTGCGTTTGGGCTCGGCCGATTCGCTGCTCGCCGAACGGCTTCGGCAAGCAAACTTCGACGGGGGCGGCGATGCGTGAGCTCGAAGAGCTAGGCCGGGAGGTTCGGCAGCAGCTCGGTGAGCCTTCGCCGTCCTGGTTGCGCGCGCAACGCAATGAGCTGCGCCGCGCGTTCACGCCGCAATCCGATTCGCGCTTCTTCAGATTGCGCTTGGTGAGCGCCGCAGCGGTGCTGCTGGCGGTGGCGCTGGGCACGCTCGCGTGGTTTCGCTACCCGATCGCACGTCAAGTCGTGCCCTCGCAAAGCGAAATGGTCTTGAATGCGCCGAGCGGCGAGCGTCGCGTCGAGCTCGCCGATGGCAGCTCGCTCGTCCTTTCACCGCTTTCTCTCGGGCGGGTGAGCGCGGGTGCGGACGGAACCCGCTGCGTGGTCGAGGTGGGAACCCTGCGCTTCAACGTGGCACCGCAAAAGGGTCGGCAATTCCTGGTCGTTGCTGGCGCCTTCGAGATTCGCGTGGTGGGCACGCGCTTCACTGTCCGACGCGACGCGGCCGGCGTGGTCGAGGTAAATGTCGAGCACGGCGTCGTGCGCGTCCGCGCGCCTAATCGAAATACGCCAATCGAATTGGAGGCCGGCGACCGGCTCCGCGGCGATGAGAACGGGTTGTCCTTGACGCACCCAGCGCCGGCAGCATCCGGCGCGAGCGTCGCGGTACGGGCAGATGCGGCACGCGCAGATACGCCGGCCAGCGAAGCCGAAGCGCGGCCCGGCGAGGTCACCGCGCGAGCGCTGAACAGCGCAGCCCCGCGCCTCGATTGGCAAGCACTCTATCGCGAGCGAAACTACACGGCCGCGCTAGCCGCAGCGAAGCAACAAGGCCTTGGCAGATTGCTCGAGACTCTCGCCGCGCAGCCGCTGTCCGAGCTCGCGGACGCGGCGCGGCTCGGCGGTGATAGCGAGCTCTCGCTGCGCGTGTTCGCCAACATCGAGCGGCGATTTCCGGGCAGCGCGCAAGCTCAGGACGCTGCATTCCTGAGCGGTCGCATCCACGCCGCACGCGGGCAAGTCGACGCGGCGCAGGCAAAGTTCGAGAAATACTTGTCGCTCAGCGCTCGCGGAGCCTACTCGCTCGAAGCGACCGGGCGCCTGGTTGAGCTCTACGCTGCACGTGGGGATGGACGCGCGAAGGCCGCTGCCAGAACCTACTTGGAGCGAGCACCCAATGGCCCGTATCAGCGACTCTGCCGCTCGGTGTTGGCGAACCCGTAGTCGCTCCGTCGCCGCATTGCTGAGTCTCGCGTGTGTCGCATTCGCTCGCCAAGGGTCCGCGGGAGAAGTCGTTTCGGTGCTCAGCAGCGGCGCGGAGCTCGAGCCTTTGCTGAGCCGCCTGGAGTCCGAGCTCACGACCGGCGGCTACACGGTGCGCGTCGAGCTGGCGACCATGCAACCTGCGTGCACCAGTGGTTCGAACGAAGCATGGGTCAGCATTGCGGTGGATCCCGAGAACTCCGAGTTCGCGCTGGCGACGGTTTGTTCACGTGGCGCGACCGCGACCACGCGCGGTCCGCGCGCGGATCCGGCGCGCTTCGCAGTCACCGCGGCGGAAGCGCTGAACGGACTACACGCGGCGCCGATCGCGAGCGCGCCGCGTCCGAGCGAGCCGCAGAATGCGGCGGCGATCGCGCCGCTCGCCCCAACCCACGATCTGGCCGTGCGCCGCGGTCGCGTCGCGTTTTCGCTCGCGGAAACGCTCGTGCTCGATCCGCGTGGGTTTCCCGCGTTGTGGGGCACCTCGCTCGACGCCGAATGGACGTTTGCCTCACGGTTTGCCCTCTTACTGGGGGGCTTCGTACCGATCTCGCGCGCCGAGCTTTCGAGCGCCGAAGCTGATCTGCACGCGGGCGTGGCCTTCGCGCGCGCGGGCGTTTCGTACCGCGAAGAGCTCGGTGAGTTCGGGCTGAGCGGGTCGCTCACTGCCGGGCCGGCTTGGATTTGGGTGAGCGCCGACGCGAACGCCCCGCGAGTGGGCGGCCGGGCGAGCACGGTGAGCGCGCTCGGCAGCGTCGGCGCCGAGCTCACCTACCCGGCGCGCGGTCGCGTGTTCGCGCTGGCTCGTTGCCGAGCAACGTTATTGCTACCGGCGGGCCGCTTCATTCTTCCGAACGAACCGTCACGGACGCTTGGGCCCGCGTTGATCGAAGTTTCGTTGGGTATCGGCGCGCGGTTTTAGCTCGAGCGCCGCGGCGACTACTTGCTCTTCGCGGACGGATCGGCGCGCGGCAATTCGACCCAAAATGTGGTGCCGCGCGGTTTGGCCGCGTGAAACCCGATTTCACCGCCTGCGGTTTCGATGATGCTCTTGGCCAGATACAGGCCGAGGCCCTTTCCGACGCCCATGGGCTTGGTGGTCACGAAAGGGTGAAACAGAGCGGCCGCCAGCTCAGTCGGGACGCCACTACCAGAATCCTGAATTTCGATGCGCACGCGCTCGCCCGCCAGGGCACGCACGGTGACCGTTCGAGTGGTCGCGTCCGGCGGAATGGCCTGAGCCGCGTTCGCCAGCAAGTTCACGAAGGCTTGCTTCAGTCGGCGCTCGCTGACGAACACCGGCGGCATGTCCGCGTATTCGCGCTGAATGTCGATGCCACCCGCGAACAGCGGTTCGAGCTCGTGCAAGGCTGCGTCGAGTAGGAGACGCACGTCGAGTAGCTCACGCTGCGAGTACTCGAGGCCGGAGAGCAGCCCCAAGTGTTGAATCGTGGCTTCCACGCGCTCAGCGCCCGCGAGTGCATCGACCAGCGCCGCCGACACGGCCGAGAGCGCGCTCGGGTTTTGAACGGCACCCTTGGCGAGCGGGGAGCGCGCGTTCGGGAGCGTGGCGGCGAGCCACTCCAAGTTGGTGGTGACCGACGCCAGCGGGTTGTTGATCTCGTGCGCCATGCCGGCGGCGAGCAGCGCGACCGCGGCCAGGCGCTCGCGTTCACTGCGGTCGCGCGCTTGACGCCGGAGCGCGGTGATGTCGCGCACGATTCCGAACCAGTGGTTGAGCTCCCCCGCGGGATCGCGCACCGGTGACAGCGAAATCTCGAACACTCGCGGCTCTTCGCCCGTAGCGGAGCAGGCACTTTCTGCGCGCGCCGCCTGACCCGCCTCGAGCGCAGCCACGAACTCCTCGTTCAAGCAGGCTTCGGGGAACAGGTTCGAGAGCAATTGCCCGACTGCGGGCGCGGGCGGGTTGGGTCGGAGCTTTTCGAATGCCGGATTCGAGAACACGACTCGCGCGCAGGTGACGACCTGCGGATCGGGCTCCAGCAGCACGATGCCGTCAGCGATTTGCTCCAGGCTCGCGACGAGCGTGGCAGCGAAGCCCAGCGGTCGGGCGCCAGACGCGGTCGGGCTCGCTTGAAACGAGTGTGTCTTTGAGTCGGATGGGCGAGTGGCCAAGGGAGTTCGCGCTCGCCCCCTCCCATCCGAGTATATCTCCGATTGCCCTCGCCTGCGATCGCTTCCGGTCGATTCCCAGTTTTGTTTTGGAAACTGGTTAGGACTCAATAACCCTCAGGGCTGATTCCGCTCCTGCTTCCCAGTTGCGGGGTCAGCGTACACTGGTGGCTATTTCGCGCCTTCGCGTTTCGACGGCGCTTGAGCCGCGGCTTGTGGAGGAGGTGTCGCAATCGTCACCAATTCCCGCGCGACTTCAGGCTGAGTCAGTGGATCGCGTGCGGCGCGCTCGACCAACGTACGACCATCGGCGCCGCCCACCCGAAGGAGTGCCCGCGCAACCGACACCACCGCTTCAACCAGTAGCGGCTCGTCCGCTGTTGCTCGATAAAGGGCGAAGAAGGTGCGCAGACTCGGCAGCTCCTCCGGGGTGGCCAGGCTGGAAAGCGCGTGGGCGGCGCGTTCGACGTCCGCGACCTCCGTGGACGGGTCGTTGAGGTGACGAGCGAGTAGCGGGGCCGCGCGCTGCTCCTTCATGGACGACAGCGCGTCGGCGAGCGGGCCGACCGGGGGCGCCAGGAGCTCGCCTGAAAGGAAATCATAGTGCCGTTCGAGCGCGGCCAGCATCAGATCGGCCCCCGAGCGGCGCTGGGAGAGCAGGTCGCGCGCGCGCTTGCGCACGTCCGGAGGCACGCGGGCGCTGGTGGTGAGATCGATCAGCGTCTTGGTGACTCCGGGATCGTTCAGGCGCCCGAGTTCGCTCACCAGGAAGGCCTGGGCCGCGGCCATTTCAGGGTCGAGCTGAGTGAGCGTGCGGTCGAGCTGGGCAGCGAGGGGGCCCGGAGCCTCACCGCTCGCGGTTCGGAAGGCGCTGGCCTCGACCACGCACGCGCGCAGCGGCGCGCCCAGGCTGACTTCCCCCGCGGCTGCGCCGGTTGGGCCGACGAACGAGGCTTTACCGTCGGCTGAGCAAAGCACGAAGCCGCTCGCCGCCGCCGCACCGCCGATCACCGGGCTCGGCAAGGCCTTCACCCAGCGCAGCTCCGCGCTCTTCGCGTCGAAACCCATGGCCGCGCGAAAATAGGTGGCCACGAAGCCGTCCGAGGTCATGCGCGTTTCGCCGTTCACCCAGGTCGGAGCCGCGTAGATGCGGATCTTGGCGTGCGCCCCGGCATCGATCACCGGCAGTTCCCCGCCGGGCGAAAGCCAGCGCGGCCGACCCGGGAGCAAACGATCCGGCAGCATGGTGCGCTGGCCCTGGTTGGTGCTGGCAAACTTCACGCTTTCGTCGAAGTGCAGCATGGCTTTTTCGCCAAAGAACGTCTCGCCGCCCAAAGTAAGCGCGTAGCTCGTGACTTCACGGGTGAGCAGGCGGCCGATTTCATCGCCGCTCTCGGTGTCGATGGCGCTGACGTACTGCCCGGCCCAGGGCACGAACGCCACTCCCCCGCGCGCCGCGGGTCGCCCGAGCAAGATCGGTGTTTCGATGTGCAGGCCGACCGAGCCGTTGCGCTTCACGCTGACGAGCAGGCTCTTCTTGCGATCGCTGGTGCCGAGCGTAGCGACCGTGACCTTGCCGTCATCGCCTGCGCCGCGCAGCCAGTAGCCATTGACGTCTGTGGTCCAGCGTGGCGCGCCGGTCTTCGCGTCGAGCGCGTTCAGTTTGCCGCGCGACGAGAACAGCACCAGATCGCCTGCCACCACCGGCAGCGTGTCGGGCACTGCAGCGACCGACCAGCGCTGGCCGCCTTCGAGCGGAATGCCGAGAATGGCCGTCTCGGTGACGCCCAGCGCGACGTTGACCGTGGGCGGCTTGGGCGTGCTGCGCAGCTGCTGCTCGACGCGCGCAATCGAGTGCCCCCCGTCGTTCAGCCAATCGGTGCTGAACGTCTTCGGGATCACGTTCGGCGAGGCGCAGCCGGTGAGGCTTATCAGAGCGAGTACGGCGCGGCGGCTCATTTCGTGTCTCCTACGACCGGGCGGGCTTTCAGCGCGGTTTGCAGCGCGGCGCGCAACGTCGGGCTTTCGTCTTTGGGAAGGCTGGCCAAGGTAGTCTGCAAAACGGCGGCGGCCGGCTTGGTAGCGAGCCGGCGCAGCCGATCGATGTAACGCAGCTTGTTGGCGTCCGGCACCGCGCTCGCCGGGCGCAGCAGCAAGGGCACGAAGCTCGCTTCGAGCACTTCGAACTTCAGCTTACCGACCAACGCCATCAGTCGATCGCACTGTTCGGGCGAGCAGAGCTGCGCGATCGACACCGCGGCTTCGGCCGTGTCGTGCCCGAGCACCGCGAACAAATCTTCGACCGCCTCGGTCGCACCGAGCGTGCCGAGGCCGCCCGCGGCGAGGCCGCGCACCGCTGGATCGGGGCCGGAGAGCGCGCGCCTGAGCGCGGCGATTGCGACCGGGCCGCCCGTCTTACTCAGCGCGCGCGCGGCAGCTCGGCGAATTTCCGGTTTTCGGTGAGACACATAAGGTGCGACTGCGGCGCTCGACGCGGGCGACGCGAGCTGCGCTTCGGTATCGAGCGCGCTGAGCAGCACCGCGCCATTCGCGCCCGCGCCGAGCAGCGCATCGACCAGCGGTGCCACGGACGCACCATTCGGGCCAAGCGCCGCGATCTCGGCGAGCGCGCTCGACATGTCCGCCTCCGTGCCGCTTTCGAGCGCACGACGCCAGCGGTCGAGCTCTGGCTTCGCCGGCTTCGGCGGACCCTTCTGCGTGCCCTTCGCGGCAGCTTTACTCGCCGCGGCGGGCTTCTTTTCGGCCTTCGGGGGATCGGCGGCCGCGACCCGGGTGATCGCGAGTGCACAGACAGCGCAGGTCAACGTGCGGAGCATCGTGGGTACTCTCGAGCGTGGGGCGACCACAAGTGCATGGGCGCCGAGGTAACCTCGATGTACTCTCGCTCGGGTAGGCCCGCAAGATGCGGGAAACCCCCGCTTCATGAACCCCTCACTGCCCGAAATTCGGCTCCAGCTCGTGGACGATCTCAGCCCCAGCGCACCCCCGGGCTTTCTGCACCTCTTGCGCCGGCGCTTCGTGGCGACCTACCCGGACGGATCCCAAAGCCCGCCCTTCGTGTACGACGAGGTCGATCGCGCCGCGATCGACGCGGTGGTGATTGCGGCTCATTTCAGCGATGCCGCGGGCGTCCGGCACGTCTATCTGCGCTCGGCGCTGCGCCCGCCCGTGGTCTTTCGCGACCGGCTGCGGTCGCCCTACCCCGAGCGCGATCCCCCCGGCAGCTTGTGGGAGCTTCCGGCGGGCCTGGTCGAACAGAGCGAACAATCGCCGGCCGGCCTGCGCGCGTGCGCCGCGCGCGAAGCATTCGAGGAGCTCGGTTTTCAGAGCGACCCTCAGGCGCTGGTCGAGCTCGGCCCCAGCACCTTTCCAGCCCCCGGCATTTGCGCCGAGCGCCACTTCTACTTCGCGCTCGAAGTCCGCCCGGGTGAGCGGGCAGAGCCTGCGCTCGACGGCTCTGCGCTCGAGCACAACGGAGTCGTCCACAGCCTGCCACTCGCGGAGGCGCTCAGTTGGTGTCGCGCTGGCGCGATCGTCGACGCAAAAACCGAGCTTGGTCTGCGCCGTCTGGCGGAGCAATTTCCGTGACGCGCGGAAACTCGCCGCGCGACGGCAAAGACAGCGTGAAACCGCGCGTGATCGTGGTCGCCAAGCGCACCGCGTACACGCGCTTCGTGCTCGAGGGCCGCGATCCGCGCGCCAAGCTGCTGATTCGCAAGCGCGACCCCAGCGTGGCGCACTGGGCGGATTCGCACTCCGAGCACCAGCGCACGCTCGAAGCAGTCGAACGCGTGCTCGACCGCGCCGGCGTCCAGGTTTTGTGGGTCTGGCGCGCGCGCGCCATGTTCGACGCCACCGATGCCGCGCTCGTGGTTGCGGTCGGCGGCGACGGCACTCTGCTCGCGGCTTCGCACAGCGTCGATTCCGCCCCCGTGCTCGGCGTCAACAGCGCACCGCGCTCCAGCGTCGGCTTCTTCTGCGGCGCGCGCCGCCAAACCTTCGCCGCGCGCCTCGAAGAGGCGCTCGAAGGCCGCGCGAAAAGCGTGACCTTGACGCGCATGAAGGTGAGCGTGAACGGCAGCCAGCGCTCCGCGCGCGTCCTCAACGAAGCGCTCTACGCACACAGCTCGCCCGCCGCGACCTCGCGTTACTTCGTCCAGCTCGGCAAATTGCGCGAAGAGCAGCGCTCCAGCGGCTTCTGGATTGGCCCCGCTGCCGGCTCCACCGCGGCGCAACGCTCCGCCGGCGGCCGCGTGCTCCCCCTCTCTTCCAGACGCTTACAACTCGTCGTGCGCGAACCCTATGCCCCCTTCGGCCAACGCTATCAGCTGCTCAAGCGCGTCATTTCCCCCGACGAACGCCTGATCGTCAAAAGCAAAATGGACGACGCCATGCTCTGGCTCGACGGTCCCTACCGCGAGGTTCCCGTTCGTCTCGGCGACGAAGTCGAGTTCGCCGTCTCCGACAAACCCCTCCGCGTCCTCGGCCTCTCCGCACGCCGCGGCAACACCGAATCCGGCTGACGCGCGCGGCGGCGCTGCGGCGACACCAATCGAACGTCGCCGCCAGCGCTCAGCACCAGCGCGCAGCGCGGTAAAACCTAAACCACATTGGAATTTCGGGTTGGGTGGGCCTCGCGGAAACGAGCGCGCTTACCGGCAAAGTCCGGCAAAGGGCAACACCGCCGCGTCCAGCGCGCCCCTGCAGCCGCGCCTGCCGAGCGCTGCGACGCCCCGAGCGAGCAGTGATACTCTCAGCTTCGTGGCGAGCGCGACCCTGATCGAGCCGCGCGAGGTGATGCGCGATTCCGAGTGGTTCAAGGCGGTCATCGGTGACGTGCAGGTCGTGTACATGGACTCGGTGGCCGATTCGGCACACGCGCGCTTCCTGATGGCGTTGCGTGAGGATCTGGACGCCATCGTTCCGGGTCGTCGGCGCGGCATCCTCTATGAGGTGACCGAGCGCGTGCGCATCAGCTCCGCCCAACGCCAGCAGTACGCGCAACTCTTCCGCGAGAAGGAACGGGCGCTGCGCGCGGGGACCAGCAGCTACGCGCTGGTCACGTCCTCGCGGCTGGTGCGCGGCTTTCTGACCGCGACGTTCTGGTTTGCGCCGCCACCGTACCCGTACTCCGTCGAGGGGTCGTTGGAGGCCGGCCTCGCGTTCCTCGCCAAGCACCAGGGTACGATTGTGCCCGAGAGTGTGCTTGCTACGTATGAAGTTCTGAAAGCGCGCTTCTTGCCGGCCCCTGCGGGCGCGGCTCGATGATAGCGGCCTGGCTGCCAGCTCGAGCCGGGCTTGCGCCCTGGCTCTGTCTGGCGTTCGTGCCGCTGCTGGTCCTGCTGGTGTTGTTGGTCGGTCACGATCCGGTTCGCGCCGAAGCCCAAGCGCCGCTCCGCGATCGCAGCAAAGACTACGTGGGCGCGAGCACTTGCAAGGGCTGTCACCAAGACCATTTCGCGAGCTGGTATCGCACCTACCACCGCACCATGACGCAGCTGCCTTCGGGCGAGAGCGTGCTTGGACATTTCGACGGCAACGAGGTCAGCGCGTTTGGTTCGAGCGCCACGCCGTTCGAGCGCGATGGGCACTTCTTCTTCCGGTTTCCGGCCACGCAGTTTCACGAAGCGCGCGAGGCCGAGGTCGCGCTGACGGTGGGCTCACACCGCTATCAGCAATACTTCGAGCGCGTGGCGGAGGGCGACAGCTTCACCTTCCGACGCTTGCCATTGCTCTGGCACGTGGGCGAGCAGCGCTGGCTGCACCTGAACGGCGTCTTCTTGGAGGGCGACTCCAACGACTGGTCGGCTCACGCCGCGACGTGGAACCTGAACTGCGTCTTTTGCCACAACACCGGCGTGGCACCCGGCGTGAAACGCGGCGCCCGCGGCCCGGAGAAGATTGACTCGCACGTCGCCGATCTCGGCATCGCGTGCGAGGCGTGTCATGGCCCCGGCCGCGCGCACGCCGAAGCCCAGCGGTCACCGCTGGCCCGCTATTGGGCGCGCTTCAGCGCAGGCCCGCCCGCCGACATCGTCGATCCGCCGCGCCTCTCGCAGCAGCAATCGAACGCTCTGTGCGGCCAGTGCCATTCGCAACGCTTGCCGGATCCGCCTGACAAAATCTGGGAATTTTTGGATCGCGGTCCGAGCTTTCGCCCGGGCGGTGTGCTCGCAGGTCACGTGAAGCCGGTCACTCGCGACACCGAAGTGCCCGATCCGAATGCGCCCGCAGCCTACCGAAATCGTTTTTGGGCGGACGGTACCGCGCGCCTCACCAGCTACGAGTACCTGGGGGTCACCCAATCACCGTGCTTGAAGGACGAGCATTTTACGTGCTCGAGCTGTCACACCATGCATGGCGGGGACGTCGCGGGTCAGCTCGAGCCGGAGATGCGCGGTGACGGCGCGTGCACCCAGTGTCACCAGACCATTGCCAACGATCTCCGCGCGCACACCCATCACGATCCAGCCTCCACGGGCTCGCGCTGCCTCGACTGTCACATGCCGCGCATGGTCTACGGCATCCTCGACGTGCATCGCAGTCACCGCGTGGAGTCGCCCGACGTGAAGCGCGACATCGAGGCAGGGCGACCCAATGCCTGCACGCTGTGCCACCTCGATCAGAGCTCGCTCTGGGCAGCCGATCGCATGCGCGAGTTTTGGGGTGAAAAGTACCAGCGCCCCACGGCGCGCCCCGACGGCATCGCGCTCGAAGCGCCAGAGGCGCTGGCGTCACTGCACGCTGGTGACCCGGTGCAGCGCGTGGTGTACGCCTTTCATCTGGGGCGCGCCGACGCCGCGCTCAGCGCGCCCACGCGCGGCGCGCTTCTCTCCAATCTCCTGGTCGGCTTGGTCGATCCCTACGGCGCCATGCGCTTTACGGCCTTTCGTTCAGCGCGAAAGCTCGACGCCGCTTTGAATCTCGGCCTTTCCGAGGCACTCTCCGCCTTCGACGTGCAGGCCGAAGCCGAACCGAGAAACAAGCAGCTCTCAGCGCTGTTGAAGGCGGCGGCCGCGCGCGAAAACGAACGGCTCTCTCCGCCGCCCGAGTCGCTGCTGGTGACCCCCGACTATCGGCTGCAATTCGACGTCATCCGGTCGCTTTTGGATCACCAGGCGGCCCATCAAATCGAGACCGGGGAATGAGCGGCTCCGAGAAAGCCAGTGAAGACGAGGACGTCGACGCGCAACCGCCTGCGCGTTCGGACAAATCCAGGCAGCGCGCCGGGCGCGAGTCCGCGCCGAGCGCGGTGCCCGAGGTCGCGGTTCGCCGCACGCTCACGACCGGTTTTTGGCTGCTGGCGGTGGCCATTCCGTTCGGTGTCACGCTCGAAGCGCTGCACGGCTTCAAAGTCGGCGCCTATCTCCAAAGTGAGATGCGCCGCGAGCTCTGGCGCCTTTCGCACGCGCACGGCACGCTGCTCGGCATCTTGTGTCTGGTGTTTGCAGCGCTCGCCGAGCGTCACGTGGATAGCAAGGTTCGCGCCGCGGTGGCCACTCAGCTCATGGCGGGCGCGATCCTGATGCCGCTCGGCTTTTTCCTCGGTGGCATTCTCAACAGCGAGGGTGATCCTTCGCTCGGAATCGCGCTGGTTCCGCTGGGCGCACTGCTGCTGGTGATGGCTTTGGCGCGCGCCGGCGGCGCTGCGCGCGGCTGAGTTTGTGTTCAGCATCCGCGCGCCGCGCACAGCGGAAGCGCACCCTCCACCTGATCTGCCGCTATTGACGAAAATGTAGCTGGAGTGTTTCGGCGCTCTACTCGCTTGCTCGCGAAATTCGTGTTAAGCGCGGGCCCATGCCCGAGATTCTTCAAGTCAGCGCCCGAGAAATTCTGGATTCACGCGGAAACCCGACCGTCGAAGCCGAAGTGCACACGACGAGTGGTTGGGGTCGCGCAGCGGTACCGAGCGGTGCCTCCACTGGTGAGCACGAAGCCAACGAGCTCCGCGACGACGACAAGAAGCGCTACATGGGCAAGGGCGTCAAGCAAGCCGTCGAGAACGTGAACGAGAAGCTTGGTCCGGCCGTGATCGGCATGTCCGCGCTCGACCAGGCTGCGCTCGATCGCACGCTCATCGATCTGGATGGCACGCCGAACAAGTCCAAGCTCGGTGCGAACGCGATTTTGGCCGTGTCGATGGCGGTCGCTCGCGCCGCCGCCGACACCGTGGGTCTCCCGCTCTGGCGCTACCTCGGTGGCGTGCAGGCGCGCGTGCTGCCGACCCCCTTGATGAACATCGTGAACGGCGGCATGCACGCCGATAGCGGCCTCGAAATCCAAGAGTTCATGATCGTGCCGCTCGGTCTGGGCTCGTTCAGCAAGGCGCTGCGCGCAGGTACCGAGATCTTCCACAACCTGAAGGCCATCCTGAAGAAGGAAGGCATGACCACGTCGGTGGGAGACGAGGGCGGCTTTGCCCCGCGGCTCGCTTCGAATGAAGAGGCGATCAAGCGCGTTCTGCAAGCCATCGAGGCGGCGGGCTACACTCCGGGTGAGGACGTCGCGCTCGCGCTCGACTGCGCTGCCAGCGAGTTTTACCGGGACGGCAAGTACACCTTCGACAAGAAGAAGGTCAGCGCGGAAGAGCTGGCGTCGATTTACGTCGACCTGGCCGAGCGCTACCCGATCGTCAGCATCGAAGACGGCTTCGCCGAAGACGACTGGGACGGCTGGAAGCTCATCACCGACAAGCTCGGCTCGCGCGTGCAGCTCGTGGGCGACGACCTATTCGTGACCAACAAGGAGCGCTTGGCGCGTGGCATCGAGAAGAAGATCGCCAACAGCATCCTGATCAAGCTGAACCAGATCGGCTCGCTCAGCGAAACGCTCGACACGATTCGCCTCGGCAGCACCGCGGGCTATACCTCGATCATCTCGCACCGCTCGGGTGAGACCGAGGACTCGTTCATCGCGGATCTCGCGGTTGCCACCAACGCCGGGCAGATCAAGACCGGCAGCCTCAGCCGCAGCGATCGCGTCGCCAAGTACAACCAGCTCTTGCGTATCGCCGACGAGCTCGGCGACGAGCAGGTGTACTCGGGCCGCACCCCGTTCTCGCGTCGCTGAAAAACCAAGCACGGGCGATCGCGTGCGCGGTCGTCCTCACGACGGGCTCGCCGTCGAGGAGTCTCACTCCTCGCGCCGGGCCCGTCGGCGTTTGTGGCTGCGTGGCCCCTGACCCAACGCCCTCCGACCGAAAGAATATTTTATCGACCAGGCTCGTCGATGATGAAATTTTATTTCATGACGACGACCAAGGGTCGAACCTGAACGTAATAGAATCAAGCATTTACGGTTTGAGGAGAGCTTGGCCCAGAACCTGCTGAAGGGGGAACGTCGCTCGGTTTTCCGTTCACCATGCCCAACCCCGTTCGTCGTCGTCCCCGGTCCGTTCGTGGGCGAGTTTTGGTCCCGTTTCTAGCCCTCCTTGGGGCCCCCATCCCGGCCGCGGCGGATCCCAGCTCCGCCGCGGCCTTCGGCCCTGCCTCGGTTCATCGCTTGCTGCACCAGCCCGCGGAGTTGGTGGCGCGCGTCGGCGCGGCCAACCCCGACGTGGGCGCCGCGCGCGCGCGGGTCGACGAGGCGCGCGCAGACGCATCCGCCAGTCGTCTGGTGCCGAACCCGGTGGTCGACGCCTCCCTCTCGGCCATCCCGGTCTCGCACGCCAACAACGCGCGCTTCGGCAGCAGCAACAGCTGGACCGTTGGCCTCAGTGAAACGGTCGAGCTCGGCAAGCGCGGCCCACGCGCCGCTGCGGCCGATCAGCGGGCACGCGCCGCTACTCGATATTGGGTTGGCACGCTGACCGAGCGCGTGGCCGCGGCGCGCGCGGCGATGGCGAGCGCGCTGCATCTCTCGCTGCGTGGCGCGACACTCGAGGCCTCGCTGCACGACGCGGAGCACGCCACCGAGCTCGAGCGCGTCCGCTACGAGCAAAAGGCGCTGAGCGGCATGGACTACGATCGCTTGCTGCTCGAGCTGTCGAGCCTCAAGTCAGAAGTCGAGCGGAGCCAAGCCGAGTATCAGGGCGCGCTGGCAGAATGCCAGGCCTTGCTCGCTGGCCCCTGTGATCTCACTGGCGCGAGTGAGGAGGACCTGGATCAGGCGCTCCCGCTCTCCGAGCTCGCCGCGCGCGCGGATCTTCAAAATCGGCCGGATCTGGCCGGCTTGCTGTTGGAGCGCGATGGCGCGCGCGCGGACGCCCAGCTCGCCCGGCGGCGCGCTATTCCGGATCTCACCCTGCACGTCGGTTACACGCGCGATAACTCCGCAGGCCCGGAAGAAGCGCTCGACAGCGTCTCGGTCGGCGTGCAACTACCCTTGCCAGTCTCCGACCGGGGTCAACACGACGCCGCCAAGGCGCTAGCCCGCGCCAGCGAGCTCGAGCAACAACACAGCGCGCTCCTGCTTTCCGCGCGCTCCGAGGTGACGGCCTTGATGCAGCGAAAGGCCGCGCTCACGCACACGCTTTCGGTGCTCGAGAGCGATTCGCTACCGCGCGCGAAGAGCGTGCTCGAGTCGACTCAGCGCGCCTTCGACGACGGCGGCATCAGCCTCACCGATTTCTTACTGGCGCGGCGTTCGTACGTCGCGCTCCGGCTCACGCTGCTCGAGCAGCGCTTCGAGCTGTTTTCGATCCGTAACGACCTATACCGCGCGCTCGGACTCGACGCGCGCGGCCATGAGAATCAGTAGATGACCCCCGAAAACGCACCCGAATCCGTCTCGCTCAGCGCTGTTTTCTCTCTGAATCGCAGCAAGGCCTGGACCCTCTTGATCGCGGGGGCGCTCGGCCTGGCCGCCTTTGCGGCCACGTTCGCCTTCCACCGCAGCGCGCCGCCCGAAGCCAGCGCGGCCCCGGGCATGCAGGTGGGTAAGACCGATCTCACGCTCAGCGACAGCGCGCCGCAGTGGAAGATGCTGCACGTCGCGCAGGCCCGGGCCCCAGAGACTCACTGGTCCGAGGCGTTCCCGGCCCGCTTCGCGGTCGACGAAGCGCTCGCGGCCAAGGTCGGCACCCCGCTCGCTGGGCGCGTGAGCACCGTGCACGTGGTGCTCGGCCAGGCCGTCAAAGCTGGGCAGCCGCTGTTCTCGGTTTCGAGCCCGGACATCGCCGGGCTGCGCGCGGAGCGCGAAAAGGCGGCGGTCGGTCTGGACGTTGCCAAAGCGGCGTTCGAACGGGTGAAGGCCATGGTCGACGCCAAGGCCTTGCCAGCCAAGGACGCGCTCGAATCGGACCAACAACTGCGCGAAGCCGCGCTCTCACTGCGCCTGGCCGAGACCAAGATCGCCTCGCTCAAAGTGAGCTCCGGCGGCGGCAACGAGTTCACCGTGCTGTCGCCGCGCGAGGGCGTGGTGATCGAGAAGAACGTGTTGCCCTCGCAGCAAGTCGACTCGGGCGCGCCGCTGATCGGCGTGGCCGATCTGAGCACGGTGCGCGTGATCGCCGATTTGTTCGAGGCCGATGCGGGTGGCATCAAGCACGGCGACAAGGCGCGCATCACCAGCCCGTCGCTGCCCGGCTTCAGCGTCGACGCCGAAATCGAGCTGGTTTCCTCGGTCGCCGATCCCGAGCGCCACACGGTGGCAGTGTGGGCACGGCTGCCTAACCCCGACGGCCAGATTCGGCCCAACGCTTACGCCGAAATGCGGCTCTCGCGCACCCCGCCGACGGGCACGCTCGAGGTGCCGACTGCGTCGTTGGTCTCCGACGGCGCGCATCAATACGTGTACGTCGAAGAGGGGCGCGGTCACTTCGTGCGCCGGCCCGTGGTGGCTGGCGCCTCGCGCGACGACCATTTGCTCGTCTACCAGGGGCTGAAGCAAGGCGAGACCGTGGTCGAGCAAGGCGCGGTGCTGCTCGATAACCAGATTTCGCTCATCAACTGAACACGAACATGCTCGAACGCCTGCTCAAATTCGCGCTCAGCAATCGGCTCGCGGCCTTCGTGCTCGCGGCGGTGCTGCTCGGTTGGGGCCTGTACGCCTACAAGAACCTGACGATCGAGGCATTCCCGGACCCAACCGACACGCAAGTGCAGGTGATCACGCTGTTCCCGGGGCAGCCGACCGAAGAGGTCGAGCGGCGCGTGTCGCTGCCGCTCGAGCGCGCGCTGAACGGCACGCCCAAGCTCTCACGCCTGCGCAGCATTTCGCTGTTTGGTCTGTCGTTCGTGACCATGACCTTCGAGGATGGCACCGACCCGCTGCTCGCGCGCCAGCAGGTGGTCGAGCGCATGGCCAGCGCCGAGCTGCCCGAAGGGGTGCAACCGTCGCTCGGGCCGATGGCCACGCCAATCGGCGAAATCTATCGCTACACCCTGGAGGGTAAAGGCAGCGATCCGATGACGCTGCGCACCCTACAAGAGTGGGTGGTGCGCCCGCGCCTCCTGCAAGCGCCGGGCATTGCAGATGTCGTTTCCTACGGCGGTTTGGTGCGTGAAATTCACGTGCAGCCCGACCCTGCGCGCATGGCCGACCTGGGCGTGGGCCTGAACGACGTGTTCGCGGCGCTGAAAAAGGCCAGCGCCAACGCGACCGGCGGTTACGTGGAGCGCGGCTCCGAGATGTTCGTGATCCGCAGCATGGGCATCTTCAACGGCGTCGCCGACTTGGAGCGGGTGCGCGTCGGCTTTCACGACGGCGTGCCGGTGACCGTTCGCGACGTGGCCGTGGTGAGCGAAGGCTTCTTGCCGCGCCAGGGCGTGGTGACGCGCGAAAAGAACGAAGACGCGGTGGAAGGCATCGTCCTGATGCGGCGCGGCGAGAACCCCTCGGTCGTGTTGGACGGCCTGCGCGATCGCATCGCCGAGCTCAACCGCCGCGGCTTACCGCAGGGCGTGCGCATCAATCCTTTTTACGATCGCACCGAGCTCGTCAACACCACGATCAAGACCGTATTCAAAAACCTGGCCGAGGGCGCGGCGCTCGTGATCTTGGTGCTGCTCTCCTTCATGCTCTCGCTGCGCGCGTCGTTGATCGTGGCTGCGGTGATCCCGCTCTCGCTCGCCGCGTCGTTCGTGTACCTGCATACGCGCGGCATGTCCGCGAACCTGCTGTCGATGGGCGCGGTCGACTTTGGCATCATCGTCGACGGAGCGGTGATCTTGGTCGAGCACCTGTTCCACAAGCTATCGCCAGGGCCTGGCCACGAGCACGTCGACGAATCGCTGCCGTTGCACGAGCGCATTTTCAAGGCTGCGAGCGAGGTGGCGCGTCCCACGCTGTTCTCGCTGTTGATCATCATCGCCGCGTATTTGCCGATTTTCTCGCTGCAGCGCGTGGAGGGGCGCATCTTCTCGCCGCTCGCGAACACCGTCGTCAGCGCTCTGGTCGGCGCGCTCTTGATGACCTTCACGCTGGTGCCGGTGCTGTGCCTGATCGCGCTGAAAAAGCCCAAGCCCACGCGCGAATCGCCGCTGCTCGTGTGGGCTCAGCGCCTGTTCGAGCCGACCCTGCGCTTCGCCATGAACAACGCCGCGGCGATCCTGCTGCTCGCCAGCTGCGCCTTGATGTCGGCCGGGTCGCTGCTGCCGCGCTTGGGCTCCGAGTTCCTGCCAGCGCTCAATGAAGGCGCGCTGTACGTGACGTTCACGTTGCCGGACAACCTCTCGCTGGCCGAGGGGCGCAAGTTAACTCCACGGCTGAAAGAATTGTTGCATCGAACTCCCGAGGTCACGGAACTCCTTTCACAGTTGGGCCGTCCCGAAGACGGCACCGACCCGACCTTGCCCTCGAACCTGGAAATTTTCGTCAAGTTGAAGCCGCTCGACCAATGGCGACACTCGCTGCACGGCCTCGACGACCTGATCGCCGAAATGGCCAAAAACCTGCAAGAAGTGCCGGGCGTCGAGTACAATTTCTCGCAGCCCATCCGCGACAACGTGGCCGAGAACATCTCCGGCCAGTTCGGCCAGGTCGCGCTCAAGATCTACGGCGAAGATCTGGATCAGCTGCAGGCCGCGTCCGACAAGGCGACTCAGGTCATCGAAACCGTCCCCGGCGCGGCCGACGTGGGCGTGGTCAAGTCCGGTGAAACACCGCAGATCGCCGTTCGTCTCGATCGCGGCGCGCTCGCCCGCTTCAACCTCGATCTGGCGGAAGTGCAGGACTACATCGAGACCGCGATGGGCGGCCACGTCGCCAGTGAAATCTGGGAGGGTGAGCGGCGCTTCGACGTCACCGTGCGCCTGCCGCCCGCGACGCGCGAAGACGCGGACAGTATTCGGCGCATTCGGCTGCCGCTCGCCAACGGCCAAGTCATCCCGCTCGCCGCGGTCGCCGACGTCAGCATGGGCACGGGTCGCGCCGCGATCACGCGCGAGAACGGACGTCGCTACGTCGGGGTGCGCATGAACGTGCGCAACCGCGACTTGGGCTCGTTCGTGCAAGAGGCGCAGGCCAAGGTCGCCGCTCACCTCAGCTTGCCGTCGGGCTACGAAATGACCTGGGGCGGTGAGTTCGAGAACCAGCAACGCGCCATGCAGCGGCTCAAGCTGGTGATTCCGCTCGCGCTCTTGATCACTTTCTTGCTCCTCTTCTCGGCGTTCGGCTCGATGTTCGACGCGGCGGTCATCCTGATGATGGTGCCCTTCGCGCTGATCGGCGGGGTGGTCGCGCTGGCCGTGGCGCACATGCCGCTCTCGGTGTCTGCCGCGGTCGGTTTCATCGCGCTGCTCGGTCAGGCTGTTTTGAATGGCGTGCTCGTCGTTGCCGCGATCAAGAGTCGCGTTCAGGCCGGCGACTCCCTGCGCGACGCGGCCATGAATGGCACGCGTGAACGATTGCGCGCGGTGCTGGTCACCGGCTTCTTGGCCTCGCTCGGCTTGTTGCCGGCGGCGCTTTCACACGCAATCGGCAGTGAAACCCAGCGCCCGATCGCCGTGGTGGTGGTCGGTGGTACGATTTCCGCCGCGCTGCTGACTTTGGTGGTGTTGCCCGTCACCTACTACGTGGCCAGCGTGGCGCGCGTCACGTTGGAGCGAGCGCGGCTCTTGCGGGCCGAGGCCTGACCATGCTGGAGACCAAGGCGAAGGCGACGGGCAAGAGCGAGGCCAAACCGGAAGCAGCGGTGACGCTCGCCGCCGCGCACGCTCGGCTCGCGCAATGGGCGCTGACGGTCTACGTCGGCACCGCCATCGTGATCAGCGCGCTGCTCGTGGCCGCGCTGGTCACCGAGATGGCGCACGACGAAGATCAGCTGGAAAACGCGCTGCACAGCGCGGCCATCGATCGCAGCTACGCCCTGCGCCGCTATCTGGATCTACTCACGGCGGAGCTCAGCCGCCTGGGCGCGCGCTCGGAAATTCAAAATGAGGACAACGACGACTCACCCGAGCGCAAGCTGCTCGAGCTGTCGCACAAGGGCAGCACTCTGTTCGACGTCGGCGTCGCCATTTTGAACAAGGAGGGCACGGTGGTTTGGGCAGAGCCGCGCGCCTTCCTCGGCCAGGGCGTGTCCATGGCTTCGGAGCCGTGGTTTTCCGACGTGGCCCGCTCACGCGAGGCGCGCGTGGTGTCCGTGAGTCCCGGTCACACCGATTCACTGCTCTACGTGGTCGCGCCGACGCTCGGCAAAGGCGCCTTCGGCGGCGTCGTACTCGGCGCGATCGATCTGAACCGTCGCGCGCTCTCGCGCGCCGAGGACGGCCTCGCTCACGCGACCACGCTCATCACCGACCGTGACGGGCGCGTGGTCTATCCGCCAGTCGCCCCTGATTTCACCCGCGAAAGCGCGTTTCGGAGGTTGTTTTCGAAGCCGCTCGCGCAAACAGAAACCGCGCGCCTCACGCTGAGCGGAAAATCGTGGGTCGCCGCCGCGTCTCCGCTGCCCGGCACCGAGCTGGTGTACGTACTGATGAGCGACGAAGCCGCCCTGTTCGGCAAGGCGCACCAGCGCTTGTTCGGGCGTCTCGCGCTCGGCTTCGTGCTGATCGTACCCCCGCTCTGGATGCTGGTGCTCATGCTGCGCCGCGCGCTGCGGGTGTTCCGTCAAAGCGAACAAGAAGCGGTCGAGCGCGAACGGCTCCGGCTGTTGGCCGAAGCGTCCAACCTGATCGCGCACGAGGTGCGAAACGCGCTGAATGGCCTGGGCGTCGGTCTCGATCTGCTGCTGCAAGGCGATCGCGGCAGCAACGACACGCGCCAATCACGCATCGTGCGCCAGCTGCGTGACGAGATGACGCGGCTCTCCGAATTCACCGGTGAGCTGATGCTCTTTTCCAAGGGCATCGTGCCGCATCCCGTGCGGCTCGACCTGGCCGATTGCGTGCCCAAGCTCACCGAGCTGTCGCTCGATTTGGCGACCGAGGCCGGTTGCGCGATCGACGTCAAAGTCGACAAGCAGCCGGTGTGGGCCTTCGTCGATCCCGCTCTCTTGCGCGTCGTGCTCGGCAACTTGATCGGCAATGCGCTCGACGTGCTCGCGGCCAAAGCCGACGCCAAGCCAGGCACCGTACGCATCTCGCTGGATGCTTCGGAGCACCAAGCCAAGCTGCGCGTGGTCGACGATGGCCCAGGCATTCCCGCCGCGCTGCGCGGCCACTTGTTCGAGCCTTTTCAAACCACCAAACCGAGCGGCACCGGGCTCGGCTTGGCCTTATCGCGCCGCATCGCGCGCGCTCACGGCGGGGATCTCGTGCTCGAGAACTCGCAAACCGGCGCCAGTTTCCTGCTCACCCTGCCTTCGGAGGCCGTGCAATGAAGCCCACTGTTCTAATCGTCGACGATGACCGTAGTTTTCGCATCCTGACCGAAACCGCGCTGGCTGGAGAGGGCTTCGATGTCCGCTCGGCGGCCACGCTGCGCAAAGCTCGCGAAGAGCTCGACGGGGGGGCGCCCGACGTGGTCATCCTCGATCGCCGCATGCCCGACGGCGACGGCATTGCGCTCCTGCAAGAGCTCAATGCCACGAGCTCGCTCGTTACCCCGGTCATCGTGGTGACCGCGTACGGTGACATCGACAGCGCCGTGGCCGCCATGCAAGGCGGGGCGGTCGACTACCTCACCAAGCCGATCAACGTCGCCGACCTGCTCATCAAAATCCACAAAGTACTGGAAACGCGCGGCTTGCGTGATCGTCTCGCGCTCGCCAACGTGGCCAGCCGAAAGCCGACCGACGTGGCACCGCAAAGCGCCGCGTTGCGCCGCGTGCACTCGGAGCTCGAGCGCCTCGCCCGCAGCCCACAGACCCCCGTGCTGCTCCTCGGTCAATCGGGCGCCGGCAAACAATTCGCGGCCGAGCTCTTGCACCGCCTCACCTACGCCGAGCGAGAGGCCGCCCCCTTCGTCGACGTGAACTGCGCGGCGCTGCCCGAACAGCTCGTGGAGAGCGAGCTCTTCGGCCACGAGCGCGGCGCCTTCACCGACGCCAAGACCACCCGCCGCGGCTTGGTGGAAATGGCCCACGGCGGCACGCTGTTCCTCGACGAAGTCACCGAGCTTCCAGAAGCGTCACAAGCCAAGCTGCTCAAGTTTCTGGACAGCGGACGCTTTCGTCGCCTCGGCGGCCAGCGCGAAATCGAAGTCGAGCTACGCGTCACGGTCGCCACCAACCGAGACATTCAAGAGCTGGTCGAACGCGGCCGCTTCCGCGAAGATCTCTATCATCGGCTCGCGGTCTACGTCGTTCGCGTGCCCCCGCTCTCCGAGCGTCGCGAAGACATCCCGCTGCTCGCCAAATCGTTCGTCGACTTTTTCGGCAAGCGCGTCAAAAAGCGCATCACCGGCATCTCCGATGGCGCCCTCGCAGCCCTCAGCCGCTACGACTTTCCGGGTAACGTGCGCGAGCTACGCAACATCATCGAACGCGCGGTCATTCTCAGCCCGGGACCCATCCTCGAAGAAAGCGCGATCGTCCTCAGCCAACCGCGCCTGCCGAACGCGCGCCCTGCCGGTTTTTTCACTGTCGAAACCAGCGGCGACGGTAGCCCACCCTCGCTCGAAGAAGTCGAGCGCGCCTACGTCGCTCGCGTCCTCGAACACATGTCCGGCCGCCGGCTGATCGCCGCGCAGGCGCTCGGCGTCTCCTATCCCACCTTCCTCAAGCGCCTGCGCGAGTTCGGCATGCCCGAAAACGATCACCACGCTCACCGCAGCGAGCCCCCCGCGTAACTCAGAACTGCGAGAAGAACTTCCAGATGGCCGCCGGTTCCTCGGACCACGTCGTGTGTCCGCCGGGGAACAGACACCACGTGCTCGGCACGGTGCAGCCCTGGTACTGCACGCAGCCGTTCGGGGACACCGTTTGCGTTTGGCTCCCACACTTGTTCCGAGCGGCGTACTTGTCGAAGAACGCCTTGCCCAGGTTGGTGGCGACGAAGGTGTCGGAATCGCCGTGGAAAGCCATGATCGCCACGGGGTTCGTGTACTTCTCGTTGTACGGGATGACGCCGGTCTTGCCCGAACAGGGCGCCACCGCTCTGAACACATTGAACTCGAACGGCAGCGTGTAAGACATCATCCCGCCGAAGCTGAAGCCGGTGGAGAAGATCCGATCCTGGTCGACGCACAACGCGCCGTTGATCTTGTCGAGCATGGCTTGCACGAGCTTCATGTCGCCGCCGTTCGCGTTCCACCAGCCCGTACCGCTCGTCTCCGAGTTGCTGCCCGCTAGGCCGTCAGCGGTCGCGAAAATGGCCGTATTGTTCGCCAAGGACTTGAGCCCGTTGTATCCGCCGCTCACCACCTGGCTCCCCGAACCGCCCAGCGGGTGCCAAACGAAGATCAACCGGTAGGGTTTGCTGCCGTCGTAGTTGCTCGGAACGTCGAGCATCCACTTGCGATTGGTTCCGTTGATGCTCTCGGTGAAGTTGCCGCTCTTGAGAGGCGTTGCTGAACCGCAACCTGGGCTGGTCTTGGATTGCGAGCCTCCTGACGAGCCGCCCGCGCCTCCGCTCATCGCTCCTCCGCCGGCCATGCCACCGCGCCCGCCCGCCGCAGCACCGCCCGTGGCCGCGCCACCTGTTGCACCCCCTTGCGAGGCCCCACCCGTCACCTTGCCGCCCGCGCCCGAGCCACCTGCGCCGCCGCTGATCGAGCCGCCCCCTGCGCCTCCACCAGCGAACGTTCCGCCGCTCACCGTACCGCCGCTACTACCGCCGGTCGTAGACGTCCCGCCGGTCGACGACAGACTGCCCCCAGTAGCAGGTGTGCCGCCGGTAGCCGGGACGCCACCCGTAGCGGGCACCCCGCCAGTTGCCGGCATGCCACCAGTCGCGAGGGTTCCGCCCGTGGCTGGGCCGCCGCCGGTCGCGAGCGTGCCTCCGGTGCTGCTTCCTCCGGTGCCGGGGGCACCATCGGACGGCGACGAGCAGCCCGCGAGCGCACAACCAACGAGTCCAAGCGCGAAAGAGCCGGTCGCCCAGCGACGTTGCAGAGAGTTCATTTTTCTCGAAATGGTTGAAAGTTTCGGGGAGGGGTTTCCCTAATGCCCGCCGGCCGCGAACCTGATTTCTTTCGGCGCACGGGGACAGCGGCAGTTGAATATTCTCGCCCGGGGGAAGCGCGCCATCCGCTTACTGGCAGCCAATTTGCGACGTGTTGATGGCCACGTCGTCAATCCAGATGTCGCCGGCAGAGGGGCCCGCCTGAAAGCGTTGATACCCAATCTGCAGAGACTGAGCGTTCGTGATGTTCCAGCCAGTTGGCGTCGCATCCGTGAGTTGCTTGCCGTCGACGTACACGCTCGCCGAGTTCTGGGTGACGTGCCACTCGAAGCAGAACCACTTTTCCATCGGAACCGTGGTGGCGGACGCGAAGAACTTGTCCCCGCTCTGCTCGTTCAGTTGAATCTTGTCACTCCCGAGAGTGTTGAAGAGCCGGAACTGATCGCTCTGCGTGATCACGGCGATGAACATTTGATGGCCGCCGCTCGCGGTCTTGAAACGCATGAACGCCCTGCCCCAAAAGTCCGTCGCTGGGAAGGTCTTGGTCTCGCGCAGCACGCCTGAGCCGGTGCCGGTAGGCGCAGAAATGTGCACCGCCTTGCTGCCCGAATGAGCCTGCGTGGTGTCCACCGTCACCGTGTATCCGCTCCCCTGCGTGACTTTCCACGGACTGTTGGCGGTGCCTGGCGCATCGCCCTCGAAGTCGTCACAGAGCTTGAAAGACTTGCAGTCGCTCGAACCGCCGCCGGCGCCGCCGGCTGAGCCACCGCCCGCACCGCCGCTCTGCGAGCCGCCGTTCGTCGCTCCACCGCCCGTTTTCCCGCCGTTGGTGCCGCCCGCCGTGCTTCCGCCCGTGCCCGCGCCCGTGCCGCCCGTGCTCACGCCCCCCGTGTCGCTCCCGCCCGTGTCGCTCCCGCCCGTGCTGACCACGCCGCCAGTACTCACTCCCCCGGTGCTGACCACGCCGCCCGTACTCAGCACGCCGCCAGTACTGACTCCGCCGGTGCTCACCACTCCGCCGGTACTCAGTCCGCCCGTGCTCACCACTCCGCCGGCAGTCGCTACTCCACCAGTACTCACTCCCCCGGTGCCATTCACGGGTGTCGGATAGTCCGAGCCACCGGAGCACGCAGCGGAAGCGAGCAAGAGCGCAGTGACCGAAAGGGTTCGATGAGAAAATGAGCTCGAACGAAAACGCTTCGACATGGCTTGATCCTCCGAGCGCGTGGCTTCCCGTGCGCTGCGACGCAGAGTCGGCGTGCACCAAGCACGGCACTCTTTGGCCACTGACGGGTATCAGAGTTACCGATCACTCTCAAGGTGTGAGCAGCGATCATCGACGCCGGTTGAGCTGTCGAAGCGACTGAATGCGATTCATTGGCATCAGCGAAATATAGAATCTCGCAATCGAGAGAATAGTTGTGCGGAAGTGCGCGTATGTCGCAACAACATCCATTGATAGAAATCTTCGCTCGACGATCGATAGCGAAAACTTCTTTTGGTCGTCTCACTCGCGAGCACGCCGTGTTCGTCGACAGCACGAAATCACACCCGGCAGCACTGGCTTCGGGCGCCTGGGCCGTTTGATTGGGTCTGCCCACCCAGTAACGGGCGCGCTGTCCGTCCCTGACGCCTCTAGGTACCCGAGCCCAGCAAACCGCGACGCTGCAGCCGCGCCTGGCCGTCTCAGTAACGTCGCCACACCCCGACACGCCAATTAAGTGGGTCCCGCGCGCGTCGAGCGCGCACATTCCTCGCTCAGTCATCCGGTGGTAGCGTCCGACAAAATGCACGTGGTGGGTCGTTCTTGTCTTTGGCTAGCGCTGGCAGCGCTCGCTTGCCGACCAACGCCGCGCACCGAGACCGAACTTAGCTCCGCCTCGGCCGGCGCTGTGAGCGCGAGCAGCGCCCGTGGGCTCGGTACTGCATCCGCGGCTGCTCCGGCTGCGCCCGCATCAATGCCGGCGCCAGACGTGCCCAAGCCCGCGACAGAACCGCCGCCTCGGATCGATACCCAGTCGCTCGTTTCACAAGCGTCGTTTCCGGGTTGCCCGACTGGCACTGTGCTCATGCGCCAGAGCACGCCTGACGGCAGAACGAATCTGTCGTGCACCCGAGGTGTTGCCAAGAGGCGCGTCCGAGAAGGGCCTTCGTGGACCTTGTTCAGCGACGGACACCTGGCTCGTACCGCGACCTATTCCGACGGGCGAGAACAGGGTGCCTTCGTTCGTTGGTATCGCAGTGGCGTACGTCGTCTCGAGGGCACGTTCACCAAGGGCAAGCGGCACGGCGATTGGCGAGCCTTTCACCCGAACGGCACCACCGCCGAAATTTCGCACTACGCCGAAGGAAAGCTGCACGGCGCTCGCCAGCGCTTCTTCGCGAGTGGACGCAGCGCGCTCCAAGCCAGCTACGAAAACGGTGTGCCTTCCGGAAAGTGGTCCGCCTACTACGATAAGGAGGCGCCGCGGCTAGCGCTCGAGCTCACGCTGCAAAAGGGTCGAGAGACAGCGCCGGTTTCCGGGTTTCTCCCCGACGGACAGCCGTTCACGCCTCAGCAAGAGCTCGAGCAGTGTAGCGAAGGTGCGCCCTGTAGCTCGCCGCTGCAGTCACTGGATATCGAAGCGCTGCCGCCGCTATTACCCGAGCCGTGTCGTTCTGGTCGCGTCTCGCGAGCAGCGTGGCCACCGATCGTGGAAGCCGCGCGCCAAGCCTTTGCAGAGGATCCAAGCTTTGCTCCCAGCGGCTGCGTCGACGACATCGCGCTGTCTTGCGCCACCGATCTGGACGGGCTCGCCGGGGCCGAGGTGCTCGCTGAAATCGCCTACCGGATGTACCAACCCAGCTGCGCTGAGGCGCGCCGCAACTCGGTCTCGGCGACGCGCGCCATCGTCGCGCTGTCGCCCCAAGGCAACGCGCCGCCCACATTTCTCGGTCGCGCGCTGCTCGGTTATCGCAGCTTCGACGCGCCCGGAGTCGAAGCGGGAACCTCCATTGAGGTCGAGTCGTTCGTGCGCCTTCCGAGCGGCGAGGCAGCTGTTCGAACGCGGGCCTCCACTGACGCTGGCGACTGCGGAGGCGGGCGCAGCATTCGGATCGAGCTGCTGCGAGCAGGCCGCTTTCGCTCGGTCGCGCTGTACGCCCTGAACCCGTGCAACGGGCTCGCGGAGCCCGCGGAGGATGATCCGTTCTAGCTACTTGCCGAGCGCTGCGCGTTATTTGACGAACGACTTGAGCGGCAACGCACTGCCCTTGATCGCCTGAGCCACGACGCCCGCAACGCCGATCGCGCCCACCTCGTGAAAGTGCGTGCCATCGATGAACAGCGCATTCTTGTCCGGAACGCTGGCGTAGTACGTCCGCGACAGCGCGGTCAGATCGATCAGGGCCACGTTTTCCTTGGCGGCCAAATCGCGCGCTTGCTGGTCCAACCCATTGAATCCAGGGTTGGCCGCCGAACCACTGGATCGCGAAACCGGGGTCAGAATCACCGGCGTGACGGACTTCGCGCGCGCGTCGCTGACGTACTTCATCAGGTTCGCCTGGTAGTTGTCGACATCAGCGGTGTTCTTCTGATCGTTGTGACCAAACTGAATGAACAGATAGTCACCCGCCTTCATCGCGGTGCGCGCGGGAGGGAAGAACTTGGTGTAGAACCCAGCGGCAGTTTCACCGGAATCTGCGTAGTTGGCGACCGCGACGCCGGCCTTCAGATACATCGATAGTTCCTGCGCCCAACCGGTTTCGTCATCAGCGCCCGCGGAGGAGTTGGTGGCAACCCAATCACACGCGGTCGAGTCGCTGGCGATGAACACCGTGACCGTACTCGGCGCTGCGCGGAAGCCGAGGCCGTGCAACTTGGGCGCTGTGCCGTCGATCAGTAGGTCGAGCACGTTCGCCGGCGCGCTCTGTCCGCCATCGTGCTGCTCTTGTCGCACGTTCACGCTGAACGTCGAAAGCGCGTAAGCGCCTGCGGCGGTCGAGGTCTCGGTGCCCATGTAGTGTCGTGTTTCCGCCTGCACTCGCGACGAGCCGCTGCTCGCCGCGTCTCCGAGCTCCACGCTCACGTCGTAGTTGCCGTTCGGCGCTGTGAGCGTGCACCTGATCGGGTTCGTGCCGGTGCACTTGCTGAGCAGCGAGGGATCGAGTGGCACCGCGCCGACGGTCCCAGCCGTTCCCGCGCCTCCAGTCGTTGCGCTGCCGCCCGTTGCTGTGCCAGCCGTTCCCAAACCTCCGGTGCTGGCGCTGGCGCCGGCGACGCCCCCTGTAGTGCTACCGCCTTTGTTACTGCCACCGGTTGAACTGCCCCCACCGTTGCCGCCGCCTGGGCTGCCGCCTTTGGGTTCGCCGGCAGCTCCAGCGCTGGCGGTGCCCCCCGGTGACGGGGAGCCACCTTGGCTCGAGCTTCCGCCCGAGCCGCCGTTGGCATTCGCGCTACCCGCCGCGCTCGCACCCGCTGAGGCGTTGCCGCCCGGCGTAGGCGAGCCACCTTGAGACGCATTTATACCGCCAGTGCTGGGCCCGCCCCCCGTTGATCCGCCTAAGCCAGAGTTCGACGAACCACCGAGCGAGGCTCCACTCGTTCCGGTGCCGCCGGTCGCTGAAATCGCGCCGCCGCTGCCCGGCTGGCCGGAGCCGCCATCAGGCGCACTCGCGCAGCCGATGAGAAAGCAGCTTCCGAAAAGCGCCCTGAGGCGCCACGTGCGAACGGTGTGCTCTGGCATTTACCTGACCCGTGCTCATGCACAGTGTTTCAGGCAAGCAGAACCGGTCAGCGCAAAATAAGACCTAACTCCCGCTCACTCTCGTGAGCGGGAGCTAGGGACGCCCTGCAAGTGCGGCGGCCGAGCGCATGGCCTTCTCTCACTCTGGGGCGCACAAGTTTGTAAATGCCCGCGATGGGCCGTAACGATCCCGAGTTCAGGGTCTCGTGCAGAATTTCTTTCGGAAACTGCCGCGATTCATGCGAGAAATCGAAATGATTAACTTTATTAATTAATTTACCGGGCTCAGCAGAATCAGGCAACCAGAATCAGTCGGCTGCTTCTCAGCGCCCTCGCTGCTGCGTGCGTCTACACAACAGTGCCTCGGACCCCCAAAACTCGCTCAACAATCTTCAAGTGGTCCGCCCCCGCGTAGAACCGTCTGAGCCGACCTGAACGGATAGCGACCACAGCACCCGCCGGGGAGCGGAGGCCGAGCGCAGAAACGTCGCGCGAAGCGTCGCAAATTGTCGAGTGACGGCGCTGCGCGTTCAACCAGGTTGAACAGAACCCGGGAATCCGACCGCGTTGGGCCGGAGCCGAGCATCCAATCTACGATCCGCGCACACGGTGGGCTTCGGTGGAGTGACGTGCCGGTTTGGCGCTCGCGGAGGTTGGCTTTCGTGGGCCTCTCTGTTGGGCGCACTAGGCGACGGGGAGTGGAAAGGCTCGCATCGGACCGGCGACAGCGCTTGCGTTCGCGCTGTTCTTTTTCTTCGGCGCAGAAAGGTTGGCAAGGCGTGATCAATCGGGGCGTGCGCTGGAATGCAGCAGGGTTCGATGCGAAAAATATCTGGCCGCTGCGCGACGGAATCGCGACCGATTCGACACTGCCCTCCGCCGCTTGCGGCACCCATGCGCAAGTCCATTCCACGCCTTGGAGTGACAGCGGCGATCAGCGTGTGCTTGGCGGGCGGCGCCTGCAGCGGTGAAGGTTACCTGAGTAACCAAGCTGGTGGTTCGATGAGTTCGCTCGCTGGCGCCACCTCGACCGGTGCGGTGCCGAACGGCGGTTCATCAGTCGCTACCGGTGGCATCGCCAGCAACGGCGGTAACGCTGCAGGCGTCGGTGGCGCAGCGGTGACCGGCGGCGTCTCCACTTCCGGTGGCTTTCAAAGCTCTGGCGGCAACCCGTTTGGCACAGGTGGAGCGACGACGGGCGGAGTTCTTGCCGGCGGCAGCAGCGGCGCCTCCGCAAGCGGGACTGGCGGCGGCTCGAACGCCGGCGCATCGAGCGCAGGCGGAACCAACGCTGGCACCTCGAGCAGCGGTGGAACTTCGGGCGGCGGTCGCGCGGGCGGCGTCGGCACCTCCGGTGGAGTGGGCGGTAGCGCTGGTAACGGAGGCGGGCACGCTGGAGCGATGGCTACGGGCGGACAGTCCGCGGTGTCGTTCGCGGAGATCGAGGTCATCGTGGGCAACAACTGCTCGGGTTGCCACGTGAATCGGCGTCCGCTCTTCACCAGCACGGGCGCTGCGCTCTACAACACGCTCACGTCTACCGCCGTTCCGCAGTGCGGGAACCACAAGTTGGTGGTGTCCGGCAGCGCGGCCACGAGCGCGCTCATCGAATTGGTCACGAACAAATGCAACGGGTTTCGAATGCCCACCTCGTGCTCCACCGACATGTGCCTAATTCCCGAGGAGCTCGCCCTGCTAACGACGTGGATCGCCGCAGGAGCCAAGGGGCCGTAGAACGCCGATCAGCTCGAGTGCTCGACGTTCTGCCCGTTCGTCGGGCGGCAGGCGACTCAGCTCAGAGCTTGAATTGAAGTTGTACGACGCCGATGGTGGCGCTCGGCGCGTAGATGGTGCTCGTGCTGGCGTCGCGAGTGCCAACTTGCACATTGGAGCGCGAAAGGTCGAATAGCAGGCGCGCGCTGGGGGAGAACTCGAGGTTCATCGCAGCGGTGAGGTAGGTGATCTGGCCGACGTTGGCGGGTTGGTCTTGGTCGAGCCATTCGGCGCGGAAGGCAGGCATCAAGGCCATTCGGTCGGTGAGCTTGAGGCGGTAGACGACCGCCAGCCAGGCGGCCATGAAGTTGTGCGTGCCACGGCCGAGCGGGAGCAAGGTGGGGGTGTCGGTGCGTTTGCCCGCGAGCCATTCACCCCGGAGGCTCAGGTGGTGACTGAGCGACAGCGAAGCGTCCGCGCTGCACGCACCACCTTCGGCGTATTTTTCGAAGGTATTGCCGGCGTTGGTGTCGCTGACCGCCTGCGTGCGGTAGGCGCAGTCCACGCCGAGACGCAGCGCGCTCACGGGACGGCTGGTGATGCGCCCGGCGACGATGGCGGGATTTACATGGCGCTGCGCGTTATCGTTGTCACCGTTGAAGATACCCGCCTGGAGGTGGAGCCACTGCCCTTTTCGCAGCGGAGCGACGTCGACCATCACACCGACGTCGCGGCCCGCGATACCCAGGTCTTTGATCAGGTTGTCGGTGGGGCCGACGTCCGCGAATTCGAAGTCGGCGATGGGAAGCAGCTCGAGCAGCGAAAAAGGGATCTTGAACAGACCGGTGGTGACGGTGATCGACTTGTTCGGTCGCAGTTCGCCGAACGCGAGCTTGAGCGCCTTCTTTTGGTTTTTGCGCACGAGCTCGCCGAAATCGACCAGCATCTTCAGCCCGAAAGAGCGGACCGGGTTCGCCGTGGCGCGTAGGAAGACGCGCTCGAGGCGCAGACCGTCGTTGTTGCGCGCGCCCTCGCGCATCAGGTCGATGTATTTCATGTGCGCGCGGAACTCGGGGTCCAGGCGCTCCTCGAGTTCGGTGCCGATGTCCGGAGCGGTGCGAACGTAGCGAGTCTGAATCAAGGTGCGCAGCGTGTACGTACCGGCGTTGGTCGAGTCGTCCCCGCCGAATGATTCATCACCCGTGTCCCGTGGAGGCGCGTCCTCTGGTGTTGCGACCTGCTGCGTCGTGTCGGCCTTCCTCTTCTGCTTTTTCGCAGCGGCCGGCGGCGCGAAAGCGAGCAGCGCGCCGGCGAGCAGGAGACTGAAAGCCGACTGAAAGATTCTGGTGCAGCGTGGGTCGTTTGAACGCAACAATGTTCGCTGAATCCGCACAACCGGTAGTAGCTCTAGGCGGGCGATCACCGTCAAGCTGAAAGCCAGTCGGGTCACGCGAGTGGTGTCCCTTGCGCCGGCGAAACGCGACGGGTACCACTGACGGCGATTCTCGCAAAAGTCTTGCAGAAGTAGAGCGGAGGCGGCGGTGGCGAAATCAAAAGTTGCAGTACTCAAGGTAAAGCCTGCAAGTATCCTTCAAGACATCGAGCGCCTCTGCGAGTTGTCCGGGGTGGCGCAAGCCCTCGATGCGAGCGCGACTACGATTTTGAAGGACAACATTTCCTGGCACTACCCTTTTCCGGGGGCGAACACGACCCCGTGGCAGCTCGAAGGGACGATCCTGGCGCTCAAGAAGGCAGGCTTTTCCTCGATCACCTGCGTGCAAAACAAGACGGTGGTGACCGACGCTTTCAAAGGCGAGGACCTGAATCACTATAAGCCGCTGTTCAAACGCTACGACATTCCAGTGCTCTTCAATTTTCGCGAAGAGGACATGAAGTGGATCGAGTACCGCCCGAAGGCGCAGCTTCACGTGCTGCACAAGGTGTTTCCCGAAGGCATACGCATTCCGGACTACTTCTTCGGCAAGAACATCGTGCACCTGCCGACCGTGAAGTGTCACATCTATACGACCACCACCGGCGCCATGAAGAACGCCTTCGGTGGCCTACTCAGCACCAAGCGTCACTACACGCACAGCTGGATTCACCGCACCCTGGTCGATCTGCTGGCGATTCAGAAAGAGATTCACAGCGGTCTGTTCGCGATCATGGACGGCACCACCGCGGGTAACGGGCCTGGGCCGCGCACCATGTTCCCCGTGATCAAGAACTACATGCTCGCGAGCGAAGACCAGGTCGCCATCGACGCGGTAGCCGCCAAGATGATGGGCTTCGATCCGATGAGCCTCGAGTACATCAACGTCGCGCACGAAGACAAGCTGGGCGTCGGCGATCCGCGCGACATCGAGATCGTGGGCGACGATATTTCTGGCGAAAGCTGGGGCTTTCACGTGGGCGACAACGCGGCCAGCCGCGTCGGCGACGTGCTCTGGTTCGGGCCTTTGAAGAGCGTGCAAAAGCTGTTCTTTCACACGCCGCTCGTGAACGTGTTCATCTTCGGCAGCGAGGCGTACCACGACTACTACCGTTGGCCGCGCAAGGACCGACAGGTGTTCGAAGAGTGGAAGCGCAACACCGAGTGGGGCCAGCTGTTCGATGCCTACGCGCGCGGTGAGTCCGACCGCGTGGTGCAGCCGAGCGCTCACCCCACCGCTTAGCGCGGCCAGTCTCAGCCGGAGGTGTCGCTCGCGGAGCAAGTCGGCCCGGCGCCGACGAAGCTCGCGAGCGGGTGTGGTGTGACGCCAAAGCGCAGCACTGCACGATTTTCGATCAGCTCGAGTTCGTAGCCCGCGGGCAGCTCCGCGAAGCTTCCCTTCAGCCCGCCATCGGCGACCAAGAAGGTCCAAAAATCACCGGGTCGTGGCTGAAATCCCGGCGCGAGCACGACGCGCAGCGTGCCGCCGAGCCGGGCCGTGCCGGTGACCCCGACGGTGTCGCAGAGCAGGCCATCGAGCTCGAGCTCGAGCGCACCGCCGTTGAGCGCGAAGTTGCCAGCCACGTGCGTGTGGCCGATCCCTTCACCGGGTGCGAGCACGCCGCCGTTCACGGTCAGATCGAAGCCGACCACGCCCGCTTCGAGCCGCCCGCCGCTGAAGTCGAAGCCCGCATTTCCCTGGCGCTTGCCGAGCAGCGGTGTGCGCAAGAAGCCGCCCGCGAGATGATACGTGCCGCTCGCCCCCATGGGGCCGCCCAGCACGACCGCGCGCTTCGCCAACAGAGTGCCGCCGCTCTGACGGACCTCGCCGCGTCCAGCCCGAAGTTGCGGCGCGCCGCTCGCGCCGAACGCCGAAAACGCGCCGACATCGAGGGTGTCTGCGAGCTCCAGCCAGCCGTCGATCATGCGCAGCGTGGCATGGCCCGTGGAAGCAGCGATTTGCAGCGTGCCCGCGTGCTGACCCACCGCGTCGACCACCGCTTCACCCGTGCGCACCTGTGCGGTGTCGAAGCGGCTCGGTTGCCAGAGCGCGGTCGCGCGCGCCCCGGTGTTGTTCGGCGAGGCCCCCAGATGCCAATTGCCGATCTCTGCGTAGCGGCGGTTGCCCGCGGCATTGAATAAAGCGGTCGCCCCCGCGGGCCAGGCCGCGAGCTCGTTCAGATACTCCTCCAGGTTGGTGTAGCCATCCGAGTCGAAGTCGCCGTTGTTGTCGGCCGTATCCGGCTTGAGGCCGTGCGCGGTCTCCCAGGCGTCCGGCATCCCGTCTTGATCGGTATCGAAGCCGGCCGGGCGCGAGGTGACCGGCGTGCTCATCAGCGCGCGCCATTCGGTCCCCTCCGAGGCGCTCGAATTGAAGGGATCATCGGCCCAGGCCATGATTTTTCCGGTGCCAGTGCGCACTTCGTTGATCAAGCGCGTGTCCACGATCGAGCGCTTCCACCAGCTGGCTCCCACGTAGTCGAGCACGCGCGTGAGCGCCGCGGCCGCGGTGTCGGTGACGCCGGTGTACGGGGTTTGCGTATACGCGCTGCTCTGAAAGCTCGAGGAGCCGAAGTCAGCGTTGCTGAGCGCCGTTGGGTCGTTCGGATCCGAGTCCTTGTTGGTGTCCTTGACGTTGCCGGACTGGAAGACCTTGATATTGGCCGAGTCGCTGCCGTTGAAGATCGACGTTCCGCCGCTGGTGGTGGTGAGCGCGGTGCTGTCTCCGCCGACTGGATCGTCGCCGCCCGGCCCTGCCAGGTAAAAGTTGTTGATGAAGTTGTTCTGCGCGAATTGACCCGAAGCGCCCGTGCCCGCGGTGCCCATCCAGTTATAAAATACGTTGTTGCGAAAGTCGTTGTACGCGCCGACCCCTGCCACCGTCAGCGCATCCGATTCGGTGCCGACGCGCGGCAGGCGACCCTTTTGATGCGCGTAGAGGTTGTGCAAAATACTGATCTTTGCGTTCGAGCCTGCCTGAAACAACGAGCCGAGCGCGTGCCCGGTGTATTTGACCCCGCTCGCTTCGGCGTCCGCTTGTGGATAGTTTTGCCCCTGTGAGATGTTGCAATACTGAATGGTGATGTTGTTCGCCGTCTCGTTCATCGAGATGGTTTCGTCGGTCGCGTAGACCGTCGTGACGTGATCGATCATCACGTTTTGCCCGCTGATATCCAGCGCGTCGTAGACGTAGGAATCCGGGAAATCCCCGGCCATGGGCGTCTTTTCGGGCTCGTTGAAGCTGCGGTTGCCATAGCCCGGCGCGAATACGATGTTGCGCACGATGATGTTGGTGCCGCCGGGCTTGACCGTGCCGCCAGCGAGGATCACGGGGCCGGGCGCGGTTTGCCCAACGAGCGTCACATCGGCCGGAATGTTGAGGCGCGAAGCGGTGTCCCAACCGTTGCCGTTTGCGTTCCAGCCGCTGACCGCGGCGCGACCCATCTGGAATACGCCGCTTACGTCGAACACGATGGTGCGCTTGCCGGTCTGACTCAAGCCGTAGCGCAGCGTGCCCACGGCCATGTCGTTGAAGTCGGTGTCGACCTTGGTCACGTGGTACACGGAGCCGCCGCGCCCTCCGCTGATCGTGCCCGCCGCGCCGTCCGCACCGGGGAACGCGGGCAGCGCCGAGCAAGTGCCTGTCGAGCACAGGCACGCGCCGCTCACGCAGGTGCGCCCACCCGTGCACGCGGCGTTGCACGCGCCGCAATGGTCCGCCGAGGTCATCGTGTTCACGCAGGTGGTGCCGCAAGCGGTGAGCCCGTTCTGACAGCTGGTTCCGCCACCAGAGCCTCCGCTGCTCGCCTTGCCCGCGGTGCCGCCGGTGTTGGCCATGCCGGCAGTGCCACCGCTGCTCGCCTTGCCAGCGCCGCCGCCGGTCGCTGCGTTGCCCGCGCTGCCACCCGTGCTCGCGTTGCCTGCGCTGCCACCCGTGCTCGCGTTGCCTACGCTGCCACCCGTGCTCGCGTTGCCGGCACTCCCGCCGGTGGTTGGCGCCGTTCCGGCGCTGCCGCCGTTGCCTGTCGCGCCAGCGCCGGCACTCGCAGCGCCACCGGAGGGCGATCCACCCATGCCCGGGCCACTCCCGCCCGTGGTGGCGATCGCGCCACCCGTGCTCGTAGGTGTCGCGCCAGCGCTCGAGCCGCCGCTGCTGGCGAAACTCCCGCCCGTGGTCGCGTTGGTTTGTCCGCCCGTGGTCGCGCTACCGGGAGCGGTTTCTTCCCCGCAACCAACCCCAAGAAGAACGGACGCCCAGCCAACTACGCGACGGTTACGGGTTCGAAAGCACCATTTCATCGGTCGCTCCGTGCGGGCGGGGAGGTTCCTCACCCAAGCTTGCGCGCCGCGCTGGCGGGGCGCGCTGCGCGCTGATCAAAGTTGCACAAGGAATGCACTCCTCCCCCCATTTCAATTTCGGGAAGTCTCCTTCCTCACCGAATTCGAAGCGAATCCACTCTCAGCACCCGGATCCAGCGCCGCCAAAACCCCGAAGATTTTCGGTGAACCGTTTATCGGTCGTGCCACGACCTGAGGTCTGGCGCGGCACTTTCTCGCAGCGACCCCGCATCTCTTCTCTCAGTCTTTAGGAACGCCGTGACGATACGTCGGACTGCCATCCCCCACTTCACGATCAGCTCGTTATTGGTCGCGTTCGCGTGTTCGAGCCCTGAGGGTGGTGGCGGCGCGCAAGGGGGCACGAGCAACACACACACGGGTGGTAGTGCGATCGGTAGCGGTGGCAATGCGGGCTTTTCGACGACAGGCGGCTCCACCAACACGAGCGGCGGAACCGTCACGAGCAGCGGCGGGGCGAGCAACGCCGGAGCGCCGGCGTTCGGCGGCGCACCGAGTCAGGGTGGCGGCGTGACCAGCGGCGGCACGAACGCGGGCGGAGCTTCACTCGGTGGAAATAGCGCGGGTACGAGTACCGGTGGATCGAGCGCGGGTGCGAACGCAGGCGGAGTCGGCGTGGGCAACGGCGGCAACACGCTGGGTGGCAGCACACCAACGGGTGGCAGTGCCGGCAAGGCGAACGCCGGCGGCGCGAGCGCAGGCAACAGCGGCAAAGGCGGCACCGGGTCCGGCGGCGCAAGCGCGGGTGGCGCGGGCAAGGGCGGCAGCAATGCGGGCGGCAGCGCTGGCAGCAGCGGTGGTGCGGGCGGCAGCGCGAGCAAAGATCCCACGCCCTGCGAGCCGGTTCCGAACGGACAGCACCTGGCTTTTCCAGGGGCAGAAGGCTTTGGCCGCTTGTCCCCGGGAGGTCGCGGCGGCGCGGTCTGCCACGTCACCACACTCAACGATTCCGGGGCGGGCTCTTTTCGCGACTGTGTGAGCCAAGGCAATCGCACGGTCGTGTTCGATGTGGGCGGTTGGATCACCCTCACGGGTAACCTCGGAATCACCGCGAGCAACATCACCGTCGCGGGTCAAACCGCGCCGGGAGGCGTCGGCATTCGCGGCACCAAATTCTCGGTCGGTGGCAAGAACATCATCATTCGCTTCCTACGCGTGCGGCGGGGCATCATCACCACCACCGATCGCAACGACGCGATGGCCGTCAGCTCCACCGCGAGCAACGTGATCATCGACCATTGCTCGGTTGGTTTCGGCACCGACGAAAACTTCTCCATGCCGGGCGACGAAGGCATCGGCCCGCGCGATTTCACCGTGCAATGGACCACGATTGCCTGGGGCTTGCAGCGCAACAACCACGCCGCGGGCTCCCTGCTCACCGCGAGCAACACTACGATTCACCACTCCGTCTACGCCTTCAATGGCACGCGTAACCCCAAGGCGCGCTCCGAAGACGGCCGCCCGCTCGACTTCGTGAACAACGTCATTTACGGCTGGAATGCGCCGGATCCGGTGGGCGAAGCGCAAGGCTGGAGCATCAGCAAACAAGCATTTCTCATGGCCGACACCGCAAACGGCATGCACTACGCCAACGCGGTCGGAAACTACTTCATCAGCCACGGCACCCAGACCGCGACCCAGGCTTTTACCGCCGGCACCAGCAACGCCAGCGGCGTGCCCACCTACAATCTGTTCTTCGACGGCAACCTGCTCGATGGCAACGGCAACGGCATGCTCGACGTTTCCAAGAGCGACTGGACCATGGTCGGCACCGCGACTCGGCTCAACACTCGCATCGCCGCGCCGCAAGTGTGCACTGACGATGCCCCCACCGCCTACAAGAAGGTACTCGATCACGTCGGCGCTTCAGTCCCCGTGCGCGACGAAGTGGACGCGGCGCTGGTGCAGGCCATTCGCACGCAGGGCGGCAAGAAGATTCAGGACGAAACCGATCTCGGCGTCGGCGGAAGCGGCTACGGCGCACTGGCCGGCGGCACTGCACCTACCGACACCGATCGCGACGGCATGCCCGACGCTTGGGAAACCAAGCGCGGCCTTTCGCCGAGCAACGCCGCAGACGGCAACAGCGACGACGACGGCGACGGGTACACGAACCTCGAAGAGTATTTGAACGAGCTCGCGGCGCCGGCATTTCAATTCTGAAACGGCGGATCCGGTTTCGTCGCTGCGTGGAGTTCGCTACCCTCGCAGCGAATGATCCTCGAAGAAACCAGCGTCGAGCTCACGACCCCGACCGGCCCGATGCGAAGCTATGTGTATCGCCCGCTCGCCTCCGGGCGCCGTCCAGGCATCGTCCTGTTCTCGGAGATCTTCCAGCGCACGGGCCCGATCGGGCGCATGGCCGCGCTTTTCGCGGGTAATGGGTTCGTGGTGATCGTGCCCGAGATTTTTCACGAGCTCGAGCCGCCCGGCACCGTGCTCGCCTACGATACCGAGGGCGCTGCGCGCGGCAACCAGCACAAAGTCGGTAAGCCCGTGAGCGCGTACGACGCGGACGCGCGCGCCGCGCTCGACCACTTGGCCGCGCATGAGGGCTGCGATGGCCGACTGAATGCACTCGGCGTGTGCATCGGCGGACACCTGGCGTTTCGCTGCGCCCTCGATCCGCGGGTGCGTGCCGCGGCCTGCTTTTACGCGACCGATTTGCACAAGGGCACGCTCGGCCTCGGTGGCGACGATTCCCTCGCGCGAGCTTCGCAAATCTCGGGCGAGCTCATGATGGTCTGGGGTCGACAAGATCCCCACGTCCCGGACGACGCGCGCGCATCGATTTATGCCCGGCTCAAGGAAGCCAAGTGCACCTTCACGTGGCACGAGTTCAACGCCGCGCACGCGTTCCTTCGCGATGAAGGGCCGCGCTACGATCCGGCGCTGGCGTTGATTTCGTACCGGATGGCGATTGACTTGTTCGCGCGCGCGTAAACGGCGCGCCTTCACCGCGGACCACTGAGCGGCCCGCCCGCCTGCTCCCACACCCTCGCTTCGGTAAAAATCCGCACCAGGTCGCCGTCGATGTGGCCGTCTTTGACCTCGAAGCCGAGAATGTCGAGCGCCTTGTCCACTGGCACCGCGCGCTTGTAAGGGCGATCCGAGGCGGTCAGCGCGTCGAAGATGTCGCTGATCGACATCATCTTCGACTGCACCGGGATCTCCGCGGCGTGCAGGCGATTGGGGTAGCCGGTGCCGTTCAACCGCTCGTGGTGTGCGCCTGCGATGGTCGCGACGCGCGCGAAGGTTCTGCCCCAGGGGATTTGAGAGAGAAAGCGGTAGGTGTGGACGACGTGGCTTCTGATCTCGTCGTACTCCTCGTTCGTCAACGAACCGCGCATGACGCTCAGCGCTTTGACTTCCTCCCCGCTGAGCAGAGGGGAAACGCTGCCGTCGCGGCGCGTGTACACCTCGCGCCCCAGCGCCTCGATGTGCTGGAAATCACCGGCCTTCAGCACGGTGGGTTCGTTGGCATGTTCGATCACGCCGATGCTTTGGTCGAGCTCGGCGAGACGCCCTGCGAGCTCGCGGTCGAGCTCGGCGAGTTCGCTAGCCGCGGCGCCGCGCGACAGGGCCGCGAGTTTGCGCGACAGCACCTCGGCCTCGATCGTGCGCGCGATGAACTCGAAGCGTTGGTGCACGAGCGCCAATGAGTGCGGGTGAAGCTTCTTGGCTTTACACAGCACGTCCTCCCGAACCCCGATTTTACCGAAGTCGTGCAGTAGCGAGGCGTACTCGAGCTCACGCAAATCTTCGCGCTTGAACGCAGCGCCCGCATAGGGCCCCGTGCTGGTGCGCTCGACCGCGACCGCCAGGTTTACGGTCAGGTCGGCGACGCGCTTGGAATGGCCGCTGGTGGTCGGGTCACGCGCTTCGATCGCGTCCACCGAAGCACGCACGAAGCCTTCGAAGATGCCCCGGATCTCGTCGTACAAGATGGCATTTTCGAGCGCGATGCCCGCCTGCGCCGCGAGCGTGCTCACGAGCTCCGCGCTCCGCTCGTCGAACGAAACGACGTGGTTCTCGACGTCTTCGGCGCTGAGCAGATGCAGCTTTTGCTCGCGCTTTTTGTTGATCAGCTGCAGCACACCGATCACTTCGCCCTTACTGGACGTCAGCGGCGTGACCAGCATGCTCTTCGAGCGATAGCCGACCTTCTGATCGAAGGAGCGATCGAAGCCGAACGGCGACCCCGCCGGCATGTCGTACACGTCGGCGATGCTGAGCTGAGTCTTTTCCAGCGCGACGTAGCCCGCCATGCTGCGGGTGTTGATCGGCATCACGAACTCGCGAGAATCGAAGGAGACCGAGTCGTTTTGGCTGAGCTTGAAATGCAGCCTGCGCCGCGCGACGTCGGCGTCGTCGCCTTCCACGACGTACAGGCTACCCGCGTCTGCCGCCGTGACGAAGCGGGCCTTCTCGAGAATCAGCCAGAGCAGTTTATCGATCTCGCGTTCGGTGGTCAGCGCGCGCGCGATTTCGATCAGCTCGCCGAGCTCGTAGCGGTAGCGGTTCAGCCACTTTCCTCGGCTTTCGCTGCGCGCTTTCAGGTCCATCAGCTCGAACGCGCTGTGCAGCGCCACGTCGAGCTCCTGGCTGCTGGGGTCTGGTGAGAGCAGCGCGGCAACGCCATGGTTCAGGGCCAGCGCGAGATCGGGGTGGGTGGGCGTGCCGAGCAAGATCAGCCGCGTCTCATGCGCGGCCAGCTGCGCCGCATATGGGCTCAAGAGACCTCTGGCCTTGTCCCAAACCTCCGCTGGTGCGAGCAGGCACACCGACTCGGCGCGTCGCACCGAGATCAGCAGCGGATGCGGGCGGGTGACGATATCGCTCGCGTTGAAGGCGTGCTTGGTCAGTCGTTCGGCGAGGGCCGAGAGTTGCGCCGTGATGGCCAGCGCCCGCGGTGAAAGCCTGCGAAGGCCCTCGGAAAGCGCGGGATCTGGCTCGGCCTGCATGCCTAGCCAGCGCCTTCTGGCTTCTTCGCGCGCTCGGCGGAGCGTTCGGTCTCGCGCGCCGCGTCGCGCTTTTCATAGGCGACGATGATCTTTTGCACCAGCGGATGACGCACCACGTCCTGATCGGTAAAGCTGCAGAACGAGATACCGTTTACGCCCTGCAACAGATCGCGCGCCTCACGCAGACCACTGCGGGAGCCTTGCGGTAGATCGGTCTGGGTGACGTCTCCCGTGACCACGACCTTGGAGCCGAAGCCGAAGCGCGTGAGGAACATGCGCATCTGCTCGCTGGTCGCGTTCTGCGCTTCGTCGAGAATCACGAAAGCGTCGTTCAACGTGCGCCCGCGCATGAACGCGAGCGGCGCGACCTCGATCTGCCCGCGCTCGCGCAGCTGTTCGGTGCGCTCGTATTCCAGCATGTCGTGCAGCGCGTCGTACAGCGGTCGCAAATAGGGGTTCACCTTTTCCGCCAAATCACCGGGCAAAAACCCCAGTTTTTCGCCGGCTTCGACCGCGGGTCGCGCCAGGATGATGCGCTTCACGCGCTTTTGCATGAGCCACGACGCGGCCATGGCCATGGCGAGGTAAGTCTTGCCCGTACCCGCTGGACCGATCCCGAACGTGAGATCGTGCGTGCGAATGGCTTCCACGTACAGGCGCTGCCCGACCGACTTGGGCACGATCGGACGCTTGCGCGGCGTGATCAGAATGGTCTCGTCGACCAGCTCGGTGAGCGTGCGCGCTGGATCGGCGCGCAGGCCGCGCAGCGAACCGACCACGTCGTTCGGCGCGATCGTGAAGCCGCGGCCCACGAGCTCCGCCGCGTCGCTCAGAAATCGGAACGCGAGCTTCACCGACGGCTCGTCACCCGAGACGTAGATGGTGTTGCCACGCAGGCTGACGTCGGTGCCGGTTTCGCGTGCGACCTCCGTGAGCAGGGCCGAATGAGGCCCCGAGAGGGCCATCAGGACGGCGGTGTCGTCCACCTGCAGATTCGTCGAGTAAGGGGCTTCGGCCATGAAATCCGCGAACCGCTAGCATAGAACGAACCGCGACCGCTCGCACATCGTCATTCGTGGCGAAACGGTGGCGGCTTCGCCGGGAAACGTCGCGAAGTGCCGCAGTCAGCCTGGCAGCGTGTTCGTGACCCGCATGAAAAGGCTAGTGTACGCCGCCTACGCGCCGATTCGATTGCCAGCGGTAGCCGAGCATCACGCTGGGTCCATAGACGACGGGCGCGTAGACATCGTAACGGAAAGCGAGCTGGGTGAACAGCGCGTCACCGTCTTCCGAGCGCACGAGGTCCCATGCGATGTGTGTGCTCGCTCCGAACGAAGCGGAGGCGAGCGAGTCATCGTGATCGGTCGCGCGGCGAATGAACATCGCACCCAAGCGAGTTTGAAAGCCATAGCGAAAGCGACCGGCGGACCATTCGCTGATAATCCCTGCATGAAAGCCCTCGGTGTGGAGACCGAATTCGCTGCGACCGCGCTCGACATCCATCACGAGGAAGACCGACTGATTGCCGACGCGGCCGCCGAGCGCGAGCTCGAGTTCGCCGCTGCCGATGTTCACTGAATAGAGGCGTTGGTAGCTCGCGCCGAGTGCGGCGCGGACGCTGATCCCGTAGCCGGGGTGAGAGGGAAGCGGGCTAGGCAGGGAGGGCGGGGGGAGGCGCAGCCGAGTGGGGTCAAGCGTGGAATCGGGATCCGGAGCGGGGGCCTGCGCGGCGGAAGCGGGAGGATCAGCGGCAGAGGGAGCGGTGGGAGACGGTGCGGCAGACGGCGTTTGCGCCGGTGAGGCGGGACGAGACTCCGCGGGGGGAAATGCGAGTGCGGCGCAGGGAATCATGGGCACACCGTGAGCGGTGCGCGGGAACCGCTAGAGTTTTCTTCGCGCGCTTCGAGTTCGGTGCAGACATCGGCGCTACGGATTTCGGCGCAGGACAGGTCGCGCAGGCAGCGGCTCTCATGAGGTGTGAGGCTCGGATAGGTCGGGGAGCCGCAGCCCTCGTGGTATTCGCAGTCGACCAGCGGCAGCTGGCTGCGCGAGCAGCAATCGAGGAGGTGGGCGAACGTTTCTTCGCATTCCACCTCGTCTTCGCGAAAGCCTTGGGCGTTCGGTCCGACGCTCAGGCCGAGGCCAATAGCGAGCGCGAGCAAGCACGCGCCCAGGTTGTGACCAGTGCGTACACGAAGCATGGCGAGGGGGGCATTGTGCAACTCCCGGACCACGGGGCGCCGGCTTCAGAACACGCGAATTTGTGCGATCGAGGGGGTTTTGGGGCGAGGTGGGTGGGCCTTCAGGGTGTGCAAGATTCGATACACTGAGTTGGTTTTTGCACGGAGGGGGCGGGGACCCGGGGCGACGAGCGCTGGTTTGTTGGCCCTCCCCGTTGGGTCCCGATAACTCCCCGGGGGCAGGCATGGCAGCTCTCGCTCGATGGATCGGCGTCGCGGCCGCAGCGGGTATCACGCTCGCTCTGGTACCGGTTGTGCGCGGCAGCATCACGCCGCTCAATGCTCCGCTGCGCAAGATCGTTCATCCGGGCCTCGTGGCAGCGCCTCCACCCATGCCGAGCCTGACCGGCATCGATCTGCTTCGCATGGATCTGCGACCGCAGAAGGTCACTGCGCCGCTGCCCGAAGGGCGAACCGCGGAGCTGACGCTCGACCCAGTGATTCAGCGCGCGGCGCGCGCGCAGATGCAGCGGTATCGCATTCCTGAAGCAGGCACGGTGCTGATGGAGGTGAAGACCGGGCGTTTGCTCGCGTACGCGAGCTACGTCGCCGAGGGTGAGCCCTTCGACGTCAACGTGCGCGCCGGGGCGCCGGCGGCGAGCGTGTTCAAGGTGGTGACGGGCGCGGCGCTGGTCGAAAAGGCTGGGCTGAACTCCGAAACCGAGCAGTGTTATCACGGCGGCAAGAGCCGCATTCTTCCGGACGAGCTCCAGGACAATCCGCGTCGCGACCGCTGGTGCGCGACGGTCGCGATCGCGATGGGCCGTAGTCTGAACGTGGTGTTCGGTCGCCTGGCGCAGAAGCATCTGACTCCCGAAGACGTGACTGCGATGGGTGGTGCGCTCGGGTTTGGTGCGCCGGTGCCGTTCGTGGTCTCGAACGAAGCTCCGAAGATTCAGATCCCGCAAGAGCCGATCGAGTTCGCCCGCGCTTCGGCAGGGTTTTGGAGCACGACGCTCTCGCCGCTGGCCGGCGCGGTGCTGGCACAGACCATTGCCAATGGCGGCACGGTTCTCGAACCGCGCATCGTTTCGGCGGTCTATCAGGGCAAGGAATCGGTGTGGCGCGATGACCGCGAGCCACGTGTCTTGCGGCAGGCGATCAAGGGCACCACCGCCAACGAAGTGTCGTTGATGATGCGCCAGACCGTCTCCAACGGTTCAGCGTTCAAGTCGTTTCACGACGAGGCGGGGACGTCGTATCTGCCGGGCATCGAGGTAGCCGGAAAGACCGGCACGCTGAGCGACCACGAAGCCAATCGCCACTACACCTGGTTCATCGGGTTTGCGCCCGCGGAGAAGCCTGAAGTTGCGATCAGCACGCTCGTCGTGAATACGCCGACCTGGCAGATCAAAGCAGCACAGCTGGCGCGCGACGTGCTTCGCGCATACTTCGCGCGGCACGGCGCGAAAGGCGTGACTCCGCCGTCATAGCCCGTGTCGTCGCGCGAAATGCGCGCGTCGGAGGCGCCGCAGGGCCACAAATCCGCTGATTCGTGGGTTCGTCGCGCGCCACCCTGACACGAATGTCGTGGCGCGCCGCGCTCATGGCACGATTCGAGCCGGTCTCAGCCCTGCTCGTTTCGGAAAACTCCCGCGCTTTGACGGGTTCTGCGGCCTCAATATTCATGGCCCGCCGCTTGCTAACCGTTCGACCGTGGTGCCATGAGGGTCTCGGAACTCGTCCGGAGAAGTGTCGACCTTCGCGTGGGTCTGCTCGTCGTGGTCGCGACTTGGTGGGGTTGCACGGGGGTGGTCGATAGTGGGGACTCTGCGCCCGGCCTTTCAGCGGGTACCGGGGGTTCTGGTAACAACAACGGCGGTATCGGAGGACCGAACAGCAGCACCGGCGGCACCCCGACCTTGCCGCCCGAGATGGAGAAGGAGAGCTCGTTCCAGCTCCCCGTGCAGAGCGGTCGTTGGGTGTGGTCCGCCAACCCGGAGAGCGGTCGCGTTTCGGTCATCGATACGCGCTCGCTATCTGTGGAGCTCGCGCGCGCGGGGTTTGCGCCGACCTATTTGGCGGCGTTGCCCGCCGCGGGCGACGTAACCGGCGCTGCGATCGTGCTCAACGCAAAAAGCAACGATGCGACCTTGATGCGACGGCGTGCGTCGGGGATTGAAACTCGTACGGTACCCACTCATGTCGGCGCCAATGCCTGGGCGGTTAGCCCGAGTGGGCGCTGGGCGATCGCGTGGACCGACTCGAGCAGCCTGAAAAATCCGGATCCGACCGATAGCTTTCAGGACATCACCGTGATCGACACGGTCGAGCCAGCGCGTGCGACCCGGTTGAGCGTGGGCTATCGGCCGAATCGAATCTTCTTTCAAGGCGACGAATCGCGCGCGTTCGTCGTGGCTGCACCCGGTATCAGCGTCGTGGAGCTTGTGGACGACGCGCCGAGCGTGAGCAGTGATGTGCCGCTCACCGAATCGGTGAGCGAGGTCGCGCTCGATGTTTCGGTGTTGCCCGACGGCAGCGCGGCGCTCTATCGCGTCGAGGGAAGTCCGCGGCTAGGTGTCGTGCAGCTTCCCTCCGGTGAGCGGAGCGCGCTGACTCTTTCGGGACCGATTACCGATTTGGATTTGGTGAATGACGGGGCATCGGCGATTGCGGTGGTGCGGGGGCAGGTAATTGCGGGAGGGGGATCGGGATCGGGAGGGGGATCGGGATCGGCAGGGGGATCGGGATCGGCAGGGGGATCAGGACCCGGTGGCGTTGGGGGGGATGGCGGATTGAACGGGGGAGGTGAGAGCGCGGGGGGTGAGCTTGGGCAAGGCGGAGAGAACGACGGCGTGTCCGGGGGCGATTCGAGTGTTGGCGGGCAGGGCGCCGTCGGAGGCAGCGGGGCTGGACGGACGGGCGCGGGCGGCATGACCAGCCTGGGTGGCAGCTCAGGCGCTCCGAACATGCCGCCCGTGCCCGGGTTCGGCGCCTCCGAGGTGGCGTTGATCCCAGTGCAAGGCGGGCTCGCCGACGCTGCTCGCTTCAAATCGGTGAAGCTTCCGGATCTGGTCGGCAGCGTCGCGGTGTCCAGCGATGGACGGCGCGCGGTGCTGTACACGACTGCCTCCGACCTCGACCGCGTTACGGTGCTCGACACCGACGCGACCAGCGCGGAGTATCTGTCGTGGCGAGCGCTGCGCGTTCGGGCACCGGTCACCGCCGTTTTCATCGCGCCCGACACCACCCAAGCGCTGCTCGCCTTGCGCGCTGGCAGCACGGCCAGTGTGGGCGGTGCGTTCGGTATCGTGCCGCTTCTAACACCTTTGGGTGTGAAAGTTCAGCCGACCGACGCGCCCATTACCGGCGTGGCGTTCGCGCCGAGCCCGAGCACCAGCGCCATTCTCACGGCGGCCACCGGCAAGACCGCCTATTTGGTGCATTTTCCAGCGCTGCGCGTGGATCAGGTGCCGCTGTCGAGCTTGCCGCTCGCTGCGGGCATCGTGTCGGAAGAGAGCGTGGGCTACATCGCGCAAAAGCATCCGGAAGGGCGCATTAGTCTCGTAAACCTCGACACGGGGGAGCCGCGTACGCTCACCGGTTTCGAACTCGCGGCAGGAGTGAAGGATGGCAACTGAAGCATCGCGCGCGGTGATTCTGCTGTGCGCCGTCGGCGTGGTCGCCGAGCTGATGGCCTGCTCGGCGGACGGGATGTCGGCCTCTCGCGGCACCGACTTCGAAGCGAGCGGCGGTAGCGGTAACGGTGCGGGCAGCACGGGCGGGAGCGCATCGACCGGTGGCACGGTGGGCGTGCCACCCGAGACCGAGAACGAGGCGCAATATTTGGCGCCCGTCGCGACCGGGAAATTTCTGTGGACGACGAACCCGCTCTCGGGGCGCGTGGCGTTGATCGATGCCACGACGCTCGCAGTAACCCTAACCACCGCTGGTGATGGGCCGACCGAGGTCGTGGGCCTGCCCGAGCTCGGCGGCAAGTTCGGCGCGCTGGTGCTCAACACGCGCAGCGACGACGCCACGCTATTTCGCCTGGAAAGCAGCGGTCTTCCGGTCAAGTCAGCCGCCTTCCGCACGCACGGCGACGCCAACAGCTGGGTCGTGAGCCCGAGCGGTAACTTCGCGATCGCCTGGACCGACGCGCGGAAGCTCGACAAGCCGGATCGCCTGCAAACCTTTCAAGACATCACGTTGCTTTCGCTGGCGCGCGAGGGCGACGAGCGTGTGGTGCCGCTCAGTGTCGGCGTGCGCCCGTCGCGCTTTGGTTTCGATGCCGACGAGCGCCACCTCTACGTCGTGAGCGAGGAAGGCATCAGCGTGATCGAGCTGGGCGACGAGCCCACCGTTACCGGCTTGCTCGACGTCAGTGAGAATTCGTTCGAGGATCCGGCCACCCGCGACGTGAACTTTTCGCCGGATGGCTCGTACGCGGTGGTGCGGAACGATGGGCAATCCTCGGTCGCGGTGGTTTCGCTGCCCAATGGCGAGATCGAACGCATCGAAATGGGCGGCGTGGTCACCGATCTCGACCTAACTGAAGACGGAACACGCGCGGTGGCCGTGCTCGGGCCGAAGTCGGAGGTCGTGCTCATCCCGCTGCCGATCGCGGGCGCCGATCCTGCGACATTTCCGCGTATTCAGCTGACCGGCGAGGCCATTGGCTCGGTCGCGCTGAACGCCGACGCCAGCGAGCTCGCGGTGTACTCGACCGCGCTCGCCACCACGCGGGTCACCCTGCTGGAGGTAGGGCCGGGCCCGAGCTTCACGAAGAAGCGAACGCAGGATTTGATCTCGCCGGTGACCGCGCTGTTTGCCGCGCCGGACCCGCGCTTCGCAGTGACATTTCAGGGCGCTGCCAGCAACAGCAAGAAAGCGGGCGCGTTCAGCTTGCTGTCGCTCAAGGCGCCGCGGGCGCCCAAGATCGTCGCTACCGACGCTGCCCCCGCTCAGATCGCCTTTTCGCCTTCCACGGACGCTGCGTTGGTCACGGTCAGCAGCGCGACGCCGGCCACCTTCGGCGCCTACTTGATCGCGCTCGGCAATCAACAGGTCGACTTCGTTCCGCTCGAGAGCCCGCCGCTTGCGGCTGGCGTCGTGCCCGCGGCCGGTCGGGCTTACATCGCGCAATCGCACCCGGAAGGGCGCATCACCTTCGTTTCGCTGGACAGCGGTGAGCTGCAGTCACTCACCGGGTTCGAGCTCGCCGCGCGGATCCGTCAGTGACGGGCGCGCCACGAATCTCTCAGCTGACTCTCAGCACATGGAGAACCGAGATATGAGACCGAGGAATTCGAAGCCGGGTCGCTTTCGATCGCTATGGCTTGGCCTGTTCGCGCTAGAGCTCGGGCTGCTCGGAGGCTGCGCCGATCGCAGCGCAGTTTGGGACACGCCGTTCCATCGCGGGAACACGGTAGGGTTGACGGGCTCGGTGGCGATGGTCGACCAGGGCCGCAACGAAGTGATGATGCTCTCCACGCACGACGACAATCAGCTCGCGGTGGAGCGCCTGCCCATCGGTAAGAACATCGTGGCCGCGCAGCCTTCGCGCGACAACGACAAGCTTTTCGTCCTCACGCGTGGCGATCAACCCCGCATCCATCCCGAAGACGAGAAGCCGCAGCTGTTCGTGATTTCCGGCGGAATTCAGCCAGAGGTTTTGCAGAAATACGAACTCACGCAGCCGCTGCAGAAGCTCGCGCTCGACCCTGCGGGCGAGTGGGCAGTGATTCACGACGCGGGGGGCGTGGTGGTGAACGTCAACGAGCTGATTTTGGTCGACCTGGCGAAGCCCGAGCAGTCACCGATTTTCAAGACGATTCGCAGCACCGGCGGCGCGCCCGAGCGTATGACGTTCACTCCGCCGCTCACGCTACCGAGTGGCGAGCGGCATCGGCTGCTCGTGGTCCAAACCAACCGCGACGTGACCGTGATCGACCTGGCGCAGCCGGAAGCTTCGGAGATTACGGTGCCGCTCGCGCTCACGGCCAATCGGCAAACCGCGCAGCCGGCGCAGGTGGCTTTTCACGACGCCCTGCCTGGCGCTGGCGAAGCCTCGTACCTGGCGGTGCGCTTCGGCAACGATGCCAGCGTGCTCACTTTGCGTCTGGGCGAACGTGACGATGGCGCTTTGTCGCTGGCTCCGAATTTGCTCGACGCGGGCGCGTTGCCCTCGACGGTCGAGTTCGTTCGCACCGACCGCGGACTGCGCGTCGCGGCGCTGGTGCCGGCGCTGGCGACCGCGGTGCTGTTCGACCCGCAAACTTCGAAGAGCGAGCGCGTGCAATTCGATGTCCCGTACTCGGGCATCGCACGAGTGACCAGCTTGGTAGCTGACGCGCCGGACGACGGCGACGTTGCACTCCTTTACAGCGATCAGGTGGCGAGCATCGCCTTTTGGCAGCTGGGCACGGCCAGCGCCACCCCCTACGCCAGTTTCGAATCCTACGGCGTCGACACCACGGTTGCGAGCGTGCTCGATGTGCCGGGCGAGAGCTTCGGCTTTCTCAAGCTGCTCGTCGCCAGCAACCAACGCGAGTTCTTCTTGCTCGATTTGAAGAGCCGGCTCAGCTACCCGATGCACGCGCTCGATCGTTTCAATCTGCGGCTCTCGCCGGATGGCTTGCGCGCGTGGGCGTTCCAGTCGGGGGATCTGCAGTTTGCGCGGCTCACCTTCGACGACAAGCACCCAGCGACGTTCGACGTGGAGCGACCGGTCGCGGACGTCTTCGACATTCAGCGTTCGGGGGGCGGGCGCAGCGCAGTGGTGTTGCATGCGCCGAATTCGGATGACGGAGACGTGGCGGTCACGCTGTTCGACGCGGAAGAGCCGGACTCGGCGCGCACGCGTTTCGTAAGCCAGCTGATGTTGGAGGGGATTCGATGACCTCGCTTTGCGTTCGATCGACGACACTGCTCGCTGCGCTGTTCGCCGCTCTTCAGTCTGGAAGCGCGTTTGGGCAAGCTGCCCCTCCCGCAGCAACCCCCCCGGTCGAAGCGCCGTCCGTGGGCGAGAAGGCGCCAGTCGTTGCGCCCGCGCCTGCCGCTGCAAGCGACGCGGAGTCCAGGCGAGAACCGACCCCCGCCGTCACTCCTGCCCCCACGACGCCAGCTGCCGCCCCTTCACCGGCGGCAAAGCACGCTCCGGTCGAACCCGAATCGATTTCGGTTTTCGGGCGTTCGCGAACGACGAGTGCCGGCCCGCCGCAGCCGCAGCGCGACGTCGCGGACGCGAACGACGAGGACGACGACGGTTCGATGGGCACGCACCAAGCGCATTTTTACGGCATGCTGGGCTATCGAGGCACGCGCGTGACGGGCGACGGCTATCAACCGTTCGCAAAGAACCAAGCGTTTCATCAAGCTTCGCTCTCGGTGGGTCGTGTGTTGTTCACGGCTGACGCGCTCTCGTTCGCACTTGGCGCCGGTTGGGACTACGGCTCGAGCTCAGCCACCGTGCGCGGCGCCGCGACCACGCTCGAAGCGCACCGCTTCACGTTGTTGCCGGAGCTTCGCTATCACTTAGTGCGGCGCTTGTACGGCTTTGGCCGAGTCGGCGCGGGTCTCGCGCCCATCCACGCGGAGCTCCGCGATTCGGTGACCGAAACCGCTCGCGTTTCGGATCGCCTCGCGTTCACGTTCGACGCGAGCGTCGGCGCCGCGTACGAGCTGATCGGCGAGCCCACGGGCGCTTCACGCCGGCCGCGTGTGTGGCTGCTGCTCGACGGCGGCTACGTTTTCACGGCCACGACCAAAACCGTCCTCGAAAACGAGTCTGCCGTTCCCGCGCGCAGTGAAGCGTACGCTTTTGCCGACTTGAACCTCAGCGGGCTGAGCGGTCGCGTGTCCGCGGCGCTGACCTTCTGACAGCGCCGTTGCGGGTGGTTTCTGCGAGCGCGCCCGCTTCCGCGCATAGAAGGGCGGCTTCTTTGGGGTCTCGTCCCTCCGGGGGGCGCCTTGCTCCACGGCTGCTCCTCGCATGAACTACGCAGAGGCGTGGAAATGGCTGGATGGTAATTGGCTTGCCTGAGCGCACCGCGTCGCGCTCGCCATCCGCCAGCGGCGGAATTATGGTGCTCTGCCTGAGCGCGCTGCGCGCTGGCGGCCCGCGCTTCGCGCGATCCGCTGGCTATTTTGCCGCGGCCACCCAAAGTGCACTCCCAGTGCGCGCAGTTGCTCCGAGCTGAGACGCTCGGGTTCAGGGGTGGGACAACGTGAGCGCGCGATGACTCGATGACCGAAAACACGGTGGACTCGCGGACCGAGATTGCTAGAGTAATGGCGTGCAGGTCGTCCTGAGAAAGTTAGGGCGAGGTTCGCGGGCAGTCGCGGGCCGATTGGTTCGAGCACCACGCAAGGGCTCGGTCGTCGTCATCGAATTTTCCGATGGGATGCACGAGTACGTTACGACTCCGGTCAAGCGTGTGCTGAGCCTCGCTTCGCGCAGCGTCTTTTACATCGAGACCGTCAACAGCCGGTACCGGCTGGAGGTGCGCGACCGTGAGCGTACCCTCGAAGACGTCTCGAGCGGCTGAAGCGCTTCGCCCCCGAACGCGCCTGTGAGGGTGGCCTAGGCCGTGGTGTGTCCGCCGTGGCGTTCTGACGCGCCGCTGCCGGGTCTCGTCACTTCACACTTCCGCTGCGGGCCAAAGCGGGGTAATCCCCGGCCACGCCCGCGCCGGGCGTCGGGCCGCGCAAGCTCGCGTCGCCTTTGGTATCGAGGAAAAGCTCACGATGGGAAAGTTCGATAGCCGCGAGACTCAGAAAATGACGCGCCGCAAGCAGCAGCGGAAGAAGAAGGCGCGCTTGGCCCGCAAAGCCGATGCGGTGCGTGCGGAGCGCAGCAAGAAGAAGCCGTCGAAGAAGCGCGGCTCGAGCGCGAGCTCCAGCGCCAGCTA
>DASZQI010000054.1:0-39498 GCA_035549735.1 Polyangiaceae bacterium | reverse complement strand
AGGCGATCCAGCAAGAAACCGTGGTCACCGAAAGCCATCACCAGCGTGCGCGGCATCTGCTTGACCAAGTGCTCCGAAATTGCGGTCGCGGCCTCGTCCGCTAGCTGGTCCAGGCGCTCGGCCTCGCCGGGCCCCGTTTCGCCGAGGCGCGCCTCGACCACGTCCAGCTTCAACAGCTCGCGATGGCCGGTTTTCACGCGTCGCAGGGTGCTCGCTGCGCGCCCTCGCGCGACCGGGATTTCCGACTCCGGCTCGCCCAGCGGTTCGCGTAGCCCTTCCGGACCGCGACCGATCAACTCGAGTTGTGCCTCGGTGGTGGAGGGGAGCGCGGACCAGAGCAGCAAACGCTCGGTGAGCGCTGCTTGCTGACCAACCAGGGCGCGCACCCTCTGTTCGACGCGCAAGCCGAGGTCGAAGCGCAGGCCGTCCACCAAGAGCAATTGCACCGAACGGGCGCCGTGCAGTCGCCCGATGCGCAACGCCAGCTCCGGCACGTCCAGCACCATGCTCGGTCGCTTGCCGCGGACCCGCAGCGCTTCGAATGCCTCTTGGTAGCTTTGCGCGAAGCTCGCCGACCAGCTGTCGAGAGCGCGCGCGGCGTCCTCCTCGGCCAGCCCATGCAGCAGCGCGTTGCGCAAGGGCACGTAGCTGGTCACGAACATGCGTTCGATCACCGCCAACGGCCGCGGGCCGCGAGCGGCCTGCAGATCACAGAGCCAGCCGCGCCACTCGTTGGCCGCGTTCGGGTAGAGCGGCGGCACGCGCACCGCGGCCGCGTCGAGCGCGCGAGGACGGGGCTCGCTGGGGCCGGACGGCTCGACCACGGGCGTCCGCTCGGCCTGCACCGGGGCGGCTTGTTCGGCTACGGTTGGCGGTCGAGTCGACTCCGGCTCTCCGAGGCTGCGCACGATCGCTTCGGCGATGTCACCGATGGGCAGCGGGGAGCTCTTCCGCTCACGCTCGGGTTCGGCGGCTTGCTCGGCGAGCACAGCGTCGACGCTGCTCTCCGCGCGCTCACTGGACTCGCACGCTAGCGGCGGCTCTTCGAGTGCTTGCTCGAATGCCAGCGCGCCGTCGCGCTCGAACACTGCGGGCGGCGGCTCCGAAAGCTCCATGGTCGCCGAACTCGCGGCCACCTCGGGCGCGACCAGCGGGCTTTCGTCGCGTTGTACCTGTTGCCCGCGACCATGCTGGGTGACGACGTGCACGAGCGGCTCGGGCGCGCCGTACAGCGCGAGCCGTCGATTGTCCTGATCGAAGAGCAAGCGCACAGGGGCGCGATGGGTAGCGTCGATGAAGAAGCGCAGCACCCAGCCGTCATCCGGATCGAGCGCGCCTCGCAAATCGGCGATACCCGAAAGCGTCGACAGCCCGATGGCCAGCCCGCGCAATTCGAGCAAGCGAGCTCGGTAAATCTGGTCGTTGAGGGAGGCGTCGAGCGAAGCCGCCGCGCCGATTCCGGGCGCGCACGCCCCACGGCGCAGGAGCGCGCCCTCTATCGCGGCTTCCAGTGCCACGCCGAGGCGCCCCCGGGCGGCGGGCGTTGGAGCGGGTAGCTCGACGGCCAGCAGGCCCATGGTCTCGGCCTCCGAAAGGTGGGCCGGGAGGTCATCGCTGGCGACGAAAGCAATTTCACCGGGAACTAAGGCGGTCGGGCAGTGGCTCAGAGCCGAGCTCATGCCGCGAAAGTCTCCCATCCTGGCTGCCTGGCCCAGTTTTCGGCGCGCCGGGTCCGGGTGCCGATATTGCAAGCTGTTGAAATTAAAAGAAAATGTGGCTTAAATGCTGTCGCGGCCGCCATTGACGGAGCGTGGTCGCATCCATAAGATGAAGAAGCTCCCTCTGCAGTGTTCGAGAGGCAGTAGTAACGAATCCCTGATAGTAACCGACCAGGGAGACGACTCCGCGGCGGAGAGCTAGGCCCGGAAATCCTCATCGGGAAGCCAGAAACCGCGGTCCTTAAGTCTCCCACCTAGCGATGCTAGGGGTTCGGGCTACACATCAACCTCGCGACGCAGGCGGTCAGGAGCTCTGGATGGGCCAGCAGAAATGCCGGCCCATCCGACCTATTGTTGGGCGGCCGGACAGTCCGGACCGACCCGTCCGGGGCGGCCAGCCGTGTCGCCGCGGCTCTTCCGTTGGGGACGTCCGTGCATTACGGTGTCGCGGCAATGACTCCCGCGATCGAACCGAGCGTGGCTGGCCGCAGGTTTCCCCTGCGGACGGCGCTAGCGTTGTTGGGCCTGCTCGCCTGTTTTCTGTCGGAAAGCTCGGCGCACGCGCAGCACGTGCGCGGGCGCTTGGAGGGCTTCAAGCTGCTGCAAAACCCGGTCTGGGCGGAGGCCAGGGACCCCAAGAACCACGGCTACTCGTTCCGCGAGCCGGTGCCGACCGTGCGCGCGGAGTTCAGGCGCTTGTACCCGCACATTCCGAAGGAAGTGTGCATCGCAGCGTTGGCAGCAACGCCACAGAAGCCACCGGCAACTGCGATTCTCATCCGAGTCGGCGGCGGCCGAACCACTCCGGTGACCATCGTGGTGGCGCCGGGTACCAAGCTGCGTTTCCAAAACACCGACCCGTTCCGGCATCGCCTGTACGCCGTGGGGCAGAAGATGTTCTCGCCCAACGACACCCCGGCCGGAGGCAATCGAGAGTGGACCGTGCCCGAGCCCGGCACCTACGAGATCCGAGACGAAGCCGCGCCCAGCCTGCGCATGTGGGTGGTCGCCGATCCGAACGTGGCTGCGGTGGCCTACCCGTCGATGAAGGGTGAGTTCGCGCTCACCGTCGAAGGCCCGGGGGACTATCGCGTGCAGGCGTTTTTTGCCGGCAAGCGCGTGGGGCCCGAGCTGCCGACCACGGTCGCCGCGGCCGATATCGATTTGAGCAAGACGCCGCTGCGCTTGGTGGACGAGCGTGCCGCCGCGAAAGCGGCGAAGGACGAACTCGAGGGCGTCGCAGAGAAGCCCGAGGCGGCTGGCGATGCAAGCAAGCCCGATACGGCCGCCGCGCCCGCGGCGAGCGGTGCCGCTCCCGGCGGAGAAGACAAGAAGTGATGCGAATGCGCGTGGGGCAGTGTCCCCGCGCGCAGGGCGCTCGGTCCGCAACGATTTTTGAACAGCTCGGTAAGATCAGGAAGAAAAGATGCTGGCTACACGGTTTTGGAGCGTGTTCGTGGCGCTGCTGCTGGGCGCGGCAGTGTTCGTTCTGTTCGTTGGAACGAGCATGTACAACCGCGCTGGCACGCGCACCCTGGGCGAGTCGCTCTCGTCGGACAGCCAATTCGTCTCTTGGTACTTGAAGGACGACGCGCGCCAGCGCTCGGCCCGGCTGGTGCAATTCGCGCTGTTCCCCGACGTCCCGAAGTACCTGCAGAAGGCCAATGAGTCCGAGAGCAAGGTCCCGCAAGAGGCGCGGGACAAGCTGCTCGCCGCGCTGAAGAAGGTAAATTCTCAAATTCCGGCGGGCGAGGCCTTCGACGCCGTGTTCGCGGTGGATCAGTACGGTCGCGTGGTGGCGCACGTCGGCTACGAGCAGGCCACCGGCATGAGCGATTTCGAGCTTGGCGGTTATCCGGTCGTGGCTGACGGCCTGCACGGTTACATCCGCGACGACACCCTGGTGCTCGACCGCATGTACCGCGTCGTGGTGCGACCGGTCGAAGCCGATCTCAGCCAAGCGCCTGCGGGCGCCATCGTCGGTGCGCGCATCATCGACGACCGCTTCGCGCGTGAGCTCTCCGCGCGCACCGGCGCGGCCGTCGCTTTCTACGCGAACGAGCAGCGCACGGCGTCGGGCGCTCCCGCCGATTTCGACTCGGCACAGCTCGATCAAATCGTGAGCGACATCGGCAACTTGAGCCAGGACGCGGACTACAAGGAGAAAGGCCGCAGCAAGCTGCGCGTGATCGGCAAGAGCTTGAGCGTGCAATACACCCGGCTGCCCGGCGAAGCTTGGGATCTCGACGCCGGCTATGCGGTCGCGCGCTTGCCGTTCGGGGTCGACAGCCCGCTCGATTTCTTCCGGCGCGCGGACGACAAGGACAAGGCGGAGGGCAAAGTCTGGTTGGCAGTGCTGGTTGCGCTGGTCGCCGCGGCGCTCGGAATCGCGTTCAGCGTGATCGAGTACAGCCGTCCGCTGCACGTGTTCCGCAAGGAAGCTTCCAGGCTCGCCAAGGGCGAGATCGATCAGCTGCAGCCGAGCCGTTTCGGCGGGGTGTTCCGCAAGATCGCCTCGGAGCTGAACGACGGCATCGACGCGCTGCTCGCCAAGGGCGGTGGGCCGCGCCGCGGGCCGGCCGACTTCAAGCAGGTGCTCGGTGACATTCCCGCGGAGCCCACGATGAGCGCGTTCAGCTTCCCGGGTGAAGGCGCCGCGGCCGCGCCCGCACCGGCAAGCGCTGGGATGCAAGCTCCGTCGGCACCCCAAGCTGCCTCGGCGCGTGGCCTGCCAGCGCCGCCGCCCAACCCGCGGCTTCCCAAGCCGCCGCCCAACCCGCGGGCGCCGCAGCAAGAGGAGCTCCCCATGTCGGAGCAGGGGGCGGCCATGTCGGCGCCTTATTCCGGCATCGGGGCCGGCAATGGCGCCGAGGACGCCGAATGGCACGGCGTGTACCAAGAGTTCGTCGCGCTCAAGCAACAGTGCGGCGAGAACGTGGACGGGTTCACGTACGAAAAGTTCGAACAGACGTTGCGCAAGACCAGCGAAACGCTCATGACTCGCCACGGCGCGCGCAAAGTGAAGTTCAGCGTCTACGTAAAAGAAGGCAAAGCGGCGCTCAAGGCCAGCCCGTTGAAAGACTGACGCGCAGTGGTTAGCTTAGCGCCCTCTGGAGTGCCGTTTTCATGAGTGACAGGCGACACAAGGTATTGATCATTGGCTCCGGTCCGGCCGGGCTCACCGCTGCCATTTATGCCGCACGCGCCAACCTGAAGCCGCTGTGCGTCGAGGGCTTCAACGCTGGCGGACTGATCCCCGGCGGGCAGCTGATGTTCACGAGCGACGTCGAAAACTACCCGGGCTTCCCCAAGTCGGTGACCGGGCAAGATTTGATGACGCGCTTCCGCGAGCAGGCGGAGCATCAGGGTACCGAGTTCATCACTGCGGACGTGCAGAAGGTCGATTTTTCGAGCCGCCCCTTCAAGGTGTGGGTCGGTGAGGACGAGAACATTCGCCACCTGTCCGACACGGTCATCATCTCGACCGGCGCACGCGCCAATTACCTCGGCTTGCCCAACGAGCACACGCTGAAGAACAAGGGCGTCAGCGCCTGCGCGGTCTGCGACGGCGCGCTCTTCCGCGGACGCAACGTGGTGGTCGTCGGGGGCGGGGACACGGCGATGGAAGAGGCCTCTTATCTCTCGGGGCTGTGCTCCAAGGTCACCTTGGTGCACCGTCGCGACGACTTTCGTGCCTCGCAAGCGATGCAGGATCGCGTGCGCCGCAACGAGAAGATCGAAATTCTGTACAGCCACGCGGTGGTCGACGTCATGGACGTTCAGAAGGATTTCGTGACCGGCGTTCGCGTCAAGGATTTGAAGTCGGGTGCGGAGCGCGACCTCGCGGTCGACGCGCTGTTCGTCGCCATCGGCCACACGCCGATGACCGAGCTTTTCCGGCACCAACTCGAGGTGCACCCGAACGGCTATTTGAAGGTCGAGCCAGGCACGAGCAAGACCAGCGTGCCCGGCGTGTTCGCTGCTGGTGACGTAGCCGATTGGACCTATCGCCAGGCTGTCACCGCGGCGGGTACGGGCTGCATGGCCGCGCTCGACGCCGAGCGCTTTCTAGCCGCCAACGGTCACTGACGAAGGATGGATCCCGAGCTGTCACAAGAGCTCAGCGAAATCGCACAGGCGATTCGCGCGCAGCTCGAGTGGCACCAGGCCTGCGGTAGCTCGGGCGTTCCACGAAGTAGCCCCGCCGATCTGGCGAGGCTGGCGCCGGAAGGGCCGGAGCCTGCCCGGGAGCTTGCAGCGCCTGCGCCATCGGCGGTGGCTGTCGCGGCGGCTGGTGCGCCATCGCCGCCCGCGCGTGTCGCGCCAGTCGAGTTGCCCGGTGCTTCTGCGCCGGTTGACGCCGAGGAGCGCCTGCGGCGCCTTGCGGTGCTGGCCGACGACGCTCGCGCCTGCACCCGCTGCGTGCTGCACGTGGAGCGCAAACAAGCGGTGTTCGCGCGTGGCACGGGCAGCTCCGGTCTGTGCTTCGTTGGCGAGGGCCCCGGCGCGGACGAAGATCTACAGGGCTACCCGTTCGTCGGCGCGGCTGGGCAGCTACTCGATCGCATGATCGAAGCGATGGGTATCGGGCGCGACGAAGTTTACGTGTGCAACATCGTCAAGTGCCGGCCGCCGAAGAACCGCAAGCCCGAACCCGAAGAGATGGCTGCGTGCGTCCCGTACCTGGAAGAGCAGGTCACACTGATTGCGCCGCAAGTGATCGTGGCGCTGGGTGCGACCGCCGTGCAGGGGCTGCTCGGAACCAGCGAAGGCATCACCCGCCTGCGCGGCAAATGGAAGCTCTACAAGGGCCGCATCCCGGTGATGCCCACGTTTCATCCTGCCTACCTCTTGCGCACGCCAGGCGCGAAGCGCGAAGTGTGGGACGACCTTCAAGCGGTGCTTCGACAAATGGGCCGCGCCATTCCTGAACGGCGCCGGTAACTCGACCGGCGCCGCAGCGGTTGCGCGTTGGCGTAGCGGCTAGAAACCGAACACCAGCCCGAGCGACGGCTGCAATACCAGGCCGGACGCGCCGAGCATGTACATGGCGTTCAGGTTCAGCTGTGCGACCGTCTTCGGCGTGAAGGCATAGCCCACGCCGCCGCTCAACGTGACGAAGCCCTGGCCGAGCTTCTTCCAGGCGTCCGCCGAGAAATCACCGCTCTGTCCACCATCGGTTCGCTCTTCGTGGGTGTTGACCACGACCTTCGCGTCGACCTGCGCCATACCGGCACCGGCGGCCACGTACGGACGGAAGCCTCGGCGCGCGAGGGCGTTTCTGCCGAACCAATACGTCCCGCGCACCTCGGCGTGGAAGGGTAGGAATGCCTTGCCTTCTTGCACCACGCTCGCGACGGTATCGCTCGAAGTGTAGGTGACCTGTTTACCAGCGGGCGGACCACCGCGAATGGCGTAACCAAGCCGCAGCCCGGCCGTGATGTTCGCCGTGAAAGCGTAGTCGAAGTTGAGCAGGAAGCGCGTGGTCGCTGCGACCGTGCCCGTGCCGATCGCGCCGACCGCCTTGGTCCCGAAGTGATTCGGATCGTACGGGACGTCGGTGCTGTTCGGGTAATAGCAGGCGAAATTGTCGTTGGCCTGGCTCTCCGGCATACACACGTTGTCGCCGCCGACGAACGCGAAATCCTGGGCGACGTTGATGCCGACCCAGATCTTCTTGTACGGGCCGGTCATGCCGCTGGAGCCGTCCTCGTCCGGGCTCACGGCGCACTTACCGCTCACGCAAGTGCCGGCCGGGCAATCCGAAGTGGTGGTGCAGCTCGGCGCGGTCTCGCAAGTGCCGTCCATGCACAAGAGACCCGACTTGCACTCGGTAGAGTTGTTGCAGGCAGCGCCCCAATCGAGCGTGCCGCCACTGCCCTTGCCGCTATCGCAGCCCGGGAAATCCGGGGGGCAGATCTCTTTGGCTGCGCAGCGCGCGGGAGCGTCTGCGTCGTCGAAGCTGGGCGGCTCTTCCGAGCTCTGCTCCGCCAGCTGAATCTCGATCGGCGCTGTCTTGCTGCCCCAGCTGACCACGGCTTCGCCCTGAGGGTCCTTGCCGTTCACGTACAGCTTCAGGGTGCCGGCGGTTTGGGTCGCGTCGCACGGGATTTGGCCGCGGAAGCTCTTGCCCTTGCGCTCCATCTTGAGCGTCTTCCAGGTGTCGTCGCCGAACGGCTTGTAACGCAGCTCGAGGCTGGTCACTTGTTCGTCCGTCGTGCATTGCACGGGGATGGGACGACGCGTTTCGACCTCGGTCACCGCGGGCGTACAGTTGAGCCCACTTCCGCCAGTTGCCTCGCCAGCGCCTGCGCCAGCGGGTTCCTTGCCTGCCGGGGCTGCAGGGGTTTCCACCGCGCCGCCGCCGCCGCTCTGCGCGAACGTGGCTTGAGTCTCGGGCGTGGCCAGGCCGGCGTCCAGCTTGACGCTCGGGTCCAGGCCGAGCGCGCTGCGGAAGGCTTCCTTCGCGCCGCCCTGGTCGTTGCGCCCACTGCCGCGCACGATGCCGACGTACATCCACGCGCGCGCCAAAGTTTGCGGGCTGCACTTGTCTTCGCAGGCTTTGATCGTGCCCGTCAGCACGGCCTCGGCTTTGTCGAAGTCGGTCGCCAGGTAGTGGGTGTTGATCGCCTCGTCGATCTTGCGATTGGCAGCCGCATCCCGAGTGAACTGAGCCGCGGCAGGCAGCGCGAACAGGACCACCAAAGCAAGTGTCAGCAGGCGATGGAACAATCGATGCACTTCTCGAATCTCCGGGTAAAGGCTTCGGGGTCGTCGATCGGCGGCGCAGATCTGCTCTCAGTGTCGTGAGCAGAGGTCCGCGGGCCAAGGTGACGGCCGCAGGGCCAGAGTGTCAGGGGCTACCGGTTTTCGGGCAACCCTCCTTGAGCCCCTCTGTCCGGACGAACTGAACACGGCGGTTTAGCGCGCGGTTCTGGTCCGTGCTGTTGTCGACGATTGGCCGCTCCATCCCGTAACCCATGGAGGTTAGGCGGTCGGCGCTGGTGCCGTGTGACATCAGGTACTTGCGCACCGAAGCCGCGCGGCGATTGCTGAGATCCTTGTTGTACCGAGCCGAGCCCACGTTGTCGGTGTGACCCTGAATCTCGATCTTGATGTCGGGGTTCTTGCCGAGCACGTCCACCACTGCGTCGAGCACGGGGAAGCTCTCCGGGCGAATGCGGTCTTTGTTGAACTCGAAGTGAATTTGCTGGGTGATCTTCACTTCGCAGTCGGTCACTACCACGAGCTGTTTCTTCGGGCATCCGAGCGGCTCTTCGCTGGTCGAGCCGATCTCGTTCGGGCACTGGTCTTTGACGTCCGGGACCGTGTCCTTGTCGTTGTCCGGGTCGGGGCAACCGTCGTTGTCCTCGTAACCATCGGGGTCTTCCGCCTCGAGGGGGCACTTGTCGACGCCGTCGAGCAGCGTGTCGAGGTCGTTGTCCGGATCGGGACAGCCGTCGTCGTCGAGGTAGCCGTCCTTGTCCTCCGGATCGAGCACGCACGAGTCGGCCGAATCGGGAACGCCGTCGCCATCGACGTCGCCGTCGTCGGGGCAGCCGTCCTCATCCTGGAAGTTGTTGAAGTTCTCCGGGTTGTCCGGGCACTTGTCGAGGTTGTCGGGATAGCCGTCGCCGTCGCGATCACCCGGCTTCGACTCCACGAAGCCTCGCTCCGCGCAATACTCCGGAGGCGAAAGAAAGACCGCCGCGTGCGCGTTCGGCTCTGCGCGCCAGACGTGTGACGACGCTTTCGAGATGAAGCCCTGGTCGAGCTCGATGCTCGCGAATTTCAACTGGCTGCGGGCGACCGCCAGTTCGCGCGGCGCGCAGCGCACGGCTCCGTTGCGCTCGGCCTGCTCGAGCACCTTCTCCAGGCCTGCGATCTTGCCGCGCAGTCGCGGCGATTCCGCGCAGCTGGCAAGAGCGAACACGGCGAGTACGGATAGCGTGGCGCGCGCGGTTCGAGTCATCGCCCCGCTCCCCGATGCGCTTGGCGCGAAAGGGTGATGGCCTTGTCCGCGTACTCCTCGGCGGTCTGCGAGAGGTCGGCCGCGTCTCCGTAGTCGGCCTCGGCCGCTTCGGTGCGCGCCTTCTCGAGGTGCTCCTTGGCCATGTAGTATTCGTAGGGCGCGTACTGCTCGGCCCCGAGCTCGCGTGCTTCCTCGAACTTGCTGGAAGCGGCGTTCACTCCGATGGCGTAGAGCGTGTGGCCGCAGCCCGTGGTGAGCGCGGCCAACGCCAGCAGCACACCTACCCCGCAGGAGTTCGGCGCTTGGATTCTAGGCTCGCTTGGCACCGGTTGCTCGCAGACAGATCGCCCGACACCTGGCTTCGGCGGCGGGAATTTCGCTGCGAACGCTACCAACCGCGTAGCTTTCGCGTCAACGACCATTTCGACCTTTCGAGGCGGTTCCAAGCCCATTTTCCCGCTCAGAACCGCGCCCTTCAGGTTTGACTCGCTGAGTCAGTGACACCCCTTCTGCGCGGCCCGCTGGCCGCCTTTTTCAGGCTGTTCACGCACGCAGCGGGCGCGGCGTCACCCTACAGGGGCGCGCCCGCGAGCAGCATAATTAGAGCTTGCGGTAAACGCCGACGACCTTGCCGAGCAGCATGGTCGACTTGAAGTCGGTCGCGCGCACGAGAATTGGTGCCATCTGCGCGTTTGCCGGCTGGAACCGCACGTAGTCCCGCTCTGGGTAGTAGTACTTGACCGTCGCTTCGTCGCCGATGAGCGCGACCACGATGTCACCCCGCTCGGCCGTGGGCTGGCGCTTCACGAAGATGTAGTCGCCGCTCAGGATACCGGCCTCGATCATCGAGTCGCCCTGGACGCGCAGGCCGAACACTTCGCGTCCGCCGCGCACCATCATGCGGTCGACGTGAATCGTGTCGATCACGTTCTCGTCCGCGAACAGAGGCAGTCCGGCCGCGACGCGCCCGAGCACACGCACTTCGACGAGGTCGTCGCCGTCGTTCGCGCCGTTCGGCGAGTTCGCCGGCACCGAATCTTCCATGAGCTTCAGCGCGCGGCTCTTCATGTCCTCGCGCCGGAGGTAGCCCTTGCGCTCGAGTGCCCGCAGGTGATCGTTGACCCCGTTGGTCGAGCGAATACCCATGTACTCTCCGATTTCGCGAAGGGTCGGGGGATAGCCGCGCTCGAGGATCGATTTGCGGATGAAGTCGAGAGTTTGCTCTTGCCGCTTGGTCAAGCCCTGCATAACGCGCGCAGGATACTGAACGGGTGTAAAGACGTCAAATTCTGCTCCGTCTGTGCAAGTGAATAGTTAAAAATCTCTTTGATTCCAGGAGGTTAACAGGCTGTCCCCAGCTTCTCTCCAAGCTCGCACCCGGGCGTAACCACCCGTAGGAGTGAATCAATGGCCAGCGCTCGACCGCCACGACCTTTCTCGTGTTGAGACAAAGTAGCCGGCTGAACCGCGCGGTCTTCGCCCTGATGGGCGGGACGCGGAGTGTTTAGAATTTACTGCTGACGCTGAGGAAGGTCAGCTTGTCGTTGGTCTCGCGCAGGCGGCTGACCAACAGGCGGACGACGTTCCAGAGCACCTCGTACGCCAGGTCTTTGTGCAAAAAGAGCAGGTCGTCGAAGCCGTCCTTGGGGATCGCCAGCAGACGGCAGCGATCGTGGACCCGCGCATCGGCCGAGCGCGGTGATTCATCGAGCAGCGCCATCTCGCCGAACGCCTGTCCAGGCCCGAGCACGGCCAGCGCTTCTTCGCCCATTCCGGGCACTTCCCGGCTAATTCGCACTTTGCCTTCGACGATCAAGTAGAGCTTGTCGCCCGCGTCGCCGTGCTGAAAAATCTTGGTGCCGGTAGCGTGTGTCTCTTCGCTGCCGACCTTGGCAATCAGCTCCAGAGCCTCGGGTTTGAGGCCCATGAATAGTTCGATTTTTGCCAGCTGTTCGAGCCGCTCGGACATACCAGCCTGCAGCGTAGCGGGAGTGCTCCGCTCGGGACAAGGATGGCGCGGGCGAAGCGGCAAAAGGCCGCCCTAACGGCGGAGCCAGGCCTTAGCGCTCGAAGCGAATCCGGATCGGCGCCGTGGATTTCGTGGTGGGTCGGCCGGCGCTGTCGAGGCCAGCTTGAAACGGAGTCCGCAGGGCGCACTGGCGGGCGCGCGCACCGAATCCGAGCCCGCTCGGCTCCTCCCGGACCACGCTCGCCGAACTCGCGCGCCCCTCGGGGCCCACCGTGACCACCAGCGTCACGTAGGCCAGGTTCACATTTTCCACGTCCGCCTCCGAGGGGAACCCGCATTGCCACTTGCCCGTGACGAGTGGCACCGGCGCTCGTGACAGGTCTTCTGCCGGCGGCGGAGGCGGCGCTTTGACCGTTCCGGTTCCGTTTGGCGCGCCGTCCTGGACCGCCGCTTGTCGCACCGGCTGCGTCGACTTGCCGGTGTTCGAGGTGACGCCGCCCACGAAGCGGTCACCGTTTCCGGTGACGAAGCCTTCACCCGTCAGATCGACTGGTTCGTCCGGATCGGCTTCCTGCGTGAGCACCTTGCCGGCCTGGGCTGGCGAGGGAGGGGGAGGCGGAGGCTCCGCGGCCGCCTTGGGCGGCGCTGCTTCGCGCGCGGGCGGAGGTTCCGGCTCGGGCGGAGGAGGAGGGGGTGGAGGCGGAGGCGGCTGGTTATCGATGTCGATTTCGCTCTTCAGCCGCTGGCGCACCGTGTCGAGCACGTGCTTCGAGAACTCGCGCATGTCGGCGAGCGAGCGCGCGGCCTGTGTAGCGGGCGCGCCGTGCACGACCAGCGTGCCCGCAATGGCCAAAATCGCTCCAAAACGCCGCTGTCGACTGCCGAGCGCAAGGATCGGAGCGAGAGGATCGGCTTTGAGCCGGCGCGGCGTCTTGTGATCGATGGGCTCCCGTGACTCGACGACCGAAGCCGTACGGGAGTGCGCGGAGCTGGTCATGACTTCACTTGCTTGGAGCTGCCTCGACGGGGGTTGGCTCTGCGACGGGCGAGACCGCGAACGCGATCTTGGCGACGCCCGCGCGCTTGAGCAGGTCGAGAACGTGAATGACGCGGCCGTGCTCCACCTTGCGATCGGCGCGAATCACCGCGCGCAGGTCTTTGGTCTTCGCCTTGGCTTCGCGGGCGAGTGGGCCGATGGCTTCGTCGCTCGCAGCCATGTTGGAGTCCACGCGCGTCTTGCCGTCCGCGGTGAGCTCCACCGAAAACACGGTTTGCATCGACTCACCGCTGGCCGCTTTGGGCAAATCCATGGGCATGCCCTGCGACACGATGATCTTCGCCGTAACCATGAAGATGATCAGCAGCACGAGCGTGACGTCGACCAGCGGCGTCACGTTGATGCCCGCGATCAGACCGTCGTCGTCGCCATTTGCAGCGCCGGCCATGGCCTACGCCTCGTCCCCGGCGTCGCTCGCGGCGGGCTTCGCCGCTTTGCCCCGGTCGGACTTCACCAGCGCCGGCACCGGCTCGCTGGGGGCGACCAGGTAGGAGAGTAGGACGTGGGATAGCGCGGACGTGTTCGCCAGAACGGACTTCGAGAGCCGTTGGTAATAGTTGTAAGCGGCCACCGCCGGGATAGCGACCGCGAGGCCCACGGCGGTGGCGACGAGCGCCTCGGCGATCGCGGCCATCACTTCCTGCGGCGCTGCAACGGCAGCGGTTTTCGCAGCCACGGTGCTTTGCTTGCCGAGTTGTTCGAAGGCCTCGACCACGCCGATGACCGTACCGAACAAGCCGATGAACGGCGCGTTGTTGCCGAGCGTGCCGAGGAACGCGAGCCTTCGCTCCAGCTTCATCCGCTGCAGAGCCATCGCACCTTCCATGGCTTCTTCCGCGGCTTTGGCGCCGCGGTCGGCCTCCAAGAGCCCGGCCACCACCACCGCCGCCTCGGCGCTCGGCGAGCGTTCGAGCGCGGTGCGCGCGGCCTCATAGTCCCCGCGCCGCAAGTCCTCGCGCAGCTTTTGGGCCAATTTGCCGATGTCGTCCCGCAACGACCAATAGAACCAGCCGCGCTCCAGCATGATTGCAACGGAGACGACGCTCAGCAGGATCATCAACCACATGACCCAACCCGCGCCGAAGTTGGTCATCAGCTTCTGCAGCCACTCCACTAGATTCATCGGGGCTTTCCTCTTTTTTCTCGCGGCGAACTCATCGGACAGGGCGGGCGATTCCGCAACGGCTTCGGGGGCGCAACTTCACCTTTTGAGCGCCGAAACGGGTTCGGAGCGCGGGTCCGTAGGCGACCGCGCCGCACGTCGTTCTGGTCGTCCGAGGGGGAAGGATTGGATCTGCACCGGCCCGCGCCGGGCGTGCATTAGCACAAAAGCTCGGTAGGTCCTGATTGACCGCCCATTCGGCCGGCGAGCCGATGGGGTGATTGGCCGGTCTGAACGGCTCGCTCAGAGCTCGTGGGGCATCAAGTCGTAGGGTGAGCGGAAGAATTGCTGCGGCGAGTAGGCCCGAAGGCACGAAACCCGCCGCATGTAGATGTCGGCGTACAGGTCGACCTGCAGGCCAAAGCTCGACATCTCGTTCTGCTCCTTCAGCAGCGAGCCGAAGTAGGGGTGGAAGCGACGCGAGACGCGCTCGGCGAGCACCTCGTGCTCGCCGAGATTGGCGCGCAAATCGGTGCGGATGCGCTCGAGCGCGCGCTTGATACGGATGCGCTCGCCTTCGAAGAAGGCGTCTTGCGGGGCGCTCTTGGTGAGTTCCTTGTACCGGTTCTGGTAGTAGCGGAGCTCGTCTTCGAGTCGGTCGCGGCTCTCCTCGAGCGAGCGCTGGCGCGCGAGGTCCTCGGCGCACACCTCGTGCGCTTCGATCTCCTCGGCGAGCTCCGGGATGATCATCGCGGTGTGCCACGACGACTCCTTCTTGGAGCGCAGGATGTCGCCGTAGATGTGGTCGCCTACGTATAGAACGCTCGAGCCCTGGAGCCCGGCCAAGCGCTCGAAATCGGCGAGGTTACCACCTTCGTAGATGCGGCCGCGCTCGAGCTGGGCCTTCACCGGGCGGAGCACCTCACCATCCCGCTCCAAGAGCGGGCGCCCTTCTTGGAACCAGCGCGGTTTGGCCGCGGCGCAGATCACGATGTCGAAGAAATGCCGCCAGGTGGGGTACTCCGGCATCGCTCCACCGAGCAGGTAGCTCATCATCTTGTCGGTGAAGTGAAACGGCGAGTTGGTCAGCAAGAACAGGTGTTTGCCCGCGGACCGCAGCTTGTGCAGCGTGCGCGCCAGCTCCCCGTCGCGCTCGACGTAGCGCGGAAAATCCGCGGTGAGCGCGGCGTACACGGTGCCGTCGGCGTGAGCTTCGTCGATCGCCGCCCGCACGTCGCTGAATAGCTTGTCGTAGTCCACCCGTTCACCGCGCTTCTCGAGCGCGTCGACGATGGCTGCGTAGCTCGTCACCTCGCACATTGCGAACAGGGTGTCGATCCAGTGGTAGCGGGGCGTGTGCGGGCGAATGCGCTTGTGGTGGTAGAGCTCGACCAGCTCCTCCCGCCCCAGCTTTTTCATGCCGTGGTAGCCGTAGTGGACCACCTTGTAGCGGTCCATCTTCAGGACGTGCCCGTAACGCTTGTCGACGAGCAGACCGCGGATGGGAAAGCGCGTGTCGTATTGGACCTGGGCCAGGTACTTCGGATAGCCACGCCGGATCAGGCGCTCGACCGTGAGCTCCACGCTCAGCCGGTCCATTTCCTCCTGGCGATAGATCGCCAGCGTGTAGTCCATGTCGAAGCCGAACCACTCGATGCCCGAGAGCCGCAAATCGCGGTTCACGAACACTCGATCCTTACGCGCGATGGCGTGCCCGTTGGGCGGGGGCAAGCTCACCCCGGCGATCGGGAGGACCAGCTGGCGAGCCGCCGGTGCTTGGGACGCACCCGGTGGTGGGGAGGCGGAAGGTTCGCCCACGTTCAGTCCATCAAGGTAGCAGGGTTTCAGCGTGCCGCCGAATAACGGACACCGTGACCCAGTGCAATTTCGTTCAACGCGAGGTGTGGGCCAACCTGACGAAAGCCCCCTTCGAGCGGCCGCTCGGCCATGAATAAGGGCGTATCGAGATCCACGAAACGGAACCCACCGATGCCTGCCGCCAAGCAGGCTGACGTCGTCATTGCGAGCTCGGTCTCCACCATGCCACCGACCATCAGGCCGAGCCCATGCGCGCGCGCGGTCGCAATCATGTCCCAGGCCTCCATGATTCCACTCTTGGTGATCTTGATGTTGACCACGCTCACGACACGCGCTGCGGCGAGGCGCGCCACGTCGCCCGCGCTGCGCACGCTCTCGTCAGCGGCGACCGGGACGTGACCGTTGCGCCCTACCGCGTCGAGGCCGTCCCAATCTTCGGCAGCGGTGGGTTGCTCGAACAAGACCAGCTGCTCGCGCGCGGCGCCCATGCGTTCGATCAGCTCGAGCGCGGTGTCCGCGTTGAGGCTGCCGTTGGCGTCGAGCACGAGCTCGGCATTCGGGGCGGCTTGGTGGACTAGAGCGAGCCGCTCCAAATCGACCTCCAGCGGGCTGCCGCCTACCTTCACCTTCAGCGTGCGAAAGCCGTCGCGCGCGGCCCGTTCGGCGGCGTGCTTGGCGCGGGCGGGGTCTCCCGTCGGCACCGTGACATCGGTCATCAGCGACGTTTCGGCGCCGCCGAAGAACTTCCACAGCGAGATGCCGGCGCTCTTGCACAGCGCGTCGAGCAGGGCGGTCTCGACCGCGGCGCGCGCGCTCGGCACCTCCTGAAGTACTTCGCGCAGAGCGTGTGCGACGACTCGATAGCGCTCGGCGGGCTGGCCGGTGATCGCGAGCTTCGCGTCGGGGAGCGCCGCAAGCACGGCCGCCTGGGTCTCACCATTCACCGCTGGGAACGGCGCGGCCTCGCCCAGTCCTTCGCTGCCGTCCTCGAGCACCAACCGCACGAGCACGTTTTGCGCGATGTGCTGCGTTCCCGTTGCGATTCCAAACGGCTCGCGGAGCGCGACGTCGAAGGCGGAGAACGTCAGATCGGTGATGCGCGGCACGGCGCCGAGGGTACACCAGCTTCCCCCCGATCCAAATCCAGCCGCCCTGTGCGAAATTTCGGGCTCAACGCTCGCCACCGCGCAACGCAGCGTCGTGCCGGTTCGCGTCGTGGCTGGGCGCAGGTGCTAGACTCTCGCGGAGCGATGAATCGAGAAAGCAAGCGCAGCCCGAGTTCGAACGCCATAGCGGTCGTCGTGACGGGCGCGCCCATCGAGCGTACCCGGCTGCGGCGCGGCGGCTTTCCCGCTCTGATGCGCGATGCGCTCGGGGCGAACGCGCCGGATTTCGTCGAGCTCGACGCAGCGAGTGAAGCGTTGCCGGATTTGCGGGGCTTCCGCGCCGTGATGGTCACGGGTTCACCGGCAAGCGTGGTCGACCGCGCGCCTTGGATGCTCGCGACCGAAGCGCGCCTGCGCGAAGTGGTGCATGCGCAGACGCCGGTGCTCGGCATTTGCTTTGGCCACCAGCTGCTGGGGCAAGCGCTCGGCGGGCGAGTCGCGAAAAATCCGTTCGGTCGCGAGATCGGCACGGTCGAGCTCGAGCTGCTGCGAGAAGATCCGTTGCTCGACGCGAGCCACGATCCCTTTCTCGCGAACATGACTCACCTCGATGCCGTGGTGGAGCTCCCACCCGGGGCGCAGGTGCTCGCGCGCAGCGCGCTCGATCCGCATGCCGCGGTGCGCTTCGGACCGCGCGCCTGGGGTGTGCAGTTTCACCCGGAGATCGACGCCGAGGTGATGGCCGACTACGTGCGTGGGCGCTGGGAGCTGATCGCGAACGAAGGTCTCGACGGGGAACGAATTCATCGCGGCATCGGCGAGGCCTTGGGCGGCCGAGCGGTGCTCGCGCGCTTCCTCGCCGAAGTCGCGAACGATGCGTAGCCGAGCGAGTCTTCAGCGATCAGTCTCCGTAAAGGAACTTCTGTCCTGTAAAGTGACTCGGGCACGCCACCAAAAGCCGATCGCAGCGCAAAAAGGAGCGCTGCGCCGGGGTTCGCCAACCCCGACGCAGCGCGAAGACCGCGCCGGCTGCGTCAGTTCGCGCTGGCTGGCAGCGAGGCTGCTTCCGAAAGGGAGCTCATTCGAAATGGTTGTGCGAGGACTCCCGGGCCGTACTCGCGCGAGCCGCCGATGGCTTCGCTGAGTAGCTGGAGTCGGGCCGCCTCTTCCAGGTTCAAGATGAATTCGGCGGTCTTGCGCAAGCCGCCATTGCCCCACACCGTGGCGCCGCCGTTGGCTTCCAGGATGGCGGTCGTGTGCGAGTCGGCGGCGATGCGCTCCAAGATGAAATCTTCTTCCGCTTGCCGATGGTCGACGTAGACGGGGACCTCGCGGCTGGGAGAAAAGCGTTGCAGCGGAAGGTAGCGAATCGGCAACGCGCGATGCGTTTGCGCCCAGGCTCCGAGGTAAGGAGAGCGCACGTGCGAGACGGTCGTGATCTCGGGATGTCGTTCGAATATCTTGACGTAACGAGAAAGGCCCGTCGCGCGAACGTCGCCGAAGTATACGGCGCCGTCGAAGCCGACGACCGTCGGTTGGATGGCCTTCGCGCCGTCGAATGGTCCAGGGTGGCTCAGCCAGACGTACTTGCGCTCGGAAGGGACGCGTTCGACGAATCTTGCGCATCCGCTGGCGGTGAGAGTGCCCGTCGCACGGAAGACGTCGAAGGCCACGCGCGCCTCCTCCAAAGTTTTTGCGACGAAGGCCGCGATGGCTTGTCCGAGATCGTTCTCGAGTGAGCGGGTCATGACGCCTCTTCGACTGAAGACGGCTTCACGGTAGCAGACTGTTCTTGTAAAAGAAATAACTGTCTCTTTTAAAAGATAGAGGGCCGTGCGTGAAGCCGCGGAAACCGCGCGCTTTCTGCCTGACTCGCGGCCTCCGCAGGGCCGTCGTCGAGCCGCTGGCCGCACGCCTTCCGGGCGGGGTTGCTCACCGAGCCCGGGGAAGCTAGACCCCGGCTCCCATGGGTTTTTCCTGCGGTATCGTCGGCTTGCCCAACGTCGGCAAGAGCACGCTCTTCAACTCCCTGTCGAACGCCAAGGCAGAGGCGCAAAACTTCCCGTTCTGCACGATCGAGCCCAACGTCGGCATCGTGCCGGTGCCGGATCCACGCATCGCGGCGCTGTCCAAGGTGGTGCACCCGGATCGAGAGGTGCCGACCACGATTCGTTTCGTGGACATCGCGGGCCTGGTCCGGGGCGCTTCGAAAGGGGAGGGGCTCGGTAACCAGTTCCTGTCGCACATCCGCGAGGTCGACGCGGTGGCGCACGTGGTGCGCTGCTTCGAAGACGGCAACGTCACGCACGTGGAAGGCAAGGTCGACCCGGTCGCCGACGTCTCGACCATTCAAACCGAGCTGTGCTTGAAGGATCTCGACACGGTCAGCAAGCGCATGGACCGCGCCAAGAAGCAGATGAAGAGCGGGGATCCGATCGAGAAGGTAGCGGCCGCGGTGACCGAGCGACTGGCGGCGCACCTCGATCAAGGCAAGCCGGCGCGCACGTTCGAGCTGACCAGCGACAAAGAGCGCGAGGTCATCCGCGAGCTGTCGCTACTCACCGCCAAGCCGATGTTCTACGTGGCCAACGTGGACGAGGGGTCGCTCGCGGCGCTCGACAAGAACCCACATTTCGTGAAGCTGCGCGCGTTCGCGGAGCAGGAGCAGACGCCCGTAGTGCCGATCTGCGCCGCGCTGGAAGCGCAGATCGCCGAGCTCGAGCCGGCCGATCGCCCCGAGTTCTTGCAGAGCGCGGGGCTCGAGGAGCCGGGCTTGAACGCGGTGATCCGCAGCGGCTACGCGCTGCTCGGCTTGATCACCTACTTCACCGCGGGTAAGCAAGAGGTGCGCGCGTGGACGATCCGCAAGGGCTGGACCGCGCCGCAAGCCGCGGGGGTGATTCACACCGACTTCGAGCGTGGTTTCATCAAGGCGGAGGTGATCTGGTGGGAAGACTGGATCGCGCTCGGCAGCGAGGCCAAGTGTCGCGAGGCCGGCAAGCTCGCGATCGAAGGCAAAGAGTACGTCGTGCGAGACGGCGACGTGATGCACTTCCGCTTCAACGTGTAGCGCGCGCGGGCGGCTCGGACGGCGCGCTAGGTGAGACCAGCGCGTGGAACGGCGCCGCTCGGATCGAGCGGACCGGCACGGGCCCGCCGAACGCGCCGAAGAACCGCGACAGCCACACTCCGAAGACCAACGCGAAGAGCGCCCAACCTATGGGGGTTACGAAGCGCCGCGGAATCGGCAGGCGCGGTAACCGGCGTTCCGGTCCGGCGATGTAGCCGAGCGCTGCCGTGAGCAAGGCGCCGACGAACAGGGGCGTGAGCAGCGGGGAGAGCGGGTGCAGTCGCAACGCGCCGTGCAGATCTCCGTGCAGCAGCGCAAACGTGGCGCGGGTCAGGCCGCAACCGGGGCAGGGAATGCCGAGCAGTGTCGCGGTCGGGCAGAGCGGCGCCTCCAGCAAAATGGCGAACCCGGCCAGCGCGCTGAGCGCAAGCACGACGCCCGCTCGCCGAAACGAGCCGCGGTCACTCGCACGGGGAGGCGCGTCGAAAGACGATGCCTGATCCACCGTGCGAGTCTAATACCGCTGCGTCGCGCTGACTAACCCACCGACGGGCGGGCGCCGCCGGCTGCCTTCCAGATCTCGTTCAGATCTGCGGGCAGGAAGTAGAGGCCGAGCAGGAGGTACAGCACGGGGTGCGGCACGACCGGGTTCGGAACGCCCGCCATCTGCTTTGCATCGAGCACCTTCTGCGGCAGCTTCCACATCTCGATGTAGTTGAGGATGGGGACGAAGAAGAGGATCGGGTTGAGGTCGTCCTTCTGCCGGAACGCCTTCAGTTCGTTCAGCATCCCCCAGATTTGGATGAGGGCGTAGACGAAGCAGATGCAGCTGAGCACGAGCACCATGACCGGGTTGCGCTCTTTACCGATCGGGCCGGTTGGGCCGCCGGCACGCACCATTGGTGCCGCGCCGGGGACGGGACCCGCACCCGCTGGCTGGACGTAGCCACCGTGAGCTGGGCCCGGCGTTCCATACCCGCCGGCAGGTTGCCCGAAACCAGGCTGAGCGCCGCCAGGGGGTGCGCCACCGAACGGCTGCCCTGCACCAGGTGGGGGAGAGAACGCGCCCGGCTGAGGGGGATTGAACCCTCCACCAGGAGGAGGACCGCCGGGACCGCCGGGTGGCGGACCAAAGCCGCCGGGAGCACCGGGCGGTGGGCCAAAGCCGCCGGGGGCACCGGGCGGAGGACCGAAGCCGCCGGGAGGCGCGCCAGGAGGCGGACCAAACCCACCAGGAGGAGCGCCCGGAGGCGGCCCGAAGCCGCCGTGTGGTGCGCCGCCGGGTGGCGGGCCGAAGCCGCCGGGTGGCGGACCGAAGCCGCCGGGCGGACCACCGGGAGGCGGGCCAAAGCCGCCGGGTGGACCACCACCGGGTCCTCCGCCAGGAGGCGGCCCGAAGCCGCCGCCCGGCCGCATGGCGCTCGGATCGGCAACCATGGTCCCACCCAGAGGGTTGACGCCGGGATCTTGAGGAGGAGCGCCGAAGCCACCGGGCGGTGGGCCAAAGCCTCCCGCTGCAGGAGGTGGAGTAGGTTGGGGCAACGGAGCGGCGGCAGGCGGTGCGACCGGTTGCGGTGCGCCAAAGCCGGGTGGTGCCACGCCCAGCATGGTGCCCTTGAGTTGCGGGCGAGGCGCTGCGCCCGCCGGAGGAGGGGTACCGGGGCCTGGCGCGCCCGGCGCGGGGCCGGGAGGACGGGGCGCCGCAGCAGGCGGATTCACCATCAACATGGTCCCCTTGAACTTGGGGGCTGCTGCACCTTTCAGGTTGAACCCGCACTTCTTGCAGGTCGTCGCCGCGTCTTCGTTCTCAGTCCCACAATTCGGGCAAAACAATCGGCACCTCCCTAGGTCACTCTTAGCGAAAATAAGACGATAGGGGCCCCGAGCCTACTGCCTTCCCGGTTCGGTTCTCAAGCACGTCCTTCTAAAAAGCGCTCCCTTCCTGCGCCCTTGACACCCCGCATTTGAGCTCACTACGGTGCCCCTCGCCCGGGGTCCCGGGCAGACTGCTCGCGGCAATCTCCCGTGTTTCTCGCAGCGAGCTCGAACCTCAACCGGATTGTTTCATGGCATTCGCCCTGAGTGCGGAGCGCGAGCGAGAGCTCGGCGAAATCCTCGCCCGCTACCCGAATAAAATGGCCGCGTGCATTCCCGTTCTGCACCTCTGCCAAGAGGCGAACAAGAACTGGGTGTCCGACGAAGTCATCGCCTACGTCGCCGGTAAGCTCGACTTGAGCCCCGCGCACGTGAAGGGCGTGGTCACCTTCTACACGCTGTTCAACCAGAAGCCGGTCGGCAAGCACCAGGTGTGGGTCTGTCAGACTCTGTCCTGCGCGCTGCGCGGCTCGGCTGAGGTGCTCGCTCACTGTGAGAAGCGGCTGGGCTGCCACGTCGGCGAGACCAGCAAGGACGGCAAGGTGACGCTGCGTACGGCGGAGTGCCTGGCCTCGTGCGGCACCGCGCCCATGATGCAGGTCGACCAAACCTACTACGAGAACCTGACGCTCCCCGAGGTCGATCGCATCCTCGATGGGCTCGTGAAGGGCTGAGGCGGAGCGCGCGCATGCTGAAGCAGACCACGTATCTCACTCATTCCTACGGCAAGAAGGACGGTCACACGCTGGCCGCCTACGAAGCAGCGGGCGGCTACCGCGGCGTGCGCAAGGCCTTCGCCTTGAGCCGCGAGCAAGTCGTCGACGAGGTGAAGAAGGCGCACATCCGCGGTCGCGGCGGCGCTGGCTTCGACTGCGGCACGAAGTGGAGCTTCATGCCGAAGGAGTCGAAGAAGCCCTGCTACCTCGTGATCAACGCGGACGAGGGCGAGCCGGGCACCTTCAAAGATCGAACGATCATGGAGCTGAACCCGCACTCCATGGTCGAGGGCTGCATCATCGGCTGCTACGCGATCGGCGCGCACACCGCGTACATTTACGTGCGCGACGAGCTGCACTTGTCGAAGGCGCGCCTGTGGGGCGCCATCAAGGAAGCGCGCGACAAGGGTTACCTCGGCAAGAACCCGTTCGGTAAGGACTATCCGGTCGACGTCATCGTCCACACTGGCGCGGGCGCGTACATCTGCGGCGAAGAAACGTCGCTGCTCAACTCGCTCGAGGGCAAGCGCGGCGAGCCCCGGCTCAAGCCGCCGTTCCCTGCGCAGTTCGGCGCCTTCGGTTGCCCGACCACGGTCAACAACGCCGAGACCATCGCCATCATCCCGACCGTGTTCGAGCTCGGCGGTGAAGCGTTCAGCCAGCTGTCAGCTCTGCATTCTTTCAACGACGGCGGCACGCGCCTGTTCGGTGTGAGCGGCCACGTGAAGCGCCCGGGCGTGTTCGAAGCCGCGGTCGGTCTCACGCTGCGCGAGCTGATCTACGACCTCGGCGGTGGCGTGCTCGGTGACCGCTCCATCATCGGTGTCATCCCCGGCGGCTCGTCCTGCCCGGTGCACCTGCCGGACGAGGTGGTGAACGTCCCGAACGATCCGCGCTTCGCCCCCTACAACGGCAAGAGCATCCTCGACCTGCCGCTCGGCGTGGACACCTTCCGCGGCGTCGGCGGCATGCTCGGCACCTGCTGCGCGATCGTTCTGAGCGATGCGGCCGACCCCGTGCTGGCGCTCCACAACCTGATCCGCTTCTACAAGCACGAGTCGTGCGGGCAATGCACGCCGTGCCGCGAAGGCTGCGGCTGGGTCGAGCGCATCGTCGACAAGATCGTCGAAGGCAAGGGCAGCTTGCAGGAGCTCGACGAGATCTCGGAGATCGCCTCCAACATCATGGGCAACACCATCTGCGCGTTCGGCGACGGCGCGGCCCAACCCATGCTCGCCTTCGTCCGCAAGTATCGGAAGTCGTTCGAGGACTACGTACGCACGGGCGGCAAGTCTCAGACCGGGAGGCTCACCGTATGAGCGTCGGCAACGTATTCTTCTGTTTGTGCAGCCTGGTGGCCCTGGTCGGTGCGGTCGGCACCGTGGTCGCCAAGAACCCGATTCGCAGCGCGGTCGGCTTGCTCACCACTATCTTCGGCATCGCCGGCTTGTTTCTGCAGCTCAGCGCGCAGTTCTTGGCGGCGATTCAGCTGATCGTCTACGCGGGCGCGGTGGTCGTGCTGTTCGTGTTCGTGATCATGCTGCTCGGCCCGGACGCGGTCACCACGGTGGGCGCCGAGTCGGTCGCCCCGCGCGCGCTCTGGTCGCGCCGCCTCGGTGCGGCGCTGCTAGTGATCCTCGCGGTCGCCTGTGGGCTACTCGCCGCGGGCGCGAACTCGGCACCGGTGAAGTTCGGCCAAGCGCCACTCGGCTTCGGCGGGGTGGAGAGCGTCGGACAGCTGCTGTTCACGACCGGCCTCGTGCCGTTCGAGCTCGCCACCGCGCTCCTGATCGTGTCGGTGGTCGGTGCAATCGCGGTGGCCCGCAGCCGTCACGGCACGGGTGACCGCAAGCCCATCCTGAATCCGCAGCGGCTCTTCACCGGCCCAGTGCACCCGCGCGACGCAACCGCGCACGTGGTCGCAAAGGAGGGCGCGTCGTGAACCTGCTCGGCAACGTGATCGAACACTACGTGCTGGTGTCCGGCGCGATCTTCACGCTCGGCGCGATCGGCTTTTTGGTGCGACGCAACATCCTGGTGCAGCTGATGTGCATCGAGCTGATGCTGAACGCCGTCAACCTGGCCCTGGTCGCGTTCAACCGCCAGCACGCGGGCGACCTGAACGGGCAAATGTTCGCCTTTTTCATCATCGCCGTGGCCGCCGCCGAGGCCGCTGTGGGCCTGGCCATCGTGCTGGCCTTCTACCGTTTGAAGTCCTCGGTGTTCAGCGACGAGGCCGACAAGCTCAGGCACTGAGGGTTCGATGCACGTAGCTCTGTTTCCGGAAAACGATTTCACGCTTCTTGCGTTCATCGTGCTCTTGCCGCTGATCGGCGCGGTCGTGAACGGCATCTTCGGTAAGCGCCTGGGGCGCGAAGCCGTCACCCTGATGGGCCTGGGCGTCATCGCGGTCGCCTTCCTGCTCAGCGTGATGACCTTCGCGATGCTGCACGCCGCGCAAGAGGGCGAGCACGCCGCGCGCTTCGTGTGGCAAGGCTGGGATTGGGCGACGCTGTCGACTCAGTCCGGCGCCACCACCATCGGCGTGAACCTCTCGGTGGACGCGTTGAACGGCACCATGGCGCTGGTGGTCACCGGCGTCGGCTTCCTGATCCACCTGTACTCGTCCAAGTACATGGCGGAAGACCCGGGCTACCACCGCTTCTTCACGTACCTGAATCTGTTCATCTTCTCGATGCTGGTGCTGATTCTCGGCGACAGCTTGCCCGTGCTGTTCGTGGGCTGGGAAGGCGTGGGGCTCTGTAGCTACCTGCTGATCGGCTTTTGGTTTCAGGACGACAAGAACGCATCGGCCGGCAAGAAGGCGTTCATCGTCAACCGCATCGGTGACTTCGGTCTGCTCGCGGCCATGGGCCTGCTCGTCTATTACTGCGGCGCGCTCGATTGGTCCGGGCTCGAGGCGAACGCCAAGAACCTGCTCACGCCGGTCGCGGTTTGGCCGCTCGGGCACCACTTCCCATTTTATGACCACCTCGGTTCGGCCGGTGAGTGGCTGAACACGCCGCGCTACGTGAGCGCGGCCACCTTGGTGGGCCTCGCTCTGTTCCTCGGCTGCGCCGGTAAGAGCGCTCAGCTACCGCTCTACGTGTGGCTGCCGGACGCCATGGCCGGCCCAACCCCGGTCAGCGCGCTGATTCACGCGGCCACCATGGTGACCGCCGGCGTGTACCTGGTTTGCCGCACGTCGATGGTGTTCGTGCTCAGCCCGGCCGCGATGTTCGTGGTCGCGGTGGTGGGCGCGCTCACCGCGCTGTTCGCCGCGACCATCGCCTTCGCTCAGAACGACATCAAGAAGGTGCTCGCCTATTCGACCGTTAGCCAGCTCGGCTACATGTTCCTGGGCGTCGGAGTGGGCGCGTTTTCGGCCGGCTTCTTCCACGTCATCACGCATGCCTTCTTCAAGGCCTGCTTGTTCCTCGGCGCAGGCTCGGTGATTCACGCGATGCACGCGCGCATCCACGACACCGATGCGTCGCAGGACATGCGCAACATGGGCGGCCTGCGCAAGTACATGCCGATCACGTTCTGGACGTTCGCGGCTTCGTGGGCGGCCATCGTCGGCTTCCCGGGCACCAGCGGCTTCTTCTCCAAGGACGAGATTCTGCTGAAGGCCTACACGTCCTCGATTGGGTCGCCCGTGGCGGGCGGCACCATCGGCAGCGGCGCGATGGAGACGCACCTGTTCTTGTGGCCGGAGTGGACCGGCAAGCTGCTCTACGGCATCGGCTGGGTGACCGCGGTGTGCACCGCGTTCTACATGTCGCGGCTGTTCTTCGGCATCTTCTTCGGTGACTTCAAGGGTTGGAAGATCGTGAAGGGCTACAAGGCCGCGCACGACGACCACGGCCACCACGATCACCACGCCCATGAGAGCGGTCCGCTCGAAGGGCCGACGCCCCATGAGTCGCCTGCGGCGATGTGGGTGCCCCTCGCAATTCTCGGCGCCCTGGCCTTGGTTTCCGGCTTTCTGAATGCCGGGCCCCTGCACTGGCACGCGTTCGACACCTGGGTCGAACCGGTGTTCGAGAAAGCCGCCGATGGCGTGAAGCTGCTCGAGGATTCGGAAGGGTATTTGTACCCGTTCGTCGGCCTGGCCTTGCTCGCGTTCGGGCTAGGTGTCGGCGCCGCTTACTGGGTCTACATCCTGCAGAAGGGTGAACCGGCCAAGCGCCTCACCGAGGCGGCTCCGGGCTTGCACCAGTGGGCCATGGATAAGTGGCGAGTCGACGAAGCCTACGACGAGGTCGTGGTGGGCTCGGTCGACGCCCTCGCCGAGATCTCGGTCGCCGGCGACAAGTGGGTCGTCGATGGCATCCTGGCGCGCTTCTCGGCTTTCCTGGTTTCGGGTTTCGGCACGGTGCTGCGCTACTTCCAGACCGGCGTCGTGCACGCTTATTCGGCGTTCATGGTCGCAGGCCTGGCTTGGCTCGGCTGGTTTTTGATCTTGCCGCGCGCGGAAGCCAAGACCGTGTCGGACAACGCGGCCGGCGCGTACAGCGTCAGCGCTGCGCCAGGCCTTGGCTATCGGTACCGCTGGGACGTCAACGGTGACGGCCAGTGGGATTCCGAGGACTACGGCGAGAAGGCCGACGTCACATTCAACCTCGACGTGGATCAGTCGCGCAAAGTGCGGCTCGAAGTGAAAAATGCCTTTGGACGCACGGCCAGCACCGAGGTCACCCTCGCGCGCCCGAAGCCCGATAAGTCGGGCGCAGGGCCAACCACGATCGAAGTCGAACCCGCTCCTGGTGGCGGTTTGCAGGGCGTGCCTCGAGTGGCTCCCGCGAAGCCCGAGGTGAAGCCGTGAGCCCGCTTGCCAAATTGGTGTTCGATATCGCTCCGTACGCGCTCGCGTTCGCGCTCGGCGCGTTGATTCCGCGCCGTCAAGGCAGCTTCGAGCGCGTTGCGCTCGGGCTGGTCGGGATGTTCGCGGTGTTGGTGGTGCGCGCGCTCTGGCCGGACCCCACCGCCCTCGCGGGCGAGGCTCCGGAGGAGTGGAAGTCGCTGCTCACGTTGATCGTGTTCTTGCCGATCTTCGGCGCCGCCGGCGTGCTGTTCCTGCCGCGTCAATCGCCGGACTTCATCAAGCGCTTCACGCTCTTGATCCTGGCGCTCGATTTCATCGCATCGCTAGGGCTGCTTTCGGTGCCCTGGACCCGCGGCTGGCATTTCCAGCAGACGATCGAGTGGATCCCCTCGCTCGGTATTCGCTACCACGTGGCGATTGACGGGGTGAGCGGCTGGTTGGTGCTGCTCTCGACGCTCACCACACCGATCGCGGTCTACGTCTCGTTCGGCTCGATCAAGACGCGCATCAAGGACCTGTGCTTCGCGTTCCTGATGCTGCACGGCGGCATGCTGGGCGCGTTCGTCTCGCTCGATCTGTTCCTGTTCTTCGTGTTCTGGGAGCTGATGCTCATCCCGATGATCGTGATGATCGGGGTGTGGGGCGGCGTGGAGCGCATCAAGGCTGCGTACAAGTTCTTCCTCTACACCATGGTCGGCAGCATGCTGATGCTCGCGGCCATCCTGTACATGGTTTGGACCCACACCAAGCTCGCGGGCTATCCGAGCTTCGACTACCTGGCGCTCAGCCGGCTGGTCTTGCCGCGCACCGCCGCCTGGTTCTGCTTCTTCGGCTTCTTCCTCGCGTTCGCGATCAAGGTGCCGATGTTCCCGTTCCACACCTGGTTGCCGGACGCACACGTTCAGGCGCCCACCGGTGGCTCGATCATCCTGGCCGCGGTGCTGCTAAAGCTCGGCACTTACGGCTACATCCGGTTCTGCATGGGCATGCTGGGCGGCCCGGCGTGGGTGGCGGCGGCGACGCTGGCCGGCGTCGCGCTCGGCGGCGGCATCATCTACGGCGCGCTCGTGGCCTGGAAGCAGGACGACGTGAAACGCCTGGTCGCGTACTCCTCGGTCGCGCACATGGGCTTCGTGATGCTCGGCTTGTTCGGTGGAACTCAGTCCGGCGTCGAGGGCAGCATCTTGCAGATGCTGAACCACGGCGTCTCGACCGGCGCTCTGTTCTTGTTGGTCGGCGTCATCTACGACCGGCGCCACACCCGCCTGGTGCGTGAGTTCGGCGGGCTCGCCAAGTCGATGCCCATCTATGCAGCGCTGTTCGTGGTGGTCACCATGTCCAGCATCGGCGTGCCGGGCACCAACGGCTTCGTGGGCGAGTTCATGATCGTGCTCGGCACCTTCGTGTCTCAGACTCTGGGCCCGCAAGCCAAGCTGCAGGGCACGATCGCTGCGGCCGGCGTGATCTTGGCGGCGGTGTACATGCTCAGCGTCGTTCAAAAGATGTTCTTCGGCCCACTCGACAATCCCAAGAACAAGCGTTTGAAAGACATCAACGTGCGCGAAGTGGTGGCCCTCGCGCCCTTCATCGCGCTCATCTTCGTGATCGGCTTGTTCCCGAACCTGTTTCTTTCGCGGATGACCGAAGGTGTTCGCGTCGTGGTCGAGCGCTACCAAGACGGGCTCAAGGCCTACCGAGAGACCGATCCGGAGACCACCAAGGCCACGCTCGCGCCACGTCGCGGCGGGCCGCTGGAGCGCGGCTACCCCGAGGCTCCGGCCGCCACCCCTTCGGGTAGCGAACAAGCGCTCAACGCGGAGGCCGGCAAATGAACGTCCTGCTCGCAGTTTCGCCGATCTTGGCGGTCGCGCTCGGCGCGCTGTTGTTGATGCTCACCGAAGCGTTCGGTAAGCCACTCAGCCCCGAGGGTATCGGCCCGAACGGCCTGGTCATCGACGCGGGCGCCGGTCGCTCCGCAGAGCTCGCGCTCGGCGCAGCGGTCGCCCTGTTCACGGGTGCGATCGCCAGCGTCGCGCTCTGGTTGGTCGGTCCCGACAAGCTCGAGGGCGCGCAAGCGCTGGCGCCCTACTTGGTGATGGACCGCTTCACGCTGTTCTTCTGCTTTACGCTGTGCCTCGGCGGCGGCTTGACCGTGCTGATGGCCGGCGGCTACTTGCCGGAGCATCAGCTCGATCGCGGTGAATTTTACCCGCTGGTGCTGTTTTCGACCATTGGCGCGATGGCGCTTGCCGCGGCCGGCGATCTGCTCAGCCTGTTCGTGGCGCTCGAGACCATGTCGCTCGGCGCGTACTGCATGATCGGGCTGCGGCGCGGCAACCTGCGCGCCAACGAAGCCGCGCTCAAGTACTTCCTGCTCGGTAGCTTTGCCGCGGCGCTGATGCTGTTCGGTGCGGCGCTCGTTTACGGCGCCACCGGGCACACCGATCTGGTCGGCATCGGCAAGGCGGTCGCTACCATTGGTCAAGCCGGCAGCACGGTGAGCGCCGCGACGGTGCTGATCGCGCTGGTGCTGATCGTGGTCGGTTTGGCATTCAAAGTGAGCGCGGTACCGTTCCACATGTGGACGCCCGACGCCTACGAAGGCGCGCCCACGCCGGCCACCAACTTCATGGCGGTCGCGGTGAAGGGCGCCGCGTTCGCGATGCTGCTGCGCGTCTTGCTCACCGCCTTCGGTGACGCGCGCCTGCTCAGCTGGGGCACGGGCTGGCCGCCCGCGCTGGCGACGCTGGCAGTGCTCACCATGACCGTCGCCAACCTGGTCGCCGGTCGGCAAGAGTCGGTGAAGCGCATGCTCGCCTATTCGTCGATCGCGCACGCGGGCTACGCGCTGGTCGGCGTGGTCGCGGCAATGCGTTCGGCGGCAGCGGTTCCGAGCGTGCTCTTTTACATGCTCGGCTACACGGTCTCCACCGCTGGCGCTTTCGGTGCGCTCATCCTGTGCGGTCGCCGCGGGGCAGAGGCGGTGAGCTACGAGGATCTGGCGGGCATCGGCCGCCGCCACCCGCCGGCTGCGCTGGCGCTGTCCTTCTTCCTGCTCTCCCTCGCGGGCGTTCCGCCCACGGCCGGCTTCTTCGGCAAGCTGTACGTGTTCGGTGCGGCCATCGACGCGGAGCTGTATCCGCTCGCCATCATTGGTCTGCTGAACAGCGTGGTGGGCGCTTACTATTACCTGCGGGTGATGGTGTACATGTACATGCGCGAGCCCGCCCCGGGCGCACCCATCGCGACCCCCATGCGCTCCGGGCTGGTGGTTGCCTCGTTGGTGATCGCCGCGTTGTTCGTGCTCGGTATCGGCGTGTGGCCGAACCTCTCGCTCGAGATGGCCACCGCGGCCGGGCTCAAGGTCGGCGGCTGACCGGCGCGCGAGCGACTCGCGGCTCCGGCACGGCCGTTGCTTTTCACCAACGGAAGCTCATGCAGACACCCGCCGCGGCCGGTTTTTCTCGGAACTGGGCTCTCACTCGCCGCAACCTTCGCGCTCGAGCTGCCACCCGAGTTGGCGCAGGGGTGCTGTGCGTCACGCTCTCACTGCTAGTCGGTTGCAAGCGGGAGAGCGGCGAGGCGAAGCCTGCGCCGTCCGCGTCGGGAGCTTTGCCAGCGCCGGTGGCGTCCGGAGTGCCGATTCTGCCCGAAGTGGTCTCGCACGCCGTGAACCCGAAAAACGAGCCGGTGTACTCGGGGCCGGCTGGCACGGTGCGCGGCGTGGTCACCGTCTCCGGCGATGCAGCGCCCGAGATGCCCGACGTGCTCGCCAAGATCGGCGAGGATTGCGCGCCTGCGCGTGAGGTCTACGGACGCCTATTTCGCGAAGGCACGGGTCGCACCCTGGCAGACGTTCTGGTCGCGGTCACTGGCTACAAGGGTTACGTGCCCGAACAGCATTCGATCGTCACCGTGCCGGCGAGCGGTTGCGCTTGGTCTTCGCGCACGCTGGCGGTGACCTTTGGTCAGCGCATCGACGTGGTGGCCAAGGATCGCAAAGCCTACGTTCCCGATCTGCTCGGCGCCAAAATGCCCGCGCAGCTCATCGCGTTGCCGGGCGGGGCGGGCAGCACCGTCTATGCGCAGCAGCCGGGGCGCTACGTGCTGGTCGACAGCTTGCGCATTTATTCGATGGCCGATGTCTTGGTGCTGAAGTACGCGACCCACGACGTCACCGGTCTCGACGGTAAGTTTCAAATCGAGCGTATTCCTGCAGGCCGCGTGACCGTGAGCGCGCTCTTGCCCGCCACCGGCGAAACGATCGAGCAAGAGGTCAATATCGAGCCGAGCCGCACGGTCGATCTCAAGTTCGTGCTGCCGTTCGATCTCGCCAAGTACAAAGCGAGTAACGCGAAGGCCCCGACGCCAGCCGCGCCCTCCGCAGCGCCGTCGGCCTCGAGTCGCCCCGCACCTGCACCGTCGGCCCGCTCGCACTGACTCCGGGGACGAGGGGAAGGGAAAACCGCAGAGGCGCAGAGTGAGACTTGGACGAAGGCGTAAGGGGAGGGAACCGAGGAAGTTTTGGGGTTGGGTTTCGCTCCTGGGACTTCGTGATCGCTGCGTCTCGGCCGTTTTTTTCAGAACGGCCTAGTCGTTTTGAGGCGCCGGTGAAACGGGTGACGAGGGGGGAGGGAACCGCAGAGGCGCTGAGTGAGACTCGGACGAAGTCGTAAAGGGGAGGACGCCGAGGAATTTGGGTTGGGGTCGCTCTCTGGGGCTTTGTGCTCTCTGAGTCTTGGCGATCTTGTTCGAAAACGCGCAGGTGCGACGCGGCCCGCTCTCTTTTCAGGGGTGGGCAGGCGCGGCTGCTGCGGTTGGCAGCGCCGGGTAAGGTGGCCTCGCGACGTGCGCGCCGGGCAGCGCGCACGTCGACCTCGAGGCCAACTCAATCCATTCTTGAATCAGGCGTTGTAAGTGCGTGAGCTGACGTTGCCGCCGCGGCCGGTCCAGTTCGTGTGGAAGAACTCGCCACGTGGCTTGTCCACGCGCTCGTACGTGTGCGCGCCGAAGTAGTCGCGTAGCGCCTGCAGCAAGTTCGCGGGTAGGCGCTCGCGACGATAGCCGTCGTAGAAGGCGAGCGCAGAACTCATCGCGGGCGTGGGAATGCCCATGGTAGCCGCGTGCGCGATCGTCTTGCGCCAGCCGTCTTGCGACTCGGCCATGGCGGTCACGAAGAACTGGTCGAGCAAGAGGTTGTCGAGGCTCGGGTTCTTGTCGAACGCCTTCTTGATGTCGCCGAGGAAGCGGCTGCGAATGATGCAGCCACCGCGCCACATCAAGGCGATCGAACCGAAGTTGAGCTTCCAGTCGTATTCTTTGCTGGCTTCGCGGAGCAGCATGTAGCCCTGCGCGTAGCTGACGATCTTCGAGGCGTACAGCGCGCGCCGCACGTCGTCGATGAACTCCTTCTTGTCGCCCTTGAACGAGGGCGTGGGACCGGTGAGCGACTTGCTCGCGCGCGTGCGCTCGTCCTTCAGCGATGACAGCGCGCGCGCGAACACCGCTTCGCCGATCAGGGTGACCGGCATGCCCAGATCGAGCGCAGAGTTGCTGGTCCATTTGCCGGTGCCCTTCTGGCCCGCGGCGTCCAGGATCTTGTCGAGCAGCGGCGCGCCGTCGGTGTCTTTGACGGCGAACACGTCGCGCGCGATTTCAATCAGATAGCTGTCGAGCACGCCGCGATTCCACTCGTCGAACACCGAGTGCAGCTCTTCCGCGCTGAGGCCAATGCCTTCGTGCATCAACTGATAGGCTTCGGCGATCAGCTGCATGTCGCCGTACTCGATGCCGTTGTGTACCATCTTCACGTAGTGTCCCGCGCCGCCGCTGCCGACCCAGTCGCAGCACGGTTCGCCATCGACCTTGGCCGACACGCTCTGCAGAATGTCCTTCACGTACGGCCACGCCTCGGGATCACCGCCGGGCATGATCGACGGGCCGCGGCGCGCGCCCTCCTCACCGCCGGACACGCCGGTGCCGATGAAGCGCAGACCCTTCTTGCGCAGCGCTTCGAAGCGTCGCTGGCTATCGGGAAAGTGTGAATTTCCACCATCGATCACGATATCGCCCGGCTCGAGCAGCGGAGTGAGTTGATCGATTACGCCGTCCACTGCGGCGCCGGCCTTGACCAGCAGGAACACGCGGCGTGGCTTCTTGAGAGAGGCCACCATCGACTTCAGCGTGGAGTGGCCAATGACTTTCGAGCCCTTCGCGGTCGTCGCCAGGAACTCGTCGGTGACGCTCGTCGTGCGGTTGTAGACCGAGACCGTGAAGCCATGGTCGTTCATGTTCATGACGAGGTTTTGGCCCATGACGGCCAGGCCAATGAGCGCGATATCAGCGCGAGGTTCGGACATAGGTGCCTTTTACTCCTGGTGAGACGGGACGACGACCCGGCGCTGCGCCGGGCGGATTTCGGCGCCAAGAATAGTGGCGGCTCGGGGCAGCGCCACCCAGTTTCACCGCAGTAATCGCAGACATAGGCCAGTGAGCCGAGGCGGGTCGCGGGCGCCCCCGGCGCTCGGTTTCGTGCCGATGACACGTGTCGCCGCGGTGGCCGCACGCGTCGTCGTGGTTCGTCAATTGCTGACGACGTGACGGCGCCATTCCGTCATGCGTGTGCTCTTTTGCGCGTGCTCCAAGCCGCGAGGTGGCGGCGCTGAGTCACCACGTGGCTTTTCACTGTTTCGACGCGCGGGCGAACACCCGGTCGAGGCGCTGAGGAAAAGGGTCAGAAAAACTCGATCTGCACCAGCGACTCCACGCTTGCTTGCGGCAAGACAGTTTCCTCTGCTGCGTAGTAGAGTGCGCTGAGCGGACGGTCGGAAGCGCCGACAGGAATTGATGCGCTGGCGCACGTGGCACACGTGCGTGGACGAGCCTCCAGCCCAGACGCTGAAGTGCGCGCACGCGGGGCGCGCAGGGCTTCGATGCAGCGCGCAACCAGCGCGCGACGCAGCGAATTTCCCCTTTGGATCCGTAACATGGTGATTGCGAAATCGACTTAACCAAACTCAGCAGGGTGCGCATGCCTGAGCGCATAAGTTCGATCACTAACTATGCTTGTGCAGTTACGAGCGGAAAGTTTGGAGTGCGCTGACGCGTACAGAGTCGGTAATTCGAATGAAGTGTGTACAGTTGTGCTTGCGGCTCGTCTGAATACGGTGTTAATGGCGAACCTAATGTACGTGATGTGATGCCAGTCAGGGGTCACGTGCTCTCAGCTCATGTTTGATCGGTATCTGCGACGAGTTGCCATGGTCTATCGCTCACCTTGGTCGATTGCTGCTCTTGCGCTTGTGCTCGTTGGCTGTGACAGCAACAGCCTGCACGAAGACGACACGGGCTACGTGGATTTGCAGCCATTTTATCGCTCGGGTGGCACCGCAGCTGACCCCACCGCAGGTATTCCGCGCGTGGTTGCGCCGAACCGCGGATGGATCGGCGGGGAGCGCGTCGAGTTCTGGGACTTTGGCCCCGTCACCGTGCCGCGCAAGCTCGGAACTCGCGGCGAGCAGCTGCGCGTACCGGACGCCGCTGCGACTTCGGAAATCTACTTCTTCTATGATGCGCAAGGGCGGCCGCTGTTCGCCAAGCCTGCGTTCGACCCGCGCTCGAACACCTGGTTCATGCCGGGCGGCGCACACACTCTGGATCCGGCGCCGATCGATACGCCGGCTGCGTTCTCCTCTCCGTACGCGGCGCGTCCGCGCGCGGAGCTGTTCGACGATCAGCGTCACTCGTCCAGCTACCAGCGCCCGATCATCGACCTGCTACCCGGCGACACGGACTACGGCGGCGTGTGGGAGGTCGTGGAGATCACGGTTCGCGACGGAGACTACGAGGTCGACGACGTCAAGAGCGCGGCCAAGGTTCGCGAAGGCATCGACGACGGCAAGCTATCCGAGCGTCGCACGGGGCTGGTCATCAACTGCCCGGTCATCGACGAGCGCACGCAAGTGCTGCCCTCGGTCTTCAACAACAACGTCCCGCGCCCGCGCATCGAGGTCTGGTACCGCACCAAGCTCGGCAACTGCTTCCTGGCCAATGGTTGGGAAAGCATCGGCACGACGCTCAGCGCCGACGCGCCCGCGTCCGATCGCTCGAATCTGCGCCTGTTCAACGCGGGTGAAGCGGCGGGGACGCGCTTCGGCACGCTCGACGTCATCACCGAGAGCGTCCGTGGCGAATCAGCCCGGGTGACGGTACCGATCGCCAAGCAGTATCAGCCGCGTATTTCGATTCCCCTCAACACGCCGAACCTGGATCGCTCCAACACTCGCCTCGTCGGCGATGACGTAGCGACGGCCCTGCCGCGCCGCACGGCCAGCGATCCCGGCGGATATTCGCCCATCGTGTGGATGTGGGACATCAACCTTCCGCAGGATCCGCCCTACGTGCCAGGCACGTACCGCGATGTCGCGAGCATCGGCGTGGTTCCGGATCCATTTCCGCCCGCCAACCCGACTCTCGGTGGTGCGGCGGAAGCGCGCGACGGCGGCACCAACGTGGTCACCCGCAACATCGCCGTGATCGGCCGGGCCGAGAAGTGCGTGGCCGACACGGACTGCAAGTTCGGGATGCAGTGCAACACGATGCCCGATCCGGCGATCGCAACGACCGATCCGCCGCCCGGGCAAAACATCGCGGACGTGGTGATTCAACGCGAAGGCGGCCCGCGGTGCGACGTTCCGGTCGTCGGGTTCGGCGGCTTCTGCTCGCCGGGCGTCACTCGCTGCGACGTTCAAGCCGCGGCGGGCGGCGACAACGAGAAGAATCTCAAGGCCATCGGCGTACTGGCTGCGGGCCCCACGTTCACGGTGCATGCGGATCTGAAGGCGGCCCAGACCAAGCTCGACGACACCACGAGCCTGTCGATGGGCGTGGACCCCGCGAACATGACCCGCGTGGTGACCGACGCCGAGAAGATGACGGCAGCGGCGCAACTCCCTGCGCTGCAAACCGCGCTGCAAAAGGCGACGGACAAGGCCGCGTACTACGACAAGCTCGGCTTTACCAAGGACCTCAACGGTTGGGGTTACTCCTGCTATCCGGGTGGCGTCGGCGTGGGCACCGGCCCTGGCTTCTGTGCCATTCGTTGTGATTCGACGACGAGCGGCACCGTGACCGAGGTGAAGACTCAAATCACCGTTCCCGGCCAGGCCGCGCCGGTCGACTACACCTTCCGCGGTGAAGCGCGCTGCGGCGGCGTCAATATGCTCGGGTACCGCTGCTTGCCGTCCGGCACCATTCCCGAACGCCAGCGCGTGTGCGTCCGTGAATGCAATCGGCAAGCCAACACCAGCGCGACGTACTACGTCGATGACCCGGCGCCGACGCTCGCCTTCAACCGTGCGCTCTGCGATTTCCCGCTGAATTTGAAGCCGGATGCGAGCGGCAACCCTTCGACCGCGTTCGCGCTCAGCGGCGATCTACCGGCCATGACGGCGGTGCTCGGGCAGGAGTGCAACTCGGCCTCACTTTCGGTGAGCGGCGCGTCGTCCACGACCGTGCGCTCCTGCGGCTGGAACACCGACTTCGTTCCGCGCGACCCCAACGCCTGGCCAGGCACGGTCGGCAGGTAAGGGCTTATCGTGAGAATTCTTAGTCAAGGGCAACGACCGATGCGCAAATTCGCTGTAGGCACCGTGATCGCTGGCATCCTCGCCACCGGAGGGTACTCCCAGGCGGCTCCGACGGATCTGGTGTGCGCGGACAAGGCTGCGAGAAACTGCTTTCAGGACGAGGTCTTCCTCCTGGATGGCAATGAGATGGTGACGCGCGACACGGGCAGCGTGCCCGTGGTCGCCTGTAAGGCCAGTACTGATTGCTACCTGAACAGCTCGGCGGATTCGCTCAAGCTGGCCGGGCTACAGGCTACGGTGGCGCGCGCGCTCGAGCTCATCAAGGCCAAGGGCGCGACCGTTCCGGCCTACGACGAAATCGTGGTGTTCACGGCTGACTTCGGCCCCAAGACTCAGCCGGGGCCGCTGTTTTTTCGCATGAAGAATGCGGGCGGAATGCCCGTCAATCGCGTGAAGAACATCGGCACTGGCGACGTTGCCGAGCCGGATGCCGACAAGCCGTTCGTCGGCATCATCGACGGTGGCAATCTGAAGACCATCGGCGCGTCGCCTGGCACCGGCACGTATTCGCCGTGTGGGCGCTTGCCGCGACCCACGGTCAACCCGCCGAACGCGAGCTCCGAGCAACCGGCGCCCGCGCTCTGCGCGCCCGGCATCTACAACTATTTCGACTCGTTGGCGCAAGCGACCGCGGCCATCTATGGTCCGCACCTGGTCGGTCCGACGGTGGGCATGACCCCGCTGCCGCTGGTCGCGCCGCAGGTGGTGAAGACCGCGTTGGTCGACTCGATGGGGATGTCGAAGGCACCCGACGTTACCGTCGACGCCTGGAACTCGTTGCTCGACACCCGTGGCTCGCTGCTCGGCGGAAACACCTGGCGGGACAACGCGAACGGCACGTTCGACGCGGGGCGGCCGCCGCCTTTGACGTTCGCGAGCCCGCCGGACAACGCGCGCACAGCGCTCAGCTTCAAGCCACTCGACTTGTACGTGCTCGGCTTCGCTCCCGGGAACGAAGTGAAGGACATTCGCTCGTTCATCGGCGCGACCGCAGCGGACGTGTACTACCCGGCGAGCCAGAGCGCTTTTGGCGCCATAGCGGGCCCCGGAATGGGCGTGCGCATCGCAGGCGTGTCGCTGCGCGGCAAGAGTGGAATGCCGAATACGCTCACCTTCGACGCGGTGCAGATGGCCAACGGCGGCCCGCGCGATCCGGCGGTAGAGACCGCGCCGCAGCAGATTCGTCAGTTGTGGATCGTGGTGACCAAGCCGACCTTCCTCAAGGACCAGATCGCGATGGAGGCCGGAACGGCGGCGACCAAGGCCATGCCGCCGACCGACATGCAGAAGGCGATCGATGACAGCAACGCGGCGCAGGCGAAGGAACAGGACACCGAGATCTCGAACGTCCAGAAGATTCGCCGCGCGTGGAATCAGTACTTTTACTTGATGACCACGTACCGCGGTCGCGTGCTGACGACCTCCGAGGGCAACGTCAACGACAACGCCTACTGGGAGTTTGCGGACGTGGCCGATGAGCAGGCCCAGTTCGTAGCCGGTGGCGGACTGACGCTGGAAATGCGCGGTCCGGAGCCCGTTCCGAACGGAGCTGGAGCCATTCAGAGCGTGCTCTCGGTGAAGAGCACGCCAGGTGGCGCGGGCACGATCACCTACCAACCCTCGGCCGATGTACCTCTGCGCATCCAGGGTTCATCCAAGGTAACGACCGCGCCGAACAACGTGTTCAGCGTACGCATGCGGCTCCCGAACGATCCGAGCCTCGTAGGCAGGCTCAAGGCCAAGATCACCTTGAAGGGACCGGACGGCGACTTCGAGGCGAGTGTGCCTTCGCTTGCTGAAGCGTTCCTCGTGCCGGACGGCAAGTTCCGTACGTACACCGTGTTGCTCTCGCAAACCGTCTCGGTCGTCGATGCCACCGACCCCATGGCCACGGAGCCCAAGGTCGTGAGCATGAAGGACAACCCCGCGTTTACCGGCAAGAACTTCACGAGCTTCGTGTTCACCCCGGCCAGTGAAGCGGTAAATGGCATCGACATCGAGTACCTTCGCATCGGCAACAACGCCGACGTGTCCGAGAAAGACAAGGACTGCAGCGGAGCTCTGTCGCCCGACGGAGTGGTCGGCGCCGACGACAACTGCCCGACCTTGTACAACCCCGATCAGTTGGACAGCGATCAGGACGGCATCGGCGACGCCTGCGAAGACTACGACGGCGATAACATCCAGAACGCCTGCGACAACTGCCCGATGGTCACGAACGCGCCGCAGACCGACGCGGACGGCGACAAGATCGGCAATTCATGCGACGCGGACTACGAGCGCGGCGGCTGCGCGCTGAGCTCGGCCGCCACGCCCAACGTTCCGCGCGGTGGGCTCGTGCTGCTCGCCCTGGGCGGTTTGGGTCTTGCGGGTTTGCGCTGGCGACGTCGCGCGCGAAGGCACGTCTCCACGAAGTGAGTTGGGTGCGCGTGCCTCACTCGAGGCACCGTCACCCTCACCCGATAGTCTTGTTCGTTTCGGTTAGTAATTAGGAGAGAGAGATGCGTTTCCGATGGTTCCTGCTGCTAATCACGGTGGCTTTGGCCTTCGTGCTGGAGTCTCCGGTCTTTGCGCAGAGCGGTGCGGCAGGCTCGATCGTGGGCACGGTGACCGATCAGTC
>DASZQI010000053.1:0-55828 GCA_035549735.1 Polyangiaceae bacterium | reverse complement strand
CTACAAAGGGCGGAGGGTAGAGCTGCCGCGGCCTGCGTTGGTGGCCGGCCAAGTCGCGGTGGCGAGCGTCGACTGGTTGGTCATGGCAGGGATTTTGAAGCTGCTGTTGCCAGCGTCTGCCATCGACTACGAGAGCCTGTTGCGGGTCCTCGTGCTGGCGCAGGTGCTCGGTACGCTGAGTCAGGTTCCGGGCGGCCTCGGTGTGTTCGAGTCGCTGATGGTGACCGCGCTGACGCCAGCGCTCTCCACGAGCACCGTGCTCGGGACGCTGCTCTTTTATCGAGTGTTGTATTTCTTCCTGCCGTTTGGGGCCGCCATTGGTCTGTTCTCACTGAACGAGCTGCGCCGGCGAGTGAGCGATGCGCCGCCGCCCATGAGTACGATTCCCCCGCCGAGCTCCCCGATATAGACGTATGGCCTTGTGCGTGCGCCGTGTCGCATGTGCGCCGGAGGCTCACATTTCTGCCGAAAACGGCGGGTTTTGCTGACCCGAGTTATGTGTCGGCGGCTCTGGCCGTTCTCGTGACAGCCCCCTTCTCGATCGCGAGCCGCGTTTGAGCGCGCGCGCCCTGTCGAACGTTCGTATGACCCTCGGTCGAAGCTTGATGAACGAGCACCCCAAACGGCCAGCTGATGTTTCAGCAGCTCGCGTGGCTCGGTCGAGCTTCGCGTGGACTTCGCTCGGAGCGTCTCTCGGCATGCTGCTCACGCTCAGCGGCTGCCCGCTCTCGGACGACTATTTCATCGACTCCGGGCGCGGGGGCGCAAGTGCTGGCGGCGTGAGCAGCGGTGGGCTCGGCAGTGGCGGTGCGAACGGCGGCGCAGCGAGCACCGGTGGCGCTCCTGGGTCCGGCGGGGGTCCAGCGACTGGTGGGCAGTCGGGCTGTGTGTGCGCGGCTGGACGAAGTTGCGTCTCCGGGGTGTGCGCGAGCGGCTGGGTTGCGATGGCGGCTCCGCCGAGCGCATTCGTGCCTCGCTCGCTGCCTGCTGCTGCCGCCGCTGACGGCAAGTGGTTCATTTTTGGTGGGCGCGACAAGAACGGCGACGTGCTCAACAGCGCCGCGATTTATGATCTCGCGACCGACTCCTGGCGGATGGTCAGCACCGATGCGGCGACGCCTTCGCCGCGTGAGATGGCTGCAGCGGTTTGGGTCGGGACGCAGGTATTGGTGTTTGGAGGTCGCAACGCCTCTGGTTCCGATTACTACTTCTCCGGCGCGCTGTACGATCCGGCCACAGACACCTGGTCTAGCGTCAACAACGCGGTCATTCCCCGGGCTGCGGGCGTGCCCGCGGTGGCCGCGAACCATGCGATTTTTTGGGGCGGCCTCACCACGGGCGCGAACGCCGCGTCCGGCGCGGCGCGCTACGACCTGAATAACAACACCTGGCAGGCAGCCAGTACTCAAAATGCGCCGAGCCCGATGCTCGGCGTCACGTGGGCGTTGGGCAGTGATTCGCTCTACTTGTTCGGCGGAATCGAGAACAACACGCGCAAGGATACCGTCTATCGTTACGATCTCGTGAACGACGCATGGACCGCCTTGGCGCGTGGTCCGAAGGCGCGCTCTGCTGGCTTTGGCGCCTTCGACGGCACTTCCTTCTACGTCTGGGGCGGTCGCGACGGCAACACGTTCCTGGACGACGGCGGTGTCTACGGCACCGCTTGGACGTCCATGAGCACCGCCAATGCGCCGAGCACGCGCAGCGCCCCGCCGCGCCAGCAAGGCTGGGCGTTCGCGCTCGGGCCGGGGGACGTCGTGTTCTTGGGCGGTCAAGACGACAACGGCAACTTTTTGACCGACGGTGGCCGCTATGGCACGAGCGGTTGGTCGCAGATCCCGAGTTGGCCTTCTGGTGAAGACCACAGCTTCGGTGCGGCGACTCTGCTCGGCGGTGAGGTGCTGGTTTGGGGCGGCGCCGACGGCAATAGTCCGACGAGTACCGGCGAGCGCTGGGCGCCTTGACGTTCGGCCTCACCCGCTCGGTGGGCCGTCGCTGATCGATTGGACCAGCGAGAAATCCAGCTGTCGGCCGGCCACCAGCGCGCGGCGGAGACGCTCGACTTGAGCGAGGTCCACTGCGCTGCCGCAAGCCTGAAAGGCCTCGGTGAGCAGCCGTCGCTCGGGGCGAGTCAAGCGGCCGTCGAGGATGGCAGCAATCACGAGCAGCCGTAGCGCGAGTTTCTGGTCGTCGCCCCGCAAGTCGCGAAGGCGCTCGAGGAAGCGCCGAGAATCATCCAGCGCCTCGATCGCAGGCGTCCCAGACTTTTCGTGTAAGACGCGCAACACGGCCAGGTGATTGGGGTGCAAGTCCTGTGTGCGCACGATGGCGCTGGCCACCGCGCGAAGTGCGCTCTCGATGCCTGCAGCGCCGGGCGAGAGATCGGAGAGCGCGAGCGTCACCAGTTCGAGCGCCGCCGACGGACCCATCGTGCGCAGGCGTGCTTCGCGCACCACGAACCAGCAGATCACCGCGTTCCAAATGGCGGTCACCGGGACGGTAACCAGCTCCAGCGCTACGGTGGCCAGCGACTGACCGATGATGCTCCGGAGCACACCCTTCAGCATGAAGTTGGTGAGCGCGATTTTGGCTTTGTAGAGCAGCGACGCCAGCGCGACGATCCAGCGCACGCTCTCGCGTCGCGGATCGACGCCGAGCTCGGCGTGCGGCGGATTGGGCAGCTCGAGCGCGGCGCGCGCCAGGGCCAGCGCAATCTCGGTCTGCTCGCGCGACAGATCCTGTTCCGAGAGCTTGAGCCCGGCCGCCGTGGCCATGCGGTGCACCGTGCGCAGCGCGTCCCAGTACAAAAAGCCAATTTCGAAAGCGGAGGCGACCAGCGTGGCCGCGCCCACGGCGCCCCAAAATCGGACCGCGTCTGCGTTGGAAAGCGGCGCGCCGTTCGGGCCGAGGAAGCGATGCGCCCAAATCGCAGCCCCTGCGCTGGCCGAGCCGGAAAGAGCGCCTGCGGTTGCGGCGCGCAGCACCGCCCCGCGCTCGATGCGGCGCAGCGCACGCAGCTCCTCGGGGTTCAAGACGTGAATGGGATCGTCTTCGCCAGCGACCGCTGGATGCGAAGGTGATCTGCGCAGCACCGAAAGACCGAAGCGCTCGAGCAGCGCGAGCTTGGTTCTCGGGTCGGATAGGCTCGAATTCATGCGCAGCGTCCCTGGCGGCGCCCGGGATGCCATGGCGCCGTCAGCGTGGCTAGTCGTCGCTGTATTTGGCGCGCAGGGCCAGGCACTCGGGTAGCACCTCGAGCAGCGCGGCCACCGCGCTGGGTTCGAAGTGCCGCCCGCTCTGCTCGCGCAGCGTCGCAACCGTTGCTTCGACGGTCCAGGGGGCCTTGTACGGCCGCTCCGAGAGCAGCGCGTCGAACACGTCGGCGATGGCCACCACGCGCGCGATTTTCGGGATGGCTTCGCCGCTGAGGCCGTCGGGGTAACCGCTGCCGTCCCAGCGTTCGTGGTGTCGAAGCGCAATCACCCGCGCCGTGCGCAGGAGCTCGGACGGGTGATCGCCGATGATTTCGGCGCCGATCGTGGTGTGGCGCTTCATCAAGTCCCACTCGTCCCGGTCGAGCGGGCCAGGCTTGAGCAAGATACGGTCGGGAATCCCGATTTTTCCGACGTCGTGCATGGGAGCAGCTTGGAGCACCAGCTCCGCCTCGCCCTCGCTCACGCCGAGTCGCAGCGCCACGAGGCGCGCGATGTGGCTCATTCGGAGCACGTGCATGCCGGTTTCGTTGTCGCGATACTCGCCGGCGCGGCCTAAGCGCCGAATGATCTCGAGCCGAGTCTCGAGCAGCTCGGCCGTGCGCTCGCGGACCTGAGCCTCGAGTGAAAGGCTGTGGCGGTGGAGCGTGACGTGTGTTCTCACGCGCGAACGTACCAGCGAGGGCACGTACGGCTTCGTGATATAGTCCACCGCGCCGAGCTCAAGCCCGCGCGCTTCGCTACCGGCGTCGGACAGAGTGGTCACGAAGATGATCGGGATACCGGCGGTGAGCGGGTTGTCCTTCAGGCGACGACACACCTCGTAGCCGTCCATGTCCGGCATCATCACGTCCAACAGGATCAGGTCCGGCGGCGAGCTTTCGACCAACTCGAGCGCTACCGAGGCGTGAATGGCCGCCTTCACCTGGTAGTCCGCGCCCAGCACTCCGCGCAGCACGTCGATGCTTTCGGGGGCATCGTCGACGATCAGAACTACGGGTTTTGTCGCAAATTCGCTCATCGGGACTACTAGCTCCGGGGCAGTTCGAACTCGCGCGGGGCGAGCACTTGGTTTAGCGCGTCGAGTTCTTTGCGCGCCTGCTCGAAATCGTAGGCGGCGATGCCGATCTCCAGACGATGCAACGCCTCGGACGCGCTCGGGCGCTCGCCCAACGCCTGCCTGAGCGAGTTCAGGCAGTCCACGGCCGCGGTATCGTGGTCTTCGATCAGGCGCCGTAGCCGTGCGAGCAGCGGAGCCACCTCGGTGGTGACCGCCGCCTGTGGAAGGTTGGGGCTCGAGCTCGATGATTCCAGCGTGCTCGCGACCGCCGTCAGCGTGGCCAGGTGGGCAAACTCGAAATCGGCGAGCGCCATCGCGACTTGGCTTGCATCTTGGCGCAAAGTCGATTCCATGAACTGCGCCGCGCGCTGCAGCTGATTTGCGCCGACGTTTGCCGCCGCCGAGGTCAGCGTGTGCGCGATGCGCAGCGCTGTTTCGATGTCGGACTCGTCCAGTGCGCGCTTCAGATCCTGCGGGGCCGTGGCGTGGCTCGCCAAAAATCGCTGCAGCAGTCGGCGGTAAGTCGCGGCGTCCCCGTTCACGCGGGCCAGCGCGGACTGGGTATCGAGCTGCATGCGCAGCCGGCTCGCCGCCACGCTGGCGGGCGGCACACTGTCGTGATCTTCGTCTTCGCCGCCCGAGCTCTCGCCGAGCCGGTCTTCACCGCTCGGCAGCACCTCGAGAATGACGCCCAGAAGCTGCGTGGGGTCGATGGGCGTGCTGAGAAAGGCGACCATGCCCGCTTCGCGCGCTCGCGCGCGGTCTTCTGCGCGAGTGCTGGCCGTGAGCGCGAGGATTGGTGTCTCCGCGTGACGTTCACTGGAGCGAATGGTGTGAGCCGCTTGCCAGCCGTCCAAGAGCGGCATGTGAAGGTCCATCAGGATCGCGTCGAAGGCCTGGCTGCTCGCTCGCTGTACGGCCTCGAGGCCGTTGTTCGCGACCTCGACTCTGGCGCCCCATTGCTCCAAGAGCTCCCGGAACATCTCGCGACCGACCGCTTCGTCTTGCACCAGGAGGAGGGTCTTGCCCTGGAGCCTGAGATCTTGCGAGACCGGAGCCTGGCTCGGCGGTCGTGAGCTGCCGGCGAAGCGACTGGCGCGTTCCAGCGCGCGCAGCACGCTGGCGGGCTGGAATGGCTTGGCGATTGCCGCGGAAGCCCCATAGCGACGGAAATTGCCGGCCACCCAGAACTCGGCGTTCGGTGGACCGAGCACCACGGCGGGAACACGCAGTGTGTCACCCGGGCGAGTGATGCGCGCGATCAGAGACAGACCGGCGGCGTCGGGTAGCGTGTGGCTGACGACGGCCACCTGGAAAGGCGTGCCGGCCTCGCTGGCTTCGCTGAGCGCGGAGAGCGCCTCGGCGGCGCTGCCGACGGCCGTGACCTCGCAGCCATGCGCGGCCAGAAGCCGGCAAAACGCCTGGGCTTGAGGCTCGCTGCTCTCCACCAGGAGCACGCGCAGCGTTTCCCAGGCCGGGCTCGGCACGCTGCGCGTGAGCGGCGCACCAAAGCTCGCGCTGAACGAGAATTCGCTGCCCTGTTCCAGCTTGCTTCGAACCTGCAGCTCGCCGCCCATCATTTCGACCAGGCGTTTGCAGATCGAGAGCCCGAGCCCAGTGCCGCCATAGCGCCTCGTCGTCGAGCTGTCGGCCTGCGTGAAGGGCTGGAATATTTGAGCGACCTGCTGTTCGCTCATGCCGATGCCACTGTCGCTGACCCGGAAGCGCAGAGTCACGCCGCTCGACGGCGCCTCGTCCACCAACTCGATGCGCAAGAGCACGTGGCCCTTGCTCGAAAACTTGAGCGCGTTGCCGACCAGATTGACGAGCACCTGCGAAAGTCGGAGCGGATCGCCCACCAGTGAGCGTGGCACGCTCGGATCGGGGTCGATCACGAACTCGAGGTTCTTGCGCGCGGCGATCAGGCCGTGGGTGCCGATCAGCTGATCGAGCACGTCGGGGAGCTCGAAGCGCACGCTCTCGAGCTCCAGCCGGCGCGCCTCGATCTTGGAGAAATCCAAGATGTTGTCCACGATTTCGAGCAGCGCCCGCGACGAGCTGCGCGCCCGCGTCAAATGACCGCGTTGCTCCTGCGAGAGTGCGGTCTTGAGACACAAATCGAGGTGGCCGCTGATGGCGGTGAGCGGTGTGCGAACCTCGTGCGACATCATGGCCACGAACTCACTCTTGGCTGCGCTGGCCTTCTCCGAGAGCTCTCGCGCGTCGCGTAGCTCGTCGGCTCGCGTAATCGCGTACACCGAGCCGCTCAGGTGCCCGGCCACGTTCTCCAGCATCCAGGCGCGTTCTACGTGCTCGGGCGCGTCGAACACGACGTAGCCCAGCGCGCGCTCGGCGAACACGAGCGGGTAAGTCAAGAGATCCAGGTTCATCGTCAGCGGCGCGAGCTTCGGATGCACCAGCTCGTTCGCTGGAAACACCAACGCTTCGCGCGGCGCCGAACTGGAAGCGGCGCTCGGCGGTAGGGTGCCCGGTAGCGCGCGCCAAAGCTGGGCGGTGTCCTGCACTAGCTCGGGCGTCGTGGAAGTCAGCGACTCGTAGCGGGCCACCGCGGTTGCCAACTTGCGCTCCGAGCCTTCTACGAACAAGCACACGCAGCAATATTTGATTCCTAGCCCGGATAGGCCGGTCTCGACGGCCTGGGCCAACGCTTGCAGGTTTCGTGCACAGGCGAGCGCCGTACCGAGCACGCGCACGGCATTGGCGTGCTGGACCACGTGCAGGCGCTCGAGCGAGTGAATGCGTGCGGCCACCTCGTTCATCAGCGAGCGCGCGCGCAGCACACGCTGACGCATCACGGCCGAGTTGGCCGCGTCGGCGCGCGCAAACCGCTCCACTGTCTCGGTCAGCGGTAAGACCACGTCTTCCCAGCGCAGCGGATCGAGGCCGCGGGCGTGACTCGAGAGCAGCGCTCGTTCGAAGTCCGCCAGCGCGGCTTCCACGTGGGAGTCTTGCCTGGAGAGCAGCACTCTCATCAGCGCCTCCACGCCGCCCGTGTCCGCTCGCTGGCCGAGCAGCTTCTCCAGACGGCGTGTGCAGACGACCTGGCGGTCGGCTAGCGCTGCTTCGAGCGACTCGAGCGATTCCGCCGTGATCGTCTCGGCCAGACCCGCGCCCGTGCAACCGCAGGAGCGCCGGAACACCGGCTCGGTCCCCAAGATCGTACGCTCCGGCGTCGGTCGCCCGGCGAGGTGCTCGAGTAACAGCTCGGCCGCCCGTTCACCGAGCCGCTCGATGGGTTGGGCCACGGTGGTGAGCGGGGGACTGTTGCTGCGCGCGTGGTCGTCGTCGTCGAAGCCGACGATGGCCACGTCTTCCGGTACCCGAATGCGGCGCGCCAACAGCTCGCGCGTGGCGCCGACCGCCATTTGATCATTGGCGGCGACGACGCCGTCGAGCTCCGACGGCTCGACGCCGCGTTCGTCGAACAGCGTGCGCATCGCGCTCGCTCCGGAACCCTCCAGGAAGGTACCCGGCAGGATGAACTGCTCGGACACCTCGATGCCCAGCTCGGACAGCGTGCGGCGGAACACCGCTTCCCGCTCCGCGCTCTCCGGGTTGCCCGGCTTACCTTGGATGAAGGCGAGTCGCCTTCGTCCGTGTGCAGTCACCAAATGCTCGATCACGGTCTTCAGTCCGTGCTTGCACTCGGCGTCGACGTGAGGAAACCGAGCCAGCGCCCCGATGCTGACCACGGGCAGCCGGCTCCTCAGGCAAAAAGTTTGCACCGCATCGGTGCCGACCACCCCGGCCAGAATGTTCGATACGACGAGCAGACCATCGACTGCAACCGGGCTGGCGAGCTCGTACAGGAAGGACCCGTCGAAGCTGACCGCGTCGCTCGGTCGCGTCAGGAAGCTGCCTTGAAACCCGATCAGTTGTGCGTCGCGCTGCCGAGCCGCGCGCCATGCACCATTGAACAGGCGAACCTGGTAGCGGGACAGCAAGCTGTCGACGAGGAACCCGATTCGGATGGGATCGTGCAATTGCCAGACCTCCGCGCCTTCACGGTTACGGCCACTTTCCCCATGGCCGAAAGTGCCCTTTCAGACTCTATTCGGAACCCGCGCTCTCGGCTCGCCCCCCGGTCTGGTATCATCCCTCGGTCGTGCTCACCGTGGTTCAAGTGCCGGAATCTGGGCCTGCGCGTGTCGTCGACTCGGCTCCCACCGGACCGCCAGCCGGTAGCGAGATACTGTGGATCGACATCGAGACCCCCACCGCCGAGGTCCTGGAGGCGCTGCGCGTACCGTTCGGACTGCATCCGTTGGCGATCGAGGACTGCCTCACCTTCGATCAACGCGCAAAGCTCGAGGAGTATCCGGGGCACGTGTTCGTGGTGGTTCACGAGCTCAGTTTGGAGGGCACCTCGTTCGTTGAACAAGAAGTGCATGCCTTCTTGGGTAAACAGTTTCTGATCACGGTGCACGAAAAGCCGTGCCGCCGTATCGACATGGTGCGCCAGCACGTCGTCGGGGACGATTCGCTGCATGCCCGCGGAGCGGGCTTCATCTACTATTTGCTCGCGGACTCGGTCGCTTGCCACAATGCGACTGCGCTCGATGCTCTGGCCGAGAAGATCGAAGATATCGAGGATCGCATTTTTCAGAGCACGAAACGCACGGGCTCGTTGCAGCCGCTATTTCAGCTGAAGCGCGCGCTGGGCTCCGCTCGCCGTACCCTGTCTCCGCAGCGAGATCTGTTCTCGACCTTGGCGCGCTCGCCGACGCAAGTCGTGAGCGAACGCACGGCGTTCTACTTCCGTGACGTGTACGACAAGATCGCGCGTACCGCGGAGACGATCGAGACCAGTCGCGATTTGTTGAGCAGCGTGCTCGAGGCGCACTTCTCGCTCGTCTCCCAGCGCACGAACGAAATCATGAAGCACCTCACCGTGCTCAGCGCGATTTTCTTGCCGCTCACGTTCGTGACCGGGTTTTTCGGTCAAAACTTCGAGGGCCTGCCGTTTCGATCCCACGCGCTGATGTGGAGCGCGCTCCTCACTTGTGTCGTGCTACCGCCAGCCATGTTGTACTGGTTTCGGCATCGGCGCTGGCTTTAGCCAGCCAAACACGCTCACTCGCAGGGAAACCAAATTCGAAAGGTGGTGCCCCGGCCAAGCGCGCTCTCCACCTCGAGCGCCCCGGCGTGGCCGCGCACCGTGCCGAGCACGGTCGACAGTCCAAAGCCGTGGCCATCGGCCTTGGTGCTGAAGAAGGGTTGAAAGATGTTGCGCCGCGTGTCCGCGCTCATCCCGACGCCGTCGTCCCGCACCTCGAGCAGTAGCGCGCGCCCGGCCTTGTCGCGGAAATCGTAAAAGTCGGCGCTCGTGCCGGCTTCGCGCTGTGGTTTGGCTTCGCGCAGCGATACGTGAACCACGCCGCCGCGTGACTCGACGGCGTCGAGCGCATTCACCAGCAGATTCAGCACCACGCGGCCAAGCTCGGTCGCGTCGCCCTGCAACTGCGGCAGTGAGGCGGGAACGTCGACGCTGAGTTTGACGTGGGACGGGACCCGAGCGCGCAGGACGCGCGCCGTTTCTTCCACGATCGGGCCGAGCTCGATCAGTGTCGGGGCGTTCGGCTTCTTACCGGAATACGCGAGCAGCTTGTCGCACAGGTCGCGTGAGCGCGTGGCCGCATCCATGATGTCGCGGGCCGATTGGGCCAGCGGCCCCGGCGGCAGCTGATTGATCAAGATCTGGCTGTGCGCGAAGACCGCGGTCAAAAGGTTGCGGAAATCGTGGGCCACGCTGGCGAGGAAGCTCGAACTCTCGATTTGCTCGGAGCGATGGAGTCGCTCTTTCAGCACGGCGCGCTGGCGCTCGACCTCGGCCAGTTGCTCGGCCTCCAGCACCAGCGCCACCAGGTCGCCCACGCTGCCCGCGAACAGGCGGTCGATTTCGGTCCATTTGCGCAGTGGTCCGACGTGCTCGTGGCAAACCACCCCGATCACGCGCCCCGAGTGCAAGAGCGGCACGTCGAGCATGGTGCTGATGTCGTGCGGACGAAGGTAGCTTCCGGTGAGCTCGCTGGTGCGCGGGTCGTGCTCCGCATCCATTGCTGCGATGTTCCGCAGCAGCTCGAGGGCCGAAAAGTAGCTCGGGTAATCGCGCGCCTCCAACACCTCTCCCGAGTCGTGAATCCGGGTCCGCGCGTCGAAGCCCTCGAGACAGCGGATGCGCTCACGGTCCGGGTCGAACAGCCAAATGTTGACCCGGGCGACCGAAAGCGTTCGCGCGGCGGTTTCCGTGATACCGCGTAGGATCTCGTCGACGTTCTTGCTCCCGACATCAGCGCCGCGCGCGAGCACACCGAGCACGTGGCCGAGCACATCCGAGGGTCGCCCCACCTCGATCTCTGGGTCGCCGACCGGCATCTCTCCGACTTTCGTCCGCCTGCTTGCGCGAAGCAAGGGTGGCGGTTTTCGGCTGCCGAGGGCGCGCTCGAACTGTGCCGTTACAGCAGACGTCCCCGGCGTCGAGGGGCCGCCGCAGTTCAAGCGGAGAGCGCGGGTCCGCCGACCCACCACGCGCAACGCTCCGCCGCAACCCCTTGCAGTCGAGTCGCGCCTCGGGGTCGAACAGTGCGTCCGAGGCGCTAAGCCCGACGAGTCGAATTTTGCCGACGCTCGCCCACCTCGATCGCGACGGAGTGAATGACGTCGAGCTACTCGAGCGCGGTGCTGCTCCAGGTGCGAATCTCTATTGGCCACGCAGTCGCCGTGGCCCCGCTTCCCACGAAAAAGACTCGGCTCAAAGCGAGACGGACCGAGCAGCGGGTCGAAGCGCAACGTCGAAAACCGTCGGCCGGCCGCCGGGCGCGCAGTGCTCACCCGACTGGGTTATCGCAGGGGACGTTCGTCCCGATCCGACATCAGTGTCGCGAGGCGTGCGTTCGCGCGCGCTCTTGGTTTCGGCAACGTTTCCGCGAGACGTTCCAGCGAAACGTGACAAATCCCATTCGCGAAACCTCGCCGCAAGGTCTCATTGTGCATATTAAGAGCATTCAATGAGAGCCTTTCCGCTCGAGTCCCCTTTCCGGGCCCGTGCGTCCCACGAAGCCAATGCCGTGACGACCGCTCCCGAGCACTTGCTCGCCTTGGCCGAAGTCGGTCGTGAGCTCACCGCGGGCGGCGACATCAGTCAGGCGCTGGCGCGTGCGATGCGCGCCCTCGATCGCAGGCTAGCGGCTCAGCGCCAGATGCTGTGCGTCTCCGATCCGGAGCGCCGAACGTTGGAGCTCGAGGCCGCCTACGGCCTGCCGAGCACGCATTTTCGTCCTCGATTCGGCGCCGGTGTCGCGGGTCGCGTCGCCGAAAGCGGGCGGCCCATCGTGGTGCCGATCTTGCGCCATGAACCGATGGCGCTCTCCGAGCTGACCGACTTGGACGTTTGGTCGGACTCGCAGTTCAGCCTGGTCTGCGTGCCCGTGTCGATGGCGGGCCGTCAGGTCGGCTCGCTCTCCGCGTACTTCCCGCGTAACGGGTCCGACGAATTTGGCGAGCGCCTGGGTGTGCTCGAGATCGTCGCGTCGCTGCTCGGGCAGGCGCTGCGCACGGCTCGCCTCGAGCGCGAAAGCGCGGACGACCGCCAAGCGGAAGAAGCGCAGCAGCGCTCGCAGCGCGCGGCGTTCGAGTACGCGAACATGATCGGCGCGAGCGTCGCCATGCGACAGGTCTACGAGCAGATCGGCCAAGTCGCGCGCACCAACGCCACGGCGTTGATTCGCGGTGAGTCGGGCACCGGTAAAGAGCTGGTCGCGCAGGCGATTCACAACAACTCGCTGCGCGCGCGTCAGCCCTTCGTGAAGGTGAACTGCGCGGCGCTGCCCGAGACGCTGTTCGAGTCGGAGCTGTTCGGCCATGAGCGCGGCGCGTTCACCGGCGCTCACGCGCGGCGCAAGGGGCGTTTCGAGCTGGCCCAGGGCGGCACGCTGTTTCTCGACGAAATCGGTGAACTTTCGCCGACTACCCAGGCCAAGCTGCTGCGCGTGCTGCAGTCGCGTGAGTTCGAGCGCCTGGGCGGGAGCGAGACGCTTCGCACCGACGTGCGCATCGTGGCCGCGACCAACAAGGACATGGCGCGCGCCGTTGCCAGCGGGGCCTTCCGCGAAGATCTCTACTATCGCCTGAACGTGTTCTCCATCTCGCTGCCTGCGCTGTCCGAGCGACGTGCGGACATTCCGACGCTGGCCGAGTACTTCTTGACCAAGTTCGCTGGCGAGCACCGGCGCAAGATCGCGCGCATCTCGAGCGGCGCGCTGGAGGCGCTTGCCCAGTACAGTTGGCCAGGCAACGTGCGCGAGCTCGAGAACGTGATCGAGCGCGCGGTCGTGGTGTGTGATGGCTTCGTCGTGCAAGAGCATCACTTGCCGGACGCCATCCGCGCGACGGGCCGCGCGCTGCCAACCGAGCGACAGACCTTGGCGGATGCGGTCGCGCGGCTCGAGCGTCAACTGATTGAAGAGGCGCTGCGCGAGGCGCGCGGCAACTGTGCGCGCGCGGCGCGCGCGCTCGGCACGACCGAAAGAATCGTGCGCTACAAAGCCTCCAAATACGGCATCGACTGTACGCAGTTTCGCGGGTCGACCGCTTGAAAATTCGAGTAATACGCGATGGCTAACATTCGCCCGGTGGTCGCTCTTCTCGAGTCGCGCATGAGCCGCGAGCTCGCCCGTTTGGTGGAAAAGCACGGAGGCGATCCGCTGTGCGTGCCGGCCGTGCGCGAATGTCCGGAGTTTACTCCGGAGGTCGCGCAGCGCCTGCTCCAAGATCTCGAAGGGGATCGGCATGAAGTGGTCGTGTTCATGACGGGCGTGGCCGTTTCGCTGCTGTTCGAGACCGCCGAACAGATCGGCCGTCGTCCGGACCTGGTCGCGGCGCTGCGCCGCCTGACCACGGTGTGTCGCGGCCCCAAGCCGACCGCCGCGCTGCGCGGGTTCGGTGTGCCCCCGACCCTGACCGCGCGCGACCCCTTCACGTCGGCGGAGCTGATTGATGCGATGAGTGGCATCGACCTCAAGGGCCGCCGCGTCATCCTGCTGCACTACGGAGAGCGCAGCGAAACGCTGGCCGAGACGCTCTTGGCGCGTCAGGCCAAGTTGGAAGAGCTGTGGCTCTACCGCTGGCTGATGCCGGAGGACACCGAGGGTCTGGCCCGCGTCGTGATGCGAATCATCAGCGGGGAAGTCGATGCTCTGGCCATCACCTGCCAAATTCAGTTTCGGCATCTGTATACCGTCGCTGACCAGCTCGGGCTGGGCGTCAAATTGGTTCGCGCGCTGAACGAGCGCGTCGCGGTCGCGGCGGTGGGCCCCACTTGCCAGGCCATTCTGCACGCCTACGGCGTCCAGGTGCAGGTCATGCCTGACCACCCCAAGATGGGCCCGCTGGTGCTGGCGCTCATGCGCCACCTGGAGCAGCGGCGCAGTCCGGCGGAACCGAGCGCGTCCGAGATGCCCAGAATCACCCACTAGAACGCGGTCCTAGGGGTTGCCTCGCGAAAGCCTTTGTGAATGGCGCAAGTCTCGCGGCGGTGCTGGCTCCGGCGGAAGGCGTTGCGGTCTGGCGACTTAGCTGGCTAACGTAGCCGCGAAATGACTCAGAAACGCATTCTCGTGACCGGCGCGGCCGGCAAGGTAGGCCAAACCTTCATCCGCCACTTTCTCGAGAATCCGAAATTCGACGGGTTCGTGGTCCGCGCGCTCTGTCACAACCGCCTGCTCGAGCCGAGCGCACGCCTGGAAGTGGTGCGAGGCTCGATCGAGCACCAAAAAGTCGTCGACGCGGCCATGGCGGGCGTCACGCACGTGCTGCACCTCGCGACCTGCAAGGAAACGCCGGACGCCATCATGGATGTGGCGATCAAGGGCATGTTTTGGTTGCTGGAAGCGAGTCGCCAGACTCCTGGCTTCCAGCAGTTCATCTTGATTGGTGGCGACGCGGGCATGGGACACTTCATCTATCCGCACCCGGTCCCAGTCACCGAACAGCAGAAACACAGCGCTTATCCCGGCTGTTACGCGCTTTCCAAGGTGCTCGAAGAAGTGATGCTCGAGCAGTACTACATCCAGTATCAACTCAACGGTTGCTGCTTGCGCGCGCCCTGGATCATGGAGAAGGACGACTTCAAATATCAGCTCTCGTTCGGCGACGACGTGTTCGGCGGCCCGCGCTGGCGCGACCTGGTCGGCAGCGCGAAGGCCGACCAGTACGTGCGCGATAAAGCCGTGCCGGTCATGCTCGATCCCAACGGCAAACCCGTGAAGCGCAACTTCGTCCACGTGAACGACTTGGTGTCGGCCATCGAACATGCGATCGACAACCCGAACGCCAAACAACAGCTCTTCAACGTTTGTATGAACGAGCCGGTCGACTACGGCGAGCTGGCTGCCTACCTCGAGCGCACCCGCCAACTACCCTCGGTACCAGTGCCCACGCCCTATCACTCGACCTGGCTGGACAACACCAAAGCCAAGTTTCTGCTCGGCTGGCGCCCCGCCTACGACCTCGCCAAACTCACCGACGCCGCCTTCGACTACCAGCGAACCCCAGACGACCCGCGCAAGATTTGGTATCCGGGCTGAGCGGTAGGTTGGCGACGCGCGCGTCAGGCAGGGTCCCGTCGCGCTTCTCCACGGCGGCCGTTGACGTCGTGCGAGATGACGCGGCGTGAGCTTCTCGACTTCGTTACGGCATGCCTTGGGGAGGCGAGGGGGTCTCCTTGGTTCGGAGCCAGCGCCGAGTGACGATTGCTTGTTTGGCGCGGGGCATTCACGCGGCGCGTTAGTTAGATATGCGTCTCATCCCCCGACTAGGCGCCTGTAAATGAGGGGTCGATGCGCGATTTCTTCGAAAAATCCGCTAAAAAACAATTCCTTTACTTTGTTATGTATTCGGCGTTAGTCTCGACGAGCCTGATCAGACGCTTCGCATCGGCGGATGTGTGTCCCGAGCAAGCGACCACTCGATGCAGCCATCGAGTGTCGCCAGAGCTGCGGTTTGCTCTGTTCAATCCGCTCTCGGGTTCACAGTACAGTAGAGATTTCCTCGTCGGAGCAATTGATGGCTAATTCGGGTTCCGATCCGGATTGATCGTAAAGTTTTCGGCTCGTCGACCCATTGCCTTTGGCAATGGCCGGCGTGCTCGCCCGAGAGAATACTCGTTTACATCGGAGCGTCGGTCGCTTGTCGTTCCCATCTCGCAAGTCTTGGAGCCTGCCATGAAGCGCTTTTTGCTGTTGTCCTCTATCTGGTGCCCGATCATCGCCATTACCGCGTGTTCAACGGACACCGAAACCTCGAACGGGTCAACCGGAGGGCAAGCGTCGGCAACGGGCGGCGTTCCGAGCACCACCGGCGGAACGACGACCACGACCGGCGGCACCACGACCACGACGGGCGGAACGACAACTACGACCGGCGGAACGACGACCACGACGGGCGGAACGACAACCACGACCGGCGGCACCACCACCACCACCGGTGGCACGGGGCCTGGCATGACCGGCGGCACCACCGCGACCGGTGGTAACGGCGGGAGCACAGGAACGACCGGCGGCGCGTCGACTGGCGGAAGTTCGGGCGGAGCGGGCACCACGGGGGGCAGCGGCGGTGCTGCGACCGGTGGAACCAGCACCGGCGGAACCCCGGGCGGCGGCAGCAGCACCGGCGGCGCGGGTGGTAGTCAAGGTGGCAAAGGCGGCACGACCGCCACGGGTGGCAGCGCGGGCGCTGGCGGCGGGGGCGACCTCATCGGCACGGTCGCTGGCAAGCTCGACGGCTACCTGTTCACGGCCCCGTGCTCGGACAAGGGCACCGGCTACGACTGCACGAACTCGGGCTGCACCGGCAACACCAAGACGACCACGCAGACGTTCACCATCGGCGGTACACCGGGCCAGGCTTACACGCTCTCGATTCACGTCTATGGTATCGCTGAAGGCAAGCGTTACACGGGCGGGACGCGTCGCGCAGGTGGTACGGACTACACAGGCGACACTGGCGGCGACTTCCTCTACACGGGTGGGACCGATCCTGGGTCGACCTACAACAGCTACGAGGTTCACGTTCGCAATCAGGCAATGACGGAGACTGCCGTTTATTACCTGAACTCGATCAACGGGACCGAACAACACTCGAGCTACGCGCTCAGCTTCGACATGACGCTCATGGTCGTCGGCGGCGGGTCGATCCTGTTCCGGGTGTACGACTCGAACTGTCGGCAAATCATGAACTGCGGTCCCGGCGCCGGCAGCAGCACCTGCGCGAAACCACGCACGATCGACGTTTCCCAGTCGAACCCTGCGCCCATGAACTTCACTCAGCCGTGGGTGGGTCAGGCGCCTGCCGGTGCCTATGGGCAATGGGTGTTGCTGGACGTCAAGAGCGTGCAGTAGGCGACGCTCTTGGCTCGGCTGGCTAGCAACGGGACAGCCGCGCGCCTGGTGGACGAAAGCTCCGCTGCCATTGCGCACCGGTGCGCCGTTCGTTCGCGATAAAAGAGATTCTCCCATCGCGGAGCGTCTAGTACAACGCTCCCGGTCGATTGCTGCTCAGGGAAGGTGAAGTCGTGGAAGACAATCGAGCTCTGCGGAAGGTCAGGCTATGCGCCCAGCTCGCGTTCGGCGTGGGCTTTTTGTTTGCAAGAGCCGCGTCAGCCGAGGTGACCATTGCCAAAGCCGACAAGTGGGAAGTCTTTTCGCAGGGGCGCGTTCAAGCGTTCGTCAGCTATGCGCGCGGCGGCGGTCTGCCCAACTTGACCGACACGCATGGCAACCTCGTGCGTCTCGACGGCGGTGGTCTGAGCGGGCTCGACGCGAATCGCGAAAAGAATCCGAACGATCCGAACGACGCGGGCACGATCAGCAGCATGCGCGTGAAGAGCGGCTTCACCGGCAACGTGCTTGGACTGGGCCTGCGCAGGCCTTTCAACGATCAAACCACGTTCAAGGCCTATATGGCCCTCACGACGATCGTGGAGAGCGAAGCACGCCGCAAGTATCGGCCAGTGTTTCCCGATATGCGTGAAGGGTATCTCGAGCTCGAGGGGCCCTGGGGCGACCTGCTCGTTGGTCGCGCGCTGACCTTGTTCTCGCGCGGCGCAACCGAGATCACTTATCTCTATGCGTACGCTTACGGTCTCGGTTATCCGGGCTCGGTGGACGGCACCGGGCCCGCCGCGGGTCACATCGGGTTCGGTGTGCTCGCGAATGGCTTCGCCGCGGGCGTGAAGTACGCGACCCCCAAAGTAGCCGGGCTGCAGCTCAGCGTGGGTGCCTACGATCCGAGCGCGCTCGTCGGTCGAAACTGGGAACGCACGCAGTGGCTGCGTCCGGAAGCCGAGCTGACTTACGACATCGCTCTCGGTCAAACCGGCAAGATTCATCTGTTCGGCAACGGCGGATGGCAGAAGGTCTACGCGGACGGCGACCTGAAGAGCACAGACGTGTGGGGCGCCGGCTACGGTGGTCGTTTCGAATTCGGACCGGTGCACCTCGGCCTAGCCGGGCACTACGGCAAAGGCCTCGGCATCAATTACGCGCTCGACCCCTCGGACGCGAGCACGCGCCCGCCAGACAAGGGCGCTGAGCTTCGCACGTTCGACGGGTACTACGGCCAGCTGCAGGTCGCGCTCGGCAAGGTGGACATTTCTGCTGGCGCCGGTGTCACTCGAATTTACCGACTGCCCGACGACCGCCTCGACGTCAACGACAACGATGGCAATCCTGACACGCCTGCCGGGGACGATGACGCCTATCCCGGCGAGCCCGACCCGCCGGGCTTCACGATTCTCAACCAGGAGCTAGGGCTGTCCGCGGGTGTCGTCTATCACCTGTCCGACTTCCTTCACCTCGACTTCGATTACTTCCGGGCCCGCTTCGAGTGGTACGGCGGCAGTACGGCGTCTGGATTCTTCTTCCACCCGAGCGCTTCGCAAACAGTCAACTTCTTCAACGCTGGCGTCACCGCGGACTGGTGAAGGGCTAGTTTGGGCTTGGCGTAGGCCGGGTTAGAGGCCACCGGGGGCAGGCGACGCGCTCAATGCGCGAGAAAACGAGGTCGACGGTTCGGCCGGGTAGCGAAAACGCGCTGCGCCATAGACAAAGTTGACCACCTGACCCCCGGCCTTGTCACTGTTCAGCCGACATGCTTGCGCCCCGCCGCTGTGGCGACGTAGATCGGACCCCGACCCAGGGGTTTGTGCCGCGTTGTTTCGTGGCGCAGGCCGCGCTGGGCTCGGTAGGGCCTTCCGGACGCATCGCGCGTTTTGGTTTGGGCTTGGTGCTCGCCTGATTCAGCCCGCGGCGTCGCGCAGGAGAGACCCTTTCAACCCTCAGGGAGAGACAACATGACTCTGTTTCGAAATACTCGTTGGTCCGGGGTGGCGCTCGCAGCGCTGATGTTCGGGTGCTCCGGCGCTCAGTCCGCGCCTGCAGAGACTTCCGCCGCGGCGCCAGAGGCCGTCGCGTCGGCGCCAGCAGAGGCTCCCAAGCCCGCCGCGACGCCGGCCAAGCCTGCTGCTATTCAGAAGGCCGCCTACGGCAAGCTCGAGGACAAAGACGTGGATCTTTATACGCTGACGAACGCCAACGGACTCGTGCTGAAGGTCGCGACCTACGGTGCGATCGTGACCGAGTTTCAGGTGCCGGATAAGGGAGGCAAGCTCGGCGACATCGTGCTCGGCTTCGAGAATCTCGATGGCTACGTGAAGGGTAGCCCGTACTTCGGCGCGACCGTGGGTCGCGTGGCGAACCGCATTCGCGGCGCGAAGTTCAAGCTCGACGGCAAGGACTACAAGCTGGCTGCGAACAACGGACAGCACCACCTGCACGGCGGCGTGAAGGGTTGGGACAAGGTGATCTGGACGGCGGAGCCGGCGGAGACCCCCGAGGGTCCTGCGCTGAAGCTCACCTACGTTTCCAAGGACGGCGAAGAGGGCTACCCGGGTACGGTGACGGCCACGGCCGTTTACACGCTCACGAACAAGAACGAGTTCAAGGTCGAGATGTCGGCGACCACCGACAAGACCACGATCGTGAACATGGCCCACCACACGTATTGGAACCTCGGCGGTTTCGCGTCGGGTCCCATCACGGATCAGGAGCTGACGCTGTTCGCGGACAAGTACACGCCCGGCGATCCGATGGTTCCCACGGGTCAAATCAAGCCGGTGAAGGGCACGCCCTTCGACTTCACGGTGGCCAAGCCGATCGGCAAGGATCTGAAAGCGGCCGGTGGCGACCCGATCGGCTTCGATCACAACTTCGTGGTGAACGGCGACGCACACGCGATGCGCCCGGTCGCGAAGTTGAAGGATCCGAAGTCCGGCCGGGTGATGACGCTGGAAGCGGACCAACCGGGTGTGCAGTTTTACTCGGGCAACTTCCTGGACGGGAAGACCAAGGGCAAGGGCGTGGCGTACCCGCAGTACAGCGGCCTGTGCCTGGAAACGCAGAAGTTCCCGAACTCGATCAACATCCCGGCCTGGAAGGACGAGGTCATTCTGAAGCCGGGCGCGACCTACAAGCACACGATGATTCATCGCTTCACGACCGAATGAGCGAGCGATGAAACCCACTCTGAACTGGGGCGTCGTTGGCACCGGCGGCATCGCCGTTGCGTTCGTCGACGCCCTCCGCAAGTCCAAGCGCTGCCGCGTCGTCAACGTCGCCGGTAGCTCTGCCGAGAAGGCGAAAGCCTTCTCGGCGCAGTGGGGCCTGCCGCGCGCTTCGGGCAGCTTGCAGGAGCTGCTCGCAGATCCGGCGGTCGAGGCGGTTTACATTGCCAGCCCGCACCCGTTCCACGAAGCGCAGGCGCTAGCCGCGATTGCGGCGAAGAAGGCGGTGCTGTGCGAGAAGCCGCTCACGGTCGACATTCCCTCGACCGAGCGCTTGATCGAGGCAGCGCGTCGAAATGGCGTGTTCTTGATGGAAGCGTTCATGTACCGCTGCCATCCGCTGTTGCGGGAAGTGGTGTCGCGCCTGAAAGACGGCGCGATCGGGCGGATTCGCCACGTGCGCGCGAGCTTCGGTTTTCGCGTGCCGCGTGATCCGTCAGGGCGTTTGTTCAATCTAGAGCTCGGTGGCGGCAGTATCCTCGACGTCGGTGGCTATCCGGTGTCGTTCGCGCGGCTCGTCGCCGGTCTCATCGAGGGTAAGCCCTTCGCCGAGCCCGTGCAGATTCAGGCGTGCGGCGTGATCGGGCCGACCGGGGCGGACGAGCTGGCGACCGCGCTGCTCACGTTCTCGTCTGGCTTCACCGCGGAAGCGGTCAGCGCGACGTTTCACGCGGTCGGAACGCACACCGTGGTTTACGGCGAGGAAGGCCGAATCGAGCTGCCCGATCCGTGGATTCCGCGCGGTCAGCGTCAGGGGCTCGAGAGCGAATTTACGGTGTACCGAGACGGCCGCGAGCCGGAGACGGTATCGATTCGGACCGAGCTTGCCACTTACGGTATCGAAGCCGAGCTGGTCGCTGACACGCTGCCGGCGACCGAGGTTTCGTGGCCTGCCATGAGCTGGGCCGATACATTGGGAAACATGCGTGTTATGGAAGCGTGGCGGGCTCAACTCGGGTCGAAATCGACCTGATTCGCCTGAGCCCCACGTTTGACGAGGAGGCCTGCCGTGAGATCGACGATGAAGCCCTTGAATACGGGTTGGGTTCTGTTTTGCACCACGTTGCTCGCCTTGTTCGCGGCCCTCGGCTGCAGCAAGAAGGAAGCGGGCACCAGCGAGGCTCAGCCCGGGAGCAGCGCTCAGCCCAGCGAAGCACCGAAGAAGATCGCCAAGCTCGCGTTCGTGACCAACAACGCCAGCGAGTTCTGGAAGATCGCGGCTGCCGGCGTCCACAAGTACGAGAAGGAAGCCAAGGTCCAGGTCGACATCAAGATGCCGTCGAACGGCACCACCGAAGAGCAGAACCAGATCCTCGAGAACCTGGCCAGCCAGGGCTACGACGGCATTGCGGTGAGCGCGATTGCCCCGAACGATCAGGTTCCGGTGCTCGACAAGGTCGCCGCCAAGACCAAGCTCATCACTTTCGACTCGGACGCGCCCAAGTCCAAGCGCCTGCTCTACATCGGCACCAACAACTACGAGGCCGGTAAGGCGCTCGGCGCCGAAATCGTGAAGCTCTTGCCGAACGGCGGCAAAATGGCGGTGTTCGTCGGCACGCTCTCGGCCGACAACGCGGCTCAGCGCCTCAAGGGCATCGAAGACGCCATCAAGGATCACAAGATCGAGATCGTCGACAAGCGCGAGGACAACACCGATCGCGCCAAGGCGCGCTCCAACGTCGAGGACATCATCAACGCGCACAGCGACTTGAAGCTGGTCGCGGGGCTCTGGTCCTACAACGGTCCGGCAATTGCGGCTGCCATCGAAGCGCTCGGCAAGAAGGGCAAGGTCCTGGCCGCGGTGTTCGACGAGGAAGACGGCTCGCTCAACGGCATCGCCAACGACATCATCTCCTGCACGGTGGTGCAGAAGCCGTTCGAGTTCGGCTACCTCTCCAGCAAGTGGATGCACGAGCTGGCGTTCCAGCCCGGCGCGATGGCCGGCGTGCCGGTCAGCAAGAGCATCGACACCGGCGTCGAAGTCATCAACAAAGCCAACGTGGCCGAGTTCCGCGCGAAGCTCGCCGAAATGAAGAAGTAAGTGGCCGAAGCAGCGTTGCCTTGCCTGCTCGAAATGAGCGGGATCACCAAGCGGTTTCCGGGGGTGATCGCGCTCTCCGGAGTCTCCATCAAGCTCCACGCCGGCGAAGTGCTGGCCCTGATGGGCGAGAACGGGGCAGGCAAGAGCACGCTGATGAAGATCTTGGGCGGGGCCTACCTGCCCGACGAAGGCCAGATCTCGATGGACGGCCGCCCGGTGCTGCTGTCCAGCGTACGCGAGGCCAAGAACCTAGGCATCGCGCTGATTCATCAGGAGCTGATGCTGGCGCGCAATCTAGACATTGCGGCCAACATCTTCCTCGGCAACGAGCCGGGTAAGGGCCCATGGGTGCGCCCGCTCGACCGCGCCCAAATGAACGAGAAGGCCTCGGTCCTGCTGCGGCGGATTGGCTTGGAGCGCTCGCCGACCACGCCGGTGTCGCAGCTCACCGCGGGCCAGATGCAGATGGTGGAAATCGCGAAAGCGCTCGCGATGAACGCCCGCATCATCATCATGGACGAGCCGACGTCGTCGCTGACCGCGGGCGAGTCGGAACACCTCTTCAAAATCATCGCTCAGCTCAAGGGCGAGGGCATCGGCATCGTCTACATCTCGCACCGCATGGAAGAGGTGATGATGCTGGCCGACCGGGTCACCGTGCTGCGCGACGGTCGTTACATCGGCGACCTCCTGCGCGAGGAAGCCACGCACGACAAGGTGGTCGCGCTGATGGTGGGCCGCGAGCTCAGCAGCCACTACTTTCCGGAGAAGGAAGAGCGCCCCGCGGGCGAACCACGTCTCGTCGTCGAGAACCTGCTGGTCCCCGGCGCGCGCTCCGGCATTTCGTTCAAGGCGCTGCGCGGCGAGGTGCTCGGCTTCGCAGGCCTGGTCGGTGCCGGTCGCACCGAGCTGATGGAGAGCCTATTCGGCGTGAACCCCGCGCTCGGCGGCAGCATGACGCTCGACGGACAGCCGTATTTCCCCCAGCGTTCGCGCGACGCCATTCGTCGTGGGGTGTACTTGGCGCCCGAAGATCGCAAGCGCCACGGCCTGGTGCTGCCCATGTCGGTGGCTCAGAACACCTCGCTCCCGAACATCGCCAGCTACAACCCCTACGGGTGGCTGGATCGCGAGAAGGAGCGCACCGTGGCGGAGTCCGAGGTCAAGCGCCTGCGCACCAAGACCAGCAGCATTCGCCAGCTGGTCGTGAACCTCTCCGGCGGCAATCAGCAGAAGGTCGTGCTCGGCAAGTGGCTGGCCATGAACCCCAAGCTCTTGATTTTGGATGAGCCCACGCGCGGTATCGACGTCGGCGCCAAGGCCGAAATCTATCGCCATATCGCGGCCTTGGCTGCGGAAGGCATCACCATCTTGATGGTCAGCTCGGACATGGAAGAAATCATGGGCATGAGTGACCGGGTGATCGTGATGCATGAGCGCCGCATCAAGGGCGTGCTCAAGCGCAGCGAATTGACTCAAGAGCGGATTGCAAAACTGATGACTGGCAAGAGCGAGGAAGAGGCAGCATGAGACGCGAGCTCGGAATGAGCATCGCCCTGGTGCTCATGTGTTTGGTGCTGTTCATCTCGAACAGCGACTTCTTGGGACAATCGAACGGCATCAACACGCTGCGCCAGATCTCGATGCTGGGCATCTACGCGATTGGCATCGCGTTCGTGATCATCGCCGGCGGCATCGATCTCTCGATCGGCTCGACCATCGGCCTCACCGGCGTGCTGATCGCCAAGATCTCCTCGCCGGGCGCCGGCGGCCTCGGCCACTCGCTCTGGCTCGGTATCCCGCTGGCCATCGGCGTGGCGCTGGTGATCGGCTTGTTGCAGGGGTTGCTCATCACGCGGCTCAAGCTGCAGCCGTTCATCGTTACTTTGGGCGGCATGTTGCTGCTGCGCGGTGTGTCTCAGACCATCGCGGAAGGCGGCACGTTGAGCCTGGGCGGCTCGCCGCTGCTCGACCTCGCGAACGGCGGTTGGCTCAAGGTGAACGGCGATCCGCTCTTGCCGTATCCGTTCCTGATTTTTCTGGGCGTGATCGCGATCGCGACTTACGTGCTGCATTTCACGGTGTTTGGCCGTTACGTTTACGCCATCGGCGGTAACCGCGACGCGGCTGAGTACTCCGGCATCAACGTGAAGCTGGTCGAAACCATCACCTACTTGGTTTCGGCGGGCCTCGCGGGCGTCGCGGGGGTTTGCTACGCGGCTTACATCGGCCAAATGTCGCAGCAGGTCGGCATCGCCTACGAGCTCTACGCGATCGCTGCGGCGGTGCTCGGTGGCTGCTCGCTGCGTGGCGGCGAAGGCACCGTACTCGGCATCATCATCGGTTCGGCGATCATGCGAGTGATCGACAACGGTATCAACATGTTCCAGCTCCAATACCAGGACGCTGAGGGCATTCAGCGCATCTGGCGCCTGAACCCGAACTGGACCTTCGTGATCATCGGCGGCGTCATCTTGGTTGCCGTGATCCTCGATCAGGTGGTGCATATCGTTCAGGGCAAGCGCCGCATTCGACGGGCTGCCGCGGCCGCCGCCGAGGCCGCGCCCGCACCGTCGGTGTCCGCACACTGAGGGCGAAGCGCCGTCGGCGTTTCAGGGAGGGCCGGCGTGGCTGCTTCGCCGGAAAACGTCCGGTTTGGTGGCCCGGTGGCGGGTTACGCCGGGTAGCGCGCTCGTTTCCGCGGGGCCCCCCAAACCTCATTTGCGAGCGGCGCTGACGGTCGGGCTGGGCTTCGCGGATTTTTGACTTTAGAGTGGCGGGGATTGAGCGGTGCTCGGCTGATCGAGCGCCGCGCCGGCGTTGCCGAGCAGGGGCCCATCCGTTCGCGGAGGTTCGAGCATTCCGATGCCCAAAGCCACGCAAGAGGAGTCAGAGGCGGCGTTCGTAGCCACTCTGGTCCACGAGGCGCCGGACGCACTGATCGCGCTCGACACCGGCGGCGTGGTGCGATTTTGGAGTGCCGGTGCGCAAACCCTGTTCGGCTACACCTCGGAAGAGAGCTTGGGGCGCTCGCTGGAAGAGCTGGTGGTTCCGCCGGCAGAGCGTGAGCAGGCGCGAGGCGCGCTCCGAGACGTGCTCGAGCAAGGCTCTTCGCTGATGGAGTGCGTGCGCGTCAGAAAGGACGGCAAGTGCGTCGACGTCGAGGTGGCCATGCGCTTGGTGCGCGCTCCGTCGGGCGAGGTGCGCTTCGTCGCTACTCACCAGCGAGATGTCACGCAGATCAAGCACCAGCGTGAAGAGCGCGAGGTCGAAGCGCGGTTTCGAGGCTTGTTGGAAGCGGCGCCAGACGCGATGGTGATCGTCGATGACCGCGGCGTGATCGTCCTCATCAACAGCCAGACCGAGCGCATGTTCGGCTACAGTCGAGCGGAGCTGCTCGGGCAGGCCATCGAGTCGCTGGTGCCCGCGCGCTTTCGCCAAGGGCATCCGGAGCGGCGCGCGGCGTACGTGGCCGATCCTCGCACGCGGCCCATGGGCGCGGGGCTCGACCTGTTCGGGCGCCGCAAAGACGGCAGTGAATTTCCGGCCGAAATCAGCCTGGCGCCCATGGAAAGCGAACGCGGCCGCCTGGTGACCGCGGCGATTCGCGATATCTCCGATCGCAGGAAGATCGAGACCAAGTTTCGTGACTTGCTGGAAGCGGCGCCGGACGCGGTGGTGATCGTGAACGCCGAGGGGCGCATCGTGCTGATCAATACCCAAACCGAACGCCTGTTTGGCTATCCACGCGCGGAGCTGATCGGCAAGCTGGTCGAGATTCTAGTGCCGGAGCGGTTTCGTGGCCGGCACCCCGAACACCGTTCGGGGTTCTTCAAGGATCCCAACGTGCGCTCCATGGGCTCTGGCCTCGATCTCTACGGGTTACGCCGGGACGGCAGCGAATTTCCGGTGGAGATCAGCCTGAGCCCGCTCGAGACCGAAGAGGGCATGCTGGTCTCGAGCGCGATTCGCGACATTACCGATCGCAAGCGCGCCGAGGAGAAGTTTCGCGGCTTGATGGAGTCCGCGCCGGACGCGATGGTGATCGTCGATCGCGCGGGCAAGATCGTGCTCATCAACGCCCAGACCGAGCGGCTATTCGGTTACAAGCGCGATGAGCTGTTGGGTAGGCCGATTGAAACGCTGGTGCCCGAGCGCTTTCGCGCGCACCATCCCGGCCACCGCGGCGGCTATTTCGACTCGCCGCGACCGCGCCCCATGGGGGCTGGTGTCGACCTGTTCGGCTTGCGCCGGGATGGCAGCGAGTTCGCCGCCGAGATCAGCCTGAGCCCGATCGAAACGGCGGAAGGCACGCTGGTCACGGCTGCGATTCGTGACATCACCGATCGCAAGGAGATGGAAGAGCGCATGCATCAGGCGAACCGCTTGAAGAGCGAATTTCTCGCCAACATGTCGCACGAGCTGCGGACGCCGCTGAACGCGATCATCGGCTTCACTCAGCTGATGTTCGACGGCAGGGTCGACGCCAAGGAGCGGCAGCAAGAATTCTTGGGCCACATTTTGACCAGCGGGCAGCACCTGTTGCAGCTGGTCAACGACATCCTGGATTTGTCCAAGGTGGAAGCCGGCAAGCTCGAGTTCCGACCCGAGTCCTTGCACCTGGCGAGCGTGGTGGGCGAAGTCATCTCGATGTTGCGGAGCATTGCTGCGGGTAAGGGCATCCGGGTCTCACTCGACATCGAGCCGAGTTTGGGGGAGGTGTTCATCGATCCGGCTCGATTCAAACAGGTTCTGTACAATTACTTGTCGAACGCGCTGAAGTTCACGCCCGACAACGGCCGGGTCGACGTGCGCGTGCGGCCTGAGGGAAATGAGTGCTTCCGCGTCGAAATCGAGGACAACGGCATTGGCATCGACCCGCGCGATCTAGGTCGTTTGTTCGTCGAATTTCAGCAGCTCGACGCGGCGCTCACCAAGAAGCACCCGGGCACGGGCCTCGGCCTGGCCCTCACCAAGCGCTTGGTCGAAGCTCAACAGGGCTCGGTCGGCGTACGCAGCGTTCTCGGCAAAGGCAGCGTCTTTCACGCTGTGTTGCCGCGGAGCTCGAAAGTGGCGGCTGCGGTGTGATGATGCTGGATTCGTGGTTGGAGGCGGTGCCGTGAAACAACCTATCTTGGTGGTCGACGACAATCCGGCGAACGCGACGCTGCTTACGTTCTTGCTCGAGGCGGAGGGCTACGACGTACGCTCTGTGTCCGATGCCCACGAGGCCTTGGCGCAGCTCGAGAGTTTCGAGCCGCGGTTGATCTTGATGGATATCCAGCTTCCGGGAATGGATGGCCTCGAGCTTACACGGCGGCTCAAGGCCGACGCGCGCTGGCGAGGCGTACTGATCGTCGCGCTCACCGCCTATGCGATGAAGGGGGACGAAGAGCGCGCCCGCGCTGCCGGCTGCGATGCCTACATCAGCAAGCCGATCGACACACGGACGTTGCCGATGCGCATCGCGGAGCTGCTTACCACCAGCCCGGCGGACCGCGCTTGAAGCGTGCTGGGGATTGCTCCAATCGTAAGTGTGCTACTGCGCGGCCCACTCCACCGCGCCCGCGAGGTGAGCGAGAAATTCTGGCTCTTGGTAGCTCTCGTCGGTGTGACCGAGTGCCGTGTACAGCGCGCGGCCGCCCTCGAATTCGTGCGCCCAAGCGATGGGATGATCTTCACCCATACCGGTTCCCGCCGGATCGTACGAACTCTCGTCCAAGCGCAAGAGAATGGTCGCATTCGCGCGGGGATTGCTGCGAAAACCATACCACTCATCGGTGCGCAGCCACGGCGACGATAGCGCCGCGGTCGCGGGGTGATTCTTGGTTTCGACGATCACCGAGGCTTCTTGAATCGCGGGGTGCGCCGAGAAATAGGCGCCGACCAGCTCGCCGTACCATGGCCAGTCGTACTCGGTGTCGGAGGCCGAGTGCACGCCAACGAAGCCGTGCCGCGCGCGAATGAAGCGCTGCATTGCCAGCTGCTGCGCGTCGTCGAGCACATCGCCGGTCGTGGACAAGAACAGCACCACGTTGAAAGCGGCCAGGCCGGCATCGCTGAACCGTGATGGGTCATCAGTCGAGTCGACCTGCCATCCGCGCGCCGCGCCGAGCCCGGTCAGCGCCCCGATCCCGACGTCAATCGATGGATGCCGGTAGCCGAGAGTGCGCGTGAAAATGAGCAAGTGAACGGGTGTGTTCGACGACCCACCGCTTGCATCAGCCGCGCCACCGCTAGTACCAGCGCCGCCGGTGGCGGTGTTGACCGTGCCACCCGTGCCATTGGGGCTGGCCGCTTTCGCTGGGGGCGAACCGTTGCCACAGGCCAGCGTGACCAGGCAGCACGTCAGGGCGAACGGCAACCGATTCACGGCGCGCTCAGCATTTCACGCGTGGCTCGGGCGTCAAGCGGCCCGCTCTGGCTCCCGAGAAGAGCCGAAAATCAGGCACGCGAGCGCCCTCCGCAAGCACGAGCGGTCGTGATAGTCATTGGCTACCCTTCCACGGAGGCACGCCTTGTCATCGCGAGCAGCGTTCGTTCTTGCATCGGTTTTGGCACTCGGGTGCGGACATTCCGAAGACGAGTGGCAGGCGCAGCTCGCCAAGTATGCGGCGCTCGAAAAGAAAGACGCTGACATCGCAGCGCAGCTCGCGGCCGAACGGGAGAACGTCAAGAAACTCAGCGAGCAGCTCGAGGCCATGGGCGTCAAGCTCTGCTCGGAAGGCAGTGAGAAGGACAAGCTCGCGCAAGACATGGCGCAGCTGAAGGCTGCCCTCGCCGAATACCAGGCAAGAGCGGAAACTCTCGAGCGCATCAAACAGCGCTTCGAGACCCTACGCTCCAAGCTGCAGAAGCTCACTGAGCTCGGCCTCGACGTGAAGATTCGCAACAACCGAATGGTCATCTCGCTGCCTGGCGACGTGCTGTTCGCGTCCGGTAGCGATGTCCTGAGCGGCGCAGGCGACAAGATCTTGCTGCAAGTTGCCGACGTGATCCAAAACGACGCCGCGCTCCGCGATCGGCAATATCAGGTCGCGGGCCACACCGACGATCAGCCTCTGAAGCGGGCGGCCGAGACCTTTCACGACAACTGGGGGCTGTCGCTGATGCGAGCGCGCCAAGTGCTGGTCTTTTTGGTGGCGCCGGCCGAGCCCGACAAAGCTGCCGCCAAGAAATCACCTGCTCCACCTGCGAAAGTTGCCGCCAAAGGCGACAAGCCGGAGAAAGCCGACAGCAAGGCCCCCGCGGCCAAAGAACCGCCCGAACCCGAACGCCAGGGGGGCAATCTGAATCCCAAGCGCTGGAGCGCCTCGGGCTACGGCCAAACCGATCCCATCGTTTCCAACGAAACCCCCGAAGGTCGTAAGAAGAACCGGCGCGTCGAGCTAATCCTGATGCCTGACGTGGAAGAAATGCTCGACCTCAAGTCGCTGCTATGAGGCCGTGACGGTCTCGCTGACCGTGCGCGGCTCGGCCTATCCCCGAGCTCGCTCCGCCTGCGCACGCCGAGCGAATGAACATTGGCAAAGGCTGTTTGTGGAAGGTAACGGCGTGAAGACCCGAGCGCCGCTGGCTGACGCGAGCGTGCTGGGTGTGAGCGCCGTCCAGTATTTACGCTGAGCCCGGCGGCGCGCGAAATGGGCCGAATTCGCGCGCGGCTTGACATATGCCGATATAGGAATATATTGTCTGCATGGCTCGCGCGGCTACCACCTCGGATGCGTTCAATGCGATCGCCGAGCCACAGCGCCGGCAGATTCTGACGCTGCTCATGGCGCGGGAGCAGCCAGTGAACGAGGTGGCGCGCGCGCTCCGCATGACGCAACCGCGTGCGTCCAAGCACCTGCGGGTGCTGCGTGAGGTGGGCCTGGTTCGGGTGCGCGGCGACGGCAAACAACGGCTCTACGCGCTGGACGCGCGCGGCCTCAAGCCGATCCACGAGTGGGTGGGCGGCTTCGAACAGTTCTGGAATGCGACGTTCGACCGCTTGAACGAGTACGTGAAGCAGCTTCAACGAAAGGAATTGCTGGATGGTAAGCGCAAGTAGCGGCGAAGCCGAGGCAGACCGCGAAGTCGTGATTTCGCGCACGATCGAGGGGCCGCGGCCACTGGTGTTCGAGGTCTACACGAGCGTCGCTCACCTTTCGGCATGGTGGGGGCCCAACGGTTTCAGCACGACCACTCAGTCGTTCGAGTTCCGCGAGGGGGGTGTTTGGGTCTTCGTCATGCACGGGCCGGACGGAGTCGACTACCCGAACCATATCGAATGGCTCGAGATCGTGCCCTGCGAGCGCATCGTCCTGTTGCACGGCGAGCGCGCCGGGGATCCGCAGTCCTTTCAGTCCACGATCACTTTCGTCGACCGCGGCGGCGCAACCGAGGTCACCCTGCGAGCGCTGTTCCCGAGCAAGCAACGGCGCGATTTCGTCGTCGAAAACTATGGCGCTATCGAGGGCGGCAAGCAGACGCTGGGCCGGCTCGCGGCTTACGTCGCATGGCGCGGCGCACAGTGAAGCAACATCAGCGAACGGACGGTATCGAATGAGCAAAGTGTTCTTCAGCGTCACCATGTCACTCGACGGCTTCATTGCCCCCGAAACGCGTGCCGATGATGTGGACCGCAAGCAATGGTTCGCGCAATGGATGGAGCTTCAGAAGTACGTCTTGCGGCAGAAGTTTTTCCGCGAAAAGCTGAAGATTGGTCAAGGTGGCGAAGCCGGAGAAGACAACCGGGTTCTCGAAGCGACCTTCAACCGCACCGGCGTCAGCATCATGGGCAAGCGCATGTTCGACCTCGGTGAGACATCCTGGCCGGAAGAAGCGCCCTTCGAAACGCCCGTCTTCGTGGTCACTCACCAAGTTCGCAGCCCTTGGCCACGCAAGGGAGGTACCACGTTCTACTTCGTGAACGACGGTATCGAGAGCGCGCTCGAACAGGCGCGCCAGGTAGCAGGCGGCCGTGACATTCGCATCGCTGGTGGCGGCGCCACCGTGCTCCAGTACCTGAACGCAGGTTTGGTGGACGAATTCTCGCTCGCGATCGCGCCGGTGTTCCTGGGCTCGGGGGTGCGCTTGTTCGAGGGCATCGATACCCGGCGTGTTGGCGTGGAAATCGTCGAAGCGGTTTCATCGCCGCTGGTCACGCACTTGAAGTACGCCGTTCGTCGGTTGTGAACGCGCGCTACCGCCCGCGCGCGACTTGACGCGCGGCCGGCACCGAAGGAGCTTCGCGATCACCATGATTGATCACACCGGTCTTCAGGTCAGTGATTTCGCACGCAGCAAGGCGTTCTACGTAGCGGCGCTCGCGCCGATTGGTTACGGCGTGCTACTCGAGCTGCCACGCGCGGTGGTCGGCACCGACGTGGTGGGCTTCGGCGAAACCGCGACGGGTAAGCCAGATTTCTGGGTGGCGCAGGGCGAGCCCAACAAACCTGCGCTGCACATCGCGTTTCGCGTCGAGAGTCGCGCGCTGGTGGACGCTTTCTACAGGGCGGCGATGGCGGCGGGCGGCCGCGACAATGGGCCGCCAGGCAAGCGCCCGCACTATCACGAGAACTACTACGGTGCGTTCGTGTTGGACCCGGACGGACACAACATCGAAGCGGTCTGTCACACGCCAGCGTGAGTACGCGGAAATACGTGACCCGGGCTGGTGCGCTGGACCTTGCTGGTTCGGTTTTGCCGCACAGGCGTGCTGCTCGAGCCAGGCGGCCGCTGATTCTAGCTGTGGCACGTAATCGCACGGGTTTTCGTGCTTTCCGCCCGGCCTCACGTCGCCGCGTCGCGCGGAGGTGCAGTTCCCACCTGAGGCGCGCATTCAGCAAGAGTCTTTATTCAGGCGCCGGAGCGGCACTCGACTCAACCGATGCTGGCGATCAGCACCGTGATGTTGTCGCTTCCGCCCGCCGCGTTGGCTCGCCCTACGAGCTCGGCGCAGCGCGCCGCGAGCGGCGCTGGCGTGGCCAACACTTGCGAGATTTCGGCGTCACTCACGTGTTTGGTGAGGCCGTCGGAACACAGCAGAATGAAGTCACCTTGTGCGAGCGGCACCTTGGTGAGCTGCGGCCGCGCCACGTCTTCGCTGCCACCGAGCGAGTTCCAGAGCATGTTGTGTAGCGCCGAGTCCTTTTCCAAGAAGTTCGGATCGCGTTCCGCGATCTGCTGCGCCACGGTGTGGTCGGTGGTGAGCCGACTGAGCTCGCGCCCGCGCCACAGGTAGCCGCGCGTATCGCCGACGTGGGCAACGTACAGCATCGGAAACTGAATGAGCGCCATGGTCAGCGTGGTGCCCATGCGCGGACTACCCGCTTGCGCGCCCACCGCTTTGACCGTGGAGTCGCCCGCCACCAGCGCGCTGGAGAGCTGCTCGCGAACACTCCAGATGGAAGGTGCCGAGTCGCGGCCGGCCACCACGTTCGAGCGCGCTGCGGCCCAGGGCATGATATTGAGCAGATAACCCACGGTGGTGTTCACCGCGACTTGGCTGGCGATATCGCCGCTGCCCTGTCCGCCCATGCCGTCGGCGATGACCAGCAGCGTGCCCGCAGTTTCCCCGGGCACCCAGCCGTGTGCGCCGGGTGGGCTCGCGTCATGCACGACCATCGAGCGCTGCAGAGTCGCGATCAGATAGGCGTCCTCGTTGCGGCTGCGAGCGCGGCCTACGTCGCTGAGGCCGGCCGTCTCTACCTGCCCCGGGCGTTCTGCGAGTCGCTGTCCGCTGTGGGGTGGCGTTTCGATGGGTTGATGGATCGTCACGGTTCTCCTCCATCCTTGGTGTCGAGCGGGGTCGGGGTGCTCTTGCCCTCGGTCCATTCACCGTCGAGGCGCACCATGCCTCCCTCACGCAGCCAGCGTTCGTAGCGCTCCGCGCGCAGTCGACTTTGCTCAGGTGTCAGCGCGCCCGATACCGGGCGTTGCACGCTGGCGGACTCCCTTGTGGTCGCTGGCTGCGCGGATGCCTCGTTCGTCGTCGTGTTCGGTAGATTCCAGAGCTCGGGGACAGGCAACTCCCGTTCCAAACCATCATCGGCTTGATTCGGAGCGAGTACTGGATCCCAAGGTGATTTCAGGTGCTGTAGCAGCCGCCGCTCCGCCGCGTAGCGGTTGGCGATCACGGGCCAATTGAGCCACGACAGCGCGCCGCCGAGCAGCAACGCGGCAATAACCGTCGCCACGAACGTCCCGAGCGAGGGACGCCATCGCGTTCGGCTCGCCCGCGCGCGTCGTGAGCTCCGAACGATGACGGGCGACCATGACTCGACTGTGGCGTTTCCGCGCACACCGTCGGCCTCGGCGGCCATTTCCGATTCCACGGCCGCGCGAATCGCCGCCGGGGAATCGCGATCGGTCGGCGCGTCCAAGTTCAGCCCTTCGCTCGGAGCGAGAGCCGACGCGGCCTGCGCGGTGGAGCCGAAGGGACGCAGCGCCTCGGCGAGGTCGAGGACGCTGGCATAGCGGTCGTCCGCACGCTTCTCGAGGCAACGCTGTACGATCGCCTCGACGCCCGGCGCGACGTCGGGGCGCAACGCGCTAAGGGCGGGCGTCGGCGCGGTCAGCACGTTGGCACAAATCTGTACCGCCCCATCGCCCGTGAACGGATACTCGCCTGTCAGCAGCTCGAAGAGGAGCACTCCGAGCGACCACACGTCTGCGCGTTGATCGACCGTTGCAGGCTCGAGCATTTGCTCGGGCGGCATGTAGAACGGCGAACCCACGCTGCCGCGCGACTCGGTTCGCTCCCAATGCGCGCCGTCCACGAGCCGCTTGGCGATGCCGAAATCCAGGATTTTCAGCGTAAATTGCCCATCCGGGCGACGCACCAGAAACAAGTTCGCCGCTTTGATGTCGCGGTGAACCAGCGACACCGAGTGCGCCTCTGCCAGGCCCTCGCATGCTTGCAGCAGGATGTCGACCGCCTCCGACTGCGAGAGTGGCCCGCGCTCGGCGAGGAAGGCGTCGAGCCCGAGTCCTTCCAGATGCTCCATGACCAGGTACGGCTCACCCGAGTCGAGTTGTCCGAAGTCGTACACTCGTGCGATGTGCTCGCCCTTCAGCGCCGCCGCGGTCCGAGCTTCGTTCCAAAAGCGTGCGAGCGAGTCGGGGTCGTGTTTCAAGTCCGAGCGGATCAACTTGATCGCCACCGGCGTGCCGAGGTGCACATGCGTGGCAATACACACCACCCCCATTCCGCCCTCTCCAATCACCGAACCCACCAAATAGCGCTCCCCGATCACCTGCCCCGGCGAGACGGGCGGCACGGTTTCGGTCACTTGCAGGGCGGGCTCGGGCGAGAGCTGGGGCACGAGACCTCATCTCAGCAACATCCGAGCCAGGCCGCTGCGACTTCCGGACCGACGACTTTCGTCGTCGCAAGCGCGCTGGCGACGGAAGCTCAGCCGCCGGTCAGCCGCAGAAAACCGAGCTCACACGCGCGCGCAGCCGCAGTTTTCAGCGGACTTTCCCGCGTGTTCACGACCGGGAGCCGTGCGGCGCGGTCGGCGTTGATGAGAAGCCAGCCGGCTTGGTCGTTCGGCACGGTCCCCTCCTCGAAAATCGCCTCCACGGGGCACTCGGGGATGCACGCGCCGCAGTCGATGCAGCGATTGGGATCGATGTACAGCATCTCGCCGTCCCCGTGAAAGCAATCCACCGGGCAGACTGCCACGCAGTCGGTGTAGCGACAGCCGCGGCAGTTTTCGGTGACGACGAAGGTCATGCGCCAGCTTAGCGCACGCCCGGCGGCCTTGCTTACAGGGCGTACTGGGACGGCAAGAGCCCGCGCTTCACCAGCACCTGTACGATCGCGGCGGCAGCTTCCTCTGCGTCGCCCTTGTCGAGTGACACGGTGAGGTCGGGCGTCAGCGGCCGCTCTTCGCTCGGTTGCACGTGGCCAGGGCCGTACACGCCGCGCGCGTCGCGCTCCTTACGCTTGGCGAGCGAAGTCTCCACGTGCACTTCGACGAAGCGCTCCGCGCCCACCACATCGCGAATGGTTTCCCGATCCGCCCGTAGCGGCGAAGCGTAGGCGAACACCACGATCAGGCCGGCGTCGGTCGAACGCCGCGCGAGCTCCGGTGTTTGCCAAGGGCTCGAGCCGTCGGGCTGCACGCCGGTGGAAATGCCGTCGTCCGGATCGACCACCATGGCTAGACGATGGGTGTCGAACAGCCGCCGCTCGAGCGCAAAAGCAATCTCGCTTTTGCCGGAGGCGGGCAGCCCGGTAAGCCACACGGTGCAGCCTTTTTGCCCGAGTCGTTCGGCGCGCTCGTCGTGGCTCACCTGCGAGTGGGCGCGCGAAAGCGCAGGTGGGCGCTGTGATGCGCGCGCTTCGGGCGCCGCGTCGCCCTCCAGAATCATGCCAGCCGCCACCGTGTTGTTGGTGAGCGAGTCGATCAGGATGAAAGCGCCGGTCGCGCGGTTCTCCTTGTAGGCGTCGTAGAACAACGGCCGGTGGCAGGCGATGGTGACGCGCCCGATGTCGTTCAGCTCGAGCCGCGTCGCAGGCTGTTGCTTCAGCGTCTCGAGATCCGTGGTGTACTCGACCTGTTCCACCTCGGCGCGCACCGTTTGCGTGGTGTGCTTGAGCAGGTAGCTCTTCTGGCGATCCAGCGCACGTTCGCTCATCCAGACCAGCATCGCGTCGAAGCGCTTGCTGGTCGTGGGCAAGTTATGCGGATGAACCAGCATGTCGCCGCGGCTGATGTCGATCTCTTGGGCAAGCCGCAGGGTCACGCTCATTGGCGCATAGGCGCGCTCCTGCTCACCCTCGGCGGTGTCGACCGCCACGATCGTCGTGGTCTTGCCGGACGGCAGGACCATCACCGGATCGCCCGGCTTTACGACACCAGAGGCGATGGTCCCGGAGAAGCCTCGGTAGTCGAGATCCGGTCGCATCACGTACTGCACGGGAAAGCGGAAATCCGAGAAGTTCATACCCTCGGCGACTGGCACCCGCTCGAGGTGTTCGAGCAACGTCGGCCCCTGGTACCAGGGCGTATGTTCGCTGCGGTGCACCACGTTGTCTCCGGCCAGCGCGCTAACCGGGATGAAGGTGATGCCCTTGAAGCCGAGCGGGCCGGCAAAATCCGAGAAGTGCTTGCGGATCCTGTTGAAGACCTCCTCGGAGTAGCCTTCGAGGTCCATCTTGTTGATGCACACGGTCAACTGCGGAATGCCCAGCAGCGAGCCGATGTACGCGTGCCGCCGCGATTGCTGGAGCACACCGAGCCGCGCGTCGATCAGAATGATGGCCACGTTCGCGGTGGACGCGCCGGTCGCCATGTTGCGCGTGTACTGCACGTGCCCTGGCGTGTCCGCGATGATGAACTTGCGCTTGGCCGTCGAGAAGTAGCGGTACGCAACGTCGATGGTGATGCCTTGCTCGCGCTCGGCCTTGAGGCCATCGGTGAACAGCGAGAAGTCAATCTCGAGGCCAGCGCGGGTTGACGCGCGCTTCACGGCCTTGAGCTGGTCTTCGTACACGCCGTGAGTATCGTGCAGCAGGCGCCCGATCAGCGTGGACTTGCCGTCGTCGACGGAACCCACGGTGACGAAGCGCAGGAGCTCCTTCTTCTGGTGTTGATCCAGATAGGCGTGGACGTCGTTACGGATGAGCTCGTTTTCCTGGGTGGACATGCCTCAGAAGTATCCCTCGCGCTTTTTCACTTCCATCGAGGCTTCCTCGTCGTGATCGATGAGGCGACCCTGCCGCTCGGAGTACTTGGTGAGCAGCATCTCTCGAATGATTTCCGGCAGCGTGGTGGCCGTGGAGCGCAGCGCGCCGGTGAGCGGATAGCAGCCGAGCGTGCGGAAGCGCACCGTCTCCATTTTCGGCTTTTCACCGGGGTTTAGCCGCATCCGCTCGTCATCCACCATGACCAGAGTCCCGTCGCGCTCGACCACCGGACGGGGAGCGGCGAAGTACAGCGGCACGATCGGAATGTTCTCGAGGTAGATGTAAAGCCAGATGTCGAGCTCGGTCCAGTTCGACAAGGGGAAAGCGCGGATGCTTTCGCCTTTGTTGATCTTGGCGTTGTACACGTTCCACAGCTCGGGCCGCTGGTTCTTGGGGTCCCACTGGCCGTAGCGATCGCGGAAAGAGTAGATGCGCTCTTTCGCGCGCGAGCGCTCTTCGTCGCGGCGCGCGCCGCCGAAGGCCGCGTCGTAACCGCCATCGTGCAGCGCTTGCAGCAGCGCATGCGTCTTCATGATGGTGGTGTATTTGCTGCTGCCGTGGTCGAAGGGGTTAATGCCTTCTTCGACGCCCTGCTTGTTGGTGTGCACGCGCAGGTCGAAGCCGTTGTCTTTGCAGAACTTGTCCCGGAACTCGATCATCCCCCGGAACTTCCAGGTAGTGTCGATGTGCAGGAGTGGGAAGGGCAACTTGCCGCGATGGAAGGCCTTCTTCGCCAGGTGCACCATCACCGACGAGTCTTTGCCGATCGAGTAGAGCATCACCGGACGCTCGAACTCGGCCGTCACTTCGCGCAGGATGTGAATGCTCTCGGCTTCGAGCTGCCTCAGGTGAGTCAGGCGTAGATCGAGAGCCTGTTGGGAATCCGCGGGGCCGGCCATCGCGGGGGATATAACACCAAAACCATCGGAATTAGGGAAATGACTTCAAATTATTGAAATAATTCGATTTTTCCCGTCCGAACGGCTTGCCCTAGGGTTAGGACCCTGAGGCGGTCGTTGGCGCAGACGCGGGCGGCTCACCGGCGGCGGCGGCGCACAGCATGAATCCAGCAACCAAGAGCGCGATCATCGACCACACGAGCACGGCGGTGTCGCGGCCGCCCTTCATGTATTGCTCGCTCGGGCGGAGGTGCGCGTCTTCGGGCTCAGCGTTCGAAATGTCGTGATCGAGCAACTCATCGTGCGTGACTGCTGCCATGGGACGTTCCCTTCCAGGCTTTTCTCGGGCGTAGCCCAAGCCCAACATGAGCAGAGCCGCGTTGAAGCGGCGCCGCCTTCCTTTGGATGCGCGCTCACCAAGCGAATTGGCGGACGCTTGAATCAGTATACGCCGTCCAAAGCGTGACAGCCCGCACGATTTTACGCGGCAACAAGGCCAGATCGCTGCGGCGCGTTACGCCTCGATTCGTGGAAGCGTTACAAGAAATCGACATCGAAGCGTGTCGGTGCACGCTTTTTACAGTGAGATTTCGAATGTCGACTCGCGCAGCGAGTCCAGAAGCGTTGGCTTTCGCACCGCGTCGGCCAGGCGCGCGAGGTACTCGCTGCGTCGGATAGTGTAGGTGCCCAGGGAGGCCAAATGGGGCGTCAGAAATTGCACGTCGAACAGCGCGATGCCGCGCGAAAAGAGGGCCTGGATCGCGGCGATCAGCGCCAGCTTCGAGGCGTTGGTTTCGCGGTGGAACATGCTCTCTGCGGCGAACAGGGCGCCGCGCTGTACCCCGTAGAGACCGCCCACGAGCCTATCGTCGCTCCAGACCTCGATGCTGTGGGCGTGTCCGAGCTCGTGCAGGCGCACGTAGGCAGCCAGCATTTCTGGAAGAATCCAAGTGCCGTCTTCGCGTGTGTCACCGCAGGCCTGCATTACCTCGCGGAAGGCACGATTGAACGAGAGCTTGAACTGCGTGTTTCGGCAGAAGCGCCGCATGCTGCGCGACACGCGCAGCGACTCCGGATCCAGCACCGCGCGTGGATCCGGACTCCACCAGAGCGGCGGCATGTCTTCGTCGTACCAGGGGAAGATGCCCCGCTCGTAGGCGGCGAGCAGCCACTCGGGTTCGAGCGCGCCGCCGGCCGCGAGCAGACCGCGAGCGTCGGCCAGCATCGGATCCGGGAACGCAGGGGCGCCCTGGGGGTCGAGGATGACCGGGAGGCGGGGGCGGACCACGGAGGCAGGATAGCAGGAGTTGCTCCGGCGCTATCCGGGGCGGTGCGGGCGGGTCAAGGCAAGAACGGAAGCGTGTTCGCCACGCCTGCATAGCCGTCCACGAACCACCACCACCAGGCGATCATCAGCGTGGAGTGTCCGGTGAGAATGCCGACGTGGCTCCACATCTCTACGCGGTCCGAAAACTTTTGGACGTAGCGGCGCCAGTGAAAGGCCTCGTCGATCAGGCTGTAGAGCAGCGATAGCGCGGTCGTGACCAGAGCAGGCACCCAGCACGCGCGAGGGAAATTGTAGGCCAGGCACAACAGCACGCAGGCCGCGATGCCGGACACGATGGTGATCTGGTGGACGAGCCCTTCTGCGCGCCCAATCTCTTCCTTGTAGATGGTGCGATGACCAATGGTGTCGACGGCTATGCTGAGCGCAAACACGAACGCGCCGGTGGGTAACAGCCACGCTTCGCTCGGGTAGCGCACGCCGTTCACGTGGCCGAGCAACAAAAAGCCAAGCGTTGCGGCGAACAGGCCCACCATCAGGCCGACCCAGGCAATGTACACGGCCCAATCGGTGCGATCGAACTCACGGATGCGGCCGACGTAGACACATAGATCACCCCACAAGCTCAACTGCCGCGCAGGGGGCTGACCCGGTGCGGAAGCCTTGGCCAGGACCAAAGGCGAAGGGCGAGACGCGGGACGCATGGTTATCGGCTCCTTGCGAGCGAGGCAGGTGCGGCGAGCGAGGCCGGTACGGCGAGCGAGGCCGGCGCGGCGAGCGGTAGCACGTCGTGCGGGAAGCTCAATACGCGCTCCGGCAAACTGTGCCGTGTGTGCGCGCGCCGGGCCCGCAGTTCCCAAAGGCTGATTCCGGCCGAGCGCGCCAGCATGGCCAGCTTTTCGTAGCCCGGCACGACGACGCGCCCGGCAAGCACGTCGTGTCTCCGCGCCCGCAGGCGACCTCCGATTCGCGCATAGACGAGGCGCGCGGTTCGAACGGCGAACGCCCCCCGCCACGGCAGCGCGGCCAGGCCGCGATCGGCGGAGCGATAGAACGAATCTGCCAGGGCCAGCAGGCGCTCGACCGCGCGGCTGAGCGGCGCCTGCGCCGCGTGCGGCAACGGGCCACCGAGCTCCGAGCGCAGCTGACTCGCGCCGGCGTCGCTCAGCACACTCTCCGGGACATAGAGGCGACCGAGCTGCCAATCTTCGGCGATATCACGGCAAATGTTGGTGAGCTGCAGGGCGATGCCGAGGTGCGCCGCGTGGCGCAGCGCACGGTCGTCTTCGATCCGCAAAACGTGGCACATCATCAGGCCGACGACGCCGGCCACGCGATGGCAGTAGAGCAGCAGGTCGTCAACGGTCTCGTAGTGAACACAGGCCACATCCATGGCCATGCCAGCCAGCAACTCCTCGGGGTAACGCTTTGGCAAGTTCACCGCGCGGGTCAACTCGGCGAACGCTTGCCACGCGATTTCTGACTGAACCTCGCCGTGGTACACCGAGCGCAGGGTTCGCTGCAGAGTCTCGAGCGCGGCAGGGGCGTGACCCGGCGGGGAGGCGTCGATCGCGTCGTCCACCCGGCGACAGAAGGTGTAGAGCACCGCCGTGTCGGTGCGCGCTCGCGATGGTAGCAAGCGGCTCGCGAACGAAAAGCTCTTCGAGCCGCGCGCCAGCGTGTCGTAGCAGAGCGCGCTCGCGGACTGCACGCTGAGGTCTGCGCTCGAGTTCACGCGGCCAGCTCTCCCGCGAAATCGGAGGCGATGATGCCAACCGTTGCTTTGGCCGAATTGATCACCCCCGGTAGCCCGGCCCCGGGGTGCGTGCCTGCGCCGACCAAATACAGCCCCGGGATCCTGGAATCGCGATTGTGCGGTCGAAAGTAGGCGCTCTGACTGAGCCGCGGCGACACCGAGAACGCCGAGCCGTGAAAAGCGTTGAGCTGACTGACGAAGTCCTGCGGCGTGAACCAGCGCTCGCACACCAGGTGCTGGCGCAAGCCGGGCAAATGCCGTTCGAGTACGTCGTAGATGCGCTCCTTGTAGAGCGGCGCCACGCGTTGCCAGTCGATGGCGGCGTTGCCCAGGTGAGGAACCGGGCTGAGCACGTAGAACGCCGCGTTGCCGGCTGGCGCGAGGCTGGGATCGGTCACCGTGGGGGCGTGCAGGTACAGGCTGAAGTCGTCGGGTAGCCCGGAGCCCGAGAAAATGTCGCGCAGCAGCTCCTCGTAGCGCCGGGCGAACAAGATCGTATGGTGCGCGATGTCGTACTGTTTGTTGGTGCCGAAATAGAGCACGAACAAGGACATCGACCAGTCCGCGCGCTCGAGCTTCGTCTGCATGCGCTGGGCGCCGGGCTGCCCCTGATAGAGCTTCGAATAGGTGTGGTGAATGTCCGCGTTCGAAACCACCAGGTCGAACGGCTCGTCGCGCCGCTCGCGGGTCGTCACCAAGTGCGAGGTCTTGCCGGAGGTCTGTTCGAGGCGAATGCCTTCGACCGGCGAATTGAGCCGCAGTTCGCCCCCGAGCTCCTGGAACAAGCGAACCAGCGCGGCCACCAGCGCGCCCGTGCCTCCGCGCGGAAACCAGACTCCGCCGGTACGCTCCAGATAGTGAATGAGCGTGTAAATCGCGCTGGTATCGAAGGGGTTCCCGCCGACGAGCAGCGAATGAAAGCTGAGCGCCTCCCGCAGGTAGGGGTTCTGAACGAAGCGCGCGACGGTCGCATACACCGAGCGATCGGCGCGTAAGCGAGCAAGGTGCGGGGCGACCCGAACCATGTCGAAGAAATTGAGGAAAGGCTCCGCGGCCAGCTCCTCGTAACCCTTCTGGAATACTTTTCGCGTGTAATCCACGAAGCGCTCGTAGCCCGAGAGGTCGTCAGGGCAGAGCTTCTGAATCTCGGCGCGCATGTCCTCTGCGCTGCCGGTGTAGTCGAAGCGTGTGCCGTCCTCCCAGACGAGGCGGTAGAACGGCGAGACCGGCAAGAACTCGACGTAGTCCGAACGGCGACGGCCGTGCCGCGTGAACAGCTCGTCGATGCAATCCGGAGCAGTGATCACCGTCGGCCCTGCATCGAACACGAAGCCCGAGTCTTCGTAGACGTAGGCGCGTCCGCCGGGTTTGTCTCGGGCCTCGAACAAGGTGGTATCGAAGCCCAGGCCGCGCAGGCGGATGGCGGCGGAGAGCCCGCCGAAGCCGCTACCGATCACCGCAGCGCGTGGGGCTCTTCCGGTCGTGATTGGGTTAGCCAAAGCTTTGCTCCAGACTGCGAATTTCGCTGTGAATCTCGTCGAGCGCGCGCGAAGGCCCGACCGCCGTTCGCAGCCTGTCGAGCGCACTCGACAGGTGCGCGCGAATGCCTCGCGCGCCGTGTTCGGAAGCGCGCTCCTTCAGCGCGAGCGCGAGATGTTCCGGGTGGAGACCGCTCGCCCTGACCTCCCGTCCTAATTCACGGAGGCGGCCGTAGCTGAGCTGGTCGGTCCGCTCGGCCGCCCAGGCCCAGAGCCAGGTTGGCCTTCCGGCTCGCAGGTCCTCGTGCCCCTTGTGGCAGCGTTTCTGTTGAGTGATGCCGCTCAGATCGTCGAGCATCTGCAGGCCGGTGCCGAGCTCGAGCCCGAACTCACCCAGCGCTCGCACGGTGCTGGATGGCGCGCCGGCGGCGATCGCTCCGAGCGCGGCCGCCAGTTCGAACAGCTTGCCGCTCTTGAGCTGGGTGATCGTGTGAACGAGCGCGGGGACTCGGGTCTGTTCGACCTCCGCGATCTGGGTTGACAGATCGAGCGCTTGACCCTCGTGGCAGGCGAGCAGCGTTCGGCCGATCACGCGGTGTAAAGCAAGCTCGGTGGCGGGCGGCAAATCGAGCTGAAACAGCAGCTCGGCAGGCCAAAAGTACAGCCAATTGCCCGCGTTCAGCGCGATCGGAACGCCGTAACTCTGGTGCAAGCAGGGCGCCCCGCGTCGATAGCTGGAGCCGTCCTCGATGTCGTCGACAATCAGCGAGCCGGCGTGGAGCGCTTCTACGATCAAGGCGAGCTCGTCGGGGAGTGGCTTGTGACGCCCTGCGAGCTCCCAGGAAAGCCGAACCAGGCGAGCGCGAAACTCCTTGCCCGGGCGCGACAGAAAGTCCGAGAGCGGCTCGAGCAAGGCCGGACCCCAGAGCGCAGGGGATGGTGAAGGGTGCACCGCGCCCTGAAGGCCTTCTTCGTTCGAGCGCGTGAAGTGTTGCTCGAGCAATCGCACTGCATGATTTTCGAGTGGTCGTGATGCTGCTGCTTGGGTCATGAGCTCATTCCTCTGGCTAACGCGCGTCGCAAGGAGAGCCCGGGTGGTGGGCGGCCGCACAAGATGCGTGCTCGGTCGAGCGGCGTGGTGGTGAGCGCGTAGAAACGGGCGATCGTCGAGTCTTCCAGGCGATAGAAGCGTTCGAACACGCCACGGCGTTGCTCGGGAACGACTGCGTCGAACAGCAGCCGGTTCAGGAGGCTCGCGAAGCGGGCCTGGCGCGCGTGCTCCCGCGAGAAGCGCTGGAAGGCGTCGCCGAACAACTGCCCGGCAGGCCGACGCGCAATGAAGTGTGAAAGGCGCGCGGCGATCGGGAAGGAGTAACCCGTCGTGGGGTGCAGCCAGCCGCCCGCGTAGCCCGCTTTCAGGGGGCCGTGCGACGGCAACGGTGGCAAGCGAGCCGGCAGCGGCAAAACGCCAATTTCCTCGCGCAGAATCTGTCGGACCCGTAGGCCCTGCGCGGCGGCGTAGCGGAGGATCTCTGCGCGCAGGTCCGCAGCGTCGAGCGCGGGCGAGTCCGAGAAGCGCGTGTCCTCGACCAAGACGCGCGAGCGCTCGAAAGGCAGCACGTACATGAAGCGAAAGCCGTCGATTTGCTCGACCAGCGCGTCCATCAGAAGCGGTCGAGTGAGGCCGTGTTCTGCGCTGAGCTCGAGCTCGAGACCGACGAACTTTTGGTAGCCGGCCGCATCGCCTTGCAGGCGGCTTGGGCCGCGTGCATCGATCACGACCTCGGCAGTGAGCCGCTCGCCGTCGTCCAGCTCGACTTCGTGCGCCGCGATGTGCTTCGCGCGCCGACCGAGGAGCAGGCGGTGCTGCGTGTGTGTCGAGAAGAGCGCGCTGGTCGCTTCGTGCAGTCGTCCCCCAGTGACGCAGCGATAGCCGCCGCCGAGCGTTCGCGCTGCTTGGGGGAAACGCACGTCGTAGCCGTCCCAGGCGTGGGTCACGAGCGGTGACGCGAAGTCCAACGCGGTGGGATCGAGGTCGCGTGTGTGGAAACACCAAGTATGGGCGCCGCCGAGTGTTCGCTCGGACTCGACCAATGCCACGCTCGCCCTCGGTTGGAGCGCCGCCAAGGCTTGAGCCAGCAAGGCATTTTGCAGCCCTCCACCGACGAGCACGTATTCGAATTGGCGATTTGCACCCGCGGAAGTCATGGATCGATCAAGTTTTGTCCAATCCATTGTACCGAGAATTCAGGGCGTCAACCCGTTTGACCAAGTTTTGTCTAAGTCAAAGCCGCCACGGTCGGCCCATGGGCCGCGGGGCGCGGTTGTTGTTCGGGGGCGGGACTGGGGCGTCAGGGAATGCGGACTTTCCCATTCAGGGCTTCGTGTGACTGATTCGCAGTCTTCGCTGGCGTGTTGTGCACCTGCGCGTGCCAGCGTGACTCACACTCCGTGCGTTCGAGTGGCGCTGGCGTGTGATGCAAATGATGTCAGAATTGACTCGCTCCTCGTAACGGGAGCTGCCTGGGAACGAAAGCTACGGCGCGGCAATAGCCACGTCGTGTTTCGTCATTTCCGGCTTTGTCTCGTGTTCAGGAGGTCCCCATGACTCATCTGAAGAACATCCTGCGAGTGGTCAAGGACCCCTCCGTAGGGCTCGACTTGGTGCGCTTCTACTTGGGCGTGGGCCTGTTCGTACGGGGCGCGCTGTTCGTCGCGCATCCCGAAGTGCTGCTCAATTACATGAACCACAGCAATCGTTGGTTCTTACCGTTAGCGGTGTCGCATTATGTAGTGTTGGCGCATTTGTGCGGCGGTTTGATGTTGGCGCTCGGCTTGCGCACTCGCTTGGCCGCTGCGGTGCAAGTGCCACCGCTGCTCGGCGCAGTGTTCTCGATTCACTTTGCGGAAGGCCTGATGAGCGCGGGTCAGTCGCTGGAATTTGCGGCCTTGGTGCTGTTTCTACTGCTCGTGTTCAGCGCCTTCGGCTCGGGGCGCTACTCGCTCGATCGAGTGGTGGATTCGAACGACGAGGAGATGCGGCACTCGCATCCGGCGCTGTCTCCCCACCCGCCGATGGCCTCCGGGCGCGCGCACTGACGCGACGAGCAGCGCCGATCAGCGTGTTCGTTCCCACGGTGACGCGGGTCCGGTATGGTACGGAAAGTTGGGCCCGTAGCTCGGTGATGCCGGCCAGTCGTGGCCGACCGGCGGCGTGCCGGCGGAGGCTCCGGCGCGAGTCGGCGCGACGCGCGACACTCCCGCAGCAGGAGCGCGGGAACTCGTAAAACGCGGAACCTGGTCGCCGTAGCGCGCCGGATATCCGTAACCGTAGTTGGCTGAACCAGGGCTCGGCGCGGTGGTGTTCACGATGTTGATCACCACGGTCGGGCTTGCGCTGGTCGCGGCGTCACCCGGTTGAGCGGGCGCCGCACTCGCCCCTTCGCCGAGCGACACCACGTGGTCGAGGCGACGCCGCGAGACGCCGTCCGGCTCCGGGAGGTTTGGAACGGCTGTATATGCCACGCTCGGCGGCGGCCCTTCGCTCGCTGTCAGTTGCGCGAGTTCGGGTGACGCAGCGCTGCTGAAAGCGTCTTCAGGCTCCCGCACCCACGCTTGTCCGGTGGCGCAGCCGACGAACACCAGCGCGTTGCCAACGAGCGAGGTGAGGGCAAACCGAGCGCGGAGGGACTGCCGCATGCGGGAAGTCTGGCACGGCCCAGACAAAAAGCCTGTGGCGCGACCTACCCGGCGTAGAAGCGCCGGCACTAGCTCTCAGCGCCCGATCAGGTCGCAGTCCCCGCCGGTGTCCACACCAACTTCACCGAAATTCCCGTCCTCCATCCCGTTGCCGCAGTGATTTCCCACGAAGTCGAGCGTCTTCGGCCAATGCTCGGCCAGGATGTGGCGAAGGAACGCGGCGGTGCCTTGCGACGTCCCGCACGCGGCGGTGTCTCCGCACGTCGGGGAATCGGGGTCCGATGTGCAGTCGTACATTACCCGCGGAAACCATTCGTGGGGATCGGCTGCGGCGCGACCACAGGACGGGTAGTTGCCGCGATAGGCGTCCTGGAAGCGAACCACGTCTCGCAGCGCGAAATAGCTCTGCGCCAGCATATGCCAGAGCAGCTGGCTGCTGGTTGCGCACGGCGCAGACACCCAGGTGTATCCGGTGCCGCCGAACGCCCCTTGCGCCTGCCAGTTGGTCCCCGCGCACGCGTCGATCTTGGGCGCGTAGCCAGAACCGAGATCGGGAAGGCCAGTGATACTGAAGACGTAGTCGGTTTCACGTGAGATGACGGGGAAGCCGACCTGCTCCAGCGCCGTGGGCTGAAGGAAGATTCCGGTGTCCCAGCGCTTGAAACCGGCGTCGATGCTCGGGAAGTCGTGCAGCCGCAAATCGAGCAGGACTTCGCTGCCGCTCAGCTGAAAGGCTTGCTGACGCAGTTGGTTGAACGCGCTTTCGACGGCGGCGCGGGTGTCGGTGTCGATCACTAGTCGAAAGCAGCCGGACTGGGGGGCTTGCGCGATGTCCGGGCTATCCGGTGGCACGAACCACACGGCATCGGGTCTGAAGGCAAGGCGCGGCCCGGACGCATCGCTCAGCGTGAAGCATTCGCTTTGATCCGCGAAGCGACAGACTTCGCCAATGGCGCAGCTTCTCACCTCGCGAGGTATCAACACATCGACCCGCAGCGTGGAGCCCGGAGGATCTTTCACCTTCTCGAGCACCGGGCCCGAGCTCGAGCCACACGCTGAAAGTAGCGGTAGCGCCGACAGCAGCCCAAATCGCGCGAACCGAGCGAGCATCGAGGCCATCACTTTAGCGGATTCGAGCGTCACTGCGGTGCCAGACCCGTCTCAGGTTCTGTAGTTAAGAGACGCCGACCGCGAGCACCGGCTCAATTGGGCGCCGAGAAGGGAAAATTGTGACAAAGTCCGCCCCGCGATGAAAGCCGCGATTCTGCACGACGACCGCGACATCCGCTTCGGCGAGGTCCCCGACCCTCGACTGGAGCCCGGCCAAGTGTTGGTGAAATCGGCCTACGCCGGGATCTGCGGCACCGATTTGCACATCTTCCGCGGAGAGTTTCGTCAGCGCGTGCAGTTCCCGGCCATTCAAGGGCACGAGTTCGGCGGAACGATCGTCGAGATCGGCAAGGGAGTGACCGATCTGAAGGTTGGCGACCGGGTGGCGGTCGATCCGATCCTACCTTGCCACGCTTGCGTCGCCTGCCACTCCGGCCACATCAACGCCTGTCGCACGCTGAAGTTGCTCGGCGTCGACCTGGCTGGTGGCTTCGGCGAGTACGTCGCCGTGCCGCGGGGCAACATCTTCGCCCTGCCCGAGAACGTACCGATGATGTACGTGCCCATGGTCGAAGTGTACGGCCTCGCGCATCACATTCTGCAACGGGGCCAAGTGCAGCCGGGCGAAAGCGTAGCCATCCTCGGCGCGGGTAAGCTGGGCCTGGCCGTGCTCGACGTGCTCTGTCACAGCGCCGGCGCAGCCATGACGCTGATCACTGACCGCGAGCCATTTCGCCTGGGCGTTGCCCGCGAGCTGGGCGTCGATTTTGCCGTCGACGTGACGAAAGAGAACCCGGTCGAGCGCGTGCTCGAGCTCACGCGCGGCGTCGGCGTCGACTGCGTGATCGAGTGCATCGGGCACTATCACGAGCAGCCAGGGCAGGACGCGCCGATGGCACAGGCCGTGCACATGATTCGCAACGGCGGTCGCGTGGTCACGGTCGGCCTGGGCGAGCAACTGTCTCCAGTGCATTTCAAGACGCTCGTGATCAAGGAAGGGGAAATCATCGCCTCGCGGGTCACGTCAGGCGAGTTCACCCGGGCCACGCGGCTTTTGCAGAAGGGCCTTCTGCACCCCGAGCTGATTGTCACTCATCAGATCTCGCTGCGCGACGTGACCCGAGCCTTCGAGCAGGTCGATCGCGACGAGCCGAGCACCATAAAGATTGTGCTGAACGTGCAGGAATCCTGAGCGAGCGCATTTTTTTGACGGTCGCCAGGCCTCGACGAAAGGGGACCTACTGATGTTAGAGTCGGCTGCATCCCCATGAAGTTCTTGTTGCTGCGTGGCCTCGTGCTGTTTTCGTTGCTGGGTTTCGCGGCTTCGGCCTGTGACCAGGGGGATGCGTGCAAGAAGGCGCCCGAGTGCGCGCGGCAGGGCAAATGCAGCGCGAACGGCAGCGGGGCATGCGTCGTCGCGTCCGACGCTGATTGCAAGGAAAGCGAGCCTTGTAAGCTTCACGGTAAATGCTCGATGAATGCGGCTGCCTGTGTCGCGAGCAAAGACGCCGATTGCAAGGGCTCCGAGGATTGTCAGAAGCTTTCCATGTGCAGCGCTTACCAGGGCGGCTGTATCAACCCAGCCAACTCGATTCAGCCGGAATGCGCCAAGACCTGCGAGACCGAGGGCTTGTGTGTGAAGCAGGGTGAGCAATGCGTCGCCCTCTCGCGCCGTCACTGTGCGGGCACCAGCGACGAGAAGCCCGAGAAAGACAGCCCGTGTGCGAAGCTCGGTACGTGTGAAGCGGAGAACGGGCGCTGCGTCGCGAAGTCCAACGAAGACTGCGCTAAATCCAAGGTGTGCAAGGACGCCGCCCGCTGCCTGGCGAAGGACTCGGTCTGCTCGGCGACCCCGGAAGATTGCAGGAAGGGCAGCTCCTGTGGCACCGATGGCAAGTGCGGCGTCAAGGACGGCGCCTGTGCCGCGGTTGCTGCTGCGGATTGCAAGGCTTCCTCGCGCTGCAAGCTCGAGGGCAGCTGTTCCTTGAAAGACGGGCTGTGCATCGCCGCTTCCAGCGCGGACTGTCAGTCGTCTTCGGTGTGCTCGAAGGCGAAGCGCTGCCAAGCCAAGGATGGCGTGTGTATCGGCAGCGGCGGAGGCAAGGGCGGTGCCGACGCTGCGAAGGCGCCGGACAAGACCGGATCGACCACCATCAGCGGCCTATCGATCTAAGCCGTTCGCGCTAGTCGCGCTGGTGGAGCTCGATCACGTTTCGATCGGGGTCACGCACGAAGATGCCCTGCGAGTTCGCGGTGAAGCGAACGGGCCCTCCGCTCAGGGGAATGCCGGCGGCAGCGAGGCTCGCCGCCGCAGCGGTGATGTCTGGGCATAGCAGCGCGAAGTGGGTGATGCCGGGGTGCTTCTCTGGAACGTCCATGAGCACGTTGGGTTCGTGCGCACTCGGCGCGTTGAGAACCAAATTGATCTCCAAGCCAGACGGATGTTCCAGAATCGCCACCGGTTCGGGGCCGATGGGCCCGGCAGTCTTCTCGAACCCCAAGAGCTCGTAGAATCGCAAAGAACGCTCGAGATCGTGTACGCGAATGCCGATGTGAGCGAGGCCGAGAAGCGCGATTGCAGCAGGCATCAGTAGTATTCTAGCTGGCCCTCGGCGTTCAGTCGCACGTTCCGGTGTCGGTGCGCGCCGGTAAATCGCTCGATTTCCCGAACCCAGCTGGAGTCCGGGTAGTGGTTCACCATGTGCTCCGCTTCGCCCCTGGCTTCCGAGCTTTGTCCCAGGTCCGACAGCGCGTGAATCAGGATCGACGCACGTTCCGGCGCGTCCGGGCTGTCCGGGAAGCGCTGATTGCCGGCGCGCGCAAGCTCTACCGCGCGCGCCGGGCTCACCGATTTGAGGCGCCGCAGCTCGGCCATGAGCGACGCTTCCTCGTTCGCGCTGCTAGCGGGAGCCGGCGCTTCCGCTAGCAGCGGAGGAGCGGAGGCAGCGGCCGCGGGCTGCGGCGCGGGAGGCGGCGGCACGGGCACGACGCTGTTCGAAGAAGTTGCCGGCGGCGCTTGGCCAGCGGCGCTTTCCGGTTCGGTTAGCCACGGTTTCGCGGCGCGCTCGCTGAGCCAGACCACGAGCGTGGCGAGAGCGAGCGCGCCGCCCGCTCCCCACGCGATGCTCTGAAGCGTCGTTCTTCGCAAGTGCCCTCAGGGGCACATCGTAGTGTCAGCGTGCGCGCTCGCAAGCGCTTGCATGGGAGCCTGCATGGTGGGCCACTTCTGATCGGCGTTGTACGACCACGCCCACGCGCCGTTGTAACCGCCGCTATACAAGTTGGTATAGAGCGCGTTCTGCGCCACGCCGTCGGTCGCCTCCGCGAAGAACTCGCCGATCACGAGCTTCTTGTCGAGGCCCCAGTACGATGCGGGTCGCGTGAAGGGTGAATTGCTGGCGCCGTTGGTGGTGTAGTAGTGCACCTGGTAAAAATCGAGGGTGCCATTTTGCTTACCGCCCACCGAGCGGAGCGCCGAGTCCGAGTAGTAGTTGGTCTTCCCGCTGACGTTCGAGCAATAGTCGAACGTCTGTGCTCCGTTGGTGACCAGCGCCGCCGGGTCCGCCGTGTGAATCGCCGCCGCGAACCAGTTTACGGTCTTTTGAATGGCTGCTTCGGTCGTGCGGTAAGTCGCCCAGCCCTTTGGCCCCATTCCCTCCGGCTCATTGAAGATTTCCCAAGCGTACAAGCCGGGTGTGCCCTTGATGGCGGTTACCAAAGGCGTCAAATAGTTGTCGATGTAGGCCTGCCGGTTGCTGTCGTTTTCCAGCAAGAGCTTGTTGTTGGTGTAGGCATCGCCAGCGTTCGACTGCAGCATGTCGAACGACCACAGGCTGATGACGACACGCACGCCCGCCGATTGCGCGGCGTTCAAAATCGCCTTTACGCCATCAATGTGTGACTGCGGAAGCTTTTGTGCTTTGCCGCTGCCGTCGTAGCCGGGGGTGAGCGAGCCGTTGGTGTGAAACCACCAGCGAATCACGCGTCCGCCTGCGCTGAAGCTGTTCTTGAAGATGGTTTGGAACGTGGCGATGTTCGGGTTCGGCACGTCACGCGCGAAATTCACCCACGCGATGTTCAAGCCACTGGCAAAGTTGCACACGGTGGGGTTCCCCGGGTTGCTATTGCCGCCGGTGCTCGTGCTACCGCCGGTGTTCGTGCTGCCACCGGTGTTCGTGCTGCCACCCGTGGATTTGCCGCCCGTGTTCGTGCTGCCGCCCGTGGATTTGCTGCCGCCGGTAGCAGTGGCGCCTCCGCCGGACTTGCCGCCGGTGCCGCCGGTGTTCGTGCTGCCACCGGTCGACTTCATACCGCCGGTGTTGCTGGACCCTCCGACGCTCCCGCCCGTGTTCGCGCTGCCTCCGGTCGAGCTCGCTCCGCCGGTCCAACTCACGCCGCCGGTGGTGCTCGTCCCGCCGGTCGCGCTCGTGCCACCGGTGCTCAGCGAACCGCCCGTGCTCGACGCGCCGCCGGTGGTGCTCGTTCCGCCCGTTGCGGTCGGGCCGCTTCCGCCCTGACCAATCGGGTCGATGGCGTCTTCCCCACCGCAACCGACCGCGAGCGCACCCGCCAGTAGTCCGTAGCAAGAAAATCCAATGAGGGAGGTTCTGACCGTTCGTTCGCTGCGCGCTCTGCTAACCATGCCTGCCTTTGCCGGGGTCGAAGGGCATCCCGGGGAGTTATCGAAAGCTGACGCGCCGACAAGGATCGGAACAGTCAAAGAGCTTCAACCGTCGCGCTCAATTCCGGAAAATCGGCATTTTTCCGGTTGCGGCGGCTGCAGAGGGCTGTTCGCTCGGCGGCGAGCAGGCTCGGTTCCTGGCTCGAGCACGGGCTTGCGACGCCGACACCCTGGGCGCTGCTGGCCCCTCCCGCGTTAACGGCTGGCTAGGTTTTGAACGCGGACAGAGCGAGCCCGACCGCGCCGCTCACCAGAATGACGAGTGGCTCCTGTATTTTTTTGAATTTGATGACGACGCCCAGCGTTACCAGGCAAATGAGCGCCGTCGGGATGTCGAAGATTGCGCGGCGACCGAGCACGAATGCGGCGCCAGCGATGGCGCCGGTCGCCGCAGCGCTGACGCCATCGACGAACGCCTTGATCTGCGAGTTTTTTGCGATGCGCCGGAAGTACGGCGCCGGTAAGACCGTGAACAAGTAACAGGGGGCGAAGGTGCCGAGCGCGGCCACGAAAGCGCCCGCAAAACCGGCAACCAGAAACCCGATGAAGGCGACCGTGATGACGACCGGGCCGGGCGTGATCATCGCAACCGCGACGGCGTCCAGGAACTGTTGGTCGTTCAGCCAGTGATACTTGCCGACGACACCGCCGTGAAGAAACGGAACGATAGCGAGGCCGCTGCCGAATACGAATGCGCCCGCTTCGGCGAAGTACCAGCCGATGGTGGCGAGAACGCTGGGCGTAGCGGGTCCGTGCAGCCCGGCAAGAAGCCAGACCGGCGCAAAGCTCGCGACCGTGGAGCTTGCGCGCCGCGGCGGCGCCTTGATCAACATCGTCACCACGCCGGCGGCGACGAAGAGCCAGATGATCTCGGACTCGGTCCAAGCGGTCGTTACCGCGCTGATCGCAAACACCGCCCAGAGCAACCGATCTTTGGCCAGCGTCAGCTTGCCGAGTTTGAACACGCTGCGCGCAATGATCGCGATCACGGCCGAGCCGACGCCGTAAAAGACGCCTCGCATCCAGGGCATGCCGCCGAACTGCACGTAGAGGGCGGCCAAAACCAGCACCATCACGAACGACGGCAGGACGAAAGCCAAACCGACCGCCGACGCGCCGAGCATGCCTGCGCGCACCCAGCCGAGGTACATCGCGAGCTGCGCTGCCAAAGGCCCCGGCGCGAGCTGGGCGAGAGCAAGCCCTTCTATATAGTCGGTCTTCGAAAGCCAACGCCGACGTTCGACCAGGTCACGCTGCATGTAACCGGCGAGCGCGATCGGTCCGCCGAACCCGAGCGAGCCGAGATAGAGGAAGTAGCGAACGAGCTCCCACAGCGTGCAGGGCACCAGCCCATCATTCGGAGCTTCCGCCGTTGAATGATTGGCGGCATCGACTTCACTATCTTGCGCGTCGTTCATGTCCTCCTCCGCTCGTCGCGCGGAGCGATTCGCTGGTATCTAAGTCGACGCGCTTGCTACTCGCCGGGCGCCTTGGGCTTCGGCGCGCTGGGTGCGTAGCGCGTCGAGTCTTTGCGCTTGTCGGTCGGGTATTTCAGCGGCGGCGCTGGCGGCTGTTGCGCGTTGTCGTTCTTCGGATCGCGCGGGTCGGGTTTCCTGTTGGGCACCGTCGCGTTGTCGTCCCTCGGATCGCGCGGATCGCCCGGACGTTTCGGATCGTTCACCTTTCCGGGCTCCGACGGTTGCGGGGCAGGAGTCGGCGGCTTTGCAGGCGTAGCCGGCGGAGTGGCGGGCGGCGTCGTCGCGGGCGGCTTCGGGGCAATCGCGGGTGGTCGAGTCACCGTCGGTTGCGAAGGATTCGTCGGTGCCGGTGGTTGCGTCGGTCGCGCTGGCGGCGGCAACGTGGCCGGTCGTGCGGGAGGCGGCGATGACGGATGCGTGCTCACCGGCGGTTGGGGTGGCGTGCTGGGCGCCGGCGTGGACGGCGCGGGATGCGTGTCGCGCGGCGGCACTTGCCCCGTCGCGACGTGGGGCGCGATCGGAGCTCCGGGGGGAATCGCGGTCGGCGCGTGCGGCTCTTGCGGCTTGTCGACGTGCACCCTCGCGCCTGCCGGCACGCGACCGGGTGCGTGCGGTTCACCGCCCTGACAACCGGTAAAGTAGTAGTAACCAGCCTCGTACGAGTAGCACTCTGGATGATCCGGCGGGAAATCGTGCGCGTGCGGTTGGTCCACTGCGCACCAATCGCCACCGAAGCTGCCCGGATAGAAGTGCGCGCCGCCGTAGTAGTAGACCGCCGGCGAGGCGTAACCGGACGCGCCGCTGTGGGTCGTGACCACGCAGCCAACCGGGGCCAGGCACGCAAGGAATGCGAGTGCGCTCGCTATTTTCATCATCATTGGACGTCCTCGAACTGACGGCGATTCACGTGCGCGTCGCGGCAACGGGGTGGCACGTGCATTGCTCTTATGCCTCGCATGAATCGCCATTGGTTAGGAATTCTCGTCGTGATCGTGCTCGCGGTGGGTGGTCTGGTGGCCGGTTTGGCCTTGGGCTCACCGATGATCAGCCTGATGGCCATTGTCGGCGCGATTGTGGCCGGCTTTATCCTCGGCATCACCTGGATGCGGCCGCAGCATCCGCAAGAATCGCCGAATCCGCCGGCCCCGGAGGACCGTTTTCCAAGCCTTCGTCAGCCGTGACCGCCTGAAGCGACGGGGCACGGTTGTTCTAGGGTGTCGCCAAGGCCGCGGCGATATGGTAGAGGGCGCGCCCTCGTAGCGGGCCGGCATGCCGCCGCGCTCTCGGTGCTCGGGTGTTCAGTTCGGCGACGGACTTGACATGGGGCAGCCGGCGGCTACCCTGCCGTTCCCCAAAAACCCGGGCGCTTTCGCCAAATACCGAAAAACAAGCTTCGATGCCGACGATTCAGCAGCTCATTCGTACCGGGCGGGAAGTGCTCAAGACGCGCACCGCGTCTCCAGCGCTTCGTTCCTGTCCGCAGAAGCGCGGCGTTTGCCTGCGCGTTTACACGACCACTCCGAAGAAGCCGAACTCCGCCCTGCGCAAGGTGTGTCGAGTTCGACTGACCAACGGCATGGAAGTGATCAGCTACATCCCGGGCGAAGGCCACAACCTGCAGGAGCACAGCGTCGTGCTGATCCGCGGCGGCCGCGTGAAGGATCTGCCCGGCGTTCGCTACCACGTGGTGCGCGGCACGCTCGACGCCTCTGGCGCGATCGGCCCGAGCAGCACCAACAAAGCCAACCGCAACCGCAAGCGCTCCAAGTACGGCGTCAAGCGCCCGAAGCAGTGAAGTAAACGGAGTAAGTCATGCCCCGCCGACGCGACGTACCAAAGCGCAAGATTCTCCCCGATCCGAAGTACAAGGATAAGCTGGTCGCCAAGTTCACGAACAGCCTGATGCTCGGTGGCAAGAAGTCCACCGCCGAAGGCATTCTGTACGGCGCCTTCGACGTGATTCAGGCGCGCTTCAAGGAAGACCCGCTCGAGGTGTTCCGCAAGGCGCTCGACAACATCAAGCCGAAGCTCGAGGTCAAGAGCCGCCGAGTCGGTGGCGCGACCTACCAGGTGCCGGTGGAAGTGCGGCCCGAGCGTCGCGTGGCGCTGGCCATGCGCTGGCTGGTTTCGTACTCGCGCGATCGCGGCGAGAAGACCATGCGCGAACGCCTCGCGGCGGAGCTGGTCGATGCGGCGCAGATGCGCGGCAACGCGGTGAAGAAGAAGGACGACACGCACAAGATGGCCGAGGCGAACAAGGCGTTCGCCCACTATCGCTGGTGAGCTTTCGCTCCGGGCGCTCACAAGGCAGAGGAGACTCGACGGACAGCATGCACGAAACGACATAAGGACCGGGTTGCGCGATAGACGCCGGGAACGTTCCCCGACGTCCCGCCAGGAATGGCGGCAGCGACGCACCCCGAGCCCCTTCCGGCAAAACAAGCGCTCCCCAAACCGCGGGGAGCCAGAAGGCCGGGAGGGGTTTCGTTCGTCAATCGTCCCTCGAATCAGATATCCCCATGGCCGCCCGCGAAATCAGCCTCGAGCGCACGCGCAACATCGGCATCATGGCCCACATCGATGCCGGGAAGACGACGTGTACCGAGCGCATCCTCTACTACACGGGGATCAGCCACAAAATCGGGGAGGTGCACGAGGGGACGGCGACGATGGACTGGATGGAGCAGGAGCAGGAGCGCGGCATCACGATCACGAGCGCCGCGACCAACTGCTTCTGGACTCCGGAGTTCGGCCCGAATCAGGGCAAGAAGAACCGCATCAACATCATCGACACGCCGGGCCACGTGGA
>DASZQI010000052.1:0-64159 GCA_035549735.1 Polyangiaceae bacterium | reverse complement strand
AACCCGACTACGTTGCGGCCTCCGACCGCGGAAACCGGAGAGGTGACCGAGTGGCCGAAGGTACCCGCTTGCTAAGCGGGCGTAGGTCAAAAGCCTACCGAGGGTTCGAATCCCTCCCTCTCCGCAACAGTGTCTCAGAGGTCGTCGTGGGGCGACAGTGGGTCGGCTTCCTTTGAACCTGAGGACGGCGATAGGCATCCAGAGTGCCGACCGAGGGTGTGCTCGGCCCCTTCGGGGCCTGCGCGACCTTATGTGGGCCACGGATGTGACCGGATTCGCGGCAGACATTCGTAGTGGTCCGTCCATGCGTTGATGGTTTCGAATCCCTCCACGTCGCGGACGGCGCTCGTAGACGCGGCGGCTTTCGAGAAGGACGCGGACGGCGCGCTCGCCCTTGCGGGATGGCGCGTAGGCTGCGACACCTTACGGCGCCTCGCTGAGCGCGGCCCGGATGCGCGCGACGGCGAGTTCGAGGTGTTCCTCGACCAAGCTCGCTTCGAGGCGGAGGACCCGATAGCCCAAGCGGCCGAGGTTGCGATCTCGGCGCGCGTCCGCGGAGCGGCGGCGGGCGTGATAGGCGCCGTCGACTTCGACCACGAGCTTGGCTGCCGGAGCCGCGAAGTCTGCGATGTAGTTGCCGAGTGGAACTTGGCGGCGAAAGCAAACGCCGAGGCGGCCGCCGCGAATTGCAGACCACAGCTTCGCTTCCGAAGGCGTGAGTGCTGAGCGCTTCTGCCGAGCACGCTGCTCGATGACCGAGCTGGCTTCCGAGCGATGAGAGAAACGATGCATGGGAGCCTCCTTGGCCCGGAGGAGCGGCCGGGCTTCACCCCAACTGGCGCAGGATCCGTGACGCGCCCGAGTACCGTTGAGCGACGCGCCTCTGCATCGAACGACGCTCATCGAGCTCGAATGTGGGGCGCGGCGCGGAGCGTGCGCCGCCCGGGTGGAGCCCGGCTGCGGAGGAGGGCCAAGGAGGCGGACAGCGTGCACGCACGCGAGCGGGCGTCGCGCGCGATAACTTCAGAGTGGTGACACGATGCGCGCAGAGACGGCCTCCCTCCACGGCGCGCGCAGCCGAAGGCGAGCACGACGTTTGGGGGAGGCAGGAAGCGCGCAGCCACCGAAGGTGGCGAGCACTGCACGGTGTGGGGCAACAAAGCCCGCTTGCTAAGCGGGCGTAGGTCAAAAGCCTACCGAGGGTTCGAATCCCTCCCTCTCCGCAAAGTGGCGCGCTGCGACTCGAGCCTCGACGCTGAGTCGCCTCTGGTGTTGCCCCGCCGAGCGCGCTTTGTCACAGCTACTCGCCGAGCGCGGCGCGGATGCGGGCGACGGCGAGTTCGAGATCCTTTTCGACGAGGCTCGCTTCGAGGCGGAGGACTCGATACCCCAGGCGGCCGAGGTTGCGGTCCCGGCGGGCATCCGCGGCCTGGCGACGGGCGTGATAGGCGCCATCGACTTCGACCACGAGCTTGGCGGCGGGCGCCGCGAAGTCGGCGATGTAGTTGCCGAGTGGAACCTGGCGGCGGAACGACACGCCGAGGCGACCACCGCGAATTTCCGCCCAGAGCTTCTCTTCCGAAGGCGTGAGGGCCGAGCGCTTCCGCCGAGCACGCAGCTCGATTACTGGGCTGACTTCCGAACGACGAGTGAAACGATGCATGGGAGCCTCCTTGACCCGGAGGAGCGGCCGGGCTTCGCCCCACTGGCGCAGGATCCGTGACGCGCCCGAGTACCGCCGTGCGGCGCGGCAGTTGATCAAAGTCCCGCGCACCGAGCCCGCACGCGGGGCGCGGCGCGGAGCGTGCGCCGTTAGGGTGGAGCCCGGCTGCGGAGGAGGGCCAAGGAGGCGGACAGCGTGCGCCCACGTGGACGGCGTCGCGCGCGATCACCCAGCGGAGTGGCGACACGGTGCGCATTGACGGCCTCCCTCCGCGACACGCGCAGGCAGCCGCGCGCAAGCTCGCGCGCAGGCCGCAACTGCAAGGAGTTATCAAACTCGCGACAACCCTCACAGGCGGACGAGCACGAGCGAGCACGGCGCCGAGCATGACGCTGGGGGGAGGCACGACGCGCGCAGGCCCGAAGGGCCGAGCACGGAAGGGTGCGGGGCAGCACAAGCGGAGGAGGGCCAAGGAGGCGAACAGCGTGCGCTCACTTGAGCGGACTCGCGCGCGCGTTCCACGCGGAGCGCTGACGCGAGACGGACATTGACTGCCTCCCTCCGCGGCACGCGCAGGCAGCCGCGCGCAAGCTCGCGCGCAGGCCGCAACTGCAAGGAGTTATCAAACTCGCGACAACCCTCACAGGCGGACGAGCACGAGCGAGCACGGCGCCGAGCATGACGCTTGGGGGAGGCACGACGCGCGCAGGCCCGAAGGGCCGAGCACGGAAGGGTGCGGGGCAGCACAAGTGCGAGGGGAGACTGCGTGGGCGCATGCCTCGTCGGACTTTGCCCTCGCACTCGACGTGCGCTGGCAGGGGTTCGTGCTCGGAGGCCAGGCCATAGGTAGCGACCACCGAGCGTCACGACGCGTTTTCGGGGGGTCGCCTCACGGCTGGTCATGGGGTTGGACATCGGTCTTGCCATCGGGTACCCGTCTCGAGGTCGCTGCGCCTCGCAGCGACCGGACCTGACCCTCCCCGCCCATGACCATTGACCTGCTGGTTGTGCCGCGTGCATCGCGTGTGGCGGTTGGACCTCTGGTGGGCGATCGCCTGCGCGTCGCCGTCACTGCACCCCCGGTCGACGGGGAGGCGAATGCGGCGGTCATCGAGGCAGTGGCAGCCGCCTTCGGAGTCCGGCGCTCGGCGGTCACGATCGTTCGGGGCGAACGCGGTAAGCGCAAGACCGTGTCGATCGAAGGGCCCGCTGAGGCGCTGCGGGAGAGGCTGGCGCGCCTTTCCCAGGACCATTGAAACAACCTAACCGTCATTGCGCGGCAACCAGCAGCCCCTCGGTTTCGAGTTGCAGCTTGCTGGTGTCGAGGCCGTCGAGCACGATCGCGGCCTCCAAAGAGCCGACCCCCGAGGGTTGTTTTTGCTGCCACACCAGCGAGCCCGAGACCGAAAACTCGAGCAGTTGAACGCTTCGGTCCTCCGTGCGATCCGCCTGCGAGTTGACGACGAAGAAGTTGCCACTCGCAGTTGCCCGAAAATCTGCGAAGAAATGGGGATAAACGCTGTCGGGGGCGGTGATGGTTTGAAGCAGCGTCTTTTGTGGGCTGTAGATGCGGAGACTCTTGTCGTAGCCGGTAGCCACGGCCGTGTTGCCGTTGGCGAGGCGTAGTGCTTTCCACACGTGGCGACCGGACCCCGGAACGGTAATCTCCCAGATGACGTTTCCGGCCGCGTCGCCCTCGAAGACCTTGGTGTCCGCGGTCACCAAGAATGTGCCCGTTTTGGTCGGCCGCACGCAGCGCACGTAGCTATAACCCGCGTAGGTTATCATGCGCTGCACGGCGCCCGTGCTGTTCGCCATGCGCAGCAGGATTCCGCCGCCAGCAATCGACGCCACGAGGGTAGTGCCGTCGGCAAGTCGATGCGTGCTTTGCGTTCCGGACAGGCTGCTCACACCTCCCACTCGCATGCCATTACTGAGCTGGTACTCGTCCCACCCGCCGCTCTTGCCCAGCATGACCTTGCCGTCGCCTACCAGCTGCAGGTCACGCCCCGTGCCTGAATTGACCTTCCAATTCATGCCCGGCTTCTCGCTGTTCGCGTACAAGAGCTGACCGCCGTTAGCGTCATTGTACATGACGATCTCGCGGTGTATCGGGATGCCCGCCGTTCCCGCGCCGCCGCCCGAGGTCGACGTTCCGGCCTGGCCACCGGTCATGCTTCCGGCCGCGCCGCCCGACGAGCCGCCGGTCGCCGTGCCGCCACTGGTGTTGATCGCCCCGCCCGCGCCATTCGCGGCCCCGCCGTTCAGCGAACCGCCACTGTCGCTGATGCCGCCGCTGCCATTCGCCGAGCCTCCGGTCGTCGAACTGCCGGCATTGCCGGAGCCGCCAGCGACCTGGGTTGCGCCGCCCGTGGCGGTCACAGCGCCGCCGGTCGCGTTGCTGCCACCGCCGGTCGTCGGCGCGGCGCCTGCCGCTGCGGAGCCGCCGGTATCGGGCGTCGCGCCGCCAGTTGCCGTGGTGGCGCCCGCCGCTGCCGCGCCACCCGTTGCCGGAGCGCCGCCGCTCGTCGAACCCCCGGTTTCGGCTGGGCTACACGCCGCAAGGCCGAGCGATAGCGCCGCCGCGGCAAGGAAGGAGCGCCCGCTGAGCCAGAACAGCAATGACCAACGTTGCATGGTTTCTTGCTCGCGTGATCCGAGCGTCAGGCGAACAAGACCCTTCGCTCCCCAAAAAGAGGACAGCGTTTATCGCCGGTGGACCCTTTTTTTTCGAGCTTGGACCTGCGCTACGAAGCGCCACAAGAAGAGGAGGCGAACGGACACGCTGCCGCGGGATGTTTCCGTCGCGAACGAACGTGCGCCCATGCCAGCACGATTGCTGTCCCTCGATGGGTGCGGCCGAGGTCTTGTTTACGGTGCACCGTCGCCACGGTGCGCAGAACTCAGGGACGACAGCCCGAGGTAGTGCATGTGGCCATCGCAGCGAAGGTGTTTATCGACGAGTTGCGCGCTGTTGAGTTTGTCGCTCGCTGCCTGCAGCGCGTCAATCAGCGACCCCCAAGGCTCTGGCGGCGGTTCAGCCGCTAGCGGAGGCGGAAGCGCAAGCGGCGGTGTGGGTCAGTCGGCAGCGAGCGGCGGCACCACGGGAGTGACCGGTTCAGGAGCGCTTGCGGGCATGGGCGCCGTGTCGGGCACGGCCGGCGCCGGTACGGGAACCTCCGGGGGCCAGGCCAGCAGCGGCGGCGTGGGCGCCGCTGGTTCCAGCGCGGGTTCGGGCTCGAGTTCCGGCGCGAATGTCGGGCCACCTCCGCCGTGTATGGGCGCGGAGGGCTTGACCGGTCGCCGAGTGCGGCGCCTCGCGCTGCGTGAGTACTACAACGTTGTTACTGATCTCCTGGGCGCGAGCGCGGCGACCGAAGCGAAGGCCAAACTCGGCAGTGAACCGCGAGTCGGTGGCTTCGACAATCAGGACAGCTACCTATTCGTTTCGCCGTCCCTAATGGAGAACATTTCGGACCTTGCCGCGACGCTCGCGAGCAAGGCCGATGTCGGCGCATTGGCCCCGTGCGCGACGGCGGGTGGCTCGCCGGCTTGTCAGCAAACTTTCATCCGTTCGTTCGCGAGCAAGGCCTATGGCCGCCCGCTCAGCGACGAGGAGTTGACCCGCGCAAGCGCCGTCGCGGCAACCGGTCAGGACTACGCCACCGCCGTGCGCTTGGTTATCGAAATGGTGCTGCAATCACCGAACCTTCTGTACGTGAGCGAGCTGGGCTCACCTTCGGCGCCAGTTGCGTCGGGGCAGGCAATCCGCCTTACGCCGTACGAGCTGGCGTCCCAGCTGTCGTTCTTGCTGAGCGGAACCCGGCCCGACGCAGCGCTCTTGAAAGCGGCGGAAGCGTCGGGTTTTGCCGCCCCCGCGGATATTCGACAGGAAGCCGAGCGAATGCTGGCCACCGATCGAGCAAAGGTCGAGCTCAAGCGCTTGATCGACGGCTGGCTCGACATGGCACCCGTCTCTGAAGCGCCCAAGGTCCCAGAGGTGTTTCCCGCTTTCACACCCGCGGTGATAGCGGCCATGCAAGAGGAGTACGACTCTTTCGTTGCAACTCAACTGGACGGCGGCGAAGGGAAGCTGTCGTCCTTCATGACGGCGACGAGCACCCATATACCCTCGGCGCTCAATGCCATTTACGGCTCTGATCTGCAGGGCACCACGCTCGACCCGCAGCACCGACGCGGAGTGTTGTCGCTGCCCGGGCTCTTGACCTTTCATTCCGCCGACTATCACTCCGGGCCGGTCGAAAGAGGGCTCTTGGTGCGTCGCCAGCTGCTCTGCCAATACATCCCGGGGCCTCCGCAGTCGGCGCTCGATAAAATCGCCGCGAACCCGGTGGATGCTTCGGACACCACCAAGACCACGCGCCAGAAGTTCCAAGCGCACGTCAACGAGGATTCCTGCAGGGGCTGCCATCAGTCGTTCGACCCGATCGGCTTTGGTTTGGAGCAGATGGACGGCCTCGGCCGCTTTCGAACTCAAGAAAATGGGCTGCCCGTGGATTCGAGCGGCGAACTTTCGGGCGCGGATGTGGGCGGCAAGTTCGAAGGCCCGGCGCAGCTTTCGCTGCTGCTCGCTCAGAGCAAGATGTTGGAATCGTGCATGGTGGAGCATTTCTTCAAGTTCGCGCAAGCCAGACCGACGTCACCCAGCGACGCTTGCGTCGTGCAAGACTGGGGCGCGAAATTCGCGCAGGGCGGCGGCCGCATCAAAGACCTGGTGCTGAACTACGTGGTTCACCCGAGCTTTGCGAACAGGAAGGAGGACCGATGAGCTCCTTTGAGTTCTCCCGGCGCACGCTGATGCGTGCTGCAGGCTCGACGCTGCTCGTTCCTGCGTTTCTGAAAGAGGCGTTCGCGCAAGCGCCTGCGACTCGCCCGAACCTGGTCTTGCTCATGCAAACCAACGGCACCAACCAAGCGAGTTTTTGGCCCACCGGAAGCACGTTTACCTCGCCAATTCTGGGAAAAATGCTGAGTGACCCGCAGGTGGGCCCGAAGACCACGTTGATCAAGGGCGTGAACCTGAACTTGCAAGGTTCGCCGCAGGGCAACGGACACGATTGGGGTTGGCACGGTCTTTACTCGGGCGTCGACAACATTTCGAAAGGAGCGCCCGCAGGGGGCGGCCCCTCTGTCGACCAAATCTTGATCAAGAAGCTGACGTTTACTCAGCCGTTCAAGAGCATTCATTGCGGCGTAACGGCGGCAGACTATCGACTGATCAACGCCGGGCGGGCGTCGTGGTCTTGCGCGTCGGCGGGGCTGCAGGTGCCCTGCGAAACCGATATCTATGCGCTGTACGCCAAAGTCTTCGGATCACTGAGCGGAACTCCCACGACGCCTGGCGGGACGAACGACGTCGCCCGCCGGCTTGCGCAGCGAAAGTCGATACTCGACGCGGTGGCCTCGGATCTGACTGTGTTGCAGGGACGTCTGGGGGCCGCTGAGCGCATCAAGGTCGACGCACATCTTACTGCTGTTAGAGATCTGGAGACTCGGCTGTCATCGTCGATGACGACCAACCCGGCGACCCCCGCCTCGTGCAGCACGATGAAGCCCTCGAAAACGGGCGTTCCGACCGGCGGTCAAGGCAACGAAGCCAACGCCGACGCGTTGACGCGACTGTTCATGGAGTTCATCGCCAACGCCGTGGCCTGCAATCTGATCGGGGTGCTCACTTTTCAGCTCGGCCGTGGCGGCGAGCATTTTCACTACAATTGGCTGAAATTGCCCGGAATGCGCGCGGATTTTCACGATGAGATCGCGCACAAGGACAACGGCAGCGATGCCACCGCGGCAAGCGTGATGGTTGGCGTGAACCAGTATCACACCGAGCTCTTCACCGACCTAGCTAAGCGACTCGCCGGGTTCCCGCAAGCCAATGGCGCTACGGCGCTCGACAATTCGCTGGTGGTTTGGGGAAACGAGCTCGCGACGGGGCCGCACGGCACCAATGGCGTTCCGATTGTGTTCATCGGGGGCGCCGCTGGAAAGCTCAAACGCACCGGCTACGTGGCGAGCTCCGGCACTCAGGTTCATCAGCGTCTCGGCTGCACGATTCATCACATCATGGGCGATCCGGTGCCGGGCTTTGGTGCGGTGAAGGATTGCGGACCGTTCCAAGGCTTGGAACTCGCTTGAAGCGCAGCCTCTCGAACAGGTCGTGTTCGCCGGCCTGGTTGTTTTTTGGCGCGATCGTGATCGCCTGCTCCGCAGAGCCGCCCGGGTGGACGGGCGGTACCGGAGGGAACGGCAGCGGCGCAACCTCGACGGGTGGCGACGCGCTTACCGGAGGCAGCAACAGTACTGGAGGTACCGTTCCGGCAACGGGCGGCGTCGTCTCGACCACGGGTGGCGTAGCTGTTTCGGGTGGCACGCCCACCAGCGGCGGAATCCAAACTTCAGGTGGTGCATCAGGCGTCTCTGGAGCAAGCGGCAGTTCATCGGACACGGGCGGTTCGGTCGGCACCGGGGGCAGCGCGTCGACGGGTGGCGCCGCCTCCTCGGGCGGAGCGAACTCCGGGGGCGGCGTATCCGCGGGTGGCACGTCCGTCACCGGCGGTAGCGCGGGCGCCATGGGCGGCGGGCAGGGCGGCGCTGGCGGGGGAAAGGGCGGGGCGACAAATCTGAAAGGCACGATGGTGGTGCGCGGCGCCGGCACCGCGACGGCCGGCGACATGGTCATGCTCGAGCGCATGAAGGCGCGCGGGTTTTCAATGGTCACCGTCGTTAGTGACGCCGCCGTTACGGCGAACTCGGTAGCGGGCTCCGCGCTCGTCGTGATCTCCAGCAGCGCGGAGTCGGGGCCGCTGAAGGCAAAATTGAAAGACATCGCCATTCCGGTGTTGTGCGTCGAGGACGCCGAGTTCAAGCTGATGGGAATGGCGAGCGATGGCGGCCACGACGCGGGGATCTCACAAATGGTCATCTCGACCACGCCCAGCCCGCTGCTGGGCTCCTTGACCGGCACCGTCAAAATCGCCAGCCAAGGGGGCGAACTCGGCTGGGGTACGCCTGCTGCCGCGGCCATCAAAGCGGCGACCATGCCCGGTGACTCGAGCCATGTCGTGGTTTTCGGCTACGAGAAGGGAGCGCAAATGACCACCATGGTTGCTCCCGCGCGGCGTGCCGGCTTCGCGATCCGTGAGGCGCTCGCGGCCAACCTGAACGCCGACGGTCTCAAGGCGTTCGATGCAATCCTCGACTGGGTCATTCAGTAGGAGTGACGTCGCGCTACCAAGCTCTCGCTCTTGATGGCTTTGAACGCGCAAGCCACGCCTAGCGCTCATGAACGAGCGATGCAGCCTGTCGGCGATAAGGACCGTGCGGTGCTCGCGCCAGGTAGAGCCGGGCCATCTCTTCCGCATCGAGAGCGTCACCGCGAGAAGAATAGAGGCCCATTAGCCGACCGATCGCCTCGTTAGCGTAGGTGGCCCGAGAGTCCTTACTCAAGTACTGCTCGAATGCCGTGATTGCGGCGTTGCGGTCACCTTTCATGGCGTAGATCCGGCCGAGCAAGAACGGTGCTGAAATCGCCGTAGAAGAATTCGGGTAGCGCTGCTCGATCACTCGGAGCGCCTGGATTGCCAGCGCGGGATCTCCGCCTAGCCGCGCCGTGTCCGCGAGCTCGGAGAGCGCCTCGGCCCCCAGTGAGCGGATCGAGCGGTCGACGCCTGCTCGCTTGGCAGCGGCCAGCGCGAGCTCATACCGCCCCTCGCGATAGAGCTTTTGCCAACCAGAGTCGGCAGGCCCGGCCGCATCCGAGGCGGCCACATGCGCATTGGCCGCACTCCGGCCTGCAGACGCTACCGCGTAGGGTTCGGAAAGTCGCCCCTGGGCCAGCGAGGGAGTTGCCACGGAGCCTGCAGGCGGCGCAACGGTTTCTCCGAAACGCTCGACCAACACCCTTCCAGCTCGAGCGGCGAGCCGCTCGCCCGCGTGCAGCGTGATGGCATCGCTTCGCTTCGGGATTCGAACCGAGACAATGCCGTGCTCGACTCGTACCTCGAGGCCGTCATTTTCTGGCCGTCGGATCGAGAACCGGGTTCCGACTATATCCACCCGATACTCGCCCACGACGACTGTCCAGTGTTGCCCAGGGCGGTGGGTCACGTCGAAATGGGCTTCGCCTTGCTGAAGGTCGAAGCCCACTTGCTCGCTGCGCAGCGAGAGGCGTCCCTGAGCGCCTCGCTCGAGCTCGATCGTGCTGCCGTCGGTCAGACGATATGGGCTCGACGTCACGTCTCCATTCATCCAGACGTCCGCCTCGGAGCTTGCCGCACCGGACGGCTCTTGCAAGCCTTCACGCACTAGCGCGACCGCGGTGACCGCGGCGACCCCCGTCAGCGCCGAGAGAGCCAGGATGACGCTAGCCGAGCGTCCGGGGCGGGAGGGCGGTGGCTTTGCGCTGCACACACGCGCACGCTGCGCCTGAATCCAGCCCTCGCCTGGTGAACCCAGCTGCTTGCGAAGCTCGGCCGCCAACGATTCGAGTGGGTCGATGTCAGCCATCGCCGTCCTCCGATTTCCCGGCGCACGAAGACAGGCGGCTAACCAAGGCTGGGTCTTGCCGGGCCAGCCTTTCGAAGCGCTCTCGAGCGGATTTCAGGCGGCGTTTGGCGGTACGCGCGGAACACTCACACAGCTCGGCGATGCGTTCGAGATCGGCGTTCTCGAGTAGTTTAAGCGTCAGGGGCAGCCGTTCTCGAAGCGGAAGTTTGTCGAGCAATTCGTACGCGCGCTGCAATAGCTCGCGACCCTCGAAGTCCTCGTGACAGCGGGTGTGTTCGGGATCGTGCGTCGCGGTCAACGAGACCCAGCGCCGGAATCGTCTACGCCGGAACTCATTTTTGATGCAGTTCATGGCAACGCGGGCGGCCCAGGGCTCGAGCTTGTCTGGGTCCCGCACTTTGGCGGCGCCGCGAAAGATGCGGATGAAGATCTCCTGCGCAATGTCGTCTCGCTCTGGATCTGCGCGCAGGAAGGCCCACACCAGGCGATTCACGGTCGGGGCCAGGCGTGTATGCAGCTTTTCTTCGGGTGTAACCGGGCGGTCAACCAGAGCGAGGCCACCAACCCGTTCCTGCGGGTGACTACGCGCAGAGCCTCTATCACCCTTGTGAGACGAAACGCTCATAGCGTGGCAAATGCCGTTCCGTCGCTACGTTTCGATCACTGAAGACGGAACCATTCCCATGACTATGGTTCCTCTTCGAAACATCTTTCATCTTTCGCCAGGTCGCCCAAATTGTCGGGAACCTGCCGCACAATGCCTCGAGGTGCTCGACCAGAGGGCGGCACGTCGAGCTCATCCTCAGCTACGCTGACGGTCGCGCTACGGTCGAGGTCATCGACGCCGTCTGGGCATCCCGAGCAGCTTGCCACTCGTGTTCAAAATGTTCGCCAGTATCGAACGCGAGCCGCGAGCGGGCGGCGGCGTTGGCTCGGGGCACGCACTGCCGACCGCCGCCCAGTCGATGATTCGGCATGCATGATCAAGGGCCGCGGCCGAGGTGGCGCTCGCGCTTGGCGATTTCCTTCTGCAGGCGTTTGCGTGCGCTGTGGATGCGCGCCCATACGGTGTTCAGCGGAACACCTTGCAGACGAGCAATTTCTGCCCCGGTATAGCCCTCGATCTCGAGCAGTACGAAAGCAGCGCGCTGATCGGGATTGAGAGCTCCAAGCAGGTCGGAGAGCAGCTGGACGTGCTCTTTGCTCTCGAGCTGTTCGGCGGGGCTGGGCGCAGTCAGCACGAGCTCGGTCGAGATCGGCACGGCCCTCGTGAACACGTGACGAATCCAGGTCAGGCTTCGAAAGTCGCGCACGCGGCGGCGCGCGATTTGATAGAGCCAGGCCGGCAGATTCTCGCCGTCGAAGTCTGGTAGTCGCCGGTAGACCACCAGGAACACATCTTGGACTAGATCGTCTTCGTCACACTCGGGCGCGCCCAGCGCTCGCACCCAGCTCGCGACACGGTCGAACCACTCCTCGAAGAGCGCGTCGAACGTCAAGGGGTCGGCGGCCCTGTCGGTGATGGGAGGGTCTTGCCGCGACAGGTCCGCGCGTTGCTCCAGAATAGGCTTCAAGGCGAGCAGTCGACGCGGGCGTTCGCTGGGCCAGCGGACGAGGTGCAACGAGAACGCGGTGATAAAGGCACGTTCCCGCTCATTTTCGCCTCGAGCAACCGGGCGAAATACGAACGGCTCTGCCGGTCGGGCGCATAGATCATGAGGAATGTACAAAACCCGCGTCACCCCCTGTCGAGGGACAGCAATCGACGGCCTCGCGTCGGTGGCGCCCTATTGGAGCGGCTGCTGCTGCCTATTGCGGAAGGCGTCGCTCAACAGCACCATGCGAATCCCGCTCGGAAGGCTCCCTCGGGCCGTATGGGAACGTCCGGAGAGATAGGCGGCCCACGCCGCGTCGTCAGGCTGGTTCAAAAGCCTCTGGCCCGGCGGAGCAGCCGGGCTTCACCCTCACTGGCGCAGGATCCGTGACAGTGCCGCCCACCGAGCCCGAATGACGGCGCAGCGCGGAGCTTGCACCGCTGGTCGAGGCCGGAGGCGGAGGAGGGCCAAGGAGGCGGACACCGTCGCGCCCACGTGCGCGGACTCGCGCGCGCTCACATTGCAAAGTGATGACACGAGACGGACATTGACGGCCTCCCTCCACGGCGCGCGCAGCCCGAAGGGCGAGCACGACGTTTGGAGGAGGCAGGAAGCGCGCACTCAAGCCAAGAAGGGCCCGACGATTTGCTGTACCTGCTCGGGGGTGAAGGGCTTGGCGATCAAGAACACTGCGCCAGCGGTCGCCGCGACGGCCCGCATCTCGGGCGTGCCTTCGGTCGTAATGAAGCCCAACTTCACCTTGAGGCCCCGAGCAGTCAGCTGATTCAGTAGCTCGATTCCTGACATTTCCGGCATGTTCCAGTCGGAGATCACCAGATCGACCGGTGTGGACTGCAGTGCGCTCAGCGCCTCCTGACCGTTGGTCGCTTCCGTCACTTCTACGTCCTCGAACCCAGCTTGGCGCACCGCGCGCCGGACAATGAGCCGCATTGCCTTGCTGTCGTCCACTATCAAGATCTTGCGTTTCGGCATAATAAAGCCACTTTCGATGCGCGTTCCACTAGATGGTTTCTGCGTGCATGGGAGCCGCGCGGAGCACGATTTCGATCGGGTGTCGCTGGCAGCTGAAGTGAAGCGCTTCCTTGACCCACTCGGGAGCCGCCGGAGCAACCGGCTGGCTCGAAACGCTTGGCAGCGAGAGCTGGCAGGGTGGCGGCAAGAGCGCCTTCACATTGCCGCCAAGCATGTTGATGATTTCTCCCACGGCATCGAGCACGTCTTCATGCGCGAGCGCGTCCGGCTCGGAATCCAGCATGGCTCCCGCCATACGGCGGCCCAGGGCCTCACTCAGTATTGCGCGCACCTCACCCTCCCAGGCGCCGCTGAAGCCGATAGTGGCTATCAAGGTGGCTGGCTCTCGAATGGCCGAGTCCTCTGCCGCAGGCTCCAACGGCATCTGCAGCACTGACTCCCAGATGGTTTGCGCGATCTGCGTTAGCTCTTCTCGATACATAGCGACCACCGCTCCTTACGCGGACGTCAACCGGTAACAGCCCGCGCGTTCGAACGGCGCGCGATCGAAAGCTGGGTCGATGTTCATCGTGCTCTCGGCACCCCCGAGGAACAGGTAGCCGTCCCGAGTCAATCGCTTGTTGACCTTCCCCAGGATGCTCCGTTTGACCTCGACGTCGAAGTAGATCAGCACGTTGCGCAAGAACACGATGTCGAAAGGCGGTGTCACGGGCCAGGGCGTCACGAGGTTCATGTGCTCGAATTGAACCGCGTTTCTGATATCCGCCCGTAGACGCCAGTCTAGCCCTGAACGCTCGAAGTACTTCAGCAGCTGCTCGCTGCTGAGCCCACGATTGACTTCCAGTTGGCGGTAGGAGCCCGCTCGCGCTCTTTCCAGCATCGCGTTCGAAAGGTCGGTCCCGATGATGGTCACGTTCCATGACGCAAGTTCCGGAAAGTGCTCACGCAGCAAGATCGCGATGGTGTATGGCTCTTGACCGCTCGAGCACGCGCCGCACCAGATGCGCAGCGCGCGTTGCTTTGCGCGTCGCTGAATCAGGTCGGGCACGACGTGCTGCCTCAGCGCTTCGAAAGGGTGAAGGTCGCGGAAGAAGCTGGTCTCGTTGGTCGTCATGGCCTGCACGACCTCATCCATCAGCTCTGGACGAGCGGGGGTGAGCTCCGCCGAAAGCTCCTCGATGTTGCGATACCCTCGAGATTTGGCGATTGGCGCGAGGCGTGCTTCCACGAGGTACTCCTTGCCGTCGTCCAGCACGATCGCTGAGCGCGCGCGAACGAGCTGGCGAATGTGATCGAACGCCGACGCCGCGAGGGTCACAGTGCTGCGCCCCCCTGCGTGAGCTGGGGAAATTGCCCGCACCGCAAGGCAATGGCGTGCGCGAGGTGCTCGAGCGGCAGCACTTCTTCCGCAAGGCCAGCCTGTTCGATCGCCTTTGGCATACCCCAAACCACGCTTGTCGCTTCGTCCTGCACCAAGACCTTGCCTCCCGCGTCAACGATCGCGCGAGCCCCGTTCAAGCCGTCCTGACCCATCCCGGTGAGCACGACGCCGAGCACCCGCTGGCCGAAGATTTTGGCCGCCGAACGGAATAGAACGTCTGCCGCCGGGCGACAGGAGTTCTCCGGCGGCGCTTGAGAAAGCGCCGTCTGCACGTCGCCGTCACGCAACACCAGTTCGAGGTGGTAGTTGCCGGGCGCTACCCAGACCTTTCCCGGTTCGAGTGGCTCGCCACCAGCGGCCTCCTGCGCAGCTAGCGGACCAGCGGCCGTGATGCGCTCAGCGAGGTAGCGCGTGAACACCGGCGGCATATGCTGAACGATCGCTACGGGCACGCGGAGCCTCGGCGGCAAGAGCGGTAACAAAACCGCCAGCGCGTTAGGCCCCCCAGTGGACGACGCGATCACGAGCATCTCCACCCGGTCGACAGAGGGCCCGGGAACCACTCGCCTCTCGTCTCTGCGAATCGGTATTTCCCGCATCGAGCGGCGACCGCACAGCGCCAGCAGCTTGGGAACGAGCTCTCCCGAGACGACGCTCTGCGCAGAGCGTTCTTCCACCGCGCTCGGCTTACAGACGTAGTCGCTCGCTCCCGCTGCCAAAGCACGAACCGTGACTTCGGCGCCGCGCTCGGTCAGCGCGCTGAACATGATGACCGGCAGCTTGGGTTTTATCGCCCGAATTAGCTTCAACGTCTCGACACCGTCTATCCCTGGCATCTCGACGTCGAGGATGACCGCGTCGGGGCGCAGCTCCTCGAGGCGCATGAGCGCCAATCCACCCGTAGGCACCGAACCGACGACCTCGATCTCAGGGTGATTCGCCAGAGCAGTCACCATCATCCTGCGGGCGAGAGTGGAATCATCCACGAGTAATACGCGGATCTCGCTCATGGTGCCTCGAATCCCAACATCGAGAGTTTGTCGCTCAAGATGTCCTCCGAGAATGGCTTCATCACGTACTCGTTGGCTCCAGCGTTGAGAGCGCGCTGAACTTGCTCCGTCTCTGTCTCGGTAGTCACCATCATCACCAGCATCGCGTCGTAGTTGGGGTCACGACGCAGCTCACAGATCAACTCGATGCCGTTCATTTCCGGCATGTTCCAATCGACGAGCGCTAGCTCGGGGATGCGCATCATCGTCAGTCTCTCGAGCGCCCTCCGACCATTTTCCGCCTCGATTACCTCGAAGCCTCGTCCCTCGAGAGTGCGTCGTAAAATGGTGCGCATGACCTTCGAGTCGTCGACAACGAGCGCACGCCGCGCGGCGATACCCGAGACACCCGGACCGGGTTCTACGAATCTCATTGTAACGCCCCAACCTGCGCGGAAGCCGGCTCCGAGCCGAGTGAGAGCGCTCGCTCGGGGTCCAAGACCAACAGTAGGCGATTCGGCAATTTGCAGACCGCGTCCACGACCTGCCGGTGTGCAGCGAGCATGGTCGACGGAGGGGCCTCGAAGGACGTACCGCTCACTTCGATCACGTCACCGATGCTGTCGACGAGAAGGCTCACCGAGCCGTCCAGGCCGCGGATGACTACGTTCATCGGCAACTCGTCCGACTGCCTCGCCGGCAAGCATAGGCGCTCGCGCAAGTCCACCGCCATCACGATCTGACCCCGCAGGTTGATGAGCCCACGCACCATACGTGGAGCGAGTGGCACGTTCGTCATTTCCTGAAACCTGATCACCTCTTGCACGCGCGTGACATCCACGCCGAACAGCAAGTCGTCCACCACGAACGTGCAAAACTGAGTCGTTTCCGACATCAATGCCTCCCGGCGGTGTTGGCTCGCGCCGCCTTCACGTCCAACAGCTCGGTCACGCGCCCTTGCACGACGACCGAACCCAGAACTCCACGGCGTCCGCCTTGGCGATGGGTTCCGATCGCCCCCTCCACGATGTCGTCGATGGTCTCGACCACGAAGCCCACGCTACCAGTGTGGTCGCTGTGAACTACTACCTGCAGCGGGTCGGCCGCGCCCTGATCGCCGCCGAAGAAATGCGACAGGTGCACGAGTGGAAGGATCTCACCGCGGTACTGCACGACCTCCTCGTCACCCACGCGCTCCACCTTGCTGCGGACGAACTCTTCGAGCCGCGCCACGGAAGCCAACGGAAGCGCCATGCGAGCGCCCGCACCAGTACGAAACAAGATCAACCGCTCGACCTGAGTCGCCGCTGAAGCCTTGGTCAGAGCGTCGTTCGCGGGTTGCTGGGTTGCCAGCACCTCGGCTCGTTCGGCGAGCCCCAGGACGTCCAAAATCAAGGCGATGCGGCCGTCACCCATGATGGTCGCGCCGGCGTACATGTTCAGCCCCTTGAGCTCTCGTGTCAGCGGCTTGACGACGATCTCTTCGGTGTCGTTGATGCGGTCGACGAGCAGTCCAAACTGCCGGTCATCAGCTTGCAGGACGACGATGTTGAAGTCGTCCCCTTGCCGCCGGGGCAAGCGTAGGGCATCGCTGAGCTGCACCAGCGCGAGCAGATTGCCGCGCAGCCGAAATACCGGCACACCATGTAGCCATTCGATCGCGGTGCGGGCCTGCTCGGCGTCGAAGCGCACGAGCTCCACGAGGTTGACCTGCGGAATCGCGAAGCGCTCGCCGCTGGCAGAAACCACGAGGGCTGGAATGATCGCCAACGTGAGCGGGATCTTGATGCGAATTGCCGTCCCGTGGCCCAAGCGACTTTCCACCTCCACGCTGCCGCCAATCTTCTCGACGTTGCTGCGGACGACGTCCATGCCTACGCCACGCCCCGACACGTTCGTGACCCGCTCGGCCGTCGAGAAGCCAGGCAAGAAGATCAGGTTGATCGATTCGTGCATCGACAGCGCACGAGCGCGATCGGGGGTAATCAGTCCGCGTTCCACTGCTTTGGCGCGAACCCGCTCGGGGTCGATGCCGCGCCCATCGTCGGCGATTTCGATGTTCACACGACCGCCTTCGTGAAACGCTCTGAGGCGGAGCGTCCCGCTGGCGCGCTTGCCGGCCGCCACGCGCTGCTCGGGCGACTCGATACCATGATCGACGGAGTTTCTGACCAAGTGGGTCAGCGGATCGCTGATCGCCTCGATGATCGTCTTGTCGAGCTCGGTGCTCTTTCCGTCCATCTCGAGTACGACCTGTTTGCCGCAGCTGTGCGACAGATCCCGAACGACACGGGGGAACTTGCTCCACACATTGTCAATCGGCTGCATGCGCGTCTTCATGACGCCCTCCTGGAGTTCGCTGGTTATCAGATTGAGGTGCTGACAGGTCGTGACCAGCGCGGCGTCCCCGCTGCCACCGGCGTGCTGGACGAGCTGGTTGCGCGCGAGCACGAGCTCGCCAACCAGATTCATCAGCCGGTCCAGCAAGCCGACGTCCACACGAATGCGCGGGTCGACGTGCGCCCGTACCTCTTCGCCAACGGGCTTGGCCGGTGCTACTGCAGGAGCGCCTTCCGAGCCCGGCGTCGGCAGCGGCGCTTTGGTCTCGGGCTTGGGCGGAGCCCCGATGCTCGCCCTTCGCGCAGCACCGGCGTTTGTTTGCGAAAGGAGTTTGCTCCCGGCAGCCGCCGTGTCGTCGTCCGCGAGCAACGCCAGAGCCTCGATCAGCGCGCCGTAGTGACCTGGGCCTTCGCCTCCGGTCTGCTCCACCTGCACCAGCAAGGTGCGGATGGCGTCCACCATGGCGAGCAGGCCCGTCGTGCGCTCGGTATTCAATACGAGCACGCCGTCGCGCAGGCGACTCAGCAGGGTTTCACCAACGTGCGCCACCGCCTCGAGCTTCTTGAAGTTGAAGAAACCCGCCGTGCCCTTGATCGTGTGAATCGTTCGAAACACGCTGGAGAGCCGACTCTGAGAGTGCGGATCCTCCTCCAGCGCGACCAGCTCTCGGTCGAGTTGATCGAGGTTATCTCGACTCTCGATTAGGAACTCTCGAACGACCTCATCGTCTTCTTGCATCGCTTACACCTCGAAAGCTACGGCGCCAGGACCTTTAGCGACCGTTCGTGCCGCTGATGACGACGGTCTTCAGCTCCGAGGCCAGGCGGGCGAGCTCTTGTGCGGCACTCAAGGTGTTGTTCGCACCCTCGGTCGTATCCTTAGCGGCCGCCGATACTCCCGCGATATTGCCGGAGATCTCGTTGCTGTTGCGCGCGGCCTCGCTGGCGCTGCGCGCGATCTCGTTCGTCGTGGCAGCCTGTTGCTCCACGGCGCTGGCTATCGTGGTCTGAAATTCGTTGATTTGACCGATGATTTGACCAATGTGCGAGATCGCGCTGACCGCCGCCTTGGTGTCGTTCTGGATCGCTTCGATCTTCTGGCTGATGTCTTCGGTCGCGACGGCTGTCTGCTTGGCCAACTCCTTGACCTCGTTGGCAACGACGGCAAAGCCTTTGCCAGCCTCGCCCGCGCGCGCAGCCTCTATGGTTGCGTTCAGCGCCAGCAGGTTGGTTTGTTGAGCGATCGACGTGATGACCTTTATCACCTTGCCAATCTCTACCGAGCTGGCGCCGAGCTTCGTGACGGTGCGATTGGTGTCTTCGGCCACCTTCACGGCCGACGTTGCTACGCGCGCCGCCTCACTGGCATTTTTGGCGATTTCGCGAACGCTAATGTTCATTTCCTCCGCGCTTGCAGCGACGGTTTGTACGTTTTTGCTCACCTGCTCGGATGCGCCCGAGACGACGCCGGCCTGAACCGCCGTTTCCTCCGAATTGGCGCTCATTTGCTGGGCAACGATGGAAAGCTCCTCTGACGCCGAAGCCAGCGACTGAGCATTTTTCGAGACGGTATCCAGCGTGCCACGCAGACTTTCGGTCATCTGCTTTTCGCGCGTCTCTGCCGCCACCTTGTCGGTGATTAAGGTCCAAGTGACCGTCGGACCCAGATAGTTGCGTTGCTCGTCGTAGGTGCCCGACACGAACAACGCGATCCACTCAGGCCCGAGCTGGATTTTGGCCTCAATTGGGAAATTTCGTGGATCCGAGAGCGCGCGGCGCTGATGCTGGGGGTTCTTGTGAAAGACGTCGATCGACTTCCCCAGCATGTCGTCGACTTTGACTGGCAGGTGGCTCTCGAGCGGCCGCAGCATGGTCTTTACTGCCGTGTTCATGTAGCGAATGATCAAGTCCGTGTCGGCGTACACGACGCCGATCGGATTGTTTTCCGTCATCGACGCGAAGCGGACGTTGACTTGCTCGCGAGCCACCTCGGCGGTTATGTCGGTGGCGAACTTGACCACCTTGAAGGGACGCCCGTTGAGGTCGAGGATGGGGTTGTAGGAAGCCTGAATCCAGACCTCGCGGCCGCCCTTCCCAATTCGCTTGAAGCGGCCTGCTTGGAATCGGCCATCGGCCAGTTCGGCCCAGAACTGTCGATAGTCCGCGCCAGCGCGCACAGCTGGATCCATGAACATGCTGTGGTGCTTGCCTTGAATTTCCTCGAGCTTGTAGCCGAGCGTCTTGAGAAAGTTTTCGTTGGCCGTCAGGATCGTCCCGTCGAGTTCGAACTCGATCACCGCCTGTACTCGGCCGACAGCCTCGATCTGGCCCTGGAACTCTGCGTTCTTGAGCTTCTGCGGCGTGACATCGGTCGCGTACTTCACGACCTTGAACGGCTTGCCATGCTCGTCGAGGATCGCGTTGTAGCTCGCTTGAATCCAGACTTCTCGACCGTTCTTGCCGATGCGCTTGTATTCTGCGGAGCGGAAGTTCCCCTTGCCGAGGTCGGCCCAGAACTGTTTGTACTCGAGCGTCGCGCGCTGGGTCGGCTCGACGAACATCGAATGATGCTGACCGCGAATCTCTTCGAGCCGATAGCCCAATGCATCCAGAAAGTTCTGGTTGGCGGCGATGATCGTGCCGTCCATCTCAAACTCGATCACTGCTTGAGAGCGGCCGATGGCAGCCAGTTGGCCACGCAGATCATTTAGCTCCAGACGGTCCGTCTCTGAGCCAGCAGCGTCGGGGCGTTGGGGGGGGCTGGAAGTAGCGAATGCCATTGGAACAAACCTCACCTTTCGCGCGGACCCAGGGGGCTGCGCATAGCTCTGCCGCGTGACCGGGATGCCAGTTGGGCGTGCCCTTGGAGCCGGCGGTCAGATGGACCTAACGGTGCGAAATGCGCGCGCTTAACTCAGATAGCGTACGAATTTGATTTTTATACGAAGCGCCTGGCCAGCGTTCCGCATGTAAGTCACTGTGCTCAGCGCCCGTGCTCCTGACCGCCTCTCGGCCAGGTCCCCGCGGCGAGCGGCTCGCCGGTAGACGCGAGCGCGTCGGACTTTTGCGTGAGGGGCGCCTCGTACCCGACTTGTTGCGGCAGAGCGACCGCGACGGTCGTGCCGTTTCCCGCTCGCGACATGACGCGGATTGAGCCACCCAAAGCCTCTACCGTGCCGCGCACCGCATCCATACCGACGCCACGCCCCGAGGCATCAGTAATGCGCTCGGACGTCGAGAAACCGGGCCGAAAGATCAACTCGAAGACGTGTGCATCGGAGGCGTTGAGGAGGGGTATTCCAAGCTCGCCCGCGCGCTGCACGATACGCTCGCGATCCAACCCTCGGCCGTCGTCGGAGATGGAAATGTTCAACGTGCCGGCGGCTTGCGCGAACGCGATTCGCAGCTGCCCGCGCGCAGGTTTGCCCGCCTTCACGCGCGCCTCCGGAGACTCGAGCCCGTGATCGATGGCGTTCTTCGATGTATGCAACAGCACCGTCGCTAGCGACTCGAGCGTTGCGCCTTCGACTTCGAGGTCCAGCCCGCTGCTGTGCAAGTCTATCAATTTGCCCTGCTTTCGCGCCATATCGTCGACAAGGAGCTGAACTCGTTTGAAAGCCTTCGCGATAGGCAGCAGGTGGACACGTGCCGCGGCCTCGCGAGTCCGAAAGGCTAGGTCCTTCAAGTCTGGCGCGCTCGCATGGTCGGGCTCCGCAAAGGTAAAATCGTCGACCTTCCGGCCTAGCTCGGCGACGAGCTCGACCAAGGCCGTCAGTCGGTCAGCTTGCACCTGGGCGATTCGTTTTTCGCTCGATTGCCTGGTGATTCGCGACTTTGCTGACGAGGGCGCGCCGTCTCGCAAGCGCCTTTGCTCGTTGAGCACCTCCTCCAGCTCTTGCGGGCTCAGCGCTTGCAGCTCGACCAGAACTTCTCCGAGCGGCCGTTGCTGCCAAGCTAACGCTGCCTGAATCTGCACCGGATCGACGAGGTTTCGCGCGATGAGCAGATCACCGAGGCGCGTTTCCCGGGCGCGTACTCGCGCTTCGGCCACGGCCAGCAGCAACGCCTGTCGCGCGTGGTCACCGGTCTCAGTCGGCTCGGTCAATCCCCGTTGCAACGTCGTGAGCAATCCGACGAGCCCGGCACGCAACTGGTTCGTCGGCGAAAGCTCGCCCGAACGCAGCCCGCCGAGCGCGTCTTCGGCCGTTCGCGAAAGTCCTTCCAGCGTTGCCAGGCCCATCAGGCCGCAGTTGCCTTTGAAGGTGTGTAAGGTCCGGAACGCAGCGTCGATCGCTTCCTTTTCGAGTTCAAAACCATCTTGCCAACGAGCGAGGGCTCGCCGGCAGCTCTCCAATTGTTCGCCAGATTCTTCGGTGAAAATCTCGAGATCCGTGCGATCGGACTCCGCGGCGTCGTTGGTCACCGTCACATCTGCAATCGCGCGGCGTACCGCCGCGGTTCCCGCTGCGACCTCCGGCAGCGACAAACACGCCACAACGTCTCTCAGCAGGTTGAGGACGAAGGTCGAGACCGGCAGGCGATGCGCGCGAATGCGGTCGACGACCGTCTGTGCGTCGCGGGCCAGCTCCGCCTGTTCGACCAAGTTGCCGGCGATCGCCGCCAGCTCGAGCTCGGAGAAAACGCGGTACAGCGCCTCGATCGTTGCCGCGATGTTCGGTTCGGCGCTGCCTTCGAGCGCGTTCAGCCACTTGCGAACGACAAAAAGTCGTTCGGCTTCCTCTGCAGCAAATTCCTCCACCCTTTTCGGATCCATGTTCGCCCCTGGATTCGCGCCGACGTTGCGCGCGTGTCACGCCCCGCCTGGATAAGGCCTTGATTCTACCTACAGTCCGGACCCGGCCTCAATGCCCACGGCTGGTACATGGTCGGCGGCGGCAGGACCCAGGCTGTGGCGCGGCCGCACAGGACTGCCGCGCGGGGCGCTTTTTTTCTTCGAGTGGACGGAAGAGCCCCTTGTGCCGATGTTCAGTCTTCGGCAAGCTCGCCTAAGTCACACTTTGGCTTGCCGTCGTGCCTCACCGTCAGCGTCGTCCACCAGGAGCTATTACCCGAGAAGCGGTAGTCGCCGCGGCACTTCAAGTGACGGACCGAGAGGGCCTGGATGGTTTGACCATTCGGGCCGTCGCCGAGGGGTTGGCAGTCCCACAGATGTCGCTGTACGCGTGTTTCGCGAGCCGAAGTGAGCTCTTGGACATGATGTACGCCGAGGTCGCAGGCCGCATGTTTGCGGCAGTCGACTGCGGCACCTGGCAAGAAGACCTTGTCAGCGTGGGCGAATCGATTCGCGCAATGCTGGGCGAGCATCCCAACTGGGCGCCATTGCTCACGCGCAGCGCCCCGCCGCTGGTGAGCCAGCCTCGGGAACGGTTGCTCGCAAAGCTGGAATCGGCAGGCATGTCTGCGGAGCAAGCGTTCACGGCTCTTTCGAGCGTCATCCTAGGCTCTCTCGGGCTAATGCTGGTCGAGTTTGCCATGCGCACACCGACCGGAGCATCCGGTCTAGACGAACGTCTCGAATCGCTCAAAGGCGCGGTGACAGACGAACCCGACTTCAAAGTCACCCGCCAGGCGTTGCAGCGCCTAGAGCACTTCAGGTTGGGCACCATCCACGAGCAGTCGTTAGAATTGCTCCTGAAAGGGTTCGAAGCCTGGACTGTCGGCAGTACGAGCACGGCTTGACCAATACGGTCCGCTTTGGGCGTTCGAGCGAGGACTCGGCTGGCACGCCCGACCAGCCTACCGCAAGCCGAGGCAGCGCAGGTCTGGGTCAGAGGCCGTGGTGGGTGCCGGATGCAGATGCTGAAGCCTGTGTCGAGCGAGGAGTGTGCTGCGCTGGAACCGAGCGAGAGTTGCCAGTAGTTGAACGGCTCCATGAGTCCGAAGACGCTCCATTTGCAGCTTGACGTCGAGCCCTGCCCGCGCCGTGGACACGGTGGGGGGCAACTCAATCCCTTCCTCTGCGCGAGGTGGCTCGCAGTGAATCTAGGTCGGCTGCTTTCGGTTGCGGCGGGTGGAGCGGGAAGGCCAGACTGGAACCTCATTGAGGAGCAGACCTGATATGGAGTGGAGAATCGAGCTCCAGGACGATGGCAAACTGATTCGAATTACCACGAACGGGCCGTTCCAACTCGGACAACAGCGTCAAATGTTCGAAGAGCTGGGCGCGCATCCCGCGTTTACGCCAGGCCTAGCGGTCTTGTTCGACAACCGCCGGCTCGACCTGACGGGGAGCGACGTGAATGTCATCCAAGAGTCTGTGGAAATCGTGCAGGAGTTCGTGCGCACGCAACACATCGAACGTCTCGCCGGCCTGGTGGATGACGGGCTCAATTTCGGGGTCGGGCGCCAATTCGAAATCTTGACGGACGTGGCCGGGGGCCACGGCTTCCGCCTGTTCAAAGAGGAAGAGCTCGCTCTCCGCTGGCTCCGCGGTGAAACGCTCTGACGCAAGCCGGGGAGTACGACCGGCGCGCGCGCGGCGCTCAGCTTCGGCCAGGAACTTCTCCGAGTTCTCGTGCCGCGCGATCGTTCAGCGTGGTGACCCAGGAAGGGGCCCAGCGAGAAGCGCTGTGGCGGCCCTCGCGAGCGCCGCTGCCGATTCCGCCAAAGCTCGGCAGCAGGCGGTTCACGGTCGAAAGCGCGCCGAGCACCAGGTTGGGCGCGAGCGCGTGCAGGGCAGCGAGCAGCTTGGCCTGCCAGGACAGAACCAGAATTGAGTCGCCACGTTCCGCGGCGTCCACGATTTTTCGTGCCGCGCGCCGCGCGCTCATCGACGTGAGCGGGGTCGCGGCGCTGAGAGCGAACCAAGCGTGCTCGAGCCGGTGCTGAGCCTTGAAGGTCGCGTGAGACGTGCTGCCCGTGCGCATCAATCCCGGACAAACCGTGGTGACGCTGATGCCATCCTGCGCGAGCTCGACGCGGAGGCCCTCCGAGAGGCCGGTAAGCGCGAATTTGCTGACGACATACGGTAGCAGGTGAGGCACGGGCACCATTCCGCCGATCGATGATATGTTGACGATGCGACCGAAACGCCGCGCGCGCATTTCTTCGATGACCGCGAGGCTCGCGATGAGTGGGGCCCGCAGGTGCACGCGCAGCGCCCGGTCGAAGTCGTCGAGAGTCATCGCCGCCAATGGACCCACTTGAATCTTGCCCGCGTTGTTCACCAACACGTCGATGCCGCCAAGCCGCCTCTGAGCGGCGCTGATCGCATCCCGCAGCTCACCTTCGTTCTCGACATCGCAGCGAACCGCGCTGACATCCGCAGCGGGGAAGGAATTGCGAAGCACGTCGACCGAGAGGGAGAGCCTCACCTCGTCACGTGCCGCGATGATCACGCGATGGCCACGACGCAGGTATTCCTTGGCGAGCAACAGGCCGAGTCCGCGTGAACCCCCAAGAATGAGTACGCGCTCCGGGCTGCGCCGGCCGTTCCAATGTGCCACACGGCGGCCCAGGACCTCTCCGAGTACCCAGCCATAGACCACGTGCGAAAGCGCCATCGACGTCGGACGGCCGGGGCGATCACGTGACGGTGGTGCGAAAAGTCCAGTCGCGGGCAGCAAGCCGCAATAATTGGCAGCCCAGACCATGAGTCCGAACGGCACGCCGCTCTTTGCCGTGGGTGGCGCGCTCGGCTTCAACGAGAGTCCGTTGCTGGCCGCGTGCGCCAGCGCGAAGACGACCCCCTGTGTGGCGCCGAAGCCCAGGTGAGCGAGCGCGCTGAGCGCGCGCTCCATGGGCAAGGGGCGCGAAAACCGCGGCTTTCCGAGTAGCCTCCGCACGATGGTACGCGGGGGCATTCGACCCAGTAGTCCAAGTCGCTGCAGCCCGTACATGGCAAGCGACATCACCGCGGTGCCGAGGATCCCAGCCTCCGCTCCTGCTCGAACCGCGCCCCACCAACGAGAGCCTCCGGAAGACAGCGCTTTCATGCGCCACTCCGGAGCAAGCGACGTGCCACGAGGCGCGTCGCTTGCTCACCAGATCCCGCTCGAAGTGATTCGAACGATGACGTCGGTAGCGTCCTTCAAAACCGGATTCGGTACGTTATCGATCCGGACACCGGCCGTGGCCGTGCCAGCAGAGTGCTTTCATGAGCGGCGCAGGGTGCAACATGGGTGCCACCCCAGTGACCAGCCGGATGCGCAGTGCATCCGCGACGCACACCAATGCGTGCGAATCGCACCTGGTCGAGCTCGTCCGGGAATGTCAAAGGACGTCTGTCCATGGCGCGCGTCTTCGTAGCAACCGCAGGTTGGAGCATCCCGCGCGAACACGCGCCCACGCTTCCGAGCCTGGGATCGGCTCTGCAGCGCTATGCAAGCGTACTCGGTGCGACCGAGATCAATTCGACGTTCTCGCGCCGCCACCGAGCTACGACCTTCGAACGCTGGTGCGATAGCGTTCCGGAATCCTTCCGCTTTGCGGTGAAAGTCCCGCGCGCCATCACGCACGAGGCGGAGCTGCGTTCCCCTCGCCCCGCGCTGACCGAGTTTTTCGAGGATCTGGCGGGCCTGCGCCACAAGCTCGGGCCCATCCTCGTGCAGCTGCCGGCGAGCGCGCCCTTCGAAGCCCGTCGAGTCGCGAACTTCTTCCGCGTCCTGCGCACGTCTCACGCTGGCCCGGTCGCCTGCGAGCCTCGGCACGCGAGCTGGTACACGCCGCGCGCCAGCTCGCTGCTCTCGGACCACCAAGTCGCGCGGGTCGCCGCCGATCCACCTCGACCGAAGGATGCCCAGGAGCCAGGCGGCGCCGCCTCGCTCCGATACTTCCGCTGGCACGGCTCGCCGCGCACTTATTGGTCCGAGTATGGAGAGGAGCGCCTGAAACCTCTCGTCGATCGCGTCCGACGGGAACCCGAAGACACGACCGTCTGGTGCGTATTCGACAACACCGCCTCAGGCGCGGCGCTCGGCGACGCGCTTCGCTTTCTACGGCTCATGGCGCCGCAGTGAGGCGCATTGACGTGTGCACGGAGCCGAGACGTCATGCCGGAAGTAAGCCGAACCGGCTTGCCATGCGGGCGTGGTCAAACCCTACCGAAGGGTGCGGACTAGTCGGCAGCCTGTCCTCGGCGCCTGGCGCAAGTCAGCGGGCTATTTTGTGACCCTTGCGTGATAATTCAGTGGCGGCGAGTCGTCCACCGGAGAAGGAGCAGCCGCTTCGGAGGAATACGAAGCACGAGCCGGTGCTATCTGTACACCTTGAGCACTGAGCCTATCGAAGCGCTGAACCTAACGTCCCCTCACTCGCCGGTGTGCCGGACTAGTTTCTTGGCGTCCGTTGCGCGCGAGCTCGTCGGCCTCCAAAGCAGACTACTCGCCCTCGAAAACGACACGAGCGAGCTCCTTGGACGAGTGGCCCCGGATCAGCGGGAGGGCGCGCGAAACCTGGTGCACTACGTGGCCTTGAGGCAGAGCGACCTGCGCGAGCTACAGCTCCAGCTTTCGACTCTGGGCCTGTCCTCGCTGGGGCGTTCCGAGAGTTGTGTCATGAGTAGCGTGCAGGCCGCGTGCGTGCGCGCGTACGAGTCGCTCGCCTTGCAAGGTAGCGAGGATGCCGGGCGTGAGCTCTCTCGCCTCGAGAAGCTGCACGGCGCCACCTCGCCGGAGCAAGCCAAGGCCTATCTACATCGACACACTCGCGAACTGTTGGGTACTCGCCCGAACGACCGGCATGTCTATATCATGGTCACGGCGCCGTCGGCCGCAGAGGCCGACCAGGCCTGGATGCTGAAGATGCTCCAAGCGGGGATGAACGTGCTCCGGATCAACTGCGCCCACGAGGGAGAACGCGAGTGGCGTCAGATGATCGACGCTCTCATCGAGGCACGCAAACAGACCGGCATCGAGTGCCGCGTGCTCATGGATCTCGCTGGTCCCAAGATCCGAACTGGGCCGATTGCGGACAAGAGTCGTATCGCCACCTGGAAGCCGGTAAGGAACGAGATCGGCCAGGTCACGGCGCCGGCGCAGGTCGCGATCAGGCGCGGGTCGGCGCCGCTGATCGAGGACAATGGAGCCACACTGCTCCTGGACGACATAGCCTTCGCGCGCATCCGCAAGGGAGACCAGCTGCGTTTCCGCGACGCTCGCGGCAAGAAGCGCAAAATCCGCATTCACCGCGTCGAGCTCGACACGCTGCGCGGCGTATCGACTGCCCGGGTCTACGCCCAGGAGCAGCTGCACGCCCGCCTGTATCGCCACGGGGAGCGGAAACGCGACCTGACGCTTCAGGTCGTCGGCAATCGGTCCCGCGCGATCGACATCAAGACCGGCGACAGGCTCGTCTTGACCCGGCGCGCCATCGAAGGCACCCCGCCACAACGCAATCGCGAGGGCCGCGTCGTGGAGCCCGCTACCATCGCATGCTCGCTTCCCGCCGCGCTGGACGAGCTGGCAGCCGGGCATCGAGTGCTGTTCGACGACGGGCACATCCACACGGTCGTCGAGCAGGTCGAGGCGGGCGGCGATGATTTCCTGTTGCGCGTCACTCGTACTCAGAAGCAGGTCGTCAAGCTCCGCGCCGAGAAAGGCATCAACCTGCCCGACACACGGACTGCGCTGCCGAGCCTGACCGAACAAGACCAGCAGGCTCTGGCTTTCGTGGCGCAACACGCGGATGCTGTCAGCCTCTCCTTCGTTCGCTCACCCGAAGATGTGCGGCTGCTGCACCTGGAGCTCGACCGGCTCGGCCGATCCGATATCGGAGTCGTGCTCAAGATCGAGACTCGCGCCGGTTTCGAGAGCTTGCCGCGGCTGATCCTGGAAGGCCTGCGCAGGCCGCCCCTCGGCATCATGATCGCGAGGGGCGATCTCGCCGTCGAGGTCGGATTCGAGCGCCTTGCCGAAGTGCAGGAGGAAATTCTCTGGCTATGCGAGGCCAGCCACGTCCCGGCGATCTGGGCGACGCAAGTGCTCGACTTGCTCGCGCGCACCGGCGTGCCGTCGCGCGCCGAGCTCACCGACGCCGCCGCTAGCGTCGCTGCCGAGTGCGTGATGCTGAACAAAGGGCCCTTCGTGGGCGAGGCGGTGGAGGCACTCTCCGACATTCTTCGGAGAATGGAGCAGCATCGTTACAAGAAGCGGAGCCTCTACCGAAAACTGGAAGTCGCCCACTTCGGCGACGCTGTGCTGGAGGCCGATGCACCAGCCACGGCACCTGCAGGCAGCCGATGACATGAGTACGCTCCCCATAGCGGGAGGCGCACCCCTTCGGGTGTGCCGCGGCGGCTCGCGCAGTCCGAAGGGCGAGCACGCCCTTCGGAGGATGCAAGCTCGTACCCCTTCGGGTATTCCGCAGCGTCGCGCGCAGCCGAAGCCGAGCGCGAGCCGGGTGCGGGGCAACGCTCTACTGCGCCATGGAGTTCGTTGCGCCGACCGCTTGCTGCGGGTCGCCGCGCGCGGGGATTGCGCGGCGGACTAGCAGGATGGCAAGGAGTACTCCGAGCGCGACGTCGATCGACCCGCAGAACGCGGGCCAGAACACCGGCATGCCCGGGTTCACGATCAGGTTGGGGTGCACCAACCAGTCGAACACGCCGTGACCGGTGATCCCAGCCGCGACCCACCATAGGCTGGTGCGAAACCCGACAATCGCGACGACGACGAACACCGACGCCGCGATCAACTCACTGGGCAGCGCCTGCGCGCCGCCCATGGTCGCGAACAGGACGTAGTACGCCGCGATCACGATGAGCGCGACCGGGTAGAGCGCGCGGTCGCGGTCGAGACCCGACAGCCGGCCGAGCACGACGATGACTGGCGCGAGCGCGATGCCAATGAGTACCGGTGCGGTGAACATACGGCAGAAGCTACCACGCCGTTCCGCGGAAATTGCCCGTATGCTGGGAGCGATCTTGGTTTCGGCCGCGTGTGCTCGAACCGCCCACCCCGAATGTAAAGAAGGTCGAAGCCGCCCGAGAGGGTCGAATCGAATCGCGGCAAGTTGCCTCCGACGCCGGGGTCGCTGCTTGCTACGCCTACCTGCGAGATCGATCGGGCGCGGTCCGTTCAGTCGTACTAGGCGGCAGCGGCAATTCAGTGATCACCAACTCGAGCCCAGGGGCTGCTGAGCTTCAAGCATGTCTACGGAATGAGCTCGGTATGGGAGCCCGCGCGCAATCCACGCGCAAGTGACCTAGAGCGAAAGCGTTTGGGGGAGGCCAGCTCGCGCGCAGCCCAAGGCGAGCACGAGCACGAGCACGGGCAGGTGCGGAGCCGCCAGCGCGAAGGAACGGCCTTCGGCAGCCTCTAACGAGCATGAGTGGTCACCGGTTTTCGAAAGTCATCATGCCTAACAATCATTCAAGAGAGTTGTTTGCCATCATCTTGCTGCCGATGCTGGCCGGAGCTTGCTCGGCTGCACCCGCGGACGAAGCGCTCGCAGCGCAGGGGCAAGCAATCATCGTGGGCCCGGACAATCTCCAATACGTGAACATCTACGACGGGACACGCGGCGTCTCCAAGAGCTTCGTGACGGCGCACAAGGGTCCAGTCGCGGCGATCAGCCACGAATCGGACGAGAACATCGCTACTTGTACTGGCACTCTGATCGGGACCAATGTCTTCATCACCGCTGCGCACTGTTTCGAGGGCTACGGGTACGTACCGGAGCAGTGGACCGCGTACTTCAACTACGAGTACACAGCAGGCGAAGGCTCGCCGTGGACGACCTTGCAGCAGTTCGCCGTGGACAAGGTCCTCGATCATCTCGACAACTACAACGCTCTCGAGTTCGCGATCTTGCGTCTCAAGGGTGACCCCGGCGCCACCTTCGACTGGACGGATCTGCGAGCAACCACCGCCACCAGCGGCGAAGTAGCGGCCATCATCGGTCACCCCGCTAGTCGCCCCAAGCAGGTCGACGCAGGGCACCTGAACCACCCCGCGACGGACACGATCGGCTACGACGTCGATACCCTGGCGCGAAGCTCGGGCTCGGGCGTCCTCGACTCCAGTGGCAAGCTGATCGCCGTCCACACGACGGGTCACGACGTCGAAGGCTACAACCACGGTGTTCGTGTCAGCTCGATCCTCGGTGTCTCGAGCGTGCTGGCCGGAGTGGAGTCGGGTTCCAGTTTTTCTGAGGATTTGGACTTCTGCACTCAGGCGGGGACGCTGCTCTTTGCGGGAGACTTCAACGGGGACAATCGAGACGACCTTTTGTGCAAGAGCGCGACGTCTATGTCGGTCGCCTACGCCAACGATTCGGGACAGTTCACGGGTGCAGGCTGGACGGCGGCCTCGACCTACTGCACGCAGAGCGGGGCCAAGCTCTATGTCGGTGATTTCAACGGGGACCACCGCGACGACTTGCTGTGCCGCGATCCCAGCGGCGCTACTTCCATCTCGTCTGCCAACGCCTCCGGCCAATTGCCGAGTCCTAGCTGGTCCGCGACACTCGCCTGGTGCAATCAAGCCGGCGCGGGCTTGTGGGTTGGGGATCTCAATGGCGACGGTCGAGACGACCTCTTGTGCCACGATTCGACGGGTTACACTTCGACCGTTCTCGCCAGCAGCTCGGGGCAATTCTCGGCCAGCAACGCTTGGTCGAAAACCCTGAACTTCTGCAAACAAGCCGGCGGCCAGTTGGTGCTCGCCGACTTGAACAAGGACAAGCGCAAGGACATGGTTTGCCACGACGCGACCGGGTTTACGGCGTCGCTGCAGGCAAATAGCTCAGGGCAATATACCGGCTCGGTTTGGTCTTCGACCATCAACTGGTGCAAGCTGAGCGGCTCCGCCGTTTATGCCGGCGACTACAACGGCGACGGCCGCGATGACCTGCTTTGCCGCGATCCCGCATCGATACTATCGGTTTCGCTAGCGAACAGTTCGGGCAGGTTCACGGGCACCAGCAGCCTTGGCACCAGCGCATGGTGCGCTGGTGCGATGAGCGTCGTGGGTGGCTACTTCAACACGGATCTGCGTGCGGATCTTGCCTGCCGCCAGTCGAGCGGAGTGCTGCAAATTACCAACCCACGCAAAGACGGAACCTTCTGACGCCAGCCCGCTGACGTTTCAGTGAGCACCGCGAGCGCCCACAGCGGCATCGCGCTCAGCAGACCAGTACCGCGCCGCGAACGAACCCCACTTTCGATGGATAAAATGCGCGCGTGCCCCGCGGAGCTTTTGCTCCGCAGGGCACGCGCCTCGTTCACGCAATGAGCTCGTGGTTCTCGACGCGACTAGTTTTGCGTAAACACCCCGCCTACGACGATGGGCCCCTGAAAGATGCGGCCGCGCGGCGCGGGCAGCTGCCAGCGGATCTCGTGGATTTGGTTGTCAGTGCCGCGGTAGACGACATGTTGACTGCGTTGGCTCTCGACCGTGAACGCGCTCGGCGTACCGACCGCGCTCGGCGCCATGGCTTCCGCGGTCAAGTCAGCGTGGGAGGGAGGGCCGCCCGGCACCCACACGATCTCGTGCACGTGGCCGTCGGAGGTCAGGTACACCACGTGTTTCGTGTTGGTGGCCGCGCTGTAGTAAGAGGCCGGGTCACTGGTCGCGGGCGGGGCGCCAGCCGACGCGGAGAGATTCCAATACTGAGCCGGTGCTCCGCCGTTCCACCAGATTTCGTAGAGCTGGCCGTCGGTGCCGCGATAGACCGCTTGGTGCGAGTCGTCGTTGGCGCGGTAGTAGGCCGTTGGTCGCCCGGCGGCGTTCGGTGACCGGACATAGCCGGACAGGTCGTCATGGCCAACTGCGCCGGTGGTCCAGTACAGGGAGTGAATGTGACTATCCGAGCCGCGGTAAGTCACCACACTCTCGTTCGTGACGCTGTTCACGTACGGGGCTGGGTCGCCCGCCGCCGCCGAGGGCGCGCCGGGAACCATGAGGCTACCGTGGCCGACTCCGCCTTGGCCGTACCAGTAAAGCTCCTCCAGTGCGCCCGCGGTCGTGCGGTAGATCACGTGGGTCCAGCCATCCGGGCTCACGTAACCTAGCGGGTTGCTGCTCGCTCGCGGCGCGCCCGCAGCTCGGCTGAGCGCGTCGTGCCCGACCGCGCCGGTGTTCCAATACAAGCTGTGCACCTCGTTGTCGCTGCCGCGATAGAGCGCGACCTCGTAACCGTCGCTCGAAAGGAACGTGGTCGGATCGCCAGCCGCACCCGGAGCGCCCGCCAGCCCGGTCAAGTTGCTGGTTCCGACGTTGGGCCCCTGCTGCCAGAGCTCGTGCAAGCGCTGTGACGAATCTCGGTACACGATGTTCGTCACGCCGAGCGCCGGGAAAGAAATTCCGCTCGGCGAGCTCGCGGCCGCGGGAGCGTTCAAGGGCCGCGATCGCTGAATGTATCGGTACGGCGTCTGCACACTGCCGGTGTAGGAACGAATCCAGTCCAGGTACGCGGAGACCTTGGTCCCCACGAACTCGGCTCCGGCCGCGTTGCACGCGGTAGTGTTCGCGCTCGTCGACGCGATGCCGACCACGACATTGCGCCCGTTCTGATTCGAGATCAGCCCGGAGCCGCTGTCACCCGGGCAGAGCGACGCGGTCGTCGACTTGGCGTAGAAGCTCGTCGTGCCATCCCCGAAAACCGTTCCACGCAAAACGGCCATCTTGCCCGCTGGCAGCGTTGCGTCGTGTCGAATCTGACTCGCGACCAGGATAGAGGCCCCGGCGAGGCTGCCGGCAGCTGGAAGATCGGCTTGCTGAAGCAGCGGGTCGTTCGCGAAATCCGGGTCGAGCGGGGCCTTGAGCTTGACCAGCGCGATGTCGTTCGCGGCCGTCGAAGCATTGTAACTGGGGTGGGTGAAGACCGAAGACGTGCCAGTAGCCTGCGATGCGCTGGTGGTCACGCCCGTCGCCGAGTTGGTGCGCTTGTACGAGACGGTGACGCCACTGAACGAGGTGGAGACGCAGTGCGCCGCCGTGAGCACCCAGCGCGGCTCGATCAAGACGCCATGGCAGCTGAGCGTGCCGTTCACCCTCACCACCCAAGGAAACTGGTCATCCGGCTCGACCGTGCCCAGCACTACGGGCTGCTCGACTTCATCCACCGCTTCCGCGTTTTCGAGATCTTGCGCAACGCACGCCACTCCGCTGAGCGACGCCACGAGCGCCAACAGCGCTCGCTGCGACGCTCCGCGAGCGAGCAATGACCGGCGCGACTTCGCGGTAAGAGACGAGCTTTGAACCGATGAACTGGAAGACGGGATCACGCTTGACATGCAACCTTTCTGGCGGCCCGAATCGGAACCGCTGCAACGAAAGGCTTCATCGCAAAAAGCTTGCCACTCGCAGATCAGCGCACGGGAAGTCTGACTCGAACAGGTCGACTGTTCGGGCTGCGGAGTGAACGCAGCCGAAAAGAGCCTGAAACGAGACCTGGACCGCTTGCTCGCGAGCAAGGTTTCTCTCACTCGAGTCGTACCGCCTCGAATCCGAACGCCGGACCTGATCGCGGGCGCGTACGCGTGCCGCCCGCGCACCAGCGCCAATGACCTCCGGTGACAACGTGCCCGGCTGCCACTGAGCCACCGAGGAGCGCTCGAGCATCGCGTAGGCTTTGCTGGCCTCGCAGAAAAGGGCGCGCTGCTCGGCAAGCCCGTCACCGGGCAACAGAGCGCGGCCAAGCCGAGCCAAGCGGCCGCGCCTGCCCGCCTCTGTTCAGGGTTCCTGGCGATATCTCGACGGATCTGCGCGCGAGCCGCCACAAGAGGTGATGACGCGTCGGTTGTTGTGGAGTTGCTGGCTGGGTCTCGTCTTCTCGTGTGGCAAGACCAATGCGACACCCGCTGGCGAGGGCGCGGCCGGAAACGCAACTACTGGCGGTGTCTTGGCCGGAGGGCGCCGAGCCGACGCAGGGAACGCTGGAAATCAGGGCGGCACGAACTGGACGGGCGGTAGCGCTGTCGGTGGAGCCGACGGGGGCAGTCGAACCGACGCCGGAAGCGCCGGAGAACAAGGCGGCGCGGACTCGAATGGCGGTGCCGCGGGCGCCCCTCAGGATACAGAGCCTCGCCCCGGTCGGGGAGCTCCGCTGCGGCCCGAGGACGACGTGACCGAGTCGATCGAGTGCCTGAAGCCAGCGCCCATCGACGGGTGGCAGTTCCCGATCGCACCTCAACCGCGAGCCGTGCTCGCGCTCGATCCGAACAGTTCGAGCACCTTTTATGGGCAGCTCACGTCCGCGCTCCCGTCGTCCTCTTCTGCGGCTTTTCGTGCCTGGTTGCTGCGGACGGACGATGGCGGCAAGACGTGGTGTCAGCTCGATCTGCCCGAGACTATCCACCAGCTCGTTGTTTCTCCCGCGGATAGACGTGTGCTCTACGCCGCTGGGGCGACGCGATATTATCGAAGTGCCGACCACGGCAACACCTGGCACGCTCGATCCGCGGTCGGTGGTGGCCGACTGGTCGCGCACGAAACACGAGCGGACACCCTTTACGAATTGGGGGAGGGAACTCGGCGATCAGTGGACGGCGGACTCTCCTGGGAATCGGCGGACGGCGGCAAAGCTACGGAGGAAGTAGCCTTCGCTGATGATGGACGAGAAATCCTCTACGGCCTGAGCGAGCCGTGCACGCTCGACCGCTCGAGCGATTGGGGCCTCAGTTGGCGAACATTTCGAATAGCCGATAGCTGCCCCCACGATCCTCAGCAAGGCCGTTCTCGGACGTTGCTGATTGGTTCGGGGGTGATCTACCTGGTCGAGCGAACGCCGACGCAAACGTTTATTCACCACTCGCTCGACAACGGCGAGCATTGGCACCGAACGAACGCGCTACCTTTCGACGGAGGCGAGGCTCAGCTCTTTCGCGGTGATGAGCCAGGTGTTCTCTATCTGAAAACCCCCGCGAGCTTGCAGCGCAGCACGGACTACGGACAAACTTGGAGCGAACACTTGACCGTACCGGACGGCGGATTCGTCACCCTGCTCGGCCCGCGTCCCGGCGTCTTTCATGGGCACGTGTCGACGGACCGGGCGCTCCTGACCACGGACGATGGCGCAAGCTGGACCACGACCATCGTCACGCGCGAGGGAACTTTGCATACGGTCGCGACGGATCCTCAGCGCATTTACATCGCGGGCGCGAATCGGCTGTACCGCTCGGTCGACGCTGGCCAAAGCTTCGTGTCGTTGCCGTGGCCAGAAGATAGCGAACCCTCCCGCCAACTCGTCGTTTCTGCGTCCTATCCAAATCTACTGCTGATGAGCGACGGCACCAGATCCTGGCGCTCGGAGAGCGGCGGTCAGAACTGGTCCCTTTGGCCGATACAGCTGACGGATGGTGGCGGTAGCGTCGCGACGTTCCAAACGCTGGCTATCCATCCGCGGCGACCGTCAGAGTGGTACGCGACCGTCCGCGGCGCTCCCCACATTCTCGTGAGCTACAGCAACGGAGGTTCCTTTTCCGTGCTGTCGACGAGCCCGGCAGCTCGGACCGTGGCGCTGGCCCCGACCTTAGCGGGTGGAACCGTTTATGCGATCAGCGGGGACGATGCCGCGACGGTGTTGAGCAGGATCGACAACTCGAGCACCTCTTGGACCACCGTGTGCGGCCCTCCAAGTGTTTGCCCGAGCTCCCTGCAAGTGCACCCCGTCGCCCCCCTCGTGCTGGTCGGGGTCGGCAAAGACAACGCTGCAGTCCCTCCGCGGTCTTTGCTCCTGGGCTCCCAGGACGGTGGGTTGACGCTGACGAAAGAGCTGATCGCAGACGCAGCTGAAATGAAGACCTTCTGGGGCTACAATCAGAACGCGCTCGCATGGCCCTCGCTCGATCATGCGTATCTCAGCGAAGATCTGGGCGTGACTTGGTCGAAGTTCTCGGTGCCGGTAGCCGGGGAGATAGCCCCGGCCTACCCGGCCTCCAACGGCTACTTCGTGAATAACGGCGGGATATGGCGCTTCGAGCCTTGAAGAATGCTCGTTGTTCGAAAGGTTCGATTAATCGGTTGAAATCGGCACGGACCTTGCTCGAGCGAACGCATGCATCAGCGCACGGAAGATTTTCGCGACGCATTGCACAGGCTGACACAGATTGGCACACGCCCTTGGCAAGCTAGCTTTGCGGTGACGTTACTGATTCTGTCGCTCGTTGCGTGCGGCCAGACCAAAGACGGAAGCGGTGCCACCGGCGGTTCTCCTGCGGCTACGACCGGCAGTGCTTCTGGATGCTTCGGACGTTTCGCGGCCGCGTCAAACGAGCGCCGCGAATCGTTGAGCGAGGGCGTGGGCTAGGCTGGGCGAAACAGCGTGACTCGATCAGGGCCGTAGCGCGAAGCAGTAGATGGCGCCGTATCCGCCGCCGGTGCCGACCGTAAGAACCCCGGGCCGCGGGGGCCCCGTCTCCTCCAAGTTGACTCCCGCGCCGCACCCGCCCTCGCGTATGTACGTCATCCAGTTACCAGACCACGAGTGTCCGCAGAGGGGACCGCTTGCCGACGCGCTTAGCTGGTCGTACGGAGAAATCTCCTTCGCGGAGCTCGTCCAGTCGTGACACGTGATGGTGGGGTCTTGAAAGGCACCGTCGGGAAGCATTCCATTGTTCCCGGTGCCGGTCATCACGTCGTGATTGTCGACCTGGCCAAGTCCGTCTGGATTGTGGTTCGGGATGCCGTACTCGTTCGGGAGATCGTTGATGATGCTCGGATCGGCACCCCGCGGCCTCACTTGCAGTAGGTCGGCCTTCGTGGCTGCGAGGAGGCGCCCTTTGCGGTCGTACCAGGGGCCTTCACCGATGCGATCGATCGCGTTCACGCTCCCGTCCACGATCGAAATGTTCACAGCGCTGAGGAAGGCGCGCCATCCCTTGGCGCTGGACCCTGGCATCGATGTATCGGCAATGGTCGCGCAAATCTTGTCGGCGCCCGAAAGTCCGTCTTGTTCGCCAAAGCGTAGATCGCCGCCAAACCCGTCGTTGCTGCCCGAGAGGCGACGCATCGCCTCGAGGCTGGTCATGAAGAAGCTGAACTTGCCGAACGCACCGCCCACGCCCGTCGTGGCGCCGCCGGTGCCACCACCACCGGTGCCAGTGAACGCACCGCCCATGGGTGCCGACACGCCGCCGCTAGCCGAACCGCCGGTGCTGGCGAGCGCACCTCCCTTGCCTGTGTCGGACGCACCGCCCGTGCCTGCGGCGGCACCGCCTCTAGCCGCACCACCGGTGCCTGCGGACGCTCCACCTTCGCCGCGACCGCCTGTCTCTGGCGAGGTTTCACCACCCTCGCCGCGTGTTCCGCCGCTGCTCGTGACTCCGCCGGTGTCCGATGCGCCGCCGGTCGCGAAGGCGCCTCCCGAGTGGATCACCTCGCCGGAGCCCGCGGAGGCTCCGCCCGAGCCCTGAGCACCGCCTATTCCATGGGGCGCCGATTCCGGCGAACAACCCTTGGACAGGACGCCGCCGATCGCGGCCAAGAGCACGAGCAGCTGCGAAGTTCGGAGCATTGGTTTGTTCCCCGCCCTCACGGCATCCCGCAGGACAGACCATTCGGGACACCCGCGGGTCTGCAGATTTCGGGTGGCGCGCAATCCGCGTCTTCGGTGCACGACAGCACGCCCGCCACATTCAGGGCCAGCGACACCCCGCTCGCGACGCTGAATTCCACGCAACCCGGACCCACGCTCGTGGAATCAACGGACACGCGGGATAACGACAGCGTGGGGAACCCAGATGTACCCTTGTTCATCAAGGCGGTGATGAGCGGCGCCGCAATGGTGACCGAGCCCGAGTCAGGTAGATTGTCGCAATGTAGCTCTGCCGCCACGCCCCCGTGGTGGCCAATGTCCATCGACAGCTTGATGCGGCCCGCTCCCGTTTGCGGCGCCACCCATTGGATTGTCAGCGGCTGATCCTTCGCGACGTAGAGGGTCTGCCCGGCTACCGCCTCCAGCGGCTGGATGCCGCGGCCGCTGAGCATGAACGCGGGATAGTCGGCGCCTGTAGCCATCAATCCCAGCTGAGCTCCCACGGTGTAGGGCGGGAAGGTCGTGTCGCTCGGGATCAGCCCCGAGTACACGACGGACCCGGTGCCGGTGATCATCGGAGTCATCATGACCGGAATTGTCAGGCCCGAGAACGTAACCTCCCCGACGCTCTTGGACACCGGCTGGTTCTGACAGGTGGTCCCGGTGCAGACTTGCGGGCTGGTGCAGGCCGGTGAACAGGCGCTCGACTGCCCCACCATGAGCCGACACTCTTTTCCGCTCCCGTTGACCGATTCCTCGACCCAGCTCGTTCGTGGGACGACCCCGTCACGCACTCCGCCCGTCACTTGCGAGTAGGCTTGGTTGCCCATGTCGGCGGGCTTCAGCTCCAGGGAGAAGGCCCCGATTCTCATGCTCTCGGCGCAGGGCTTGTAGAAGGCGTCTCCGCCGGACGTCGAGCCGCCAGCGGTACTGCCGCTCGAACCTCCGCTTCCGTTGTTCGTGCTCCCTCCCGCACAGCTCAGGCCCGCGCCGGCCAATCCGACCACCGCGACGGCGAATGAGAAGCGACCAAAGCTCTCGAGACGCGGCGCAAACGATCGCGTTTTAATGATTTTTCCGAGCTGACTGCCAATGAGCATCAAAACTGGCCTTCCGTCTCATCCTCGTCGCAGCCAGCGCGTCACTTTCACGACAATCCCAACGCTTGAACGACAATCCCAAGTTGGCTAGCTCCGTCCGCTGAGCAGTGTCTCTCTCGCCCGGCGATCCATCGTGCCTTGGGGTAGAAAACTGCTGACCAGAGTAAAAGGCCCGTCACCGGGCGCCGCTCGCGAAGTCAAACGTCGAAGGTCCTCTAAACATGAACGCCTTTTATCGTAGTGCGCGCCTGCCCGTGTTCGCGACCCTGGGCTTGCTGATCTCGGCTTCCGCCCACGCGGCTCAGTTGACCACCGTGAACGGGTGGAGTGGCGGGGTGACCCTGCCATCAGACGTGACCATGTCCATTTACGTTCCGGACAAGCTGGCCGCGAACCCTCCCCTGGTCACCGTCATTCACTACTGCGGCGGAAGTGCATCGGCTGTTTTCGGCCAAGCCAAAGACATTAAAGCCGCCGCTGACAAGTACGGATTCATCATGATCCTGCCGGCGCAAACGCACTCCGGCGGGTGCTGGGACGTCTCTTCGAAGAAGACTCAGACGCATGACGGAGGGGGAGACACCCACGCCATCGCGCAGATGGTGAAATACGCAATATCCCAGTACAAGGCGAACGCGAATCGCGTTTACTCCACGGGAGATTCGTCGGGCGGCATGATGACGCAGCTGTTGATGGCCGTTTATCCCGACATCTTCAAGGCAGGCTCCGCGTTCGCTGGTGTGCCCGCCGGGTGCTCGAACGTCTTCGATGGATCAGGCCTGTGCGGCTTGCCAGCTCAAACTGCCCAGCAATGGGGTGACCGCGTGCGAGCCATGTATCCGGGATACACGGGGCATCGCCCGCGCCTGCAGCTGGTGCACGGTGACGCGGACACAACCATCACCTTCAAGAACCAAGCCGAAGCCATCAAGGAATGGACGAACGTTCTCGGTCTAACCGTAGACCCGACCACGAAGGTCGACAGCGGCCTGACTCTTGGGAACCACCAGGCCAAACGGCAACAATGGAAGGACTCGTGCGGCTACGTGGCCTTTGACGTCTTGACGTCGGTCGGTGGCGATCACGGGCCGTCGGATGCGCTATTTCAGGGCAACTTCGTGCTCCCGTTCCTGGGGCTCGATAGCCAAGCGGCCGTCGACGCCGCGCTCGATTCACAGATCGCGCAGTGTGGCGACGGCGGCAAAGGCGGCGCCGGCAGCGGAGGAACGAGCAGCTCTGGCGGCACCGCGGGCGGCGGAGCAACGAGCAGCGGCGGCAAGGGCGGAAGCAGCGGCGGCGGAAGCAGCGGCGGCAGCGCGAGCGGCGGAGCAACCAGCGGCACGGGCGGCAGCGTCGGCAACGGGGGCGGCGCTGGCGCCAACGCGGGTGGTGCAGCTGGTACTCCAAGCACCAGCGCTGGGGGGAACAGCGGTGGAACAAGCGGCACAGGCGCCGCTACGGGCGGCATTGCCGGCACCGGTGGCGTGCTGAATACCGGTGGAACCACTGGCGGCGCACCCGTCGGAGCGGGAGGTACCGGCGGCAGTTCTCCAGTCACCGGCGGACTACCCGGCGCTTCTGGCTCGAGCACCACCGCCACGGGCGGAACCTCGAGCGGCAACTCTGGCAGCCCCGACATGTCCGAGAGCGGATGTACAATCGGGAACTCGCGAACCGGCACGTCCACCGGTATTTTGGCGCTCGCTCTCGGCTTGCTCGCGTTCCGGCGCAGACGTCGCTAGTCGGCGTTCGCCCCGGGCGGCTACGTGTTCGCTCGCGAAGCTCCCCCGTTCGTTCGTTCGTTCAACCACTCGCTCAGCGGCTCGTCGTAGCACCGCAACGCGCTCAGCCTCATCAGTGTCGGCAAGCACGGTCTGGGGCAACCCGGGCGCCACTCACTGGCGCGGGCACGGAACGTTTGGCTCAAAGCGGGCCGTGGCTTCGCCACTCGGCCCGCTCTCCACGACACGAGGCAGAAATTGGTCGCCGGTGAATGTCGCCGTGACCCAATAAGCGTATCCGGCGCGAACGGGGACGAAGAAATCGATGGGAGTCAATGTCTCGTAGGTGTGAACCTCCGTGTTGGCCAGCGCGGGCCCAAGCCCGTGGCCGAGACCTTTCCGAACAGCCTTCTTCTCGCCCCACACGGTGTACGATTCCTTGTACTTCGCGCGGAATGCGCGGCAGCCGGCGCCCACCAAGAACTTCAGTTGTGGGTCGCCTTCGTTAGCGTTGTACCGATCCCTCTTGTATTCCGCAGGCGGTGGGGCCAACCCATCGACCGACAGCAGCGTTGCTCGCGGGTCGACCGAGACCGACGCAAGTTGGTTCCGCGGCACATCGGGTGCCCGGTAATGGCTGCCGCAACCAGCGGCGACGAGAGCGAGCGCGACCGCCCCCACCAACGCGACGTTGATCGCGCCGTACGTCACCGTCCCGACACCAACGAGTCGCCGTCCCATCGAGGCGAATGCATATCACGGTTCACGCGCTCAGCAGTCCGATTGCCGAGATCGTCTACCAATCCGTGAGAAAGGTAGGCCGCGCGGTGGCAACTCGCGTTGCTCAAGCCTCAGTCCGTGGAACGGGCAAATGGCCGGGAAGGACCCGAGTTGCCCCTGCGGCTCGGCTGAATGGAGCAGACCGGTTAGACTCGGCCCCATGCGGTATTCCTCGAAGCGAAACTGGCTGAGCGTGGTTTGGATCCTGCCGGCCTGTGCAGGCGAGGCGCCCCCGCCCGCAGCTCCACCAAGCACTCCGTCGCCCTCCGCTTCGGTCGAACCGGAAGCTCCACCTCCGACTAGTACGGGAGTGACCGCCAAGCCTGCAGGTAAACGCGCTCCGTGTCAGCTCGGAGCGGATCAGCAGTGCAATGAGGATCCGAGCGTCTCAGCGCTCTGGGGGCGCTGCACCGAGCTCGGTGTTTGCGAATGCAAGCCGGGGTTCGAACTGAACCCGAAGGGCCGCTGTCAGAAAGCGCAGTAGCCGCTCAGCGGCGACGCTGTCGTCGCAAATTCGGCAGATCGCGTCGCACGCGCACGGGGACCGGAATGGGCGCGGGGCGCCCGAGGACCTCGCGCGCGTTCCGGACTGCGTCGGCGACGGCATCGAGACCGAGAGCTTCCCCAATCGCGCGAGCAAGGTCTCTAATCCTTTTCGGCATCGTCTAGGAAATATACGCCCGCGACGGCGATTGAGTTACCTCTTCGAGTGATTAAAGTCGCGTTCCGAAGGTCCGACACTGTGGTCAGGCAGGCGCAGGGTGTGGCCTTCGTGCTGGTCGAGGTTTGCCAAGCCAGCGCCGTGCCCCTTGGGTAAGGCCTGGCTCGCGACTGGACGCCTCCGGGAGCGCAGGGCACGCCACCGTGCCAGAATTGCGGGGAAGGCGGGTTGCACGGATGCAAAAACTGCAGCGTTTGCGACGGTGTTCGGGTTTGGTGGTGGCGCTGAGTCTTTCGGCCGCGGGCTGCGGTGAAACGACAGACGGCTCAGGTGGCACGAATACCGGTGATCTGTCATTCACGAAGTTGACGATGACAACCTATGGCGGCTTTGGCACCGGAGCGCCGCCCGGATCGACCTGCGATTGGCAAGAAGACCCGCAAACGCAGACGGTGACTGCCGCCTCGCGAGAGTTGTCGTACAGCTTCTGCGACACGTCCGGTTCCGGTGTGCCGTGGATGTCGCGAGCTGGAGCTCGAACTCTCACTGCAGCCGAAGTTGTCTCTGTGGATCAGGCGTTGCGTCAGGTGAAACCGAGCAGCGCGATGGGCTGTGGGGCAGACGCGAGCGCCACATTGCTCGACATCCAGGGTCCAGGCGGCGAAAGGCTGCTCGCTGACGATTTTTACTCGGGTTGTCCGTGGGAGATCCACGCGGGTCGCACGTTCGCCACGGGGCTCCCGGCTCTTCGCGACCTGCTGAACTCTCTCCAGGAAAAATAGGCGCCCACTCGCGCGAAACCCGCAACGCGCCGGTGCTAACCTCGGCCATGCAAAGCCGCGAGCTCGCTGGCCGCACCGTGCTCGTGACCGGAGCCAACACCGGAATTGGCCGCGTGACGGCGGCAGAGCTCGCCCGGCGCGGCGCTCAGGTCTTTCTCGCTTGCCGTTCGAGCGAGAAGGCCCAACCGGTGCTCGACCAGATTCGAGGGAGCGGCGGCAAGGCGGAGTTACTGCTGCTCGATCTCGCCGATCTGGACTCGGTGCGCCGCGCGGCCCGGGAGTTCTTGGACAAGAGCGAGCGGCTCGACGTGCTCGTCAACAACGCCGGGCTGGCCGGTGCCAAGGGCATCACTCGGCAGGGCTTCGAGCTCGCGTTCGGCACCAATCACTTGGGACCATTTCTGCTCACCACGCTGCTGCTCCCGCGCCTGCGCGAGTCAGCGCCGGCTCGCATCGTCAACGTGGCGAGCGAGGGCCACTATCGCGCGACCGGTATCGACTGGGATGCGCTGCGGGAGCCCACCGCGACGGCCACTGGTTTCCCCGAATACTGTGTCAGCAAGCTGTGCAACGTGCTGTTCACCAAAGAGCTCGCCCGAGGCAAGGCCGGCCCGGGCGTGCATTCGTACGCCGTGCATCCGGGCGCCGTCGCGTCCGACGTGTGGCGTGAGGTACCCTGGGGTGTCCGACACCTGATGAAGCTGTTCATGCTCAGCAACGAACAAGGCGCCAGGACCCAGCTCTGGTGCGCGACGTCACCCGATGTCGCCGAGCAGGATGGACTCTACTACGACTCTTGCCGCGAAAAGCGCCCAAACCCTCTGGCCGAAGACGCGGAGCTCGCGCGAACGCTGTGGACGAAGAGCGAAGAGTGGTCGTCGGGTTGACCCACACTTACATGTGCTCTCGAGTTGGTGACTCGGTTACGACGGGCGAAGGCGGGCGTTGTCCTTCTCAGCGAGGCTACGGCGCTAAGCCTCTTGCAGTGTCGGGTCCGTAAAGGGATCCTTCGAGAATGCGGAACGCTCCGCCGACGCCAGAGCAACTTGAGAGCGGGCAGCGTGCCGTGGCGCAGCTCACCATCGTGCATGGTCCCGGCGTGGGGCAGCGCTTCAATGTGGACAGCGGCGTCATCATTGGGCGCTCTCCCGACGTTCAGATCGTGATCGACCACGAGGACGTCTCACGCGCCCACGCGCGCTTGTGGCGAAGCTCCGACGATACATTCTACCTGGAGGACTTGCGTAGCCGGAACGGGACGTTCGTGGGTAACGTTCGCATCGACCGTCACGCGCTCCGCTATGGTGATCGAATCCGCTTCGGTTCGGAAGTCGAGTTCGAGTTTTCCGCGGCGCTCGGCCTCAGCAATCATTTGGCCGAGAAGCATCGCTTCGAAATGCTCGGGCGCTTGGGCGTCGGCGCGGCGCACGACGTGCACAGCTTGCTCACCGCGGTCAGCGCCAGCGCTGCCAGCTTGAAGCAGATGTTGATCGCGCGCGGGCTCTCTGACCGCGAGCTGCTCGAGTGCGCTTCCGACGTGGTGCTCGCGTCGTCGCAGGCGGGACGCTTCGCCGCGGCGATGATGGACTTTGCCCGCGGCGGGCGCAATGAACGCACGATCGTCGACCTGTCCGCGCTGGTCGGGGAGGCTCTGCAAATGCTGGAGCCCACGCTGCCGCCCAACATCTCGCTACAAGATCGGCGCCCGGGCGAGGCCCTGATGCTCGGTAACCGCTCGGACCTGCTGCAAATCTTCCTGAGTCTCGGCTGGAACGCCATTGACGCTATGCCCAATGGCGGAGTTCTCGGCATCGAGACGCGCATCCTCGATCGAGCTCCGACCAGCGGCCAGTTCACGGACGGTCAGCGCGTCGTGGTACTGAGTGTCAGCGATACGGGCGTCGGCATGGACGAAGAAGTCACGCAGCGCGTGTTCGATCCGTTTTTCACGACCAAGACTCCGGGGCAAGGCTACGGCCTTGGCCTCACCACCGTGCGGGATTTGGTGGAGCTCTCGGGCGGGCATGTTCGCCTCAGCAGCTCGCCGCAGCAAGGCAGCCGCTTCGACGTCTACTTTCCGGCGCTCAACACCTCCGCAATGCGCTTGGTCAACACCGTGCAGCGAGCGCCTCACTCGCGCTCCACCACGAAACGCAAGATCTTGCTGGTCGATGCCGACGGTATCATCCGCCGAACCCTGGGGCGCCTGCTGCGCGGCGCTGGCTTCGACGTCGTCGAGAGCGGCAGCGGCCCTCAGGCGCTCGAGCACCTGAAACAAGGCACGGTCGACCTGGCCATCGTCGACGCAAAAGCGCCGGGCGTCAGTGGCCCCCAGCTGCACGAGCGCTTCGCCGCCATTCAACCGACCATCTGCACGATTCTGGCCGTCGGTGCCGCGGGCCTCGAAGCCTCCGAAACCGAGATACCGCGAGGCGATCTGCTCTTGCTCAGAAAGCCCTTCTCTTTCCACCAACTCCTGGATGTCGTGGAACGCTTGCTCCGACCGCCTGCGCGCGGTTGACGATGAGACAGCAAGCCCGCTGACACCGGAAAATCGGCTCAGTGCGCGGCCGTTCGGCTCGCGAGCTGCTCGAGCTGCAGCGGCGCGCTCACCTGCCTTTCAGCCAATGCGCATACTGGGGTGGCAGCACATTTTGCGGCTCGGCGACCCCTAGCGCCTTCGCCGCGTGGTACGGAAAGTGCGGATCGTCCAGCTCCTTGTGCGCCAGCATCACGAGGTCCGCCTGCTCTTTGGCGAGGATGTCCTCGGCCTGCTGCGGCTCGTTGATGAACCAGCCCACGGCAGTCGGCAGTGCAGTTTCGGCCCTGATGCGCTGAGCGATGGGCGCCATGAAGGCCGGTCCCCACGGCACGCCCGAAACGTCCGGACTGTTGAAACCCAGACTCACATCGATCAAGTCGAGCCCGTGCTGCTTGAACGCCTTCACGAGCTCGATCGATTCTTCGAGCGAGTGGCCGTCCTTGTTGAAATCGCTCACGCCGAGCCGGATCGTCAACGGCAAGCTCTCCGGCCAAATGGCGCGCACCGCCTTCAAGGTGTCGATCAGGAAGCGCGCGCGGTTTTCGAAACTGCCACCGTATTCGTCGCTGCGCTTGTTTGCGATGGGCGAGAAGAAGCTTTGCGCCAAATAACCATGAGCAAAATGCAGCTCCAGCCACTGGAAGCCCACTTCGAGCGCGCGCTTCGCTGCTGCCACGAAATCACCCTGCACCCGCGCTATTTCCGCTTTCGTGAGCTCGTGCGGGACACGCTGCAGGTTTCCGCCGAACGCGATGGGTGATGGACCCAGCGGGTCCCAAGCTCGCGGGTCGGTCGGTGGAATGTGGTCGTCGCCTTCCCACGGTCGGTTGGCGGAGGCCTTGCGGCCAGCGTGCGCCAGCTGAATCCCAGGCACGGCGCCGTGGCGTTTGACGAACTTCACCACCGGCGCCCACGCTCGAGCCTGGGAGTCGTTCCAAAGCCCGGTGCAGCCAGGCGAAATGCGCCCCTCAGGGGCGACCGCCGTCGCTTCGGCAGTCACCACGGCTGCCCCACCGACAGCGCGCGCGCCCAGATGAACCAGGTGCCAGTCGTTGGGCACCCCTTCCTCCGCCGAGTACTGACACATGGGCGAAACGACGATGCGGTTCCTGAGCGAAACGCTCTTGATTCGAAATTCGGAAAATAGCTTGGACATAGGACACGGAGCTCTAGCTCGGCGTGAGAGAGCTGACAACGCTGGTGCCCCGCTTTACCAGGGTCGAGGTCAACAATACTGATGAGAAAAAATGCGCGCTGTTTCCTGGGAGCCACTCCGCGCCCGTGACTTGCGTGAGCCACTTCTTCCTGAGAAGGTGTGCACATGGCAATGCGTTCGCGGGACGCAAGCCGGCGCGCACCTCAATGGGTCACGCGGCTGCTGCACGGGGCCACGTTGTACGGCTTCGCAAGTTGTTCCGGTGCATCCGCAGAACACCCCGGAGCCGGCGGTGGTCCAACCCAAGCCGGGGCAGACGGCAAAGGCTCGTCAGGCGCGACATCGATCGCGACTGGCGGGGGCAATTCGCAAGGTTTCGGAGGTGTGGCTGTTGAGACCGGTGGCGGAACGTCCACCGATACGGGCGGCAGCATTTCCTCGCCGGGCGGTGCGGCGCCCACGACAGGCGGATCAGCCCCAGCAACGGGTGGCTCGAGCACGGGCGGCTTCGCGTCCACTGCGGGCGGGGGCAGCGCGGGCGCCGTCGCGAACGGCGGCGCGAGCGGCAGCAACTCTGCGAGTGGCGGGGCTCAATGGACGGGCGGCACTAGTTCCGGGGGCTCTGCGGTCGGCGGAGCCAGCGGAATGGGCGGCAGTGGCGGCGCGGCCGCGCCAGGCACCATCGACTTGTTCAACGGGACCGACCTCAGCGGCTTTGACGCCTACCGCGAAACCGCCGCGACCTCGCCTGGCACCTTGTTGAATGCAACGGAAGCTCAGGCGATCTTCAAAGTCGAAAGCGGCGCTATCCACGTCTACGGCGACGCGGCGGATCAGTCCACGCAAGCGCGGCACACTCTGGTTACCAAGGCCAGCTACACCAAGTACAACCTGACCTGGGAGTATAAATGGGGCACGAAGAAGTTCGCGCCCTACCAAGATTTGAGCAAGTACCCGCGTGACGCAGGCGTGCTCTTTCACATCCATGGCGACCGCACGCAGGTCTGGCCGCCCTCCATCGAGTTTCAGATCAAAGAGGGCACGAGCGGCGACATTTTCGCGCTCTACGCGCGCTGCACGTCGCTCTCCAAGAGTGGTGGCACCACGTTCGTCGACGCCGATACAGGAGGCACCTCGAAGCTCGTCGATGGCTCGAACGGTTTCGTGCAGCACGGCCGGAGCATCAACGCAGAGCTCCCCGGCTGGAACGCGCTGTCGCTAAAGGTCGACGGCGGCGCTGCCCAATACTTCGTCAACGGCACGCTCGTGAACCGAGTGTTGAGCGTGATGGACAAGACCGGAAAAGCGATCAGCTCCGGACCTATCGCGTTCCAAGCCGAGCACGCGGAAGTCTTCTATCGCAACATCCGGATTCAGGTGCTGCCATGACCGGCTGCGCCTTGCGAGCGGCCGCGCGCGCAGAATCGCGTGACGACGCAACAATCCCGTGAACCCCTGCTAGCGCCTGGCCGGACGCGGAAAAGGCAATGTTCGATTGGCTCGTCGCGCGCGGAATCGGCAAATAATACCGCGCCCGCGAGCATGTCGAAGCGCTTAGAGCGGAACGCTCGGCGGCGGCGGAGGTGGTGGCGGAGGTGGAGGCGGCGGAGGCGGCGGCGCAGCGCCCGGTGGGGGCGGCGGTACGGGTGCTGAGCTGCCTCCGGGAGGCGGCGGAGTTGGGATGCCGCTGTCCGGAATCAGGCACGAGGAAAGATCGAACAGCATGAACTCGAGCGCCTTCTCCTGATTGCCGAGGTCGCGGCTGATGCAGCAGCTGGGGAATGGCGTCTTGGGATCTTCCTGAGTGCCGGAGGTTGCCACGTGAACGCCCGTGAACACGAATCGCCCGCATTGCTGAGCCGCGGGCGCCGTGAGCGGCGCGTTGAACGTGAGGTAGTGGACCGCGTTCGCCCCCGGCGGGGTCGGGCCCGGATCGTAGATCCAGCGCTGCGAAAGCGGCGGGATCGTGTCGCGAGCGGTGGCTTTGAGCGTGCTGTCGAACACGAAGCGCGCTCGAGTCGGGGTGGCGCCCACTGCGACCAGCCAATCGGCGAACGCGACGCCCTTCGGAAAAGACGTGTCGATGCTGGACACATGATTGTCTCCGGCGGTGAACGTCGGGTTCCACGTCGCCACCTCTCCGAAGAGCGCGGGCGTCGGCAGCTCGTCGTCGTCCACGTCGGTCCAGGCACGGATCCAACTTTGGTGGAAGTGCTCGGCAAAGACTCGGCCGCCGCGCTCGACGTAAGCTTTCATCGCCTGACGAGCCGGCTCTTTCACGTAGCCCGTGGGTGGGTTGTAGCGATCGTCGTCGCCACCGCAGGCGAGCATGAGCACGTCGTACTTCATCAGCGTGGCGACGTTCTCCCAAAGCGGAACAGCCGCCGGAAATGATGCCCCCGGCGTAGCGGCGCCCGGTCCGTAGTTGGTGACCGAACCATTGTCGAGAAAGAGGTTGATCGCGCCGGGACCGTCGGGGTTCGTGAACTCGGACGGGTCGATGCCCATGCGAGTCAGCAGGCACTGCAGGCGATCGGCGTCGCCGACCGTGAGCGCGATTTTCGGCATATCGCCCTCGCTCTGCTTTCGCGGCAAGCGCAGCCGCTGCGGATCGTCGATCACCTTGTGGCTGCATTCGCTGATCTCGGAAGCGGCGATGGTCACCTGACGCCGCCACTTGCCGACCTGCATGACCAACGGAAAATCGACGCCGACAGGCACGTTCTCCAAACGGAAGCTGCCGGTTGCGTCGGTGAGAGCAGTCGCGATCGGCCGCCCAGAGATCGAAGCCGAGCACGAATCGCAAGTGGCACCCTTGGCGATAGGCGCAAGGGGCGCGTCCGGCACATAGACGATCACGTTGTAAAGCGGGACCTTACCGGCGGGGTCATAGACTTTGCCCCCGATGCTCGTGGTCCCTGACGCGCACTTTTTCTGCGCCTGACACAGGGCATTGCAGCTCGACGACGGGCACACGTGATTGGCACAAGTCCCCGAGCCGGGACACGTCGCCGGGCACTTCAAGGTGCCGCCGCAGCCGTCCCCGATGTCGCCGCAATACTGTCCCCCTTCGGGCGTCGTGCAGGAAATTCGCTTGCACGAAGGCCCTCCGGTGCAGATGCCTTGCGCCTTATCGCACGTCCATCCAGGGCCCGCGCTCGAGCAATCGTCGCCGCAGGAGAGAACACCGCCGCAGCCGTCGCCCACCGTGCCGCAATATCGACCACCGTTCGCGGTGGTGCATTGTGCGCGCTGACAGTCGGGCCCGCCGACGCAAGCATTCTTGCTCGCATCACAAACCCACCCCGGAGCGAGATCGGCGCAGCGGTCGCCGCATTCCAAGGCGCGACCGCAGTCGTCACCCACCTTGCCGCAATAGCGAGCGCCCGGGGCCGGATCACACGTCCGCGCCTGACACACCCCGGGCGGCCCCACGCACACGCTCTGCTCACAGACCCAGCCCGGCTTGGCACAGCTGCTCGAGCACTCGAGCGTCTTGCCGCAACCATCACCGATCTTTCCGCAGTAGCTGCCACCCTCGAATGCGCACGTGAAAGACGGCTTACAGTCCGGCCCACCGCCGCACACATTGGGTGTGGCCGCGCCACACACGAACCCCGCCGGGCAGTCTCCGCAGACGAGCTTCCCGGTGCAGCCGTCGCCCACCGTCCCGCAATACCGACCTTGCGGCGTTTCGCACGTGAGTGGGGTGCAGACGCCGGAACTACCCGCAGTCGAGACGACGACCGGGCCACTTCCGCCCGTGACGCTCGCCGAACTGCCGCCCGCCGCAACCCGCATCCCAGCGCTGCCACCACTGCTTTGGGGAGACTGCCGCTCACCCGGATTCTGCGTGGCGCAGCCTGCGGTCGAGCCAGCGATGCTCGCAAAAACACCCACGACAACGCCCCATTTGGCAGCTTTCATGCGCAATTCTCCGTTCGGTCGAGCGAGTCTCGGATCGCGGATGCAGTGAGTACAGTGTCTTGCCCGACGCACCACGGTTCATGACGGCCGCCTGGAGCGCGAGGGATCGATCAACGCCGGCGCGCGAGTGCTGTCTGCGCAGAGCCAATTCTTTCTCGCTGCGTCGCCCCGTCGTTGCTCAATCTTGGGGCTGCCACCAAGCAGCGCTTCGTGCACCAGTTCTGTCCGTCGCAAGGTTCCGGATTGCGTCTGCTCGTCACTCGAAACCCCGAACACCGCTGCAGTTCGTGTGCGCTGCGTGTGCCGGTGAACTCGAATTTTTTCGGCGGAGCGGTTCAGCACAACCAGCGCGCGCGACGCGCTTTGCTCGAGTGCGACTGGTAAAGACTCTTCCCTTCTCGTGTTCGCGTTCGCACAACCGAAGAGCCCATTTCGTTTCGACGCGACGTGCTATTTGCCTCATCAGCGCGGGCGCCTCTGGCGTCGGCGGCGTTCAATGAAGCCCTCTCGAGCCCTCGTTCAAACATTTCCGCTCATCCTCTCTCTCGTTGGTTGCAGCACGACAGCCGAGCCCGGCGCTGACTCGGCCACTGGCGGCGCGCCGGCATCTGGCGGCAACTCGGCGAGCGGCGGCGCCAGCGTGAATACTGGCGGAGCAACCACGAACGGCGGCGCAACCACGACTGGCGGCACCTCGTCCGCAAGCGGCGGCACCAGCGTGAATACCGGCGGAACGGCCACCAACGGCGGCGCAACGGCGACCGGCGGCGCCCCGCCCGCAAGCGGCGGCTCCGCGACCGCGGGCACCAGCACTGGCAACGGCGGCTCCGCAACTGGGGGTACGCCGAACAGCACGGGAGGTAAGGCGGGAACGACGGGCGGCGCGAACACTGCAACGGGCGGTTCGAGCGGCACGGGCGGACAGGTCGGCGCGAGCGGAGGCAATGTTGCTTCGGGCGGCAGCGCTGGCGCAAAAGCGACCGGAGGCACTGCGGGCACCGCGGGCACCGCGGGCACCGCGGGCACCGCGGGCGGAGGCTTGCTGATACCAGACGCCGGCAAGCGCACTTTCACGCCGCCGGTTCTGATCGACGGCAAGCACGATCCGAAAAACTACGGGCCCGCCCCAGTAAAGCCCACGGTCACCCCGGCGACGAGCGATCCGACCAACGGTGTACTGACCTTCGAGCGCGAGACCGCGCCGGCAGACCTCGGCTTTCACTCCTTTTCGCGCGCGGGGCGCGTCACGGTCACCGGTGGCTCCGCGGCCACGGCCAACCACGTGTACACGGTGTTCACGAAGGAGCAGCTGCTGTCTGCCATCAACGAAGCGAAGCTCGAGCCGAAGATCATTCGCATCGTCGGCCACATCGATTTTCGCGTCGATAACGGCGTGTTCAAGGAATACACGAGCTACGACGATCAAAAGAGCGGCGGCACGCTGTTCATTCCTTCGAACACCACGCTGGTGGGCATCAACTCGAATGGAAAGCCCGCCCAGCTCACCGGCACTCAGGTGCTGATAGGCCACGAACCGGCCTCGTTCGAGGCCGACTTCAAGGCCTGGACCGCCGCCAACAAAGATCCGGAACTCTTCCCCGGTTGGACACGCAACGTGATCGTCCGCAATCTCGCGATTGAAACGCCCTGGGACGTGAATCCCGAAGACGAGGCCAACGCTTACGTCGACGGCGTGTGTGTGTCGTGGACCCAGCAGCTGTGGCTCGACCACCTGTCCATCACGGACGGCGCCACGCCGAGCTCACTCGACGCCGCTTGGACGCGCCACGACGGTGCGCTCGATATCGTCCGCGGCAGCGACTACGTGACCGTATCGAACAGCTATTTAACGCTGCACGACAAGACCACGCTGGTCGGCAACGCCGATTCAGGCCGCGCTTGGAGCGACACGGGCCGCCTGCACGTCACTTTTACCGGTAACTTCTGGGACCACTTGGGCAGCCGCATGCCCCGCGTGCGCTATGGCCAGGTGCACGTGTACAACAACCTGGTGAAGGGCAGCACCTCGACCTCGGACGCCGATCTGAAATTCGGAAGCGCCATCGGCATGGGGACATTGGGCGACGTGCTCGCGCAGAACAACTTCTACGACTTCACCGGGCTGAAGCCGAAGGAAGTGTGCGGCAAGCTGGTCACGGATCACGGCGGTAGCACCAGCTTCCGCAGCAGCGGCGCGCGCTTCATCAGCGACAAGGACGACGCGGGCAAGGCCATGACGGCCGCCATCGACGTCACGCTCACGGGTTGCGACTCGATCCCATCTGGGTCGACCTGGACTCCGCCTTACACGGCCAACGTGCAAAGCGCAGACACCATCCGGAGCAGCGTAGAAAGCCGCGCTGGCGCCGGAAAGATGTAGAGCGCCACCGCTCGCCGTCACATCGAAGGAAAGCGCAGCGTCGCCATGTTCCTCGCGCTCCGTTTGGCGCGAGGGTGATGCTGCCGCCGTCGCGCTCGGCGATGGAGTGCGTGATCGAGAGGCCGAGCCCAGTACCTTGGCCGACCGACTTCGTCGTGAAGAACGGCTCGAAAACCCGCTCTCGAACCTCGGGAGGAATGCCGCAGCCGCTGTCGGCGACGCGGAGCTCGAACCAACCGTCATGGCTCCCGCAGCCGATATGGCGCAGCACTTGCCCGAGCTCACTCGCTTGCACGAGCTCGGGCACGTTGAGCGCGCAGCTGCGCGTCTGCGATGCGGACCTTGGCGAACGCGCTTCGTGATACCCGAAGGGGTACGAGCTTCACCAGCGCCGACAGCCTCCTCGCCGGGCAGGCGAGGCGTGGCTGCTCGGACGGCCCGCGCGAGCCTGTGTTGCCCAGCATCGCCCTTTTCGATCAGCGCGCCCGTCCCTCCGCATCCCCAAACCCAAAAATCAACCTCCGTTGCGAATCTGTGTCTCCCGATCCCCATCCCCCTCCCGACACCCGATCCCGCTCCCCGCTGCTGGCTTCTCTACCCAGCCCGGCCAGACCTCCAATCAACGCTGGCCTCTAGAGCCCAGGGCGTGCCTCGAAAACGGCTTTCTCGCCGCTGCGGCAGCTTAGCAAACGCCTGCGCAGCTGAGGCCGAGGCGCAGCGCCGACACATCACCCATGCGAGTGATTGACGGCTCCGATCGCACGTCACTGAGTTGGGGGACCGTCGGCGCCAGGTTTGGCAGCCGGCGCTGCGGCCCCCGGAACCTGCGAGGGGAACGAGGCCGCCGAGCCTGGTGCGGGTTGCGGAGCCGCGGCGCTCGACGTCGGCGGCGGAGCGGGCGGCAGTGCTGTTGGCGCAGGGCTACGCACGGAAGCCGACGGCGCGGCGCGCACGGCGCGGGAGAACGTGCGCCGCGGAACAGGGTTCGGCGGCGGCAACGCAGAGATCCTGCTCTGGTCGAGGACAGCAGTCTTCGCTGACCGGTTGACGACTACGCCCCACACCAGCATGCCCGCACCCAGCACGGCTGGCAGGAACACGCCCGTGCAGAAAGCCGCCTGCTGGTCGGATGGCTGCTCATCACACTTGGGCAAGCCCAGGGCGATGTTCAAGAGGCCGTAGCCGAGTAGAAAACCTCCGAAATCTGCGTGAACATTACCAGGATAGTCATACTCGTACACATCGGAGCGCAACACCTCGTCTTGCCCGTTGTCGCTCTCGACCACAATGCTGGTCGGCGTGCCTCCGACCACACTCGCTTCTATAGGCGGGCCACTGTTGCGATAGATGGTCGTGGTCGTGCTGCAGGAAGCGTTGAGCAACAAAGTAAGCGCGCAGGCGCACATCACCGGGGTTCGCGCTCCCGCGCTCGCACCCAATATCTTCATTTCGATAGCTCTCCGCAAATCGCACCAAAACCCGAACTTCTATTTTCAAGGAATAAGGACTGCAATAGTCATTTTTCCAGCTGTTTCTCGCCTTGATTGCTCGGGCTCGCGCTGAGATGCGGCCCGCTTCGCGTGCTGCCAACCGTCTTTTTGGATTTTCGTGCGGTCCGAAGTCGTACGCTCCTCGCACCTGACCGTGACACTCAGCGGTCGGGGTCAGCCATCGCGTTCAAGGCGAGGTGTCGCGCTGATTTCGGCGAGCCAGGGCAACTGCGAACGCGACCAGATCTGCCGACAGGGCTTGAGCTCGTTCCGCTGATCGATGGTGCCGACGCGGATGTTGTAAGTTCTGGGTTCGGGGCCAGGTGACGTGGCGTAGATCGGGGAGCCGCAGCGTTCACAAAACGCCTGCTCGCGAAGCCGACCGCTGTCCGCGGTTTTCGTGTAGATGCGGGGGACTCCCGAGAGCAGGCGGAAGCTGCCTTCCGCGGCAGGGATCGAGATGCGAAAGGCCGCGCCGGTCAGGATCTGACAGTCGCTGCAGTGGCAGATGCTGACGCTGGTCGCGAGGACGTCTGCTTCATAACGAATCGCGCGACAATGGCATGCTCCGGTGATGTGCATTGTGTTCTCCTCGGTCGGCACGCTGGAACGGCACCGACGCCCAGTGCGGTCAGGACGAATTGTGGCGCGGAGGGGGGTCGCGGGTCAGGTTCGCCCCTCGCTTCGAAGCCCCGAGGACCGCGTGTGGCCCAGCGCGGCCAGGTGCAATTTTCGGTTTGTACTTGTTTTTCGGACCTCTGTGGCTCTTTGGCTCATCCCCGGGGCCGCCTTCTGCGCCGTTTCAAGATCGCGCGCAGGGTGAGCGGGAATATCGGAATGCGCGCGATCCCCCGCGTGCCGCTTCTGGAGATTTTCGCACAAATGCGTGGCTATCGAAATCACGTCGCCGGTCTGTTGGTGAGCTCCTTCGGCGCGCTCGCCGCTGCCACCGCGCAAGCCGCTTCACTTCAGCCCGTCAGCGATTGGGGCGCCAGCGGCGTCCCAACTTACATCAGCATGTATATCTACGTGCCGGACAAGCTGGCGACGAAGCCGCCCATCCTGGTCTTGTCACACTACTGCGGTGGAAGCGCTTCCGCGGTCTTTGGCCAAGCGCAAACGGGCGGAATCGTATCGGCTGCAGACCAGTACGGATTCATCATCGTCGTGCCGCAGACGACCAACGCGGCCACTTCCGCCAAGTGTTGGGAGGTCGGCTCGACGAAGTCGCTCACTCACGACGGCGGCGGGGACACTCAGGCCGTCGCGCAAATGGTGAAGTACACCATCAGCAAGTATTCCGCGAACGCCAATCGCGTCTATGCAACGGGCGACTCGTCCGGTGGCATGATGACCGAGGCGCTGCTGGCCGTGTATCCGGAGATCTTCAAGGCTGGCTCGTCGTTCGCTGGGGTCCCGGCCGGCTGTTGGTCTGCGGGTTGGAGCGCCGCCAGCAACTGGGGCGGCACCTGCGCCGGCGGCAACTACACGCAGACCGCGCAGCAGTGGGGCGACAAGGTTCGCGCCATGTATCCAGGATACTCCGGGCATCGTCCGCGCGTGCAGCTCGTGCACGGCGATGCAGACTCGATCATCAGTTACAAGAACCTGACCGAAGGCGTGAAGGAATGGACCAACGTGCTCGGCCTGAGCACGAATCCGACGGCCACCGACACGGGTCTGACTTTGGGCTCGCACCAAGCGACACGTCAGAAGTGGCAGAATTCTTGCGGCTACGTGGTGTTGGAAACCATCACTTCACTCGGTGGTGATCACGGCCCATCCGACGGGCTGTTCAAGGCGTCTTACGTCATTCCGTTTTTGGGGCTCGACAAAGTGGGCGATACCGATCCGGAGATCGCGCAATGTAGTGGCGGTGCCGGCGGCGTGACTGGCACGGGCGGCAGCGGCGGCGGGAGCGGTGGTGCGGGCGGTGCGTCCTCGGCAACAGGCGGTAACGGTGGCAAGGGAGGCACCCTTGCGACCGGTGGCCGCACCAATACGGGAGGACAATCGGGTGGCGGGGCTCAGACTACCGGCGGCCAGGGGCCAACGGGCGGAGCACAGACCGGCGGCGGCTCTCTGGCGACCGGTGGGACCCAGAGCACCGGCGGAAGCTTGTCGACGGGCGGCACCACCAGCACCGGTGGCAATCTGACCGGCGGAGCCGTGAGCACGGGCGGCAACTCGTCGACCGGTGGTGTGTCGAACAGCGGCGGGAGCATGCAGACCGGAGGAGCGAGCGGTGGCACGGGCACCGCGACCGGCGGCAGCGCGCAGGGCGGCATGGCGGTCAGCGGCGCCGCGGGAGCGGGCGGGGCCTCGGACGCGACGAGCGGTTGTTCCTGTCGAGTCGGCAGAGATGCCTCTTCAGGCAAGCTGAGCGCGTTGCTGCTCGGCGTCGCGCTCTTGCTCCGCAGGCGGCGGCGTGGTTGACGCGCTGTGGGCGCATTGGGGCGAGCCCTGCCGCTTGCCCCAATGCGTGTCCGCGCTGAATTACGCGGGGTCGTGCTCGCCAGCGAGCGCGACTAAAGCGAGCGCGGCAAACTGACGCAAGCGCCCGCGCCCCGTGGCCTCAGCGAGCAACGGCTATCGCGCGGCAAGCATCGAGCTCTGACTTTCGTCCCCGGCGACCCCACCGCCCAGGCGGGGCTCTGAGCATGGGGGCAGCGGGGCCTCGGCAGGATGGCCTCACTGCGGCGGTTTGGAGCGCGAAGAACCCGCGCAGGCGCAGTTGCGGCAGCAAGTCTTAGGCATCCGTCTTGCTGGGGTTCCGAGCGTGCAAGACCTGCTCCCATCGCAGAGAGCCGTTTCCGACGTCGTGGATCGCTCGCGCCAAGCTTTGCCGTGGATCGCGCGCGCAGGCTACCTCGCGAGAGGCTTTTTGTATCTCATGATTGGCGGGCTCGCGGCGCTCGCGGCCTTCGGGCAGGGTGGACGCGCGACCGACAGCAAGGGCGCGCTGAGCGAGCTCTATCATCAGCCTTTTGGTGCGACGATGCTGCTGCTCGCAGCGTGCGGCCTGTTCGGATACGCCGCCTTTCTCCTGTATCAGGTCGTCCTCGACCCTGAGCGGCGCGCACGCGGATGGAAGGCGGTGAAGCGCCCTGGCTGGCTGATCATTGCCTTCGTGCACGGTGCGCTCGGCGTGTTCGCGATCGGACTCATTACCGGCGACAGTTCCGGGGGTGACGGAAATCAAGAAGCGCAAAGCCGCACCGCGGAGCTCCTCGCCTGGCGCCCGCTCGGCCCCTGGCTGGTCGCGCTGATCGGCATAGGGCTCGGTATCGCTGCCGGCCGCGAGCTCTACTGCGCGTTCAAAGCCAAGCTCGACGAGCAGCTCGATCTTTCGACGCTCGACTCAACGGCGCGGCGCTGGGTCGTCAGCTTGTGTCGCATTGGCATTGCTTCGCGAGCGGTCGTGGGCGCCATCTCCGCGGCATTCCTGATTGTCGCGGCCGCTACTTCCGACGCGTCGGAGGTAAAAGGCTTCGGGCAATCGCTGGCGATGTTGTCGCAGACGCCGCTTGGCCCACCGCTCTTCGTGGCGATCGCGCTCGGCCTGCTCGCCTTCGCCTTTTACGAGCTCGTCGAAGCGCGATACCGGACCATCGGCACCTGAGCGGCGAGCACTGCACACCACCGCACGGTGGGGGCAACGAGTCAGGGTGTCAGCGCGAAACAGTAGATACCCCCGTAGCCGCCACCGGAGCCGACGATTGGGTTGCTCTCTTGCGAACCGCCGTTCGACATGCCGACCCCGGTGATGCCGGCGCCACACCCGCCCTCGGTCTGGCCATTGATCCAGTTGGTGCGGTTGCCAGCGATGAACGAGAAGCCAATCTGCGGCCGCCCGGTGACCGCGCCGTCGCCCGTAGCCGTGGCGATGTTCTTTCGACTGTTGGTGGTCCAGTCCAAGCAGGTCGAGCTGTTTCCGTGCAGGTCCTTGCCGTACCATTCGCCGGTCGACTTCGAGCCAGTCAAGAAGTGATGCGTGTCGTCCTTGGGCTTGGCAGGGTCGGGTTGACTGTTCGGCACGCCGTCTTCGTTGGGCAGGTCGTTCTTGATCGCTACGTCAGCGTCGGTCGGCCTGTCGTTGAGCAGGTTGGTCAGGTTCATCGATACCAGGCGCCCCCGCCGATCGTACCAAGGACCTGGCCCGATGCGGTCTTTGGCGTGGATGGGGCCGTCGTTGGTACCGCCATGCTCAGTGCTCAGAAACGCTCGCCATTTCTTGGCGCCGGACCCTGGCATCGAGCTCTCGGCGATCGTGGTGCAGATCTTGTCAGCGCCCTCGAGCCCGCTGTTCGTTCCGAAGCGCAAGTCGCCGCCGAAGCCGTTCGGCCCACCTAGCTCGATCATCTTCCTCAAGCTGGTTGCGAAGAAGCTGAACTTAGCGAGGGTGGTCCCGCCGCTGCCACCAGTGCCTCCAGTCGCTGCGCCTCCGGTCGCGGCGCCGCCAACGCCCGTGCCACCGCTCGCCTTCCCGCCGGAGCCTCCGGTCGCTGTGCCGCCGCTTGCCTTACCGCCGACACCGCCAGTCGCTGCGCCACCGCTTGCCTTACCGCCAGCACCGCCGGTCGTCGCTGTGCCTCCGGTCATCGCTGTGCCTCCAACCGTCGTACCTCCGGTTATCGCGGTGCCCCCGGTCGTCGTGGTGCCTCCGACAGCCGTGCCTCCGGTCGCTGTCCCGCCGGAGCCCGTGGTGCCACCACTGGTGGCCCCGCCGCCCAGCGTGCCGCCCGTGCCCGTTGTCGTGCCGCCTGTGAACAGGTTCCCGCCCGTGGCAGAGCCGCCGCCCTGAGCCGCGCCGGATCCGCCACCCTGGCCGGATGGCGAGTCGCTCGGATCCGAGCTGCAGCCAACAAGCCCGAATCCGGCCACGATGGCAATCAGCTGCGCGGTACTCTTACAACCAGAAAGCAAATCAATCGAGAACATCATAGGTAATGTGGCAGCAAGCGAGATTACTCATCACCTTGCGCAACTTTTGCGCAACTTTTTTTCTCATTCGCTATGAACTAAGCGCCGGGACGACTGATCTATTGGAACTTTCGGAGCCTGTTTCCCAATCGGCGATAGTACGCAGTGTAGGCTCCCCCGGCTCGCCCCCAGACAGCGATCGCAGAAGTGCGGTCTGCGCTAACGGCGACTCGTGGACCCGCCCCGGCCATACCCGTCGAGCCCGCCGTCACTGCTGGAGCGAACGCCGCCCGGTATTGCCTCGCTATCGGCGAGGGCAGAAAGCGACCAGGTTCCGTTTCGGTAAATCGCTAGCTCAACGTGAGAATCTCGACGTCGACGCAGCACGCCCCGTCGCCAGTCTGATCGCGATGGGGCGTCGCACATTCGAGGCTTTCTTCGGGCAGCAACGGACAGACCGTGTGCGACAGCCAGGACCGATCACTCCACGTGACGATCGTCGAGCAGCCGCGCACGGTTAGCTTTTTGCCTTTTTGAAAGATGCCCGCGATCAGGGCCGCAGTTCAGCAGGGTTCCCCCGGCTTTGGTGCTTCGCGTTTTCGCCTGCTCGCGCCGCTTTCGGGATGCGTCGCGCAGACCGTCGACGTGCGCTCGCCGCCTCACGGCCCCGCAGAGGGTGACACCAGGGGACGCCGCGCAGCCGCCTCAGCAACGAGTTTCGTGCCAATTTGCCCCGCGCCACGCTCACATCATAATACCGATAGGTCTTGTAAAAAGGACATCAGCAAGCTAATTTCAGCCTACGACGCTGTCGCCCGAAGAACATGCGGACCGCCCATCCGTCCGGGGCGGCTTGAGTAGACGTACATTTCTTTCTAGAAGACCGCCCATGGTACCCAGCGCCTGTACCTAGTCGTCCGGCGTTCTGCCCAACTGGGCTGCCTGCCTGACGACTTCTCCACTGAAAAGGACCGATCGATGAAGATTTGGCGCGGTAGGCCTGGGCTGGCTACGAGGCTCGGCACGATTCCCTTCGTTTGTTCGTTGGCACTGGGCGTGACTGTACCGTTCGTCGCTTGCTCGAGCGAACCGCTCGGCAGCACGGGCGAGCAACAAGCCGGGGCTTTGAGTCTGAACTTGCAGGTCGCGTCGGGCGTGACCGTGAACACGGTCAGCTACTCCATCACCGGCAACGGTTTCAGCAAGACCGGCACCATCGACACCCGCGGCGCATCGTCCATCACCGGGACGATCGGCGGCATTCCTGCGGGCAAAAGCTACAACATCACGCTGACGGCGACCTCTGCCGAGGGCAACGCGACCTTTTCCGGCTCGGCCACGTTCGACGTGACTGCCGGAAAGACGACGCCGGTCAGCATTCATCTCAAAGGTACGGTCACCACCGGCAACGGGAGCGTGCTCGTTAACGGCACGCTCAACGTGGGACCGGTCATCGACGAGCTCACGGTGACCCCTCTCACGGTATTCGTCGGCAGCAGCGTCGCACTGACGGGCGTTGCCAACGACGTGGACGGAGGCCCGTCACCGCTGACGTACTATTGGTCGACGACGGGTGGTGTGATCGACAATCCGCTGCAAGCGAACGCGACCCTGACCAGCACGAAACCTGGCACGTTCACGGTCAAATTCGCGGCATCGGACGGGGACATCACGACCTCCGCCAGCACCACGGTGACGTTCGTCGAGCAAAACGGCGGAAGCGGCGGCGCGGGTGGTTCGGCGGGCTCGGGCGGCGCAGGTGGCGACGGGTCGAGGCGCCCCAACGTTCTGCTCGTCATTTCGGACGACTACGGCGCGGAAGCGTCCAGCGTGTACCCGACTCTCAATGGTGACAGCGGCGCGGTTCCCGTACCGAACATCGAGTCGCTCGCGCAGAACGGGCTCGTGTTCGACAATGCGTGGGCGAGCCCGGCATGCTCGATGACTCGCGGCACGATCGTCAGCGGCCTGTACGGCTATCGCACGGGCGTAACGTCGGTCGGCGCGGTGCTGCCCACCGACACCGTGACGATTTTTGATCGCATCACCGCCGAGAGTCCGAGCTACGCGCAGTCCTTCTTCGGCAAGTATCACCTCGGCGGCGGCGGCGGTTTCGATCCGCGCGCGGGCGTGGCTTACGCAGATGCCGCCAAAGTTCTGCAGCACGTACGTGATATCGGCGTTCCGAATTTCCAGGGCATTCTCGGTGGCGCGCTCACCGACTATTTCAGCTGGAACATCTGGGACATCAACCGTCCCGCGGTGCCGACCACGACCTACGCGACGACCGCGCTCACGGACTTGGCCATCGAGTACATCCACAACCAGCAGCAGAGCGAGCCGGATAAGCCTTGGTTCGTCTATCAATCATACAACGCGCCGCACGCCGCAAACGGCGGCAACAGCCCGTATCAGGTGCCACCGAGCGAGCTCCACTCCGTGGATCTCAGCTCGGTCGGCAACCCTGCGCCGGGAACCAGCGCAACCAACGTGCCGGTCTACAAGGCCGACATTCAGGCCTTGGACACCGAGCTTGGCCGATTGCTGAAGGCAGTCGATCTCGAAAAGACGGTGGTGATCTTCATCGGCGACAACGGAACGCCGGCCGAGGTCAAGGACAAGGGGGCGAAGATCCGTGGTTCGAAGGGCAGCGCATACGAGGGTGGCGTGCGCGTTCCATTCATCGTCACCGGCGCCGGCGTCACCCGCCGCGGGCACGCGGACGATCTGGTGGTGACGACCGATCTCTACGCCACCATCCTGTCGCTGACCGGCATCGACGTGAATCACGTCAACAACAGCTACAGCTTGAAGCCGCTGCTCAGCGACAAGGCCGCCTCGAGCGGTCGCACGCACTCGTTCTCCGAGACGTCGAGCGGTACGACCAACCGCCGCTACGCGCTCAAGGACACGCGCTTCAAGTTGGTCTCGGTCCTCGGCAAACGCGAGCTCTACGACCTGCTCGTGGATCCGCTGGAAACGACCGATTTGTACGCGAACCCCGCGTACACGGCGGTGCGTGCCAGCCTCGAAGCGGAGATTGACACGCTGAACGCAGACGCCAAGCCTGGCTACTTCCCTTAGCGACCGCGCGCACGCTAGACGCCGTTCCCGTCGTACACGGCGGGGCGGCGTTTGCGTGCCTGGTGCTCTGCCCTATCGAAGAGCGAAAAACCGTGCGAGTGCGAAACAGGCTTAGTATCGTCGCTGCGCTCGCGCTCGCTTTGCTGTTCGTGATCCTCGTGCAACGGGCAGCCGGCGTTCCGAAATCGCCGACGGCCCTCGGCCGCTCCGCGACGCCCGGACCAGCGGCGCCGCCCACGTACTCGAATCCCACGCCAGCTCGCGAACGCGAAGCATTCGTCGGATCGGCTGCCTGTGCTGCTTGTCACCGGGCGCAAAGCGACGCCTACCTCGGCTCGCACCACCAAAGGGCACTGGTGACGGCCAACGCTGGCGTCGCGAAAACGCGTTTCGACGGCAGCCACTTCACGTCGAAGCTCGGAGGCACCACACGATTCTCGCTGCGCGATGACGCGCCCTTCGTGACCACCCAGGTTCCGGGCGGCAAAACCGCGACCTTCCCGATCAGGTACGTTTCCGGCGTTTGGCCGCTCGAACAATACGTGGTGGCGACCGAACGCGGCAAACTGCAGTCACTCGGCGTGGCGTGGGACAGTCGCACGGCGGCCGAAAGCGGAGCCAAGTGGTTTCACGTCTACGACACGCCAGGTATCGCGCCCAGCGACCCGCTGTTCTTCACTGCGCCCGCACAAAACTGGAACCACGTGTGCGCAGATTGCCATTCGACGCTAGTCGAGCGTCGCTATAATCCAACTACCGACAGCTTCGATACGCGCTGGGCGGAGCTCTCGGTGGGTTGCGAGGCGTGTCACGGTCCGGGCGCCGAGCACGTGCGAACCGCCACGGGCGGCAAAGCCGCGCCATTCGCCGTGCGCCTGAAACCGTCCGCGCCGTGGTCGCCCTCCGCGACCGGCAGCCCCGCGCCGCGCAGTCAGGACGGCGTCGAGGTCGAGGTGTGCGCGCCCTGCCATAGTCGGCGCACGCCGCTCAAGGAAAACTTCATCGCGAGCGATCCGTTCTTGGACTCGTTCGAGCCCGATCTGTTGCGGCCCGCCCGTTACCACGCAGACGGACAGGTCGAGGGAGAGGTTTACGAATGGGGCTCGTTCCTGCAGAGCCGCATGTATCGCTCGGGCGTCAAGTGCTCGGACTGCCACGACCCGCACTCCGGCAAGCTGTACGCGCCGGACAACACGCTGTGCGTGCGCTGTCACGCGCCGGCGCACTTCGACGTCGAAGCTCATTCGCACCACTCCGGCCCGCAGGCGCCGCGCTGCATCGATTGTCACATGCCGCCCGCCACGTTCATGACTATCGACGAGCGGCGCGATCATTCGATTCGCATTCCACGCCCCGAGCACAGCGTCGAATTCGGCACGCCGAATGCGTGCAACGGTTGTCATCGGCAAGAGTCCGCCGCATGGGCGCGCGATTCGCTGGCCAAGTGGTCCCCAGGGTCGCAAAAGCGAGCTCACTTCGTCGATGCGCTCGGTCGCGAGCGCCAAGGTTCGCTCGACGCACCACGCTTGCTGCGCGCGCTCGTGGAGGACGCGAACGTACCGGCCATTGCGCGCGCGAGCGCGCTCGAACGGTTGGGTAGCTACGCCTCCGAGAAGACCTTACGTTCACTGCGCACGTCGCTGCAAAGTTCCGAACCGCTCGTGGTCTACGGTGCCGTGCTCGGCGCG
>DASZQI010000051.1:0-28401 GCA_035549735.1 Polyangiaceae bacterium | reverse complement strand
CATGAAGCAGGCCCGAGCCTTTGGTCTCGGCGTCGTGGTTGCCACGCAGAACCCGATGGACCTGGACTATCGCGCCCTGTCCAACGCCGGCTTGTGGCTGCTCGGCAGACTGCAGACCGATGCCGACCGCGAGCGCGTGATCGACGGCCTTCATCTCAGCGACTCGCTGAAGAATACCGACACCGACTTCGACAGCACCCTCAAACGCCTCGCGCCCCGTTGGTTCGTTGTACAAAACACGCACGCTTCATCTGGATCGATCCTAGTGCAGCCTCGCTACGCCATGTCGCTCTTGCGAGGCCCCATGACGCGAAACGAAATTCGCTCAGCGCTCGACGCAAGGCGACCACCTACCCCTGGCCCCGCCAAGGTCCCCCATGGAGAACTACAGCTTTCTCCCCTTCCCTGACCTTCCCAGCGCGGCTGAGAGCGCCTACGCGGCCGTGCTCCCGGAACTCGAAGCACTTTCCGCGGCAGCTCTTGAGAGCGTTGACGTCGACGTCCCGAAGGTGGTCCAGACGGTCCTCGCCGCGCTGCCAGACATTCTCGCGCTCGTCCCGCAAATCGCCGAAGAGCTGCCTCTGTTCGACATCCGCACGGTGAAGCACCTCGAGCGTCGCGCGCTCGCGCTGGCGCACGCGCACGATATGTACGTTGCGGAGAGGAGGCCGGGCCCGACGCTGCTCGTTGGTGATGACCGGGGCAGTGGCCAGGCCCGGACAGATCTTCTGAGAGATTGCGCGTGGACGTTGTTGAAGTGGACGTACGGGCAAACGCGATTGGCGGTGCAGTTTGTTCGGCGGAATGAGCGGGATGCGGATGGGATTGCGCCGGGGTTGTACGGGCAGATGGTGGCGGTCGGACGGAACGATCTGTGAAGGCGCCTAAATGCAGGCGGCGAGTGCAAGCATCCAGCCGGCCGCCATGCCTCAACCCCCGCCGGGAATCGAGAAGCTCGCGGTTCCGCGTTTTGATTTTGTGGTGCGACTTGTCCGTTATAGAGCGCGCGCGTAGTCCTGGAGCACGCGTCGCCGCCGCGTCGTCGGGCAAGACGACCGACCCGAGGTGAATTTGCATATCGCTTGATCCGGGGCAGGCGAATGTTGCGTCGACGACGCCGCGGCGCGGCACCCTCGAACCGCTCGCTGCTACCCTGCCCAGGACTTTGCGCGTCCTCGACCGGGACATGGCTGAGGAGAAGTTCACGATGGCGCGTGCCGTCGGTTTGGGAACGCCGTTGCTCGGATGGTTGGTTGGCATTCTCTCTGCACGTGGCGGCCGCCCGCTCGGGCTGCTGCACGTCTCAGCCAAGCTCGATGGGGAACTCACCGAGAATGATGAGCTCCTCATCGCGCAGCTCGCGCAGGCCGCGGCGGTCGCCCTTGAAAACGCGCGCCTATTCGAGGCTGCAACTCGTGCTGCGGAGGCTCGCGACGAAATGGTCGCGGTCGTCTCGCGCGACCTCCGCAATCCTCTCAGCACGATTCTAATGGCGACCTCCATCCTGCTCCGCGACGGCGCAAGCCCGAGACCGATCTACAGCACTTGCGGCGGATCGACCGGGCCGCCCTCCGCATGCAATCGCTCGTCTCCGATCTGCTCGACGTCACGCGTATCGAGTCAGGCCAACTGTCCATCGCCCCAGAGGACATGCCAATTGGAACACTTTTGGACGAGGCACTCGAGCTAGTCGCGGCCGCGGCGGCAGAGAAGCGCATCCGCCTCGAGAAGGTCTTGACAGCGAACCTGCCGCCGCTCTGGGCGGACCGCGAACGAAGCCTACAAGTCTTAGGGAATCTACTTGGCAATGCAGTCAAATTTACGCCTGCCGAGGGCCGTGTCGTCGTTCGTGTCGACTCGGACGAGAGCGGACTTGCCTTCTCCGTCGAAGATACGGGCCCCGGGATCGTACGCGAGCACCTGCCGCGTGTTTTCGACCGCTTCTGGCAAGAGGGCACACCGCCAAGCTTGGCACCGGCCTCGGCCTGTTTATAGCCAAGAGGATCGTCGACGCGCACTCGGGAAAGATCCGGGTTGATAGTGAACACGGACGAGGCGCCAAGTTCTGCTTTTCGCTGCCCCGAACGACAGGGCGTGACGCCTCGGACGCTACATGATCTATAGATCATCCTCCAGAGTGACAGGCGTGGCACTTCTGCACGCCACGCGACAAGCGCGACTCAAAGGCTAACGATATCGGGCTGTACGGTCGCTGGAGACCGCGTCGTCGTTGAGCGCAACAATCCCGCGCGGCACGTCGGCGTCTGGCTGATGAGGCGTGTTTGACCGCGTTCCGCCGCGCGATGGATACGTGTATTGGGCCCGTGCCGGCACCTCAGTTGAGCGTTGAAGCCGCCGAAGGTCAGTACGCCGCGCCCTATAGAGCTCGACCTGGACGCAGTTTGGCGCGTATACAGTCGAGACTTGGGCTACCGAGCAAATAGTGCGATACCTGGGGATGCCGCACGGTTGCTACGAGCGTTTTGCCCAAGACACCTCGCTCCGCCAAAGCCTATCGTCTCAAACCGTGTACCGCCGAAGGGAAGTGCGGCAACGCGTAGCGTTTCGGACGCGGACGACGGGGACTCTCTGCTCTCGCTAGCCGGGTGAACGTTACACTTACGCGGACGTTCAACTGAGCTCCGCGCCAAAACCTCTTACGACCGCTCCAGGAGACCGAATGCAAACCAGCGCCGTCCACACAAAACGCACCGATAGCGAAGAGGCGGGGCGTCACCTAGCCGACCAGATCAACGAAGCCTTCGCGAACGCTGCTCCTGACGCGGCGATCCTTTTTGCTTCTTCGCGATTCGACTATGAAAAGCTGTTGGAGTCCTTTTCCCGACGGTGTTCGCCGGCCGTGCTCGTCGGCTCGTCCTCTGCTGGTGAATTTACGGGAGCGGCCCAGGGCCAAGGAACTGCATGCGCGCTTGCAATCCGATCCAAAGAGCTGCGCTTCTCAGCAGGGGTCGGCTGTGGCGTCAGCAGCGATCGAGGCAAGGTGGCACAGGACGTGGTGTCGGCGTTCAGAGGCATGTCGACCTACGACCATCCGTATCGATCGGCGCTCATCATGACAGATGCTCTCGCGGGACATGCTGACGACCTCGTCGAGCAGCTCACGCTTCTGACGTCCGGAAAATATCAATTTGCGGGAGGAGGGGCGGGCGACGACGCCCAGTTCGCGCGAACCCATGTTTTTTACGGAAATCGCGCGTTCACGGACGCAGTTGTCGGACTTGAGATTCTGTCGCACAAGCCGCTCGGCATCGGCGTAAGCCATGGCTGGACGCCAGCATCCCCGCCGCTGCGAGTGACTGAATCCGCGGGCTCCTGTGTCGTAAGTCTGAACGGCCTACCCGCGGTCGAGGCCTTCGAAGAGCATGCCGGGGCCACGAAGCAACATTTCGACCCTGCTGCGCCTCTCCCCTTCTTTCTGCACAATATCTTGGGGATCGCGACCCAAAGCGGCCACCGCCTGCGGGTGCCGCTCGCGGTGAACCCGGATGGGTCGGTAAACTGCGCTGCCGAGATTCCAACCGGCGCCCGCGTGCACATCATGAAGACCACGTCCGACTCCGCAGTGACGGCCGCGTCGAACGCGACGTCAGCCGCCGTTCAGGCGTTGCGGGGAGAGAAGCCCGGCGCAGCGCTGTTTTTCGATTGCGTGGCCACTCGCCTGCGCATTGGCGACGTATTTGGTTTCGAGCTCGAGTCCGTCACTCGCGTGCTCGGTGGTGCACAGCTCGTCGGCTGCAACACCTACGGGCAGATTGCTCGTGCCGACGGCCAGTTCGGCGGATTTCATAACTGCACAGCCGTAGTGGTGGTCCTGCCGCTCTAACGCCATGGACGATCGGCAGACCATGGGCTTTATTGCAGGGCTCGCGCACGCGCCTGGCCGTCGCCAGGCAGCAGCTGCGCTCGCTGCCCATGTCGGCGCCGTCGCCCTGTCCATCTTCGTGGAAGATTCGGATGTCGATGCATTGCTGCCGGCGCCGGGTCTGCATCAAACGATCGTCGGTGGCCCCACCTGGCGAGCGCTGCTCGAGCGGAGCCGCGTTGAGGGTCTGCATCAGGGAGAAGTTGCCTACCCATCGCGTGATGCGCGCTCGCCTGCCTTAGCTTGTAGTGGGTCCGGGGTCGTCCTCGTGTTCGTCGGCGCTCACTTTAACCTGGAAAGAATCGAACCGGTCTGCGTCATGCTGCCCCTGCTCGGTTCGCTGTTGCGTGCTGAGCAGGTTGCGCTCGCAAGTAGTGGTGAACTCGTCGTTGCTAGGCAAGACGCGCGACATGCGGGTGAGCTCGCCCGATCATTGGACGCCGCGCGCGCTGATCTGGAGCGCCAGACGAAGTCGCTCATTGCAGCGCGCACGCGCGCCGAGGAAGCGATGCGGGCCAAAGATGAGTTTCTTGCTATGCTCGGACACGAGCTGCGCAATCCGCTCGCGCCGATCATGACGGCTCTTCAGATCATGCGGCTCAGAGGGACCGCCTCGCGCGAACAGGAGATTCTCGAGCGCCAAGTGCAGCATCTTCTGCGTCTCGTCGACGACCTTCTCGACGTTTCACGCATAGCAGGCGGCAAAGTGGAACTGCGGAAGCAGCGCTTGGACGTCGCCAGCGTCGCTTCCCAAGCGATCGAAACTGCTAGCCCGCTGCTCGAACAAAAGCAGCAAGAGCTCGTTGTCGACATTCCCGCCACAAGCCTCTACGTGGACGCGGATCCGCAGCGACTCGCGCAGGTATTCTCGAATCTGTTGACGAATGCCGCCAAGTACAGCGACCCAGAAAAGCGCATCACTTTGACGGCAAGCGCCGTCGGAAGCGACGTCGTCGTGCGCGTGCAGGACTGTGGTCAGGGCATCGAGCCGGAGATGCTCGAGGCGGTGTTCGACCACTTCGTCCAGCAACGCCAATCAATCGAGCGTGCACAAGGAGGTCTCGGGTTGGGGCTCGCGATCGTCAAGAACCTGGTACTGCTGCATGGCGGCACCGTACGCGCCTTCAGCGAGGGGCGCGGCAAGGGAAGCGAATTCGTTGTGCAGCTCCCGCTCAGTGTGGGCGATGTCGCGGCCCGCCACAGCCCCGAGCCCGACCGTACCTTGGGAAGCGCTGCGGCCAGCACGTCAGCGCACCTTCGCAAGCGCGTGCTCGTCGTCGACGACAACCAGGACGCTGCGGACATGTTGTTGGAGGCACTCGACCACTTGCGCTACGAAGTGCGCACCGCCTCCGAAGGGCCCTCGGCACTCGGACTCGCGGCCGACTTCGCGCCTGACATTGCGCTGCTCGACATCGGCCTTCCTGTCATGGACGGTTACGAACTAGGGAGAAGACTGCGCGAGCAGCACCCAGCGGTGCGGCTCGTGGCACTTACAGGCTACGGTCAAGCGAGGGACAAGGCTCAGTCCAAGGACGCTGGCTTCGATGCCCACTTAGTCAAGCCGATTCATTTGGACAGGCTGGGCCAGCTGATGACTGACCTTCTCTCCCTCAAAGCCTAGCAGTGCACTGCCTGAGCGAGAACGATGCCGAAAAAAACGGTAACGCGGGCATCGTCCATTGTGTCAGCCGCCGCTCGACTGTTCGCGACGGTTGCAGTGACCCGTTGGTCTTCCTCACCCGCACGCTAAGGAAGACGCATCGGGAAGCGGATGGTCGCTACAGTGCCACCGCCAGGCCCCGAAGTAAGAACCAACGTGCCCCGATGTTTCTGGACGATCGAGTAGGTGATGCTCAGCCCGAGTCCGGTGCCTTCTCCCACCGGCTTCGTCGTGAAGAAGGGCTCAATTACGCGCTCGCGTAGCTCATCAGGGATACCAACACCGCTGTCTGCGACCGCAATGATGTAGCTATCCCCTTCGGCTCCGGTGGTGATGCTGACGCTGCCCTGCTCCGGGATCGCCTCGATGGCGTTCGCGACCAGATTCATGATCGCTTGATTGAGCAAGCCAGGGAAGCATTCGATCAGATCCGGATCCCCAAAACAGGTGGTGACTTGGATGCGGTCCTTATAGCGATGTTCCAGAATGGTCAACACTGATAGGACCGACTCCGACACACTGACTTGCTTTTCTTCACCCTCATCCAGCCTGGAGAAGGTACGCAGTTTGAGGACCAAGTTTCGGATTCGTTCGGCGCCGCGCCTGCTTTCCTGAAGGCGGCTGCGCATGCGTTGCCAGTTACCTGCCATGGCCGGAGTCGAAAGCTCGGGTAGCTCACCCTCTATCTTGCTGAGGCCTACTTCGACGGTCTTCAAGTGATTGAGCACGAACGCCAACGGGTTGTTGATCTCGTGAGCGATGCCAGCCACCAACTCGCCAAGCGACGCCATTTTTGCAGACTGCACAAGCTGCAGCTGCTTGGCTTGAAGCGCAGCATAAGCGGCCTTCAGGTCTTCGTTCAAACGCGACAGCTCGTGGTTGGCCTCTTGATAACCTCGAAAGCTCATTTCGAAAGGCGAGAGCAGTTCGCGGAAGAAGCTGCCGACGGCAGCCGCTACGCGCGCTTGGTCGGGGGGCGGGGCGGCAAAGACTAGCTCCTTTTGCGCCGCATCGTAGAGCGACAACATTTCTAGTATACCGAAGCCTCGCCCGAGGGCGCTGCGACCGAACTCGTACGCGCTGCTCAGCGAGTCTTCGGTCGGCTCGTGCAGATGCTCGGCGATTGCCGAGATAAAGTCGGAGTCTAGCTCAGTCACGGGCCCGCTCCGAGATAGCGAGCGACGAGGACCAACGCGTCATCGGTACCACGCGCGTGTCGAGCGAAGACTGTGTCCGCAATGACTTGTGGCTTCGCGTCGGCGTCGATAGCGCTCCAAAATCCGCTGCGGATGCCATCCGTTGCTAAAATCAACACGTCGCCCGGATATATCGGCAGCGTGGTCACCTTGACGTTCGGCAGCCGATATCCGACCACACCACCGCGGGTGGTGATGGCCTCGCACTTAAGCCCACTCATCAGCTTACGTAGCAGCACGCCCTCCACATTCCCGATCCCGCACCAGTCCAGAGTGCGGCTGCGCGAGTCGAGGTAGACTAGGCTCATCACGACACCACGCGTCTTGCGCAGCGCTTCGTGACACAGCTCTACCAATTGTTGAAGCGGCCGCTCGGCGTGCGCTCGTAGAACCACGGCGGCCTCCTGAGAGGCTGCTGCGGCCTCTGGCCCATGACCGAGGCCGTCCGTGACTGCTAGCAGCATGCCATGGTTCACCGAGACCACCGTATGCAGATCACCCGATTCCGCACCGTGGAGCCCGAGACCTGCAAAGGCCCAATCGACGATGGGCGGCTGTGGCGAGAGCGAAGCCGTCATCGCGCCCATTTCTTGAGAGTGACTGTGGTGCCGACACCAATGGTGGAGACCAGCTGGAACTCGTCTACCAAGCGACGCGCCCCGGGCAAACCAACGCCGAGGCTGTTACCCGTTGAATAGCCATCGCGCATCGCAAGCTCCGTGTCCGGGATGCCGGGGCCCTGATCGCTAGCAACGACCACGATCCCGCGTCGGCCGCCCTCTTCGACGCTCGACAGCTGAACTTGCCCGGACCCGGCGTAACGGACAATGTTGCGTGCTAGTTCGGAAATCGCGGTAGCCACCAGCGTTTGATCCGTACCGGAAAATCCGAGCGTGGCCGCTAGCCGGCGCCCCTCTGCGCGCGCGGTCACGATGTCGGCTTCTCTCTCGATGGGGATACGCGTCTGGGGGATCAAAGGCCTCTCTTTGGTTGCAGTTGCAAGAGGCCTTCCTCGAGATCCAGCGCAGTTGCGATGCCATCCAACGACAGACCCAGCTGAACCATGGCGAAGGCCACGTCCGGCTGGATTCCGACGACCACCGTCTCCGCCCCTCGCAGCCGCGCTGTGTAGGCGATGCCGCGAATCGTCCGGGTAGCAAAGGAGTCGAGAACATCGAGTGCTGTGACGTCGATGACCACCCCGCGAATGCGAAAGCGCCCGACTTGGACAGCCAATTCCTCTCGTAGCCACACCAGATCTTGGTCGGAGAGCGCGGCCTGCATCGATGCGACCAGTGTGCTGCCTTGCTTTAGAATCGGGACGGACACGGAGCTCTACCTGTTTTCATTGCTGCGCGAGGAGTGCAGCACCGTTCGGCCCGGCGTGCATCGTCACGCGGTAACCGAGCAGCTGCTCCCCCTCCTCCATCCCGCCCTGCAGATCGCCGACTGTGTTCAGCTTGGTAAGATCTATGCCGAGGGCGACGAGGGATTGAGCGACCTCGGCAGAAAGCCCGGTCACGATCACCGATGCGCCCATCAACTTCGCCGCCACAACCGTCTGGATCAGATGGTTTGCGACTTTGGAGTCGATAGTGGCGACGCCGGTGATGTCCATCACCACCACCTTGGCACGATTGGCGCGAATCGCGCGCAGCAGGCTTTCGGTGATCAGGCGGGCGCGATGGGTGTCGATGACCCCGATGATAGGCAGCAGCAGCAACCTGTCACGGATCTGCAGCACGGGGGTGGATAGCTCACGAATGGCGTCCTGCTGCTGACGAATGACGCGTTCCCGCTCGAAGACGATCGCATCTAAAATTACACCAATGTCGAAGAACGCAACCTTCTTCAACGACATGAATGCCTCGAAGCCCTCCAGCGGATTTTGCATGAAATGCTTCATCACGATGGTGCCGATGTGCTTCATTAGGTGATGAAAGGCGGCGAGGAATACGCGTAAGTCCAGGCCGACCTTGCTATACAGCACGGCCAGATCTAGGCGCTGTACCGCGTATGCTAAGCCATAGTCACCCTCCACCATTGCCAACAAATGAACCCGCTTCAATTCGCGGGCTCGGTGGGCCAGCAGTCGATCAGAAAGCAGGATGCGCCCTTCGTCTAGCTCCGACAGATAGTCGAAAAAGACCGCCGTCACCTCATCCGCATGCCCGACGACGAGGTCTTTGATGCTAGCGATTTGCTTTAAGTCGCTGACGTCGAGACCGACGATTTGTCTCCGGCGCTCCACGTTCTGCTCGCTGAGACCCATGTCTCGCATGAGCAGCTGTGTTTGGGCTGGGTTTGCAAGATCCACCACTGAACGTCTCCTTGTGAGCAGCTACCCTGATGATTGAGGCCCTGCTTCGCGACAGCCCCAGAAAAACAATATCCGTTTCCGAAAATCGGCACAATACTTCTCACAGAACTTCTATAGCCAAGCGTGCGACCCCTGACGGTATCCGAACCCCCGCTATTTCGCGCGCGAGTGCGCGACGAGTCCGACGTGCCCGCGGTGCGCCAGGGTCTACGAGAACTCGCCACGACGGTTGGCTTTCCGCGGGCTGATGTCGAGGCAATGGCCACAGCACTCTCGGAGATAGCGTACAACATCGTGATCCACGCCGCGGGCGGTGACATCGCGTTGAGCATCATCCGGGATGACGCCGGGCGCGTCGGAATCTTGGCGGTCGCGCGCGATTACGGTCCCGGTATTCCGGATACGGAGCTTGCGATGCGCGACGGCTTCTCGACCGGCAAAGGCTTGGGACTGGGTCTCCCGAGCGCACGGCGCCTGACAGACGAGTTCGAGATTCAATCCATTGCAGGGCAGGGCACGACCGTGAAACTCACCAAGTGGAGGCGCTAACTAAGTCGAAGCGCCGTCCCTGGGCGCGTCCAACACCTCGCGAACGCGGCGCGCGAGCGCATCGGGCACGAATGGCTTTTGCAAGAACGCGATCCCTTCGTCGAGAATTCCTCGGTGAACAATGGCTTGGTCGGTATAGCCGGACATGTACAAGACTCTCATGTCGGGTCTGCTTTTTTTGAGGCGATCCGCTAATTCTTTGCCGCTCATTTGAGGCATCACCACATCGGTCAACAGTAGATGAATGGGTACTTTTCGCTCCGCGCTGAGCCAGGCCTCACCAGCGTTGCGAGCCTCGATCACCTGATAACCGTACCGGTGGAGAATCAGCAGCGCCGCGCGACGGACCTCGTCCTGATCCTCGACCAACAGCACTGTTTCGGTGCCTCTTAGTGTGTTCGGTTCGATGACCTCGGGGACTTGCGCATCCACTCCTTCGGCGGCAGAAAAATATATCTTGAACGTTGTGCCCCGACCGAGCTCGCTCTCAACCCTAATGACACCGCCGCTCTGCTGCACGATGCCAAACACGGTCGCAAGGCCCAGGCCAGTGCCTTTGCCGAGCGCCTTGGTGGTGAAGAAGGGCTCAAAAATGCGGTCTTGAGTTAGCTTGTCCATGCCAGTGCCTGTGTCGCTCACCGAAAGCATCACATACGGCCCTGGCGCGGCCTCGCAGTGCTCGCTCAGCAGCGCCTCTGCGAGGACCACATTCTGAGTCTCGATCGTGAGCTTGCCACCCTCGGGCATTGCATCTCGCGCGTTGACCGTTAGGTTCATGACCACTTGGTCGATTTGAGTGGGGTCGACCCTTACTTTTCGCAAGGCCGGTTCGCAGAACACGACGAACTCGATGTCTTCGCGCAGTAGCCGTCGCAGTATGGTTTCCGACTCGCGCACGAGCTCGCTCAAGTCGAGCAGGCGTGGGGCCAACACTTGCTTTCTACCGAACATTAGCAGTTGTCGCGTCAGATCAGCGGCTTTTTCGCCAGCTTTCTTGATCGACTCTAGGTCCTCGCGCATCGGATCGACCGCGTTCATGTCGCCGAGCAACATCGTGCTGTAAGTCAGGATAACCGAGAGCAGGTTGTTGAAATCGTGGGCGACGCTGCCAGCGAGCCTGCCGATGGCTTCCATCTTCTGCGCCTGGGACAACTGTTGCTCGAGTCGCCTTTGGCGTGTGATGTCGCGCAGCAAAGCGATGCTGCCCATGGGGTTGCCGCTGTCGTCATTCAGCGGCGTGGCCGTCACTGAGACCTCGGCGCCGGCAACGCCTTGATTTTTGACGAAGACCTCGACGTCCGCCAAATTCTCGCCTGACATTGCGCGCAACAGCGGATTTTGATCGGCTGATAGTAGCGTCGACCGGTCGGGCGTATAGATACCGTAGGTCTCGGCCAGCTTGCTCGGCGTGACTGGCTTGGGTCCAAAGCCTAGAATGCGCTGCGCCCGCTCGTTGAACACGAGAAACTCGTGGTCCCTGCCCAACACCACCACGCCGTCGCCCATGCCCGCCAAGATGGAGTTGAGGAGCCGGCTTTGTCCCCGTAAGCGCTCTTCGCTCATGCGTAGCGCTTCACCAATGCGTAACCGCTCGCTGACGTCCCGGGTGATGCCTGCCAGCCCGATCACCGCTCCGTCAGCGCCGAGGATCGCGCCTTTCGCTTCGGAGAACCAGCGCTGCGCACCATCCAGCTCAATTTCGCGCACAACGTCCTCGGTCGATGCGCACTGCGCCAGAATACGTCGCTCTTCCGCCTCGACGAGGTCGCTCGCAGGCCCGGGTAAGAGCTCGGACAGGCGCCTTCCGATCAGGTCCTTTGAAGCGGGCAGCCCGAGCGCTCGCGGCAGAGCGCGATTCACGCGTAGAAAGCGCAAATCGGTATCTTTGAAATAGATGCCATCCGAAACGCTGTTCAAAAGGTCTTGCAACAGCTGGCGTTCGCCGACGAGCTCGCGATTCAAGCGAAAGTGCTCGGCGCCGCGCCGCACCTTGAACAAGAGATCGTCGTCATCCCAGGGTTTGGTGAGGTAAGCGAAGATGCCGCCGTCGTTCACCGCGCGAATTACTCCCGAGAGATCAGCGAAGCCAGTTACCATGATACGAGCGGTGTCACTCGCATGTCCGAGCCGAGCTAGAAACTCGCCGCCGCTCATTCTCGGCATCCGGTGGTCGGTAATTACGACCGCAATATCCGGTTCGTGCGCCATGACGTTCAGCGCATTTTCACCTGAGTCGCTGCTCAGCACGACGTAGGAATCGGACAGGAGGTCCTCCAGCGCGAGCAACACTTGCGGCTCATCGTCCACGATGAGCACGCGTTCTTTATCACTCTGCATGCGGTGCCCTAGCATCCAGTTTACGGTATCGGGCCGGAGATCTCGAGGATAAGAGCTCCGCGGAGCCCGCTAGGTATCCCGTGTGCTGCAAGCCTCTGGCGAACTTCGACAGTGTAGACCGTACCTTGCCGCGTTCCACGGCAAAAGTACCGGGGTATCGAGGCTTACCTGGATCGCGTCAAAGCTGAGGTTCAAGCAACCTTCACCTCGATCGCCATCGAAATCCCCGTTGCGCAGGCTGAAAGACGGATCTTTGCTCTTGCTGCGGTACTGCGTGTGCGGCGAGCGTTGCGCTTGAAACACTTCCGGAATACATGGCGCGACGCATCTCGGCCACGCGGGCAAGCTACCTGTTCGAGGCCCACTCAAGGTCACTGCAGAATCGAACGAGCTTTTCCAACATGTCGGGCGCGCTTTGCTCGACGACGGTCGGATGACGAAGGTGCTCCGCGTACAGCGACGCGACATCGGCGGGGTGCTCGGGATCGATGCCCGGCAGTACCATAACCGGCACGTCAATCGACTCGAGCTCGCATACGGACTCCATCGAGTTGTTGGTTCATCGCGAGGAAACGGGTCGTCGCCGCCACGCTGGCGGCGTCGAAGCCGAGCATCATCCGAATTGCTACATCGCGGACCGGTGGCGGTAGCGTGTCGAAAAGCGCCCGTAGCGCGTCGACTCCATGTTCGAGGACGGGACTGCCCGCCTCATTCATGGCCCGCATGGCCGCCATCGTTGGCTCGGACAGCGGGCGATCGGCCCCCGGGTAGATCGGTGACATGAAGATGAGCCCCTGCACAAGACGCGGATGACGCAGCCCAAACCTCAGCGCCACCGCCGAACCCATCGATGTTCCTCCGACTACCGCACGCTCCACTCCGAGGTGTTCGAGTAGCGCGGCCACGTCGTCCGCGAGTAGATCCCAGCTCAGATCGCCAGGGTAAACCGAGCGCCCGCTGCCTCGGAGATCGGGGTCACCAGGCGGTGGGTTCCGCCAAGTTGGCGAACGCGAAACAGGGCCGCGCGGTGATCGGCGAGCCCGCCATGTACGAAGACGACCGGATTTCCGTCTCCGACCTCGAGGGCAAAGAGACGTGATCCGTCTGCTTCAAACCAAACCTCTCGTCCTTCGGGACCATGGGTTGGCGCTTCAACTTTCTGGATGCTCATCGTCGATCTCCTATGCGGCACGGAGGCCAACCGCTCAGTCCCGAAAGGACCGAACCCGTGAGGGAAGGCGAAACCCCTGCGCCAGTGTGAGCCTCTCTCTTGACACGGGGCGACGCCGTATAATGGTCCAACGTCCCAAGCCCGAGGTCCGAGAGGCCATCCTGAAGGCCGCCGGTGAAGTGTTCGCGCAGGGGGGGTTCGAGCGCGCCGCGCTCGGTGACATTGTCGAACGCGCTGGCACGTCGATCGGCAACCTGTACAAGTACTTTGCCAACAAGAACGAGCTGTTCACTGAATTCATTTCGCGACGGTTCACTAAAGAACTCACGATCCGAATCCGCGCGCAGGTCGAGGCTCTGCGCTCGGAGACCAACGTGTTCGGGCTACCCGACAATCACCCCTATAGGCGCGCCTCAGAGGACCTCTTGTCCTTCACGATCACGCATCGAGATCGGGTCGTCTTCCTGCTCCTTCGAGCCCAGGGGACGGGACACGAGCGCTTCGCCAGCGAAGTCGTGCGACTGCTCGTCGAGCTCGCGCTTGATCACGCTCGGACCACGTACCCGGCCTTCCCTGTCACGCCGACGAGCAGGCGCGCGCTGACCCGAATCTATCAGGCGTTCGTCGCCACGCTCGGAGCCATCCTCACCGAGGAGCGAACAGAGCGCGCCGTGCGTGAGGCCCTTGCCCTGCAGGCCACCTATCACCTGTCGGGGCTGAAAGCCCTATTCGTTTCCACTTCGCATGGCGGGGCACGCAGATGACATTGGTCAAGCGCGCCTCTCGAGGGCTGACCAGAACGCGTTCACTGCTGAACAGCCTCATCGAGCTACCCGATCTAGTTAGGACCATCCAGGCGGTGCCTGCACCAACCTTCGCCGCGCTGGTTCGCAAGATTGGGGTCGAGGACGCCGGAGAACTCGTCGCGCTGGCGACGACGGAGCAGCTCGTCCAAGCGTTCGACGAAGATCTGTTCGTCAGCAATCGCCCCGGCGAGCGTGAATCTCTCGATGTCGGACGGCTCGTCGTGTGGCTCGAAGTGCTGCTCGAGGCTGGAGAAGAGGTTGCCGCCCAGCGCGTCGCCGAGCTGGATGAAGACTTCATGGCCCACGCCTTGGAGGTTCTGCTCTTGGTGCTCGATGAGGACGCGCTTCGCGAGCGTCTCGACGACGGCGACGAGGATGAAGCGAGACAGGTGGACAAGTCCCTAGAGAGCGCGCTCACGGAGGACGTCGACGGTTACATGCTAGTGGCGAAGCAACACGACGGCTGGGACGCCGTCCTGGCCTTGGTGCTCGCGCTGGACCGCAACCATCGAGCGTTGCTTGTTCGCCTCCTGGACCGCTTGGCGCGGGTGGGGAGCACCTACCTCGAAGACCTTGAAGAGCTCTCGACCGTGCTCTCAGAAGGCGAGTCGCTCGCCGAGGACGCGGAGGCTGCGAGAGAAGACCGTCGCAGCAAGCAGGGCTACGTCGAAGCGCGCTCGGCCCGCGCGTTCCTGTCGCTCGCACGGAAACCGCCCAACGACGAGCGCCCACCCGATCGCGACCCGCTCACCCGGGCTTACTTCCGCGAGGTGGAGCGAGATCGTCCGCCTGCCACACCACACCTCGCCGAGTACGCGGCGTCGTCCGGCCTCCCGGCTGCGGTCGTACAAGAGCTGGACGAGATCGGTTCGGGTGGCAGCAGGCTCGGTCTCCGTGGTGGCGCCTCGGCGCAAAAGACAACGGTCGACGTGTTCACGGAGGCGCTGCGTGAACTGAGCCGCGACGAGCCGAGTCTTTTCGGCGAACGGATGGACGAATTTGCGTATCTCGCGAACGTTCTTGTCGCGGGTCACAACCGGGACGGCTCTCGGCTTCGTCCCAAGGAGGCAGCCGATGCGGTGATTGCCACGGTGTGCTACGGCGCGTTGCTCGAGGTCCGAGCGCTCCGATCAAAGAGCCAGAGGAGGGCGCCACCAAGCTCACCCGAGTTCGCCGAGATACTGCGAGCGCGCTGCGCGGACGTCCTCTTCCGCGTGGCCAGCGGCGCACTCGCCGCCGGCGCGGCCCCTGGGGTGAAGATGGCCAAGAAGTGCGGGATGCTCTACTCCTCCGCGGAGCTCGAAGTCGCGACTCGCTGACCCTCACGGGCGACTAACCACCGAAGAGCGCCGGGACGCCGCGATCAGCTCCCGTGGCTCCGTCGGCTTTGCTACGCGGGCTCGCGCGGAGAAACCGGGAGCTTTACAAGGGCGTGCCGAGAATGGCCGCTGATTCCGCGGAGTTCCCGTATCCACCTTGACGAATCTCGCGTTCCGCGGAGTCGTCCGCCGCTGAAAGCAGGGCGCTAGTGTCCATCGCTGCGGGATAGCAAGCCGAGTACCGCGTCGTTGTCATCAGCGAAAGCGCACGCGGCTTCTAAGATCTCTGCCATCAGCTGGCCCGGCGCGGGGCTATTCACAGACGGCATCACGCCCGCGCCAACGCGGCGAAGCCTGACGATGTACCGTTCTGATTCGGCGCCAACCACCTTTGCATCGACCAGCACCGCGGAGCCTTCTCGGCGCAGATTGCTCACCAGAACGGCCATACCTGCCCGCGTAGGCACGCCATGCCGCGCTGTCAATCCCGAGAACTATGGGCCGCCCGAGCAGCCGCCGTCGCAACAGGGGGCGGGACCTCGTACTGCCTTCAAGCGGCTGCCTTCGTCAACCAAGCCCGTCGCAGTCATTGTCGTGCCCGTCGCATCGTTCGAGGCTGCCTGATGTGCAGGCCTGCCATGCGCCACCCACGCAGCTGTGGACGCCCCGTCCACCGCAGGGTCCGACACACGCCGCCTGGGTGCCGTTTACGCACGTGGGGACCACGCACGGTCCAGAGACGAACGGCTTGGGTCCCCCGTAATAACGCAGGTAGACATACACCCCTGGGCGCCATTGCTCGCGACGCACGAGCGCTTCGGAAGCGCTGGGCTCTGCCCGGCAGGACAGACCGACTGGCCGCTGCACCTGTGATCGCAGAGCTATGTGTGAACGAATGATCGTAGCGTCTTGCCCCGCTGCGCGGCTCACTACGGCTTGTTACCGCACTCGGTGCGCGACCTGGTCCCTCTGGCACTCTCGCTCGCCATGGCTGCGCGCAGCTCGGATATTCCGCGCGCACTCAGTGCGCGACTGTCGAGGGTCGATGGCAGCTCGCTGCTCGATTTCGAGCGAGCGACGCCGCCCATCGCCCCAACGAGGTCTACCGATGAGCTACCGCTTCACCACGGGGACCGGGCGCTCAAAGGCGCCCTGGCGCTGGCCACCGCGCTCGGCGAGTGCATGCTGGCCGGCACCGTCGGCGGCCACGCCATCTTCGTACGTGAGCTGATGCAACAAGCCCTGAGTCTCGAACTCGAGATGCTCGGCGACACCGGAGCGCGCGCCACGGCCCGCGCGCTCGCACGAATCGTCGGTGTCGCATCGCCGTCAGCTGGATCTTGCAGCATAGAAGCCCCAGGCTGGCTTTGGTCGAGCGTCGTCAATCTCGTGACCTTGGCGTATGAGTGAGTGAAAGGGAGTGCGCAACGCTTGCTCACCGTCGTCATCCCTGCATGAGATGGATCCGAGGGCGTGCGGGCGCGGCGGAAGACACCGCGTACCTCCTACTGGTGCCGCTCGCTGTCATTGCGGGCGCATGCAGGCTGGGCTGGAAAAATGACTATGCGTTTTCAGTTGCATCGAAAAGTCTGAGCGTGAAAGGGTGACTGCCTTTGATCTCGCGCAAGCTCTTGAATTCAGCGCGTGGGGACCGTCTTCATCGGGTCCTGTGGGGGTGGTCCCTGTTGGTGTTCGGTTGCGCGACGGCGTTGCCGCCTCAAGAACGGTACGCCCAGGAACTCATCCGATCTGACCCGGTCGTGCTCCGCAGGCAGCCGATACGCTTGGTAGTCGACGACAGTACGCATTGGCTCGATAAAGAGCGCCTGAGTGTCACTGTCCGCGAGCAGATCGGCTGCTTCGATGGGCAACGCGCGACCCTGGCGACCCGCAAGGTCGTCACGCAAGAGACACGCAATGTGGGTCTGGAGGTAGGCCTCGGCCTTCTGGCCGCTAGCGCGGGTGGGGTCGCTTTGGCGATCTCACCGACTCTCCCGGATACGAAGTCTCCGGGTAGTGATGCGCCGTCGCAGCGAGCCGGCGCTCAGACCTGGGGCGCGATCGGTCTGCTTGGCGGTGGGGCTTTTCTCGCGCACGCAGCTTACGTGGCCATAAAGGCGGAGGACCAAGTCTCAGAGCCGACGTTCACGACGAAGGACCGAAGCTTTGACCGCGCCGCGCGCCCCTGCGGGGCCCCGATCGCCACGGGAGGGCTCCTGAAGGCGTTGGGGCCCGATCGCGAGGTCATCCTGATGCGAGCCACGCGCGCGGAGAAGCTCGTAGTCGAACCCCGCGCTGAGGCCCAGCAACTCTGTGCCAATGCTTTGGATGATCGCGCTGTGGCGCGCTTAGTGTACCTGTCCAGCACTGAGCCGCCTCTTCAAGTTCAGGTGGGTGCCTACCCCCTGCGCGATTGTATCGCAGCAACGATGGCGCGCGAAACGCTCGCAACGGCCAAGAGCTCGCTTTCTTCGGAGCACAATCCACAAGCTGTGGGTAACGGGGTTCGGCAGCTGGCTAGTGCCGAAGAGCTCGTGAATGCGCTGCCGGCAGGTGATCGCGACAAGGCGACCCTTGCCGCCCAACTTGGTGATGTTCGGAACCTGGCCACCAAAGTCGCCCCGCGTGCGCTCGACGACCTCGTGGCGGCAGCCGAGAACCAGGTTAACAATGACTTTCAAGCCTCCGTTCCAGCGGTCGCAACCGCGCTTCGACTAGCGGATCTCGTCGGCGACGAAGGACATGCCTGGGCACGGCTCTACGAGCGAGTCGCGATCAAAGCAAAGGAACAGGGGCTGGATGGCCATCTCGCATTGACCCGTCTTCTCGCTGCGGACCGCAGGACATCGTCTTGCCTACAAGCAGGGTCGACATGCCCAAAGGGGGTAACATCAGACCAGGCGCGGCTCGTCATCGGCCCGACGGCTACCGCTGCCGCCGTCCAGGTCGAACGAGTGACTTCGGATCTGGAACGCGCGACGACCGCCATAACAAAGCGGGTCGACGAAAGCAGCATTCAACAAGTTGACGCGGCCGTGCGCAAAGCCGACACAGCTCAACGCCTCTGTGCCGCCTCCGATCTGCTCAAGCCTCTAGACGAGAAATGCGCGAAGCTCCTAGCGATTAGTCACGAGCTGACCTCGAGATCGGAGGCAGCTGGGCAAGCGCTCGTCGCAGTAAGAGCAGAGGTCGAGGCTCGAGCGCGCAAGAAACGCACGGGACAAATCGCTCTAACCTGGCGAAAGCACTTCTCCGACTGTAGACGATTGATGGCCGCTGACACGCAGCTGGCTGCGATGGCGTTCTGCGATGCCACATGCCAGCAGACCGTCCGTAGAATCGACGCCGAACGCTCGCGACTGGACGCGTTCGAACCGCCCGAGGAGCTTGAAGATCCTGTATTGCTCAGTCAGCTAGCCAAAGAGTGCGACGAAGCGTCTTGCCGAGTATGTCCTCACCGCAGGGGGCGAAGATGAGCAATCAGCATCAGCCGACCCAGACAGACCGAATTACTCGCTTCGAGCGAGGGATCGTGTTTCGCGTCGCTCGGGGATATTTTGTCGCGCTGGCGGTGCTCGCGCTGTTGCTGTTCGTGGGCGGAGTAGTTTTGGGCGTCAGAGGGATGCGCGAACAGCCTATCCAGAGCCCGGCGCGGCCAATCGCGCCAGGACCGCGCTCGCCACTAACCCTTCAAGCCGTAGAAGATGAGTGGCGGACGCTGCACGACCCGCTGCTCCACGCAGCCGATGGCCCCGCGTCGCCCAAACAAGCAAAGCCTTCGGCATCGACACCTCCTCCGGACGAGTTAAGTCTCGCTCTTGCTAAGTTGCGCACGCTGTTCCCGGATCCACCCTACGCCTGGGAGGACGAGCTCGAAAACGTCTGTTCAATTCCTTCGGCCTTTGGTTGCCTGCAAACTGGTACGCGTCTGAAGCGCCGCGGCGTCGTGAGCGTGCTGAAGAATGCGTTCGAGGGCCTGAACCGTTCCGACGCGACAGAGTACCTCATCATTCTCTTCGACGTCCTCAAACTCGCGCCGATGGAACGACGCTTGGATCTGGTTCCGGCTGCGGTCGCGGCAGAAAAGCGCGCGCGCGAAGAGTACGACCTAGCAAAAGCAAGACACCAACGGCGGGCGAGCGAGGTCGAGAACAAGTATCAGCTGGAAGTTGATCTCGCGAAGGCAAAGCACGCTCAGTGGCGCGAGTTCGGGATCTACGGCATCGCCTCGGGACTTGGCCTACTGGTCGTAGTCAGCCTGTTTCTCGCGTTCCTGTCAGTAGAGCGCCACACACGCGCGCTCGACGCCCTGCTTCAACGAAGTGTTCCGCGAGGCGGAGGCGATTAGCGTTCGAACATCGAGCGCGTTGGTCTGCGCCGAGGTTCGAGGCTTCTATTTAGTCGATTTGTGGGACCTGGCGGATTGACCTCCGCACCGGTTCGCACTAGCTCCTCGCGCTCGATAACGCCAGTGAAGCCTCGGCGACGCACGGCAGCGACACGCCGCGCTGGCTTGCGTGTTCGAAACCACGCCCGTTCAGGTTAGGCCACGGATGGGATGGCAGTTACCCGTAAAGTCGACACCGGGAACTGCGCACTCCATTTCGGTGTGCCAGCTTTTTCCGCATCCTGCCTCGCCTTCGGAATCGAGCGCGCATAAGATTGCGAGCCCGAAAGCGACCTGCCGCAGATTCGTTCCGACGGAACTCCGAAGCGCGTTGGAGGACCACAGCTCGCCGTCGGGTCGGACGCCGATCGCTCTTCGCTCTCGAACAGCGCGACCGCGAGCTTGCAGCCATGCTTTGCTCGGTGAAATGCCACACTGCTCGCAAGTGCCCTCGCCCAGGCTTTGCTCGTCGGCGAGAGCGCGAAGGCGTGACCAGCGCCTCCGTGAGCACGTGGGACTGCGGTGAGAACGAGTCCCGGCATTTTAGAAGATGTGCTCAGCGACCCCCGTGATGTGCCGGAGCACGTCCAGCTCCTTGTCCGTCCGGTCGAGCTCTTCGGCCGGCGCGACTCCCGCCCGCTCGAACCGCTCTACGCCTCGCCGCTCGGCACGGGCCTTTCGCCCGCACCACTCCATTGGTACCCTCGTTTTGACATTGGAAATCCTTCCGCACTGTTCACGCCAGCCGAAGCCCCCTCCGACCGAGCCTATCGACAATGGCAAGGCGCAGGTCTTCCGAGGTCGTCCACACAATATGTCCGATCTGCCGCGTATCAAAGGCGAGCTCTTCGATCTGATCGCTTCTGCAGCACCAAAACACATCTAGCCCAAGGCCTTCCGCAAACCCGGCCTCTAGAAATACGTTCACTTTCCGAAATGTCGCGTCGGCAATCACGAATCGACTGCGCCTGATTTCGGCAAAGATTCGGTCATCGATCTTTCGCTGATAGTCCGGCTCGCTCGCCCGTTCCTCGTGAACCGGATCGTCCACAAGGAACGGAGGTTCATAGCCGCACTCTAGTAGTGCGGGCTCGATGCCTTCGTTGTAGGCCTTCTTCATCTCGGGGTTGAACGCCATCGCTACAAATGCGCGCTTGGAGCGAATCCCGCCGCGCGCCAGTGCGTCAACGCGCGCCCAACCGACGGTCGTGAGGTATGCCCTCAGACGCACACTGTCGAGTTCGGCAATGCCGAGGAACTTTTCTTCTTGCAACATCCTAAGTAGGATTATGAAAGCAGGTGTTGGCATGCATGCTCGTGCCGCCAGGTGGTCCGGACGGCACTGGGGCATTGCGCGCCCCGGATACTTGCACAGCTCGGCGAGCACTTCCAAGACGCGATCGATGAAGGCTCCGCCACTCCTGGGCCGTCTCGCCATCGCTCTAAGTCCGGGAATCGTTTCCGCTGTGATGCGCGGGACCTGGCGATCGTCGTCTTTGGCCATCCTCACTGCACCCGAAAGCTCGAGAGCTTCTTCCTCATCAGGCTCCCACCCTGGCATCTCCTTCAGCTGAAAAGGGCCGCAGCGCGGACACTCGAAGTAGACGTATTCACCAAAGTTGTTGAACCCTGCGTCCGCGCGAGGCGGATCGAAGGCGGCACACAGGGGACAAGGGCCGTGAGCTTGCATCATCCGAACGCTATCAGAGGGTTGCGGAACGAAGTTAGGACGAAGGGGGCTAGCCGCTGCACCGCGGCGGGAAAAGTTACTAGCATGGTCGTGCGGTGGACCATCGCCGCAAAACAGGGTCAGCATCGGTCGCCCAACGCAATGTCCGAGTTGCCCCGCACAGTGTTCCGTCTATTCGGACCGATGCTCCTGGTCTTCGGTTGCTCCAAATCGAAGGATTCGGGCGAGCCGAGCAAGGCGGACATTGAAGCAGCAGCGGCCCGACTTGCTCAACGTGAACATGAGTTGGCGGAGTTGGCGAAGCGCGCCCGGCCCGCACCGTCAGTCGTCCTGAATGGGAAGGCTCGATGGGCGAAGATCCAGCGCCCCGGCCGAGACATTCCCGACTCGCCGGCTGCACGAGAACGCTACGTTTCTTCCGTGCTCGCCGTTCAAGACGGCGAACCAGTGGTGACGACACCGCGCGCGAAGGCACTGCTGGGCAAGGTTCGCTCCAAACTCGCGGAGATCGGTAGTATCGACGCGAGCAAGATAACGACGACCGTCAAGGACGGAGCCGCGACTATGCGCATCGCATCAGGAACTCTTGGCGGCCTTAGCATTCAAGGACGCGATCGATACTTGGGCGCTTGTTCGGAAATGTTCCTCGCAAATTCACTGATACAAGCTGACGCAACACACGAGCCAATGATTGCCGCGGGCGTGCACGGCCTGCTATGTGTGTCCGACGGCTGCGCTGGGGTTTTCGACTTCAGACCAACCTCCGGCGGCGGTGGAGGTATCTACTGGGGGGAACAGTGCATGAGCGTGGACGAAGCCCTTGCACTCGAGATGGGCAAGCGTTGACGGCCCCGGGCGACATATGCAAGACGGCGCTCGGTTTCAGTGCGGTTCTGCTCACTGCGTGCGAGAAACAAGACGTTGCAGCCGAGGAAGCCGCTGCGCTCGCACGCGACCGCCGCACACGGTGAGACTTCACGCGGAGAAGCAGCGCCCGTCGCTCCCGTTCAGGAATCGGCGCTGACCTCTATGGGAAAGTCGGCCTGCAAACAGCTCGTCGCGAGACCCGCGAGTGCGAGGCGGGCCAGCCCTGCCGGCAGGTTGACGCGGCGGACATGCGGTGCTGCACCGAGTATCTGATCCGCAACAAGCTTGAGAAGAACCTTACTAGGCGCTCGATGCACCAACCGCCACCCGAGCTATACTTGAAGTTCCCCGGATTTCCAGGACACCCAATGAGGAGAGATCCTCGAGGCGCGTCCAGGGAAACGAAGGCAAAGAAGAAGCAAGAAGCACCCCGAAGAGGTCAAGCGTGAGGCTGTTCGGCTGATGAAAGCCGCGGTGAACGCACTGTGGCTGACGTGGCGACGAGCCTTGGCGTGGCCGAGACCCTGCTGCACTCGTGGAAGATGAAGTACGGCAGCAGCGCCGAGCAGGTTCGGCGCGAGCGTGGTGGCGAGACAGCCGAGGAAGAGCTGAAAGGGCTACGGCGCGAGATATCCGCAAGTGAAGCAGGAGCGCGACATCCTAAAAAAATCAATTGCCTTCTTCGCATGGGACCGGTCGTGAGCCCGTACGAGGTCGTCCAGTCGGAGAACGCGCACTATCCTGTCAGCCACCTTTGCGACGCCGTGGGCGTGTCGCGTAGCGCCTTCTACGATTGGTGCCGCGCGACACCGTCGCAGCGAGCGCAAACGAACGAACGCATCCTGACGGAGATTCGCGCCGTCCATAAGGAGCACCAAGAGCGATACGGAAGCCCGCGCGTCCGGGCGGAGTTGCGCGGCCGTGGCTCGACGTGGGTAAGCACCGCGCTGCACGACTGATGCGGGAAAACGGCCTTCGAGCGCGACCACGCCGTCGCTTTCGACGGACAACCCGTCACAACCTGCCGGTTGCGCCAAAGTCTCCTTGAGCGCAACTTCACTACGACCGCTCCGAACCAGGCGTGGGTGGGCGATATCACGTACGTCTGGACAGCCGAGGGATGAGCCTATCTAGCCGTCCTGCTCGACCTCTACTCGCGTCACGTGGTGGGTTGGGCCTTGGGCAAGTCGCTGAGCCGCGACCTCGCCATTTCGACCCTCAGGAATGCGCTGGCGCGTCGCCTTCCGGCACCGGGCCTGATCCATCCGCACACTAGTCCTGCACCCACGTGCGTACTTTCTCGACGGCGATGCGACCAGGATTCGACGATGTTGAGGTTTTGCGAGCCGTCCTTTCACCTACGATGCAGATGCGTTGATCGATCAAGCGCTCGTCGCTCCGCCGGGGCTCGCGCACTACAATGAGGCTAGTAGGCGAGCACCGTGAGCTTGGCGCCGAACCCGGTCCAGGAGTGGCTGGCGGTGCGCCCGATGCCCGACGAGGGGCAGTCGGTGGCGTCACAGTCGAGGCCAATGTACCTCCCAAACGTGTAGCTCACGTAAGGGCCGAGATAGAACTTGTCGTTCAACTTGAAATCGACGCCGACGCGAAATGGAAACTCGTAGCCAGTAAATGTCAGCTGCCCCTTCGCGTGCGCGTCGTTGGTCACCGTCAAATCGAGACCGCCAAAACCAGCTCCCACTCCCAACCAAGGGTCCACTTGCTGGTAGGGTAAGAAATGCACGTGCGCCATGACGCCTAGACCAAGACCAGTGATGGTGCAGTGAATGGAGGAGTAGTCGCAGTTGTTCTTGATTCTCGTGGAAAGAATGCCCGGTGCAACCTCCGCGAACAGCCCCAAGCTGAGCATAGGTACGACGCGTACGCCGCCCTCTAATCCGATCGGAATTGCGCCGGCCGCAAAGCTATCCGTCTTGTCGCTGACCCCGTCCTCGAGGAAGGCCGGGTGATCGGCGATACGCCCGCCTGGAATCGCGTAGCCGATTCGCGCGCCGACATCGAACTGCACTTTGGCGCGAGAAACCGGCGTCATCAGCGAGCCTGCCAAGACGACCAATCCCAATAAGAATTTTCCCATACCCCTGATGGGTACTACAGGCAGGGCTCGTCGCCCAGCCCAACTGGCAGTGACCTCTTTAGATTCGGCCAGCGAGGTAGACGTAGTCGCGTTTGAAGCTTTTAACGAAGGAAGGGTGACGATGACGCCGTCATGCTTCCGGCCTCGACCGTCGCCCGTTGCGGATGCGGGCCAGTAGCAGGGCGTTCACTGGGGGCTACATCACCGGAACAGTTTCGTCGACGTTCAGCACCAGAGTTGGGCGGCGCAGATGGCGAACAGCTAGGGCGAATCGGGTGCGTCTTGGTGGATGAATGTGATCGGTATTTGAATAGTCGCCGTTCCTCCATCCGGGGGAGAAAAACGGCTTAGGGCGACTTGGCGAAAGAGGCAGCTAACAGCCTCCCGGTCGATGCCGTACGCGGCAGCGAGGGCTGAACGAACGGCTCCTTGGCAGTCAATGCGGAGTGTCAAGCGAACAGCGCCGTGCGCGCGACGATTGCGGGAAAGTAGGGCAGCGTAGCAATCTCGGAATCTCGGGCGCATACTTGCAACCGCCGCGACGTTTCCAGGAGACCGATCGCTACCAGGGGATTCTGGAGGCGTACCAGGCGTTGCGTTTGGGAGGTTTTGAGCGCTGGCCGAGGTGGTGCTGGGCGTGGCTAAAGATGTTTCGTCCCGGAAGGCGGCTTCCGAGATCGTTTTGCCCGTGTTGAGGGGGGAGCTTGCTGTGGTGTCCGCGCAGGTGCTTTGAACTGGGTTGCTCCACTCAAAAACTTCGTCTTGGGATTCGACTATTGGGCTGGGGGCAAACATGACATCATGGCGCTCTACGACAACGGGAGCAGATTTTCGGCTGGGCTCGTGTTGCGCGAGACACGAGCTTGCGAAAACCACAAGTCCGCTGACTTGAAAGAGAAGCGTTGGGAGCGGGAGGCAACTCTGTTTCAGAATGTCGAGATGTACCGTCATCAGTCGAACCATCGCCCGGACATCCGCCGAAGAAAAGGCTGCGGCACCATAAGTTTGAAGCAGGCCCCTCTGCGTCCCGCGCCTACATCGCAGACCTTGCATCGGGGGGAACCCCTGAAGAATGGGGTGGGAGCGGTCCAACCCTGAACGAGGCCGCTGCGCCGCAGAATTCCCGAACCCCGGCTCACTCACCCGCTCTCGCGTTCTCTTCCGCTCGGAACCCATTCAGGGAGCGCATGATCTCGTCCCCAGGCGCCCGCGGCTCCACGCAGAAATCTGGAGTACTTCTTCTTGTGAAGGTGCCCTCCCGCGCCGAGCTGGCTCACCCTGGCTCAGTTTGACTCTTCAATCTCAGGCGAGTCCGGTTAGTTCCCTTAATCGCGCGGTACGAGACTTGCTCAAGGAGGTCGACGTGCAAACGAGCAAGCCCACGACCGGGATCGCTGTTTGGCTTCTATTCTAATCCGCGAGCAGCGTCGTTGCGTGCGGCCAGGCTCATCGCGACACCAGCGAATCGACGAGCGGAGGGATCGCGGCAACGGGCGAGGCATCGCGGCGACGAACGGGGGATCGCGGGCCGGAGGCGGAACGCCGGGCACCGGCTCGGGGTCAGAGCGGCAGCGGCCGCGAATCACGACTTGCGCGATACTTGGGCAGCCGCTCGATCGTTCGAGCTGCTATATGAGCCCCGGCGAAGACTATTACGAGCCGAGCGGGAAGTCTTTCCTGCGCCTCGTCCTAGTCCACTGGGTCGAGGGGCCCTCCGCACTTGGAGCAGAAGCGCATCGGACTCCAAGGCGTACGGTTGTACTGGGTGGCACCGCAAGCGGCACAGAACTTCGTGAAGCGCAGGTTCAGCCAAGCGAACAAGGCTACGACCGGGATCACCAAGAGACGCACCGGAGCGAAGGGCATCACGGACAAGCTGAAGCCGACGAAAACAAGTCCGCCACCCACAACCAACCGAGGATGCCAGCGACGCTTCGTGTCGAAGCTGCCCTTCCGACTAAGCACGGCTCCAGCGATACCGACGACGACCACAGCCGTCATGAACACAGCAACAAGGAGATCTCTCATGGCGGTCCGCCCAGCCTAGCAATGTTGTTCCGCGAAAGGTTGTCGTAGCAGTTGCCCGCCGCGCTCATGCTGCAGGCGGCGCCGTGGGCGGTGAGCAGCAGATGGTACTCGTAGCTCGCGTACTGGCTGCCGCGGTGGCTGTGATGCACGAGCCCCGGCGGTCGGCGGCACGTCAGTGCGTGCTCCAGCGCCGCCACGGCAAGGGCGGCTAAGCGACCTGCGCAGCGCCCAGCCGACGACCCGACACGAGAACAGGTCGAGCAGCACTGCCAGGTATGCCCAACCCTCAGCCGTCCAGATGTACGTGAGGTCGCCCACCCACGCCTAGTTCGGCGCGGTCGTGGTGAAGCGCTGCGCCTGCAAGTTCGTCGCGATCGGCACCGGTGATGCGAGTTGAAGCGACGCACGTGTGTGAGAGTGGGCTAGTGCGAAAAGCCGTCGTGTCCGCCGCCATGGTGCCCGCCGCCATCGTGCCCGCCGCCGTGGTGTGAGTCCCCGCCACCATGATGATACGCATCGCCGAAATCTCCAGAAGAATGGTCGGAGTAGTGGGGTCCGAAGTCCGCATTGTGAGAAAATCCGTAATGATGGATCTCTGTAGTTAGTTCGTGATGTGCAGGCCAGTCATAGGCCGGAATGTCGAACCAAAGCGGAGTACTTGTTTCGGCCAGCGGCGTGATGGGAATGTCGGTGCGAGCAAGGCGGGAGGCGACAAAGTCATCGTAGGCTCGTTTTGAGCAAAACATGGCGCAAGCATACGCCGCATAGCGTTCGCTCAGGCGGTGCTGCTTGATCGTGGTGAGGACCTGAGGCGGCGTGTAGCGACGCTCTCGCCCGTACCGGTCTACCAAGAGATGACCCAAGTTGGCGCGATAGCTTCGGAGTGCCAGCCACTTCTGGATTCGCTCAAACATCGCAGTCTCCTCTTCGTCCGCCCAATGTAGCAGCGTTAACCCGCGAAAGCCCGAGCGCAGAGGGTTTCGTCGGTGTTCAACGCCTAGTTCGCCAGCGCGATCCAACGACGTTCGGAGCTCAAGCAGGCGTCGTGCAAGTGCAGCGCTAGGGTCCGGTGCGCTCGAGGTCATCAAGTCCTACCTGAATAAAGGAGCGGGCGTCGTTTGGCAGGGAACGATGTACCGATATACGCGCTATCGTTAAGGCAGCGCAGAAATTGACGTCGGACCGGGGAGGAGAGCTAGCTCTCCTCGTCTCAAGAGACGCGGAGTCAGGAGCGCGAAGTCGCCTGGAAAGGCGCGATGTCGGTCCAGCTTGCGCACACCGACGCTTGTATATGCCGGCTTCATTCCTTGACCTTCAGCCATCGGACCTGCCCCTTACTTCTTATCGTCGGCGGTCCGGTTTCAACTGGGGGCTACATCATAGTGCGCAGCGAAGGGGCCGTCGCGCCGCGATATGGCTATCAGGCAAAAGATCCTGAACTCCATCGAGATCTCCGGCGGGCACTGGCGCTCGCAGAGCGAGACAAGGTCGAAGTGGCTCGTATGCTGGCTGCAAACGCGATTCACCGCATGCGTCGCATGGCATTAGTAGCGTACGCGCCGGCCGAAACGACAGCTACCGGCTCCGGACTGCCGTAACGCGAAGCACGCGTGGAGCGTATTCCGCTGGCGGGCGCTTGGCGAATGGCAGCCTGGCTGCTCAATGTAGCGAACCCGCGCCGCATCTCGGTGAGCACGTCAGCGGTCTGACCCTGACCCGTACCGACGCCGCCGCAGGACACGAGCGCGTCACCGTCGTACACGTCGAGCAGTAGTAGTCCGCGAATTCCGGAACGCGAGCGCATTCAGTGGATCCGAGGAGACAGCTTGGAATGCGAATCCTGCGACATCCCGCCTAATGCGGCACGGGTGTCCAGAAAGTGCAGCGCTTGGTGTTCGTGGCGTTCCGCCCCGCCTAACGCGATGCGTCTGCAGTGCCGCCTTGCCCTCCCTGATTTTCCTTGCGAAAGTGGCCGCGGATGAGCGACGCGAAATCACCGATGTCCACCGGGATCCCGCCACTGGATCACATCCTTGGCGGGGGTCTACCTCGCGACCGCATCTACCTGCTTCAGGGAGACCCCGGCT
>DASZQI010000050.1:0-131471 GCA_035549735.1 Polyangiaceae bacterium | reverse complement strand
AACGAAGGCTCAGCCGGGGCCGGGTTGGCACGAACCATCGACGCATTGCCTGCCGGTCCCGCACTCGATGTTGCTTCGACACAGACCCTGCGGATCTTGGCAAAAGAAGCCGTAGCTCGAGTCGATCGCCATGCAAGGGTAGCCAGGCACACAGTCCGCGCTCGTTCTGCACGTACTCGCGATGCACCGCCCAACCGGATCGCCGCACACGCAGACCGCGCTGCCGGCGCATTCGCTATCGTTGCGGCAACCGTAGAAACAGCTGCCGTAGTTGCAATATCCGTTACCCCTGGCGGTGCACTCGCTGTCGTACCAACACTCGGTGTTGAACTGGTATTCGATGCGCTCCGCCCGGGGCAGCACGCTTGCACACTCCACCGGCGCAACGCGCCGGTACGAATAGTCGGCGCATTCGACGACGCCGCCGCCAAGTGCAACCGGCGTCGGCATCTCGCACGGCTTGGGCGGCCGGTTCCCTTCACCACCGGCCGTCGCAGAACCGAACGAACTACCGCCGGTGCTGGCGGTCCACTCGCCGCCCACGAGAATTACTCCGCCGCCGCTGGTCGTGCCGCCGGCGCTCTGGGATCTGTCTCCCCCGCTCGACCCACCCGAAGTCGGGCTGTCGAAACCGCCAGACCCTGCACCAGCCTCGTCATCGTGAACCGCGTGACCGCAGCCGATGAGCGCCGCCAATGTCACGACGAACCCGCAGCTGCGGCTAATCGCTACGCCATACACGCTGACTAGCCTATCGCGAACTCGACACTCTGTCAGCGACTCCGCAACGGCGAATCTCGTTTGCCCAAAAACCCGAGCACGCACGCCAGAGTAGCGGCTTTCTCCCGTGCGCTTTTCCGCACATTGACGCGAGGCAGCAGGGCGAAGAAGATCCGCATTGGCCGCGAATGCCCGCAAAGTCGAATCAAAAGACGATTGCCGTTCTCGCGGATCACATCAGCTTCATGAGCGAGGGCTACGAAGGGCGACTGCGGCGCACCTTTCATGCGTCGTGCCGCGCGCGCGGCCTGAACCTGCTTTTGTATTACGGCCGCGCCCTGGAGGAACCGCATCCCGCATCCGCGGCGCACAACGCGATCTTCGATCTGGTCGACCCGGAATATATCCAGGGCGTTATTCTGGTGTCCTCTCTGCTGTCCGGAACCTGCGGCGCCGAACGGATGGCAGCCTTCGCGCAGCGATACCGCCCGTTTGCGGCGTGCAGCGTGGGCGTCACGGTGCCGGGCATCCCGAGCGTGCAAATCGACAATCGCCCCGGCATGGAGGCGGTGGTCGAGCATCTGATCGTGGCTCACGGCAGGCGACGAATCGCGTTCATGGAGGGCTATTCCGGGCAGCCCGAGAGCCAGGCGCGCTTTGCGGCGTACCGGGCCGTGCTCGCTCGGCATGCGCTCGAGTTCGACCCGGCGTTGGTGGTCGAAGGCGAGTTCATCATGCACCGTGGCTACGGGGCCATGGAGGACCTGCTCGCGCGCGGCGTGGAGCTCGACGCGCTGGTGTGCGCCAACGACGCCATGGCCACCGGCGCGGTCGCCGCGCTCGCGCACCACGGCCGGCGTGTTCCGCACGACTTGCCGGTAACCGGTTTCGACGATCTCACTTACGCGCGGCTCGCCAATCCACCGCTCACCACGGTCGCGCAACCGCTCGAGGCCATGGCCGAGCTCGCCCTGAACCTCGTGCTCGATCAGGTCGCCGGGCGTCCGGTGCCGATGCGGAACGTGCTCGACACCAAGGCCATCTTTCGCACGTCGTGCGGCTGCGTGAGGAAGACCGCCGCGCTGCGAACGCCGCCACCAGCTGCGGCGCCCCCTAAGACTGCGAGCGAATGGCTGGCACGGCGCCGCCCTGAGTTGCGCCGCGAGCTGTTGCAGCGGTTCGTGACCTTGCGCGGAGACGCGCCTGTCACGGTCGATCGCATTCTGGACGCGCTGGACCGCGAGCTTCGCGGTCAGGCGGACTGTTTGCTGCCCGTGATCGACGACGTGCTCGAGACCGCGCTGATCGACACCGGTGGCGAGCGGCATCGCGCCCTGCACGAGGCCATGGCCTTCCTACGCTTGGAATTGAGCGACCATGAAGGCCCGGCGCTGAACGCGCTTTGGCACGAGGTCGATCACCGCATCGTGGTGGCAGCGACGGTCGCGCTGTTTCGGCAGCGCATCGATCTCGACTACAACTACGTGCAATTGGTGGGCGCGGGAGAGCGCGTGTCGGTCTCGTTCGAGCTCGACTCGATTGGTCACGCCCTGCAGCAATGCTTGCCTGCCACCGGCGTGCGATCGGCGTTCTTGTCGCGCTTCACCGACTCTGCGCACACCGAGCTTCAGCCCTTCGTCCGGCTCGTGGAGGGGCGGCTGCGGGTCTCGCGCGCAGACGTTTTTCCGGCAAAGCAATTGTTGCCGGCAGATGCCTACGCCTTGCCCAGCTTCACCCTGGCCGTGTTCCCGATGATCGCTGGAAGCACCTGCCTGGGCGTCGCCGCGTTCGAGTACGCGGAGAGCATCATCGGCTATCAAATGCTGCGCGACCAGGCCGGCGCCGCGCTGGAGCGCGTGCTTCTGCATCGTGAGGTGGTCGACAAGACGTTGCTGCACGAGCGCAGCACGCAGGAACGCCAGGCCGCAACCGAACGCATGCAAGCGCTCCGGGTGCTGGCCGGCGGCGTCGCGCACGACCTGAACAACGCGCTCGGGCCGCTGGTGGCCTTGCCCGACATCATGCTGGAGCAACTGAGCCAGCTCGACGGCGAGCCCGACGTACTGCGCGACCTACAGGCAGACGTACAGAGCATCAAGGCTGCAACTCTGCACGCCGCGCAGACCATCAAAGATTTGCTCACCTTGAGCCGGCAGGGCCGCACCCCCAAGACCGCCATCGATCTCAATCAAGCGGTTTCCAGCTGCCTCGGCGGTGGCGCGCGCTTCATCCCAGACGCGAACTCGGGCGTGCGGCTGATGATCGACCTTTGCCCGCGCAGCCTGACGGTGATCGCGTCAGAAGCCCACTTGGCGCGCGCATTGGTCAACCTGGTGCACAACGCGGTCGACGCCATCTCCGGGAGCGGCGAAGTGGTGGTGCGCACGCGCGCCAAGCGCCTGCAGCAGCCGCACTTCGGCTACGAAACGATTCCAATCGGCGACTACGCGCTGATTGAAGTGTCCGACACTGGCGTTGGCCTGCAAACCGATAGCGTCGGGCGGTTGTTCGAGCCTTTTTTCAGCACCAAGGAAGTGCGCGACCAAAGCGGCACCGGCCTCGGCCTGGCCATCGTACACGGCGTGGTCAAGGAGCATGACGGCTTCATCGACGTGCGCAGCGAGCCCGGCAAGGGCTCCACTTTCACACTCTACTTTCCGCTCAGTCAGGAAGCGGCTTTCAGCCAATTTCCAGAGTCGGCGCGTGCCCACGAGCGCGCACGAATCCTGATGGTCGACGACGATCCGGCCCAGCTTCGCACGGCGCGGCGCGTGCTCATGCACTATGGGCACGAGGTCGACACGCTCACCGGCAGCCAAGAAGCGGTGGAGCTGTTCAATCGCATCGACGCCGCGAGCGACACCCCGTACGCGCTGGTCATTCTCGACATGCACCTCGGCGATGGCGCCGACGGCCTGGCCGTCTTGCACCACATTCGCGCGCGCTGGCCGAATCAACGCGCGATCATGGTGAGCGGACACGCCCCCGACGATCGCATCGCGATGGCGCTCGAGGCGCGCATCCCCTGGCTCGCCAAGCCGTATACGGCGGACGCGCTGGCGTCGATCGTTCGCGACACGCTCTCGGACCGCCCGAGCATGCCGCTGCGCGTCTCGTCGAAGCCACCGCTTGAGGAAGAATAACGGCCTCGCGAAGCAGCGTAGAAAAGCCGCTTTCCCTGGTTTCCGAGCGCCCGCGTGATCGTTTTGCCGCCCCACGGCATTAGGTCGCGAGTAGCCACGTCCTCTCGGCGCGCAACCCGTGGCTGCCTCTCAGCAGGTGCAGATGACGACGCAGCTTCGTTCGTTTGGAAAAGAAATTTTTACGATTGCCGGTGCGGTGCTCGGGCTCGCGGCCTGTTCATCGCCAGACGGCGGTGACACCCCGGCCACCGGCGGCGCCGCAGCAACGGGCGGCGCAATCGCGACCGGGGGAACGCTGGCGACCACGGGCGGGCTTGCGGGGCAAGGCGGAACCGCCACGGGCGGCAGCGCAGCGACGGGGGGCACGACGAGCTCCGGCGGCATCGCCAGCACCGGCGGAACCACGGGCGGCACCGCAATGAGCGGCGGCTCGACCTCGACCGGCGGCAGCTCCGGAGGAACGAGCGCGAGCGGCGGGACCGCAACGACTGGTGGCCAGGCGGGCAACACGGGCGGCTCGGGGGGAATCACTGCCGGCACCGGCGGCACCGCTCAAGGTGGCAGCTCGGGCGGCAGTGCGAGCAAAGGGGGCAGCTCGTCGAGCGGTGGCAGTGGCAAAGGCGGCGGCTCCACCGGAGGTAGCTCGACCGGGGGTAGCTCGACCGGGGGTAGCTCGACCGGCGGTGCGGCGGGCAATTCCTGCCCGCTCGACCTGGTTGGGTTCGCAACCCGCGAGGGTGGTACCACGGGTGGTGGCAACGCGGCGCCGACAACTGTCACCACCCAGGCCGAGCTGCGCGCGTGTGCCACGGCCAGCGAGCCGCGCGTGTGCCGAGTGCAAGGCACGCTCACCTTCAGCCCATTCGAAGAAATCAAGGTCGCCTCGGACAAGACCATCATCGGCGCGGGCGCCAGCGCGAACATCGTGATGGGCGGCTTCTTCGTGGGCACCGGCGTGCACAACGTCATCATCCGCAACCTCACCATTCGCGACAGCTTCATCGAAGGCCAGTACGACGAAGGAGGCGATGATGGCGGCGACCGCGACGGCGTGCAACTCGACACGGCCAACCACATTTGGATCGATCACATGCACTTCCACCACCTGGGGGACGGCATGATCGATAGCCGAAAAGACACCACGCTGCTCACCGCGTCGTGGAACGTTCTGGAAGACCACAACAAAGCGTTCGGCATCGGCTGGACCGAGAACGTGACCGCCGAGCTTACGATCCATCACAATTGGATCCACGACACGGTGCAGCGCAACCCCAGCACCGACAACGTGCTCCGCGCGCACTTGTTCAACAACCTGCTCGAGAACGTGTCGAGTTATGGCAACTACGCGCGCGGCGGCACCAACATGGTCCTCCAAAACAGCGTGTTCGTGAACGTGAAGGATCCGCACTACTACGACACCGGCACGCTGGTCGCGATTGGCAACATCTACCGCAGCACCACCGGGCAACGCACGCAGACTGGAACCAGCTTTTCCTTCTTCGATCCAGGTGCGCTCTACACGTACAAGCTCGATCCAGCAGATCAGGTGGAGGCGCTGATCAAACGCTGCGCCGGACCACGCGCCGAGCTCGGCAACTAGCCCGATTCGCCCGGCGGCTTTCGACCTCGGTCGGGCGCGCTGCTTGTGGGCGCCCGCTCGCCGCGCTAAGCGAGCGCCCGCAGGCGAGGATGGCGGCGCAGATCCAGGTCGAACAGCTGCGGAAGACGTTTCGCGTCACCGAGCCGGAGCCCGGGCTGCGCGGCGCCGTGCTGGGGCTGCTCCGCCCGCGGTACCGGGAAGTGCACGCACTCGACGGCGTCGATTTCGAGATCGAGAAAGGCGAGCTGGTTGCGTACATCGGCCCCAACGGAGCCGGGAAGAGCACCACGATCAAGGTCTTGGCCGGCGTGCTGGTGCCGAGCAGCGGGCGCTGCCAAATCAACGGGCGCGTGCCCTGGCTCGATCGCGTAGAGCACGTGGCTCGCATCGGCGTCGTGTTCGGGCAACGCAGCCAGCTGTTCTGGGACTTACCCCTGCTCGAGTCGTTCGAGCTCTTGCGGGCCATCTACGCCGTGCCGCGCGCGAGCTTCGTCGAACGCCTGGAAGAGCTCAGCGCGTTGCTCGCGCTCGAAGCTCTGTTCAAGACCCCCGTGCGCCAGCTCTCGCTCGGTCAACGCATGCGCGCTGAGCTCGCGGCTGCCCTGCTGCACGCGCCGGACGTGCTGTTCCTGGACGAGCCGACGATCGGGCTCGACGCGCCCAGCAAACTCGCGGTGCGCGGCTTCATCCGCGAGCTCAACCGCAAGAGCGGCATGACCGTAATCTTGACCACGCACGACTTCGACGACATCGAGGCCGTCTGCGAGCGCGTGATCGTGGTCGCCGACGGGCGCGTGGTGCAAGACGGCACGCTCGACTCGCTCAGGCGTGCCGTGCTCCACGAACGGCGCCTGACCGTCGATTTTGGCGCCGAGAATGCGGCGTTCGAGCTCCCGGGTGCGCGCCTCGTCGAACGCGTCGGCTCGCGCTGCACGTTCGCCTTCGACCCCGAGCGCGTGAGCTCTGCCGAGCTGATCCGAGAGCTCAGCGAGCGAACGACGGTCGGCGACTTGCTCATCGCTCACCCGCCCATCGAAGAGGTCATCAGCGAACTCTACCGCCAGAACGCGGGCCGAAAATGAGCGCCTACTTCGCCATCTTCCGCGCGGCGCTCTTGACCCTGCTCCGCTACCGACTCGCGGCGCTGTCCGGCCTGTTCACACAGGGGTTCTGGGGGGTTCTACGCATCAGCATGTTTTTGGCCTGCTACGCGGGCCTGCACTCCAAGAGCGGCACGCCCATGGCGATGGAGCAGGTCATCGACTACGTGTGGCTCGGCCAGGCCTGCTTCACGCTGTTGCCGATCCGAGTGGACGCCAACGTCACCGCAATGATGAAGGACGGCACCATCGCCTACGAGCTCGCCCGTCCGCTCGACCTTTATTCGTGGTGGTACGCGCGCTCGGTCGCGCTGCGCCTGGCGCCGGCGCTGCTGCGCGGTCCGCCGCTTGCGCTCATGGCCGCGCTGCTGCCCTCGCCATGGGGGCTGCGCGCACCGCACGACCTCGGCGCAGCCGCGCTGTTCGTGCTCGGCCTCCTGGCGTCGCTCGCGCTCAGCGCCGCGCTCACCGCTTTGCTCTCGGTGGTCACCACCATGACGGTCAACGGTGAGGGCGTCGCGCGCCTGTTTGCGCTGTGCTCTTGGCTGTGTTCGGGAATGCTGCTTCCGCTCGCGCTGTTCCCGAACTCGCTGCGCTGGCTGTTCGAATCGCTGCCTTTCGCCGGCATCATCGATACTCCCCTGCGCTTGTACGTGGGCAGCCTGAGCGGCGAAGCGGCGCTGTTCGCGCTCGCACGGCAGCTCGCGTGGACCGCCGCGCTGTTGCTGATTGGCCGTAGATTACTGGCTCACGCGCTCCGGCGCGTGGTGGTGCAAGGCGGCTAGCGTGCAGCGCTTCTTCGACGCGGCCAGCGTGGCCTTCGCGCTCGTGCGCGCCAACTTTCGCGCCCAGCTGCAGTATCGGGTGTCCTTCCTGCTCGGCAGCTTCGCGCACCTGCTCATCACCTGCGGCGAGCTGCTTGCGCTCTGGTTCCTGCTCCTGCGCTTTCCGAGCATCGGCGGTTGGAGCTTCGTCGATTTGAGCGTACTCTACGGCATCGTCAACCTGGCCATGACGCTCGGCGATGCGCTCGCCAACGGCTTCGATCGGCTACCCCTCGCAATCCGTCAGGGCACCTTCGATCGCCTGCTGCTTCGCCCGCGCAGCCTCAGCTTGCAAATCATCGCGCAAGATTTCACGCTGCGCCGCATGGGCCGTGGTTTCCAGGGCCTGTTCGCGCTCGGCTACGGGCTTTCGCAAAACCAAGTGCTCGTGCTGGGCTCGCCGCAAAAGCTGGCGTTGATCGTGGTCTGCATTCTGTCCGGCGCTCTGATTTTTCTGGGCCTCTGGGTCGTACAAGGCGCGGTCAGCTTCTTCAGTGTCGAGTCGCTCGAGGCCATGAACGTGCTCACCTATGGCAGCTCCGAGCTCGCGCAGTATCCCTTCCCCATCTACTCGCGCTGGTTACGCGCCATTTTCGTGTCACTCGCTCCGCTCGCACTCACCAGCTATTTCCCCGTAGTCGCCCTGCTCGAGAAGGTGGATCCGCTCGGCACGTCGCGCGCTTTCCAATGGACCGCACCGCTGTTCGGTCCAGTCTTTCTATGGGCGACGTTCGCCATCTGGCGTCTCGGCGTCAAAAGATACACGTCGACCGGCAGCTGAACTGAGCGCACCCACCCTGAGCGACATCGGCATCGCCCGCGTTCGCTAGAACTCCGCTACGGGCGATTGCCGCGCCGAAAGAGTGCGAGTAAATTCTAGCGACTCTGAGGGAAGTCAACGCCAACGGCCTGCGCCTGTTCTTGAACGCCTTGGAGCGAATGGATATCCCTGCGCAGCCGCTGTTCGAAGGGCTTCCGTTCAACCAAGATACGCTGCGAACGCTCGGCCCGCGCATGGACTGGGAGCCGTGGGTCGAAATCATGGAGCGGATACAGAAAAGGCTTGGCAGCGCCGAAGCGATGGAGCGCTTCGGTCGACTCGCCGCTACCGGGCCCGCTTTGCATCCGTTTCAGCGCGTCGGACAGCTGGTCTCGAGCCCCACTGCTCTTTACCGACTGAACTCGCAATACGGAGTGCCGAACCAGTACCGTAACATTTCTTCCACGTGCGAGGCCCACGGCAAAGGCCGGCTGTGCGTGACGCTCGAGCTGGCCGACGGTTACCGCGGCTCGCGCGCCGTTTTCAACGCCTCGGTCGGCGTACTACACGCGCTGCCTACCGTGCTCGGCTTGCCCCCGTCGCTGCTTCACGAACGCGAAAGCTCGGATCGGCACCTGCGGGTGGTCGTGGAGCCACCGGCGTCGCGCACCGTGTTCGCGCAGCTCAAGCAGGTAGGCTCGCGCGTGCGCGGCCTGCAGTCGATGCTCACCCTTTTGGGTGAGCAAGAGATCGAGCTCGGACACAGTCACTCGGCCATCGAGCAACAAATCGACGCGCGTCGCCGCGTCGACGCGGCGCTCCAGAGCTCGGAAGCGCGCTGGCAAGCCTTGGCGGAAAATGCGCCGGGCATCATCCTGCTGCTCACCCGCGACGGTCGCATCGTCTCCGCCAGCCGACCTTTTCGCGGTGTCGAGCCGGCCGCGCTACTGGGCCGTCCGCTGTCCGACATGCTGGCGCCGGAAGCGCGTCCGGTGCTCACCCGCGCGCTCGAGGGGGTGCAAAGCGAGCCGCTCCCACGCGACCTCGAGCTCCACGTCGACGACGAAAGCGGCGAGACGACGTACTACTCCTGTCGCCTCGGAAAAATGCCGAAAGCGGGCGACGCCGAGTTGTGCGCGTTCTTGACGGACGTCACCGGACGCCGCCGCGTCGAGCGCGAGCTCAAAGAGCGCGAAGCCGAGCTACAACGCGCGCAACGACTCGAAGCGCTGGGCCGGCTCGCAGGCGGCGTCGCGCACGATTTCAACAACCTGCTCACCGTCATCTGCGGCGGCACCGATATCTTACTGAGGGAACGCTGGCTGGCGACCGAGCAGCGCGAAGAGATCATACAAATTCAGCGCGCCGGCGAACGTGCGGTGGGCCTCACCCGACAGCTGCTCGCGTTCAGTCGTCAGCAAGTCATCTCTCCGCAAGTGCTCGACCTGAAGCGCTCGGTCGAAGCCGCGCGCAGCATGCTCGAGCGCTTGATTGGTGAGGACATTCACCTCGAGTTTTCGCACGATCCCGAGCTACTCGCGGCCAAGCTCGATCGCAGCCAATTCGAACAGGTCTTGCTGAACCTGGCCGTGAACGCCCGCGACGCGATGCCTCGCGGCGGCACGCTCGGCGTGCGCCTCACCCGCTGCGATTTGCCCGCGCCTTTGCAGGTCGGCGGCGTCAGCATCCCGGCCGGCGAATACGTCGAGCTCTCGGTGAGCGACTCGGGCCTAGGCATGGCGCCCGAGGCGGCCCGCCGCATCTTCGAACCGTTTTACACCACCAAACTCCATGGCAACGGCAACGGCGGTGGCACCGGTCTCGGCCTGGCCATAGTGCGTGGCATCGTCACCCAAAGCAGCGGCTTCATCGCAGTCGAGAGCGAGCTCGGGCACGGCAGCGTCTTTCGCTTGTTCTTCCCACGCTCGAGCGAACCAGTCGAAACCAGCAGCAACACCGCGCCCGAACGTGCTGCAGGCGGCAAGGAGCGCATCCTGATCGTGGAAGACGACCCGCTCGTGCGCACCCTCGTGAGACGCGTCCTCGAGGACCGCGGCTATCGCGTCACCGTGTGCGAGCGTGGCCGCGACGCCCTCGAGCAGGCCAAACACGGCGAGTTCGATCTGCTGCTCACCGACGTGGTCATGCCCGAAATCAGCGGTCCCGAACTGGCCCGCCTACTCACCCAAATTGCGCCGACCCTCAAAGTCCTATTCATGTCCGGCTACGCCGAAGACGAAATCGTCAATCGCGGCGTCGTCAACCCCGGCGTCACGCTGTTGCCCAAGCCCTTCACCGCCGAATCGCTCGCGCACGCCGTGCGCAAACACCTCGACCACCCCATACCCGCCAACTTCACGCTGAAATCGGGCTGAGCGTCCACGGAAAGCCCTGGTTGGTTTGGGCTGCCCCCCGGCGGCCCTCGGCAGCCCGAATGCACCAGTCCTGTGTCGCCCAAGGCCACGTAGTTCGCCTGCTAGTCCCTGAGCCTGCGCTCGCGCCGGGTGTCGAGCAGCCGCCACTCAGCGTCGCGGTCCGCCGAGCCCGCGACCTGGCGGAATGACGACTCACCCGCTGCCGCCAATCGAAGAACGCGCCGGAACTTTAGTCCGCGTCGAGCACTGACCGCACCCGCTGCGCGAGCGATTCGGGCGTGAAGGGCTTCGGCACGAACTCCACGTCGGAGTCCAGGATTCCGTGATGCACGATGGCGTTCTGCGTATAGCCCGAAATATAGAGCACTTTCATGCCGGGTCGCATCGGGGCGAGCCGCTCCGAAAGCTCTCGACCGCTCATGCGCGGCATCACGACGTCGGTTAACAGCAAATGAATCTTCGCCGTGTACTGCTCGCAGATCAGAAACGCCTCGCCGCCGTTGTGCGCCTCGATCACGTTGTAGCCGTGCCGTCGCAGCACCGCGCAAATGGCCACGCGAACCTGCTCTTCGTCTTCCACGAGCAGGATGGTCTCGGTTCCGAACAGCGTGGCAGGCGCAGCGGGCGGAGCGCTGCCCGTCTGCGTCTCGCGCGCGTCGGATCGGGGAAAATAGACCTTGAACGTGGTGCCGCGCTGCGCCTCGCTGTAAACCCAAATGTGGCCGCGGCTCTGCTTGACGATCCCAAAAACCGTCGAAAGCCCGAGTCCGGTACCTTTGCCGCGCTCCTTGGTCGTGAAGAAGGGCTCGAAGATGCGCTGTTGCGTCTCGCTGTCCATACCCATCCCGGTATCGGTGATCGCGAGCATGACGTAAGGGCCGGGCGTGACGTCGTGGTGTGCGGTCGCGTAGGCCGCGTCGAGGTACACGTCCACGGTTTCGATCGTCACTTGCCCGCCCGACGGCATGGCGTCGCGCGCGTTCACGACCAAGTTCATCACGATCTGCTCGATTTGCCCGGGATCCGCCGAAATTCTGCTGAGCTGCCGGTCGAGTAGGAGGGACAGCGTGAGATCCTCGCCCAACAGGCGCCGCAGCATCTTCTCCATGCCGAGCACGATTTGGTTGAGGTCCAGCGCACGCGGAGTCACCACCTGCTGCCGGCTGAAAGCCAATAGCTGCCGCGTGAGCTCGGTCGCGCGATCGCCAGCCTTCTTAATCTCCTGCAGGTCGCTGAGCAGCGGATCCCCCGGGGTGAGGCCTGCCAATATCAGCCCTGAGTAACTGAGAATGACCGATAGCAGGTTGTTGAAGTCGTGCGCGACCCCGCCGGCCAGCTTGCCGACTGCTTCCATCTTCTGAGCCTGCCGCAGCTGATCTTCGAGCCGCTTGCGCTGGCTGACGTCCATGATCATCACCAGCGAGCCCACGCTGAGCTCCGACCCGTCTTTGATCGGCGCCGAATCGACCAGCGCCCACAAATCTTCTCCGTTCGAGCGCAGGAAGCGCGCCTCGATCTGCCCCGAGAATTCCTGTTCCAGCAAGCATTGTCGGGCGAGTTCGCGCGATTCGTCGTGAACGAAGTCGAGCAGCGAACAACCGGGCAAGCTTTCGGCCTCGACGCCCAGCATGCCCGCGATGCGCGCGTTAGCGAAGCGCACGATGCCCTCGCGACTGGTGAGCACGATGCCCTCGTTGGTGGTTTCCACGATGCGGCGGTAACGCTCCTCGCTCGCGCGCAAGGCGCGCTCGGCACGCCGCCGAGCACTGCGCTCCGCGCTCTCGCGCATACTGCGCTCGATCGCCGGCGCGAGCCGGGCGAGTCGGCCCTTGACCACGAAATCGTCCGCGCCCGCCTGCAACGCTGCGACCGCGGTCTCTTCGCCGATGGTACCCGACACGACGATGAACGGCGTGTCGACTCCGCTCGCTTGCGCCAGCTCGAGCGCTCGTAGACCCGAGAACGTGGGCATCGAATAGTCCGATAGGATCACGTCGAACCTGGCACGTGCGAGCGCGGCGCGCATCTCGTCCTCGGTTTCGACGCGCTCGTGCGAAGGCTCGAAGCCCCGTTTACGCAGCTCGATCAGCACGATCTCGGCGTCGCGCTCCGAATCCTCCACCAGCAGCACCGAAAGCGGGCGACTCACGACACCCCTCCCTGCAGCACTGAAGCCGCTCGTGGCGTATTCTCGGGCCGCATCCCGGCACCCGGCAGCGTGAAATAGAAGGTGGCGCCGCGATCCACTTCACCTTCGGCCCGGACCTGTCCGCCGTGCCGCCGGACCGCGCGTTGGACCAACGCCAGGCCCACGCCGACACCCGGAAATTCACGCGGCGAATGCAGGCGCTGAAACGGCGCAAACAGTTTGTGCGCGAGCGTGGGGTCGAACCCGGCCCCGTTGTCGCGCACGAAGAAAGCGCGCCCATCGCTGCTCTCCGCTACGCCGAACTCGATGCGAGCCTCCGCTCGCCTCGAGCTGAACTTCCAGGCGTTCTCCAGCAAGCTGGCGATGACCACGCGCAGCAGGCGCGGGTCACCGACGACCACTTCACCGCTGGCGAGCACGAACTCGACGCGCCGCAGTGGCTCGGCGCGCAACAAGCGCTGCGCCGCCTCGCTGGCTAAGCTACCAAGGTCGACCGGACTCTGCTCCAGCTCTCCGCCTGAAACCCGAGCCAGCGCGAGCATCCCCTCCACCTGACGCGTCATCTCCGAGGCCGCGTCTCGCACGTAGTCCAGGTATTTGCGGCTACGCAGGTCGAGCGCGGCAGAAGCGATGTCGATAACCTCCTGAGTAAAGCTCGAAATGCTGCGTAGCGGTGCCATGAGATCGTGCGACACACCGCGACTGAACGCCGAGAGCTCGGCGTCCGCCAACTCGAGCGCCTCGCGCTGCCGAGCAAGCGTCGCTTCGAGGCGCGCCCGATCGAGATTCGTCCCACGCTGCGCGGAGAGCCGCGCGTCGAAGGGGGTAAGCAGCTCGCGAAAGAGACGCGCCGCGCGCTGCCAGCGCGCCTCGTCAAGTGGCGCGGTCGCGAATAGCTCGAAGACCGCACGCTCGTGCAGCGCCGCCAGGTCGAAGAGGCTGGCGCCGCTCAGGAGCGCGACTTGGCCGAGCTCGCGAGCCTCGCCGAGTGCCGACTCTTCTCCCCGCTCCACGTAGCTTGAGAGCTTCGCTACGTACTGATCATGAAGACGTTCTGCCTCCGAGCTCGCGCTGCTCATCGCCCGCCTTCCGCTTCCCCAGTGGCCTTCCGTCGCACCCATTTCCCTGGTGCGAAGGGGGGAATTCGTCGTCCGGGCCGAAGAGTACCCAGCTAGACCTAAAGTGCCAGCAGTGGAGGCGTGGCGAAATTCGCCAGGCCTCCCAACTTGGCGCCCAATCTCTAGTAAACCCTCGATTTGGCTTCAGAAGCGCAGCGTAGGCGGGGCCATATCGTAGGACTCGAGATAGTCCGAAATCGACGCTTCGATCACTTGCAGAGCATGGTCGCGGTCGTACACGCCCGCGACCGAAACGCGATTGTCCGCGCCGGGCATCAGCTTGTACGTCGAGAAGTAGTGCACCATGCGGTCGACCAAAGCTTTGGGCAGGCCCGATAGCTCCACGTCTTCACTGAAGAAGGGGTCATTCTCGAGCACGGCCACGATCTTGTCGTCGGCCTCACCGTCGTCGATCATTTGCAGGCCGCCGACGACGCGGGCACGCACCAAAATTTCCGCGCGCATGATGGGCCGCTCGCTGATGACACAAATATCGAGCGGATCTCCGTCGGCACGGCCCGTAGGAGCAGGCGACAGCGCGGCGACCCGCGCCGCGCAATAGGTCCGGGGTATGAACCCGTACAACGTGGGCGGCTGTGCGGAGCCTCGTTGCGGACGGTCGAGGCGCAAATACCCGGTCGCCTTGTCGACCTCGTACTTCATGGTGTCGAAGGGCGTAATCTCGATGTACGCATTGACGACCTGAGGCGCCTGCTCCCCGATCTCCAGGCCGTGCCACGGATGCGGGCGAAAGCGGTAGAACGGCGGGGGCGGTGCGGTCAGGGTCATGCGCGGCTAAACCTTGGTGGAACGGCCCTTCTAGCACGTAAGCAGGCCGAAAAGAGTCTTGCCTTCCGATAGCTCGACCGCAACCAAAGCGCTCGCGGTCTACGCGCGAAGCCTGTCAGTGAATGCCCTCGGCGGCGAACGCCGCCTTCACCGCCGGGCGCTCGAGCAGCCCCGCATAATAGGCTTCGAGAACCGGTGACAATTGGTCCGCGTTTTGGCGCTTCCACGCGCGCAACGCGTACACCATGTAACAATCGCCGATCGAAAACCGATCCCCGAACAGAAACGGCCGCCCCACGACGTGTTCCGCAACGAAGTCGAAACGTGCGCCGACGCGCTTCAAGACCGAGCGCTTGTAATCTTCGGGCACGTCCTTGAGAAACAGTGGCCCCATGCCCTTGTGCAATTCGGTTGCGATGTAGTGGAGCCACTCTTGCAGCCGCACGCGCGCAAAGCTGCCAGGGGCGGGCGCCAGCCCGCTTTCCGGCTTGGAATCAGCGATGTACTGCACCATGACCGCGCCCTCGGTCAGAATCTGACCGTCGTCGAGGCGCAACGCCGGAACGTAACCCTTCGGGTTTATCGTTCTGTAGTCGAAGCCATCCTCCGTACGCCTACCCGCCGCGAAGTCTACTCGCGTGAGCTCGAACGGAAGCTCCGCCTCGCGCAGAGCGATGTGTGGGGAGAGCGAGCAAGCACCCGGGGCGTAGTAGAGCTTGAGCATCTGTGTTCGACCGCACGACTTCTATGAGTCGCGCGCGTCGGTTGTGCAACCTGGTACGCTTTAGTAGTGTTTCCCCCCAGCGATGGCCACACCCCGGATCGGGAAACGGGAACTGCTCGCGCGGGAGAAGAGCAAGACCGAGCACGGCACCAGCCTGGTGACGCGCGCGCTCGCATCGTCCCCGGGCATTTTGCTGATTTTTCCCGGATTGGTGCTGGCGGTGGGCGCCTTTCTGACGCTTTCGGGCAACCACGCGCTGCGCGCGAGCAACGTGGCCATGGCCCAGCAGCGCATCGACGACCAAGCGGCACTCGTCGCCCGCAGCCTGCGCGGCGCGTTGGAGCAGGCCGAGCCGGTCCTGGATCGGCTCGCTTTGCTGGCAGCCGGCCATTCACCGGATCAGCCCTTCGAGCGCGCCGCCTCGGCTCTGCGCGATCTGCTGCAAGGGCACCCAGGCTTTTCTTACACCAGCATCAGCTTTCCAGACGGCACGTTTCAGGGCGCGTACACGGACGACGACGGTACGGTCCGCTTTCAGGATAGCCGCGTCAGCCCCGAAGGAACTCGCGTTCGTCGCTTCGACTTCCGCGAGCAGGACCAGCTCGCGCTGAGGCGGGAGGAGCGCACGCAATACGATCCGCGCACGCGCGAGTTCTACACACTGGCGCAGAGCGCGGGTCATCGCGTTTGGACCAAGCCGTACCCCTTTTACAAAACGCACTACACGGGCATCACCCGTGCCGAGCCCGTGTTTCGGGTGGGTCCTTCAGGGCAGCGCGAGTTGCACGCCGTGGTCACGGTCGACTTCGACGTGAACGAGCTGTCGCGCCTGCTTCGCTCCGGCGAACTGCCGGAAATACGCACGTTGTTGTTCGCGCCCGGGGGAACGCTGCTCGCCTATCCGCAGGGGCAAAAAGCCATCGCCGCCGTTCCGCTCAACGGCGAACGGGCGCTCCAGTACCGGGACTTGCACGATCCGCTGCTCGACGCTTTCTTCGCGGCTCGTGAACGCGAACCCCATCGAACGCGCGTGCTCGATCTGAGCGCCGGCGGCGCGCGGCACCTGGCAGCAGTGGCGGCGGTCAACAGCGATCCGTCGCTCGGCTGGAACGTGGCCTATCTCGTGCCCGAGCACTCTTTTCTGCGCAGTCTGCACGACTACAGCCGGCGAAGCGTCGCGATCGCAGCGGCCGCGCTGCTGGTCGCGCTCGCTGCGGCAATTTGGTTCGCGCGCTTGATCGTGCGCGTGCGGCGCGAGGCCGCCGAAGCGCGCGCTGAAGCGCGCCGCGCCAGTTTGCAAGCGCGCGAGCTCGGTAGCTATCGGCTGGTCAAGTGCCTGGGCAAGGGCGGCATGGGGGAAGTCTGGCTCGCCGAGCACCGGCTGCTCGCGCGCAAGGCCGCGATCAAGCTGATTCGCATTGGCGAGGGTAGCGGCACCACGAGCGAGCAGGCGCAAGAGCGCTTTCGACGCGAGGCGCAGACGTTGGCCGCGCTGCGCTCGCGCAACACCATCGAGATCTTCGACTACGGCATCGCCGAGGACGGCACCTTTTACTACGTCATGGAGCTACTCGACGGCTGCGACCTCGAGACCTTGGTCACCGAGCATGGGCCACAGCCAGCGGGCCGCGTGATTCGCCTGCTCATGCAGGCGTGTCGCTCGCTGGCCGAGGCACACGACGCGGGCCTGGTGCACCGCGACATCAAGCCCGCCAATCTGTTCGTCTGTCGGGCAGCCGATGAAATGGACGTGCTGAAGGTCCTGGATTTCGGCCTGGTTCGCTCGCTGGATGGCGACGCCAGCGCCACCTTTCAGGCCGAGGTCGAACGCTCTGGCGCGGAGCTCGCGCTGGTAGGAGAGGCCGGCAAACTCACGCAGGCCGGCAACGTGATGGGCACGCCCGAGTTCATTGCGCCGGAGCAAGCCCTCGGGCAGGCAACCGACGGCCGCGCGGATCTGTATGCGCTCGGTTGCGTTGGTTTCTGGCTGCTCACGGGCAAGGTGCTGTTCGAACGCAGCAACACACTGATGCTGCTGATGGCACACATTCAAGATTCACCGCCGTCGCTGGCCGGTCTGGTCTCCGGGCAACTACCGAACGGGCTCGAGGCCGCGCTGCGCGCCTGTCTCGCGAAGAAGCGCGAGGACCGGCCGCAGAGCGCGCGCGATCTGCTAGCCTTGCTCCGCGCCATCCAGGTGCCGAGCGAGCAGGCCTGGACCGAGGAGATGGCTCGCGATTGGTGGCAGGTGCACCATCCGGCGGCGCCTGCCCGCGCTTCCAGCGCGAGCGGGCTCGGAGCGCGAGATTTCCCCGTCGCCCGCGCCGCGGACTGAGCTCGACGCGCGAGCTCGCGTCTTCCGCCGCCTATTTATTCTACCCAGTCGCTGTTGGCTTTGGCCTCGAGCCAAGTCTTGGTCAGCGTGCCAAATGGGCTCAACGTGGCCAGGTTCGAACGCGCGGTGAACATGTTGGGCGTCCAAGAATCGTCCGCGACCCACGCGGTCCAGCTGGCGCCGTTGCCGTCGACCAGAGTTTGCAAGCTAGTGCCCCAGTTTGCGTCACTGGTGCCGAGGTTCGTGTCGCTGCCGTTCTGAACGTAGCCCCATTCGCTGATCACGACCGGCACCTTGGTCACGGCGCTCGCAACCTGGTTCTGAAACCCCGTGTTCCAGTTTCCGGGATAGATGTGGGCGCTGTACGCCAAGTTCGACCCGCTGAGCGGCGAGGCGGCCGCGTCGCCCGGTCGCTGCGCGTAGCTCATCGAGCTCACGATGATCAGGTTGTTCGGCGCGCCCGCGCGAATGGTATCGACGAAGCCCTGCGCGCGCGGCTTGAAGGTGGCCCACGGCGTCGCCGAATCGATCGGCTCGTTGTAGGCCTCGTAGAGTACGTTCGGATAACCTGCGAACTTATCGGCCATGTACTGCCAGAACGTGATGGCGTCGCTCGCAGATTGCCCGGTGGTGTTGTCGATCTGGTGATAGTCGATGATGACGTACAACTTCTTCTGAGTCGCGTAGTCGACCGCAGGCTTTAGTACCTTGTTCAGGTAGTCGTCATTGCTAAGCGCCACGTGCGTGCCAGTCGGCGCCATCGGCCCGACCGGAAACGGCGCGACCGAATAGAACGGCTGCCCTGCGGGGTTCGTGCAGGTGCGCGGGTAGACCGGCAGGCGCACGACGTGCGGCTTCAGACCGGCAGCCAATAGCTTGTCGATGCGCGCCGTGATGCCCGACGCGTTCTGCGAAGCCGAGTAGTACAGGGTGCCGATATCGATCAGCGAAAGCCCGCGCAGCACGATGGTCTTCCCGTTCGGATCCTTGATCAGAGGACCATCCACGTGCAGCGGGGGCAGCGCGCCCGGGGTGCTGCCACCAGCGGCGCCTGGAGTGCCGCCGGTAACGCTGCCACCCGAAGTCGAACCCCCGCTCGCGATGGCAGCGCCGCCGGTGGCCTTCGCGCCACCGGCCGAGCTGAGACCTCCGGTCGCGCTGGGCTTGTCGCCGCCGCTGCTACTGACGCCGCCTGTACCGGCGCTGCCACCGGAATCAGAGCCGCCGCTGTTATCGGTCGTAGCGGTCTCACTCGAACAAGCGCAAAAAAGCACGAGCAAAAGTGAGGAAAACGCGGTGCCCCATTCGGCCCGCGTCGACAAGCCAAGCAACATCGCTCAAGCGTTGCTGATCGAAGCCTCTCGAGCCAGGAATTTCCTCAAGGCGCCTCGGCTTCGGGCTGACTCGGCGTGGAGCTCGGGCGAGTGAGCAAGCTGACCGCAGCGCCACTAATGATTAGCAGCGAGGCTGGCCAGAACGCGGGCTTCGGAAACTCTCCGAACAGTGCCCAAGCCAATGCGCCCGCGAACAGGAACTGAGCCAAGTTGCAAACGCTGACGGTCGCTCCGGGCAATCGCCGCAACGAAAGATTGAGCAGCGAATGACCGATGATGGTGGGAATCACCGCGAGCGCGGCCACCAAGCTCGCTTCGCGCGCGTCGAGCGCCCGAAACACGGACACACCGCTTCGCATCAGCGCGACCAGCAAACAGGCAGAGCCCGCGACCGCGTAGAGCGGCGCAACATATAGCCAAATCGACGGCAAATCGCGGTTGTATCGACCGAGCGTGAGATACAGCGCAAAGAACAGCATCGACCCGAAACACGTCAAATCGCCGCTCAGGTGAGCGCCGCCCGTGCCGAAGTCGCTGGCCGAGAGCACCACCACCCCCGAGAAACCGAGCGCAGTGCCCGCGAGCTCCGCGCGACGAATGCGCTCTCCGACTACCAGCGCGAGAAAGAGCGGCATCACCAGCGGCACCATGTTGACGATCAGCGAGGCATTGGCCGCGAGCGTGGCGCGAGCCCCGATGACCCAGGTGATGAAATGCGCGGCCAGCGCCAGCGCGGGTAGCACGCTCCTCCGCGCATCGCGCAAGCGCCAGCGATCCCGGTAGCGAGTACGCTCACGGAGAAAGAGCGGAGCCAGCAACACCGAGGCGAACAGCAACCGTAGCGACGACAGGAGCGCCGGCTCGAGCGTGCTGCGCTTGATCAGAATGACCGCTGTCGCGCACGCAAAAACGCCCAGAAAGAGCCAGAATGCGGCGCGCATCCGCTCGATTCAGCGAGCTTTGGGATAGGCGGCGCGCTGCGCCGCGATCAGGGTATCGGTCAGACGGTCGAACTTTTCGTCGACCACGCGCCGGCTCGGGTCGGCGTCGTACCAGGCCAAGATTTCCTCAGCGCCGCGACAGAACGGTATCTCCGCGCGAAAATCGGGCACCAACCGGCGAATCTTGCTGTTGTCGAAGATCATGCTGTGCGTCTTGTCGCCGAGCAGGCTGGCGCCCCAGTTGGCGTCGTACGCCGCGATCAAGTCGGACGGCACGTGCACGAGCTCTGGCTTGGCCCCGGCGGCGCGGCCCAGAATCTCGTGAATCTGGTTCCAGCTGAGCGCCTCGTCGGAGGTGATATGAAACGCTTCCCCGAGCGCTGCGTCGTGGCCCAAGAGCGGCACGAACGCGCGCGCAAAGTCCGTGTGGTGGGTCAGCGTCCAGAGCGACGTGCCGTCACCGTGCACCAGCACCGGCTTGCCGCGGCGCATGCGATCGATAACGGTGTAGCCGCCCTCCGCGGGTAAGAGCGTACGGTCGTACGTGTGTGACGGTCGCACGATCGTGGCTGGAAAGCCTTGCTCGCGGTACGCCTGAATCAAGCGCTCCTCGCAGGCGATCTTGTTGCGCGAGTACGCCCAATGCGGGTTGTGCAGCGGGGTCGACTCGGTCACCGGCATCCGCCCCGGCGGCGTCTGATAGGCCGAGGCCGAGCTGATGAACACGTATTGCCCGGTGCGGCCAGCGAACAACCGCAAATCGCGCTCGACCTGCTCTTTGCTGAAGACGACCCAGTTCACGACCGCGTCGAACTCGAGCTTGCCGAGAACCGCGCTGACCGCCGCTTCGTCGCCCATGTCGGCGTGCAGAAATTTCGCCCCGACAGGCGCGGGTCGGGTGGTGGTCTTGCCGCGACACAACAAGGTGAGGTCGATGCCTCGCTCGAGCGCGAGGCGCGTGCAGGCCGAACTGATGATCCCCGTGCCACCGATGAACAAAACTCGCATGTTGACCTGCACCTTACCCGACGACCAGCGCCGGGTGCGCCGCGATCCTAGCTCAAGCCGAGGGCGCTGGAGAGAGCTCGTGCTCGGCGGCGGTCGTTAGCAAGCGAGTGAGCTTCTTGGCAAAGCCCGCGGGGTCCTCGATCGGGCTGCCCTCGGCGAGCAACGCCTGGTCGTACAGCAGCTCCAGCCAATCCTTCACGCGATCAGAACCGGGTTCGCGTTCGTCGAGCGCGCTCACGCTCTTTACCAGCGGGTGAGAAAGGTTCAGCTCCAAAATGCGGCGCTGACTCGGCATTTCGCGCTTTTGCGCGCGCAGCAGCCGCTCGATGTGCGGCGGCAACGCCCCTTCGGACTGAACCAGGCAGGCCGGCGAGTCGGTGAGCCGCTTCGACGCGCGTACCTCGCTGACTTTCTCCTTCAGCACCTCTCGGAAGCGCTCGAACAGCCCTTCGGTGGCGGGGGTGGGTGCAGCCTTGGATTCATCCTCGGTGGCGGCTTCACCGGGCAGCTTCAGATCTTCGGCGGTCACCGAGATCAGCGGCTTGCCAGCGAATTCGCTGAGCGAATTGATCATGAACGAGTCGACCGGATCGGTCATGAGCAAGACGTCGAAGCCTGCCTTTCTCACCCGTTCGAGGTGCGGGCTCGAAGCCGCCACCTTCTGCGAAGGGCCGAGTACGTAGTAAATGGCGGCCTGGCCCTCGGGCATGGCCGCAACGTAGTCGTCGAGGCTCACCAGCTTGCCGAGCGACGAGCTCTCGAAGCGCACGAGCTTCTCGAGCTTTTCCTTTGACTCGGTCTCGAAGTAGAGCCCTTCCTTCAGCACGATGCCGAACGCGCGCCAAAACTTCAAATAGTCTTCGGGGCGATCACGCGCGATTTCGGCCAGAAGCTCGAGCGCCTGGTGCACCACCTGCTTCTTGATCGCCTTGATCACGCGCGAGTCTTGGAGCGTTTCGCGCGAGACGTTCAGCGGCAGGTCCTCGGAGTCGATCACGCCGCGCAAGAAGCGTAGCCAGCGCGGCGTCAGATCCTCGCAATTTTCCATGACGAACACGCGGCGCACGTGCAGGCGCAAGCCGCGCTCGGCCTCCGTGTCGAACAGATCGAACGGCGCGCGTCCGGGGACGAAGAGCAGCCCGGTGAACATCTGCGTGCCTTCGATTTGGAAATGGCGGTGTCCGAGCGGGGCTTCCCAGTCGTGGCTGAGGTGCTTGTAGAACTCGGTGTACTGCTCCTCGCTGACTTCCTTGGGCGAGCGCTGCCAGAGCGCGCTGGCGCGGTTCACCGCTTCGAACTCCTGCGCGTCCTTCTCGTCGTTCGACTTCGGAAGCTCGATCGCGTGCGCGACGTAGTCCGAGTAGCGCTGCACGAGCTGCCGCAAGCGCCCGAGCTCCAGGTACTCGCGTTGCTCCGACTTCAGGTGCAAGACCACACTGGTGCCCACGCTGTCGCGCTCCGCCGGCGCGACCGTGAAGCCATCCTCGCCCGTGGACTCCCAGCGCACCGCCGCGGTCTGCCCAGCGGCGCGGCTCGTCACCGTAACTCGATCCGCTACCAGGTAAGCGCTGTAGAAACCGACGCCGAATTGCCCAATTAGCTGCGGGAGCGCCTGGCCGCCTTCGGCAAGCTTCAAATTCTTCAGGAACTCGCGCGAGCCCGACCAGGCGATGGTGCCGAGGTTCTTGGTCAGCTCGGCCTCGGTCATGCCAATGCCGTTGTCCCAAATCGTCAACGTGCCGGCCGCTGCGTCAGGGATGATGCGGATCTTCAGGACCTCTCCGTCATCCAGCAGAGCTGGCTGTTCCAGTGCCGCGAAACGTCGCTTGTCGAGCGCGTCGGAGGCGTTCGAAACCAGCTCGCGCAGGAAGATCTCCTTGTTGCTGTACAAGGAGTGGATCACCAGATTGAGGACTTGGCTGACCTCGGCCTGAAATGAATGACGCACGGGTTCCATCGGTTTTCGCGGAAGAATCGTCACGATTGCCAGCCTGTCAAGGTGGACCGAGGAGCGCAGCCCCCCTCACGAACCGAGCGGAAAAAGCAGCCTGGAACCGGTTGGCCGGAAGTCGGCAGGCGCCCGCTGAGGCCCGTTTCGGCACGCGTGGTCAGTATCTTCCGTGCTTTCTCGGTGCGCCAAACCGTTTGTCGCTCTAGGCTGCGGTCGCGATGGGATTCGAGTTCCTGTGCGAGTCCTGCGGAAAGCGACTGACGGTTCCGCCTGGCCTTTACGAAAAAAAGGTGCGCGGACGTGTAGTTACCATCGCCTGCAAGAGCTGCGGGTCGCCGATTCGGATCGATGCGACCGTTCCGCCTCCGCCGGTGGAGGAGAAGGAGCAGACCGCGGCCGCGGAGCTCGCGCCAGCCATTCCAAAGGCGGGGCGCATGCCCGAGGCCGAGCTACCCGAGCCCTTTGGTTCCTTCCGTCCGCCCCAGCTCACCAGCGCGCCCCCTTCGAGCGGCGAAGCGCCGCCGGACTCGGAAGTGGACGCGGGCTGGGATGAGTCGAGCGGAGCCGCGCCGTCACCGGCTGCTCCGGAAGCGGCCCCTGTCGCCGAAGTTTCCGCAAGTGCGAGCCCAACCGAGCCGCCCCCGGCGCAAGGGCGCCGTCCGCTCGACAGCTCCCCGCCGCCCCCCGCGCCGTCCGAAGCTCCCTTTCTGCCTTCGCCGCCGCCGACGGTTTCGTTGACCCCATCCTCCGATGAGCGGGGACCGATGCCGAGCTCAGAGCCCACGCGCTTCGATGGCGCGCGTCCCGCACTGCGAACCCCCGAGCCGGAAGCCGCTCCCAATCCAGAGCTGTTCTCCTCGACCACCCCTTCGGGTCCCACGCATCCCGAAGGACACCAAGGCTTCGCGGACGAATCGAGCACGGGCGAAGAAGTACCGCCCATCAGTCACGTTACCGGACCGATCTCGGCTCGAGCTCCAATCGCGAAGCTTGGCCGTTACATGCTGTTCGACAAGTTCGCGAGTGGCGGTATGGCCACGGTGCATCTGGGTCGACTGGACGGCGCGGGCGGTTTTTCGCGCGTAGTAGCTATAAAAAGGCTGCTGCCGCACCTGGTGCAAAGCGGCGAATTCTCCGAAATGCTGCTGAATGAAGCGCGCTTGGCCGCGCGCGTTCGGCATCCGAACGTCGTGCCAACACTCGACGTCGTGGCCTCCAAGGGCGAAGTGCTGCTCGTGCTGGAATACGTGCACGGTGAATCGCTCAGCGCGCTGTGCCGAGCGCAGGCCAAACAACGCGGCGTAGTTCCGGTCGGCGTCGCGGTGAGCATCGTGCTCGGTCTGCTGCAGGGCCTACACGCGGTGCACGAAGCGACCGATGAGCGCGGGCGTTCGCTCGGACTGGTTCACCGCGACGTGTCCCCGCAAAACGTGATGGTCGGCGTCGACGGCATGGCGCGCGTCCTCGATTTCGGCATCGTCAAAGCGCTCGAGCAGATCGAGGAAAGCGTCCCGAACCGCCTCAAGGGCAAGACCGGCTACATGTCGCCGGAACAGATCCGCGGCGAGCGGGTAACCCGCTCCTCGGACATTTTCGCGGCCGGCATCGTGCTCTGGGAAATGCTGACGCTGCGCCGCTTTTCGTCCGCGTCGACCGATCGCGAACGGATCGAGAAGATCATGGCGGGCAACTATGCCCGAGCCGGCTCGCATCGCCTGGACCTCAGCAGCACGCTCGACGAAATCGTGATGAAGGCGCTGTCTTTCGACGCCAAGGATCGTTACGCGACTGCGCGCGAATTCGCGGATGCGCTCTCCCGCAGCGGAGAAGGCGTGTCCTCGAGCCAGGTCGCCGATTGGGTCCAGCGGCTTGCCGAAAAGGCTCTGCTCGAGCGAGCGCGGTTACTCGCCCAGGTCGAAAACTGGGATGACGGCAGCCCTGAAATCGAGCTCAGCTCGACGCCCTTTACGGACGAAAAGGACATCCTCGAGATGTCCGATACCACGGGCGACCACAGCCCTCGCCCAGCTGGGGCCAAGGGCACTCGCAACTCGCGCCCCACGCCGGTTCCGGCACCAGTCGCCACGGCCACCACCGCGACCAGCGAGCCACAGGCCCCGACCGCGCTCACTTCGTCCACGCCCCAGGGCGCGTTTGCCGGCGTCAGCGGCACTTTGCAGCCCCTGTTCGAGCACCCGCGCCTGAAGCCCTTGTTTCAGCACCTGCCCCCCGACCCGCGCGTGCGCGTCGGTGTCGTGGCGGGCGCCCTGTTCCTGCTGCTATTCTTGCTCTATCTGCTGGTTCGGTAGGCGAGCTTGCCTGTCTCGCTAGACCTCGGCCGCAAACGCCCTGTAATCTTTTGACCGTGGAGTCATTCCTGACCTCGTTGCTGTGGGCGTTCTTCTTTGCGCTGCCCTGTGCCGTGGCTGGGATTGTCGGGGCCGACGTACTGGCGCCCAAGCTCCGCACCCCTTTCGGGCACACTGGCCGCTTGGCAAGCCTGTTTCGCGTCGCCACTTTTTTCGTATTGGCGGTGGTGGCCTTCGCGGTCCTGCTTGCCGGCTGCGTCCTGGTGCCAATGCGCCTCGGACTCTAAACTCAGAGTCTGAAATCTGACCCACTCCGAGTGAGTGTTGGAGAGGCGCGCGTCGCGCCTCTCCACGAGTCGAGGGTGCCCAGTGCGACTCGCATTGTGACTCGCCATTGTCAGGCGTACACTGCGCGAGCTCGCAAGCCCGTGGAGTTCGTTCTGCGCCCCGCGCAGGCCAACACCGTTTTTTCGTGGGGAGTCGTTACCATGCGCTCTTTCAAACCACGTCCATACGTCGTCCTCTGCGCGCTCTTCACGCTAGGTTGCGCGCAAGAGAGTATCGATAACACCGGCTTCGGCAGCCCCAGCACGGGGGGCAGCACCGGCGCCGGCGCCACCGGCGTGCCAGGCGGCGGAGTCATCAGCAGCACCGGTGGTTCAGCGACGAGTACGGGGGGCACCACTACCATCAACGTTCCGACAGCGATGCCGGGCGGCGGTGCGCCCCCTGTCGACAAGTGCGTCGGCACGAGCTCCACCACCACGCCGCTGCCCCCCGTACTCGCCTTCCTCATCGACATCAGCAACTCGATGAGTCGTGCGCCGGACGGCGCAGCCGCGGGCACGCCGACCAAGTGGGTCAGCACGCGAGACGCGCTGGTCAAAGCCTTCACCGATATGGCCGAAGGCACTGGCACTGGGCTGCTCTACTTCCCCAACGCGGCCATCAACGCCATGCCCTGCTTCAATGGCCAAGTGGCCGTGCCAATCGCGCCGCTGACCATGACGCAGCGTCAATCGATCCTTATGTCGCTCCGAACCACGCAGCCGAACGGCCACACCCCCACCCATGACGCCTACCGCTTCGCGCTGCAAACGGTCGAGGCTTCGACCCTTCCTGGGGCGAAATACGTGGTGCTCGTCACCGACGGGTCACCGACCTTCTCGCTCGGCTGCATCGGCGACGGCATGACCTCGGTCGACGCATCGCCAATCGTTCAAGAAGCGGCTGGCGCGTTCACTCGCGGCATCAAGACATTCGTGATCGGTTCACCGGGCAGCGAAGCCAGCCGCGCCTCGCTCTCCCAAATCGCAACCCAGGGCGGAACGCCGCTCGCCGGTTGCTCGGATGCGGGCCCCAACTACTGCCATTTCGACATGACCACCGCGCCCGATCTGTCGGCCGCGCTGAACGCCGCGTTCATGGCCATCACCGGTCAGGTCGTGAGTTGCTCGTATTCCATTCCACCGCCCATGGGCTCGAACGTGATCGACCCCACCATGGTCAACGTGAACCTGACCAGCGGCAGCGGCCAAGTCACCGCCATCCCGCGCGATACCTCGAACATGCCGTGCACTCAAGGTTGGCAGTTCTCCGCGGACCAAACGCAAATCGTGCTTTGCTCCGACACCTGCGCGCAGATCAAAACCGACATGAGCGCCAAAGTCGATGTGGTGCTCGGTTGCAAGCAAATCACGAAGTAGCGGTGTTCGCGCAACACGCGAACCTCGCGCTGGAACGGGCGATGCAAAAGCAAAGCCGATGCCAGCACATTCGGGCACAATTGAGCTGAATTACAGGCCGCGAGCGAACGCCCGAAATCGGAAAAATCGGTATTGCACCCCATTGCGCGAAAGCGCGAAGGTGCCAAGACTTCTGACCATCGGTGCGGGGCGAGTCTTCGCCGCGAAAGCTGCGAGCGCTCCGATACTCCCATGTAGAAGATAGTCTGACTGTGCCGCCGGCGCTTTTTGCGCGGCGTTGTTACGTCCATCGTCGAGTGCCACGCGAAGCGCGGCGCGAGCGGCGGCTATTTGCCGTCCCCGCGCGGCGTCGCCGTGCATTCGCCGGGCTCTCTCACCCTGACTGCGAAGGGAAACGTCCATGTCGAATCCTGTAGACGATCCGTCGTTCGATACGTCACTCGAATCCGAAACGCTCGCGCCGCCAGCCCCGGTTGGCACGCGACTACTCAGCACACTGCGCCGCGCGCTGTTCGAAGACAGCGCAGCAAACCCGATAAAACAGGCGCCGGCCGTCGCCGCGAGCCTCGCGACCCACGTCTCGAGCAATAACGAGCTCGAAAACGCCGCGCTCACGACCTTGCGCGAGCTGCTCTCGCGCGAACTCTCCACGCCCGCCGCCGAGTTCGCACTGCAGGTGGAGGCCTTGTCCGAGGCCATTCCCGACCTTCGCACGCGCCGACGCGCAGCTCTCGCGGTGCTCGCGAAGAAGGGGGTTTCTCGGGCAGAAATCCAACGTGACCTGCAGCAAGCACTGCCCATTTTGGCCGAACAGCAGCGGTCGTTCGCAGAGAAATTGCGTTTGCGACGCGAAGAGCAGGCCGCGCAAGCGGCTCGCATCGAGCACGATTGCGCGCTCGCGAGCGAGGCGGGCCGGCAAGAGATCGAGCGACTCGAAGCGTTGCTCAAAGCGCAGCGCGAAGCCCAGGCCAGCGCCGCCGTCGAGCGCGAGCGCAACCTGCGAACACTCGCGAACGCTGGCGAGCACCTCAACGCGAACGAGCTCGCCTTCTCGGTCGCCTACCAAACCATTCACGGCGAATACCAGACGCTGTGCGAAGAGCTCGCGCGGCTTTCGGCGGAGAGATCCTGATGGAAAACCTAGAAGCTCGTACCACGAAATCCTTCTTACAGCGGCCCGAGGGCAAGGTCGGCCTGGCCCTGACGCTCGTGGCTACCGCGCTCGGTGGCTACGGCCTGTTCTTGGTGTTGCCGACGTTGATCGTATTCGCGACCAACGTCATTCACCTGGCCGCGCTGTGCGCGCTGCTCGGCGGAGTGCTGTACCTGGCGCTGGATCACAAGATCCGCGCGCTCTTCAGCTATGCCTATCGCGCGTTCTGGCGCTGGGCCGTCGGCTTGCTGATCGAGCTCGACCCGATCGGCATTCTGCGAGGCCACATCCGGGAGCTCGGGCAAAAGCTCGCCGCCATGCGCGAGCAGCTCGCCAGCCTGCGCGCACAAATTCGGCAGATCGAGCGCAGCATGCAAGACAACCTCGCCATGCGCGACGATGCCATGGGCCTGGCGCTGACTTCGCGACAGAGCCCGGAACACGCCGCAGCCGGCCGCTTGCAAGCGCGTCACGCGGTGAAGCTCGAAGAATCGAACACGAACCTGGGCGCGATGCTGACCCAGATGCAGACGCTATTTCGCATGCTGAAGAAACTGCACGACGCCTCGGAGCTGGTGCTCTCCGACATGCAGAGTACGGTGGACATCAAATCGCGCGAGCGAGCGAGCATGAACGCCGCCTACTCCGCCTATCGTTCGGCCTTCGCCATTCTTCAAGGGCAGTCCGAAGGACGTGAAATCTACGACCGCACGCTGGAGTTCTTGAACGAAGACTATGCGCGCAAGCTCGGCGAAATCGAGCTGTTCATGGATTTCTCGGATGGTCTGATCAAGGGCGCAGACCTGCAGAGTCTGGCGTTCGACATGCAAGCCAACCACAAGCTCGACGAGTGGGAGGCGCGACTTTCGAGCAGCTTACTGGGTGGCGCGAGCAAAGCGCCGCTGGCGAGCGCGAAGGAGGCGAGCTCGCTGGACCCACTCGAACGCCTCCTCGATCGAACCGACCCCGAAGATCGCTCGAGCCGCCGAGTCGGCTGAGCTCATCTCACGCTTACGAATTGGGGCGGGCCGCGCGGCCTGCCATGGCTTTGCTTTGCCTCGTGCTTCGCAACTTTGAAAACAACCAAACAGGAAACTCATCATGGCCTACAAACTCAAGCGTGGTCCGAAGCTCGTTGCCGCGGTGCTCGTTGCCAGCGGTGCTTTCGCTGGGGCGCGCTACTTGAAGAGCGCCGGTTTTTTCGACCCGCCGACGGAGCAATCCAAAATCCCCACGCGCGTGGAGCTGCCCGCGCTGAACGAAGGCACCGCGAACGGCGCGGACGTGCAAGTCGACTTGCCGAGCTCGGCCGTCGGCTGTCGCGACGCGACCTCGCTACGCGCACTGATCTGGGCGTGGAACGCGCAGATGGGCTGGATGTTCGCGAACGGTGGACCCGAATCGACCGAAGGCAGTTTGATGTGCAAGGGCGGCGTGCACCTCACCTTCACCCGCCAAGACGACGCCGAACAAATGAAGAGCGAACTCTTGAAGTTTGCCACGCGGCTCAAGGACGGCGAGAAAAACCCGAGCGAGGGCGCCCACCTGGTGGCCATCATGGGCGATGGAACCGCGCAGTTCTTGGCCTCGCTGAACCCCAACCTGGCCCGCCTGGGCAAGGAATATCGCGCCCAGGTCATCGCCTCTGCGGGCTACTCGCGCGGTGAGGACAAGTTCATGGGCCTGCCCGCCTGGAAGCAGAACGCCGCGAGCGCGCGCGGGGCCTACGTCGCCGGCTACCTGAAGGATGGTGACTGGAACATCGCGCTCAAGTGGGCGGGCGACAACGGCATCTGCAACAACCCCGACGAGAAGGTGTACGACCCGAATTGCCTGAACTGGGCCGCGGCCAAGGACTACATCGATGCGGCCCAGAAATACGTGGCCGGCTACTGTGAAGTGTTGCCCGTGCGCGGCCAACCCGGGCAGACGCAAAGAGTGTGCGTCAACGGCGTGGTCACCTGGACGCCGGGCGACGTGATCGTCGCCGAAAAGCGCGGCGGACTCGTGTCGATCGTTTCGACGCGCGAATACGCTTCACAAATGCCGAACGCGGTGATCGGCGTTCAACCCTGGCTCGATCAGAACCGCCCGCTGGTCGAGGCGCTGATCGGCGCGATGCTCGAGGGCGGACGCGCGGTGAAGCACTCGCCGGCGGCTTTGCAGCGCGCCGCCGAGATCAGCGACCGCGTGTACGCCGAAAAGGGCACTGGGCCCGCCTACTGGCTCAAGTACTTCGCCGGCACGCGCGAGCGTGACAAGGTTGGCCTCGAGGTGGAGCTCGGCGGCTCCAAGGTCAACGACCTGAGCGATAATATCGCCTTGTTCGGCCTCGAGTCGGGCTACGCGAATGCGTTCGAGGCGACCTACACGACCTTCGGCCGCATCGTGCACGAGCAGTACCCGAGCGACGTCCCGAGCTTTCCGAGCGCGGACGAGGCCATCAATACCTCCTTTCTGAAGGGCCTCGCAGCGCGCAGCCACCAGACGTTGGCGGCTGCGCCCGAAACCGTCGCCTATGCGACCGTAGCGGCAGCTCCCGAGCGCACCGAGATCGGTCGGCGATCGTGGCAGATCCGCTTCGACACCGGTAAGGACAGCTTTCGTCCCGAAGCAGCCACCGCCTTGACCGAGCTGATGCGCGATTTGGTGGTCGCCGGCTCAACCGCGGTCGAAATTCACGGACACACGGACAACGTGGGCACGGAGGACGGCAACCGCGCGCTGTCCGAGCGGCGTGCCTTCGCGGTGCGAGACTTTCTCGTGCGGAGCGCGCCGCGCAACTTCCCAGAGCAACGGTTCCGCGTGTTCGCGCACGGCGGTAACGAGCCACGCGAACCGAACTCGACCGAGGACGGTCGCGCCAAGAACCGCCGCGTCGACATCGTGCTGCTCGCTCGTTGAAGGAGTCGTGACATGAACGTGCTCCGCGCGTTGCGACCCAACCAGGTCGTGTCCCAGGCCGCGCTGCGCCTTTGCGGCGCGGCCTGGGCGTTGTCGTTCACGCTCTTTTGGTGCGTCGGCCGCTTCGAAGTGCTGCCGACTCCAATCGAGGTCATTCGCGAATTCGGGCCGCTGTTCTCGCGCGGCCTGCTGTTTCATCTGCTCTCGAGCCTACGCTCGAATTTGACGGCCTTGTGCTGGGCGACCGTGCTTTCGGCGGCGCTCGCCTACCTCAGCGTGGTCCCCGCACTGCGGCCACTCACCACCTTGATCGAGAAGCTTCGCTTTTGGGGCTTTGCCGGAGTGGCCGTGGTGTTCACGCTCTGGCTCCACGAGGGCCATCAACTCAAGATCGCGCTGCTGGTCTTCGGCATGACCGGCTTCTTCGTGACCGCGCTCCACGACGAAGTGCGGAGCATTCCTCGTCAGCGCTTCGACTACGCGCGCACACTCGGCATGAGCGAGTGGCGCGTGGTCTGGGAGGTCGTAATCCGCGGTACGCTGGACAAAGCCTTCGATATCCTGCGACAGAACGCGGCCATGGGCTGGGCGCTGCTCACCCTGGTCGAAACCTTGGTGCGCAGTGAAGGCGGCGTCGGCGTACTGCTCGCCAATCAGAACAAACACATGCAGCTAGCGTCGGTGGCCGCGCTGCAAGCGGTCATCTTCGCGGTCGGGCTGATGCAAGACGCCCTGCTCTCTGCGCTGAAGCGCTGGGTTTGCCCGCACGCCGCGCTGAAACTCGAAAGGAGTGAATGAAGCCATGGCCTGTTACCGGCTCGAACAAACCTTGCTTTCGCTCGAAGACCTGAACTTGCGTCTCGGCGGCCGCGACATTCTCACCGGTGTGAACGCTTCGATCCGCAACGTGACTCGCCCGGGCGTCGAGCAAGGTCAGGTGGTCGCCATCCTCGGGCCCTCGGGTATCGGCAAGACTCAACTTTTCCGGGTGCTCGCGGGCCTGCAATCGCCGGACTCCGGCCGGGTCTTGCTGGGCGCGGAGCAGCGCCCGGTCGAGCGCGGGACGGTCGGCGTGGTCGCTCAGGACTATCCGTTGTTCGAGCACCACTCGGTGCTCGCCAATTTGCGTCTGGCCGCGCGTCTGGCCGGGCTCCGGGGCAAAGAGGCCGAACAGCGCTGCCGTGACTTGCTCGCTCGCTTCCGACTCGAAGCACAAGGCGACTGCTATCCCGCCGTGCTCTCCGGTGGCCAGCGCCAACGCGCGGCGATCGCACAACAGCTATTGCGCGCGAGTCGCTTGCTACTGCTCGACGAACCGTTCTCGGGCCTCGACCTGCGAATGGTCCGCGAGACGTGCGCTCTCGTGCGCGAAGTCTCCCAGCAGGACGAGCTGTTCACGATCGTGCTGGTTTCACACGATATCGAAGCCGTACTCGCAGTCTCCGACACGGTCTGGCTGCTCGGACGTAGCTCGAATCAGCCCCGCGACGCGGGCGCGAGCATCGTGCACCGCCTGGACTTGATGGAGCGCGGCCTCGCCTGGTGCCCCGACGTCCGCGACGCCCCAGGCTACGTCGAAACCAAGCGCGAGCTCGAACGCCGATTCCTCGAACTCTAGGGGTTGCCTCGCGACGCCGATTGATCTCGCTGCGCGCTCATCGAACGCGCGAGCCGACCGAGCGAACGAGAAATTGGTTCGGGCGCCTCGCGGAAAAGAGCGCGCTTCACGGCGCGCAGCGCCCTAGGTCCCCCACATCGACCAACCCCGTCCCAGCAGCCGCGCCTGCGCCGCCCTGTTAAGATGCGCGCGTCACGCACTGCGCGAAACCCGGAAGGGAAAACCGCAGCGGCGCAGAGCAGCAGAGGGCTGAATTCACTCGGTGTGCTGATCCGCTGACGAGCCGCGGCGCGAAACCCGGAAGCGAGGAACCGCAGCGGCGCAGAGCAGCAGAGGGCTGAGTTACGGGTCGGTCAATCAGAGATCGCGGAAATTCTAAGGGACTCGTGCGTCAATGGCTGCCGCGATCTCGGCGAGGACTGGCGGGACTGACGAGACGCTGAGGGACGCTGAGCGCGTCACGCGCCGCGGAGTTCTTGGCGACTCGGCGTTGACCCGCAGGTGAGCCGCGGCGCGAAGCCGGGGGGGGGAACCGCCGAGGCGCAGAGCGCTGAACTGCGAGCAGGATCAATCAAGAGGTCTCCGAGTGATTTTTGAGGTTTGCTCTCGTGTCCGCGGCTGCCGCGCTCTTGGCGCTCTTGGCGACTTGGCGGTCAATCTGAAAGCACACCGGACGCACTTGGCCTTTTCCTGGACGACTCGCGTCGGGCCAGAACGATTTGACGGCGAGGCGCGGCTGCTGGGACGGGGTGGGGGAGCTTAGTTGCCTAGAGTTTGGTGCGCCGGGTAGCGCGCACTTTTCTGTGGGCGCCCCCAAACCCAATGCAGAATTCGATATGCGCGCGGCACGAACGCCGTCTCTAGTCCTTGAGTTTGACGTCGGGCGCGTTCGACTCGGACAGGCGATTGTCCGGAATGGTCTTGCGGTGCGTCGCGACGATGAAGGTGACCAGGTTCCAATATTGGCCGATGTCGAGCGAGCCGGGATTGTCCTTCGGCATCTTCTCGGCAACGTAATCGAACAACTTTTGAGCGTTGGAAAACTTCTTGGTCAGGCGCTTCTTACCTAGAATTGCAGGGCCGCGTTTGGTGCCCTGGCCATTTTCACCGTGGCAATCCTGACAGCTGCGCTCGTAGAGCAGCGCGCCGGTGCTCGCTTGATTGCGCGCGTTGGCCATTTCGGTCTCGTTGGCGCCCGCCGCGCCGCAGCCCGCCACCACGAGCACCAGCCCAAGGACCAGGGATCGCTGAACGGATCTCGACCAACCATCGCTCGGAAAAGCGGGAACTGTCATCGGCGCTCCTTTTCGGGCAAGCAACGCGCGCAGTCTAACCTCGAGTCGCGCGGTTGTTCAAATGAAGAGCGTTAGGATGCAGGCGCAGGTTTGCGGCCCACTCCGAACTCTTTCCAGCGGCCGGCTCGCCAGCGTCGGTGGTTGATGAGACCCCTTACCAATTCGTCCACGAACAGCCCGAGCCAAACACCGGGTAAGCCGTAGCCGAGCCAGCGCCCGAACAGGTAGCAGGCAGGGACGCCCACGCTCCACATCATCAGCATGCCGACCAGGGCCGTGTAGCGCGCATCGCCGGAGCAGCGCAGCGCGCCGCCCGCGACGATGTTCACCGCTCGACATGGCTCGACCAGCAGCCCAAGCCAGAACAAAGGTGCCGCGAATTCGTGAATCTTCGGGTCGAGCGTGAGCGTCGAGAGCAGAGGAACGTGAAAAATCGCGACCAGGGTGCTGAGCGCGAGGTTGCCGAGCACCGCGAAGCGCAGGGCCTTCTGCATTTGGGCGTTGGCGTCGTCGAAGTCTTGCGCGCCCACGCGGTGCGCGACCATGACTTGGGTGCCGATCCCAAACGCTGCACCCCAGAGGATGGTCGTGACCGTGACGAAGTTGATCACGTAGGTGCGCGCGGCCAGTGCCTGCGCCCCCCAGGAGATCACCAGTGCGTTCACGACCATCTGCGAGCATTGGTAGGAAATGGGCTCGACCGCGGAGGGCAGCCCGATGCGAAGCACTTGGCGCAGGCGACCCTTGAGTTGAGAGAGCGAAAGCTGTCGCGGAAATCGGACGCGCAGGCGCAAGTGGGCCACGCACATGGTGAAGGCCAGGCCCACCGCGAGCGAAAGCACGGTCGAAAGCGCGACGCCCGCGACGCCGAGCCGCGGAACGCCCAACGCGCCGTGCAGGAACACCAAGTTCAGGGCCACGTTGCAGACGTTGGTGATCAAGGCTTCGGCGAGCACCCACTGAGTCTGCCCGCGTGAATTCAGGATGTTGCCGTAGGCAATCTGGGTCGCTTTCAGGAACTGAAACGAGCCCAGCACGCCGAGGTAGACCGAAGCGTCCGCGCGAAGTTCCCCGGCCAGCCCGAGCCACTCGGGAAGCCGATGGCGCAAGAGGAAGAACAGCAAACTCGTCCCGAGGCCCAAGAGCAGATTGAAGGCAACGAGCGAAAGGTAGGTGATCGGAACCTCGTCGTAGCGACGCGCGCCGATGAGCTGAGACGAGACGCTGGCACCGGCCTGACCGACTGCAATGAACACTACCAGCGTCGCGCCCAGGAGTGGCAGCAGTGCCCCTGTGGCAGCAGCGGCGCGATCCGAAATGTGCGCGAGGAAGAACGAGTCGACGAAGTTCAGCGAGAGGCTGAGCGTCAGACTCACCAATAGCGGCCAGGTCACGCGCCAAAGCGAAAGGCGCGACGCGGGTGGGTACCAGGACGGTGCCGAGGAGGGAGGAAGCGTGGTCAAGGCGCGAAGGCTGCGAACTCGGCCTCAGAATGCCTGAGCTTCGAGGGTTTCTCGAGGACCGACCACGGTGTAACGGTCGCCGCCGGCGCTCACCCAAACATCCCAAAGGAAGGTACCGGCGCTACTCGACAGCTCACTCCACTCGCTCCCATCGAAGGTCAGGACCACGGCTTCGACAGACGAGCCGTTGCGCGTCCCGCCGACCGCCACCACCCGATCCGCCGCGCTGCCGTGGACGCCCAAGAGCGCGCCTGCACCCTCGTGAACGACGCTCCATGCTTCGCCGTCGTAGTGCAGAATCACGTGCGATTGCTCGGCCTCGGTTTCACCGACCGCAAACACGTCGGTCGCCGAGCTGCCCCAGACCGCATTCAAATCGGCGGTCGTCGGGGATTCGTGTGGCGCCCAGCTCACACCGTCGAAATGCAGGAGCGTCCCGTGGCGACCGACAGCGAACACGTCGTCCGCTGCGCTGCCCCAGACATCGCGCAAATCTTCCTTCACCGCGTTGTCTTGTGCGGTCCAGCCGAGTCCGTCGAACCTCGCGATGGCTCCCCCCGCACCGACGACGAACACCGCGTCGGTGCTGGCGCCCCAGAGCCCCAGCGCGGACGTGACCGGCGCGGTGCCGCCCGATTGCCCCCAGACTTGGACTCGCTGCGCGGTGCGGTGCGCGACGCTGGCGCTACCCGCCGAACCGCCCACCACGAAGTAATCCGAGGCGGTGCTGCCCCAAATACGCCACACCGGCAGCTCGAAAAGATCACCATCGACGAACGCCTTGCCCGTCGAAGTCCTCACGAAACCTGCGTCGCCGCCGGTGTAGCCCGCGACCAACAACGTGCCGTCGTCGGCGCCCCAAATGCTGGCGTTGACGTCGCCGCCATCGCACTTGCAGGCGCTGCTCGGCCCGCATGCGGTCGTCGACGCAAGGGCGAGCAACAGCAGCGCTTTTCGGATTGTCGAACCACTCATGCGGGATACCGTGAGCCATACGTCGAGCGGCGCATGTATGCAATCTGCTGACTCGAACCTACTTGCTCCCGCCGTGCCAGCTGGCCTGGAAAGCGCGTTGACGGGTCCAAAGAACGCGGCGACACTCGAACGAACGTGTCCGAGAAACCGGAGATGGACGAATCTCTGCGCCAACCCACGGCGGACTCGGCGGCGGAGAGAGCACTGATTGCGGCCCTGGAAGAGCGAATCCAGGCCCAACAAGTGGAGATCCGGCTGCGCGACGACGCGCTACGCCGGGCGAGCGATCGACAGCAGCTGTTCGCCAAGTCGTACGCCGCGCTGTTCGATGCGGCGCCGGTCGCGTTGATCGAAGTCACCGGTGTCGGGGCCGTGGGCCGCTGCAACTCGAGCGCGAGAATGCTGCTACCCGGGCTCGAACCCGGGGCCTTGCTCACCGAAGCGGGGCTCGACGAGCGGGGCCGCGAGCAACTTCTCTCGATTGTGGTCGCGGCGCAGCGCAATGGGCGCGCGACCGGCGTGCTCGACACGGGCAACCGTCTGCAACGCATCGAAGCCGTGTCGGTAGCCGGAGCATCCGATACGTTGGTCTTCCTGACCGACTCGAGTGAAAACCTCACGGCTCGCCGTGAGGCGGAGCACTCGGCCAACCAACTCAGGGCCATCCTGCGTTCGGCACAGGACGGGGTCGCGCTGCTCTATCGACATCAGGTTTTGTACGCGAACGATGCCTGGCGCGAGCTCACCGATTCACGTGATGCGCCGGAAGGGTGGTTGCTCGACGAGGTCGTCGAAGGCAGGTCGCTCGCGTCACGCTTGGCAGAGCTGTCACAGGAGGACGGCAATCGCGCGATCGACGTGCGTCTCGGCGAAGGCACCGCGCGTGAGGTTCTGGCCGAGCTCACCGCGGCAGCGGTCGAGTACGAAGGCAAGAATTGCGTACTGGTGATGGCGCGCGACCTCACCGCGCGCCGCCAGCTCGAGGCGCAAATCGCGCGCAACGAGCGGCTCGCTTCACTCGGCATGCTGATCGCGGGCGTCGCGCACGAAATCAACAACCCGCTCACCTACACGCTCGGCAACCTGGAGAGCCTGGCCATTCGCGCGGATCAGAACCCGGCCAGCTTGGCCACGGAGGAGGCTCGGGAAGCCGTGCGCGACTCGATCGACGGCTGCCAGCGCATCGCCACGATCATCCGTGAGCTGCGCTCGTTCTATCGCTCGGACGATCAGCAGGTGGCGCTGCTGGATCCGAATCAGGTCGTGCGCGACGCGGTTCGCATCGTCGCGCCGAAGTGCGCGGCGGTCGCGCGCCTGGTCATGGATCTCGGCGAGGTGCCCGCGGTCTTGGGGGTGCAGACCAGCTTGGTTCAAGTGCTCATCAACCTGATCGTCAATGCGATCGACGCCATGCCCGAGCGCGACGCCGCCGACAACGTCGTGCGCGTCTCGACCGGTTGCCGCGCGCACGACATTCGCATCGAGGTTGCCGACAACGGCCGCGGCATTCCTCCCGAGGATTTATCGCGGATTTTCGAGCCGTTTTTCTCGCGTGGCAAGGCTACCGGAACTGGGCTCGGTCTGACCATCAGCCGCAACATGGTAGAGCAGATGAATGGCTGGATCGACGTCGATTCGCGCGTCGGCACCGGCACCCGCTTCATCGTGCACCTCGAGGCGGCCAATCGAAAGCCCAGCGCGCGTAGCAGCGAACCACCCGCCGTCCCCAACGCGTTGCTCGCCGACGTGCGCATCCTGGTGGTCGACGACGAGCCGCTCGTGGCCCGTTCGGTCAGTCGCCTGCTGTGCAGCGCGAGCGAGGTAATCTGCGTGCACTCGGTGACGAGTGCGCTCGACATTCTGCTCGCACGCCCCGACATCGATTTGGTGATCTCGGACTGGGTCATGCCCGACGGCGGCGCGCCCGCGTTGTTGCGCGGCTTGTCAGCCCGGGGTCGCGACGACCTGCCCTTCGTGGTCATGACGGGTCTCGGGCAACTCGGGCCGAGCGAGCCTTTGCCGGCGCCGTGCGTGGCGAAGCCGGCCTCGCGCACCGCGCTGCTCACCGCCGTGGCTCAAGCCCTTTCGACCCGGGGCCATCGACGCAGCATGGTAGTTCGGGTAAATCCCAACGAAAGTGCTGCATTCCCCGCGATCGATCCGGACACGCCGCTACCCGACGCTGACAAGACGGCGCGACGGCGGCGTTGAAACGCGCGGTACTGCGCTGGTTCTAGCCACGCTCCTGGCCGCCGCGTGCGCGCCGACCAGCGCGCCGCATCCCGTCGCTGCAGGCGCGCCGCCCGTCCCGCTGACCAGCGCGGGGGGCGAACGCGCGGGGACCACGCCGGGTGAGCCGGCAAGCGCGAAGACCGGCGCACTTGCTCCCCACGCGCCAGCGAGCGCGCCCGCACCAGCAGCGTCCGAAACCACGAACGTGTGCGACCCGGCAGCCACCGCTCCGGGCGATGATTCCTTCGCGTTTCGCAAGGTTCATGACGAACCGGTGACCTCGCTCGGGCTGGGCCACGGGGGCCGCGCGGCGGTCCTGAATGGCAACACCGCTCGCCTGTTCGACGGAAAGCGTTGGGTCACGCTCGAACCCGCGCTGCCGAGCGGCACGCTTCAAATCTTCTTTGGCCGCGACAATGAGCCACGGGTCATGGGCTTTTCCCCGCGCGAGTCGGGAGAGCCGGCACAGGTCTATTTGCGCTGTCGCAATCATCGCTGTCAGCCGGCGCCCGACGAGATCGGGCGGCTCGGTGGCGCGCGCGGCGCACTCTACGGCGTGCTCGGCTTCGACGACCCAGAGGTCGTCTGCCGAGTGGGGCAGATTTGTTTGGTCAAGCGCCTTTCCGGCTGGAAGAGCATCACTGCGCACGCCCAGCCCGCGCGAGTGCTGCTGAGCGCGGGCACGGCCTTCGCGTTGCATTCGGACCGCGTCGAACGCGTGAACGACGCCGGCTTCGTCGCGCTCGAACCAGCGCGCAGTTTTCACGAGCCACGTGGCGTCGCGCTACAACCCAACGGAGTGATCTGGGTCATCGACGAGGCTGGAACCAAGCTCGCGCGCCTCGAGTCCGGCAAATGGCAAGACGAGCCGAGCCCGCTACGCTCTGCGCGCGCGCTGTGGGCGCGCGCAAACGATGACCTATGGCTGGTCGGCGAGAACGGCGCGGCGCGCTTCGACGGCAAGCGCTGGTCGTGCGTTGCCGCGGCTCCGGGGCCGCTCGAGTTCGTGTTGGGCAATGACGATCAGGTCTGGCTCGCCGGTCAATCAGGCACGTTCCGTGGCGAACGTGTCAGATCGCTACGAAATCACGACTGAACATTCGTTGGCGCGCTTGTGTGAGCGCCGGCCGCGAGCTTGAACTATAGTGCTACTCGTGCCGAACGAGGGAACGCACACCGGGCGCCCGACGCGCCGCTTGCTGCTAGTGTCGAACCGCTTGCCGGTGTCCGTGCACCTTCACGGCAACGAAGTCTCGGTGCGCCCGAGCGAGGGCGGCCTCGCCACCGGAATGCGCGGGGTCAGCCACGGGGAACTGAAATGGATCGGTTGGCCCGGCGCGGCGTTGAAGACGCCCGAACAAGTGGACGCGGTGGAAAAGCAGCTGTCCGAGCTTTCGCTGATCCCGGTCAACCTGTCCGCGGGTGAGAGTCAGCGGTTCTACGAGGGCATCTCGAACGGCGTAATTTGGCCGCTGTTTCACTACTTGCTCGATCGTACGCCGCTGCTGGTTCGAAATTGGGATTCTTACGTCCGCGCGAATCAACTCTTCTGTGACGCAGTCGTGGCCGAGGCGCGCGAAGACGATCTGATTTGGATTCACGACTATCACCTGATGCTGCTGCCGCAGATGCTGCGAGCGCGCCTGCCGCGCGCTCGTATCGGCTTCTTCCTGCACATCCCGTTTCCGGCCTCCGAGGTGTTCCGCACCTTCCCGTATCGCGACGCGGTGCTGAGCGGCCTGCTCGGCGCGGATTTGCTCGGCTTCCACTCGTTCGACTACGTCCGGCATTTTGCGGACTCCCTGCTCGGCAACCTGGGCCTCGAAATGGAGCTCGACCGAGTCGAGGTGGACGGCCGCAGCGTGCAGCTCGGCACCTTCCCGATGGGCATCGACGCCGAGGCCTTCGCGCGCCTCGGCCAAAGCGATGAGATCGTACAAGCGACGCAGCGTCTGCGCGAATCGCACGGCGTAGAAAAGCTCCTGCTGGGAGTGGATCGACTCGATTACACCAAGGGCCTGCTCCGCAAGGTCTTGGCCATGGAGCGGCTGTTGGAGCGCTCGCCCAAATTTCGTGGCCGGGTGCGCCTGCTGCAAATCGCGGTGCCCTCGCGCGAGCGCGTCGACGCCTACAAAAACCTGCGCCGCGAGATGGAAGAGCTCGTGGGTCACGTGAACGGCGCGCACAGCACGCTGCAGGGCGCGGTGGTTCATTATCTGTACCGCTCGGTCTCCGAGTCCGAGCTGGTGGCCGCTTACCGCGCGGCGGACGCCATGTTGGTGACGCCCTTGCGCGACGGCATGAACCTGGTCGCCAAGGAGTTCGTGGCGTCCCGCGTCGATGGCGACGGCGTGCTCGTGCTGAGCGAGCTGGCGGGCGCGGCCAACGAGCTCGGTGAAGCGCTGATCGTGAACCCTTACGACGTCGAGTCGATGGCGGAAGCTTTCGACCGCGCCCTGAGCATGGACGAGAGCGAGCGCCGCACGCGCATGGCGGCGTTGCGACAGCGGGTGCTCTCGCGCCCAGTGCAGCTGTGGGCAGAAACGTTTCTGTCGACGCTCGAGCAAGCCCCGCGCGACTTGCCGCAGCCCGTTCGTTTTTCGGGGGAACAAGATCTGGAAGGGCTGGTCACGTCGCTCTCCGCGGCCCGCGACGTCGTCTTCATTCTCGACTACGATGGCACGCTGGTGCCGCTGCAGCGCTCGCCGGAGCTCGCGCGGCCGGACCCACCGCTATTGGAACTTTTGTTCGAGCTCGCGCGCACCAAGGGCGTCGAGGTCTACATCGTGAGCGGGCGCAGCCGGGAAACCTTGGAGTACTGGCTGGGCGAGCTGCCGATTGGCCTGATCGGTGAGCACGGCCTGTGGTGGCGGCGCCTGGGCGAGCGCGACTGGCACTCCGATTTCGATTTCAGTTCGTGCTCCTGGAAAGCGGTAGTGCGCGCGGTCTTCGATGAGTACGCCCTTCGCACGCCGGGTGCTCTGGTCGAGGAGAAATCGGCCGGGCTCGCCTGGCACTATCGTAACGCCTCGCCGCACCTCGGCGCGCAACGCGCGCGCGAGCTGCGGTTGCATCTGGTGCAGAGCCTGGCGCAGGCGCCGGTCTCGATTCTCACCGGCCGCAAAGTAGTCGAGGTCCGCCCGCAGGGCGTGGACAAGGGCGCCATGACTCGGCAGCTCTTGGGTGGCACCTTCGCCGATCGAACGCTGGTGGCGTTCGGCGACGACCGCACCGACGAAGAGCTGTTCGCCGCCCTGCCGGAGAGTGCGTACACGTTCTGTGCCGGGCCCGGTGCGACGCGCGCTCGCTACCGACTGGATGGCCCGAAGCAGGTGCGCCAGATCTTGAGCCGCTTCATTTCGGAACGCAAAGCGGCCGGCGGCTGAGCCGAACGCTCAGCGCGCCGCGGAGCGCGCCACCAACCACTCGATGCCACCGAGCGGAAGCGAGAGCCAGTCCGGCCGGTGATCGAGCTCGTAGCCGAGCTCGTAGATCGCCTTCTCGAGCAGGAATACGTCGAGCATGCCCGAGAATTCTTCGCGCGTTTTGGGCAGGAATGCGGCCTCCCCGGCGGTTCGCAGGTAGGCGCGCAAAAAGGCCGAGCTCGACCATTGAAACCAATGCTCGGCGAAGCGCTCGAGGCGCGTCAGCACCTCGGGGGACTGCACGCCCTTGTTGGCCAAGTTGCGCAGGCCGCGATGTACGGCGTAGTCGAACGAGCGGATCATGCTCGCGGTGTCACGCAGCGGCGAGCGTTTGATGCGGCGCGCGGAGATCGGCCGCGCCGGTTCACCCTCGAAATCGATGATGACGAAATCGCGCCCGGTCCAGAGCGCCTGACCCAGATGGTAGTCACCGTGAAAACGCGTGCGCAGGGCGCCGATGTTGCGACTTACGATGAAGCGAAATATGTCGGCGATGCGCGGCTTCAACGCGAGCACCCGCTCGGCTTGCGCGGCGAGCGGGGGCGGCAGGTTGCCGAGCTGTCGCGCGAGGTTCTCGAAGGTGCGCTCGGTGAGGTTTCGGAACGACTGCTGGAGCGCGCGCTGATAAAATAACGTGAACGGTTCGGGCGCGAAGCGCGGGTCCAGGGCCGCTGCCGGGGAAGCCAGGCACAAGTGCATCTCAGCGGTGCGCTGTCCGAGCAACCGCGCCGCTTCCAGATAGGGGCCGACCAGGTCGTGGGAAAAACGCGGGATCGCGCCCTGCGAAAGCTCCAGCAAGGTTTGCGTGGCGGCTGGCGGCTCCGTACCTGTTTCGCTCAGCGCGAGCGCGCGCTCGAAATATTGGCTTACCTGGTCCAGCGTGAACTGCCACGCATCGCCTTCGTTGCGTACGTAAGCTTGCAGCACGCCCAGAGTTATCGGCTCCCCCTCCGGCACTCGGTACTCTAGGTAGCCCGCGACGCGCACGGTGTGCTCGAACTCCATTTCCTCGCTGAGGAACATGCCGATCTCGACGTCGGGGTTGAGCCCCTCCTCCAACCTGCGAAATAACTTCAAGATCAGGCGCTGCTCGAACAATATGGACGTGTTGCTCTGATCCACGCCCATCACGCGCGGCTCGAGAGCCTCGCCGTTCCCGCGCAAGGCGCGGAAGGCCTTGGTCGGCACGCCCAAGAGTTCGCCCGCCCGCCCCTCGATGCGACGGCGGCGCCCGATCGCGTCCAAGAGCTCGAGCGAAAACTCGCGGGCGTGCACGCCGCCATAGACGATGCCTTGTTCGTTTCCGACCACCAAACGCACAAACACCGCGTCGGGCGTGGCGCGCTCCACTTGCTCCGCGGCGGGCCCGGTGGCGTAAGCGGCGGTGAGCAGATAGGTCTCCGGATCGCCCTCGCTGTACTCCGCGCGCACCAGGAGGATGCAGGGGGAATCCGGCTCGTCCGCGATGGGCAGCACATCCACGATTTCGGTCGACTTCAGGTGACGCGACTTGCCGCCGAACCAGCGGCGAGTCACCAGGTGCCGAACCAGAAACTCCTCGGCGCTCGCCTTGCGCTCCGGCTCGAACCAGCTTTGCCACCGCTCGTCGACGTGGAAGGTCGGCAACGGCGCGCGCTCGCTGACCCGGATCGAGTCGAACGCTGCGCGCGGCCGTTCGAGCACGAACCAGTGAAACGAGTGCGGCGCGAGCGTCAGAAAATAGGGTGCGTCGCCGATGGCAGGAAAGCGCGTGTGCCCGAAGGCCTCGACTGGCACCATGCCGCGCACCGACGACAGATCGAGCTCCGCGTACTGCGTGAAGCGCGAGAGGTTCGCGATCACCAGCAATTGCTGGTCCTCGTAGCGCCGCATGAAGGCCAGGATCTTGCGATTCGAGGGGTACAAAAACTCGAAGCTGCCGCGGCTAATCGCCTTGAAGCGACGACGCAGCGCGATCAGCCGGCGCATCCACCACAGCAGCGAGTGCAGGTTGTCCTGCTGCGCCTCGACGTTGAGCGCCTCGTACGAGAAGACCGGGTCGATGATCACCGGCAGAAACAGCTTTTGCGTGTTGGCTCGAGAAAAGCCTGCGTTGCGATCCGAGCTCCACTGCATGGGCGTGCGCACGCCGTTGCGATCGCCGAGGTAGATGTTGTCCCCCATGCCGATCTCGTCGCCGTAGTAGAGCACCGGCGTGCCGGGGAGCGAGAGCAGCAGACCATTCATCAGCTCGATGCGGCGGCGGTCGTTGCCGAGCAGCGGCGCGAGCCGGCGGCGGATCCCGAGGTTGATGCGCGCCTGCGGATCCTTGGCGTACATGCGGTACATGTAATCGCGCTCCTCGTCGGTCACCATTTCGAGCGTCAGCTCGTCGTGGTTGCGAAGGAACACGGCCCACTGGCAGTTTTCCGGGATGGCCGGGGTTTGTTTTAGAATGTCGATGATCGGGTAGCGATCCTCCATTCTGAGCGCCATGAACATGCGCGGCATCAGCGGGAAGTGGAAGGCCATGTGGCACTCGTCCCCGCCGCCGAAATAAGCCGCCGCGTCCTCAGGCCACTGGTTGGCCTCGGCGAGCAGCATGCGATCACCGTACTTGGCGTCTACGTGCGCGCGCAGCGCTTTCAGCTCGGCGTGCGTCTCCGGCAAATTCTCGCAGGTCGTCCCTTCGCGCTCGTGCAGGTAAGGCACCGCGTCGAGCCGAAAGCCGTCGACGCCGAGACCGAACCAAAAATCCATGACGCGAATCAGCGCGCGCCGTACCTGGGGGTTGTCGAAGTTCAGATCGGGCTGGTGCGAGTAGAAGCGGTGCCAATAGTAGGCGTTCGCAGTCGCGTCCCAAGTCCAATTCGAGGTCTCGAAATCCTTGAAGATGATGCGCGCATCCTTGTAGCGGTCCGGCGCGTCGCTCCACACGTAGAAGTTCCGCGCGGCGCTGCCCGGCGGAGAGCGGCGCGCGCGCTGAAACCAAGGGTGTTGATCGGACGTGTGGTTGACCACCAGCTCGGTGATCACACGCAGCCCGCGCTCGTGCGCCTCGCGCAGGAAGAACTTGAAATCCGCGAGCGTACCGTACGCCGGGTTCACGTTGGTGTAGTCCGCGATGTCGTAACCATCGTCGCGCAGGGGCGAGGGATAGAAGGGCAAGAGCCAGATCGCGGTCACGCCCAGATCGCGGATGTAATCGAGCTTCTGCGCCAAACCCCGAAAGTCGCCGATGCCATCTGCGGTGCTGTCGCAAAACGAGCGCACGTGCAGTTGGTAGATGACGGCGTCCTTGAACCAGAGCGGATCCTGTGTCGAAGCGCCGTTGCGTTTACTGCCCATCCACTCGATCTTAAACCCAACGCGGCGGGCCATTGCGAGCGCCAAACAGCAAAACTTCGAGTTCGCTGGAAGGCGGCGAAAGACGCCTCGCGCGCGATCGTGAACCGCTTTTACTCGGGAAAAAGCGCACCAATCTCGAACGATTTCCGCACGTTGAGTTTCGCGGAAAATCGGTTCGATTTTGCCACGTGTGCGGCCCTGCCCCGCGCAAATCGGTCTCAACCAAATCCGCGACTGTACGCTGCGCCTAGAGCTCGCTATCGTACGCGCCATGAGCGCACGGGAGAGCTTTGTTCGCCCCGAGTTACGGATCCATTTGCGGCAACGTTGCGCGCTTTTCGCAGCGGCGCTGACCCTGCTCGCCGCGTGCGCGTCGCAGCCACCGCCGAAGTCGCAGCCGAGCCCGCTGCTCGGCGATCTGATGCCGCCGTTTCAGTCGACCACGCTGAGCGGAAACCAGGTGATCAGCGGCGCGTACCAGGGGCACAAAGTGGTGGTCAGCTTCGTGGGTGAGAAGTGCGAGCGCTGTGAACACGTGCTCAGCGCGGCGCAAGCCGTGTACGCCGACAATCGCGAGGTCGTGGTGCTGGGCGTGTTTAGTCGCGACGACTCGCTGCACGCGAGGTCGATCGCGGCGCGCCTCGCGCTGCGCTTCCCGGTGGTCGTCGATCGCGACGGTTCGCTCGCGAGGCACTTTCAAATCGAGAAGGTGCCGAGCACGTTCGTCGTCGATCAACGCGGACGGGTGAGCTGGCTCGGTGGCTCGGACGTGACCGAAGATGCTCTCACCGCCGCGGTGCACGCGGCTGAATAGGGGCCGAGGCCGACCGAAGGTCGAGGGAGAACGACGGGAACCGCTTCCAGGCGCGATTTTGAATGGTATCCCGAATAATTCAGTCAGGTCGCCAAAAAGCCCGGCCCGACCGGGGACCGGTTCCAGTCGTTGGCATATCGGCATGCGGCGTGCCTCGTTGACCACTCGGTCACCCATCAAGAGTGAGCGTCAAACGGAGCGTGGACCCACAGCCGTTAAGCGCGCGTTCGGGGCCCCCAGTACGACGCTGCTTACGCAGGTGCATGCCGTCTCGGAGGCGCTCGATTCAGTCGTCGCCTGTGGAAGCGCCGAGCAAAGCGCGGTTTGCAGCGAGAAAAACGCGGCGAGAACGCGGCTGCGTCAGTCGTTCGTCACAGTGGGCGCGGGCGCGAGCAACAGCTGCTCGCCGACCGCTTCAGCGCGCCCCGATCGATTTCGGAGCGATTACAGGCGTGTCGCGAGCAACAACGGCCCGCCAAAAACGCGTCGAGCCGCTCGATTTGCAACGCCTGGGGGTCCGGGATATATCGCGCGTACCTTGAGCTCAGTGGTGGCGCGCTCTGCGCGGATGTGCCACCTTTTCCCAGCTTGCCGTCCTTTGGGGCGGGTCTGTCCGAGGCGCGTCCTTGCACCGGAGGTTCGACGAAATGCGGATTGAGTTGAGTACACTTATATCGATGGCCATCGCAGTCGCGGCGGGGGCGTGCTCGGCCACCAATAGCCCGACCACCAATTCGACCGGAGGCTCCACGACGGGCGGCTCGGGTCAGCCAACTGGCGGCACCACCGGCACTGGCGGCACTTCGACGACCACGGGTGGAACCGGTACCGGGACCGGCGGAATCAGCAGCGGTACGGGCGGCACGTCGAGCACGACTGGCGGCAGTGGCCCGGGTACGGGTGGCTCCAGTGTCACCGGCGGTATGAGCGGCACGACCGGTGGACTCGGTGGCGTCAGCTCGACGGGCGGTAGTGGCACGACCGGCGGAACGAACGGCGGCACCAGCACGACTGGCGGCACGAACGGCGGCACGAACGGTGGCGGCACCTCTAAAGGCGGCGGCACGACCGGCGGCAGCGCGACCGGTGGTACGAACGGCGGCACCTCCAGTGGCGGCAGCGGCGGTGGCGGCGGGTGTACGAACACCAACACCGGCGTCATCAACTTGGATGCGTCGGGTTACGTCTGCAACAACACGTGGGGCATCAAGGGAGCCTGGTACTGCTATACGGACGGCTCCGATTCGGGCACCAGCTGCAAGGGCAGTGACGGCAAAGGCACCGGCGCCATTCCGTGGAACGCGGGCTCGAGCGCCATGTGCTTGAGCGGCACCATGGGTACCGGCACCGGCAACTACGCCGGCATCGGTTTCAAGGTCAATTCTGGCCCGCCCGGCAGCACCGACACCCCCGGCACGTGGAACGGGAGCGCACTCGTCGGCTTCGCGATTACCCTGACGCCTGGAAGCACCGGCAAGGGCAGCGGTGGCATGGTCCTCAACCTCGAGTACCCGACTTCGGCGAACCTGGATCCGCAGACCAAGGACGCGCCAGGCGTGACGCTCCCGGGCGTGGGGAGCGCGGCCATCACCTATAACGTGCTCTTCGCCGATGCGGTGCTCGCCAACAACCCGAACAACCGCTTTTCGGTCGATCCGAGCAAGCTGACCGACTTGAAGCTCGCCTTCTTCCCGGACAGCATCTCCCACACCTACGACTTCTGCATCAAGAGCATCGTGCCCCTGACGACCGCTCCGAATCCGGTCGTAGCCGCGGGCACCTACGGCCCGACCTGGAACAACCAGAAGCCTCAGGCGGTGAACGGGGTCAACGGCTATGCCGTGCAAAGCGCCCCATTCCCGACGAACGGCAATCCGATGACGATGCAGGTGAGCGCACCCGCTGGCGGCGTGGGTTTCACCTACACGGCAGGTTCTGGTTTCCAAGCCCCGAACAATGGCCCCGGAGCCTTCCCCGCCGTCATCAGTGGCTGGGGGCCCGGTCACGACGGCATCCAGTTCTATGGACCGTACAAGGGCGGTAAGACCATCGGCCAGCTCACGTCGATCAAGAGCAGCTGGACCTATACGATGGGCTCTAGCGGCAACGCGGTCTATGACATCTGGTTCGGTTCGTCCGCGACGCCTCCAGTCCCAGGCGTCGAACTGATGATCTGGATTGGTAACAAGGACAAGAACCCCCTTGGCAGCGTGGCCGGCACCGCGCTCGACGGGCGCACGCCGTACGTCGGTACGAATGGGACGGGCGAAAAGGTCGTGAGCTACTGGGTACCGACCGGGACCACCGGCACCGCGTCCAATTTCGACGTACTCGCCTACATCAAGGACGCGGCGAGCAAGGGTTATGGCGGGTTGTCCAACAACTCGTACCTGCTCGGCGTTCAGACCGGCTTCGAAGTCTATAGCGGCACCTGGACCACGACGAACTACAACATCACTATTCAGTGATCGCGCCGGCGTCTCTGGAGACGACGGTAGACGGTCCTCCCCGGCGTGGCGACGCGCCGGGGAGGGCGGGTAGTATCGAGCTTGAGAGCCGTTCCCGGACTTTGATAGGCTCGCTTTTGACGACGGGATAGGAATGTAGCGATGCGCAAGCAGCTTCTTCGCTTAGGTTATTCGCTTGTCGGGCTGGTCTTCCTCTCTGGATTGGCCGCTTGCTCGAACAAGAGCGACACCGGTGCTGTCGGGACGGGTGGGACGGGCGGAACTGGCGGTCAACCGGGCGGACAGGACTGCAAGGCAGGCGCCCCCTCCAACTACGTCCTCATCGACGACATGGAGACCACGAGCCACGGGCCCATCCAGCTCACCGCGGGCATCGCTGCGCCGCTGTCAGCGGGCTACTGGTACAACAGCGGCGCGAGCTACCTCGCGGACGCGGGCGTCGACATGTCGAACCCTCCGCAAGGGTCGTTCACGTTCAGCGCGCTGCCGACGCCGATGACGACGCTGAACTGCAAGAGCTCCCACGCGGCTCGTCAGCACTGCACGCTCAACGGCCTTTACGACACGTGCGGCGTAGGCTTCGAGTTCGCTCAGCAACCTGCCCCCGACGCGGGCGCTCCACCCGCTGGCGACCCGAATGGCGGCCCCAAAGAAACCGTTCCCTTCGACATCAGCCGCTACAAGGCCATCACGTTCTGGGGCATGACGACGACGCCCGACCCGGCTGTTGGCTCGATGCAAGTCAAAGTGCAATTCCCCGATACGGATACCGACCCGCGCGGCCAGATCTGTAACGGCGGCGGCCTGAACACGTCGAAGTGTTACAACAGCTACGCAGCGCTTCTGAACTTCACGACCACTTGGCAGCAGTTCACCGTGAAGCTGGAGGCCGGCACTGCCGGCATGCCTCCCGAGGGCGGCATCGCTATCGATCCATCGTGGGGCTACCAGCAGGCGATGTGGCTCCCCACCAAGGTGTACGGCATCAACTGGCAAGCCCAGAAGAACACCGAACCAGACGCGGGTCCTCCTCTGACGACCGAGATCTGGATCGACGACGTGTACTTCGTCCAGTAGCGACCGCCGGCCGGCGCCTTCCGAGCTCGTCTGCTACCCTCTGCGAGTTGCGCGGGAGCAGTCAATGGCGGCGATTCATAGTGGCCTGAGCTGGGCGGCGCTGCTCCTCGTGCTGGGCTGCGGCGGCAACGCGGCCAGGTCCGGGAACACGAGCACGGGTGGTTCGGCGAGCTCCGAAGGTGGCACGGCCGGCTCGAGCGCTGGCGGAGCCATCACCGGCGGACAGAACAACGGCGGGACCGGGGGCGGCGCGCAGAGCGGCTGCGTGCACGACGGTAAGTCGTACCCGGTCGGGGCGACGTTTGCCGCGGGGGACGGCTGCAACACCTGCACGTGCGAGCGCTCGGGCGCGAAGCTCCTGGTTTCGTGCACGTTGATTGGATGCAACGTTTGCCCGGACATCGAGAGCACCTACAACCGGCATTTCGAAGCGGCCAAGCGTTGCGATCCCGCGCTCAGCGTGGAGCAGTGTACGCAGAAGGTCGAGGCGGGCTTGCCGTGCAGTTGCACCACCTTCGTGAATCCGCAAAACGCGGTCGCCGTTGCGGGTTTCCAGGTCGCCGCGGCGGAGTACGCGAGCAAGCAATGCCAGCCTGATGTCGCCTGCGAGCCTTGTCTCGAACCGACGGGCGCACGTTGCTCAGCGGAGGGCCACTGTGAATCCTTCACCACGGTGCCCATCGCCTGCATCGTCGGCGGCGTACGCTACGAGAGCGGAACCAAGAACATCCCCGATCCGACCAGCTGCAACACCTGCTTTTGCGACAATGGCAATCTCGGCTGCACGACCGCCGCGGTTTGTACCAAGCCTTGTCCAACGGGCACGAAGTTCGGGCGAAGCTGCGGTCAATGCGGACCCGTCGACAACTGTCTGGCGGTTGCCTATGACTGCTATCCGACGTGCACGGACACCTGCGACAAGGGCGTGTGCAGCGAAGGTATTTGCAAGCCGGGGTTCTGCGGGTAATTGCGCAGGGCTAGAGAAGCCCCCACTCGCTCAGGTACTTGGCGATCTCGACGGCGCTGTGAACGCCGAGCTTTTCGTAGATCCGCTCGCGATGCTTTTCGAGCGTGCGGACCTCGACGCTCATTCGACTCGCCGCCTCCTTGTTGCTCAGACCGCGACCGAGCCAGCGCGCGGCTTCCAGCTCTTTGGGGGTCAATAGCTCGGGCGCGCGCGACTCGGCTCGACTCGGATCGAGTCCGGCGCCGTAAAAAGTCCCCCCGGCAGCCACCGCGCGCACTGCCGCGAGCAGCGCTGCCGGCGCGGCGTCCTTCAACACGTAGCCCTTGGCCCCGGCGCGCGTCGCGCTGAGCACGTATTTCACGCTCTCGTACATGCTGAGGATGAGCACGCGCACCTCGGGAAAGCGCAAGCTGAGCTCGCGCGTGAGCGCGATGCCATTTTGCTCCTTCATGCCCACGTCCACGACCATCACGTCGGGCCGCATGCTGTCGGCGAGCGTCAGCGCTTCCGTTGCGTTTCCGGCTTCGGCCACGACCTCGAGCTCGGGGTCGGTGCCCAACACCGCGCGCACCCCTTCACGCACCAGCGGGTGATCGTCTACCAATACCACCCGAATCGGGCGCGACGACGAGGCTCCGGACGGGGTCATGCTGGCGCTTTCAAGATCAGTGAAAGGGCGCTGTGGCCGGGCCGTGACTCGACGTGAAACTCACCGCCCAGATCTTCGACTCGCTCACGAATGTTGCGCAAGCCAATTCCGCGCTGGCCGCGCGCGTCGAGGGTCTGGGGGTCGAAACCGCGGCCGTCGTCGGCGATGCGAAGCCGTACCGTGCCCGGAGCTTTCCCGCGACCGATCTCGAGAGTGACACGCTGAGCAGCCGCGTGGCGTTCGACGTTGGTGAGCGCCTCCTGCGCGATTCGAAACAGGGTCACGCTCTCGCGCTCCGACAGCGGTGCGTCGGCAATCGAATCGAGCACCTCGACCCGAATGCCCGTGCGCGCCTGGAATTCCTCGGCCAGCTGGCGCAACGCGCTCGACAAACCGAGCTGATCCAGGATGGCCGGCCTGAGCGCGTGCGAGATGCGCCGCACGTCGGCGATGCATTCACGCAGGCGCTCGAGCCCCTTGTCGAGGCTCGAAAGCGCGCTCGCATCGCCCGCTTCGAGCTTCTGACGCGCAAGCTCGAACTGAAACTTCATCGCGACCAGCAGCTGGGATATGCCATCGTGGAGCTCTCGCGAAACGCGCGCCCGCTCTTCCTCTTGCAGGTGCACGATGCGCGCGGCCATGGCCTTCAGTTTCCCGTCGGCCAGCCGCTGCTCGCTCACGTTCAGTGCCATGCCACCGGCGAACACCGAGACCAGCGCCAGCACTGCGACCACGGTCAGTTGCCCGAGCGTCTGCTGCACCGCCTCGAGCGACTTCTGTCGCACCGCCTGGCTCGCGCGCTCCACGTCGTCGAGATAGATTCCGGTGCCGATTACCCAGCCCCAGCGCGGAAGCAGCGAAACGTAGCCGAGCTTTTCGGTCGGGCGGTGACTAGACGGCTTCTCCCAGGTGTAGCGCTGAAAGCCGTCGCCGCGCTGGGCGGTCTCGAGCAGTGCGGGAATCACCCGGCGCCCCTTCGCGTCGACCAGCGACTGCAGATTCTTGCCCACGAGCTCCGGCTGCCGTGGATGCACGAGGCAGGTGCCGGACAGGTCGTAGACGAAGAAATAGCCGTCCTCGCCGTAGTGTGCGGCGCCGAGCAGCGCCTTCACCCGCGCCTGCTGCGCGCTCTCGCTCTCGTCCGCCTGGCCCTGGTTGCCGCTCGCCGCCGCGGCGACCGATTCGATCTGAGTTTCAACCAACTCGACCGCGTGCCGGAGCTCGGCGCGCTTCTGCGCGAGCAGGCTCGACTCGATGAGCTCGGCCTGCTGCTCTCCGAGCGCGCGCGCCTTACGCATCACCTGCAGTCCGACCGCCGCTATCGCGAGCAGCAACGGCAAAATTGCGAGCGCGAGCGTCTTTTGCTTGAGCGACATGGTTCCGCGGGAAAAACCGGAAGCGACACTCAATCCTAGAACTTCGCACCGAGCCCGCCAAGGAGGGCGCGCGGACCCCAGCTACGTAGTTCTACGTAGCTACTGCAAGCGAGCTGCCGCGAGTCGCTCGCAGATGCTCGACCAGCGCGTCGACGAACACGCGCACCTTGGGAGGAATTCGACGAGCGCTCGGGTAGACCGCACACAGCACGCCGCCGTGCATGATGTACTCGCTCAGGACGCGCACCAAGCGACCGGCGTGGACGTCGGGCTCCGCACTGCGCAGCTCGACCAGGCCGATGCCCGCGCCATCGACCAGCGCCGAACGCAAGAAGCCGAACTCGTTCGCGCAAAGCCAAGCGCGGGGCACCACTTCGGCCGCGCCATCAGGACCCACGAGGCGCCAGGCTAGAGGCCCGGCGAAGGTCGTGAACGTGACCAAATCGTGCTGCCGCAGCTCCGCGGGGTTATCCGGTGTGCCGCGCTCTTCCAAATAGCCGGGGCTCGCGAAGAGTCCGAACGTCGGCGCGGCCAGCTTGCGCGAAAGCAGCGCGGAATCGGCTAAACGGTCGCCGCCACGCAAAGCCAAGTCGAACCCCTCGGCCACCAGATCCACCTGGCGCTGCGTGATCTCGAGCGATAGCTCGATATCGGGATATCGACGTCGGAACGCGGGCAGCATGCCAAGCACGACCTCGCGCGCCACGTCGATGGGCGCCGTGACGCGAAGCGTGCCCCGAGGATGGGCGCCCGCCTCACGCGCCGAATCACTCGCAGCTTCGATCAATTTCAATGCGTGGGTGCAACGCTTGAAATAGAGGGCACCCGCCTCCGTGAGGCGAATCGCACGTGTCGTCCGGTCCATTAGGCGAACACCCAGCTGCTCTTCCAAGCGCTGGATTTGTCGACTCAGGGTGGAGCGTGGGGCGCGCAACTTGCGACCCGCTGCAGCGAAGCCGCCGGTCTCGGCGATGGCCACGAATGCGTGTACGGCGTCCAAATCCATTGTCGATTTTATGCAACAATCTGATGCAACTAGCCAGGCTGTGCAGGTTTTTTCCCGGTTCTAGCTTTGAAGAACCAACCGGGAGAAACCAAACATGAATGAAAAAGACAGTCAGCGGGTCGCTCTGGTCACCGGGGCCACGGACGGAATTGGCCGGGCAGTGGCCCTCGAGCTCGCGCGCAAGGATAACCGCGTGCTCATCACGGGCCGCGATCCGACCCGCGGAGCGGAAGTGTTGAGCGCGCTGCACGCGGCGCGCCCCGGCCTGGCACACGCTTTCGTGCCCGCCGACCTCTCGCTGCTCTCGGAGACCGCGCGCCTCGCCACCGAGGTCGAAGCCCGCGTCCAGCGCCTGGACGCGGTCGTCTGCTGCGCCGGCATTCTCTCCACCGTCCCCGAGTGGACGAACGAAGGTTTAGAGCGAAACTTCGTGCTGAACTACCTGACCCGCTACCTGCTCGCGCGAAAGTTGCTGCCGTTGCTGAATGCTTCCCCGTCAGGGCGCTTGGTGCTGGTTTCGAACGCTGGTAACTACGCCGATACGCTCGACTTCGACGATCTGCAGCACCGTCGCGGCCGACCGGGCCTGCGAGTCGCGGGCCGCACTCAATTCGCGAACGATCTGCTCGCGACCGAGCTCGCGGCGCGGCAGCGCGACAGCGGCCTCGAGGTTACCTGTGTGTTTCCGGGCTTCGTGAGGACCTCGGTGTTCCGCAACGCGCGTGGCCTACCTCGGCTACTGCGCTGGGCGGCGCCCTTCTTCCAGCGCTTTTTCGCGATCTCCCCCGAGCTCGCCGCGCAAACGCCGGTCTTTCTCGCGCACAGCCCGCGAGCAAAGGGCAGCAACGGGTGCTTCTATGGTCCCCGTGTCGAGTTGCGTGTGGTTCCGCCGCGAGCGCAACGCTCGGAGCGCCGCGCCGCGCTATGGTCGATGAGCGAGGCGCTGGTGTCGTCTTACCTGTGACTGGGAAAATAGCGTATCGAGGCGTCGCGGTGGCTGAGGCGCGCAGGCGCGGCTGCTTGGGGCGGCCGCGCCGCAGCGCGTTGCCTTCCGGCGTTCCGAGACCGGCAGCGCGCACGTTTCCGCGTGGCGATCCCTAACCCTGGCCAACCGCTACGTACTTGTACGTAGCCGCGACCGGCGGATGTTGCGGATTCCCAAACGCGCGCGCTCCTCCACATTGATCGTGGAGGCTACTGAAATGAAGAGCGAACTCGAAACTCAGCTCGTCGTGCTCGGTGGCGGACCCGGCGGTTACGCGGCGGCCTTTCGCGCGGCAGACCTCGGTGTGCGCACGCTGATCGTGGAGCGCGAACCAACGCTCGGCGGCGTTTGCCTGAACGTGGGCTGCATTCCGTCGAAAGCGTTGTTGCACGTGGCGGAGGTGGTCGAACAGAGCAAGCAGCTTTCGGAGCACGGCGTTCGGTTCGGCCCTGCCAGCATCGACCTCGAGCGCTTGCGCGCCTGGAAGTCCGGCGTGGTGCGCAAGATGACATCGAACCTCGCTGGGCTCGCCAAATCGCGCAAAGTCGAGGTCGTGCGCGGTATCGGCGCGTTCACCGGCACCCACGAGCTTACCGTCAAGACCGCGAGTGAAGGCGCGAACGACGGCGCGAACGTCACTGTCCGCTTCGAGAACGCGGTGATCGCCGCGGGCTCCGAGGCGGTCACCCCGGCGATGGTCCTTTCCACCGCCATCGCTGCTGGTCTCGCCGACACCGGAGCCGGCGGCGCCGTGCAAAACCTCGACGCCCACCCGCGCCTGGTCGATTCCACGGGCGTGCTCGACCTGCCCTTCTTGCCCGAGCGCATGCTGGTGATCGGCGGCGGCATCATCGGCCTGGAGATGGCCACGGTTTATTCGAGCCTCGGCGCGCGCATCGACGTGGTCGAAAAGGGCCCGGAGCTCTTGCCTGGAACCGATCGCGATCTGGTGGCCGCTTGGTACAGGCTCAACAAGGCGCGCTTTGGCCGCGTGCTCGTGAACAGCGCGGTCTCCAAGCTCGAGCTCGCGGACAAGGAGGTGAAAGTTTGGTTCAGCGGAGCCGACGCGCCCACCGCACACGAGCAGTACGACCTGGTCCTGGTCGCGGTCGGTCGCACGCCGAACGGCTTCAAGATCGGCGCGTCCAACGCCGGGGTTCGGGTTTCCGAGCGCGGTTTCGTCGAGGTCGACCCGCAGCTGCGCACCAGCGCACGGCACATTTTCGCGGTCGGCGACATCGTCGGACAGCCGTTGCTCGCGCACAAAGCCCAGCACCAGGGTCGCGTCGCCGCCGAAGCCGTCGCGGGCCACGCCGCGTTCTTCGATGCGCAGGTGATCCCAGCCGTGGCCTACACTAACCCAGAAATTGCCTGGGTCGGTCTGACCGAAGCCGAGTGCAAGAAACAAGGGCGTCGCGTCAAGCGCGCGGCGTTCCCTTGGGCCGCTTCCGGTCGCGCGGCGACCACCGGTCGCGGCGAAGGGCTCACCAAGCTGCTGATCGACGAAGAGTCCGAGCGCATTGTCGGTGGTGGCATCGTCGGCAGCCATGCGGGTGAGTTGATCAGCGAACTCGCGCTGGCCATCGAAGTCGGTTGCACGGCCACGGACCTGGCTTTGACCATCCACCCGCACCCAACCCTGTCCGAATCACTCGGCCTGGCCGCGGAGGTGCACCTCGGCTCGAGCGTGGATCTGCTGAACGCCGCCCATCCACGCTAGAACTTCCCGAATTACGCGGAGAGCGAGTTCGGGGTATCCTCCGCGACCAGCCACGGAGGAAGGCATGACCATTGCGCTGAACCAGCTCGGTCAAATCTCGCTCTCGGTCGACGACACCGACGTTGCCGAACGCTTCTACGCTGAAGTGCTGGGACTCAGAAAGCTGTACCGCTTCGGCGATTTGGTTTTCTTCGATTGCGCGGGCGTGCGCCTGTTCATCGAAAAAAGCAACGAAAGGCCGCTGCCGAAGAGCTCCGTGCTGTACTTTCGTACCCCGGATCTCGCGACCATCGTCCCCGCGCTGAAGCAACGCGGCGTGGTATTCGAGAGCGCCCCACATCGCTTGGCACAAATGGAGGACCACGACCTTTGGATGGCCTTCTTCAAGGATCCTGCAGGCAATTTGATCGCGCTGATGCAGGAGGCGCCACGCGGCTACGAACCGCGCGTCACTGCGGGTCCCGACCCAGCGCCTGCCGCACCCGGGCCGTGAGCGCGGCCAGCGTATACGGCTTGTGCAAAAACGGCGTACTCTCTTCGAACCCGCCGAGCTCGGGCATTTCGTCTTGGGAATATCCGGAGCTGTATAGAATTTTGATGCCCGGTCGCAGCGTGGCAAGCTCCGATGCGAGCTCGCGACCGCCCATTTTCGGCATCACCACGTCGGTGATCACCAGATCGATCGGTTCCGCAAAGCGCCGCACCAACTCCAACGCTTCCACGCCGTTCGGCGCGGTGAGCACGCGATAGCCCACGCCGCTCAGCGCCTCCCGCACCATCCGTAGAATCATCTCCTCGTCCTCCACGAGGAGCACCGTTTCACGACCGCGCGTGGGCTCGGCCTCCGGCGGCGCGCTGAGCACTTCCGCGATTTCGTTGCGAACACGCGGTAGATACACGCGAAAACAGCTGCCGTGCCCGAGATCGCTGGAAACGGTGATGCTACCGTGCGCTTGCTTTACGATGCCGTGGCACATCGCCAGCCCGAGCCCCGTGCCCTCACCCACCGGCTTGGTCGTGAAGAAGGGTTCGAACAGGCGTGAAAGCACCTCCGCCGACATGCCCGTGCCATTGTCGCTGACCGTGAGCCGCACGTATTCACCGGGGGTCAGATCGGGGTGTTTTCGACAATCGAGCTCGTCGAGCACCACGTCGACCGTCTCCAGACTGATGCGACCACCCGCGGTCAGGGCGTCGCGCGCGTTGACCACCAGGTTCATCACCACTTGCTCCATGCTGCCCGCGTCGACCTTCACCGCGCCGAGCGTGGACGCGAGCGACAAGGTCAGCTCGCGGTGCTCGCCGACCAGACGCCGCAACATCGGGACGAGCTTCTGGACCACGTCATTCAGCTGCAAAACTTCGGGGTTTACCAGCTTCTTTCGCGCGAACGCGAGCAACTGCTGCGTGAGCGCCGCGCCGCGTGCAGCAGCTTCGCTCACACACTCGAGGTAGGTGGCAGCCGTCGACCCCGGAGACAGCTCGCCTTGCGCGAGCTCGGTGAAGCCGAGCACCGAGGTCAGCAAATTGTTGAAATCGTGCGCGACGCCGCCCGCGAGCCGGCCAATGCTCTCCACCTTCTGCGACTGGCGCAGTTGCTGTTCGAGCGCGGCCTCGCGCTCCTCGATCTCCTTGCGCCGGGTGACGTCACTGATGAACCCGTTCCACAGAATCGAACCGTCTGCCTGCTTTTCGGGCAGCGCATTGCCGAATAGCCACCGCACGTCCCCGTTCGGAAACTTCACGCGATATTCGTACTGCAGCGGCTCCAGCGTTCGGGCCGACTTGCTGATGGCCTCCGAAATGCCCGCCACGTCGTCCGGGTGCAACAGATCGAAGACCGCCGAAGCGTCGGTTCGCACGTCTTCCGGCGACAGCCGGTAAATTTCGCGAATCTGCTCGCTCGCATAAGGAAAGCACGAGCTACCGTCGGGCCGGAGCTTGAACTGATACACGAGCCCCGGCACCTGCGCGGAAATCTTTTGCAGCCGATCGACCAGCTCTTGCCGCCGCGCTTCTTCCCACTTGCGCGACGAGATATCGGTCGCACAGAGCGTCGCGCACACCACACGGTCGCCCTCGAGCAAAGGCCCGACCCGAACCGAAGACCAGATCCGCACACCGTCGACGCCCGGTGGACCCAGAATTTCGTACTCGTCGAAACCACGTGAAGTAAACACGTGCTCGATCGCCGCGGCGACCCGGGGGCGCGACTCTTCCAGCACGTAGTCGTAGCAAGAGGTTCCAATCACCTGCTCGCTCGTCAGCGGCGGCACGGTCCGATTGATGAACAAGATCGTCCCGGCCCGATCGACCGTGAGAATCGTGTCCGGCGCGGTCTCCAAAATGGATCGCAAGCGCGCCTCCGACGCCTGCGTAATCTGCTCGGCACGCTTGCGCTGCGAAATCTCGCGCACCAGCCCGAGCAGCACGCCACTACTCAACCACTGCGCCGTCACCTCGCAGGCCAACATGGTCCCATCACGCTTACGCAACTCCCACTCGGCGGTTTGGCTCATCCCCTGCCTGAGCGCTTCCATCGTGCTCGATAGCCGCGGCCAATCGCCTTCGTCCAACAGATCGGCGATGTGCCTGCCCACCAACTCACCGGCACCGTAGCCGAGCAATTGATGACCGCTCTGGTTCACGTCCAGATACACACCCTCACTGTCGGCAATGAAGATGCCGTCCGCTGCCTGCTCGACCAGCACACGATAGTAGTCCTCGGCGCGCACGCCGGCGCGTTCACCGCCTGAGTTCGGCACGGCTCTCCTCTAGAAACGCCATAGTGCCACTCTTCCACTCGAACCACAACAAGCCCCACGAGCCCCACGAGCCCCACGAGCCCCACAAGCCCCACAAGCCGCAACAAGCCGCGTTACCCGCAGCGTGATTGTTTGTTTGGGTTTTTTGGGGCACCCGAGAAAAGTGCGCGCTGAACGGCGCGCCCACACAATAGCGCAGCCGATTCCCCCCGAATCCCCCCACAACACCGCGCCTGCCCCCACAGAAAAAACGAAGCCTTTCCGGCGCTAAACCGAATGTTCACGCCAGACTCGCCGCACCGCGGGTTGCGCGGGTTGCGCGGGTTGCGCGGGTTGCGCGTCGCGCACCGCGCGCGAGCACGCCCATGTCGGTCGTCAACGGGTGCCGTCGTGCCAGTGCGCGAGTCGCGAAGATCCACGGCGGCGATGAAACCGGGGAAGCGAGGGAGCGGGAAGCGAGGGAGCGGGAAGCGAGGAAGCGGGAAGCGAGGGAGCGGGAAGCGAGGGAGCGGGAAGCGAGGGAGCGAACTGAAGCAAACCAAGAACCTTGGCTCACTCTGACGCCTTTTGCATATTAGCCTATTCAAATTCCGATACCTTTCGTGACAAGGCCGCAGTCCGAAGCGGGGATACGGGGATGCGGGGATACGGGGATACGGGGATACGGGAATGCGGGAATGCGGGACGTGCCGCGTCTCATCGATTGGCAAGGATACGGGGATGCGGGGATGCGGGGATGCGGGGATGCGGGGATGCGAGTCAGCGAACTGAAACAAACCAAGAACCTGGCTCACTCTGAGTGTGTGTCTCTCGCAAACATCGGAGTGAAGGTGCTTGCAGAAGACCGACTCTTTTTGTATATTAGCCTATTCAAATGCGGACACCTTCCGTGACAAGGCGGCAGTCCGGAAGTCGAGCGATAGGGCGGGCGCGGCAACGTGATTGTTGCACGATGGTTGGTGGCGCTGCCCAACTGAGCTTGCCACTTCCAGCCAGGCGGGGCGGCCGCCGGCGCGGTGCCGGGCGACCTGCTACTACCGCACGGAAGCAGGTAGCGCATCGCAGTCGCGCAGCGCATCGGGCTGAGCACCCGGTGCATGTCACCTTGCGCTGTGCGTGCCGGTCACTCCGTACGCAATTCGTGTTTCCAACGGTGCGTGGGGCAATCTTTGCCGCAAACCGGGCCGCTCCCGAACGGTTTCGCGTCGTGCATTTTTCGATTCAAGGCGATCATGCTCACCTCATCGTGGAAGCGCGCGATCGCACTGCTTTAATCGAGGGTGTGCGTGGGCTTTCTATTCGGTTGGCGCGGCGTGTGAATCAATTACTGGGGCGCAGGGGGAGGTTCTTTGCGGATCGCTGGCACGGGCGATCACTGGAAAGTCCTCGGGCGGTTCGAAATGCGTTGGTGTATGTGCTCGCCAATTTTCGAAAGCATGGGCATGACCATGGGGCCACGCTCGACGTTCGTTCGTCTGCCCCTTACTTTCCGGATTTTGTCGAGTTTTCGGGCTGCGCCCCGATTGATCGGACGCCTTGCTGGCTACCGAGGTCGCTCGCACCCCCAGAACCCCCAACCGTCGTTGCCAAGAGTTGGCTGCTCTCCGTGGGGTGGAAGCGCCGCGGACTCATCTCGGTCCTTGAGCGGCCGGCGCGCTGACGCCGTGCCCCAACACGCGGCACCTGCTTCACACGCTTTCAAACTGCGCGGATCGAGGACGCACGCCGTTTGCCTCGCCCTGTTGCCGCACGCCGTTGCCGCACGCCGTTGCCGCGCGCCACTCGCCACCCACTAATTCCCGCGCCGCTTCACGCCGCGCCCCCACTGCGCGCGCTTGCACCAAACCTTCTGCCGCGCGTGCTCGCATCGAGCCGTCAGTGCTCACTAACCGCCTGTCTCTCCCACCGCTCCCCGCGCTTGCCGCGCCCAACCTAACTGCCCGCGTTCCCCGCGCCGCTGCCTCGCACTGCCGCCTGCGTTCGCCGTTCGCCGTTCGCCGTTCGCCGATCGCCGATCGCCGATCGCCGTTCCCCTCGCCCCTCGCGTCCCCTCGCGTCCCCTCGCCCCTCGCGTCCCCTGGCGCCCCTCGCGTCCCCTCGCCCCTCGCGTCCCCTCGCCCCTCGCCCCTCGCGTCCCCTCGTCCCTCGCGTCCCCTCGTCCCTCGCGTCCCCTCGCCCCTCGCGTCCCCTCGTCCCTCGCGTCCCCTCGCCCCTCGCCCCTCGCGTCCCCTCGCCCCTCGCGTCCCCTCGCGTCCCCTCGCGTCCCCTCGCCGATCCCTCCCTCAACCCCTACCCTCACCGTCCATCGGCTGGGCGAGACCGCCTTCGGTTATCCAGGTGCGGGCGCGTTCGGCGAGGCCTTGGATTACGGCGTGGAAGGTGCTGACGTGGCGAACTTTCGTGGGGCCGAAGCGGTCGGCTACGGCGGCGATGAGTGCGGGGACGCGGGCGGTGCCGCCGGTGCAATAGACTCCATCGATTTGGGCGGCGGTAACGCCGGCCGCGGCGAGGGTGTGATCGAGGCGCTCGAGGATGCGCTCGAGAGGGGCGCTCGCCGCGCGTTCGAAGGTCGAACGATCGAGCTCGACGGCAAGGTCGATGGTGGGATAGTCGAAGCGAAATTCGGCGCGCTCACTGTCAGAGAGAGAGCGTTTGGTGAGATCGATGGCCTCGAACAGGCGAAAGCCAAGTCGGTCCTCGACTAGGGTCAGCAAGCGATCGAGTTTTTCACGGTCGTCTTCGCCGAAGCTGCCGCTGCGGATGTCCCGCAGGAATTCCAGGGAGTCACGGCGATCGAGTAGGCACAGCTCGGCGGGGGAACACATTTTCTCCAGTAGGGGGCGCGGGAAGGTGAGCGCAGTGCCGCCGAGTCCTCGTCGATAGGTCGTGCGCGCACCGAAGTGGGGCGAAATGCAGTCGCGCATGAGGGCGCCGTCGAGGGCGTCACCCGCGACCGCGATGCCGCCGACCGAAAGTACGTCCGCGCGGCCGCCGCCGAGTCGCGCAACGGTGAAGTCGGAGGTGCCGCCGCCGAGATCCAGGACCGCGACCAGTTGCTGCGAGTCGTCGTCGCCTTGCGCGCAATCGAGCGCAGCTGCGACGGGCTCTTCGCACAGCGTTACGCGCTGAAAGCCGGCGAGCTCGGCGGCGCGACGCAAACGTGCGAGCGCGAGTTCGTGGGCGGCGGGCTCATCCGAGAAGCGCGCAGGGCAGCCGAGGACGGCGGCGCGAACGTCCGCGTCGAGTTGGGCGTTGGCGCGCTCACGCAAGTTGCGCAGCACGATCGCGACCAGCTCCTCGAGGGCGTAGCGGCGGGCGCCGATGCGGGTCTCACGGAAGCTTTCCATAGGCAAAAAGCGCTTGATCGAGCGGATCAACCGGCCACGCATGCCGGACTCCGCGGACGCGCGCAGGGCTGCGGCGCCACACTCGAACTGCCGACTGTCGTCCGAAAAGAACAAGATGCTGCGCAGCACCGTGGGATCGGACGCCAGTGGATCGACGGCCAGCGGCGGCCACGTGCGCTCGGCGTTGGCCGCCGCGATCAGCGAGTTGGAGGTGCCGAAATCGATGGCGTAGGCAAGCGGGGTCGACATGCGTCTCCTCGAAAAAGCCGCTCGCGAACAGAATGCCGAGCTCACGAGCGACGAGCACGGCCGACTCTGCCGTTCGCGACGCACCTTTACAAGCTTCCGAATTCGTGAGACCCTCTCGGCAGAATCTCTGGATGCGCGGAATCTGGGGTTGCCGCCGAAAGTGCGGGGCGCGATGCGAGGTTTCAGCTCTGTGCGACGCCGCAGCCCGCGCAGAAGCGCGCCCCAACCGCTAGCGCCGTACCGCAACTCGAGCAGAACTTGGCCGGCGCGGCTGCGGCAGACGCGGCCTTGGCGCCGCAGCTCGCACAGAAAGCGTGCCTCGGGCGCGAGCGGCGCTCGGCAGTTGCCACACGCGGTTCCGGGCGCGGCGAGCGCCTCTGCTCGCAGGTCGAAGCCGCGCAGTTGGTCCGCTTTTCCTGCCTGTTCGTGGGCTTGTTCGAGCGCAGCTTGGGCTTGAATCGCGGGCGCCTCCTCTCGCAAGTCGGGCGCGCACTCCTCGCACAGGCCGCGGGCATGGTTGAAGCACACTTCCGGGCAGACCCATTTGCCGCAGCGCGTGCATTGCCGGAACTTCGGGCGACACTCTTCGACCGCCTCCTTGAATGCCGAATCCCAAGCCGGTCCACGCAGCGCATCTTTCAAGTGATCGGCACCCCAACCTGCGCGATACATCGCGCCGCCGAACAGCGCGCCCGCGGCTTTCAGCACCGACGCCGCCGTGCCCACCGCATTGCGCTGAAAGGCCGAGCGATGCCCGTTGCCGCACTTGTCACAGAAAAACTCGAACTGGAAGCCCGTGTCGTTCGAGTGGTCTCGGTGGTTGCGCGTAAAACTCTGCGTCGTCATGGCAGAGAGCGAGTCTACGCGCGAGGCGGTGGTTTGTCACAGCCCGCTCGGCTGCATGACCCCCTGACTTCTGGAACATGCATGAATCATGAGGCGCGCGCAGAACGCGAATCGGATAGCGCGCGGCCTTGAATCAGGCTCGTGATGGACCCGCTGACCAGGGCTCCAACACGCTCAACCGCGTGACCACGGGTGGCCATGTATTGCTCGAGCTCGAGCTCTCGGCCGGGGATACCAAAACATTCCCACGCGCCGACGCGCGCAGGCTCGCGTCGCGCCGATGGCCTGTACGCGGGCAGATAAGTGGAAGCGCCGAGCAACGCGAACGCGACCGGCGCTCCGCCTTCGTTCAAACACCACTCGACGATGTCCCAAGCATGCGCCGCGTGCCGTCCTTCGTCCCGGGCGATCTGCTCGAGCACGGCGGCGATCGCCGGACGAACCGCACGGCGCGAAAGCTTCGCGGCGACTCGCGCCGAAACGCCTTCTTGAATCGCACCGTCAATCAGCGACGTGATCGCCAGTCTTGCCAGCGCATACCGGCGAGCGCGAGGCAGCGCGGACGCTTTCTCGGCTTCGGGAAACGGCGCCGGGCTCTGCGCGCGGCCATCGAGGCTCTCCGCCAAAGCGAAGCATGCTTCGGTGTGCCGAATCTCGTCCAGCCCGTCCAGGTTGGCCGCCGCTACGAGCGAGGCGGGCGCACCAACCGCCAACAACTCGAGTGTCAGACGCGCAAAGCTCGCCACCGAAGCGTGTTCAGTCCGGCCGTTCTCGCGCCACGCGTCGGGCACCCCGTCAGGCACCTCATCGCTATTCGGCATCGCAAGCTCCGACCATGCGGCGCCGCTACGAATCGGAGCCAGCAGAGTCCGACCACGGTGTCGCAACTGCCGGCCACGACTGGAGTCGACCGCAGAGAACGCCGCGAGTAGTGCGCCGAGCACCATCATCCCCACCGAAAGCAAGGCGAAGCTCAGACCCGCCACTACCGCACGGACCCCGAGCACCAGGGGTTCCCGTCGAACCAGACGGGCAATCAGACGCGAGGCGGCGATCGACAAACCACACGCGGCGAGTAGCGCGCTCACGGCAAAACCCGACACCGCGATCCCGTTCATCACCTTCGCAGACTGGAGATTTCGATACGCGAGATGATGAACCGCCGTCGTGATCAGGAATACCACCGACGAGAGCTCTATCCATGTCCACGGCCCCCACCGCACCCGACCCTCCCGCGGCGAAAGATTCATGGGCTGGCGGTGCCGCCAGTGGCGCTCGGTGCAGCAACTCGGGGCGCCGATTGGAACACGAAAACCGGTTCGTCCCGACCCGGGTGGCTTGGCACGCCGGAGGCCCCGCCTTCACCCCCACCCTCATTCCCTGCCGCGCCGGACGGACCACGACCTTCCCCGTCTACACCGGCGCTACCATCACGAGCATTGCTGCCCAGCGGCACTTCGTCGTTTCCGAAGTAGCAACCCTTGGCGCCGAGCACGCACGGAAAGAGCGCGAACAGAAAGGGGACCGCGAGCCGCTGAGATCGGGTCATCCGAGCTACTCCCCGCCTTCTGCGCGGGCGCACGAGGCGCGAACCCGAGCGGCGGACGGTGAGTTCGGAAACTCCTTCAGAAACCGCGACGAGGCGCGTCGAACTCGCTCGAGATCCCCAGCCTGACAGGCGGCGAACACCTCAGCGGCCAATCGTTCTGCGCCAAGCTGGCTGTGCGCCACGTCGATGGAACTGCGGTCGAGAAGTTCCAGCGCGCGCCGACCGTTGCCAGAACGAAGCTCGGACTGAACGCGCTCGAGCAGCGCGAGCTCCGGAGCCAGTGTCGACCCCTCCAAGGCGACCGACTTCGACTCCGAGACGGGACTCGCAGCCTTGCGCTCGCTGCCGCCCGCGCCCGTGCCCGCCGCCGGCAAGTCCGTGCGCTCGCCCACGCTCGGCACAGGCTTGAGCGCAGCGCTCGGCCGGAGCGCACTGCGCGGCCCGGCGGGCACCTCCGTTGGCGCGACGCCCGCAGGGTTTCGGACCGGTTCCTCCTGTGCGTTCGTCGAAGCAACTTCGGGAACCGCCTGCCCGGCGCTTCGCGGCGCGTGATCTGCGGTCAGCGCTCGGTGTTCCGGCGGCTGTTCCCGGGGCAGCGACGGCGAACCCAACATGAGCGAAACACCAAACGCCATGGCGCCCGCTCCGGAGCCGAGTAACCCTGCCTTGATCAGCGACGAAACGCCGAAGCGAGCCGCGCCCTGAAGAGCCAACGCTTTGCCGACGGAACCAAGCGCGGCGGCCCCTGTCGCGGTCGCCAGCACACTACGCCGGATCCGAGCGAGCTCGTCAGGGTCAACGACCGGTTCTTCACGGCGCGCACGGTTAATCAGCTGTCGCGCTTCGGGCCCGAGATTTTCGTTCATGGTTCGCTCCGACCCCCGGAGTTTCGGTGTCGCCGAAGTGCGGCTTCGAAGCGGTGTCGCGCTGCCTTCAGACGAGAGGTTACCGTATGCAGGTTCGCGCCGATCGCGGCGGCCGCTTCGGGAACGCTCATCTCTTCGAGTTCGACGAGCACGAACACCGACCTCTGATCCGGCGTCAGCTCGTCCAGAAGCTTATAGAGCGTGGAAACGGCCTCGGAGCGCACGGCTCCCTCGAACGGCGCATCCCGGCGTTCGTCCGGCAGACTGGGCGGCAACGGCTCGCTCGGACGTCGCCGCTCGCGACGTGTCCAATCTTTGGCGACTCGAAGCGCGATGCCAAAGAGCCAGGTGCGCACCGAGGAGCGGTTTTCGAACGAATCGAGCTTCCGATGCACCACGACGAACACGTCCTGGGTGGCGTCGGCGACATGCGCGCTCGGGACCCCCAGCCGGCACAAGGATCGATAAACGAACCCCGCGTGCTGCTCGTAGACCGAATCGAAGTTCAATTCTGACGCAACGCGAAAAGGTCGGGGCGCCGGCCGATGCACCGAAACAGACAGTGAGGGCAGCGCGCGCGAAATCACATCGGACTGAGTGGCACCGGCCAGCGCGACCCGGTGACCTTCGAGCGATCTTTTTCGATCCGCTGTGCCCGCCATGTTTCCGCGTCCCCCGGGAACCCTCAGAGTTGCAGGTCGAGACCGATCGTCGATCGACCAGAGAATATGGCCGGCCGATGAACTTGTTCGGTCTCTTCGACTACGAAGTTTGGCCGAAACGGCCCAGCGAGCAACCAAATCCCGGCCACCACGCCAAACCGCTTGGATAGGGCGTACGCCATCTCGCCACCCAGCCCAAAACGAGGAAACCAGGCCGCACCGGCCTGCCGAAAATCGACGCCCTGACCTCGAGCATAAAGGACCTCGAGCTCCGTAACTACGCATGGCAGCACGCGAAAACGGTCGCCTACAGAGAAGCAGGGGCGCACCGCGATCGCGCCCATCCAAAACTTTCCGCCTCCGCCTGTCGCGATGGATTTGGTTTGCGGGCTAAAGGCGAATGCCTCGGCCTGAAGGGTGATGGCGCTCGTCGGAAAGCTAACCCCGATCCCCACGCCCGTGCCGGCGTGCGGCAAGGTCCCGACATCCATTGCCATCTCCGCGCGCGGGCGCACGCTTTGCGACGGTGCGACTGCGACCGCGCCCCGCGCCGAGTCCCCCTCCTCGTAGGCAGGACCTTGAGACCGCGGCGCGGGGACCTGCACGACAGCGCGCCGCGGGGCTACCGCTGGCTTGAGTGGTTCGCGGCGCGGCGCCGAAGCACCGGGCTCAACGGGGGCCACCGCACCAGCGCTCGCCCCCGCGGGCGCGGCGGGCGAGGGATCCTCCTTCGGGTCCAGACGGCCCGGATTCACGGCGAGCGCGACGATTAGAGCAGCAGCCCGTGCCAGCTCATCGCACGTGCTGGCGGTCATGGTCCGCTCCGCGTGATGGGCAGCCGAGCGCCAGCTGAGATTCAGCAGAAAACCGCCCTCTTGGGACTGGACCTCTCCGCGAATCGAAAAATCAGGCTCGCCCGCTGATTGCTCGGTCTCGCCCGCCAGCTCGCGTATGGCGTGGAGCACCTCTCGCCTGTCCGGACACACCGCAGGGGCCGACCAAGAAAGCTCGATCGTGGGCGCCGCCGCTAAGCATGGTGCTGGCAACCCAGCGAACCCGCAAACCCCCGCGGCGATCGCCCAAGCAGCTGAACGCCAGCGCCCCGCGTCAACGACCATGGCTCGGGACGATACACCAAGCAGGGCACGCTGTCCCCAGCCCTTCCGGCTTGCGCGCTAGCTACGGCGTCGCATCGCGGAGCGCGACCCGCGCGGTCTCGCGCGCGATCACCAGCTCCTCATTGGTCGGCACGACGAGTGCCATCAAGCGTGAGTCCTTATGGCTAATACGCCCCAGGGTGGTCACCCCGTGCTCGAGATTCAGATCCGGATCCACGATCGCGCCCAGCATTCGCAGCTGAGCGAGCGTATCGGCGCGAACGCTGGCTGCGTGCTCACCGATGCCTCCGGTGAAAATCAGAGCATCGACGCGCTCGAGCGCCGCGCACTGCGCGAGGATCGACTTGGCCAGGCGATAGCAAAAAACGTCGATCGCCAGCGCAGCGCGGCCATCTCCTGCGGCGCGCGCTAGCAGCAATGTCCGCATGTCGGCGCTCTGACCCGAAAGCCCGAGAAGCCCACTCTCGCGATTCAAGAGCTCGGTGACCTGGGTCAGCGAGCGGCCGGTGTGTTCGACCAGAAACGCATGCAGCCCTGGATCGACGTCCCCCGAACGCGTGCCCATGACCAACCCTTCCAAGGGCGTAAGCCCCATGGTCGTGTCTACGCTTCTGCCATGCCGAACCGCGCAGCAGCTGCAGCCGTTGCCGAGATGCGCCGTGATCAGCTGCAACTCTTCGAGCGGTTTGCCGAGTCGTTCGGCCGCGACGCTCGCGACGTAGCCATGACTCGTGCCGTGAAAACCGTAGCGGCGAACGCGGTGTCGCTCGTAGAGTTCATGCGGCAGCGCGTACAAGAACGCTTTTTTCGGCAGTGTCTGGTGAAAAGCGGTATCGAACACGAGGACCTGCGGCAAACCCGGAAAGCGCTCGAGCGCGGCCTCGATGCCCGCGAGATTCGCCGGATTGTGCAGAGGCGCCAGCGGTGTGCACTCGCGGAGCGTCTCGAGCACATGCCGGTCGAGCTGCACGCTCTCCGCAAAATGCTCCCCGCCGTGGACGACGCGATGCCCAATCGCGGCGACGCGCTCCGGCGCGACCTTCGCGAACACCTGGGCGAGCGCCTGCGAGTGGTCGCCCACGTGGTCGACCAGCCCCTGCTCCAGCACTTCACCATCGCCCGGCTCGACCAAAGCGAACTTGAGCGTCGAGCTGCCGCTGTTGATGACCAGAATCGCGCGCGGGTTCACGCTTTTGCCGCGTTCCATCGAAAGTCGCGAATCTCGGGCATGTCCTCACCATGTTCGCGAATGTAGCGACTATGCTCGATTAGCTTGTCCTGCAGGGCTTGCTTCAAATATGCCGCGCGCGCGCCGAGCTGCGGCAAGCGCTCGATCACGTCTTGCACCAAGTGAAACCGATCGAGCTCGTTCAACACCGTCATGTCGAAGGCGGTGGTGATGGTGCCCTCCTCCTTGTAGCCGCGCACGTGCAGGTTCACGTGGTTGTGACGGCGATAAGTCAGGCGGTGAATCAGCCAGGGATAGCCGTGATAGGCCATGATGATCGGCTTGTCCTTGGTGAACAAGGCGTCGAAGTCGCGATCGCTGAGGCCGTGCGGGTGCTCGCTCGGAGGCTCGAGCTTCATCAAGTCGACCACGTTCACGACGCGGATCTTGAGCTCCGGCAACTCGCGGCGCAGGATCGAAACCGCAGCCAAGGTCTCGAGCGTGGGCACGTCGCCCGCGCAGGCCATGACTACGTCGGGCTCCACGCCCCGGTCGTTGCTAGCCCAATCCCAAATGCCGATGCCCTTGGTGCAGTGGTTGATGGCTTGGTCCATGTTCAGCCACTGCGGGGCCGGATGTTTACCGGCCACCACCACGTTGACGTAGTGGCGACTGCGCAAGCAGTGGTCCATGACCGAGAGCAAACAATTGGCGTCGGGCGGCAGATACACGCGCACGATTTCCGACTTCTTGTTGACCACGTGGTCGATGAAGCCCGGATCTTGGTGGGTGAAGCCGTTGTGATCTTGCCGCCACACGTGCGACGAGAGCAGGTAGTTGAGAGACGCGATGTGAGGCCGCCACGGCATGTGGCGGGTCATCTTCAGCCACTTGGCGTGCTGGTTGAACATCGAATCGATGATGTGAATGAAAGCTTCGTAGCAGTTGAACACGCCGTGACGCCCAGTGAGCAAGTAGCCCTCGAGCCAGCCTTCACACTGGTGCTCGCTCAGCACCTCGAGCACGCGCCCCGCGGGCGCGAGAAACTCGTCATTCTCACGGGTTTCAGCCAGCCACTGGCGACTGGTGGCTTCGAACACGGCGCCGAGCTTGTTCGAGAGCGTCTCGTCCGGGCCGAACAAGCGGAAGTTCTGGGCAGCCTCGTTTTCACGGATGACGTCGCGCAGGAAACGGCCGAGCACACCGGTGTCGCTGCTGCGCACCGAACCGGGCGCTTCCACCGACACCGCGTAGTCGGCGAAATTCGGCAAGCGTAAATCGCGCAACAGCAGGCCGCCGTTCGCGTGCGGGTTCGCGCCCATGCGGCGCATGCCCTTGGGAGCCAGCTCGCGCAGATCGGCGCGCAGCTCTCCGCGATCATCGAACAATTCGCCTGGGCGATAGCTGAGCAGCCAAGCCTCGAGCGCCTTGAAGTGTTCGGCGTTGCCCACCGGATCCGAGAGCGGCACTTGATGCGAGTGAAAGGTGCCCTCGACCTGGACGCCGTCGACCTTCTTCGGCCCGGTCCAACCTTTGGGCGAGTCCAACACGATCATCGGCCAGCGCGGACGCTCGGTCACCCCGCGTTCACGCGCTGCGGCTTGAATGCGCCCAATGCTGGCGACGACCGCGTCGAGCGCGGCAGCCATCGCTTGGTGCATCGGAGCTGGCTCGTGACCCAAGACGAACAGCGGCTCATAGCCACAACCGCGAAAGAACTGCTCGAGCTCCTCGCGAGTGATCCGCGAGAACAAACTGGGATTTGCTATTTTGTAGCCGTTCAAGTGCAGGATCGGCAGCACCGCGCCGTCGCTCTTCGGGTTCAAGAACTTGTTGGAGTGCCAGGCGGTCGCGAGCGGTCCGGTCTCCGCTTCGCCGTCGCCGACCACGCAGGCCACGATCAAACTCGGGTTGTCGAGCGCAGCGCCGTACGCGTGACTGAGTGAATAGCCGAGCTCTCCGCCTTCATGAATCGAGCCCGGGCACTCCGGAGACACGTGACTCGGAATACCGCCGGGAAATGAAAACTGCTTGAATAGCCGGCGAAGGCCGGAAAGATCGCGGCTCACCTCGGGGTAGATCTCGCTGTACGTGCCCTCGAGGTAGGTGCTGGCGACCAGCGCTGGACCGCCGTGCCCCGGTCCCGAGATGTAGATCATGTTCAGATCGTGCTGAACGATCACACGATTCAAGTGCGTGTAAATGAAGGTTTGGCCGGGCGTTGTGCCCCAATGACCCAAGAGCGAGTGCTTGACGTGGTCGAGCTTCAACGGCTCGCGCAACAGCGGGTTGTCACGCAGGTAGATCTGACCCACTGAAAGATAGTTTGCCGCCCGCCAGTAGGCGTCGAGGCGCTGCAACTGCTCCGGGGTGAGTGGCGATTCCATGCTTCGTTCTTGCGATGGACGCGATCGGCTGTAAAGTGACGGTGCCGTCGCAAACTCGATGCGAATCGTCACGCGGCCCGCGAGACGGCCGATTGCGCCTCGCTGAGGCGTCAGCGCTCACCGAGCGCTCTCGCGCTCAGTTGCCCGCGCCGCCCGCCCCGGAATCTTCGATGGGATCGCTCGCTACCAACCGCAGGTAGAACGTTTCGCACGTGTCGTTGCGGATGGTGACGTACTCGTTGGTCACGGCCTCCAGGATGGCCTCGTTGCCCGCCGCCTCCGAAATATTGCCGGTCTCCATGTCGGAGTTCAACGGCGCTTCGCTGAAGCCGACCCAAGCTTGCACCACGGCTGGAGTGCCGCGCAGTCCGTGAAAGAATTTGTAGCGCTTGTTGGGGCGAAACTTCAGGTACTTGCCGCTGAAGCTGGTGCTTTCGTAAACGCCGCGCGCCGGATCCGTGGTGCCACCATGAATCTCCTCCGGTCCGCCAGTCTCCTCGTCGCTACAAGACGTCGTACAGGCAGGGTTGGCGAGCGCGAAGGCGAGCGCGGCCGCCAGCAGCGGCGCGAAAAAGGCCAAGCGGGAAGAGCGTCCGAACTTCACCGACCAGAGCGAAGCACCACCGCTCCACCGAGACAACTCAGATCCAACCCATCACGACGCAGCGCCCAGCCAACGCGTCGACCACCTCTTCCGCACGTGCGATTTCCCGCGCACGGAAGGGCTGCCCGCTGCGGCCCAGCTCGAAGATCGCCACCAAATCGCCGTACAGCAGGACCGGCACCATCGCGACCGCGTGCGCGCCCGGAAGACAACGACCGAGTCGCCCGAGCAGGTAGCGACTGTTTTCCCCGAACTCTGGCTCGCTGAGAACGGTGTGGCCCGCGTAAGCGGCGGTGAGGGTCGGGTCATCCTCGGAGAGACGTTCGCCGAGCAGGCGCTCGGTTCGTGGACCGTGCCCGCCCACGCACACCACCCCGCCGAGGTCGCGCCGCGGGCGGTGAACGAGGCCCACCTCGGCAGAAGCCGCGGCCGCCGCGGTGGAGAGCGTGAGCAACAAGGCTTGGCCGAGCTCATTCGCCTGCTCGAGCACGCCGACCGGGTCCACCGCGACCGGCCTGACCGTGCTGCGCGAGGTCAGCGTCGACTCAATGGGTAGAATCGAAGCGCGCAGCTCTTGCCCGCTTGGCGGCGGGGGCGCTTCACTCTCGGGACCGCTTGCCCGCAGCTCGAGGCTGGAGCTGAGGCTCGCCAGATCCTCGACCGTCTGCTGCCGCCCGTTCGCGGTCAGCGCACCGATGTCTTCGAGCCGACGCCAGACTTGCCAAGACTCGTGCCGCACCACCGATCCGCGCGGAATGCGCCCGAGCGCAACTCCGCGCAGCAAGAGCTCGAACGAGACGGGACCGACCGCTACGACCCCGTTGGTCACGAACCAGCGATCTGGCCATTCATCACCCGGACGGCTGATAGCTAGGGGAGTCATGGGAGGCAGTGTGACTGGATCGAAGGCTATCACACAGATACTCACATCACACCACAATCAGGACACGATTTGATCGCAACCCCATATGTTTCCAGGAGTTTCCGCTCAAAGCGCCGTACCCGTTCGCTCCGTTAACGGGAGCGAGCGAGGCACGGAATGGTAAGAGGAGGGGCAATGCCCCCCGTGATGGTGTCCCTGGTCGGTGCCGGGCCCGGCGATCCAGGGCTCATCACCGTGCGTGGGCTCGAGCTGCTGCAAGCGGCCGAGATTGTGCTCACCGATGCCCTTGCACACCCCGCGCTGCTCGAAGCGTGCCCCAACGCCGAGGTGCACCACGTCGGCAAGCGCTACGGCGAGGAAAGCGCCTCGCAGGAAGCAATCAACCGGGAGCTGGTCACCCTCGCGCGCGCTGGGCGACGCATCGTACGCCTAAAAGGCGGCGATCCGCTGTTGTTCGCGCGCGGCGGCGAGGAAGCCCAGGCGCTCGCCGAAGCTGGGATTCCGTTCGAAATCGTACCGGGGATTTCTTCGCCGGTCGGGGCCAGCGCCTACGCGGGGATCCCACTCACGCACCGTGAGTTGTCGAAGAGCGTCACCTTCATCACCGGCAGCGACCGCGCCGACAAGGAGTGGTCGCCCGAAGCGTGGAAGCAGCTCGCGACTGCGACTGACACGATCTGCGTGCTGATGGGCATGCGGCGCATAGCGGAAATCACGCGCGCCATTCTGGATGGCGGACGCTCGCCGTCCACGCCGGCTGCGGTGATTCAATGGGGCACGCGGCCCGAACAACGCGTGCTCACCGCGCCGCTCGACCAGATCGCCGAAGCAACCCAGCGCGCGGGCATCAAGAACCCGGCCGTGATCGTGGTCGGCGACGTGGTGAGCCTGCGCGAGCGCATCGCCTGGTACGACCGCGGGCCACTATTCGGGAAGCGCCTGGTCCTGCCCAGGCCGGAAGCGCAAGCGCGGGCCACCGCTCACGCCATTCGCGAGCGCGGCGCCGAACCGCTGGTGATGCCGGTGATCGAAATCGGGCCGCCGCCGGATAAGGAGCCGTTGCAGCGCGCGATTTCGGAGCTCTCGGCTTATGCCTGGGTGCTGTTTACGAGCGCCAATGGCGTCGAGCGCTTCTTTGCCGCGCTCGCAGAGCAGAAGCTGGACGCACGCGCATTCGCGAGCGCCCGCGTTGGGGCGATTGGGCCAAAAACCGCAGCTGCGCTGGAGCGTCGAGGAATCGTCGCGGATCGCGTGGCCAAGGCGTACGTGGGTGAAGGTCTGGCCAGCGAGCTCATCGAAGGCGGCGAGCGCGGCCGGGTTTTGCTGGCGCGCGCGCTGGTGGCTCGTGATGCGCTACCAGAAGCGCTGCGCCAGGCTGGGTTCATGGTCGACGTCGTGCCGGTTTACGAGACGCGACCGGTGGCAGAGCGTGGGAAGGCCGCGCTGCGAGAGCTCTTCGCGGCACGCAAAGCAGACGCCATTTTGTTCACTTCGAGCTCGACCGTGACCGAGACTTTGGACGCGCTGGGCCCGGACGCGAAAACGCTGCTCGAAGCGGTTACGGTCGCGAGCATCGGCCCGATCACCACGGCGACGTTGGCAGCAGCGTCGGTGCGCGTCGATCTGACCGCCGACGTCTACACGGTGGACGGCTTGCTCGACGCACTGCAACGTCACTATCTCGAGCGCGCCTAAAAGCGGCCGAACCGCGCCGAAAGCCAAGAAGAATCGAGGCCTCGGCCGGCGTTTGGAATCTTCCATTCGTGGAGGACGCATAGTTTGTGTTACCCGCAGGCGCGAGTTGCTCTAACGTCCGGCGCCATGAAAAGAGCTCTTGGGTCGAACAGGGGAGGCGCGCGCGGCGTGCTTCGAACAGGCGCGTTCGCGACCGCGGCAGGGCTCCTGCTCGGCTGCTCGGCTGATGAAGCACCGAAAGCGTGGAGCGCCCTGGCTACGTGCATCGCTGGCAAGTCCGCGACCGAGCCGCTCGCCGCGCGCTTCAAGCAGCTGCGGCTGATTCAGCTGGCAAACGCGAACAAGAGCGCCGGGAAGGACGCCTGGCCCGCGCGCTGCGGAAAATACGCGGATGCGCTGTACGCCGCGCTCCCAAACTCGGGCACGCCGGCGCTGCTGCGCCGACAGATGCAGCAAAAGTTCGGCTGTAGCGAGGACAAACCCACCTGCACGGTCCCGAACGATGGCACCCTCGCCACCTTTGCAACCGAACTGTGGACAGCCGCTGAAGGCGCGCAGCTCAAGGCGGAGCCCGTAGCGGACGTACCCGCGCCCGAGGTAGCCGCGCCCCCGATGCTCGACGCGCCCGCGTGGAAGAGCTTCAGCGACAAGCCGGTGGCGATTGCCGGGCCAGCGCTGACGCCCGACGGCCGCGCACTCGTCGCCTTGAAGTCGCCCGAAGGGCGCACTCGCCCCAAGGCGTGCGAGTTTTCGCCAGGCTTCACCAAGGTGCGCTGCGTCGAAGCCAACGCGCAGGTGCCGGAGCTACCCGGACAAACCGTGGAGCTGGTGAATGACGCGAAGGGGTTGTTCGTTTCGAGCCTCACCGAGAAAGGCTTGGTCGCCTACAACCTGGAGACCGGCGAAACGTCGGAAGTGCGCGGGATGGCCCGACGCTTGATCCGCGACGGCGTGGCCGTCGAAAAGGGCGCCAAGGACGACTTGAGCGCGCCGCCGCCCGTGCCCGCTCCGCCGAAGAAAGGCGCGAAGGCCGCCAAAGCCAAGCCCACGCAAAAGGAAGAGGGCTACGTCGCGGTCGAGCTGAAGAACGGCAAGGCGTCGAAGGACGTCAAGCTCCCGCTCAAAGCGCCCGTCGGCGATCCGATCGCAATCGGCAATCAGATCGTGGCCTTGAACCAAGGTGAAGGCGGAGTCGAGCTGGTCGCACAATCGCTCGCACAGGGGCGTTTGAAGACGGTGGCCACGTTGAAAGGCCAATACTCGGGTTCCCTGCACAGCTGTCGCAGTGGCGACCAGCTCGTGGTCGCTGCCTACGGAGGAAAAAACGGACTCTCGAACGCCAAGGCGACCGGCGGCGAGGGCAAAACCCAGCTCTCCCTCAGCGTGTTCAAAGACGGAGCCTGGTCGAAGACGGTGGAAACCACCCTGCCATTCGATCGCACGTACGACTCGGATCTCGTGTGCACGAAGGCTGGCGCCAGCTTGGTTTGGGTAAAGCCGGGGGAAGGCGGCGCGCAGGTAGGCCGCATCGACTGCAGCGCGGACGGTTGCAAGGCGAGCGACAGCAAGATCGCGGGTCTGGAGAGCAAGTGGTGGTGGGCCGCCGCTCCGGTCGGCGACAAGGTGTTTTTGCTCTGGCGCGGGGCGCTCGGAGAAACGCGAACGCGCGTTGCACCGCTTTCGGAGCTCGGCAACGTCAAAGACACGTTGGTCTTCGACTCGCCGGATTTCGGCGGTCCCCCCGCGGGCGACATCAGCGCGCTCTTCACCGAGAACGCCGCGCTGCTGCTGTTCCGCAACGAGCAACCGGTCGCGCTTTCATTGGGCACCGACGGCACACCCAAGCTCGTCACGCTCTGAGGCCGCGCCGGCGCGAGCAAGTCGAAACGGAGCCAGCCCGTGGCGCGCTAACGGGTCCAGCCCCCGGCGCGCGCTACACCTCGTCGGGGCGCAACTGTGTCCGATGGTGACTCCCATACACAGCAAGAACGTTCAAGCGCACTTCGTAGTCGCAACTTCGTCACCGATCGAGATTCAGCAGTTTACAGGAACCTCACTCTGGTGAATTGAAACGCCCTGGTTCGGTCGATTATACGCTCGACTCGATGAGCACTCGTTTTCTCGAGGGGTTCGCGGGTCGTGAGTGGAAGCTCGCCTTGCGAGGTGGCCTGTTTGCGTTGACGCTGCTGTTTGCCGCGTGCGGTTCCGACAGCTCTTCCGATGACGACGCCTCTGGCGGCACAGCGACGACGCCGAAGGGGGGAAGCGGTGGGTCGGCCGCCGGAGCGGCGGGGAGGATAGGCGGTGGAAGCAACGGCACGGACACGGGCGGGACCGCTGGAAAATGGAGCGGCGGCAGCGCTGGGAAACACGGGGGGGAAGGCGGCGCGGGCGGAGACGCGGGCGGGAAACGAAACGACCGGAGGCGACGGGACGAACGGGGGCGATGGCTCTGCTGACGGCGGAGACGCGGGTGGAGATCACGGCGGAACACCGGGCACCGGCGGCGTCGGCGGAGAAACCGGCGGCGCCACGGGCGGAGTCAGCGGCGCGACAGGCGGCGTCGGTGGCGCTGCGAGTGGAGGTACCTCGGGTGGGTCGAGCTCGGGCGCTGGCGGTACCGGCGGCAGTGGGCCTCTGGCCTGCACGCTAGTCGCAACGCAGGACTTCGAAAAAGCGGCCAACGACGGAACTTGGCTGGTCGATAACTCAGCAGCTCAGAGCGGACAGGCGAGTCATCCGCCCAGCGTCGCCGCGGGCTCGACCGCATCGATGACCTACTCCTGTGCGGGCAAGGCGCACAGCTTGCTGACCTTCTTCTACCGAGGCGCGAACCCGACCGCCGATCAGCGCCTGAACTTCTACGTCGACAACGCCTTGTACGCCACTTATGGCTCAACCTCGAACGGCGTCGGCGGCTATTCGTTCAATGAAGTGACGCTCGCACTTCCCGACGGCAAACACCAGTACCGCTGGGAAGCGACGACCAGCTCGACTGCGCAACCGCCGTATTGGGTCGACTCCATCACTTGCACCGAAGGCGGTGGAGCCGCGGCGGAGCCGCATGGCTCAATCGGTTTCGAAGAGTGCTTCGTACCATCGGAGACGACCGGCGCATGGCAGGTCGACAATAGCTCTAGACAAGCCGGAAAACTTGCGATTCACCCGCCTGTTCTCACGGATGGTGACACGGCGTCCCTGAGCTACTCGTGCGGGGGTGAGGTGCACAGCGAGTTGAGCTTCTACTATCAGGGTATCAACCCAACCGCCGGACAGACGCTGAAGTTCTTCGTCGACGACAAGCTCTACCAGACCTACGGCTCCACCCCAAACGGCGTTGGTGGCTACTACTTCCCACAAGTCGCGCTGACGGTGCCTTCTGGACAGCACGCCTACCGTTGGGACGTGACCAGCAACGTGGCCGGCCGGCCCCCGTATTTCATCGATTCGATCGTGTGCAAGAACACGGCCATCGCCCCCATTACCAACGGTGACTTCGGGCTCGAAGCTGGCTTCGTTCCGCAGGAGCTCACGGGCACGTGGGAGATCGACAACAGTTCGAAGCAAGCCGGAACGTACGCGATTCATCCCCCCGTTCTCGCGGCGGGCGACACCGCTTCGCTGAACTTCTCTTGCGGTGGAAAGCCTCATAGCAAGATGGGCTTTTACTACCAGGGCATCAACGCAACTGCTGGGCAGACGCTCAAGTTCTACGTCGATAACAAACTCTACCAGACCTATGGGGCCACGCCGAACGGCGTCGGTGGGTTCTACTTCCCCCAAGTCGCGCTGACGGTGCCAACGGGAATGCATAGCTACCGCTGGGACGTCACGACCAACGTGGCCGGACGTCCGCCGTACTTCCTTGACCTAATCACCTGCGAAAACGTTCCGATTACCACGATTACCAACGGTGATTTCGGTCTCGAAGCTGGCTTCGTCCCGAAGGAACTCGGCGGGCCTTGGGAGATCGACAACAGCTCCAAGCAAGCCGGAACGTACGCCATTCATCCCCCGGTTCTCGGCGCAGGAGACACCGCGTCCTTGAGTTTTTCCTGCGGCGACCAGGTTCACAGCAAAATCGGGTTCTACTACCAGGGCATCAATCCGACCTCCGGCCAGACGCTCAAGTTCTTCGTCGACGATAAGCTGTACGAGACCTATGGCTCCACACCGAACGGCGTTGGCGGCTACTACTACCCCCAGGTCGCGCTCACCGTCCCGACCGGAAAACACACCTATCGCTGGGACGTGACCACGAACATCGCCGGACGGCCCCCCTACTTCATCGATTCAATCACGTGCGAGAACGTACCGGTCACCGCCATTACGAACGGCGACTTCGGTCTCGAAACCGGCTTCGTCCCGCAGGAGCTCACTGGCACCTGGCAGATCGACAACAGCTCGAAACAAGCGGGAACCTATGGAATTCACCCGGCGATCCTCGCAGCCGGAGATACCGCTTCGCTGAGTTTCGCCTGCGGTGATCTAACTCATAGTCAGATCGGATTCTACTATCAGGGCGTGAACCCCACGGCCGGGCAGACCCTCAAGTTCTACGTCGACGACGCGCTCTACCAAACCTACGGCTCGACTCCGAACGGCGTGGGTGGTTACTACTACCCTCAAGTCGCGCTCACCGTGCCAACCGGAAAGCACACCTATCGCTGGGATGTTACGACCAATGTCGTGGGACGCCCACCGTATTTCATCGACTCCATCACTTGCTCGAACGTATCTACGACTGCCAACACCACCGGTCTGTTCGGCTTCGAGGAGGGCTTCGTTCCGGCCGAGATCAGCGGGACTTGGCAGATCGACAACAGCTCGAAGCAAGCAGGAACATTCGGAGCGCACCCCGGCATTCTCGGGGCAAGCCAAACCGCGTCACTGGGTTTCTCCTGCGGAAGCAAAACTCACTCTCAGCGGTCGTTCTACTACCAGGGCGTAAACCCCAGCGCCGGGCAAACCCTCAAGTTCTACGTGGATGGCGCGCTCTACCAAACCTACGGCTCGACGCCGAACGGTGTCGGAGGGTACTACTTCCCAAAGGTGAGCGTGACCTCCGCGAGCGGAATGCACTCGTACCGTTGGGACGCGACGACCGACGTCGCCGCTCAGCCGCCGTACTGGATCGACACCGTTCAGTGCCAGTGACCAGTCGCTAGGCCAGGGACAACGAGCGAACCGCCCCTTCGCTCACTCGCGAAAGGGCGAATCGACTCGGGCGCGACGCGAAGCCTCAGGGCGCGGGCGGAATCGACGGGACGCGCTCGCCGCCGTGGCTCACTTCGATGCGGCTGCCGCGGGGCTGACGAATGTCGCTCAACATCTCGAGGAACCACGGCGCCTCGACGTTGAACGGCTTACCGCCCTTGACGCGCGGGAACTCGATCGCACGTAGCCGGCCGCCCTGATCTTCGTCGTGGCCGATAACGCCGGACTCGCCGCGCAGCCCGCACTCCACGGCATGGTCGACCATGCTCTGAATCAGGCGCAGATCGTCGACGTTGGAAGCTGCAGAGCGCGCGAAGTAGCCCGACTTTTGCACGAGCGTCTTTTCCGCGCCGAGCAGCTTTGCAAACTGCTTACTGAACCACTGTCCCACGTTCACGCTGTCGAGCTTGTAGTGACCGAAGGCATCCTTCGGCACGCTCTCGCCCTTGCTTTCCATCTCTTCCACGATTTGCATGACGCACGCGCCTTCGGACACGAACAAGTTCACGCAATCTTGCTCGTCCATCACCGCGCGCAGGCGCTTGGCTTCGGCTTCGAGGTCGAAGTGCATCTCTGGAACGTAGACCGCGTCGAGATCCTTGTGTGAGCGCGCCAGGTTGAAACCGGGCAAGAAATCCGGGTGCATCAGGCGCTCGCGGTAGACCTTGGCCGTGTAGGCCGTGAGCCAACCGCAGTTGCGACCCATGACCTCGTGCACGATCAGCATGCGCGGGTTTGCCGAGTGCTCGTTGACGATGTTCTCGAAATAGATCGCGCCTTGCTCGGCAGCCGTCCACGCGCCGAGAGACTGGCGAATCGGGTACACGTCGTTGTCGATTGTCTTCGGCAGTCCCACCACCGTGAGCTTGTAGTTGTGCGAAGCGAGGTAGGCGGCCAAGTCGGCAGCCGTGGTGTTGGTGTCGTCGCCGCCCACGGTGTGCAGGATCGTAACGCCATCCTTGGTGAGCTGCTCGGCGGCCACCGCGAGCGGGTTCTGCCCTTCCTTCACCAGGCCGCGCTTCACACAGTCGGCAATGTTCGTGAGCTTGACGCGGCTGTTCTTGAGCGGGCTACCGCCGTGCTTGTAGAGCACCTTCGCGCGCTCGCGCACCTCGGGAGTCACCGCGACATAGCGTCCCTGGAGCAGACCTTTGTAGCCGCCGAGGTAGCCAATCAGGTCGACGTCGGGCGCGAGCTCCGAATAACGCTCGATCAACCCGCCCACGGCGGAGGAAAGGCACGGGGCAAGCCCGCCTGCAGTCAAGATTGCGACCTTGTGCTGTCTACTCACGTTCTGTTGCTCCTTCAGGCCCCTCGGGGGCCCCAGGCCTACGCGAGGCGAGCGGAAACGCAAGCGACACGCTGGAACTAGCCCAAAATCATGGCCGTGGGCGGCCGAAACCCAGCGAAACCGAGGCCAAACAGGAGCTTTTCTCGGCCCGACTTACTCGGACCAGCGCGGGATCTTGTCTGGCGCCGGCAAGCTGATGCCCTTGCGCAAGGTCAGCAAGATCGCATCGTTCAGTGCTTGTCGAACGCGCGAGCACTCTTCGTTGCGTTGGTTCACCGACATGCCGCGGCAAGCCTTCTGCTCGTTCTTCTGAGCGCGCTCCACCCGGCGATCCGCGAGCAACGCGTGCTGCGTGCCGTCGTCCAGGAACTTCCAAATCACCGGCGCGCTTTTGACTGCGCCCGGAACGTAGCGCACCAGCATCTCTTCCCGAATGGTGGCGCAGGTGCCGTCGAGTCGCAGAATGTCGACGTCGCTCGCACCGCTCACCGAGAACCCGCCGCGACCGCCCTGCTCGACCGCTTTCAGCAGCACCACCTCTTCACCGAACTCGAGCTGACTGTCGCTGCGTGGCCCGCCGTACGAATTCACTGGGTCGAGCTCCTCGGCCCGCACGTACAAGTGCTCCCAAGGCGCGTGCTTCTCGAACAGCTGCAGCGCCAGCGACGGAAATCGCCCGCGGCACAGCTGGCGTGAGAAGCTGGGCGGAGGAACGCAGCGCTTGGCGCTCCCCGCGCAGGTAGTCGGTACCGGTGGTGCTGCGGTTGCTCCGGCCGCACCCGTTTCAGGTTCGGCAGCCGCCAGCGCGCTTTCGCCCGTCGATTCGGGCTTGGCCTCCGCTGCAGCGCGCTCGCCCGGGGTCGGGGAGAGCGCAGCGGCTGGGGTCGATGCAGCCGTTTTTGCGGGCTCTTTCTCCGCTTGCGCGGCTCGCGGCGCCGGGGAGCCGCTCGCCCCGCAACCGACCAACAACCACACTGCGCCCAGAACTCGAACCGTGCTCCGCCTCGTCATCACGCCGTGTCGATCAACGGCAGGGTTACGCTGAGCTTTAGCTTCCCACGCGAGCCGCCATCCGAGGTCGCGCGTGGCACAAAATAGCGACGGGGCGCCGGTTAAGGCGCCCCGTCGGGGTCTACTAACTACTGGTGACTTCTTCTATCAGAGTTCGCAGTTGGTGGGGGTTTCACCGGTGGCGGTGATGCAGACGTCGGCATCGCTGTCGTTCGAGGTGTGGTCACCGTCGAACACGTCGCTGTCGCTGTCGCTGTCGTCGCCGTCGAGGTAGTCGTCGCCAGCGTCGCCGTACATCGTGTCCACGCCGTCGTCGCCGAAGAGCGTGTCGTTGCCTGCGCCACCCGCCAGGGTGTCAGCGCCAGCGCCACCTTCGATGATGTCGTCGCCGGTGTGGCCGGTCAGCGTGTCGTCACCGAGGCCACCGACGAGGTGGTTCACGTTGACGACCTTGTCATGCTCCGTGGCCGCAGGGTCACCGTCGTTGTCCGTGCAAGCCGTGACCATGCTCAAGCCCGAGTTGCCGGTGAGCTTGGCCGGATCCTGACAGAGCGTGACCGTGACGGGAGCCATCGCACCGCGCGCCGCGTAGCTGGCGGTGTCGAGGCCGAGGCTGTCGTGCGTGCCACCGTTCATGATGTCGTCGCCGTCGCCCTTGTTCTCGGCAACGGTGTATTCGGGGTCGACGCCGCTCTCGTCGAACGTGTCGTCGCCAGCTTCACCGTTCAGGGTGTCGTTACCAGAGTCACCGCTGATCGTGTCGTTGCCGGCGCCGCCGCTGATGACGTCGTTGCCGGGGCCGCCGTGCAGCTCGTCGTTGTTGGCCGAGCCGACGATGGTGTCGTTGCCGCTGCCGCCGATCACGATCTCGACGTCGTTCTTGACGTTGTCTTTCTCGCCGGTCATGCCCGCGGCGGGGTCACCGTCGTTGGCCGTGCCGTCGAGCGAGACGTTGAGGGCGACCAGCGCGCCGCGCGCCTGGTAGTCCGCGCGGTCCGTGCCCGCACCGCCGTTGACCGTGTCGCCACAGTTCGCGCTCCCGCCCATCAGGAAGACGTCGTTGTCGGCTTCACCGTCGAGCACGTCCACGTCCGCCGTACAGGTGCCGCCGGCACCGCCGCTAATCGTGTCGTTGCCCGCGCCGCCTTGGATGTGGTTGGCGAGCGTATTGCCGGTCAACGTGTCGGCGCCCGTGCCACCGATCAGGTCTTCCACGTCGCTGTTGATGATGTCGGCCTCGCTGTTACCGAGGTCGCCGCTGGCGGTCGTGTTGTCCATGACGATGGTGAGGGCAGCCGTGCGCGCGGAGTAGTCCGCCTTGTCGGTGCCGGCGCCGCCGTTGAACGTGTCGTTGCCGTCGCTCGTGAACGTCATGGCGACCAGCGTCGAGGCCTTGAACGTGTCGTTGCCGTTGCCGCCGCTGATGATGTCGTTGCCGCCACCACCGGTGAGGACGTCGTCCCCGTCGCCGCCGTTGATGTTCATGGCGAGGGTCATCGGGGTGAGCGCGGTGACCGTGCCCATCGCGACCAGGTGCGTGCCGTTGAAGGCACCGCCCATGGCGGTGAAGGTGTCGTTGCCAGCGCTCAAGCTGACGTTGTAAAGCTCGGTGTTCTGCACCCGGATGTCGGCCGTGGTGTCGCCGCTGATCTCGAAGTACACGTCGCCGCCGGCAACGCCCGCGGTCCACTTGTCGATCGCGGACGAGCCGCGGATCGAGAAGGTGTCGTCGGCCGTGTCCGCGCCCAGGTCGACCGTGATGCCGCCGGTCGCAGAAAGGATGGTCGCACCGAGCGCGCCGCTCAGCGTATCGATCACGACCTTGTCGTCACCCGTGGTGCCGGCAATCGTGATCTTCTTGACCATCGCGGGGGTCAGCTTCGCGCCACCCGCTGCAGTCGGCTTCACGCAGGCGTATCCGTTGACCGTGACGTAGCCGTTCACGACGCCGAGCACGAGGCTGTGAACCGTGCCCATGGTCAGGGCCAAGGTGGAGCTCATCGTGTTGTAGCCGGCGGCGGACGCCAGTGAGCAGGTGTCCACCTGCACGCCCAGGGTCGCAGCAGATTCCGCAGCGTCCTCCGAAGGAGACGCCTCAGGCGCACTTCCACAGCCCGTGGTGAGCGCTGCCGGAATAACGCAACCGATAGTGACCGCCAAACTCGTGAGCCAATTGTTCTTCGACCGTATCATGTTCCCTTTGTCTCCAGTTGAGACGAGCGATTCTGCGCGCGAACCTTCCCCGCGCGGTTTGAGCCGCCGTTAGCCAGTAGTTGTGCCGGCGACCTCCGCCGAGTCACGCAAGTTCCTGCTTGCGAGACCAACGAACGGCGTGGCGCCCTTGGCCTTTAGCGAAATATTCCTGGACAAGTGTCGGTATTTGCGAATTGCACGCGGCCCTTAATTCGCGTTTGGCGCGGTCGTTTGCAGCTAATCCTCCGCGTATTCTCGCGCTCCTCGCGAGCTCACGAATACTGGAGTCCGTGCGCGAACCGCTGTCTCAGCAGCGGATTGAGAGCACGAGTTCAGTGACGTCGACCGACCGACCGAAGGCTCCAAAAACGCAAAATGCCGGGCAAAAAGCCCGGCATTTCTCGAACTGCGACGCTTGGATCAACTCACAGTTCGCAGCCAGTTCCCTTGTCGTTCTTGGTGAGAGAGCAGATGTCGGCATCTCCGGTACCACCGTCGACCACGTTCTTACCTGGATAACCGTCGAGTAGATCGTCGCCGCTGTTACCTTCCAGCGTGTCGTCGCCTTCGTCTCCGTAGATGATGTCGTCGCCGTTGCCGCCGTCGATGTCGTCATCGCCGTCACCACCGTAGATGATGTCGCTGCCGTCGCCGCCTTGAATCACGTCGATCGACGGGCCACCCCAAATTCGGTTCTCGATCGGGCTACCCGCGATGGTGTTGGGACCTTGCGCGCCAATCACATCCTCAATCGTCGATGACACGTCGTCACCTTCGTTGGGTTCACCATCGTCCGCGATACCCGCGAGCGTGACGACCACACCCGCGACCCGCGCGGAATAGTCGACCAGATCTTCACCGGGCCCGCCGTCGTATTCGTCAGCGCCGCCGGCGTCTGCGCCCGCGTCGAGAGTGTCGTTGCCGATGCCGCCGTGCAGCTGATCATCGGCGGCTCCGCCGAGCAAATAGTCGTTGGCTCCGCCACCGAAAAGCTTGACCGGGATCGCGAGTGGATCCGCGCTCAAGGCCACGCCATTGCACAGCACCACGTCCGGCTTCGGCCCGGTCGAAACCAACGCGCGCTCCACGCCGACGATGCGGACATCGGGCTCGAAATCACCCGAAAAATCGACCCAAACGGTGTCCGATTCGTTTCCGAGCAAAATCGAGTCCGCGTGGTCACTACCGAGCACGATGAGCTCATCGTCGCCCGCGCCGAGATCCACATTGAAATCGCCGCCAGCGCTGAGCAGGCCTGCCCCAAACTCCGACGACGTGTCGACGTACACGCTGTTGGCTTCCTTCCCACCGGTAATGGTGACGATCGTGAGCCCGTCGGTGCTCGCGGGCACACCGTCCGCCGACTCGCAGGCGGTGCCATTGGCCGTAAGCACGCCATTCGTGACCGCGACCAACACCACCGGCACCGTCTTGTCGAGCGACAGCTCGAGCGTCTCGGAGTCGGGATCGAACCCGCCGACGCAACCGGTCGGAGGCTTCTGAAGGTCGAGTGAATCGAGGTCGACGCCATCGTAGCCGGGACCGTCGGCGCCTGGCATCAGCAGGCCATCCGGATCGCCCGAAACGCCACCCGCGCCGCCATCGACCGGCGGCTCTCCACCCACTCCGGTGCTGCCTCCGCGGCTGCTTCTACCGCCGCGACTGGTGGTCGCTTCACCTGCCGTTGCGCCCGTATTCGTCGCGCCCGCTTCCGGGTTGCCGGAGTCACCGCCAGTCGCTTCGCTCCCGTTCGAGGAGCCGTCCGACCCGCAGCTCGCAGCCAGCAGCAGCAGGCCAACGCCCGCAAATAAGCCAAACCGCGTGCCCGAGAACGCCAATGAACGCCGGTGCCGCCGCAACTTACTCATCGCTCCTACACTCCTCGCTAAACTCGCCCCGCGCGATTTCATGGCGCGGGTCACCGCTGGTACGGCCCCCGAGGTGGCGGGTTTAGAGTGGGGTGCGATCTTCGCCTCGGCCTGAAAAGCAGGCCAGGAGTGACAAACTTTTGACACTCGCTGAGGCTTACAGCTCGACGCGGGCCAGGAAGAACTTGTTGTTGAGCTCCGGCTTGGTCAAAACCTGAAAGCTCTTCACTTTGCCGAGCTCACTCTTCAGCGTTCCGACCCGCGAGTGTTCAGTAGTGAAATAGAGCACCCGCGTCCCGCCGTCTCGCTGAGATGCGACCCAACTCTTGAACTTTTCGCCGGTGGTCACGAACGCAGGCAGGTGGTTTCCCGTGTAGAAGTTCTCGCCCTTCCAATTCATTTGGAAGGCGACCAACGGTTCCTCGGGGCCGGCGCGGGTCGCGTAGTAGGTGAGGACGGTTTCGCGTTGACCGTAGTGCGGCGCTAGTCGCACGAGGTAAATCGACAGGCAAAATGCGGCAAAGGTCGCGGCAACGCCGAACACCACACGAGCACCCCACGTCCGAAATCGCGGAAGTACCATCAACGCGAGCAGCAGCACGACGAGCAGCGTGAAGGCGCGAAACACGCCGTTGAAATCCAAAGTGCGCGGCCACGGCCGCGCGTAGTTGTAAGCGAATAAGTGGTAGAGCCGCGCCTGGCCTTCGACGGCACCCGCACTCGATAGGTCGCGCCCGACCAGCGCCACCACACCAGCAGCGAACACACAAAACAGGCCGAGCTTCGCCGACATGAAGCGCGCAGCGTCGTCCACACGCAACAGCGGCCCGAGCAAGCGGTCGAGGACCAGCCCCGTCAGCAGCGCAAGCGGTGGTAACGCCGGCAGGGCGTAGTGATGAAACTTGGTCAGCGAGACGCTGAACAGCGCGAACGCGAGCAAGAACCAGAGCACGAGGAACGAGCGCAGCCCGGCCTTTCGGTTCTCAGCCTCGTCGCGAGACGTGAACGCCGACACCAGCGCGGCCACTGCTAGGCCGGTCCAGGGAAACAGGCCGTAACCGAGCTGCCAAACGTAGTAGCGAAAGCTCACGTCATCGCCGGCGTTGGTGTCGTGCACGTGCACGAACGCGCGCTTGTACATGTCGTAAAACAGCAAGCGATCGCTGAACGCCGGGCCATGCCGCATGAACGCTTGCACGTACCAGGGCAGGGCGACCACCGAAACCAGCAGCAAGAAACCGACCAACTCCAGCCGCGCAAGGTCCCGAAAGCGACGGCTCGCGCACACGGCGACCACGCTGACCGTGAGCGAAAGCACCAGCGCCGGCGCACCCTTGGCGAGCACCGCGAGCCCAACGAAGTACCAGGCCGCTAGAAACGCCCAGCGCTGCTGGCGACGCTCGCCGCGGTTCGCCCACAGGAACAGACCGAGCGCCACCGACCACACGAGGGCGCCGACGGCGGGCTGAAACACCGGGTTTGCCGGAGAGCTCGCCTGACACGGCTCGTTGCCCGGTAGCCCGCAATTGCCCCCTCCGGATCCGGAGAAAAAGCGATCCGGGTGCAGCTCGAAGAGCCTTTCGCCTGCGCCACCCAACGTGACGTTGCGCGAGATCAGGTACACGATCTGCGGCAGCGCGGTGATCAGCACTGCGAGCAGCACGGCGTGCGCCAGCGAAACCCTGAACTGCCGCCGACCACACTGTATTGCGTACGACGTCACGCGCGCGTCTGGCTCGATGTTCAAGCCGAGCAGCACCAACGACAGCGCCGCAGTGAGCGGCGCGACGTACGGCATATCGGTCATGCTCTGGTGCGCGAGCAAAAACCAATAAGGTGACGTCACGAGCACGAACCCACCCAGAAAGCCCGCGCGACGCCCGGCGACGCGCGCCAGCGCTTTGTAGGCGAAGTAGCTCGCGATCAAGGTCAGCGCGACGATCGGCAAGCGGGCAGCCCACTCCGGCCACGGCGTAGTGCCGTCGCTCGCGGCGGACAGCATCTGGTCGGGACGAAAGCGCACCCCAAACAGCAAGAACGACAGCCCTTGCAGCCAGAAGTCGAGCGCGGGCTTGGACCAAAACCAGCCCTCCTGCGCCCACCAGAAGCTGATCCAGTCGTCGCGCGCGAGCATTTCGCGCGCGACCTCGCCATAGTGAGTTTCCCAAGGATCGATCAGCGAGTAGCTGCCGAGCATGGGCAGGTACAGCACCATGGCGAGCGCGAGCAGCCAGAACCCCTCGCGCCGCCAGAGCGGAAGCTCGGTCGCGCCCCGCAGCGCCGAAAACAGCGCGTAGCCGGTCGCCAGGCAGGCCAGCGAGAGCAGCGTGATCGAGAGGCCTGCGCTGAGCAGCGGATGCGGCAGCACGCCGGCAACGGCGAGCCGCACGGCTGCGATCAGACCCACTAGCGTGGTCAGCGCAGCAAACGCGGGCTGAGCTAGCGCAGAGATGTCGCGGACCGCGGCCACTGGTCCGGTGTCATCGAACGTACCGAGCGTTTCCAAAACGCCAAGGGCTGCGAGCAGGGCCGCGACGGCACCCAGCGGAACGGAAAAGGCGAAGTGGCGATCGGACGCCATCAGCCACAGCAGCACCAGCAAGCCCAGAGCGAGCAACAGCAATCCCCGCGGGCGCAGCCTATTTCCTGGTGGCACGAGCCGTTCGGGTAGCGCCTCGACCTGAGCCTCGCTCGGGCGCGGAGGCTTGGTCGCCCCCTCCGGTGCAATGGATTGCTCGAGCTCGGCCGGCATGAGGCCGCCGAGTCGTAAATCAGGCGCCCTGTGCGCGCAAGCTCGGGTCCGAGCCGCCGGGGTTGCTCGACGCCGAATCCAGCGCTTGAATTTCTGATATGCGCGCGGACTCGAAAGCTACGCGCGAGAAAATCCTGGCTTCGGCCTTGCGACTGTTGAACGAACGCGGCGCGGGCAAGTGATGGCGGGCGACGTGGCCCAGCGCAGCAAAAGGAGCCACGGAAACCTTCGCTACCGCTTCGCCAAGGGTTGCTCGAGACTTGAACCCATCGAAGGACAGGTGTCCGCCGCGGACACTCCGGAGAGCGCACCAAGTTCGAGAACTTCGCGGAAAAAGCGTTGGCCTGACGCTTGCTAAAGCCCTCGCGAACCGACAGCCGCGCGACACTCCGTTGCGCGGCTCGCTCGCTCGCGAGGAACCATGTTCGCATCTCGTATTGCCCGGTGTCGTGCGCCTCTGCTGACCGCTCTGTTGCTGCTGGCAAGCGGCTGCGGAGCCTCGAACGCGACAGAAAGCAGCGACGACGCTGCGACCGACGTGGACTCGCTCTCCGCTGCTCGCTTCGTGCCGGAATACACGCAGGAAGAGCTCCTGGCCCTCGCGGAGAGCCCCGAGGTCACCGCTAACAACGACCCATTCCACGATGCACCCCCGCGCAGCGAGTCCCGCTACGTCACCGTCTCGGATGGGACGCGGCTGGCGCTGAGCTTGTATTTTCCGGAGGGCTTCGACCGGATCAACGGCAAAGCGCCGGTGGCCTTCGTGGAAAGTTGGTATCCCCGCGACCACACCGAAGCGACCGGAACGGCGATCGATCTCTATCGACAGGCCGGCTTCGTGGTGGCCATCGGCGATCCGCGTGGCTTCGGCGCTTCATTCGGCTCGCAACCGGGCTTTTTGCAAGAGCGAGTGCGAACGGACCAAGTCGAGCTGATCGCGTGGCTGTCGGCGCAGCCCTGGTCGAACGGTCAAGTTGCCGCGGTCGGCTTCTCGATCTCGGGCACGCACGCGGAAGCCATGGCCGCCTCGGGCGCGCCCGCGCTCAAGGCCGCGATCATTCGGGAATCGGACTTCGACAACTACACCAACAACCTGTTTCCGGGTGGCGTACCGAACCTGGGCGGAGTCGACTTCGTCAGCTTCTTGATGGCGTGGATGCGCGGGGGCCTGTGCCCGGACATCTCGCAGTGCGGCATCGACCCCGTGGACGGCGACGACGACTTCTCGCTCGTACGCGCCGCAGTAGCCGAGCACGTCAACAACCCGCCGCCAGACCGCCTCGCGCAACTGGTCAATCGCGACGACCTATTGGGCGCAGGGACGGTATCCGAGATGAGCGCGGTCGGTCACGTCGCGGAAGCGCGTCGCACCGCCCTACCCGCTCGTGTCTCGGCGAGCTGGCTCGACGGCACCACTGCGGAAGGCGCGCTAGCGCGCTTTGCGGCGCTCGGTAACGTACCAATGGAGGTGGTGATCGGCGCCACCACGCATTCGGGTGGGCTCGACGCGGATCCTTTCTCGAAGGTTCCATTCCAAGCCGCGCGACCGAGCGCCCTCACGCAATATTCCGGAGACGTCGCTTTCGTGCAGCGAGTGCTGTCCGGGGAGCGAATCGGGCGTAGCGTGAGCTACGTAGTGCTCGGCACGGACACCTGGAAGACCACGCCGGTCTGGCCGCCGCGCGGGGTCAAGAATCACACCCTTCAGCTGTCGCGCAAGCAACTTCTGGAAGGCGCGCCGGTGCGATCGGGTGAACAGCGCTACCAGGTCGATCCGACGACCAGCGCGGGAAGCTTCAATCGCTGGGCCTCTCAAGGTGGTCATCCGGTTTTCTACGGCGATCGCCGTGCGACTCCGGGCAAGCGCATGACCTTCGACGCAGCACCCGTCACGCGGGACACCGAGCTCGTCGGTACGCCGGAGCTGTGCCTGAACCTGCGCACGGATCGCAGTGACGGCATCGTCATCGCTTACCTGGAGGACGTCGCGCCGGACGGTCGCGTCACCTACTTGACCGAAGGCGAGCTGCGCTTGCTCCACCGAAAGACCACGAGCGGAGGCTGCAACCCTGCGCCAGGCGTCGAGCGAAGCTTCGACCGCGAGGATGCGGAGCCCGTGACGCCGGGACGCACCATGCAAATCGAGTTGCCGCTACAGCCCGTCGCGGCGCTGATTCGCGCTGGGCACCGCGTGCGCCTCTCGCTCGCGGGTGCGGACGCGGGGCCCAGGCCGAGCTTCGAGTTCAGCTCGATCCCCGGCGTCGAAACCTTCCCGACCCTGACCGACTCGCCCGCGACCTGGTTCGTCGGCTTCGGGGGTCGAGACGGTTCCAGCCTGAGCCTGCCGCTGCGCGACTGGTCTCGACGCTAGAGCGAAGCGATGGTCCTTGAAAACGGGGCGGCGCGTGCCGCCCCACGAACCAGGCCGGAACGCCGATCAGTCGAACTGGTCGGCGTTCTTTACAGCATCATGCCGCCTGAAGCTTCGATGCGCTGACCGGTGATCCAATGTGTTTCGGGTGCCAAGAGCAGGGCCACGGCGCCCCCGATGTCGTCTGGCAGACCCACACGACCGAGCGCTGTTTGTGCGGCAACGTGCTTGTTCAGGTCGGCGTTGTCACGCACCAGGCCGCCGTTGAAGTCGGTCGCGATGGCGCCCGGGGCGAGCGTGTTCACCGAGATTTTTCGCGACCCGAGTTCCTTCGCCAAGTAGCGCGTCAGCACTTCGACCCCGCCCTTCATGATCGCGTACACCGCGGATCCCGGGAAGCTGAACCGTGCAAGTCCGCTCGAAACGTTGACGATGCGCCCGCCATTCACCATGAAAGGCACGAGCTTCTGCGTGAGGAAGAACGCACTCTTCAGGTGCACGTTCATCATCTGGTCGAACAACGCCTCGCTGGTTTCCAAGAAGGCGACGTGCGCGCCGCTGCCAGCGTTGTTGATCAAGAAATCGAAGTCTTCTCGCTGCCAAACCCGAGCCAACTCCGCGCGAACCGACACGGCAAAGGCGTCGAAGCTCGCGCTCTCGCCAACCTCGAGCCTGAGCGCCACGGCCTTCTGACCCTTCGCGGCGATCGCCGCGACCACCTCGGCGGCCTCCTTCTCCGCCGAGCGATAAGTGATGATGCTGTCGATGCCGTGGTCCGCGAGGTGCAGGGCCATGTTCCGGCCGAGGCCCCGGCTGCCGCCGGTGATGATCGCGAGTTGGGATTTCTTGCTGGAGTTCATGTTGCCGTCCCTTCGTGATTCAGACTCTAAGACCCGCCTCGTGCAGCCGAAATCCCTGGCGCCTTGACATACTGTTTCGAAAAACGAAACAATCCAGGCCATGGATATCGACAGCGTGCGCATCTTCGTGCGCGTGGCGGAGCTCGGCAGCTTCACGCGCGCGAGCGAGCAGCTCGGGCTGTCCAAGGCGCGCGCCTCGGTCCGCATTCAGGAGCTGGAGGCGGAGCTCGGCTCTCGGCTGCTCCTGCGCTCGACCCGCGCTCTGCGTCTGACCGAGGACGGCGAGCAATTCTTGCCGCGCGCCAAGCGCCTTGTGCTCGATGCAGACGAGCTCGCAACGATGTTCCAGGCGCCCAGTACGCTGCGCGGCCGAGTCCGCATCGATCTGCCGATCCGCTTCGCGCGTGACCACGTCATCCCGCGGCTGCCCGAGTTCATGGCAAGCCATCCGCAAATCGAGCTCTTGCTCAGCACCACCGATCGACACGTCGACGTCATTCGCGAGGGCTTCGACTGCGTGCTGCGGGTCGGCGCGTTACCCGATTCGGGGCTGGTCGCGCGCCGTCTCGGACTCTTGCCAATGGTGAACTGCGCGAGCCCGGCCTACCTGCGCAAGTACGGCGTTCCGAAGACGCTCAGCGATCTCGACCGGCACTGGTTGATCGACTATTCGACCACCCTCGGTGGCGCACGGCCGACCTTCGAGTATCGAGAGGGCAATCGTTACCGCGAGCGGCCGATGCAGAGTCTTATCACGGTCAATGGCACCGACGCCTATCAAGCCGCTTGCGTTGCAGGCCTCGGCATCATCCAAGTGCCGAGGCTAGGCACGCGCGCGAGCCTCGCTACCGGCGAGCTGGTCGAGATTTTGCCGGAGTTCGAGTGCGCGCGCATGCCTGTCTCGCTCATCCAGGGTCACGCATCTCGCGTGCGGGAGCCCGTGCGTGCGGTGATGGCCTGGCTCACGCAGGTCACCACCCCTCACCTCGGCTGAGCCGCGCGCGGCTACTTCAAAATGCCCTTCAGCGCGTTGTACCAATTCAGACCCATGCGCTCGGCGCCGGCTTCGTTCGGATGCACGCAGTCGTTCGCCTCGTGCGGGTCCGAATTGGTCCACAGGTCGGCCACGAGCACGGGCGACTCCTTGGTACTCGCCTGCGCTGCCCAACCGGGGACTGCCTTCACCAGGTCCTCGGCGTTCTTGGTGCTCGCCGCGTTTTGGCAGTTGTCGGTGATAATCTTGTGAATCTGCGCGACCACCACCACCACGTTCGGGTTCTGCGCCCGCGCCTGCTGCAAGAGCGTGCTGTAGTTGGCGAGAATCGGCTCGATCGGTGCGCTGCCGCTCCACACGTCGTTGACCCCGAGCTGCAGCAAGATCAAGTCCGGCTTGTGCGTCGCGACCAGCGTCGCCAAACCCGGGTAAGTCTTGGCGTTGCAATTCGGAACGGTAAACGTCTCTTGCGTGTAGTTCGCTGACGTCGTGCAGCCCACCGCGCTGTGACGAACGCCCCCGCCGCAGTCGTCCGTATACTCACCCACGAACTCGTAGTTGGTGAGGCCATTATCGACCAAGTTTTTCAGCAGATACTTCTTGTAGCAGCCGGGCCCTGCTGAAATCGAGTCGCCCACGATCATGATGCGCGGCTTGGTGACCGTGGGCGGAAACACCGGACCGGTGACAGCGCTGCTGCCGCCCACACCGCCCGACGCAGCGGAAGGCGCCGGCGTTGCCGACGAACAAGAGATGGCGAAAGCGCCAACGACACTGAATAGGGCAATTGCCAAACGGCTCAGAGGATGAATCATGGGCGAAGCTCGGCGGGAGGCTACGCGCATCGCCGCTTCGGCTCAAGGCCAGGATCCCACCTTCGGACGCTGCACCCCGGGAGACGACTCGAACACTCGTAACGCTACCGAACTCTGCGAGACGATTGCGAACATTGGTATCGCAGAATCGCAGTGAGAAAAAAAAGGCCCGAGTGACCCGACGACGCGCACTCACGAAGAGCGAGCCCTCCCCAAGGTCATGAGCTTGACAGGTCGGCGAAGCGAGCTATACCGCGCTCTTCCTACGAGGCTCACCATGTCGGTCACACTCAGTTCGAGTCTGTTGCGCCCCTCGGGCGCGGCGTGCCCGCGTTGGTTCGAGGCGTAGAACGCTAGTCTGCGTTTTCGCGCGCACCGGCGCGCCGCGCCCGCGTTGAATCCGCTTCGTCGCGCGTCCTCCTCGCGCGACCTCCGCGGCCGTTGGCAGCACCGACGGCCGCATCGCGCGTCGCTCGCCTAGCCACGGCAGCGCGGCGCTAGCTCTGTCTCTCCTTGCGACGGAGGGCACCAATGCTGCCCAACCACGTCGACGCGATCTTGCGCGCCGAAAGCGCGGAGCCGCGTCTCTACGCCTATGAAAAAGACCGCTACGCGCTCAGCCTGCTTTCACTAGTAATTGGCGGAGCGCGTCCCCTCTCCGAACTTCGGCGAGGCCCCTTTGCGCGCCTACTCGAAAAAGCCACGGTTAGACCGGCGCTCGCGCACGCTGCGCACGCCGTGCTTACCCCCGCCTGCCTGGCGCGCGTAGCGCCTGAACGACCGGAAAACTTCCGCGTGACCTTGTCGCGCTGGGGCGGAGCGCGCCCGGACGACTGGCATGCGAGTTACTATCAGACCTCGCGGTCCGGACAGAACCTGGTTCTCCAGCTCGACTTCCCGGAATCACACGACCGCGCCTATCGGCGGCTGATTGCTCCCGAAGCCGATCACCCCTTCGTCAGCGACGGCCACCCCGCGCGCGCGAGCGAACCCTTCACGCTCGCTTGGGTCAGACTCGACCTCGACCCCGAATCCGGCGAGTGCCTGATCGAGGAAGTCCAAAGCGACTGGATAAAGCGAGCGCAAAACTTCCTGCAGCTCGCCGATGAATGGCTGAGCGAAGGAGAGCCGGAGCACCTGCCCGTCGTCGACGACCTCCGCGCGACCGCACCTCAACTCATCACCTACGTGGAACGCGTCCTCCGCCCCTACGCCAAGCTCTGGCAAGAGTGTGCGCTCATGGCCGCCCTCGACTTCGTCTACAGCGAGTTTGGGATTCGCACGGTCTACTTTCACACCTACGAAGGCGGCCTGTTCATGAAACGCATGCGCGGCTGCTTCCTTCCCCCGCGCTCGCTCTACACCGATCTCCCCGAACGCTTCTGCTTCCAACACACCGCGCGCGCGCCGCGCGCTCTGCGCAGCGATCCACGCTTACGCGAGCATCCGGTGCGCTGGTTCGTGCTGCACTTGGTCTAGCCTCCTCGAGCGGCCGCTCCCCCCCTCCCCCGCGCCTGCCCCCCTGAAATGTCCAACAGGCGGTCAGCCTCGGTTCCGTCGAGCGAGCCAGCCGAACTCAACGACGTCAGAAAGAGGAGCGGGTCCAAACGGGCACCCCCCAGCTAAAACCAAACCGCACCTCCGCGACTCGTGCGTCGTCCTCCCAGACCCTACGCACCCCACCATCCACGCTCAAGGCTTCACTGGCTGACCAGATCGCGCCGAACAGAACGGAATACGCGCTCCCCGCACCAAACTCACGCTCCGCGAGAATCTCGGCAACCGGTCTGAACACCAACGTTGGCGACGCTTCGAAGATCGCGCTGCCAACGAGCACCCACTGCCCGGCGCGCGTGAGCTCCGCCCCTTCGTTGAGGTGCAGGACGCCAAGCCGATAGCGATGCGACTCAATCAGATTCACTTGCGCGCCAAAGCCGGAGACGCCTCGAACCTCGGGCACGAGCACCCCCGTCTCGACCGCCACGCTTGGACCCGATTTTCCCTGAAGAGCACCCTGGCGAAGAATACCTTTCAGCAGCGCCTGCGTATCGAGCAACCGCATCCGCTCTTCGTCGTCAGGCCCGTGGCTCACGATGCGCTGTGCCCCTTCGACGACGACTTCGAGGTTCGGTAGGACGCCCAGGATCAGGACTGCCGCCGGCGCGATCAGGTAGCGCGTGCCCGCGCGGCCGTAGAACTGCGCAGGACCCAGCTCGAGTTCGAGACTGCCAACATCGGCAACCGCAGCGTCCGTTCCATCGAAAGGCCGATACGCGCTGGCCGAGTGCGTACAAGTGCACGAAGCGAGCGCGAGCAGCGTGCCCCCGACTACGCGGATAAGCCATCCGCGCACCTTGAAACGCGCGGCAGCCACGTTAGTTCAGGGTCGAAGGATGGCGGTCTCGGACGCGAAGCAGCCGACCTCGATCGGGATCGCACACCCAGGCGTTTCCGGCATCGTCCGCGGTCACGCAGTGGGTTCTGGGTGGGGCGCTCCGCCGTTCCAACAGCGTCAATTGTCCCTTCGGATCGACACCGAGCATCACAAGACAACTGCACACCGAGCCCGCAAGGTACAGGTGGCCCAAGCCCGCGTTGTAGCCGATGACGTCGAAGCCCGAACCCTCTTGAACACGGGACAAGATCCGACCGTCGTGCGCGACATCCAGCACCAACACAGGCCCTTCGTTGCAACCAGAGAACAACCAGCCCCTGCGCTCGTCGAGCGCGATTCCGCGCGAGGCCGCGCAGCCATTGGGCCACTCGGCAACCACCGCTCGCGTTCGCAGATCGAGAGCCAGCGTACTCCGCTGCCAGCGGTGAGTATAGGCGCGGCCCCGAACGGAATCGACGACCAGAGACTCTGGCCCGTTCTCGACCGGAATCGTCGCGACGGCAGAGGGATCCCCCTCCGGGGATAGCGCAAAGATTTCGATCTGATCCGCGCTCGGCTCCGTAACCCACAGTTCGCGCGTGTCGGGAACGAAGCGAACATAGTCCGGCTCAGCCGCGAGCTTCACGCGAAGACCCAGATGGCCCGTCTTCGGATCCATGGCAACCAACGTGCGCGTAGTTCGGTCGGTCGCGTACAGTTTGCCGAGCGCTTCTTCGACCGACGTCGGCCCATCGTCGTGACCCCCTGTGTACTCCGCGGTAGCCGAGAACCCGCTGATCGACTGGATCTGCAGGTTAACGGGATCGATCAGATTGATACGCCCGCTACGCCCCGAGGGCGCCAGCACACGATGAAGACCCGGAGAGTAACGCAGATCATCGAAGCCAATTCCGGGCGGGGTATCTGGGAGACTCACCGTCGCCGCATCGGCTTGCACCACGCCCGGAAGCCCTGCGCTCTTGGAGCAGGCCATCGAAAGGCAACTCAACAGCCACGGCGCACAACGCTTTACCGTTGCCGCGGCGAGGGGATGAGGGTGACTCGTGGCCATTCTTTCGTTCACGCAAACCAGCCTAACAGGACAGTCCAAACCGAACCTTAACCAAAGCGCTTTGGAGTGAGCGTCCTCCGGGGAGCGCGGCGGCCGTGACGATTTCAGGCCGTTGCGGCGACCTCGCTCCACTCGAGCAGAGGCAGACGCAAAACAAACGACGTGCGCCCCGCTTTTTCAGCAGAGATCTCGACGTCACCGGAATGAGCCCGGGCCACCGCGCGAACGAAGGGAAGCCCCAAGCCGAAGCCGCGGACGTCGCTGTCCTCCCGCGCGCGAAAGAACGGCTCGAAGACTTGCGCCCGAAGCCCTGACGCGATGCCCCGCCCCCCGTTGCTCACGACCAGGCTGACATTTGCTGCGTCTCTCTCGGCACGGACCTCGACGGGCGAGTCATCCCCGTACTTGATTGCGTTATCGAGTAGATTGGCTACCGCGCGAGCCAGGAGTCGCTCGTCGCCCCGAACGAGCGCTTCGTCGGGCAGTTGCAGGCTGAAGGTCTTGGTCTCTTTCCTCTCGCGCAGCAGCTCGACTTGCTCGCGAGCCAAATCCGCTAAATTTACCACTGCCATGCGCTCGTCGCTCACCCGAGCTTGTGCGCGGGCAAAGAGCAACAAGGCCTCCGCGAGCGAGGAAACCCCGGTGAGCGCTTCGATTGCGCGCTCCGCACTCTTCTCGTCGTGAGTGCCCCGAGCCAGCGCTTCGATTTCGGCGAGCGCCACCGTCAACGGCGCTCGCAGCTCGTGGGAGGCTTCTGCCGTAAACCGCTGCTCCCTCTCCAAGGCTTCCTCGAAGCGCTCGACGAGAGCGTCGAAGCGCGCTGCCAACGAGTCGACCTCCATCACGTTGGTGCGCAACGCGACGCGGTGCCCGGTGCCCGGTTCGATTGCCGCTACACGCGAAGCAAGGTCGGAAAACGGCTGCAGAGCACGTCGCGTCACGGCGCGGCTGCTCAAGGTCACGAATAAGCCAGTCAGCAGGGAAACCAAGCAGAGCGCAAAAACGAAGTAGCCACGGGCACTCAAATCGTCTTGGCGGCTGCGCATGGCGCTCAACAGGAAGCCGTGTTCGCTACGTCCGCAAACACGCGCCGCTTCGTGATTTTTGCAACCAGAAACGCGGCCAACATCGCTCGCACCCAGCGCTTCGTTCTCACCCAATGCGAGCCGCACATGGCCTTCGGCGTCGCGAACCTCGACGCTTACATCTCCCGGCCTAACCTCGCTGACTTCGTTGCTGAGCCAGTGCCAGTCCATGGTCGCCGGCGTCTTTCCAGCGAGATAGGGCACCACCCTCGCCAACACCGATTCGAGCTGTTGGTCCGTTTTCCACGCCAACGTAGCCGTCACGGCGCCCGCGGTACCGAGGGTTACCAAGAGCAAAGCGACCAGCGTAACTCGCGTTTGCACCGACGCGATCTTCGACGTGAGCGTGGCTTGGCTCATGGCTTTTCCCCATCGAGCATATAGCCTACGCCCCGGACCGTTCGCAGCAGGTCGGCGTGTACACCGAGCTTGCGCCGAATGCGCGCAATCAAGACCTCCAGGCTAGAGCGAGCCGAGTCACTGACCTCGCCCCAGACCGACTCGATCAAGCGGTCGCGCGCGACGATGCTGCCCTTTCGGCTAGCGAGCAAGGTCACGATCGCAAGCTCACGCGCAGTCAGATTGAGGGGCCGCCCATCCGCGTAAACTCGACGCCCCTCCAAATCTACCGCAAGTGGCCCAAGCTCGATCGACCGACTGCGCCGAATAGGGCCGCGCCTGCCGAGCGCGTTCACGCGGGAACGTAGCTCCGACATTGCAAAAGGTTTCGGAAGATAGTCATCCGCCCCAGCGTCGAGACCCAGCACGCGATTCTTGATCTCTCCACGGGCGGTGAGCAGCAAGATCGGCGTGTCGATCCTCGACGTACGGAGACGCGCGCACAAGTCGATCCCCGAACCGTCAGGCAGCATAACGTCCAACACGACGACATCGAAATGCGCAAAGGCAATGAGTTTTTCCGCCTCCTCGCAAGACGTTGCCGTCTTCACGCCATGCGACGCTCGCTTGAGATTTCGGCTCAAAAGCTCGCGAGTCTCCGCGTGGTCGTCGACTACCAGGACGCGCACTCAAACCTCGAAGCGTTCGTGACCAAGGTGCTTACACCAAGCCGTGCCTCGACCCATGGCCAAGAGTATCCGTCGAATCCCGAGGGTTTGGTAGTTCCTTCCTCGGGCTGCTGACCAAATGCAGCCACCCATTCAGGAAAGACATTCTTTTCAGCGACCGCAAGCGGCGACGGGCGGAGTTCACGCGCGCTCTGCCGAGTTAGCCTAACCGAACCTTAATCGATCCGCAGTCGCAACCCGTCGCTCCTTGCGGTGCCGCACGTTGCTCGCCGTGGATATCCACGTTCAGCTCGGTCGCTCGGGCGGACTAGCCCTCCACGTATTGCGTGAACCAAGCGGGCTCGGTATACCAGATCACGAGTCGCCGGCCTCCACACACCGGGTCGGCGTGACGGGAGGAAGTTTCCAATGCACACCTTTCTGCCAACAGCGGCAGCGGCGCAGGCGTGGCTCGGATTTTCGTTGATGCTTCTGGCTCCCACGCTGTGGGCGGCCGACGCGAATCCCGACGAGAAGGCGGTCACGACGCGATTGAAGACGAGCAGGCATACGCTGCTCGAGGGCATTCAATCGCTCGAGAAGCAGAACACCACTCCAATCTCTGCGAAGCTCGAGTTCGAGCACGGAAAGCTGTGGCTCAGCGTGTACGGCGCCAAATCCGGGCTCCACAAGTGCGCCGAAAAGAACGTGCTTTTCGAAGTCAAAGGCGACGCAGCGGCCGGAAAGTGGGAACCCAAGACCGAGGTATTCGAAGACCGGGAGCACCTCGCCCGTGCTTCGACCCAATTGACCCTGCTGCAGACAACTTCCGTCACGATTGCGCACGCGGTGCGGCTAGTCTCCGAATCGGGCAGGGGCGACGTCTACTCGGCAATTCCCGTCTTGAAAGATGGCAAGACCGCCATCGACGTGAAGCTGGCCAGCGCCACCGGCCAGACAGTGCACGTGTTCATCGGCGAAACCAGCAAGTAGGGAGCCCACCCAATGAAGAATGGTCCAGCTACGCCAGCCCTAGCGTTTGCTTTCGTTGCGTTCGCTTGCACTAGCTCGGGAGTGCCCCCCACATCCGAACCGGCGTCGAGTCCACCTCGGGACACCCTCGAGAAGCAGGCCGCCAAACCAGCGGCAGCAACCGCTGAAGCAACAGAAGCGCCAAGTGCGCTCCTGCTGGAACTCAAAAAGGCCCGCGTCAGTCTGCAGCAAGGCATCGAGCAAGCCGAGCGCAGCAACGGCGTGGCCATCTCGGCGAAGTACGAGCTGGAAGAGGGCAAACTGTCGCTCAGCGTATATACCGCCCAGGCGGGGCTCGATCAGGACGCTGAGCACAACGTCCTCATGGAGCTGTCGGGTGACGCTACGCAAAGCGAGTGGGCACCGAAAAGCGAAGTATTCTCGGACAAAGAACACATCACGCGCGCCTCCTACCACCTCACGTTGATGCAGCAGACGCGCACCAAGCTTCACCAGGTTATCGGGAAGGCCGCCGCGCAGCAGCCCGGTCAGGTCTACTCGATCATTCCGGGCTTGAAGGAGCGCACGCCGGTTTTTCACGTGTCGGTGGCCACTCCCACCGATGCCAGCGTGGAGCTCGAGATCTCAGGCGGCTAGGGCTCACGCGCTCGGGCCCAATCGCCTCGCAACGGGTGCCGCTCGGGGGGGGGCGCAGCAACGCCCCGCGCTGCTCTCAGCCGCTCGAAACGACGCGATTACGCCCGCCGTGCTTGGCCGCGTAAAGTCGCTCGTCCGCCACGCGGATCAGGCCTTCGGGACGTAGGTCTTCGAGCGCGGCGCTCGAAGCGACACCGAGGCTGATGGTGACGCGAATCGCTCCGCGCTCAGTCGGAATCTCGAGGGCTGCGACCGCAGCGCGCAGGCGCTCGGCCAAGCTGGCTGCGCCCGCCAGGCCGATGGCGCGCACGACCACCGCGAACTCCTCCCCGCCGTAGCGCGCAAACACGTCCTCGTTGCGCACCATCTTCGAGATGGTCTGCGCGATCTGAATCAGCACTTGGTCGCCCGCTTGGTGACCGTAGTTGTCGTTCACCTTCTTGAAGTGATCGACGTCGAACAGCACGAGCGACACTTCGGTCTTGTGACGGCGCGCGTAGCTGAGCTCGCTCTTCAATTGCGAGTCGAGGTACTCCCGGTTGAAGCAGCCGGTGAGCGCGTCGGTCACGCTGGCTTCGAACAGCTGACGCAAGAGCGTCTCTTGACTGCTGTCGGTTTGCGTGTAGCGAAAAGCGGCCGCGGCCCCGAACTGAATCCAGTCACCGTCCTTGAGCACGTGGCGCTCGACGCGTTGCCCACCCACGAAAGTGCCGTTCGCGCTCTCGGTGTCCACCAATAAGTAAGAGTCGTCGAGCGGAACGAGCATCGCGTGACGGCGGCTGACGCCGTCGTCGCCCACGTACAATCCGCAATCGGGCGCGCGCCCGACCACGCACGGCGCAGAGTTCAACCGCGTGACGTGACCTAAGCCCTGACCCTTCACGCGCACGAGCAGGTGCCGATCCTTCGGCTCGCGCCGCGGCAAGCGCCCGATGCTCTCCAACGAGATCAGCGCGGTCGACTCGTCTTCATCGGGATCGAGCGGCAGCGGCACCGCTAATGCTCTCGCCGGCTCAGCGCGCGGCTCGGGCCCTCGCAACACGCCGACGCCCGTTGACTCTTCCTGCTCGATGGGGACCCCTCCCGGCAGATAAGAGCGTGCTTTGGGGTCGTGGTCTTTGGCCACCTTCTGGGAACCTCAATTTATAACCGTACATGGATCTCGCCTCACCGCAAGCAAGCTTTGAAATTCCACCCTGCGCGCGCCGCCACCGCGCGCGAACAGCGCCTGGCAATTGCCTCGCTTCGAGACGATCACGCGAAAAATGCCGCTCGCTCTAGCGTCGCTCGGGTTGTCGTACCTTTCGCGCTCACCGCACGCGCCGCGCTTCGTGCGCCGAGCGTGTGGCTGCGTGTCAGCCACTAAACTTTTCTCGGGAACGCCCGCGCAGACTCGGTGTCCTTAGTACCAGTTCGATAGGAAAGTGGCTCCCGAGACCGCTCGACCGCGATCGTCGAGCGCACGCTGACGGCGCTGCTCCGTGGTCGGACGAGAGGAATTTCGATCATGGCGCACGTCCATTCTCCGGCAGCACTCGGCTATTTACCCGCGCGCTTTCAGCCCAGGTCGCGCGAGCAGGCGCCACACGCACTCGAAGTCGTGACGTCGTGGGGCACGAGCGTGCTCTCGGTGCGGCACAGCTACCCTCCGCGCGAGTTCGCGATTGGCAACGGCAGCGCGCCCGCGGATTTCGTGGCTCCGGAGGAGCTCGGCGTCGCAGCTCGCCACACGCTGTGCGCGGTGGAAGCCGGTGCGGTCACCATCACCGACGAGCGCGGCGAACGGCGGCCGTTGCTCTGCGATCGCCCGTGCACGGTGCGCTTCGGAGCCCTGAGTTTTCACTGCCGCCTCATCCCGCACGACCCCGCGCGCTTCCCCAAGGGCGATTGGGACTCGAGCGCGCTCGCCTACTTCGCTGCCTCGCTCGGCTCGGTGCTTTCGCTCGTCATCGCGCTCGCCTCTTTTGCGCCTCCACTCGGCGTCACCGACGAAGCCGAGCTGGATCGTGAGCGCCTGCAGACCATGCTGCAAATCCTGGAGACCCGAGCCGAACGCGAACGACTGGTCGAAGAAGCGGCGGGTGCGACGAACGCTGCCCCGTCTCAGCCGGCCGACGAAGTGCCCGCCCCCGCGGGTGCGCGCGGCCGTCACGGGCTGATCGCTCCTCGCCGCGCGGCCTCGAGCGCGCCCCACGCTGCGCGCGACGCTGCGCAGTCGCGCCTCGAGCTCTTGAGAGAAGCCCAAGACTTTGGCCTCATCCCGTTGCTCCGCGCACAGCCCGAGCCCGGCCCACTGTGGCAGCGAGACGGCGCCCTGAACCCGGCAAGCCAAACCCTGCTCGGCGATCTTTTCAGCCCTGCGCTCGGTGAAATGGCCGGCAGTGGCGGCCTCGTGCCCTCCGGGCCTGGCAGTGGCAGCGGCGGCCCTGGCAGCGCCATCGCCTTGGATGGCGTCGGCGGGTGCAACACCCTCGAGAGTTGTTTTCCCGCCTCCGCGGACTTCACGCGAGAGCGCATGACCGAGCGCCGGGAGCACCGGGTAAGCGCCCCGCGCGTGCGCCCGAACGGCGGCCCCGACGTGAGCGGCGTGCTGCCCGCCGAGCTCGTGCAGCGCGTGGTGCGCCAGAACTTCGGCCGCTTTCGTAACTGTTATGAGGACGGTCTGCGCCGAAACCCATCACTCAGCGGCCGCGTCACCGCGCGCTTCGTGATCGACCGCAGCGGCGCGGTCACGCTCGCACAAAACGGCGGCAGCGATCTGCCCGACAGTTCGGTCGTTTCCTGCGTCGTCAGCGCGTTCTACGGTCTCTCATTTCCAGCACCCGATAACGGCATCGTACGCGTCAGCTACCCCATCGCGTTCAGCGTCGGCTGAGGTCCCGAGACCCCTTTGCATGTGGCAAAGAGCGCGTTGCGCTGAGCTCGGCGCGCGCCTACGCTGCGCGCGCCGATGCTGAAGATTCGACTTTTCTCCGCGCTGTTCGCAACCCTGACCACCTTTGCCGCCGGCCACGCCGCTGCTCAGGACTACACGCACCGCAGCTTTCTCACGCGCGAGGGTGGCTTCGAGATCACCGGCGAGCCCTCGCGCCCGCAGATCCTGCGCATCGACGTCTCACGCGGCAGCAACAACCCCATTCACCTGGCGCCGCATTTCTATTGGGGCGTTGCGCGCGACGTTACCATCGGCATCACGCACCGTGACGGGTTTTGCGTCGCCGGCTGTGACGGTCGCCGCTACAACGACGTCGGCTTTGGCCTCTTGATCAATCTCTCGCGCTCTGCCAACGCCGAGATCGATTTCAACACCGGCGTCCAGGTGCGCAATTTCGATCCGTTTCATCTCGGCTGGAAGGGCGGCGTACTCGGCCGCGTGAACTTCTCTCCCTCGGTCGCCTTCGTGTTCGATCCAACCCTCTACGTCGGCGTCACCAGCCGCGACACGGGCAACCGCGAACAGCTGGTGTTCCCGTTTTGGTTTTACTTTCAGGCCACGCCGACCATCACGCCCTTCGTCGGCGCGATGCTGGTCGGCCCGCTCGATCACTTCGGTGACAACCTCTCGATTCCGGTCGAAGGCGGCGTGCTGTTCAAGATCGGAGACAACGTCGATATCGGCGCCTATTTCCGCTTCCACAACCTGCTCGGCAGCGGCGGCAACCCGGACGGTCGCGAACTCGGTATGCTCGGGCGCTTCCAGTTCTAGCCGGAGCCCAAATTCATGAACATCCTCGGTCTCAGCGGTAGCCTGCGCAAAGCCTCGTTCAACACCGCGCTGCTCCGCGCAGCCAAAGCGCTCGCGCCGGCCGGCATGACCATCGTCGAGCACTCGCTGGCCGATATTCCAATCTACAACGATGACGTGCGGGTCGCCGGCTATCCCCCGGAAGTGCAGGCGCTGCGTGAGGCCGTCTCCGCAGCGGACGGCGTCTTGTTCGTCACCCCGGAGTACAACTATTCGGTGCCCGGCGTGCTCAAGAACGCCATCGACTGGGTCTCGCGCCCACCCGATCAACCTTTCGCCGGCAAACCCGCCGCGATCATGAGCGCCGCCACCGGCATGCTCGGCGGTGCCCGCGCGCAGTATCACCTCCGCCAAATTTGCGTGTTCGTCGACATGCATCCCCTGAACAAGCCCGAGGTCATCGTGCCCCGCGCCGCGGAAAAGTTCGACGCCGAGCAGCGCCTCACCGACGAGCACACCCAGAAGGCCGTCAGCGCCCAGCTCGAAGCGCTCGCGCGCTGGGTCGAGCGCTTCAAGAACGAATAGTGCCTGAAACCAGAGCTACCTGACCGAGCGTTGATCGGTCTGGTTTTTGGGGGCACCCGTGTTTACGTGCGCGCTACTCGGCCCAAACGCCGCCAGGCAACGCTGAGCGACGATGCGTCCCCCAGCAGCCGCGCCTGCCCGACCCTTCCGCCGGACCCTGCACGCAGCGATACCGGGCGAAAGCGCACGAAGAGCCGCTCGCGGACCTGAATAGGGCGCTACAGCGCCTTGAAGAAATTCCAAAACGTGGTCGGCGCGAAGCTGTCTTGACGTCCGTGAGCGTTGCCGGACGTCTGGCACCACTCCACCGGATAGCCAGCCTTGCAGCCTTGGTACAGCTTGCACGGTGAGGGGTCCACGGCGACGGGAGCTGCAGACTTGTCGCACATGTTTTGCGTGAGCTGCCGGTCTCGCGCCCTTTCGCTACCCGAGATTTGGTTGGTCGTATCGGTCGTGTCGTGCACGAATATCCGCGCCACCGGCACACCGCACTTGCCGTTCGACGACTCACCGCCGGTCACACTCGCGCCGCCACGCACGACATCGGCACGAATGCAGGTAAGCTGATTCACGAGCCACGAGCCGCTGCTGTACCCGACGATGAAGATGCGACCCTCGTCGGCACAGAAGCGCGTTTTGACGTCCACGACCATCGAATCGAAGAACGCGACGTCCTTGCCGTTGGCGCTGGTATCCCAACAGGTGTCGGCAGCGGAGCCCGTGCCACGCACCAAAATCGCATCGCTGCCCGTCGCCTTCTCCATCGGCACGTTGTTGGTGCCGCTGCCACAGCCGTGGAGCAGCACGATCACCGGGTAGGCGCGCGCAGGATCGTAGTTGCTCGGTAGCCGCACCGAGTACGGGCGGTTCGCTCCGCTGGTCATGACCATGCTCTCGACCCATTGGTTCAGCGTTTGGGTCGTAGGTTTCTCGCAGCCGGCGCTGCGCTTGCCCGTGGTACCGCCGCCGCCAGCGCCGCCGGTACCCGACGCGCCAGCACCGCCTCCGGTGGCGCTGCCGCCAGTCGAAGACTTACCGGCTGTGCCGCCCGTCGCCTGACCTCCGGTCGCGCTACCGCCGGTTGCCTGACCGCCGGTCGCGCTACCGCCGGTGGTAGCGCCGCCACTGGCGGAACCCCCGGTAGCCGCCCCGCCTGAACTGCCTCCGGTCGAGACACCGCCGGTCGCGATGCCACCGGTCGCGGTGCCACCCGTCGCCGTGCCGCCCATGGACGAGCCGCCCGTCGCGGTACCGCCAGTCGACACGCCGCCCCCCGTGCCGCCGCTTTGAACGCTCGTGCCGCCCGTGCCGAGGCCGCCGGACTGCGGATCCGAGCAGCTCAGGGTGAGCGCCGCGAGCGACACGGTCGCGCCCACGACCAGGCCGACCCGTCGCTTCATGGCGAGCGGAGAAGTCACGCCTTCATCCCGGCGAACTCACCGGAACCGTCAATCGTCGGCGGGGTCCCCGAACCTCGCGTCGCCGCCGCAATGATCGTGTTCAGGATCTTGGCGTTCGCGGCGCCCGCCGTGTCGACGAAGGCGCCCTGCTTGATGTAGCCGCCACCATTACCCCAAATGATCATTGGCACGCCTCTGGTCGAGTGGGAGGGGCCGTCGGCGAGAGTGTTCGTCCAGATCAGCTGCGTGTTGTTTTCTAGACCGTGCGCCTTGAAGGCTTCGATGCCGACCAAGAAGGACTGCATGCGCAGCGTGTCGATTTCATGATGCGCCGCCTCCGCGGTCGCGTCATTGCCGGACTTCACGTCATCTTTGATGCGGTGGCTGAGCTGGTGGAACGTCCAACCATAGCCAGCGCCTGAGTTCGACGGGACGTTGTAGACCGTACCGTCCGTACCGTCGCCCCACTGGAGCGTGCCGACGCGGTTGTAGTTGCAGCCGAAGGCGACCGCCATGATCTGCAGATGCAGCTTGACGTACTCCTCCATGTTCGCGCCCTTGAAAGCGAAGCCGGTCTTGTAGGCCTCGTACTTGTCGACTGGCAGCCCGTCCTTCGAGCACATGGCGCCGGTGGGGGTTGGCGTCGGAGTCGTGGGGGTCATCGAGTCCATCTTGACTTCGATGTCGCGAATTGCCTGAAAGTGCTGGTTTACCCGGTTGATGTCGGCCGAGCTGAGAGCCGGATTCTTCAGCAGGCTCTGAAGCTCCGCGCGCACGATGTCGTTCACGCTCTTGCGGCGATTCGCGAGTTCCTGCGCAACGCTAGTGCCAGTGCCGGTACCACTGCCGGTGCCGGTGCCGGTACCAGTGCCTGTCGTGGTGCCACCGCCAGCCAGGCCCACCACCTTCGAATAGAGAATGTACGGGTTCACGTCGGCCGCTCGAACCTGACCCGAGCCAGCGGCTTTGAACGAGATGCGTTCAGCGATGAAGCCCTTCGCGCCCGAGTACAGCGCGATGGGATCCTTGCCTGCGACCTTGCCGATTATCGTATCGGCCGACGGCCCGGAGGCGTAGGCCGTGTTCCCGTTCGCGCCGGGCTTCAGCCCGGTCAGAGTCTGCACGTTGCCTTCCGCGTGCCCGCAGCTGGCCACGCCAGCCGGATAGTTGATGTTCTTGAGGAACAGCAAGTTGGCCGCGTGCGCCGACAGCACGCTCGTCGCCGTGCCCGTCGCCCCAGCGAGGCTCGCGGTCGTCAAAGCACCGGTCGCGGACGGAAAGAAGTTCTTCCCCACCACGCCGTTCTGGCCCACGACGAAGAAAGTGAACACCGGCGCGGCGTCCGCAGCCCAGGCCGAGCGACTCGGCAGACCCTCCAGGAACGGGAGCCCGATCGCGACGGTGCCCGCCCCAGTGAGGAACGCACGGCGGTTGATGACACGACGGTTCATGAGAATTCCTTTGGAGTTCACGGCGTACCTCCCGTGCGCACCCGGAAAGCATCCTGTTTCACGAGCTCGACGATCACCTGTTTCACGGAACCTGCGTTCGCGCTCGTCGTCGCGAGCTTCGTCAACATCGGGACGTCGGCCTGGACGATGTTTCGTTGCAAGCCAAAGCCGGCGAGTCGCTTCGAGTAACACATGTGAGTTTGCTGACTGGACGCGAGAACCTGCATCAGCTCTTTCGCGTCCTTGTACGACTTGGTTCCATCCATGAAGGTGAATGAACCGCTCGGGTCGATCGGCAGGACCTCCGAGCCGTTCGTCTCCGTCGTGCGATAGGCGCCCATGCCGTCGAAGTTGTCGAAGGCGAAGCCGAGCGGATTGATCATCTCGTTGTGGCAAGAGCTGCCGCAACCCTTGGTATGCGCGTCGACACGCATGCGGTTCGTCTGGCCGGGCATGGCCTCTGGCAACGGCGGAATGACTCCCGCGAAGGTCCCGAGCGGTGCGCAGAGCACGTCGAGCGCAATGTTTACTCCGCGATGAATCGAATCCGGGGAAGCGTTGTGCCCGTAGAGAATCAGGAAGGGCAGCTGCGTGAAGTAACCGGTTCGATTCGCGCCGAGCTCCCGCTCCTCGAAGCCGCTAGCAGGCCCTGCGCTACCTCCGTAGAGCGTCGCCATGCGCGAGCTCACGAAGCCCTTGGTGGAGAGGAAGATGTCCTTCACGCCCTGGCCGCTGCTGAAGACGCGGTCGAAGAACAGGTACGCGCTTTCCGCCAAATCGGAGTTGATGCTCGGATCGTAGTTGGCGACGCCGACCTTGCTGAGCTCGGAGAACTTTCCGAAGCGCAGGAACTCGCCGTGAAACTTGCGCATCACAGCCTTGGCGGAGGGGTCGTCGAGCAGCTTCTGCGCAAGCGCAGCTGCCCCGTCGACGGTATCGTACTTGCCGCTCCCCCCGGCTGCGTCCAACGTGGCGTCGTCGGGCGTCGTATCGCGCAGCCAGAGCGACAGCTTGGCGGCCATTTCATAGGGCGTCAGCGGCGAACCAACGGCCCCGAGCTCGGTGCGGTACAGGAAGTACGGCGACTGAAGCATCGTCTCGAGTACGAGGCCAGCGCCTTTCGCGAAAGCGCTCTGCGTGCCCGAGTACGAGGCGCCCGAGTCGAATTGCTTCTGATAAGTGCTGAGCTCCGCAGTGGTCAGCGGTCGCCGATAGATGCGTCGCCCCACAGCCTTGATGAAACCGGCGCCGTCAGTGCCGGAGTAGAGCTTGCTGAGCAGCGCGGAGTCCGAGGACACCTTCGCCGCCAGGCCCTCGGCCGCTGCCTCGTAGTCCGACCAGGCCCGGCTATCCACTTCCAACAGCTGCTCGTTGTTGCTGAAGTCGGTGGTGCCGGTGACGGCGGATTGAAACTTCTCCGCGTCGGTCGGAGGCGAAGACAGCGCGAGGATACTCTGAACGCTCTTCGTCCACTGATCGTTCGTGAGACGGATGAGCCGGTAGTAGTTCGCCGGGCCGTCCAACCTGACCGATCCACCGGCACCCGTCGGCGTCATGGTCGGCGGCGTCGTGGTGGGGGTCGTGGTCGGCGTTGACGTGGGGGTCGTAGTCGGCGTCGAGGTCGGGGTCGTGGTCGGCGTTGACGTGGGGGTCGAGGTCGGCGTCGGATTGGCGCCGCTTCCAGCCACACCACCCCCGGGAGGCTGTTGACCCGGTCCCCCGTTGTCCGTGATGGTCCCGCTACACCCCGCGGCAGCAGCCACCAGCGTGAATGCTCCCAAACTGAAAAATTTTGATTTCATCGAGGAGGCCCTTTGATCCGCCCGTGCGTGCCTGCTGGGGAGTGGAGATCCAGAGGCGAATCCGTCGCGGTTTTGGCGAGCCACCCTCACAATTGTCAGATCTCTACTGCGGGGCCCCCAGTAGAAACGGAAATTTCCTATCGAATACGAATTCGTTACACGTTGGAGTGGGCCAAGGTCTTACACGGAGCGGGTGGCCTTAACACTAATGCTCCACCTCGAGTGTAACCCTCTTGCGTTAAGAACGCGCGCGGTTCGGGCAACGCGCGGTCACTCGAGCTCGTCGACCAACGAAAGCGCTTCCTCGAGCCGCACCTTCTGCCGTCGCAATTGCTCGAGTTGTGCATTCGCCTCGGCCACCACCTCCGGCGGCGCGTTGGCCATGAACTTCTCATTTGCGAGTCTCTTTTCGAGCACGCCGATGTCCTTGTCGCCCTTCTTCAGCTGACGCTCGATGCGCTCGCGCTCCTTGGCTGGCTCCACCAGTCCGCGCAGCCCGACCAGCACTTCCACATCGCCGGCCACCGCGACCAGCACTCCGCGCTCGCGCGCGCCACCGGGCTCGGCAATGCGCGGCGCTCCATCGGTGCCCACCAGCGACTCGATGTAGCGCGACTCACGCGCCAACAGCGTGCGCGCCTTCTCATCCGCGGCGCGTAGCTCGAGCGGCACTTTGGCGGCCGGATGCACTTCGTGCTCGCTGCGCATGGTGCGCGCCGCGCCGACTGCCGCCATGAGCAGCTCCATTGCCGCCTCGGCCTCGGCATCGGGCGGACCATCCGCGGACGTCGGATACGACGCCAGCGCGATCGAGCGCGGCGCCGAGCTCGGACGCGGCAAACGCTGCCACAGCTCCTCGGTGATGAACGGCACGTAAGGGTGCAACGCGCGCAGCGCGGTCTCGAGCACGTGCGAGAGCGTTTCGCGCGTCTCACTCTGCTCTGCGACGCTTCCGGCGAGGAACACCGGCTTTACCATCTCGATGTACCAGTCGCACAGCTCGTCCCAAAAGAAGTGGTACAGCGCGCCCGACCCATCATCGAGCCGGAACTCGTCGATGCCGCGCGTGCTCGTCGACACCGCCGCGCCGAGCCGCGACAGAATCCAGCGATTCACCAGCATCGCGGGCTTCGCGGGCGGCTTGCCGCTCGCACTCGCCCCCTCCAAATACGGCAGCGCAAAGCGCGTGGCGTTGTAAATCTTGTTGCAAAACTTGCGATATCCCTCGATGCGCGCCGGCGACAGCGCGATACGCTTGGCCTGCGGCGAATAACTGCACAGCGTAAAGCGCAGCGCGTCCGCGCCACTTGGCGCGAAGGTCTTGCCCATCTGCGCGGTCGACGGGTACGCGCGCTTGAACTTGGCGAGCGCCTCTTCCAATGGCGCGTCCGGCAACACCTTCTTCACCACCGCCTCGAACTCCGCGCCGTGGATCAAATCGAGCGGGTCGATGGTGTTGCCCTTCACCTTGCTCATCTTGTCGCCGGTCTCGTCCACCACCATGCCGTGCAGCAGAATGCGGCGGAAGGGCACGTCGCCCATGAACTTGAGACCCATCATCATCATGCGCGTGACCCAGAAGAACAGGATGTCGTAACCCGTCTCCATGTCGCTCGACGGATAAAAGCGCTCGAGCGCCACCGTCTTGTCCGGCCAACCCAGCGTCGAGAACGGCCACAGCGCGCTCGAAAACCAAGTGTCGAGCACGTCCGGATCCTGCACCAAGTTCGACTTGCCACACTTCTCGCACGCGGCCGGCTTTTCCCGACTCACCGTCACGTGCGCGCAATCTTGGCAGTGATAAGCCGGGATCTGGTGGCCCCACCAGAGCTGGCGTGAGATGCACCAATCCTGAATGTTGACCAGCCAGTGCTCGTAGGTCTTCACCCACTCCTCTGGCAAAACCTGCGTGCGCCCGTCGCGCACCGCGGCGAGCGCGGGCGTCGCCAGCGGCTCGGTCTTCACGAACCACTGCGTGGAAATCATCGGCTCCACCACCGTGTTGCAGCGGCTACAGCGGGGCAGCTGCAGCACGTGCGGCTTGGCTCCGCGCTCGAGGCCGCGCTCCGCCAGCGCACGCTTCACCGCTGAGCGCGCCTGCTTCACGGTCAGCCCCTTGAACTCACCGCCTTCGGCGTTCAGCGTGCCATCCAGGTTCAGGATATTGATCTCCTGAAGCCCGTGACGCTTACCCGTCGCAAAGTCGTTGAAATCGTGCCCTGGCGTGACCTTCACCGCGCCGGTTCCGAACGCCATGTCCACCAGCACCGCGTCGGTGATGATCGGAATCTCCCGCCGCACGAACGGATGCGAGAGCTTCTTGCCATGCAAATGCCGGTAGCGCGGGTCGTCCGGATGCACCGCCACCGCGGTATCGCCCAGCATCGTTTCTGGCCGCGTGGTCGCTACCACGAGCTCGCTCGCGCCAGCGCCTGCATCCGCGCCCGCCACCTGATACGCGAACTCGTAGAGCTCCCCGTTGCTCTCCTCGTTCTCGACCTCCAAATCGCTCAGCGCGGTCCGACAATCCGAGCACCAATTGATCAGCCGGGTCGCCCGATAAATCAGCCCTTCGCCGTGTAGCCGCACGAACGCCTCGCGCACCGCGCGCGACATGTCCGGGTCCATCGTGAACTTCGTACGCTCCCAATCCGCCGAGCACCCGAGCACCCGCATCTGCTCCGCGATGCGCCCCCCGCTCTGCTCCTTCCATTTCCACACTCGCTCCACGAACGCCTCGCGCCCGATGTCGTGCCGCGACTTGCCCTCGCGCTTCAGCTGTCGCTCCACCACGATCTGCGTGGCGATCCCCGCGTGATCGATGCCCGGCTGCCAGAGCACGTTGAAGCCCTGCATCCGCTTGTGACGCACCAACACATCCTGAATCGTGCCGAACAGCGCGTGCCCCATGTGCAGCGAACCGGTCACGTTCGGCGGCGGCATCGCGATCGTGTAAGTCGGCCGCGAATCGCCCGGCTCGACACTCGCGCGGAACACTCCCAGCTCGCGCCAGAACTCATACCAACGTGGCTCCACCTCCGCCGGCTCATACGCTTTCGCTAACTCGCTCATCAGGCGCCGAAACCTAGTGCCTCCCCCCCGCCCAGGCGAGTCCCACGCCCGTTTCCCACTCCCTTCGCGCGAATCGACGTTCCTCTGAGGGGGGCTGCCCCAAAGCAGCCCCCTTGCACCAGTGCGGTTCGTCACTCGGCACCCATTTTCGGCAGCTCGTCTTAAGGCCCCGCGGCGCCGTTTTCCGAGTCTTTCGCCCGCTCCCTCACGGCTCAGCTCACCGCTCCCGAGCCAATCCCGGCGCCCTCCGAATCCATCGGTCCGCGGCAAACCCAATCGCGACCGCAACCACTCGACCGACCACCCGACCTGCGACTCTAACAGTGTCATTTGGCGCTCGTGCTCGCGCCCCGCCACCCGCTCTGAGCGGTGGTGGCGGTTTCACCACGGGCGGCGTGCGCGATCGACGCCGCCACCCGCTCGATGAACAGCGATATCCCGGACGACACCGCAGTCCGGACAACGGGTCATTCCTAGTATCCGGGCGACCACCTCGAGGTCGAACCGCTCGGTGCAACAGGAGAACGAGAGTGCGAGACTGGCCTTGGGCGGACTGCGTCGATGAAGAGCTGCGCCAGCAACTCGTGCGCTACGGCGAAGGCTCGCTCGGCCCCGAACCGCGAGAACTCTCGTTCGAGGTCCACGGCGACTCCGACGACGGCTCTTTTCGAGCAAGGCTCACGCTCGATGAAACGCGCGTCTCCGGTAGACCGATGATTCGAATTCGCGTGACCACGAGCGAACACAAATTCGGCAGCGGTCGCTCGGGGGAAGAAGATGCTGGCGCGCTCACCGAGGAGTTGTGCCAGCGCCATAGCGGTCGCGAGCTATCGCCAGACCCTGCAGGCGGCTGGAGCTTTCTCGTAGACGGTCCGAGCGTGCGTGGCGCGACGGTCTCGTCCGGAGGTTCGCGACGCAGCAAGCTTTGGTCCGGGGTGAAGTCGCTGGCGCTGTGGGTGTTGGTGCTCGGCCCGGCGGTGCCCATCGCTGGCTCCCTGGGTGTTTGGAGCGGAATCGCACGTCAGTTTCATCGCCCCTGCAGTCAGCACGCACCGTGCTCGCCCGGCTTCTGCGATCGCGGGCGCTGCATGCTGGTCGAACCCGACCGAGAAAGCCGGTTCGGCTCGGCATGTAGTGAGTCAGCTGCATGCGGCGAATTCGCATGTGTCGATGGGCGATGTAGCTCGTGCGAAACGAACGAAGAATGTCATTCGAAGCCTGGCGTGGCCCTCTCCTGTGACCGTTCGAAAACGCTTCGCGCCTGCAGGAACCGGCAGACAGAGCCGTACGCGGGGCCATAGCCTGCGGAGCCGGAAGCGCCGCGAAGCCGCGGTCTGCCGAGCAAGTTTCCTCCGCACGCCTGCTTCGACTGAGCATCGGCCACCACGGCCTCAAATAGCGCTGTTGCTGAAAACACAGCGGGGGTACAGTCGGCCCCGGTTGGTGAGTGGTGAGGGAGGGTTCGCGAGGACCCGTCGCCTCGAGTCAGGGACGAGTGAGGGTTTTACAATGAGCGTGATCTACTATTTGGTGCCAGTCGTCGCGATCGTCGGAATGTTGTTTTACACGAAGTGGGCGCAGGCCAACGTGCAGAAGCGCGCGGCCGCGGGCGAGGGCCCGCAAATGTTCCATGAAGCCTACGCTCAGAAGTTCGAGGCGCTCCACCCCGATGAGCGCTTGATCGGAATCTGGATGGGGCTTGCGTACATCACGCCCACGAACACTGTCGGGCAGGTCGCGGGCAAGCTAGCGAAGGAAGCGGCCTTGGGTGTGGTCGGGATGTCGACGTACACGCCCACCGTGTACGTCGGTCTGACCACGCAGGGGCGCGTGCTCGTTTCAGAGGAATACAGCGACATGGGCGAGCGCAACCACTTCAAAGTCGTGTGCGCATTACCAGCTGGCGCGCAGGTGATCGTTGGGCGAGAGGCGAACCCCGAGCATCAAGGTTCCCCGCCTCGCAACCCGTACAGCGCGGACGCGCCACTCGAGCTCGTGCGCCTGATGGGTCAGAACGAACAGTATTTGTGCTGGGTCACTGGTGCGGGAGCAATGACCGGGGCCTCCAGCTTCGTCTCGATCTCGAGCGTCCTCCCCATCACGCCCGAGCGCGCGTCGAACGTGTGGCATGAAGCAAGCCGGCCGGCAACGGCCGCGTAGTCTTCAGCCCGCATCCGACACCGGAGGCTAACGCACCCCCGGCGCGCGCTCGCCTAAAGCGCCCCAGGGGTGCGCGAAGAGTTGACGTTGGACCAGGCAATTCGCTGCAAGTCCAAGCTGGTTTCGGCGTCCAATCCGGCGATCCCGGGAAGGCCTTCTGGCGAGCGATCGAGCAGGCTCGCGAAGAAAACCTGAGCCGCGAACGCGCTACCGAGAGCGGAGGGGTGATGCTGATCGGGTGCTAGAAACTCGAGAGTCGGGTGCTTGGTGCGGGCGTCGCGCCAAGCACTACCGACCGGCACCAGCAAGAATCCGGTTTCGCGGCTCACCGCGGCAAATTCCTCGTGCAGCGCGCGGGCGTCCTGACGGATGTCGAGCAGCTGCCAAGTCTCGTAGATGGTTGGGCGAGCTCCGTGCGCTGCGGCGATGGCGGCTAGTTGGCGCACGCTCACTTCGAAGTCTTTCGGAGCGAAGGTCGGGCGCGCGCCCTGCTCTTGAAGCACGACGAAATCCCAGCGCTCGCTGGCGATGGCGCGCTCGGCGTCGCCAGCGTCGAGGTGGTCGTGCAAGCTCCACCCCGGGGCGGTGACGGAGCGGATCCGAGCGGGACCGGCGCGCAGCGCGAGCGCGCAAAACAGCGCGGGTAAATCATTGTAAAACGTGAGGCTATTGCCGACGAACAACACGCTTAGCGCTTTGGGGTCAGCGCTGTCGCAGTTTCCAGCGTAGCTCGCCGCGGGGTGGCGGTGCCGCCACTCCAGGTAGCCCGCTAGCAGCGCGACGCCGAGGATGAGCACACGCAAGAACGTGATGTGCTGTTTTCGAACCGGTCGCTCACCCGCTGGCAAACCTCTGCCCTCAGGGGCAGAGTAGCGCGCAGCATCAGAGGCGGACACTGGCTCGTGACAACGGACGCCTGTCCGCACCGATTCGGGCTCTCGCGGCGCGCGCCTGGGCAACAAAGGCGCGCGAAATCGGCTCTCTACGCGGGGCGCCATGGGCTGGCACGAACCGTGAAACTGGGGTTGTCGCCATGCCCCCGGCTGCGGATACGCGAATCCAGGTTCCGAATACTGGCTCCGACTCGCCTGAAGCCGAGAAATGGGTGGTGCCAAGGGTGACGGGGGCCGACTCTGCTTCACTCGAAGCGAGCACCGGTGGCCCACGCTTTCTGCAGAAGCGCTTGCTCTTGATTTGCAAGACCATCGCGCTCATCGACGTCGTTTACTATGCGCTGTTCGCCCTCGCGCTGAGCCTGGATTCGAAGGACGACTTCTTCACACTGCTGACGCAATCGTTCTCGCTCGAGACGCTGGGCGAATACGGGCTCCTCACGTTGATCGCCGTCGGGGCTCGGCTCTGCCCGAACAGCATCGGTGCGCTGCGCGCGCTCGACGCCGGATTGCTACTCGGCTTGGGCACGTTGTGGTCGTCGTGGTGCTTCATCCACCCTTACCCGGCACTCGGCGCATACGAGATGGTGCTAGCGCTGGTCGCCGCGCCGCTGCTGCGGGCGGTCCTGGTGCCGAGCAGCGGAGTCCGCACGTTCCTGCTCACCGCGGGCGCTTGCGTACCCGGGTTGATCGCGTCGTTCGTCGCACCGCGGATGCGGCACCTGACCATGATGACCCCGGCCACGCTCGGCATTTTGGTGCTCAACTGGTGCAGCTTGGGCACCGCCTTCAGCACGGTCGCCTCGACCGTGATCTACGGCCTACGCCGAGAAGTGAAACGCGCGCGACGGCTGGGCCAGTACACCCTGCTCGGCAAGCTGGGTCAGGGTGGCATGGGCGTGGTCTATCTCGCGCGTCACGCACTGCTGCGACGCCGCACGGTGGTGAAGCTGCTATCCGGTAGCACCTCGCCTTTGGCGCTCGACCGCTTCGAGCGCGAGGTCCAAATCACCAGCCAACTGACGCACCCCAACACCATCGCCGTGTACGACTTCGGCCGCACCGAGGACGGCCTTTTCTACTATGCGATGGAGCACCTGGAAGGCTCGGATCTCGAGGCTTTGGTCGCGGCAACGGGGCCCTGCCCACCGGCGCGGGTCATCCACATCTTGCGCCAAGCGTGCGGAGCGCTCGAGGAAGCGCACGCCCGCGGCTTGCTCCATCGCGACATCAAGCCGAGTAACCTCTTCCTGTGCCCGCGGCGCGGCCCAAGCGACGTGGTGAAAGTGCTCGACTTCGGTCTGGTGAAGCAACTGAACGACCCGGCGCAATCCCGCGGCGCGAGCCGCGCGGGCAGTCTGGTCGGCACCCCGCTCTACATGTCTCCGGAGCAAATCGCCGGTTCGTCGGAGCTCGACGCGCGCAGCGACCTGTACGCGCTGGGCGCCGTGGGCTATTTCCTGCTCACCGGAGCGCCGCTGTTCGACGGCAAGACCACGATCGAGGTGTGCTGTCAGCACCTGCACGCGGCTCCGCTTCTGCCCAGCGCTCGGCTTGGCCAAGCGCTACCGGCGGATCTCGAGTTCGTCATCATGAAGTGCCTGGAGAAAAACCCGAAAGCTCGCTACGCGAACGCGCGGGAAATGCGGAGCGCGCTTTTCGCCTGCCAGAACGCCGATGCTTGGCGAGAAGACGACGCGCTCGCTTGGTGGGCCGAACACGAACGCGCGCTCGACGCCGCGCGCATTACCCTCGAACGCGACGAGCGTCCGGCGACGATCGCAGTCGATTGGTCGCAACGCAGGGGGAGCGACGCTCAGCCCTCGTTCCGCCGACCGTTTGCTTCACTGACCAAGGAAAACTGTGAGCCTCCGCCGACCTCCACCGTACCGGAGGGGGCATAGCTCGAGAGCACGGCCGAGCGCAGGGCGTCCGCAAACGCGCGCGGGCGCAGGGCGTAACCCGAGTGCCCGCCCGGGAACGCAAGCGCGTCGCGGCCGAGCCGGGCCGCCAGCGAGAGCGCACAGCGCGAGGGCAGGCGATCGCGCGACGACTCACCGAAGGCAGGCACGATCTTGTGCGCCACGCCGCGCAGCGCCGGAAGATCGACGCGAAACCGATCCGCCGCACGCGACTCGCGCGCCATGAAAAAGCCGCTATCGCGACTACGTTCGCGGGTAGAAGCGGGAGGTTCGACGTCGTCCTCGCGGTCCTCCTTGTCCACGCCGAGCTCGTGCAGAAAGCGCCGCATTGCAAAGCGCATCCCCTCGCTCAGCGCGAGCTCGGCTACCTCCTTGCGCAGCTCGGCCAAACGGAGCTGCTCCTCCGCAGAGAGCAAGTCGAGCGCCAGCGGATCGTGCGCTACCAAGAGCTGCACGCTATCAGGGTGCTTGCGAACCAGCTCGAGACCGATCAGTGCACCCAGGCTCGACCCAAACACGAGCGCCGGCTCTCTCACCAATTCTTCGATCAGCGCTTGCGCGTCCTCCGCGTGTTGCTCGAGCGTGATGGTTTGCTTCTGATCGTCGAGTGGGCTGCGCGACAGGCCGCGTCGATCGTAAGTGATGATGGTGTATTCATGCGCGAGCGCGGATGCAAAGGCGTCCGCGCTGTCGGCGTTACCTTCGCCACCTTGAACGACGAGCAGCGCGGGCCCCCGACCGCGCACCTTGAAGCACAGCTTGGCTCCGGCCACATTCAACGTGCCATAGCGGGCGGACATCGCGCTCCTCGCTAACTACGCTGCAACGCGTTTTATATCAATACGCGATGCACTGCAGTTTGCTGGGTGGCGTTCATTTTCGTCAGCCATCGAGTCGGCTGCCCAGCCGCGATCGCGATGGCGATTTCCACCGCACTCGAAGGCTGCGAAGCGGCGCGGCGACGACCGCTGCTGCAAATTTTCCGCCTTGCAGCGAACTTCAGCACACACCGACTGAGCGTCTTAAGGGAGCGCATCGCATGAGAGGGTGAGTCGCGAGCAGGCGCGAAATGAAACTTCAGTGTGCACCAGCGACGGGACTCGCCGATTTCGGGCGCTGCAGAAAGAGAATCAAGATCAGCCCGAGCGCGATGGACAGCGCGGTCCAGCGGAATCCGTTCTCGAAGCTCTTCACCATCGCCTGAGTCGTGACCCGCAGGCTCAGCATCTGTTCAGCGACCAAGTCTCGCTGGGCGGTCTGGCTGCCCAGGCTGGCCGAGATCGAAGCCAGCTGCTCTTGCGCGAGCGGGTTCGTATTGCTCACGTTTTCTCGCAGATAGGAGCCCACTCGCTTGATGTCATCGCTCACCAGCATGCCCATCAGGGCCGTGCCGAGCGAACCGCCGAGTTCGCGCGTGAGGTTGAACAGGCCCGTGGCGTTACCGCGTTGAGCGGGCGAAAGCGCCGAGAGTGCAAGCACGCTGACCGGAATGAAGATGAAGCCCAGGCCAAAACTGCGAATCATGTTGGGCTGGACCAGATCCCAGAATCCGGCGGACTGAGTCAGGTGCGAAGCGACGTACTGGCTCAGCGCCACCACGCTCACGCCGATCGTGAGCAGGATGCGCCCATCCACTTTGGGCGCGAGGCGGCCCATGAGCGGCATCACGAACACCGACACCGTACCGGCAACCAGAAACACTTTGCCGATGTCCAGCGCGCTGTAGTGAATGACCGAGCCGGCGAACAGCGAAAACATGTACGAGCCGCTGAACAGCGCGAACCCGGTGAGGAAGTTCAAGCCGGTTCCAGCGGCGTACGAGCGGTTCTTGAACACCGAAAGGTCGACCACGGGGTGCTCCGATTCGAGCTCATGCACCACGAAGGTCGTCAGGCACACCGCCGCGACCGAGGCGAGCGCAGCGATCCAAGGGCTCTCGAGCCAGCCCTCGCGATTGCCTTCTTCGAGCACGTATTGCAGCGAGGCCATGCCGACCGCCAGCAACGCGATGCCGAAGACATCGACCTTGGCTGCCGCGCCCTGCGGAGGCGCGAAGTTCGGCTCCTGGATCACGCGCATGGCGAGCAGCGCCGCCAGAACGCCCAGCGGCACGTTGACCATGAAGATGAAATGCCAACTCGACCACTCGATCAGGTAGCCACCAATGGTCGGGCCAAAGAGCGGCCCGGTGATCGCGCCCAGCCCGAACAGCGCTGCGGCCATGCCGTGTTCACGCTGCGGGTAACGCGCGAACAGAATGCTTTGGGCGGTCGGAATGATGGCGCCGCCGCCCAGGCCCTGCAGGGCACGGAACAGCACCAGCGACGGCAAGCTCCAGGCCAGACCGCAGAGCGCGCTCGCCAGCGTGAACAGCGCGATCGAACCGGCAAAGTACAGCCGGTAACCGAAGCGACGCTGGAACCAGCCCGTCATCGGGATGATCACGATGTTGGCCATCATGTAGCCCGTCGAAACCCAGCCGATCTGATCGATCGGCGTGCCGAAGCTGGCGCGAATGTCGTTCAGCGCGACATTGACGATGGTGATGTCGATCATCGCCATCAGCGCGGCCACCATCACGACCGCGGTGATGGCCGCTTTTCCACCGTGCACTTCTTGGTTCATGGCCGGGCTCCACCGTTACTTGGTGAACACGGTGGCCTCGGCGCTGAGGCCCGGCCGGAGCTCGACGTCTGGGTGCGGCTCGAGCCGGATCAGCACCGGGACCCGTTGGACCACTTTGGTGAAGTTGCCCGAAGCATTGTCGGGAGGCAGCAGCGAGAAGCGCGAACCGGTCCCGCCCGCCAGGCTATCGACGCGCCCTGACAGCTTGCTGCCCGAATACGCGTCGACTTTGACGGTCACCGGCTGGCCTGGCTTCATGCGCGCGATCTGGTCTTCCTTGAAGTTCGCGACCACCCAGGTGTCGTCCAGCGGGACCAGCGCGAGCATCGGCCGCTCGGGCGCTGCCATTTGGCCGGCTTCGACCGAGCGCCGGGAGACCACGCCGGACACTTCGGCTCGCACCACCGTGTAGGAAAGGTTGAGCTCCGCCTGGTCGAGCGCAGCGCGCGATTGATCCACGCGAGCGCTCGCCACAGCCAGCGCAGCCTCGGCGGAAGCGATTTGTTCGGGGCCGGATTCGGCGGCGATCACCCGGCCACGCGCGGATTCCAGGGTTCCGCTCGAGTTCATGCGGTTCGCCTCGGCGCTGGCGAGACGCGCCTGGGCTTCGGCCAGGGCCGCGCTCGCTTGCTCGAGCTGTGCGCGATCGGAATCATAGTTGGCCCGCGCTATCGCGCCGCCCGCGAGCAACTGCTCGGCGCGCGCGAAGTCATTTTGCGCGAGCGCGCGGCGCGACTCGGCCGCAAGCACCGAAGCGCGCGCCTGCTCGATCGCGGCGCGGGTCGTGTCACGCGTGGCAGCGGCCTGCGCCATTCCGCCGCGCGCAACGACCAGGTTCGAGTCGACCGACTTGCGCGTGAAGGCGAGCTGCGTCTGGTTCGCCTTCAGCTGCGCCTGGGCAGCGGCCAAGTCGGCGCGAGCTGCCTCCACGCGCACCGCGAGATCGCGCGAGTCGAGCTCCACCAGGACCTCGCCCTTTTCGACCCGCTGGTTGTCTTTGACCAGTACGCGCTTGACCTGACCGGCCACGTGAGGCGCGACGTACGCAACGTGGCCCTCGATTTGCGCGTCGTTGGTGGTCTCTTTGCCGTTCCCGGCGAAGAACGCGATCGCTCCGGCCCCGAGCGCGGCCGCGGAAAGAATCGGAAGAACGACGAGGGCGGCGCGGCGCGGCTTCGCGACTTTTGCGGGCGGGGCCGACTCGACGTTAGAGAACGGGATACCAGGACTTGCGGTGCTGACCATTGTGCCGAGCACTTGTGCATCGGCCGTGCCGGGCGAATCAAAAGTCAATTTATATAATGAATGCAGCTACTTAAGCTCCATTTGTCCGATGCCCGCCGAATCGGAAGCGTTCGACCTTCGACACAATGGATGATATCCGGAAGTAATCCAAACCGCGCTTTGGATTACTTCCAATTCGAGCACGAATGACGCCTGCGCGACCTGTCGCTGAACCCGGCTCGGGCATCTCCCCAGAGCAAGTGCGCGCGCTGCGTGGCGAGCAAAGCCGCGCGCTGTTCGCGGAGCGCCTGGGAGTGACGCCGAACACGGTCTACCGATGGGAGCTGCCAGCCGAAGCCGCCGAAGCCCGACGACCGCGTGGCAACGAGCTCGCGAAGCTACGTCAGTTGGCGCGCGGCGCGGGGTCGATGGAACTCGCAGCGCAAAGCAAGGCTTCGTCCCCGTTCGAATCGTCGTTGAAGGTGCCATGGCCCGGACCCAGCGACGACGACGTGGTCGAAGCGCTGCCCGCGGTCGAACGCATCTTTCGCGGTGAAGCGCGGCGCGGCCAGACCGAGCTGGTCGCACTGCTCGCGTCGCGCCGCAATCTTTCGGAGAACGCGCGCGCCACCGCTGGCTTCGGGGTAGCGCTCAGCGAACTCGTGCTCGCTGCCGAACCCAAGCGCGCGCTGCTCGCGCTCGCGCCAGCGCTGGCCGATGCGGAGGCGGGCAAGCTCGACCCGCACGTGGCCAGTCGCGTGTTCGCGGTGGCTGCACTGATGCGCTCGATGCCCGACGGTAGCCTGTTCGACCTGGGCTACGTGCACGCTTACGGCGCGCGCGCGCAAGCGCTCGGCACGGACGCCGAGAGCCTGTGCTTGTGCCTGCTGTCGGCCCTGGCCGCCGCCATGCTGGTCGGCGATCGCGAGCTGCTCGAGCGCGGCTACGCGCGGCTGGAAGAGGCCGAATTCGCCAGTCTGCCGCCGCTCTTCGCGCTGCACGTCGAGGAGTTCGCAGGGCTCAGACCGATGCTCGCGGGCAAGGCTACCACCGCGACCCGCAGCTTCGAAGCGCTAGGCGAGCGCGCGCTGCTTGCCGGTTATCCCATGCTCGCGGCGCGATCGTTCGCGCATCAAGCGCAGTGCGATCTGGACAATCTCGGTCACCCTGAAGTCGTGCTCGAGCTGGTGCACCGCACGCGCGCGGTCACCGAAGCCGCGCGCGCAGCGCCCGGGCTTCCGCAGCTGCTCGCCGCGCGCGCAGAGGGCGAGGCTCTGTTTCGGCTCGGTCGCGCCGATGAGGCGCTCTCTGCGCTGAGCGCGCTGCACGTCTGGGCCGATGAAACCCAAATTCCGCCGCTCTTGGCGATCCCGATCTGGACGCGAGTGATGCACCTCTCGGGCCGCACCGAGAGCTTCGTACCACTCGCTGAGCGGCTACGCGAATGCAAAGTCGCGTCGCTGAAGCCCATCTGTCGCGCGTACCTGGCCTACCTCGAAGCGATGGAGGCGCTGATCGCGTCCAACGACACCGAGCTCTTGGTGGCAAGCTTCGAGCAGGCCGAGGTCGAAGCCAAGCGCTGGCCGTTTCTGATGCGCCAAGTGCTCCAGCACCGGGTACTCGCGCACGTCGTCAGCTCGGAGGAAGGGGCCGCGCGCGTGGCGCTGCGGCGCGCACAACGCTTCATGGAGGCTTACCCCGCTCCCTGGCTCACCGCACACCTACGGCGGATCGAAGGGACTTTGCTCGCGGCCAACGGGAATTGGAGCGAAGGGCGCCATTTGCTGGAGTCTGCCATCGCCACCTTCGAGGTCGCGCACGCTCATTCCGACGCGGCGCTCGCCCGTCACGTCCTCGCGTCGTTCGCCGAAACCTATGAGGAGCCCGGCGCGGCAGCGTTGCTCAAAGCCTCGCGAGAAGCGCTGGACCGCGTCGGGGTGAAGCCGCCGAACGCGCTGCGGCTCGGGATGGAACGCATGCGCCAGTACCGCGCGCAGAAAGTGAGCGGGGGAAAGGCCCCGAAGAGCCTGAGCATCGAGGCGCTCGTGGTCCCCCTGCAACGCTTGTCCGTGCGCGGCGCCTTGCCCTCGCTCGTGTTGCGGGAGCTCGTCTCGATCGTGGAGGGGCTATTCAGAGAGCGCGCGGTGCGACTGGAAGAGCTCGATTCGACCGGTGTTCCGCGCATCCTCATCGGCAGCGCCGAGAGCGCGGCCGACCTCGCCTTCGCCGAGTTCAGCGACGGCGCGGGGCGCACCTTTCGCGTCGGCGTGAGTGGGGAGCTCGCGGCGAGCGAGCGCTCTCTGCTGTCCATCCTGTGCACGGCGGCCTCGCTCGCGCTCGAGTCAGCTACACTCAGGGGTTATGACGAACGGCGTGTCACGGCTGCGACGGAGGATAGAAGCCCGGAAATTCCGGGGTTCCTGGCGGCGGCGCCGGCCATGCGGCGCCTGCGCGGTGAGCTCGGTCGCCTGGCGGGCTCTGACGCGACCGTGATCATCACCGGCGAGTCGGGGGTCGGCAAGGAGGTGGTCGCGCGCGCGATCCACGATCTCTCCAGCCGCGCCGGCAAGTCGTATGTCGCGTTCAACTGCGCGACCGTCCCGCGCGACCTGTTCGAAGGGCAGCTGTTCGGCTATCGCCGCGGCGCTTTCACCGGTGCCACTTCCGACCACCCGGGCGTGATTCGAGCGGCCACCGGCGGCACGCTATTTCTGGACGAAATTGGTGAGCTGCCGCTCGACATTCAACCGAAGCTTCTCCGATTCTTGGAAAGCGGCGAGGTGTTTCCGCTCGGCGAACGGCGGCCGATCCGAGTCGACGTGCGCGTGCTCTCGGCCACACACCGCAACCTGAACGAGCTGGTCCGCCAGAATCGCTTCCGAGAAGATCTTTACTACCGCTTGCAGGTGGTGCCGATTCACGTACCGCCGCTGCGCGACCGGCGTGAAGACATTCCGATCCTGGCCCGGCATTTCATTCGCGAGCTCACCCGCCACGGCGAACCTCCGGTTCTGGCGCCGGACGCAGTGGCCACGCTGGTGAGCCATGTCTGGCCCGGCAACGTACGCGAGCTGCGCAACGTCATCGAACGCGCGATGGCCTTCTCGCCGACACCAAACGTCCTGCGCAGCGAGCACTTGCGAATCGACGCGAACCAAGCTTCGGCGAGCTGACCCGCGACTGAAGGCCGTGAGCTCGGGCAAGATGATTGCCAATCGAGATTCCTGTACGTTGCCGGCGTGACGAGCTGGTACCGCGTGGCGGCGAATAGCTTGCTGTTGGCGCTGGCAGGCGGCGGTTGCTCGAAGAGCGGACGCGCGCCGGCCGAGACCGAGGCGCCGCGCATCTGGTTGATCGACAATACACGCTCGATCGGCGCGCAGACTCCGACGGTGCTCGGCGCACCCACCGTTACGCCGCTCGCGATCGGCCCCGCGCTTTGCTTCGACGGAAGCGACGATGGCTTGGTGTTCGAGAAAAATCCGCTGGAGGGGCGCTCGGCCTTCACGGTCGAAGTGCTGTTCCGGCCGGACAGCGCGGGACCTTCTGCGCAGCGCTTCGTGCACATTCAAGAGACGGGCAGCGACAACCGCGCGCTGATCGAAACGCGGGCCGAAGCGGACGGTTTCTACCTCGACACGTTCCTCGCTTCGAACGGCAACAAGGTGACCCTCGCGGATGCGAAGCTCCGTCACCCGACTGCGGCGTTTCACTGGGCGGCGCTCAGCTACGCCGACGGCACGATGCGGCAATACCTCGACGGCATCGAAGAGCTTTCCGGTTCCCTGCCCTTCGCGCCGCTCGGGGCCGGGCGGATGGCGCTCGGCGTGCGGCTCAATCGGCAATATTGGTTCAAGGGTTGCATCCGCGAACTGCGTATTGCGCCGCGCGCGCTAGCTGCGAGTGAGCTGCAAAAAATTACGCCACCCTGAGCTGCGCTGTCGTGGCCGGATCAGCTCGGATCCGCCCGTTCGCCCGCACTTTCGCGCTGGACCAGGCGAAAAGTGAGGCCTCCGAGCAGCAACACCGCCGCCCCCAGAACCGCCCACAGCGCAATTCGCTCAGGGCCCCCGCCTTTGCCGAGCCGCGACGTGGCGCGATAGGCAGGGTTTGCCTCCAAGCCGAGCGGAACGCTGGCCTTGCTCGCCACCGAGAGCACCAAGCTGCGCGCGTTCTCGAGGTCGTAACTGGCAGGGGCGGCCTCCGGATTGCCCAGCAAGAGTTGATAACTGCCGAGCGCCGCCACCACATAGAGCGACGGCACCGGTACCCGCGCGCGCAGCGAGTTGAAGCTGAGCGGCGCGTTGTCACCGTCTTCCACGATCAGCTCCAAGCGACGCACGCGAGCCGGCGAAAACTCGATGACCTGCGCCGATCGCGCGCCCTCGGCGGCGCGCGTGAGACGGCCCGCGCGAAGCTCACTGCGGCTGCCATCGCTGAGCTCGGCTTCCACACGAAATGGGCGGTCGAAGTAGGTGTCGCGCACGTCGAGCAGCAGCGCATTCAGCGCGACCGGCGTGAACGGCAGCGCGATGCGGCTGCGCGAGGCGCGCCCTTCCGGTTTGGTTCCGGTCACCGACAGACTCAGCATTTCATCGCGACGCGCAGTCGAAAGCAGAAACGGCCATTGCCGGCCGCCGCTGTCGATGACCCGCACGTCGCCCAGATCTTCGCGCAAGAGCGAGAGGTCCTTGGCGGTCAGCGGAATCTCGACCACTCCGTCGGGTGATGGCTCGAGCTCGACTTTTCGACGATGCGTGTACACGCTCGCATCCAGCGGGGCGCCTGGGTGCTGCGCGAATCCCAGCGCCGGCGCCCGGTCGAATTGAGGATTTTCGCGGATCTCGCGCAGCGAAGCGAGCGACAGCTGCGCCGGATCGAACAAGCTGTGCGCCGCGCGCGATTGTTCGCTCGAGCCATCGCCGCTGCTCGCCGGCAGCAGGGTAGCCAGATCATAGCGGGGCGCGTGAGCGCGCCCGCCACCGAAATACAGGGTCGGCAGGGGCGCTTGGGGCGAAGCGTCGGCGAGCGAAAAGACCAGGCTCGGTGCGCGAATCAAGGCGCTGAAGCGCGGCGAGTCGAGCGGCGGGCTGTCGCCGTCGTCGATCCCCACCTCCAGCGAGCGACCGCGCGCCGGCGAAAGCGGCAGCTCCAAATTTTCGAGCAGCGAGAGGCCCTGAACGCGGAACACCGCGCCGCTCCCGAGTAAGGCGGCTTGGCTTTCACCTCCGAGATCGCGCACCTCGACCTTGCGGCTGAACGCAGCGCTCCGCGTTTCCAGGCGCAGCGCGCTCGGCACGATACCGGCTGGCCGCGCGAGCTGCACGACCGTGCGACCCACGCTGGTCGAGAAATCGACCTGAGTGAGCTCGACCGCTACGACCGGCGCCGCTTCCACGCGCTCGACGGCCTGGAAGGAAAAGCGCGGCTCCAACGTACTTTGGGCTTCACCGGTGAGCACCACCCTGAGGCGCGGGCCAGAAATGCCGCGCAGCGGCACGCGCAGCCGTTCGCCGTGGCCATCCTTCAGTCGAAATACCGAGTCACTTTCGCCGACGCGCGTGTGCTTGCCGTCGGCCGACACGCTCTCGAGATCGAGCCGGCGCACGAAGCTGGCGGAGCTCACCTCGAGCAGCAATTCCCACTCAGCGCCGTCCGGCGCGGCGGGCGGTGCGCCGAGCAGGTAGCTCTCTTCCAGAAGCGGCTCCGCGCCGGCGCGCGGCGTTTGATGGTGCTCGGCGCCCAGCACCTGAGCGCGGACCTCTCTCAGCTTGGTCGTCGGCTTGGCCGGCGCGGCGCCGTGATCGACCACGAAGGGCGTCTCCACACCGTCCGCGGAGATCAGCCGCAGATCGGAGAGATCCGCGCGACACGCCGAGAGCACCTCGGTCGGAAGCGTAAGGCGTACCAGCGCGCCGGGCGCGCGAGTGACCACGTTCACCTCTGCGGCCTTGGCAAATAGGCGACGCAGATCGGAAGCCTGCGCGCGGTGCGACGCGCCGAGCGCGCAGAGGATCAGCAGAGAAAACGCCTTGAAGCGAGTCATGTGTTCCTTGGTTCACGCTCGCTGCCAAACACGAAGCGCTGATATGCGAGCGAAACGCAAATGAGCGACAGCGCGAGCCCGAGCAACGACAGCACACGGTACAAGTCTCGGAGCTCGCCCAAATCGTACAAGAACACCTTACCGATGCTCAGAATCAGAAATATCAGGCTGAGCCAGCGCAAGCCGCGCGAGCCCTTGACCATACCCAGGGCGAGCAGCGCGCCGCCGTAGCCCAGCCACGAAAGCGAGATGGTCAAGTCGCGCGCGGGTCGACGCTGCAGATCGAGGGTCAGCTCGGCGCCTTCCGAGAAGGCATCCACGATTGCCAAATTCAGCCAAGCAAACACGATGGCGATGACCGCGACGAATAAGCCCGTGGCGCCGAGCGCTAGCCCACCTTTATAGAGCGCTTGTTCCCAGCTTCGAACGCGCGATAGCTCCAGGTCCCGAAGCAGGTAGTACCCCGCGAGCAGAGCGAGCGCGGGCACCCAGTAAGTATAGAGCAGCCAGTTGAAAAACGGCGGCCCCCCGCGCGACTGATAGCCGAGCACCGCGGGGTTTGCCAAAAGTCGGATGCTCACCGCGAGCGCGAGCGCGAGCGAAAACCACTTCAGGCCCGCGTGGTCCAAACGACGATACAAAAAGAGCACTGCGGCCGCTTCGAGCGCCCAACCGATGGTGATCCATTGCCGATCGAGCTGCAGTGGGATGGCCGCGCTCGCGAAGCCGAGCGCCACCGCCGCATGCCATACCAGTGCGCTCCGCCGCAGCTCGGGCAGAAGCGTCTGGCCACGCGCGCAGAACGAAAGCGCAGCCAGCGAGCAGGCGCCGAGCAGTACGGGCAGCACGCCGATGGTCCCGGCGCCGAAGGCGCTCAGATAGAGCGATCGCAAAGAAAGAAACCAGGCGGGACCGGCCAGCGCAGAAACGTACAGAGCCCAATGCGAATACTCGAGCCGCGCTTTGACCAGCGCTGACCAGCCCATCACGAACAATGCCGAGGCAAACTGAATTGCCAGCGCCACTTGCGCTGGGCCGGACTCCAGCTGCATTCCGACCAACGCCGCGTTTTGCGCCACCAGCAACGCCACCGCGGTGGGTGGAAACCAGCGCCCGTCCTTGGCCCGAGTCGCCGCGAACAGCGAAAGCGCGCCCAGAATCAGGCTCGGCCCGAGCGCGAGCGCGGGGGAGCTCGGCGAAAGCGGTGCGCGCTGAGCCAGCGCGCCGAGCAGGAGCAGCCCCGGGTACAGTGCAGCCGCCAAGTGCTGTGCCGGCTTGCGATCGACCAGCGAAAGCACCTGAAAAGCGAACGCAAACGCGACCTCGGTCGCCAGGTAAGCGGACAGGTCCGGCAAAGCGTCGGTGCCGGCGTGGCTGCGCTGAAAGACAATCAGCGAGAGCGCGAGCAACACCGCCGCAGCCGGTGCGAGCCCCGGACGCCCCTGCAACCGGCCGTGCAAGACGAGCAGCAGCGCGAGGCCGACGAAGCCGCACAGCCAACCGCCAAATTGGGCAGCGGTCGCCGACGACGCGCCGACGATCAGGCAAAAGAACAGCCCGACCTCGGCGACGATCGCGGCGCGCCCGCTCGGCCCCACGCGACCCGGCGTGCGCTCGAGCTCGGCGAGCAACTGAAACACCGCCGCGAGTCCTACACCGCAAGCCACGGCTTCCCAAGCGAGACTGGGCGAGTACGGCGCACCCGACAGCCACACGGCAAACACCGTCACCGAAGCGACTGCGCTGGCGACCGGCAGAAACCCAGTGGATTCGTTGGCCCGCGCCACGAACCCCGCGCCCGCCACCAAGAGCGAAAGCAGCAACGCAACCGGCCACAAATGCTTGCCGACGTCGGCATAGCTCGCGAAGTAGAGCGCGAAGCCGAATGGCAGCAGCAAGCCCGCCGCTTGAGTCATCAGCCAAGGAGCGCGTTTCTCCTCCGGCGGCTTGAAACCGGCGAGCGCGAACACCGCCACGAACAGCGCGACGATCAGCAAGCCCAAAACGATGCGCTCTGAGCCCATGCGCTCGGTGATCCAGAGCGCCTCGAGCAGCAGCGTACCGAGCAGCGAAAGCGCGAACACCAGACTCCACCCCCGCTTGCGCGCGGCGAGAATGAAGCCCGTATCGAGCAGCAGGATGTAGCCGAACAGGCCAATCGGGCGATCTTCACCCGTGGACAGCAAGAGCGGCGTCAAGAAGCCACCCACCAGCCCCAACACGGCGATCAGCAACGAATGCGAACGAACCGCGAGCAAACAGCCCACCGTCGTGGTGAGCGCCATCAGTCCGAAAGCAACCTCGGTACCGATCAAGTGGTAGAGCGTACGCGCAGCCCAGAACGTCGCATACAACACGACCATGCCGCCGCCACCGAGCGCATTCGCCGTGATTCCATAGCGGTTGTGCAGTCGCTCCCCGAGCACCAGCGCGGCGACCCCCACGAACGTACCCAGCACGACCCGCAAGGTGGGCGATATCAGCGCGTGATCGATGGCGTAGCGAAAGAACAGAAACCCAGCCAGCGCCAGCACCACGCCGCCCAGTACCGCCGCACCCCGCACGCCGAGCCAGCGCTCCCAATCGAACGGCTCGCTCGGCGGCGCTTCGGACGACGGCGCGGCGCCGCGGGCAGAGCCGCCAGGACTCGGCTCGGCCGCACGCGGCGCCGCGCCTTTGGGACCTGCCTGGTCTGCCTCGCGCGCTGAGCCGGGCTCACCGGACGGAGCCGACGCAGCCTGACCTTCAGGAGCCGACTCTGCGCGCGGCCGTTCCGCCGACGCTTCGAGGTTAGCCCGCGAGGAATCCTCAGCGCCCGGCCCGCGCTCCGCGCGAGCTTGCTCCCTCACCGCCTCCGGAGGTGTCGAAACCGGGTTCGGCACAACCTGTTCCGACGCGGCAGCCTGCAGAGGCGCGAGCTCCACACTCTCGGCCTCAACTCGCGTCGGAGTCCGAGCAACCGCACGCGCTGCGGAGACCACTTCGTCGACGCTCGACGGAGCAGCCGCCGGCGCGGGCGGCGCTTCGATCGGCCCGCTAGCGAGCCGACTCTCGAGTTCGCGACGAAGCATCGCCAACTGATGGCGGGTCCAGGCAAGCTCGTGCTCCGTTCGGTCCAGACGTTCTTCGAGCCTGCGAGCTCGCTCCACGGCCCCGTTTGCCCTCACGATCGAGACGATCGGCAGCACGAAGATCACCCCGAGGATGAGCAGCAGCAGTATAAGAACGCCCTCCATATCCCAGACTCAATCTAGAGTAATGGCGCGCGCCTGGCGAGAGCGCGGCCGCACACCACCAAAAAACCCGTCCGGAACGGCTCTCTTCGCGCTCGGCGGAGCGCTCACTGCGCTGCATCTCGTGTGAATTCGTTGCCACGCCCGAGCGTTCACACCCCTCGCGTTTCGCGCGCGAGAAATCGACTTCGCGCGGCTGGCGCGGCGCTTGCCATCGTCGCCGCATGCCCACCCGAGCTACGCCACTCTTGCTGGTTCTCTTGCTCTCCGGCTGCGGTCCCGATGGCGGCACCTACTGTCAATCAGGGCCCAAGTACGGCACGCAGTGTTACGCCGCCCCGGACGTTCGCCAGCC
>DASZQI010000049.1:0-109240 GCA_035549735.1 Polyangiaceae bacterium | reverse complement strand
TGCGTGGCGACCAAGCCAGCCGGCAGCGCGGCCACCAGCTCACTGTCGCACAGCGCGGCCAAGGCCAGCATGAAGTTCGGCACGCTCAGCGCAACCCGCCGCGAAAGGCCTTTTTCGGCGAGCACACCGTCCACGTAGCCTGCCATGTCGCCAGTGATCGAGACCAGCATGTGCCGTTGCTCGCAGTAGCGGCGCAGGCTCGGCGCCCTCAAGAAAGGGTGGCCGGCGCGCGCAGCAATCACGAACTCTTCCTCCCAAACTACCTTGTCGACGAAGCGCGCGGGCACGTCGTCGATCGGCAGGATCACCAAATCGAGCTGGCCGTCATCGAGCTGCGCCACACCGTCTTGGGGCAAGAGGTGCCTCACGCTCAGGTCGATGCCCGGCGCGCTTCGCGCAATCGTGCGCAGCAGCGGTGGCAGCAAGGTCGCAGCGTTTGCATCTGGCAAGCCGATCGCAAAGCGCCGGCTGGACGTTGCGGGTGAGAATGGCTCGACCGACGCCAGCACGCCGCGAACACGCGCGAGCACGTCCGCGACGCTCGGCGCGAGCGCCACGGCCCGCGCCGTCGGCAAGACGCCCTTTGGAATCTTCAGAAACAACGGATCGGCGAACAGCTCGCGCAACCTGCCGAGGCCGTGACTCACCGCGGACGACGTCAGGTGTAGTCGTCGCGCCGCCTTGCCCACGTGCTGCTCCGCGAAAACGGCTTCGAACACGACCAGCAAATTCAGATCGGCGCGACTCAGATCAATATCGTTCATCACAATAGTGAAATCGTATCATTTGATTCACTACCGCACGAATGCCATTCATCGCCCATCGACCCTGCGATGGCGGGGGAAAACCAGGAGATCCGTAATGTGGATGACTCATCGTGCCATGCTCATGTCCGCAGCCGCTTCCGTCAGCGACCGCCTAGGCGGTCACTCCTCGCCCCCGCCAAGCGGTAGTGCGGAGGACGCGCAGGCCGTCGTCGCCTTCTGGAAGGACGCCGGTCCGAGCCTCTGGTTTGCCAAGAGCGCCGAGTTCGATCGGCGCTTCCGGGAACGTTTCGCGACCCTTCACGAAGCAGCCGCGCGCGGTGACCTCGACAGCTGGCTTAGCAGCGCCGCAGGGGCGCTCGCCCTCTGTTTGCTGCTCGATCAATACCCACGCAACGCCTTTCGAGGCACGAAGCGCATGTACGCCACCGATGAAAAGTGCAGGAGCCTCGCGCGCCAAGCGATCCGGGCTGGCCATGACCTCGAAGTCGAGCCTGCGCTGTCGTTGTTCTTCTACTTACCCTTCGCCCACTCGGAGGTGCTCGCTGATCAAGAACGCTCGGTTGCGCTCAGCCAGCGCCTCGGTGCAGCGACCATCGAGCACGCGGAAGGCCACCGCGACATCATCAAACGCTTCGGTCGTTTCCCGCACCGAAACCCAATTCTGGGCCGCAGCATGACCCAAGACGAGCAGCGCTTCCTCGACGAGGGTGGCTACGCCGGCTGAAAGCGGTTCGCTGCCGCCCCGTTACACATCGATCCAAGATTTTTGCTGGCCTCGATGCTACGTGCGCGCTCTGCGCCGAGTCGTGGCATTGGGCAACGCGCGGCCGCAAATCACGGGGCAGCGGCCGCGCCTGCCCGTCTTCTTGGTTTTCGGCCTTCGAGCGGAACCGCATACCCGTCGTATTCCAGGCTGCGTTTCGTGCCTCGAAAGCGACCCGCTTGCGGAGCTCGGCAGGCAGCCGCATGCTTGGCGGATGCGTGGTTTTTGGCTGAGCCTGCTGGTGATGACAATCACCGCCAGCGCCGGGGCGAAAGGGCCCGAAGCACCAGCCTTCCCTTACGCGCTCATGGCGCTCGGCAGCAGCGCTCGATCGGCGCCGCGTGCGCCGTTTCGAGTGGCGGCGCTACCGGCGCCCGCTCTCCGTCTGTGGCTGACGCCAAGCGACGTTACTCGGGCGGACGGCGCGGTGATTGCCCCGCGCGCCATCCGTCTCGCGTTGGAGCCCGAGTCGATTGCAAGCTTCCCGAGCGATCCCGACGCAGTGATGAGTCAGGTCCCAGCGAACGATTCTCGCCCACGCTTGCTCACCATCCGTAGGGACCTCGACGAAGGCGGGATGTGTGAAGAGGGCGACGTGCGCTATCGGCTGATCCGCGGGGCCATGGAAGAGTCGAGCGATCAGGTGCTCAGCGTCGCGCGGGTCTTGCGCACCACGCTGGACTAACGGGGTCGGCCGTTCTTTCTCACCGCACTGTCCGCTAGCCGAGGGACGCTCGAGGCGTACGAGCAGCGAAGCTCTCGCCCCCCAGAGTGAAAAAGTTCGGGGATGCCAGCCGGTTCCCGGCTATTTTGCGGGAACCCGACGAATTGCTGCCGGCCGAAGCGGGCAATCGGGGACAAGTTAGCGTATGGCTCCCGCAATGCCGGCTTGGAAGCGAAGCATCCGTCTCAACCTCGTGTTCGCCTCCGCACTCTTGCTCGCCTCGGCCGCTGCGTGTTCGGATGGAAAGCCCGCGACCTCGACGGGTGGCGCGAGCGGTGTGAGCGGCGGGGCGGTGGGTTCTGGTGGCACCGCGGGCGTACCCGGGCAAGGCGGAAATACCAGCGGCGGCACGACGGCCCCGTCCGGCGGAAGCAGCATGGCGGGTGGCAGCGGAGGCTCGAGTCTGTCCGGTGGCACGTCGAGCGGGGGCGCGAGCGTCACTGGAGGACTGTCGGCAACTGGTGGACTATCGACGACCGGCGGCAGCGCAGGCACGAGCACGGGTGGGGGAAGCAGCGGCGCCGCCGGTAAAGGCGGCAGCGGGGGCGGCCCGGGTGGCTCAACAACGGGCGGAGCGCCGGCAACCGGAGGAAAAGCGGGCGGCGGTGCAGCAACCGGCGGTACCCCGAGCACCGGCGGAAGCGGTGGCAACAGCGGCGTCTACATGCCGCCTTTCATTTTGGGCGCGGACGTCACCATCACGATGGAAGACGAATATTGGAAGGCGACCTACACCGACGCCGGCCAGGAAAAGCCGCTCGAGCAGTTGTTGAAGGATCACGGCTTCAACTTCATTCGCATCGACACCTTCGTGAACCCCGGCGCCCCCGGCGGCTTTGCCGAGACTATGGAGCAACCCTTCCGCGATTTGGCGCACACCATTACCCTGGCGAAGCGGGTGAAGAGTATCGGCATGGGCTTTCTGCTCGATCTGCACTACTCCGACACTTGGACCAACCCCGGCGCGCAGAAGCCGCCCGCGGCCTGGGCGAACCTGTCACTCAGCGCACTCGAAACGCAGGTCTACAACTACACGAAGGACGCGGTCACCCAGCTGAAAGCCGCTTCCGCAATGCCGGACATCGTGCAGGTCGGCAATGAAATCACGAACGGCATGCTCTGGGAATCGGGGCACGTCACCAACTCGAACTTCACGAACTTCGCGACCTTGCTGAAGGCAGGTATTCGCGCCGTGCGTGAGGTCAACCCAGCCATTCAGATCATGCTGCACATCGAGAAGTGCAACAACACCAGCACTTCGCAGTGGTGGCTCGATGGCGTGCTCGCGCAAAACGTGGCTTTCGATATTCTCGGACAGTCCTGCTACGCAGCGGGGCCCAACGGGGTGGCGGGCTATCAGGGCACGCCCGCGGAATGGCAAACGACTTTCGCTGCGCTGGCCACCCGCTACCCGAATTTGAAGTTCATCGTCGCCGAATATTCGTCACAGCAGCGCGCGGCCAACGACACCATGTTCAATCTTCCGAACAAGCGCGGCCTCGGCACTTTCAACTGGGATCCGACGCGGTCTTACGAAACTCACCCGAACGACCCGCTCTTCTCCACGAACGGCGCCTGGAACCGTTTCGTCGCCATCCCGGAAAAGATGGCTCTGTACGAGAAGATGGCGAAGGACTACGGGCTGCGCTGAGCGAGCGCTGGCGAAACGGCCTGATTAGGGCAGAAAAAGCCTAGGGAATCGCGCCGGTCGCCTTCACGGCGCGTAGGCGCGGAGAGAGTCGGGCCAGCATTGCCTGCGCCGCGTGCTGCCAGGGCACGGCCCGACACTCTGCGGCTTGTGCTGCCGCTCGCTGGTACCAAGCGCGCGCGGTCTCGATGTTGGCGAGCGATTCCGCGATGCGAGCGAGGTGGAACGAAACCGGCCCCAAGTAAAGCGACGTCACCGAGGCGTGCAGCTCCGAGAACGTAGCGAGCCGCCGCTCGAGAGTCACCAACAATGCGGTGTCTCGGAACTGGATCGCGAGATGGGCGAGTAGCGCCGCGCAAAGCAGCCAGTAAGCGTCCTCGGGGGTGTCCTCGAATGCGGCAGCCGCGCTTCGGTATTCAATCGCGCTCGAGGCGCCCTCGGTCTCGACACGAGCCACGAGAGTCGCCAGGCGCCAGGCCGAGAATCCAGGAGCGACGGCCAGTACGCGTTGGCCAAGCAGCAAGACCTCGGCGAACAGCTGTCTTCGCGGCTCGCCCTCGTGCAGCCAGGCGAGAGCAAGCAATTGTCCACCAACGTAAGAGTCCGCGCTGACTGCCCCGGCCGCAGCCAAGCCGAGCTCGGAGGCCGCGCGCGCTTTCTCTATAGAGTCCGAGAGTTCCCCGTCGAGCAGCGCTCGCACGCTCTCGAGCAAGGCGCCGTACCAGAGGTGCACCGGATGTCGAATCAGCGCCGCCAGCTGCGCGTGCGCGTGGACCTCTGTCCGAAACCGCAGGCCATTTCCGAAATCCAACGCGTGCTGCGCGCACCAAAAGTGCGCTTCCAACCGGGCGATTGGATCGCGAAATTTGTCCGCCAAGTTCGCGATTTCTTCCGCCCTGCTCAGTGCCCGACGGTGCGCGGTAGGAGCGAGCACAGCGAGGTGAGTGTGGCGCAAGACCGAGAGCAGCGCGCGAGGCTCGTCGAGTTCGCGAGCCATGGCGATGGCGTCCTCGGCCTGTTGCGTGCGAATTCGTGCGGGCGCGTAGAAGAAGGACAACACGGCATGCACCGCGAGCAAGCGCGCACGGAGCGCGCTCGGTTCAGCGCACAGGCCCAAGGCTTGATTGATGCGGCCATGAAAGACCGGTGAAGCCACGGCGACTTCGCGCGCATACTCGAAACACGAGAGCGCTGCGCGCGCGAAGGCTTCGCTGTGTCCGCCGGCGAGGCATGCGGACATCATGGCTTCGAAAGAGTCCATGGCGGCAGCGCTACGCCCGGCCAGGGACTCGCACTCGGCAACCGCCAACCAAGCTTGAAAGCGCAACGAATCGTCGCTCGGTGAGGCGAGCTCGAGAAACCCCAGGACCTGATGGCCGTGCCAGGCCGAAAGCTCATAGGAGCAGAGCTTTCGCGCGTACTGGGCGGCGGTAAGGCCGTGCTCGATGGCAGGGCGCGGCCCGAGCAGAGGGATGGCGGCAGCGGCGTGATGCGCCAAACTCGCGACCCGCCGAGCGTCTTGTGCTGGGTCGGCCGCGAGGGCGGTAGCGATCCGCGCGTGCAGCTCGTAGCCGAGGTCAGCTGGCACCGTGCAACACACGGCGTCGCGCACCAGCGCGTGCGGGAAGCGAAATGCTCCGGCGCGCTCGGGTGAAGCTTCGATGATTCCCGAGTCCAGTGCGACGCGCAGCAAGCATAGACTTTCCGGTAGCGCGAGCCCCAGCATTTCCACCAAGAATGGCCAGGAGAACTCACGACCCATAACGGCCGCCGCGCGCACGATGCGTATTGCGCCGTCGGGTAGGCTGCGCATTCGCTCTGCCATCCAGCCCAGCGCGCGTTCGGGAACCGGCAACGACTGCCCCGCGAGGACGGCCTGCCCTCGGGCCATGCTCTCGACCCAGCCCGCTCGTGCGAGCTCGCCGATCCACAAAGGATTCCCCTCCGTGAAGCGGAACACGGTCTCGACGGTGGAAGCGCTCGGCGCGTAACCCTGAATGCGCTCGAGCAAAGTTTGCACCTCGTCCGCGGCGAGCCCGCCCAAAGCAAGCTGGTTTACCTCGTCGGGTCCAGACGCGAGCAGGTCCCGAATGCAGGCTCGGTCTGCGCCTTCGCCTTCCCGCAGCGTCACGATCACCAAGAGCGGCGACTGACGCATCGATCGTCGTAGGAAGTGCAGCATGAGCACGGACGCCTCGTCTGCGGCCTGCAAGTCCTCGAGCACGAGTAAGAGCGGCCCAGGCGTCGATTGCATCACCAGAAAGTGAGCGAGCGCGCCGAACAGCCAAAAGCGCTCGTGCGTGGTCCGCTCGCGCGCCGGCGAAATCGCCTCGCTCGACCGATGCGCGGGGGCCAGTTCGGGCACGAGCTGCGCCAGCAAGTCCGAGAAACCCGGCGGCCATTCGTTGCCTGAAAAGTCAGCGCCGGGCGGAGCGAGCGTGCGTACGATCTCCGCCCACGGCAAAAGTGCGGGGGCGCCCTCCCCTTCCCAGCTTCGCCCGCACGCGACGCGCGCACCCCGGGTACGGGCTTCGGCAGCGAAGTCCTCGACCAACGCCGTTTTGCCCACGCCGGCGGGGCCCGAGAGCACGACCGTTACGCCGCGGCCGGTTCGCGCAACCTCGAGGTGACGGCTGAGCTGCGCACTCTCACGGGTTCGCCCGATCAGTTGCTCTCGGCGCAGCACCGCACGCGGTTCGGTTCCAGGGCGTCCGTCTGTAGGCGCCGCTGGTTCATGTGTGGCGACGGCCGAAATCTCGCGCACTTCACCGTCGAAGCGGTAGCCCGCGCCGCGCACGGTGACGATGAAGCTCTTGCTCCCCGAGTCTTCCAGCGCGCGCCGAGCCAGCATCACCGCGCGGTACATCGCAGAATCTCCGACCGACACTCCGCCGCCCGGGCCTTGCACCAGAGCCCGCTTCGTAATGAGCCTGCCGCGGTTTTTCAGGAAGAAGAAGATCACCTCGAGCGTGCGGCGCTGCAGCGGAACGACGCGCCCACGACGTCGCAACTCGAAGCGGCGTTCGTCCGCCTCGAAAGGACCGAACACAAAAATGACCTGCGCCCTCTCCACCGAGCTCTCCACCGAGGCCAACGATAGCAAGGCTCGAGGCTTCGCCAAATCAGAGCAAAGTCAGAACGCGGTCAGATTCGGATCGGTACGGTCGCCTCGCTCTCGCCAACTCGCGGGTCGCGAATCGGAGGCGAGAGCCTGCTGGGTGGCCGGACAAGCCATCCGTTCGAAACGGAGAGAACCAAGATGAAAACTGTTCTGAAAGCGGCCGCTTTGCTGATGTGTTTTTCTGCAGTGGGGTGCGGAGCCGAGGGCTCCGAATCGGCATCGTCACAGGAGCAACACCTCGATGTTGCTCCCGCCACTTTGGCGGACGCCACCGCCGAGCTTTCGCGCGCGGACGTCCTACTCGCAAATGGCGCGGATCCGACGGTCATTTCGGCCGAACTCGCGCAGCTGCGCGAGCGCCTGGACGACCTCAACGGGCGCGTGGCGCACATCGATCTCGAGGCCGGCCACGTCGTGAACTTCTACCAAGATGCCTCGGGCAATTTGGTCGTCGGCGAGCGACAGCTGGTCGGGACGCCTTCGGCCCTGGCCGCGCTGGACTTGTCGAAGCTCTCCGCGGCAGAGCTGTTCGTCGCTTTGGCTCCCCAGCGCACCGTACCCGAAGCGTTGCTTCGCAATCCGACCGCGCGGCTGGTGCCAGTGGCCGAGGCGGAGAGCCAGGCGGTGGCGCCCACGGAGGTCCATGGAGAGGTGTCGAGTGCCCCGCAGTTGACGAGCACTTCGTCGAAGGCGGGCAACATCGGGCGCTCGCAGCAGGCACTCACGGGCGCTGATGGCGCCTTCTTCCGCGCTAACTTCTGCCCGCAGAACGGCGTCTTCTTCTTCTGCAATCCGAACTGGAGCGGTGGCCTGTTTGCGCAAGCAAACGCGACGCACAGCAAATTCTCGATCGCGCCGTTCGCGGGTGGTGGCTCGGTCCAGACTACCGTCAAGGTCAACGGTTCCAGCATTGGATCCTTTGCGACCTTCATGGGCGAGGTCCAAACCTTCTTCGCGATGAGCGGCACGCATTCGGTGAAAGACTCCGGTTGCTGCTTCATCTGCGCCTGCGGAACGCACCCGGAAGTCAAGGTCCAGCTGCATCGCTGGGACGTGAGCGCCGCCGGCAAAGATTTTCACGCGGGTGGCCGCTTCCTGAACGACAAGAACCATATCGGCTTCGAATGAGCTGGCCGAGCGAGCGGGTGCGACGACTATCTCGCTAAAAAAGCCGCACCCGCTCGCCAGCGGTGAGCGCCCGAAAGCCGCGCCAGCACGCGCTGACGCCTAGCGCTTGCGCGGGCGCTTCACCGCGCGCACTTTGCCGCTCGAACCACCGCCGCAGAAGAATAGATCTTTTCCGTTCGATTCGAGGCCGCTGACGCCCGCGCCACGGGGCAGGGTCAAGCGCTCCAAGACCTCGCCGGTGTTCGCGTCGATATGACGTAGGTCGCTCTCTTCGCCCTCCCAGGTCCCATGCCACAGCTCCCCCTCCACCCACGTGACGCCCGTGACGTAGCGCTCGGATTCGAGAGTGCGAAGTACTTGACCGGTCTCGGGATCGATCTGGTGAATCTTGCGATCGTGATACTGGCCGACCCAAAGTGAGCCCTCTGCCCAGGTAAGCCCGGAGTCCCGGCCCTTTCCTGGCGCCGGAATCGTGGAGAGTACTTTGCCAGACTTCGGATCGACCTTCTGAATGCGATCGGAGGTCAATTGATAGAAGTAGCGTCCGTCGAAGGCGGTCCCGGCGTCGGCTGCGAGAGGCAGATTGCCATTGGGCTCACCCGTGTTGGGATCGAACGCCTGCAAGTGATCGCCCGTGGCAAACCAGGTGCGCTCCCCGTCGAAGGTCACACCGTGGACCTGCTCGCAACCCTCGAAAGGGCCATATTCGCGGACGACCTCGGCGACTGCGTTCTTCATGCTCACTTACCTAGCCCAGGGTGCTCTGCCCGACGAGTAACAAGGTTGTCGCGAATCCGGCGCTCGGCGTCATCACCCAGCGCCGCGCCCGTGCCTGGCCGATGCCGCGCACCGTGCCGGTCTCTTCCAACGCGCTGAGCGCACGTTGCACGCTGCGCTGACTCTTACCGAGCGCCAGCGCCAAAGCCGAGGTCGACCAGGCCTCGCCGCCCGCGAGCAGCGAGACGAGCGCGCTCGCCTCCCCTTCTGCAGGCGGCAACAGACAGGACACGCGCCGCCCGCCCCGCGGTTCGAGTACGAACCCCTCGCTCGTCGCAGAAATCCCGGCCAGCGTTGCCAGCACCTTGCGCAGCCGCCCAATCTCGACGCGCAAGCGCACCCGGTGTGATTCGTTCACGCGCAAGGCGCCGAAGGCGCTGGCTATCAAGCGCTCTCGCGACACCGGGGCCGGGGCCGCTTGGGCCAGCTCGCTGAGCAGCGAAAATAGGATCGGCCGCTTACGCAAGTTCAGGACCTGCGAGTCGGAACGCAGCTCGCGCCGGCAGGCATCGACGACCAGCTCGCGAGTGAGCAAGGTTTGCCCCACCTCCGCCAGGTCGAGCAAGCGAGATTCACCGGCCTGAACGAGCCGGGCCGCCGGAGCTGCCAGCTGTTTTCGAGCGCGCTCCGCTTCCCACGAAAGTGCCGGAATTTTGGCCAAGGAGGCCGCTCGGCGCGCGCGCGAAAGCGCCGCTGCCGCAAGCTCGGGCTGCAGCTTTCGAACGAAGATCTCCGCTGATACCAGCTCCGCCACCGCGCCCAGTCGCGGTGGGGCACCGGCCACGTTCAGCCGAGCGAGCAGGTTGGCGGCTTCGCCGACACGGCCGAGCAGAACGCGTCGTCGCGCAAGAATGAGATGCGCCAGAAATGCATTGCCCAGGTCCCCACGCTGCTCGAGCACACGCGCGGCCTGCACGAGCTCGCGTTCGCTACCAGAAAGCTCTCGCAAGGCCAAAGCGACCTCGGCCTGCGCAGTGACGCAGCGCGCGCGCGCCAACACCTCGCTCGGCTCGAAAGCGCGCGTGGCTCGCTTCAGGAGCTTTTGCGCTCGCTGCAGGTCACCGAGCTGTGCCATGGCCACGCCGCGCAGCGCGAGCGCAGGTGCATCGCTGCGCAGCGCGATGCCTTTCAAAGCCAGCAAGGGGTCCCCGACGGAGAGAGCGCGCGCCGCCGTGCTCAGCATCGAGTCCATAGCCAGGTTTTAGACCCGGGCGCCGGGATCGCGCCAGCCTTGTTACTCACTGCCCGGCGCGCCGCGAGCTACCTAGTGGGAGGTGACCGAGAGCCGGTTCCAACCACTGAAAAGGCCTGAAAACATGACCCAACACGCCATCGCCGACCATGAAACTTGGCTTGCAGCTCGCGGGGAGCTGCTCGAAAAAGAAAAACAGTTCACTCGCGCTCGGGACGCGCTGTCCGAAGCGCGCCGTGCACTCCCCTGGGAGCGCGTCGACAAGACCTACACTTTCGAAGGCTCGAACGGCCAGCGCACGCTGGGCGAGCTGTTCGAGGGGCGGTCCCAGCTCATCGTCTACCACTTCATGTTCGCGCCGGAGTGGGAGCATGGCTGCAAGAGCTGCAGCTTCTGGGCCGATAACTTCAACGGCGTCGTCCCGCACTTGAATGCACGCGATGTCTCGTTCGTCGCAATCTCGCGAGCACCGCGCGAGAAGCTCGTCGCCCAACAACGGCGACTGGGCTGGTCGTTCGAATGGCTCTCGTCGGGCAGCAGCGACTTCAACTACGACTTTCAGGCCTCTTTTCGCAGTGCACAGCTCGAAACCGGTACCGTGCAATACAACTATCGTCCGCTCACGACCAAACGCACGGACCTGGTGGGAATCAGCGTGTTCTATCGCGACACCGATGGCGCGATCTATCACACCTACTCTTGCTATTCGCGTGGGGTCGACATGCTGAATACTGCCTATCACTATCTCGATCTGGTGCCGAAAGGTCGTGACGAAGGCGAGCAGCCTCAGTCCTGGGTCAAGCTGCGCGACGAATACGCGCGCAAGGCGGGCTGAGCGATGTCCGCGCCGCTATCGCGCGCGGCTAGCACGGCCTCGGCCGTCGGCGCGGGGCTCTTGTGGGCGTCGGTCCCGAAGTGCCCGTTGTGCGTCGCCGCATGGTTGGCAGCGGCGGGGGTTGGCGCACACTACGCCGCAATTCTCGCCCCCCTACTCCGGCCGCTCGCGCTGACGCTGCTCGCTGTCAGCCTCGTTCTGATCGTGTTCGGCAGCGCTCGCCGTGGAGTCAGCCCGCGATTGGGTTGCGGAGCGTGCCGGCAAACTGCAAGTCGGAAATTTCTCTTCGAATTCTGGACGCGCGGTCGCTGGCCGTCGGTTAGCAGACGCAAACCCCACAGGAGCGAAAACCGCCGGCCGGATGAGGCCCAACGCCACTTCTAAGAAAAGCGCGATGCCCTGTCGATCCGGTCCGTCGCCGTTCGTCGTCTGGTTGAAGCCAGGCAAAGGCGCCTGCTTCGAGCATCAACCCGAAGAAAACGAGGCACGCCATGAACTCCACGCTCGCCCTGACCCCCGCTACCAGAACCCGCTCCTCCCTCGCCCCTTTGACGCGCCACCTTCCCGCGGTGGCGCGTTGCGCCCTGGGCTTCATCTTCCTCGTGTCGGGCCTCAACGGCTTTCTGAACTTCCTCCCGCCGCCGGATGCCTCGGCCATGCCGGCCGGCGCGATGGCGCTCGGCGCCGCGTTCATGAAGTCAGGCTACTTGTTCCCGCTCATCCTGGGTACGGAAGCCGTGACTGGTGCCTTGTTGCTCTCGAACCGCTTCGTCCCGCTCGCGCTCGCGTTGCTCGCGCCGGTGCTCGTCAACATCCTCGCCTTCCACGTCTTCCTCGCTCCAACCGGGCTAGGTTTGGCGGTCGCTCTGGTCGCCATCGAGCTCTACCTGGCCTGGGTCTATCGTGCTGCGTTCCGCCCGATGCTCGGCGCGCGCGTTAGTGCTCGATAGCGCTTCAGCGTCCGCCGCTCACATCGAGCAAAGCGCCATTCGTATACGAAGCGTCGTCAGAAGCCAGCCACAAGATCGCGCGCGCCACTTCCTCTGCCTGACCGGCGCGGCCCATCGGAATTTGCGGAGAAAGGCGCGCAGCGCGCTCTGGATCACCGCCACTGGCGTGAAGCTCGGTGTCGATGATGCCGGGGCGCACGGCGTTCACGCGAATGCCTTCGCTGGCCACTTCCTTGGCCAGGCCGAGCGTGAACGTATCAATCGCCGCCTTCGACGCCGCGTAGTCGACGTACTCCCCGGGGGAGCCGATGCGGGCCGCGGTCGACGAGACGTTCACGATCGCACCGCCCCGACCGCCGCGCTCGGTAGACATGCGACGCACGGCCTCACGGGCGCACAGAATGCTCCCGATGGTGTTCACGGCGAACATGCGGGCAAGTCGCTCAGCGCTGTAGTCCTCGACCCGCTTTTGTTGGTCGACCACGCCGGCGTTGTTGACCAGCACGCGTGGCGTGCCGAGCTTCTGGTCGACCGTTCGAAACAAGCGCACCACGTCCGCCTCTACGCTCACGTCGGCCTGAATGGAGATGGCTTCACCGTGCTGCGCGCGGATTTCGGCGACCACGTTCTCCGCGCGCTCCGCGTCCCGAGCGAACGTGAGCGCGATGCGATAGCCACGCTGCGCCGCCAGCCGCGCGGTCGCCGCGCCGATTCCACGCCCACCACCGGTCACCAACAATACCTCTGACATGCGTCGCGTTGCTCCGATTCAGGATAGGGAGCCGATGCTAGCGCGATTCTTGCCCCGAACGCGCGCCCGAAAAGCGCGCCGGCACGCGGCGCGGAAAATACTAGTAGACTCGGCATGTGCGCGGTTGGGCGATTGACCTCGGGACGAGCAACACCGGGATTGCACACTGGGACGACGAGACCGACGCCCCGCGCTGGCTGTCTTTGCCGGGACTCTGCCGCGACGCGGATTCGGACGACTCTCTGCTGGCGCCGCGCCTGATCCCTTCCGCTACCGAGGTATTACCAGCGCGGGGTTTCTTCGAGCAGCTGGGCCGCAACGGCACCCTCAGCCGACATTTCTTTTTCGGACAGTGGGCGTGGATCGGACGACCCGCGCTGGAACGCAACCAGGGCCACGCTCGGCCCGGCTTTGCGCGAACGTTCAAGACTTTGCTCGGCCGCGCGCCGCTGCACACGCTCGCTCGCCTGGGGGCGCGCCCGATCACCGCGCGTGAAGTGGCCCGCTGCTTCGTGCGCGAGCTGCTGGCGGAAACCAAGCGCCAGACCGGGGAGCGCATTCGCGACCTCGTCGTCACCACGCCGGTCGAGGCCTACGAATCGTACCGAATGGAGGTCGTGCGCCTGTTTGCTCAGCTCGGTTGCGAGCGGGTCCGCTGCCTGGACGAACCGGTGGCAGCCGCGCTCGGGTATGGCATCGGCTTCGAACGACGACGGCTGATCCTGGTCGTGGATTTCGGCGGCGGCACCTTGAACATCGCTCTGGTTCAGCTCGAGCCGAATCGCGCGGAACAGGGTTCTGCCAAGATCATCGCCAAGGCGGGAGCTCTGCTCGGGGGTAACGACGTCGACGGCTGGCTCGCGGACGAGTTGTGCCAGCGCTTTGGCTACGACCTCGCCGCCGAGCCGGACGACATTTGGCGCAACCTGCTCGTGGAGGAAGCGCGACGAGTCAAAGAAGAAATCTACTTCAAGGGCCAAGCGACCTTCTTTGCGACGCTGCCGGAAGAGCTGCGCAAGTTCGAGGCCAGGCTGGGCGGGCCTGCGACCGCTTCCGAGATCACGCGGGAGGATTTGACCGACCTCATCACGCGCCGCGGTGTGTATCGCGCCATCGAAGAGTGCCTGTCCAGCATCGAGACGCAGAGCCGCGCCGCCGCGCACCCGCTCGAGAGCGTCGATGACGTGCTGATGGTGGGCGGTTCGACGCTGCTGCCCGGCGTCTACTCGCTGTTTCAGGCGCGCTTTGGCCGCGAGCGCGTGCGCGCGTTTCAGCCGTTCGAAGCGGTCGCCTATGGTGCCTCCGCCTTTTCAGCGGGCCGGCTCACGCAGAGCGATTTCATCGTGCACGACTACGCATTTTTGACGCACGACGTGAAGTCACACGAACCGGCGTACACGACCATCGTGCCAGCGGGCACGCGTTTCCCAACCGCGCCTGATTTCTGGAAGCGACAGCTCGTGCCGACTTGCTCGCAAGGGACCTCGGAGACCTTGTTCAAGCTGGTGGTGTGCGAGATCGGACGAAATAGCGGACAGACAGGCCGTTTCGGCTGGGATGCGAAAGGGAACGTGCACGCGCTCGGAGAGCCGGCCGCAAATTCGGCGTCCAAGTACGTCGTGAAGTTGAATGAATCGAACCCCACGCTCGGGTTCCTGGACCCTCCGCATCAACCGCAGGATCGAGCGCCTCGCCTCGAGATCACTTTCGGCGTGAATGCCGAGCGCTGGCTGATCGCGAGCGTGCGAGATTTGAAGACCGGGAAGGCGCTGATGACGGAAGAGTCCGTGGTGAGGCTGATATGAGCCACATGACGCCACTCGCCGAGCGATCGCGACGCGGCCGTGAACACTCGCAACTCGGAGCGCTGTCGCCCAAGTCTAAGGCTCGCTCGATTTGACGACGCTGCGCAGGAACATCGTGCGCAGGTACGAGCGCTTGCCGATGATGGCCACGAAGACGAGGAATACGGCGCCTAGCAAGCCCGCGAGCGGCCCCTGCGTCCAGGCGAGGTAAAGAGAAGGCAGCGCGCCAACCACGAACAGCAAGGTGGCGAGCAGCGGCAAACCTGTCTTGGCCGTAAACTGGGAATAACTTCGATCACAACGCGCGCACCAGCCGGAGGAGCCGACTGGGTGCTGGGGACACAGGTTGGAGCCGCAAGCCGGGCAGGTCGAGCCGAAGCTGGCGCTGCCGCATTCGACGCACGGAAACTGCTTCGGCACCAGCTGTGCCTCGCTCGGCTTGCTTGGTTGCGATTTGATGCGCGCGGCTGACGCGCTCTCCGGTGCATCGTCGTCACTGTCTTGCTCCAGAGCTTGAAGCCGCAGTTGCGAGAGCTCGGGCCACATCGCGGCGAGCTGTGCCTCGGAAATGTCGAGGTAGTTCGCGGCGTCGTGTTGAGCGAGGAGAGAGGCCTGGTCCCGCTGTGCGCCAGCCGCGAGCGCGTGCACGAGCGCGTCGGCGAGGCGGACGGTCTGCACCAAGGTGGCGTGCGCGGTCGAGCTCTGTAGCGCCCGCGCAGGTTCGTGATGCCAGGCGACGATCTTTGGAACGGGCTCCGGGATGTGCCAGGCCTTCAGCACGTGCGCGGCCAACACCGCGTGATCGAAGCCGTACTTCTCGCGCTCGAGCGGGTGGAGAGCGTCGGCCTGGGCGGGCGCTTTGCTCGCGAAGCTGAGATACTCCTCGCCGAAGGTGTCGAGCATCATCAGCTTGCCGATGTCGTGGAGCGCGCCAATCGTGAACAGCTCCTCGGCAGGTAGGCCTACGTGAGCGCCGAGATAGCGGCAAAACGCACCCATGACCGCAGAGTGCGAAAGCACACTCACCGCGTACGCGCTCTCGGAGTTGAACATGTCGAGCACGGCCGCCGTCGTCGCGATCTGATGTAGGTATTTTGAGCCCACGATCGTGACCGCGTGCCGCACCGACGTGCAACGCTGTCGCAACGAAAAGCCTGCAGAATTTACCACCTTGAGCAGCTTCGCGGAGAGGGCCGGATCCTGCTCGAGCACATGCACGTACTCCTGGATGGTGGTCGACTCCCGGCTGGAAAGCTCGGCTAGCTTGCGTGCAGACTCGGGAAAGGGCCGCGCGCCCAGCAGCTTGCCGGCCGTGGCTGCCATGCTGCGTGCGGCGGCTGTTTCAGCGGCCTCACCGTCGTTCGTGCCAAACCAGAGTTCCTCGTCGAACGCGACCGAAGGCGCGCCGGAAGTGGCGTGATTCTTGGCTGCGGGGCTCGAGGCCATGGCTATGCAACGGCCGAACCAGCGCGGAGCTAAGATGCCCTAGAATTGTCCCTGATTTGGCGCGAAATTCATGCCCGAACGCTAGCCTGGGGCAAGCACGGCGTCCCTGACCGCCGATCCGTCCGAGAGCTGACAGTCCCGGTTTCCGCCACCGTCCTGCTCAAGGAGGGTCGTCGAACGAAAGCGGCAGCGCATGTAGCGTACCAAGGCGCGGGCCAGTCCGGCCAGTAGCGTCGAAAGCCCACCCACATGAGGCCGTAGCTGTGCATCTCGAAACCACGACCGCGATCGACTGCTCGACGGACCCGTACCGCTCGAGCGCTTTCCTGTCCGGATCTGCGTGTTGATTGGTGCGTTGGAGGAGAACGGGGGCAAGGACATTCAAGCGGTGTATCGCGAGCTCGGCCGGCCGGAGCAGTTCCTCATCTGGAAGACGGCCGAGACTGAACCAGAACCGAAGCCACTCCACGAATTCAGCCACGGCCGAGCGCCTACGGCGCGACCATTACCAAAGCTTGACTCGTATACGACGTGCCATCCGAGCCGGTCACGGTGAACGAGAACGACGCGAGACCGTGGAAACCCGCGGTGGGCTGGAAACGCGCCGTGTGGCCGTCGCTGAGGGTGACGCTGCCGTTCTGCGCGCCGCTCACCGTGTAGGTCGGAGAGACTGGCGCAAACCCCGCTGCATAGGCCGACAAATCGAGATCGGCTGCGGCCCCTGCCGTGCTCGTAGCGTGCGGCGCGGCAAGCCAGTTCAGGTATTGCTCGACCCGCGCGTAGCCGTCCGCAGCTTTGGTCATCGCGTCGTTGACCGCGGGATCCCAACCCATTGCGCGCTCCCACGTGTCGGGCATTCCGTCATTGTCGGTGTCGGTCGGCCGAGTGCCGCCGGCAATGGTGCCGTAGCCGTTGTTGGCGAGACCGGTCTGCGCCTGACTGGTGTAGAGAGCTCCGTCCGGACCGACGGTGTTGGCTCCGGTGCCGGTCGTGCCCTTGCCGAGCGTCATTACTTGGCTGATGATCAGCGCGTCGAGCGGGTCGCGCGGCAGGGTTCCGGCGAGCGACGCCGTGACCCGGAACGTGGAGGCGACGCTGAGCGGCGTGTTCAGCGTGGTCTCGGTCGACCAGGGGCTCGAGAGGATCGTTCCTTCGCCTTGGTACCAATACGGGGTCGTGGCCGCGCCATCGAGGTTACCGTCGCGGTTCGTGTCCTTGACGTTGCCCGCGTAGTAGATCGATTGGTTCTTGTCGACTTGGAACCAGGTGTTGTCGGTGCCCGTGGAGGCCGGCCCGAAGATGAAATAGTTGTTGACGATGTCGTGCTTGAAGTTGGTGCTGGTGTGCGTGGTGTAGCCAGCGGAGTAGTTGTAGAGCACGTTGTTGACGAAGACCGTGTTGACCTTGGCCAGCGGGTTTCGATTGTGTGAGTTCGCGAAGATGTTGCGATACCAAGCCCACTGACTGGACACCGACTCGGTGTGCGCGCCGAATTGCTGCCCGGTCGGATCTGCGATCAGCGAATCTTGAATGGTGATGTCGGTGACCGGGTTGTTCTGCCAATCGTCACTGACGCCGTCGATGTTGTTCCACGGCCCGAACTCGAAGGACGAGTGATCGATCATCACGTTGCGCGCCAAATACAAGCTGAGCGCATCGTCCTCGGTGCTGGCAGTCTCACTGCCCGGTCGAACACGAATGAAGCGGCAAATGATGTTCTGAGCCTTGGCGAAAGAGATCTCGCCGCCGCGAAAACCTATCCCCCCGCCCGGCGCGCTCTGCCCCGCGATGGTGATGTTGCTCTTCACCGAAACGGCGGTCGCGAGCTGAATGTAGCCGCCGACGTCGAACACCACGATGCGATTCGCCGTGCTCACCGCATCGCGGAAGGAACCGGCGCCGGAATCGTTGAGATTGGTAACGTGGTAGACAGTGCCGGTGCGGCCGCCGGTCGCCTTCTTGCCGAAGCCTTGTGCGCCCGGAAACGCGAGCGGCGTTGCGCTGGTCGCGCCACCCGTAGTCGTCGTTCCGCCGGTCGTCGCGGCGCCGCCGCTGGTCGTCGAACCACCGGTAGTTACCGTGCCGCCGGTCGCCTTCGCTCCGGCTGAGCCACCCGTGGTGCTTCCAGCGCCCCCGCTGGTCGTAACGCCTCCGCCCGTTGCTTTGGCTCCGGCCGAGCCCGCTGCGCCACCAGGGCCAGCGCCGCCGGTCGTGACGGTTCCTCCCGATGTCGCAGCGCCCCCGGACGCCGAAGCGCCGCCTGAGTTCGTGCTACCACCGTTGCTCGGTGTGCCCCCGCTGGTCGCGGACTGACCACCAGTGACATTCGATTGGCCCCCGGTGGACGTGCTGCCACCAAGGGAGCCACCGCCGGTGGAGGCCGTTCCCGCACCACCCGTTCCAGTGTTCGACTGACCGCCCGTGGGCGCGGTCGGGCTGTCGGCTCCGTCTCCGTTCGAACAGGCTGAACCGCCGAGGACGCCAAGCGAGAGAAGAAGCGCTGAAGGAGCGCGGCGCAGAATAGTCACGGGTGAGCCAATGCAGAATATGGCCGAATCGATCACTGCTCGCCCGAGAATCTCCCTTTCGGACGATGCGTGCCGCGCGCGGCCACAGAACCATGAAATATTTCGAAGCGAGTGGAACGCCCGCCGCACCGTTAAGGCTCTTCGAAGACGAGCTCCAAGGGGGCGTCGTCACTGCCGATCGGGGTTGCGCCATCGAAGGTGACGGTCGCGCTCGCGGTCAGCTCGACCCCGCCGTAGACCGTCTCTGACTCCGCACAGGACGTAGCATCGGCCAAACCGCATTTGACGTCCGTGCCGGCGTGAGCCGAGAACGTGTAAACCCCCGCTTCGAGCGGCCCATGGATGACGCAGCTCTCGATCTCGAGATTCCGATACTTCGGAAGCATGCAGCTCTTGGTCACCTGGGCAAAGCGATCCATCTGGGTGTTGCCGCGCACCAGCTTGCTCTCGCCCGGCTCGAGCTTGATCGGCGCGACTTGATGGCAAAGCGGCTCGCAATACTCAGGAAAGCCCTGCTGCAGATACTGGCAGCGGCGAGGGCATTGGTAGTCCGGGACATTGAAAAGGTTTCCGTGTGAGTCGCCGATGTCGAGCAGATCGAGCTCACCGGGGCCACAATGAAGCTGGGACCAGCCGAGGTAGATGGCGCCGCTGGTCTGGTTCGTGATGCGTGCCTGGATGGTGCCGAAAGGACCCTCTACGTCCGAGAAACCCTGACACTCAGGTGCGTTTCGCCAGTCGTCGCTGGCTGCACGTTCCCCGCTACATCCAGCTTGCAGCGCGACCACCAGCGCTCCGCACGCCAGTGCAATCCCGAGCCGAGTTCGCGCTGCCATCGCCCGCACCGTAGCACGCTCCCAGCCGCACCCGACGTCGAGCAGCGTTTGTTCGGCTCGAGGCGTAGCTTCTGGCAAAAGCCAGATCAGCGCCGGAAGGTTACACAATCATTCAATTGGGTCATCGCTCAATCCATCCTGGCGCACCAAGTAGCGCAGCAATAGATCCGTTACTTCGCGGATCAGCGTCTCTTCGTCGAGCCCAGGCGGGCGTTCGAGCAAACAAGCGAGCATGATGGCTCGCACCGATTGGAAGGCCACGAAGGCCGCGGCTTCGGTGCTCTTGGGCAAGAGCGGTGCGCTCGAGGCGAGCAAGAAATGGCGCACGATCTCGATGATGCGCAAATCGAAGGCGTGCACGCGATCGGCCTTGGCCACGCGCAGGCCTTCGATGGCGAGCACGCGGTGAAGGCCCGGGCAGGAGCGGTACAGGGCGGCCATGCCGCGCACTACCGAGATCACGGTTTCGCGCGGCGATTGGCTCAGATTTCCGTCGGCCAAAGCCTCCTGAACGAACGAAAGTGCGCGCTCGAACTCGCGATCTTGGAGCGCATTCAGAATCGCATCGCGATGCGAGAAGTATTGATAGATGGACCCAACGCTGACGCCTGCCACGTCGGCAATGCGCGCCATGGTGGCGGCGTCCAAGCCTTCGCGTTCCAAGATCTGCACGGTCGCTTCCAGAATCGCGCCGACGGTGGCTTGAGCCCGCGCCTGGCGCGGCAGCTTGCGGACGAGGCTGGTCGAGCGGCGCGCCACGGGTCATCGCTCCGAAAGCTGACGCGCGAAGAACGACCGACTCCGAACGCCCGACGGATGAAGCATCGAGCTGAGTATTCCGTGCGCCGCGAGCCCTGTCCATTCGCATTGCCCGGAGCTTCGGAACCAAACGTCGAGCTGTCGGCGACGCGGTATTTCCGCCGTTCGCCGCGTGCAAACGGCTTCGCGTCCGCCCCGAGCCTGAGCATCGCTCAGGTTCGGAGCGATCGAAACCGCTCCCCAACTCGCTCGCTTACGGACATTCGGCGAGGCGAAAGACGATTTCGTTTTGTGTCGAGACGATCGCCAGCCGCCCCTGGTTCCACGCCGCTGCGGTCCAGACGTAGCCCTTCCAATCTGCAGCAACGAGTTGATCCTTCGTGCGAAGACCGGCGGAGTCGACGCGCGAGAGATACAGAGAGCTCGGACTCTTCAAGCGCGTTTGATAGACGAGCGCGAAGTCGAAGCCGGTCCAAGCCAGGCCCAGCTGACGTCCGCTCCACGCAAGGGCCTCGCCCAGCGGCTCCCCTGCCGGGGTAATACGCTGGAAACGTACCCGAGTGTCGTTTTCAGCGTAGAGCTCGAGCCACGACAGCCCGTAGAACTCGCCGCTCCACGCAAGGCTCGGGTGCGAAGCTTCGCCGTCGGTGTCGGAGATCCGCACCACGGCGGCGCGAGGCTGGCAGCGCGCATCGAACTCCGCAAAGTAGATCTCGTACGAGCCGCTGCGGTCGTCGGCCCAGGTGACACCGAAGCGTTCACCAGTCCAGACTACGTTCGCATCGATACTCGCTCTCACTCCGGAGGCCAGACTCCCCTCGGCGATCAAACTCGCCGACGGCTCCAGACAGGCGAGCAAGCTGCTCACCAGCGAGTCGTCGGTATTCCGCCACACGAACGCCAAACTCTGGCCCGAAAAAGCGACCCCGCTGGCGGGTGAGTGGAAGGACCAAACATCCGAAAGCTCCGTCGCGTGCCCCAACGGCTCTCCGGCGCTGTCTAGCCGTGCGAAGTGCGCACCGCCCGCAGCGGTAACCAGGGTGTACCCGTCGCCGGTCCAGGCGAGCGCCGGGCTTCCAGCGAGCGCTTCCGCGGCGATGCGATGCTCGGCTTCGACGATGTTCCCGGCGGCATCGACCGCAGCGAAATAGGTGCCGGACTGGCTGTAGTCCATTGGGCCGACGCCGTGCCCAAAGTCCATCCACGCAACGCCGTAGCCCGCGCCGTTCCACACCAACGCCGGCGCTTCGTCCGGGTCGGGCCACGCAAATTTCGAGCTCAGCGTGCGCTCGGACAGCGCACAGCGATCTACGTTGTGATTCGAACCTGGGTCAGGATCAGCGACACGCCCACCGCAACCGAACGTCAAGGCAAGCGCGAGCGGGCGAGCCAGCCGAGAAAGCACCCAGGACAGTAACTCGAAACGCCGACTCGCGGAAGCCTGGCAGCGCCCGGCTCAAGGCTCGAGCCGCATCGCGGCCTGGTATTCCGGAATGACCGCTCCAGATGCGTCCATGACCATGAACCAGTGCTGCCAAGGAATGGCGAGCTCGTCGAAAATGGAAACGATATCCGTGTAGTATCGGGCGCGATCTTCGAGCAGCGAGGTCTTGTCGTAGGCCCCGAACTCGTTGCAGATCACTGGGACGTCGTGAGTGACCGCCCAGCGCTTGGCGAGCAGAATCTTGTTGCGCAACGCGGAACGATTGCCGTCGCGGTAGTAGCTTTGCGCGGAGCTGAGCACCCAAGCTTCCATGGCCGAGTTGAAGCCGAGATCCGAGTAGTAGCCCGACCAGCGCGAAGCGTCGTAAGGGTACGGCAGGCCGTGGGTCGAACCCATGTTGGCCCAGGTGGCGCCCTGGTGCGTGAAGATGAAAGGGTCGTAGATGTGGAACGCGTAGATCACGTTCTCATCGGAAAGCGGCGTACGCCGTGACAGCGGGCCGATGCCGTACCACTCGACGTCACCGAAGATGATGGTATGCGCGGCATCGCTTCGACGAATGGCGGCGATCATTCGTTCGGCGATAGCGGTCCATTCGGCCTGATTGGGGTCGACGCCACCGAAGGAAAGCTCGGGTTCGTTGAACAGTTCGAGGAACAGATCGTCCCGCGGATTTTGGGCGACGTGCTCGGCGACCTTGCCCCAAAGCGCCACGGCCGTGGCGATCGAGTCTGGGTCCGCTTTGTCCGGGAGCGTCGCGTACTGGTGATAGTCGATGGTGAGCGATAGGCCGTGCGCCTGGGTCCAGGTGTCGAACGCGTCGATCACGTCGAACAAATCTTGGTCTACGGTCACGCTGAGCGAGTCCCCGTGGCCTTCGCTCGCTGCGACGTACAGGTCGAAGTCGATTGGCAGCCGAATGCCCTTGAAGCCGGCTTGCGCTACCTTCTGGACGAAGCTCTCGTCATAGGTAAAGCCCGAAAAACGCGCCTGCTCGAGCCAGTTGGTCACGTTGTAACCGCGGCTCAAGTAGCGCTCGGCCTTTGCCTGCAACGGATTGGGAATGGCGATCGAATCGATGGTGGCGTCCGAGGGTGGCGACGGTGACTGCACCGTCATGTCCGGCGCGCCCCTGGCGATTTCGGCGAGGAGCAAGTCGTCGAGCGCGAACGTGCCACTGTCGCCGGTAGCGCCGCGCAGCTGATAGTCGACGCCCAAGACGTGGCTCGTCTCGAGCGTAACCGGCACGCCCCAATCCTCCTGAGTGAACGACGCGAAGGGCAACACGACCGTCTTCCACGACGACGAGGCGGGGAGGTTCACGCCGTAGTAGGCGTAGTCCTTCACTTCGCTGGTCTGAAGCTGTACCCGGTGCGCGCCGCCGCGGTAGCTGTACGCAAGGCCTGAATAGGCGGAAGCGTCGAAGGGCGCGCCTGCGCTGCCGAGCGATACCCCGATGCCGATGAACGGCGGATAACTGAGCGTGCCTTGGTCGAACGTAAAGGACGCCTCGAGCGACTTCTTCGACTGAAATCCCTCGCCGTTCACGGCCACGAACGAGCCGACGCCGCCGGTGAAGCTCAACGTCGAGAGGCCTCCGTTGGGGCCGTCCGTGTAGCCGTACCAACCACCGGGGAGCGCGGGTCGATCGTCTCCATCTTCGAAGTCATCGACCAGCAGACCTTCGACTTTGCCGCCGGTTGCAGTTCCCGCGCCCCCGGTGCCGGCTTGACCGCCTTGGCCCGTATTCGGGCTCGCGCCCCCCTCGTCACAAGCAAACGTAGCGAAACCGAAACAAACCGAAAAACTCAGCAAAGCTAGGCGCGAGGTGATTTCTTTCATGACGAAAACGAGCAACGACTCGGAATGGTGGCGCTCAACCGTTGCCAATGTCGGCGAGCGCGCCCGCCGATCGAGCAAACCGAAGCGACGCGTCGATTTACGCCTCGCGGTGCCAGCCGACCGACCGCCTGCCTACGGATTGGCCGAGGGCGCAGCCGGGGGAATCGTGTCGCCGCTCGCGAAACCGACCTCTGCGGTGGGCGAGACCACCGTCGCACGCAGGCAATTTCGACCTGATTCTTTGGCGCGATAGAGCGCTTCGTCGGCTGCGGCGATCAGCCCCTCGGCGCTCGGCGGAGGCAACCCAGGCCGCCCGCACGCAACCCCCACGCTGACGGTGATTTGAAGCTCGGGTTCGTTGAACGAAAGCCCCTCGATGCTACGCCGAACGCGCTCGGCGAAGCTCTCGGCGCCAGCGCGCTTGACGTTGCGAACGATGACCGTGAACTCCTCACCCCCAAACCTCGCCAGCACATCCTCCGGACGCAGAATCGAAAGCAGCGCGGCGGCTACGCGCTTCAGCACCAGGTCTCCAACCGGATGACCATAGCGGTCGTTCACGTTCTTGAAGTGGTCGATGTCGATCAACAGCAAGGCCACCGGCGTTCCGTGTCGACGAGCGAAGGCGAGCTCGCTGTTCAAGCGCGCGTCGAAATAGCGACGGTTATACAGGCGTGTGAGCGGGTCGTGCACGGTGAGCTCGAACAGGGTGCGCAGCGCGCGTTCTTCCAGCTCATCGACCATCGAAAACTTGACGATCGTGTGCTCACCGAAGCGCAGTTGGTCGCCGCTCTCCAATCGAATTCGCCCTACGAGCTGGCGCTCGTTGACGTACGTGCCGTTGAGGCTCGACAGATCCTCGAGGTAGACGCCATCGGGTTCTCGACTGAGCCGCGCGTGCTCGCGGGACACGGTGTCGTCAGTCAAACTCAGGCTCGCCGAAGCTTCTCTTCCAATCAATAGACTCCCGGTACTGATTGGATACACCGCGCCTTGCTCGCGGCCTTGCAGCACGAAAAGAATGGGCCGATCGCGAGGGGCCAAGGAAGGCGCAGGGCTGACATTCAGCGCAGTCAAACCGCGCGCTGGACCAGTTGGACGAGCATTCCCGCGTGGCTGCAACGAAGCGAGCGGCATGCTGACTTCGTCAGCGCTCGGACTCATCATCGCTTCTCGAGATCGCATCTTTTTGGCCTCGGTCTCGAGCGTTCAAGACACGTGCCAGCCTCGATCAACCGGCCCGCAGCAGCGCCCGGGCAAGCGACCGCGGACCGACGCGCAGATCTTGCGCACGCCCCGCGCAGCGCCTTCGTTCGACGACCGACGCGTTCGTTCGTCGAGCATGCAGAGAGAACGCTTCTACGCCAACCGAGCCGGTCTCCTTTGGGCTCGGAAAGATCCGTGGACGTCAGATTTTTTCGCTCGCGGAGACTTCCCTGAAAAATCCTTGGAGAGAATCTCGGCCCTTCGTCACTGGATCCAGCGTCGTGATCCACCTTCCGCCTGAGCGCATCAGAACTGCAATCGGTTCCACTAGCCGAGGACTCGGCGTGCTCTTCGCGCTCGGGCTGACGCTGGTCGGCTGCGGTGACACGAACGACCCGGATGATCTCCAGCCTCAGACGGGAGGTTCTTCCACGTCGGGCGGTGGCAGCAGTAGCTCGACCGGTGGAGCGATGAGCGCCACCGGGGGCGCGACAGGCGGCTTTGGCACTGGCCTCACCGGCGGCGCATCGACAGGCGGCGCATCGACTGGAGGCTCGGCAACCGGAGGCTCGGCAACCGGGGGTGCGTCAACAGGAGGCTCGGCTAGCGGTGGATTGAGCGCCGGTGGTAACGCGGGCGCTGGCGTCACGGGCGGCTCCGGCGGTTCCTCGAGCGGTGGCGCTCCTCGTGGCGGCGGCGGCGGCACCAGCGGCAGCACGGCCGGCAGCGCCGGTAAGAGTGCCGGCGGTGGAGTCGGCTCAGGCGGCAGCGGGAAAGGCGGAGCAACGACGGGTGGAGCGAACGGCGGCAGCGCGGGGCAGCAAACGGGTGGCGCCGGTGGCGCCAGCACCTGCCCGAGCACCGTCCCGACACCGCCCGCGGCCATGAAGGAGACGATCGACATCACCTGGAAGGAGATGACCGGTGGCTTCGCAGGAAAGATGGGCGCGCGCGGCGCTTCGCGAGCGATCCAAACGTACAAGAGCTGGACGCTCGACCATGTCATGTGGTCCGGCGGCTCACTCAACTTCTGCGTTCGGTGGGATTCTGACCAACCGGTGTCCGCTACGCTTCGCGATCAGATCGCCTCGACCCTGCAGCGAGGCGTCGATGCTTGGTTCACGGCGCTGAACGGCTACGACTGCTTCCCGTTCAGCAAGATCGACGTGAAGGTCAGCGGTTGGGCGGTGCGGAACCGCAGCACCCTGCAATGGACGGACGACTCCGTCGTCCCCATCTACGTCAATCAATTGCAGGAGGGCGCGCCCACTTGCCCCGCCGCTTGTTCGCGATTTGCGCACCAGGACAAGAGCTACCAGTTCCCGCAATGTACTGGCGGCCCCGCCAATCGCTTCGACCAGTTCGTATGGTTGCAAGAGAACTATGGCAGCCCCAACGGCTGGGACATGGGTGCGCACGTCGATCGCGCCGGTTTCACCAACACCGTGAACGGCACGGGCCTCTATCACATCTGGTTACACGAATTCGGGCACGGCATCGGCTTCCCTGACTACTACGATTGGAGCACCTGGGCCCCCGGCGTCGCAGCCCCAACCTGCGTCATGAACGCAGGCGCTGCGGTCACCGTCACCGATTGGGACAAGTGGATGTTCAAACGCGCTTGGAGCGAGCTTCGAGTCGCGGGGCGTTGGAAGTAGCGCTTTCCTGATCACCGTCAGCCCTACGTGGCCGAAGCGCGTACGAACACGCGCGCGACTGCCGTAACGTGAATTCCCGAGCCCCAGCGGAATACTGGGAGTACGGACCGAGGGGACCCCGGCGGCCAATGCACTCTTTTAAAAACTCGCGCCCGCGCGGAACTTTCCTGTTGCACGGCAAAGTCTAACCGTAGTGTCGAACCGGTGGCTTCTCCGCACGAAATAGTTACGTCCGGTTGCCGAAATTCGGTCGGGGCTGGGCTCATCCCGACCGAAACCGGGAATTCAGCGCAGCACCGATGTCCTCGATCAGAACCCAATCGTTTTCCTTCCTTTCGGGCTGCCTGTGTTTGCTCAGTGCGCTGTTGGCAACCCGCGGGGGAAGGGCCGCCTCGTTACAGTCGAATGTCAACTACGGCGCGAGCGGCGCCGTGATGAACGTGTACGTCCCGGACAAGGTCAAGAAGTCTCCAGGCATCGTGGTGGCACTTCACTACTGCGGAGGCTCTGCCCCCAATGCGGCGGGATGGTTCACGCCGACGCTCGCCGAACAGTACGGCTTCATCGTGATCGCGCCCGGTCTCCCTTCGGGCGATGCGGACGGTTGCTGGGACGTCGGTTCAGCGCAGACCCAAAAGCACGACGGCGGCAGCCACTCGAAGGCCATCGTGCAAATGGTCAAGTACGCGATCACTCAATACAGCGCTGATCCAGCGCGCGTGTTCGCGGCAGGCGCTTCTTCCGGCGCCATGATGACCAACGTCTTACTCGGCGCCTACCCGGACGTGTTCGCCGCAGGCTCACTGCTCGCGGGTGTCCCGTTCGGCTGTTGGACGGCCGCCGACGGCTGGACGAGCGCGTGCGCCGACGGCAACACGGTCAAGACCGCGCAGCAGTGGGGCGACCTCGTGCGCAACGCCTACCCCGGGTACACCGGCGCTCGTCCACGTGTGCAACTGTTTCACGGCACTGCTGACACCACTCTCAACTACAAAAATCTCGCCGAGGAGATCAAACAGTGGACGAACGTGTTCGGCCTGAGCGAAACGCCCACATCGACTCAGCAAAATACGCCTAAATCAGGCTGGACTCGCACGAACTACGAAAAGAGCGCCGGCGTCGTGCCTCTCCAAGTGTCGATCGGCGCGAACCTTCCCCATGACCTGACTGGGCAGGGCTTGTGGGGCGACGTCATCAAATTCTTCGCGCTCGATCAAGACACCGTGACACCCGGCACCGGTGGCAGCGGTGGGCAGACCGGCAGCGGAGGTAAAGCGAACGGCGGTGCCGGAGGCACGACGGCAAACGGTGGCACCGTCAGTTCGAGCGGCGGCGCACCTGCAAGCGGTTCGGCAACGAGCGGTGGCAGCGCAGGCACCGCACCTACCGGAGGAACCAGCAGCGGGGGAAGCAGCGGCGGCACCGCACCCACCAACAGCGGCGGAACGGTACCCTCCGCTGGCGCGAGCAGCGGCGGCACCGCGTCCACGAACACTGGTGGAACGGCGCCCAGCGGCGGGGCGACGTCTGCCAGCGGCGGAGCAGCGTCTGCCAGCGGTGGAACTGGCCCAACGACTGGCGGCATCTCGAGCATCCCCGCGACTGGCGGCACCAGCGGCGGCACTTCGCCCACGGGCGGCACCGGCACGGCCGGCAGCGCCGCGCCGGGTTCACCAGACGACGGCTCGGGTTGCGGCTGTAGAATCATCGCCAGCTCCGGAAGCAACGGAAGCTCAGGTGCTCTCACGCTGGCGCTCGCCGGCATCGCAGCGCTCATCCGAAGGCGCGGGCGCAAATCTTCGGGCTGAGCACCGCTACCCGGGACGAAGGGGGAAGCCCAGGCTGCGCCGAGTCGAACTGACTTGCCGCGCGCCGGGCACCGAATGAAAAGCTCGGGCTCGTGCCCCGCGACGCGCAAAGCCCGGTCCAGCCCCAGGCAAACTACGAAATCCGTGTCGTCGGTGCGCAGCGCTCGTCGCTGCGCGATTTCTACCACGCGCTGCTGCGTTTGCCCTGGGCATGGACGTTCCTGGTCATCGCCTTCACGTTCTTGCTCTCGAACGCGCTGTTCGCCATCGGCTTCTACGAGCTTGGCGGGGTCGCCCACGCGCGAGCTGGAAGCTACCGCGACGCCTACTTCTTCAGCGTTCAAACCATGGCCACCATCGGCTATGGCGCCATGTATCCCGAATCGGTCTCTGCGCACTGCCTGGTCGTCGGCGAGTCGATCACCGGACTGATTTTGACCGCGCTGGCGACCGGACTGGTGTTCGCCAAGTTCTCGCGCCCCACGGCGCGCATGGTGTTCAGTCGACGCGTGGCCATCTCACGGATGAATGGAGTGCCCACTTTGTCGTTTCGCGTGGGCAACGCTCGCAGCAACAACATCATCGATGCTCAGCTGCACGTGACCTTGGTGCGCACCGAGATCACTTCCGAGGGAGATACGTTTTATCGCATGTACGACCTCAAGCTGGTCCGCACGCACGCCCTCACGCTGTCGCGTTCGTTCACCGTGATGCACGTGATCGACGCCAACAGCCCGTTGTTCGGCGCCACGCCGGAGTCCGTGTCCGAGCAAGAGACGGAACTCTTGATCCTGGTCGTCGGCGCGGACGACATCGCGATGCAACCGGTGCACGCCACCTATCGCTACATGGCCAGCGACCTGGTCTGGGGCGCGCGTCACGTCGACATTTTGCACGACTCCCCCGAGTTGATGCTGGTCGACCTGACTCGCTTTCACGATCTGGAATCCACCCCGCCTTCCCCAGATTTTCCGTACAGCGCCGAGATCGAGAAAAGTCGCTGAATGGAGCGTGGCTACGCCGAAGCCGGGCTCTGCGCGCGCTCGGTGAGCAGACGGACCAGCCTTCCCGTATCGACCGGTTTCACCAGGTGCGCGTCGAACCCGGCAGCCAGCGCGCTCTCGCGATCCTCGCGTTGGCCGTAACCCGTCAGTGCGACCAAATAGGTACCCGCGTGCTTCGAATCCTTGCGCAGTCGCCGCGCCAACTCGAGTCCGTCGATTTCTGGCAGGCCGATATCGATCAAGGCAACGTCCGGACGAACATCGTCGATCAATGAGAGACCGTCCGAGCCCGTCTCCGCCGTGCGGCAATCGAAGCCGTTCAGCTCCAAGAGCTCGCACATCATGATGCGGCTGTCCGCGTTGTCTTCCACCACCACGACCGATAGGCGCTTCGGGGAGGGGTTCAGCGCCGAGTCGGCCGCCGCCGCGATTGGCTCCGGCGCGCACTCGGGCTCCAGGCGACCCTTCGCCGCGGGCAGCTTCACCACGAATTCACTGCCCTTGCCTTCGCCTTCGCTGTGGGCAGTCACCTCACCGCCGTGTTGCGCGACCAGACCGCGCACCAAGGTGAGGCCGACGCCCAAACCACCCTCCGAGCGATCCAAAGTTCGCTGGGCTTGCACGAACAATTCGAACACGTCCTCCAGCAAGTGCTGGGGAATGCCCGCGCCGTCGTCTTTGACGCGCATGACCACGCGCTCGTCCTCCCGCCTGGCGGAGAGCCGCACCGTTCCCCCCCGAGGAGTGTATTTGGCGGCGTTGGTCAGTAAATTGACCTGAATTTGCTGCAAACGCGAGGCGTCGCCCTCCACGAGCAACGGCTCCGTGTCGAGCTCGACCGAGAAGCGCAAACCACGTGCCTCCATCAACTCGCTGACCACGTCGGCCGCGTCTTTGACGATGATCCTGAGGTCGTGAACGCGCTTCTTCAGCTCGATCTTGTCTTGGGTGACACGACTCACTTCGAGCAGGTCGTCGAGCAAGCGCGCCATCTGCGACGATTGCCGGCGCAGCACGTCGAACAGCTGCCGCTTGCGCTCGGCCGGTGTCGAGTCGCGCTCGATCAAGGCCGTGGCGGTGACGATCGCGCCGAGCGGATTGCGCAGCTCGTGCGAGAGCATGGCCAAAAACTGATCGCGCCGCCGGACCGCTTCCTGAATTCTCGCTTGCGCGCGTATCTGCTCGCTCACGTCGCGAAAAATACCGATCACGCCCACGATTTGGCCGGACGAGTCGGAGAGCGGTAGGCGGCTCACGAGGTCCCACTCATCATCCCGAGACGCGCCCATACGGTGCTCGAGGTGATAGTGTTGAGCTTCTCCGGTGCGCAGCACTTGGTCGTCTTGCTGGTGCGCGAGTAGCGCCTCGTCGTGGGCGGGCAGCTCGAAGCCGGTTTTGCCTACCGCTTGCCGTGGGTCCTCGAGGCCGAAGCGCAACGCGAGCGCGCGATTGGCGCGAATGAAGCGGCCGCGCGCGTCCTTGAAATAAATCGCGTCGGGCACGCTGGAGAGCAAGCTATTGAGCAAGTAGCGCTCGTGGAAGAGCGCATCTTCGGCCGCCTTCAGCCCGCCCACGTCGATCAACGTGACCACCACGCCGTCCACCGAACCCTTGCTACGGTAGGGCAATATCCGCGCGAAATAGGCGCGATTTTGACGATCACGCAGCTCCCGCTCGCACAGCTTTCGGGTCGAAAGCACGCGCTTCAAATCGGCGGCAAACTCCGGATAGTCCATGCTGTGGCTGAGGTTTTCGAGCGGCCTGCCGATGTCGTGCGGCAAGAGATTGAAGAACTCGGCAGCCCGCGCCGTGAAGTTCCGAATTTTGAGCTGCCCGTCCAAGAAGATCGTGCCGATGTCGGTGCTCGCCAGCAGATTTTCCATGTCGTTGGCGAGCTCGGTCAAGTCGCTGATCTTGCGCTGGTACTCGGCGTTCACCGAATACAGCTCTTCGTTCACGCTCTGCAGCTCTTCATTCGTGCTTTGGAGCTCTTCGTTCGAAGCCAGGAGCTCCTCGTTGGCAGCCTGCAGCTCCTCGTTGCTGGTCTCGAGCTCTTCGGTCGCGGCTTGCAAATTCTCCTTGGTATAGCGAAGCTCGGACTCGAGCGCGCTCATCTGTTCGCGCGAGACTTGTTCGAGGTTCATCTCGGTTTCCTGCCCCACTGGGCGCACGGAAGCCGGGCCGGACTCGGCCTCGAAGGAAATGAGCACGTTCGGAACGCTCGCATTCTTGCTCTTGACCGCACGCAGCGTGACGCGGTGCGGGCTCGTTCCTTCGCCGTCGGGTAAGACCACGCCGCGAAAGACCAACGGCGTGCCGAGCTTGATGGCGCGCTGCACCGAGCCGGTCAGCAACAACTTCAACGAGCCGTCCACCATGCCGAGCACGTCGAGCCCTTGCCGGCCATCTTGCACGCGAATGAAGCGGCTGGCCCCACCGAAGGCGTGAATCAACTCCCCGGAGTCGCTCACCAGTAGGCTAGGCGGCATGAACTCTTCGAGCAGTGCGTCGTAGGTACCGAGCAGCTGCGACGCTGATTGGCGCAGCGCCCCGTTCCCAGGCCTGAGCGAGGCGGGCCCAGTCCGGCCCCGCGCCGTCAATTGCGGGCGCATCTCGACCTGAACGCGCGTGTCACTGCACTTTCGATACACGCGCCAATGCTTGTCGATCGCTTCGAAATCGTGAATCAGTGAGCCGGGGCTCTCGCTCGGACCGAGAAACAACACGCCGCCACGGTTCAGCGCGAAGTGGAACAGGCTCAGCACCTTTTGCTGCGCCGGCGGCTGCAAGTAGATCAGCATGTTGCGGCAGCTCACCAGGTGCACGCGCGTGAAAGGGGCGTCCTTGATCACGTTGTGCACCGCGAACACCACCATTTGCCGAATTTCCGGCAATACCTGATAGCTCTGACCGCGCTTCAAGAAATGCCGCTCGAGGCGCTCTGGGGAGACGCCTGCCACCGCTTGTTCGTCGTAGAGCGCGCGCGTCGCCAGATCGAGCGAGCCGCGGTGCATGTCGGTCGCGAAGATCTTCACCGGGCGCTCGCCGAAGCGCTGACCGAGCTCGAACAGTAGGATCGCGAGGGAGTAGACCTCCTCACCGGTCGCACAGCCCGCCACCCAAATGCGCAACGGCGCGCGCTCGGGCAGGCTCTGCCAGAGCTCGGGCAGCACCCGTTCCTCCATGACCCGGAACGCTTCTTCGTTGCGAAAGAAGCGGGTAACGCCGATCAATAGGTCCCGATAGAGGACGTCGAGCTCCTCGCGCTCTTCGCGCAGCCGCTCGACGTAGGCGTCGATGTCCTGCATGCGCGAGAGCTGCAGGCGCCGCTCGATGCGACGGGTCACCGTGCTCGGCTTGTAGTGCGTGAAGTCGATGCCGAATTCGCGCTCCAGCATGCGATATACGGCGGCCATCCCTTGCAGGCTTTCGGCAGGCGGCGAGCTTGGTCGGTTCGCGTGGCGCACGTGCTCGAGCAGCACGCGCGGCATCTCTTGCGGCGGCATCACGGCGTCGGCAACGCCTGCGTCTCGCGCGGTCCTGGGCATGCCGTCGAATTGAGCGCTGTCGAGATCCTGAATCAGAACCAGTCCACCCGCGTCGTGCACGTCACAAATGCCGCGCGAGCCGTCGCTGCCGCCGCCGGAGAGCACGATCGCGACCGCGCGCGAACCGCAATCTTGCGCCAAGGAGCGGAAGAACACGTCGATCGGCAGCGATAGCTCTTGGTCGCGCCCGCGATCACTGAGGAGCAGACGTCCCTGCGAGATGATCATCTCCTTCTTCGCGGGAATCAGATAGATGTGGTCGGCCTCGACACGCATCCCGTCTTCGACCAAGCGGACCGGCAGCTGCGTGCGCCGCGCCAGAATCTCGTCCATGAGACTCCGGAAGTCGGGAGACAGATGCTGCACGACCACGAACGCCATGCCCGACCCAACCGGTACTTGCTCGAAGAACGATTCGAGTGCCTCCAGCCCACCGGCCGAAGCGCCGATCCCCACCACGACCAGTGCCGGAGCGGTCGCGGGCGCCTCCGGTGGTAAGAGGTTCATCGCGAAAGGCTGAGCGTCCGTAGTGAGCTCTGTCATTGGGGGCGAGAGCCGACCTTTTCAGCTTTCGTGCCAGGGGTGCCTCTAACGCAGCGCCTACATTTCCGCGGGATCCGGGAGCCCGGAGGTGTGGCGCAATGCAACGAAAAGCCGAGGCGCTGGGGCAGCTCGTCACACAGAGGTGAGATCGCAGCGGATCGAGTGGCACTCCTTGTGGCGAAACTAACCGGCAACCACGTCCGATCGCTGCGTTCCGGCAGACGCGCCTCGGAAGCAAGCGGCTCGGAACTCGGCCAATCTCGAGTCACTCCCTAACGCGGCGCATTGCGTGCCAGCGCGGCGCCGACACTCTCGGACTTGGCGCCGAGCGCCGCACGAACGTCCAGCGCGAGCGAGCAACTGTCGATACCGCGCGCGAACTCGGCGCGCACCGGCGCGCTGAGCCAACTGGGATCGACCCGACGCCGCAACCGGAGTTCCACTCGCTCGGTCTTCAAGTCGATCAACGCGACCCGGACCTGATGGGCGCGCTCACCATCGAGTTCGGTCGGTCCTGGCCCGTCCCCCGGCTCGTCAAGGACGAGCAAGAGACGCTTGGCTTTCGCTGCGCGAACCGCGGACTCGTTCGGCGACTTTCGGAACAGTCGCTCGAGTCGGTCGAGCTCGGTTTGACTGTCGGCGCTGAGCAGCGCACGCTCCCACTCGGGCCGCAGCAACGGCGTCACGGCCAGCAGCGGGAACAGACGTTCCACCGAGGCCAGCGCGGCCGACCCTTTACCACCTACATTTACCGCTCGCGCTTTCTTGCGCAGGGCCTGCTCAGTGTGCGAGTCCGGTGGATCCAGCAGGCAAAGCAAGAACGCATCCTTCGCCGATTCGGACGCGCTGCGGTTCAGATTAGCGGCGTTCGAAAACCCGGAAAGCGGCCCGCGCACGTAGATCGCACCGCCAGTCAGCGCTTCGGAAAGCCCCGCCTCCGCCTTGAGCGGCACTGCTATCGAGTCACCCGCGTAGTCCAGTACGGTGTGAGGAGCGATCAGCGCCGCCATGCGCGCGCCAAGGTGCCGTTCGCTCTCGGTGAGCGTACGAAATTGAGCCAGGAATGCGGCGTGCAGCGCGGCGCGACTCGTTTCGAGCTGCTCGGCGCTCCGCTTGCGTGCAGTTATGATGATCGCGACCAGCCCGACCAACGCCAGGGCCAGACCGAGTCGAGCTACGGAGAGCAGGTAGCGATGGCGCACCGCGCGCGCGACCACTCGCTGACCCCGCACGCTGGCCTCGACTCGCGCCGCGAGCGCCGGTTCCATCTTCGATGTCACGAGGAAGGTCGGCATGCTCAAGTCGCAGCGAAGAACGCGCCGTGCGGGCGCTTTTGGATATTCTGCTCGATCAACTGCAGAAGTTGGTCACCGGTCACGCCCAGACGCTCCGCGGTGTGACCCGCGAGCGAGGACTGCGCCACGCCGGGGGCAAACTGGTAGGTCGGCATTCGGTCGGCGTCGAGCTCGACCTGAAGGAACGAGAGACTTGGGATCCTTCGGCTCCTTTCCAGGCCGCTGGCGAACGAAAGGAAGTGCGTGGTGATGAATGCCTGTGGTTTCAGCTGGTTCAGCATCGACACCACCAGCTCGAAGATCTGCTCACCTTCCGAGGGGTTCGTCCCCGAGCAGAGCTCGTCGAGCAGCACCAACGCGCCGGGCGGTAAGCGCTCGAACAAGCGCCGGATGCGCAGGAGCTCCGTGCCCAGACGCCCCTCGGCCTGATCCGCCTTGGCTTCTTCGATGAGCGAAGCCAGGAGCCCGGACGCGAGCGCCATGCGCGCGTGGTGCGCCGGCACGAACAGCCCGCATTGAGCGAGCACTTGCGCAAGACCGAGCGACTGCAAGAGCCGCGTCTTTCCGCCTGAATTCGGACCCGTGACCAGAACCGTGGACGCGAGCGGCGCGCCGCCGACATCACACGGGACTGGAACCACACCGCTCATCAAGAGCAAGGGGTTGAACAAACGCGAAAACGAGCGCGGCTCGCTGGCGGCGACGAACTCGGGCAAACACACCGAAAGCCCCGCAGCCTCGGCTATGTCGCGGAAACCGAGCGCGCCCAGGTAGAATTCGACGTCACCGAGCAGCTGAACCAAGCCCACGAGCTCGTCCTCCAGACCCGAGAAGACCGAATCGATCAAGCGCGCCAAGACCTCGACGTCGCTGAAGCGATAGCCGCGCACGAACAACTCGATTTTCGCCAGCCAGCGACCAAATAGCGAATTGACGAACGGATTCTGCGCGTCTTCGCTGGTCGACACGATTTCGAAGCCACTCACGCGCCCATCCGCCCCGATCCCGAGCCGAACGTTCACCGTGGAGAAACGGGCATCGTAGCGGAGCAAATCAGCGAGCGATCGGTATGGCTCGCTCGCCTGCAGCGCGCCTCCGTACTCGGCCAGCCGTCGCAGCCCGGAGCTCGCACCAGCGAACCCCGTCGCCATGCGATCGAAAATTGACCTCGCCGTCCGCAAAATGTCGAGCTTGCGACGGTTCGCGTCGAACACAGGGAGGGCCCCCGCGTTCTCGAGCAAACCGCGCAAGCGGCACAAGTCCTGGTACAGCCGCTCGAGCTCCTTCCGGCACGCCGGTAGCCGCGCGAGCTCTGCCAAGAGCTGCCGACGGAAATCGACGATGCTCGGCTCGGCTGGTGGATGCGAGATGAGGTTACCCAGGTGCCGCGTGTTCAGCACGGCCTCGTGCTGCCCGAGCCGGACCTTGAAGCACTGCGCGATGAAACGTTGCAGGAACAGCTCGCCAGCAAACTCACCGGGATTGAAATAGGAGGGCGCGGTCGCTGCCCGCTCCAAAGCCTCGCCGAAGAGCCCGCCGGCCGTGCCGCCAGCGAAAGCCAGGGCTAGCGAAAGCCGCGTGCTTTCGTGGTCGATCGTGCGCGTCGGAGTGGGATGCAGCAGATCCAGCGGGTTTTGCATGTCGCTCCCTCGAAATGCCGGATCGACAGCGCCCGCGAGCGGATGTTCCGAACGAATGCCATGCGGCGATGATTTGAAACCCCAAGCCCCCCTCGGGCATTGGCTCGCGCGGAGAAGATCAGGGGCTCGGCGAAGGTGCCAGCGTGCCGTAGGTCAGGATGGAAGCGGCGGCCTGCAGACCGATCTGACCAATTTCTACGCCGTCCGAGTTGTGAGCAACGACCGTAGCAAAGCCCGGGGGAACACCCACGAAGCCCCCCACGCCAGTAGCATCCGTCTGGGGGGCGGTGCTGCTGACCACGCCGTTGTCGACGTACAGCGGCTGCACCACGTCGCGATGCTGCGTCACTTCGAAGCTGACGCCGGAGGCTGGCACGCCATCGCAGTCCAGCGCCTGCAGAAACAGGCTGCCCCCCGCGGGGTCGATCTGAATGCCAGCCGCCGCGATCACTGCGGGTAGGCCTGATGACGGAAACATTTGCAGCGGCAACGGCTGCTCGACATCGCGCACGATAGGCGGATTGAAGAACAGCATCGCGGGCGCGAACAGCGTGACGTAGCAACGCTCATCCGGCCGCGCGAGGTCACACAGGGGTGAGGTCAAACCGCACAGCGTAGCCCCCGCCACTGCGCCGAAAGCTTGGGTATCCGTGCAGAACGCGAGCGGCGAATCGACTCGCAGGTAGCCGTCGAAGCCGCCCCCGGCGGTCGGAACGCGAAACTTGAACTCCCCGTTGGCGTCGGTAATGCCGCTCTGGCGCGGTTGGTTGCAGCCCACGTCGCGCTTGTCGCACAGCTTCGCCGTGAGCCCCGTCACGTCGGTGGTGCAATCGGTGATGAAATCGCAGGTGCGAACCCGAACCTCCGCGTCGCTCGCCGGCGCGGTCAGCGCGCGCGGAGCAGAGTTCACGCAACGCCACGGCCCCGTCTTCACGACCCGTGGATCGCTCGGAACGTCCAGAACCTCCGCGCAACCAGCCTGTAGCAACAGCCAGGGCATCGCCGCGCTGAGCGCCCGCCCGACGGCATTTCGCGCGGCCAGGTTTACCATCTCCCCGATACCCTCACCGCTGCGCCTCGTGGATCCGCAGCTGTCTCCACGCGCAGCGTTGCACCCCGCTCCTGCTGCGCAGACTCTTCCCCGCCGATCAGGAACAGGGTGAGACCGGTCAGCAACAGGCCGCCGCCCGCGGCGAAACCAATGTTCGAAATCGTCGCCGCCCTGTCGGCCGAGTTGGCAGCGTCGACGCCGCGCTGCGACGTGCAGTCGTTGCCGTCACACAGCTCATTGGCCGTTCTGGCCTTCGACATCGCGGCCAGGCCGAAGCCCGCGCCGGTGCCGAGCGCCGCCACGCCCACCGCGCCGAGCGCCACGCCCGCCCAGCGCACACTGGACCAGCCCCCCTCCGCGCGTTGAGCCGACTGTGTCTCCGTGGTGCGGCTCGGGCGCTCATTCGCAGTGCGCGGCTCAGGGCGCTCGGGCTGCTTCGCAGCCGCTGAATCGTCGAGCTTCTCGCTCAATGCTTCCGCGTCGCGCAGCTGCGTGAGCCGTTGATTGGCGAACTCGATGCGCTCCGTGTAGGCGCCTGGATCCGCGATGTAGCGGCGGTAGTAGGTGATCGCCAGGGGACGATCGGCGAGCTTGGTGTCGTAGATGCGCGCGATGTTGTAGAGAATCGAGCCGTTCGGGGCAGCTTCGTAGGCTTTGAGATACAGGGCGACCGCCCCCGAGTAGTCCTTCTTCGAATAGGCTTGAAACGCCTCCGCCGCACGCTGCTCGGAGAGTGCCACCGCGCTCGGCTCGTTCGCGGACGGCTCATCCGCGCGAGCGCCGGGGGAAAATGAGCCGGTCGCCGCCGCCGCGCCGAGACACAGCCAAGCCGGTCCCCAAGCACTGGGTAGCAGGCTCATTCGATCACCTCGATTTTCGCGGCCCGCTCCTCGATGATCTGGACGCGCGGCGCGCGCTCTTCAGTGGCCGGCAAGTTCGTCTTGGCCCGTGTCACGGGTTTCGTCGGCGCAGCTGGCGACGGCGTGGGTACCGTCTTCGCTGGCCACGGCGCGGTGGCGTGCCGCGACGGCGACACCCGCGGCGCTTCGCGCAAAGGCTGCTGCGCGGGCTTTTCCAATGCTTGTGGCGCCACCACTTCAATCGGCGACCGATCTGCCGAGGCGCCCGTCGTCACGGCACTCGGTGAAACGAGCTCTGGCCGCAACGGCTCGGCGTGCGCCGTCAGCTTTCGCGGCGCGACCGCAGCAACCTCGCTCCTTGCAGTGACCAGCCAAGATACCCCGAGGCCCAGGAGCGGCAGCAACCCAAGGGCTAGCGCCGCGAGCCACGCCCGCTCTCGAATGCGAGCGAGCACCGCGGTCACCGCGTTTGCCGCCGGAGCACGCAGCGCATCGGACTTCGCGGGAGCGTCTTTCATCGGGGTGTCCTTGGCTGAAAACTCCGTGGGCGCGGAGGCTTTCGGCGTCGCCCCCTCCCCTTCCCGAGGTCGTGAAAACGAAAGCTCGGGCCGCGACCATGTCTCCGTCCCCGTCGGCGGACTCACCACGAGCGGTAGGCTCGCTAAAGTGGGCGCGTTCGCGGGACGAGCGCTCTTCGGTTGCCCCACCCCCGCTCGCAACGGCCCGATCACCGGCAACGGCGAGCTCGGCGGTATCCGCGAGCTATCCGGCGGTGGCACGGTGGACGGTGGAGGCGGCATGGCGTTCCGCGAGGACGGGGGTGGTTCGTCGAGCGCTACGAAAGCGATCGGCGCAACGCGCACCGCTCGTTGACGAACGCCGGAATCACGCCGGTGCGCCGCGCGCAACAGCAGCGCGCTGGTCGTCATGTCGATTCGCCGCGCGCGTTCGAACGGCGCAAAAGCCACGGAGACGCGCCCGCCATCCCAGCCCAGCGCTTGATACACCGCCTCCTCACCGATGATGCCGTCGCACCAGGCGTCGATGATGTCTCCTTCGCGACACCAAAGCAGTGCTTTGCGTCCGTCGTGCCGCTTGATCCCAATCACGGCGTCGCGCCGGTTCATCTGCACCAGCTGAATCCAGTCGGAAAGCGACGTGTTCTCGCACGTCCCTGAAAATCCGCTCGATTCCGGCTCATTTTCCGGGAATTCGTGGCTCGCGCTCGTCTGCAGCGAAAGGCGTTGTTCCGAGGCCGGATGCCCATCGTCGTCGATCGCCGCAAGCTTCGACTTTTGAGTGCTCATCGCTCTCCTCGTCGCTCAGCGTTCTGCGGCTGAGTGTACTCAGAAGAACGACACTCACAAGCTGGAAGACCAACGAATCGCGCACTCACTCTTCCTTACTCGTCGAACACACAGTCATCCAAGACGACACGCGCGACGTTCGCGAATTGAGACGTTCGGAAACCGCTACCGCGCGCCGCGCTCACGCGCTCGCACGACACCCGTCCCGTTCGTGAAACGCGGCGCTTGCGCGAGCTTTCGAAGTCGAGCCACCGCTCATGGCCCGAGCGTTGACACCCCTGCATGGCGGTATTCGGCAGCTCCCGCTCGCCGGGTGTGGCAGTCCTCCACGCGCAGCGCTTGCAGTGCACTCCGCAGCGCTCGACTAGTGGACGCGCGCGCAGGCTAGAAATCGCTGCGGAGGGTGACCGCGTTCAGCTCTCGTTGCAGCGCGCGACGGTAGTAGACCGGCGCCACCCACGAGTAGACGCAGAGGCCAAGCCAAGCGTAGCCAATCGCGCTCTCGGTCATGCGATGTCCGTGCAGCACTGCCCAGGTGACCAGCGCGCGTTGCAGCAGGTACGCGACCACCAGCACGACCACGCCTCGCGTCGGGCGCAGCGTGAGCCAAGCGTTCATGCGCCACCACAAACCAACGAAGAAATTGCTGCGCGTCTTCACCGCGACCAACAAACGCACGGCGCCTTCGTGGTCGGGCGCGATGTTGAGCACCGCAACGGCGTGCGCGCGGGCGTCCGCGGTGTCGCCACGCAGCAGCGCGATTCGGCCCATGCCCAACAGGGACTCGGCGTGCTCGGCCGACTCGGCGAGCGCGTCTTCGAACGAGCGGCGCGCTTCGTCGACACGGCCGAGCTCGAGTAGCGCGGAGCCCACCGCGCTCAGCGTTTCGGGGTCATCGGGGGCCAGCGCGCGCGCCTCTTCGGCGCGCGCCAGCGCTTCACGCGGCCGTCCGGAAAGTGATTCGATGGCGGCCAATTGCAAGAGCGCGCTTTCGTCCGAAGGCGCGAGCTCTCGCGCCTTCTCGGCGTGTTCGCGGGCGAGCCCCAGCTTGCCGTGAGCTACGTAAACCGCCGCCAGCGTGCGATGGCAAGCCGGCGCCTCGGGTGACAACGAGAGCGCGAGCTCGGCCTCGTGGAGCGCAGCGTGAATGCGCCGCTGCTTGATCAGCGCCTGGGCGAGGACCGCGTGAGCCAGCGCATGCTCGGGCTCGTCCCCGAGCACCTGCTTCAAGAGCTCGATGGCCTGGTGGCTGGCGCCGCGCTCGAGATAGTTCGCGGCGCGAGAAATGCGGAGCTCGTTGAGGCCGTCCATGCGTCACACGAAGAACAAAATCCAGCTTTCGGGCAGCCGAGAAAACAGCGGACCGCGCAGCAGAGCGCCGAGCATCAGCGGCAACAGCCCGTTCGCGGGGCGCCCGCCGAAGTACTCGAATAGCTGAAACGTGCGCTCCTCCCGCATGTACACCACGTACAACAGGCTGAGGCGAATCGCTTGTGGCGCGAGCGCAGCGTAACGAAGGCTGGTCCGGTCGAGGACGTGGTTCAGATACAACTGGTACAGCGCGAAAGTAGCGCCCAAAGTCGCTGCGAAGCTCAGCCCGATCAAGATCAGGTCCCGATAGAAGCGCCGATCGATGCCCAAGCAGGCCGAGTTCAGCGCAAACCACGGCCACGCGAGCCAGGTGCCGGCGAGCATCGAGGCAAGAAACGGCCACACCGGGTTCACGGTCAAGCGTGAGAGCCCCGAAGGCCCTGGCTCGTCCACGATGCGGTAGCTCATTCAGGCCTTCGCGTGTTTGTCGAGGAACGAAAGCACGTCATCGTATAGGCCGCCCTGATTCGCGTAGCGCGCATAGTTCCGCGCGGTGGTGAGCCACTCACTCGTGGTCGGGCGCGCTTCACCCAACGCGCGCGTCAGATGCGCCTGCTCGATCGGCACCTCCTTGCCCTGCTCCAGCGAGGCCTCGATCGCCGCGTCGCTCGCCAGCTCCACGATGTTTTCCAAATCGGCGCCGGAGAAGCCAGGCGTCTTTTCGGCCACGAAATCCAGATCGAGCTTCGCGCTCGGGCGCTTGTCGAGCAGTCGCTCCAAAATCGAGCGGCGCGCAGCGCGGTCGGGCGGAGGGATGAACAGCACCCGATCGAACCGCCCGGGCCTCTGAAACGCCGGATCGATGGCCCAGGGCACGTTGGTCGCACCCATGATCAACACCCCGTGGTTGTTGCGCGTGAAGCCATCCATCTCGGACAAGAACTGGCTGACCAACTTGCTGGAGGTGGCTTCGCGTGTGTACTGCCGCTTGCCGGCCAGCGCTTCCAGCTCATCGAAGAAGAGCACGGCCGGCGCGCTGGACCGCGCCTTTTCGAACAGCGCGTTCAGCTTACGCTCCGACTCACCGATGTACATGTCCAGCACGTCGGAGATGGCGACATTGAAAAACGCGGCGCTGCACTCGCCGGCAGTCGCCCGCGCCAGCAGCGTCTTTCCACAACCGGGCGGGCCATACAGCAAAATGCCGCCGCCCACGCGCTTCTTGAAGCGCTGGAACAAGGATGGCTTGGCGAACGGCAAAATGATGCGCTTGTGGATCATGCTCTTTACGTGATCCAACCCGCCCACGTCGGCGAAGGTGACGCGCGTGGTCTCCGGTACCAGCAGCCGGGTGGCTTCGAGCGCGGCCGTGTCGTCGTTGGCGATCACGCGCAACGCCGGGCCACCCGCGCGCGCTCGCGCCGGGCGCGCAGCGCGAATGCGCGCGAGCAGCTCGGGGTCCTCCAAGGTCGGGTTTTGCTCGACCGCGGCGCGATAAGCCGCCTGGGCCTCGTCGAAGCGCTCGAGGCGAGCAAGCACGTCCGCGCGCACCAAGGAAAGCGCCGGCTCGGCGCCTTCGCTCATGACGAGCGCGCGCTCGGCCTCGCCGCTCGCGAGCAGCACCCGGGCAAACAGCGCGCGCTCGGCGGCCGAGGCTCCGGATGCCGCGCTGCAAGCATCAAGGTAGACGAGCCCGCGCCGCGCCTCGCCCCGCTCGAGCAGCGCCTTCAGCACCACGCCGAGCAGCTTGGTGTTCTCGGGGCTCGCCGAAAGCGCCGCGGTCAGGCCCTCGATCGTCGCATCATCCATGTGCGCTGAACGATAGCAGAAGCTCGCGGCGGCGAGCGGCCGCCTCAAACGTCGACGCGCGCGGGGTCGAACACCGGCTCGCCCGCTATCCAGCGCTCGATCGCGCCCGGGTCACCAAGCGCGATCGAAAGCCCGGAGGTCAGCTCGAGCACTTCCGTGCCGAGTTTCCGCTGGAAGAGCCCGCGCAGCAGGCCCAGGCTGAGCGACATGAAGGTCTCGAGCTGCGGGTAGTAGAAGGCGCCCGCCTCGTCCGGATCATCGAGCGAGCGCTCGCAGGAAGAAGCGTCGTAGGAGGTGCAGCCGCGACAAGCCAGCGGCCGCGCGTCGTAGGCACTACACCGGCCTGACTCGAGCAGCGCGCAGGCGATGCGCGCCTGGGGCTTCTGGTCCTTGGACTTTACTCGCGGATCGGCGGCCAGCGCCGTGACGCGCGCCGCGAGCCGCGAGAGCTCTTCCGGGCCGCGCGTTCGTCTCAAGAAATCGACGAGCAGGGCCAGCTCGGGCACGCTCACTTCGACGCGGACGTTGCAGCACCACGCGCAGCCCTCGTGACAGGCGATCGGCCGATCCGGCGGCAGCACTTGCAGCTGACGGCGCGCCAGCTCTTCGCCGCGTTCGACGGTGCTCCGCGCGGCCTCGAGCAGCGAGCCCGAGCTCGGGTGCTCGCTGAGCAGCTCCTGAACCGCCTGATCCTGGCTCGCGATGAGCGGCGAGCGAGCCTCCCCGCTCAGCATTGCGCTGAGCGCGCTTCGCGCGGGACTGACGACCTTTTTCTGTTCGCGGTGCGCCCGTTCTTTTCGCTTTCGGGACGTCGGTTGCCACTTCATTTGCGAATTCGTGCCCCGCGCGCCGAGAACAGCGCGCGTAGCACGGCCCGATGGCAGCGAGCTTCGTCCTCGCAATAGCAGCCGAGCGAAAAGTCGCTGTGATGCGAGAGCGCAGCCAGGAGGTCGAGCGCATGGCTCGGCTCGGGCTTGGCCATTTCCGCTCGAAACTTGCGCTGAAACGCCGCGCGCTGCGCGTCACTGCTGGCCGAAAGCCCGAGCTTCATGGTCGGAACGCTGGGCGCAAGGGTTGGAAACCAAACGTCGTACCAGTCGTCCAGCGCGAATCGATTCTTGGGCACGCCGCGCGGCGGCCGGCGCACGGTGCCAAGACGCAACCCCTCGCCTCGCGTCCGTTTGCTCCCGAGTCGCACGATGCTCAGCGCCACGCCCTGCTCTCCCTGTTTCGTAGAGCCTTCATGGGCGAAACCCTATCACTTTCAGGACCCGGGACGCCCGCCCCTTCCAGGAAGCTTCAGTAGGCGCGCTGGGTATAAGGGCAGGCGCCAGAGTCGGCGCAGAGCGGATCGGGCGGGCGCATGTCCACGCGCGGTGCGCAGTCCACCCATTCGGGACAGCTGGCGGGCTGTTCGCAACCACACCCGCACTCGTTCTGGAACATGAGAGTGGTCGCAGGGCAGGCGTAGTCGATCAACGCGCAGGTCGCGGGACGGGTGGTCACGTACTTTCGGTTGTACTCGACCGCGGGGTCGCAGGATGCGCCCCCCGCGCCACCCGCCCCCCCGGCTCCACTCTCCGAAACGCAATTGATGGTCGTACCGCACAACGTTCGCGAGTAGCACTGCACCGACGGCGGACATTCGCCCGAGATCTGGCGATCGCCCGCATCGCAAACAGGAATGGCATCGCACGTGACCGTTGGTCGAGCGCACGTCACCTGCTGACAGCAGGATTGATACAGGTAGCATTCGCTCCCCGCCGGGCAGGTGCCGTTCGAGACGAGCGTGTGACCCGATGGACAAGCGAGCAAGTTGCAGCAGCCACCCATGGTCGGACCCGCGCCACCCGTCGCGCTGCGGCCCCCGGTGCTCGCCCCTCCGCTGACCGCCTGCCCGCCGGTCTCGGGACTACCGAATCCCGCACTGCCCCCCTGTTCGCTCGAGCCACTGACGTTCCCACCGCAGGCGGAGAAGCCGAGGGTCGACGCCAATAAGGAGAAGGAAGCAAGGCGCGCGAGGGATCGCATGACCGGCGGATAGCAAGTGACGTGCCACGAGTAGCTCGGCGCGACCGTGCCCCGTGTTCGCGAAAATTTCCCAACTTATGCGCGCTATTCCACGCAGTCGCACGACGGACCGCGCATCGCGAGCTGTGCCAGCTGTGCCAGGGGCGCTATGCAAAGCAGGTCCGCGCTGCCCGAAAACCCGCTCACCCCGCATGACCGCCAAGCGCATCCAATTGCCCATCACCGAAGACGCTTGCGATCCGCGTCGCCTGCTCGAGCTCGTGCGCAGTGGCGACGCGAGCCTGCTCGACACCATCACTCGTTGCTATGGCGCGCGCTTGATGTCGGCCGGCCGCCGTCACTGTCGCACCGCAAGCGAAGCCGAAGACGCGGTGCAGGACGCATTGCTCAGCGCGACCCATGAGCTTACGGCGTTTCGCGGCGAGGGCAGCCTCGAGGGTTTCCTGGTGCGCATCGTGGCGCGTGCTTGCCGTCGCATTTCGCGCGGTCGCAAGAATGATCCGTCGCTGCACGAAGCCGACTACGAAGCGCTGCAGAGCGCCGACTCACCCGAAGCCGACGCGGAGCGCCGCGAACTCGGCGCCGCGCTCGATCAGCTGCTCCTGGCGCTCGAGCCCAACGACCGCGCGATTCTGCTGCTGGCCGAACTCGAAGGTTACACTGGCCCTCAAATCGCGGCTGAGCTCGGAATTTCAGCCGGCGCGGTGCGCACTCGGCTCACGCGCCTACGCCAGCGCCTCCGCGACGGCCTCACCGCGTTCATCGAGCCGGCCGCCGACCCGCTGTAACACTTCGCGTTGATGACGGCCCTACGCTTCGGAAAGGACCCGAAGCCATGTCTGGAAGTGATGCCCAAAGCAAGGTCGTGTACGTCAACGAGTTCAATTTCGAAACCGAGGTGCTCGGCGCATCGCTCCCCGTCCTGGTCGACGTCACTGCGAGTTGGTGCGGCCCCTGTAAGTTGGCCGCGCCGCTGATCAGCGAGCTGTCACGGCAGCACGCAGGCCGCCTGAAAGTGGTCGAGCTCGACGGCGGAGAATGCCCGGATCTGGTCGCGCGCCTTGGCGTGCGCGGTTTTCCCACATTTCTCGGCGTGGTACGCGGGCAGGTCATCGAGCGACGTCTGGGCTTCTCCGGTAAGCGCGGGCTCGACGACCTGGCGACCTCACTGCTCAGTAGCGAGTGCCCGCCCTGAGCCCGCAAAACAAGCAAGTCTTGGTGAAGGCGTTCGACCAGCGGCGCCGTTTGGTCTTGCGCACGGTGTCGAAGCGGCGCCCGCAGCGCGGACAGGCAAACAGCGACAGGCGCACGAGCGCGAAAACCACCACCAGAAACCCGAGAATGGCGAGCAAACTGCCGAGCGGGCGGTACACCAGCGCCAGCACGAAGCCGCAAATCGGCGTGAGCACCAGCGCGGCGACCAAGAGCACCCAGTTCTCACTTCGCCGTTTCCAAACCTCGTCCCACGGCGCAGGCTGCGGTTTCGCAACCGGTGGGTTCAGCTCCGCGAGCGACTGCTGCTCTCTGCTTTGCATGAAATCTTGGCGCGCTTCGCGCACGGTCTCGTCGACGCGCAGCCGCAACTCAGCAAGGTCTTCTTTCAGCGAGGACACACGACACCCCTTTCACGACTAAGGGCCACGACGCCACGGGCTTGGCCCCCAATCGAGAGCCTGATCCGCGCGCAGGATAGGCTCGGTTTCGGTTTGACTGAAAGCAACACCCGCGGCCGCGCCTGCGCCGACCCCGAATGACGCGCCGACGCTCGTCGCATTCGCGGTGAGCCCCACCCTGCCCAGTCCGCCACCTTCGGCGAAAACCATGGTTCCAGCGCCCTCGAAGTTGTCGCGACCAGCGGTGACCCCGGCTTCGGCACCCGCACCTGCGTAAGAGCCGCCAGCCCAGCGCATTTCGAGCCTTCGATAGCTTCCGAGTTCCAGGCGACCGAAGTCGACATACACCCCGGCCGCAACCGAGACGCCACCAGGCACTTCGGACACCGGAGTGGCAACGCTGGGAAACACCGATTCAGCCGAAGCCGCCAGCCCAACGTTGAGAACCAGGCCCGAGCTACCCTCACCAGTCGCCGGGGGCTGACGTTGAGGTCGTTGGAACTGCTCGACCAAGCTCGCCACCGCCGCCCCGGACTCAGCGGGCTCGGTCGATGCGGGGCTCGCGGGCGGAGCCGACCCGGACGAGGATTGAAGCGCAACATCCTGGTCCATGTCTTCCGCGCAGCGCAGCTGACTCGGGTCGTAGCGTGACGAATTTCCGACAGGTTCCGGCATGAACCAGAGGTCGGCCGAGCTCCCGCTCGGTTGCGTAGAAAATCGACGAGCCGCCGCGTGCCGGGTCAGCCCGCGCGCACGAAGACCAGGGACTGGTTGTTGGCGGGCATCTCGACGCGCTCGACCAGCCGCAGCCGAGCGCCCTCGGCGAGCGTCACCACCGCTTCGAGATCGCGCACGCCCCATTCTGGGTTGCGCGTGCGCAGGCTTTCGTCGAAGCGCGCATTGCTCTCCGCGGTGTGCGCGCCGGAAATACGATAGGGGCCATACAGAACCACCACGCCCTGCTCGCGCACATAGCGAGCGAGCCCAGCGAACAGCCCGACCGCGCAACCCCAAGGAGTGATGTGCAGCATATTGGCGTTGAAAACAGCATCGACCGCCGGCGGAGCTCCCGGAAGCGGCCATTCGAGCCAGGTCACGTCGAGCTCGCGCGGCTCCATCAGATTCGGGAGCGCCGCCTCCGCCACCCACGCGCGAATGCTGCTCAGGTTTTCCGGATCCGGATCGCTCGGCAGATAGCTGAGCCCTGGCAGGTGACGAGCAAAGTGCTCCGCGTGCTGCCCGCTGCCACTGGCGATCTCGAGCAGCGTGCCAGCCTTGGGCAACACGCGCTTCAGCACCTCGAGAATCGGACCCTTATTGCGTTCGGGAGCCGGCCAGCACGCTTTGCTCATTCCGCCCCTACGTAGCACGGACTGCGCTGGCCGATGGTTTTGGGGCAAACAGTGAAACGGGCGCGCTGCTCGTCGCGGACGACTTTGGGCAACCAAGCCCGCACGGCCCACCGCAGCAGCCACGCCTGCCCGACAATGAAACCGCCGCCCATTGACTGGCCCGAGGAACGGGAGCGCGCCCGAAACGCGCTTCACCAGCGAGTGGCCGACCGTTGCCCGGGGACCGCGCGCGCGATAGGTTCTCTCCGTGTCGGAAATCGAGCGCCCGCACGGCGACCAATACCTCGTCACGGACGCCGAGCGCGCGAAATTCGAACGCGACGGCTGGGTTCGCCTGCCTTCCGTATTGAGTCCGGCAGAGCTCGCGCAACTCGAACCGACGTACATGGCGTTTTTACGCCGAGAAATTCCGGTTCCTGGTCGAGACTATTGCGACATGGCCGGCGAGTACGCAAAGTCGGTCGAGGACTATTCAATCGTCAATGTGATGCTGCCCCGCCGCTATCATCCGGCTCTGCGCGGAAATGTGTACGAGCAGCGCGCCGCCAGCATCGCGCGCCAGCTGTGCGGGGACGGCTTGGTGCTCGACTACGACCAGTTCGTGGCCAAGCCGCCGCACAAACACGACGCAGTGTTTCACTGGCACCAGGATCTCGGCTATTGGCCGCAAACCGAGGATCCGCGCACGGCTTCTTTTTGGTTGGCTTTCGACGACACCCGGGCCGATAACGGCTGCTTGCGCTTCGTCAATGGCTCACAACGCGAGGCACAGCTGCGCGGTCACGCGCCGGTCTTCGACGATCGCGAGCGCAGCCACACCTTGCAGGCCCTGGTCGACGAAGAGCGCGAGCCCATCGAGCTCGCGGAGCTTCGCCCCGGCGACCTCACCGTGCACCACGAGCGCACCGTGCACGGCTCCGCCGGCAATACCAGCAACCGCTGGCGTCGCGGTTACGTCTTGGCGTTCCGCAGCGAGGCCACGGTGGCAGCCGAGCGCGCCATGGGCTTTACTCATTCGCACAACGACGATCCGGAGTTATTGAGGCGGCTCGGACAGCAAACCCGCGCGTGAGCTCGTGCGCGCGCCGGCCAGGCGCGGAACCCGTGCCGGCCCGTGCCTGACAGGGTTTGCCCGCTGCGAGCCGTGCCGCACAGCGCGCACGTAGCCCGCGCGGGCACCCCCAAAACCAGTCAGACGCCGGCGAGCGACGCACCCCGAGCAAACGGTTAGGCCGCCGCGAGTGTGGCGGCGACCTCGCCGATTTGGCGGGTGACTTTGTCGTGCCAGCCTTTGCTCATGGCGTCGTAGGCGAAGCTGTTTTTTTCTGTGAAACCGGAGTGAACCAAACGCAGCAAGGTGCCGCCGCGGCTGGTCTTCTCGAGCGTCCAGGTGACGATGGTGTCGAGCGCCGCGCCGTATTTCTCGAGGTCGGAAGAGCCGCCGCACCAGCTGTAGCTGAGCCGTTCAGGGGCCAGCGCTTCCAGCACTTCGCAGTAGCAGACGCCATCCCAGCCGGGCATGGGGCGCGCACGAAAGGTGAAGCGATGGCCGACGATGGGGCGCAAATCGTTCTCCATCAGCCAGATGGCGACGAGGTTCGACTCGGTGAGCGCGCGCCACACTTTTGCAGGAGGGTGCGGGAGCTCGCATTCGAACTGGATGGTTTGGTTGTGGGTCTCGTGGTTCGTGGTCATCACTCGATCTCCTCCAGCAGTGTCTTCAATTTCTCGATGCGCTCGCGCCAAAAGCCTTGATAGTGCTCGATCCAATGGACCAGCGGCCGCAAGCCGCTCGGTTTCACGCGGTAGAACGCGCTGCGACCCTGGCGCCGCTCGGACACCAAGCCCGCTTGGCGAAGGGCGGCGAGGTGCTGAGAGATGGCCGGCTGTGAAACGTCGAAGCGCGCGGTGAGCTCTTTCACCGCTGCCTCCCCGCGCGTGAGTTGTTCGAACACTGCGCGCCGAGTGGGGTCGGCGAGAGCGCGAAAAACCAGGTCTTCACTGGGCATTCGCAATCAATAAGCCATTACTTATAAATTGGCAAGCCCCTCGTGAGGGGCCGTTCGCCGCTTGACCCACACAAGTCACGAGCGCGCGCCCGAGCAGCGGGCGCCGCTTTATTCTCCGCTTAGCGGGCCGGCCGCACGGGCGTCGGTGACACCGGTGTGAACTGCCACGACGATCGGGAGCACACGGTGGCCGTGAGTTCGCGGCGAAGGTTTGGCGCGGCGCGAGACTCAGAGATGAAATACGGAAAGCGTCGCGATCGAGAAGTGCGACGGAGCAAAGATTGCTAGTTCGGAAACGCTATTAACTGATTCGGAATCGAGCGAGCAACCTATCGCAACTTGTCCGTGGTAGCGATTCTGTCGTGAGGTGGCGTGGAGCGTGGGGCTCTGCGGACGGCTTCGCGATCGAAAGGAATAGAGTATGAAACTGAGCGCAGAGTGGCGTAGTTGTCTCGTGCTTTTGGGTCTGGGGATCAGCAGCGCGGGCTGCGGTGGCAGCGCTGACGCAGCGTGGGAGGGCGAAGACGTGGCGTCGCTCGAAGCGGCAGTCAGTGCGCCCAACGACCCGGACTTCAAGACCCTGCAGTGGCATTTGAACAACACCGGCCAAGGCATCTATCCGAAGGATGACCCGGTCGTGGGCATTAAGGGCGTCGACCTGCGCATCCTGAAGGCCTGGGACAAGACGGTTGGGGCCTCGAGCGTGGTCGTGGGCGTGATCGAAGCCAGCGACATGGACCTGGCTCACGAAGATTTGGCCGGTCAGCTGTGGGTGAACAGCGGTGAAATCGCAGGAAATGGCGTGGACGACGATCACAACGGTTACGTCGACGATCGCAACGGCTTCGACTTCGTGGATCGCGATGGCTTCAATGATCCGGGCGACCACGGCACGCACATCTTGGGCACCATCGCCGCAAAGAAGGGCAACGGGCTCGGTGGCTCGGGTGTGGCGCCGGGCGTGAGGGTCATGGCGCTCCGCGCCACCGCCAAAGACAGCACGCTGATCGAGGCGATCAACTACGCCAAGAGCAAGGGCGTGAAGATCATCAACTTGAGCCAAGGCGGGCTCGACTATTTCAATGACGCGGTGCGGGCGAAGCTCGCCGCGGAAACCGGCATGCTGTTCATTTGCTCGGCCGGCAACTTCGCGGGGGCGCAATACAACTACCCGTCTTCGTACGACCTGCCCAACGTGCTCTCGATCGCCAACATCGACAATCTGGGGCGGCTCTCGCCGAACAGCAACGTGGGCGAGCTGAACGTAGATATCGCCGCGCCAGGCTCGGCAATTTGGAACACGATCGCAGGCAACGCCTACGATCGCGAGACCGGCACTTCGCAGGCGGCGGCGACGGTCAGCGGTGTGGCCGCGCTCTTGCGAAGCAGCGAGCCGAGCTTGACCCCGACGGGGATCATTACCCGCCTGCAGAACACCGGCATGCGCTTTGGCTACTTGAACCGTTTGACCAAGGTTCCGGCGATCATCGACGCGGAGGCGGCGCTGAACGACGTGCTCAACGTAAACCTGCAGGCAACTTCGGTTCCGGGCGCGATCACGCTGACCTGGAACGCGGTCTCGGGCGCCACGCGCTATCAAGTGGAGCGCGATGGCACGATGGTCGATAACGGCACGTCGCTCACGTTCGTGCATAACGGCCTGTCTGCGGGCTCGGGTCACATCTACCGTGTGCGGGCCCAAGTGGGCGGCAGCTACGGCAAATGGAGCTACCGACTGCTGAAGCTCGCTAGCCGCGAGCCGACCTTGGAGACCCTGACCACACCGATTGAGCCGCAGCGCGACTCAGCCGGCAAATACAGGCCGAACCAGAACCTGAACGTGCCAATCACCAAACCGGGCGCAACGTTGATTCGCGCGCACTTTTCCAAGGTGATCGTGCGGCCGGAAGACGCGCTGACCGTGGTCAATGGCACCAGCCAGGGCGTCTATCACGAGGGGCTGAGCGGCTACTCGAACACCGGCTTCTGGACGCACTGGTCCGAAAACGCGCTGAGCGTGAAGTTCGTGAGCGACGCGAGCGGCGGCGACTACGGGTTCAAGGTAGACAAGATCGAATACGTTCTGCCCTAGAGCGGGCTGGTTCGACCGCTCTGTACCGCCCGGTGAGCGTGTTGCCGGGCCGGGCAGTGGCCACAATGCCAGCGCCCAGCCCGGCCGGTGGCGGTGCGAGGAGTCGATCGATCTTCCTGGCCTGCCAGCCGCGCTGTTTCGTACTGAGAAGGCATGGCCGAGGCGGTTCGCTGTGGTCAGCGAACCGCCCGGCGAGGAGAGTAAAGAGTCGAAACTTATTCGGTCTTGAATAACCGGAGCAGTTTCGGGCCTTTCCCGATTGAGCTGGCACTTACACGGTGTTCGGTCGGGGGCGTGTCACCCACCGGAGTTTGACTGGAGACGGCAATTTGGAGTTTGCCGGCGTGAGGTTTTTGCCTCATGCCATGAATGCTAATCTTGAGAGGCTTGTTTGCTTTCGTGCGGGCATTCGATCGGCGTCGGGTGGGTGGAGTTGCGACTCCAAGCCTTTCTGTAGTCATGCACAGCGAACCCCGAGCGAGGCGGCATGCAACCGGCGAATGAGGCCGGTGTCGCCGAAGACGCGACCGGCGTTCGGAAGCGCTTTCGTCCGCTGATCGAAATTGGGCGCGGCGGGATGGCGCAGGTGTTCCTCGCCGAAAGCGTGAGCTTCGACGTGCGCAAGCTGGTCGTGCTCAAGATGTTGAACGACGAGTTTGCCTCGCACCCGGAGATGCGCGCGGCCTTCCGCCGCGAAGCGGACATCTCCGCGCGCATGAATCACCCGAACGTGGTGCAGGTGTTCGAGGTCGTGGAGCAAGCGGGCCAGACCTTGATCGTGATGGAGTACCTGGACGGCCTGCCGCTGTCGCGAGTGCTGCGCCACGTGTCGCTGCCGCTGGTGCTGCACTTGGACGTGCTTTCGCAAGTGCTGGGCGGCCTTCATCACTTTCACGAGCTTCAGGATCTGGACGACACGCCGCTGAACGCGGTTCATCGCGACGTCTCGCCGCAAAATGTGCTGCTCTTGCACGACGGCATCGCGAAGGTGCTGGACTTCGGCGTCGCCAAGTTCAAGGCCGGGGATCCGGAGCACACGCGCAGCGGGCTGATCAAGGGCAAGATTCAATACATGCCGCCCGAGCAGCTGCTGGGGGAAGCGGCGATCGATCGGCGCGCGGATATCTTCGCGCTCGGCGTGATGATGTGGGAAGCGCTGGCAGCGCGCAGGTTGTGGAAGGGGCTCGCGGAGCGCGACGTGATGCGCGCACTGGCGCGCGCCGAGATACCGGCCTTGCGCGAGGCCGCGCCCGACGTGGCGCCGGAGCTCGAAGCGATCGTGACTCGCGCGCTGCAGCCGAACCCCGACGATCGCTTTCAGACGGCCAAGGAAATGCAGCTCGCCTTGGAAGAGGCCATGCCGGCGACGGTCGGTATGCCGCACTCGCGCGAGCTCGCGACGTTCATGCACGAGCACTTCGGCGAGGCGCGCAAGCAGCAGAAGGCCAAGCTCGACGCCGCGCGTCGCAACCCGAACGTCGACCTGGTGCTGGACGCCTATCGTCCCCCGTCGCTCGGTGACGCGACGCTGGCCGAGCCCTTGCGCGCGCCGGACACGCAGCAGATGGCCGTGCCGGCCGAAATCGTTCAGCCCGCGGCCGTGCCCTCCGCCCCGCCCAACGCTTGGAAACGCCGGCGCTTGGCGTCGGCTTCGATGCTGGTGCTCGGGGTGCTCGCCCTGGGCTACGGGCTGTATCGTTCGCGCGCCGTGAAACCGACCGCGGCCGTGCTGGCGCACGCGCCCGTGCAGTTTCACGTGCTCACCGACCCGCCCGAGGCCGAAATCTTGCTGGACGGCAAGCTGGTTGGAACCGGCCAGTATCAGAGCGTGCAAAGAGCGACCAGCGACGAACACCACTTGCAGGTCCGCGCGGCCGGTCACGTGCCAAAGGAAGAGTCGCTCCGCTTCGACGCGGACATCGTGCGCTTGATTCGGCTCACACCCTTGCCCTCGGCGAACCTCACCTCGACGCCCGGCGAGGCGCGCGAGAAAGGGCGGGATCTGGAACGGAACAGGCCTGGTCCGAGCCTCGCCTCGCGCCTCGCGAGAAGTAGCGCGGCTGATCGCCGCGAGCCGGTGGTGGCCACGGCAAACAGCGCGACAACGGTCACGACGAGCGCGCCGGATGCCAAGGCCGCGTCAACACCGGCTGCCGAAACCCCGATCGCGCCGCCGGCGGAGCCGACTGTCGCCAGCACGAGCGCGGCGCTAGCGCCAACGGCGGTGAAGGAAACGCCCGTGCGAGCCAAGCAAGTGTCACCGAAGGTCGGCCACGCGCGGCTCGCGGTCAACATCTCGGCCGACCCGTATCGTGTGCGACTGCCCCCGGTGTTCGCCACCGCGCTGGAAACGCTGGTGAAGATTTGCGTGACCACGAGCGGCACGGTGTCGAGCGTTTCGGTCGTGCGCTCGGCCGATCCTGCGCTGGATCAAAGGTTGATGAGCACGATTCCGCGCTGGCGCTACACGCCGCTCTTGGAAGATACACGGGCGATACCCTTCTGTTACACAGTGAACCTGCGTTTCGAAGCCAGTCGTAACTAACGCACTCGCTCGAACGCCGAGCGCCGGGATGATGCTAGCGTCCGGCGCATGAGCTTCCACGAAATCATTGCCGCGGACGAGGGAACGCGTTTCGAAGGATATGCAACCGAGCTCACCGCGCTACAGCGCGCGCGGTCCGAAAAATCGGGCAAGCTGACGCGCGCGTTGCACGTGAAGCAGCACCTGGGCGCGGTGGGCGAGCTCTTGGTGACCGCGCCCGAGGGCGCTCGCTTCGGCGTGTTCGAAAACCCAGGGCAAGTGTGGCCGCTCTACGCGCGATTTTCCAACGGCAGCAGCTCCCACCAGAGCGACAAGTTACCCGACGTGCGCGGCTTCGCCTTGAAGCTGGTCGGTGTGCCCGGAAACAAGATCATCCCCGGGCTCGAGCACGAGCAAACGCAAGACTTTCTGATGATCGACACGCCCGCCATTCCCTTTCGCGACCCGCAGGAATTCATGATCTTCGTGCGCGCGGCCAAGGACGGACCAGCAAGGCTATTGCCTCGCTTGTTCAGCGGTTTCGGCTTCACACGCACGCTCTCGCTCCTGAAACGGCTGAGCCAAACGGCAAAGGTCGTCTCCTATGCGACGCACACTTTTCACACCGCCGCGCCCATCCGCTTTGGGGACACGGCCGCCAAGCTGGCGTTGTTTCCGCTCGACAACCCGGAGGCGCCTGCGGCCAGCGGCGCGGAAGCGCTACGTGAAGATTTGACGCGCCGGCTCGCTGCGGGGCCGCTGCGCTGGTCGCTGCGTGCGCAGCGCTTCGTCGATGACCAGAGTTCGCCGATCGAGGATAGCTCACGGATCTGGGCTGGGCCTTGGGTCGAGCTCGCGACGCTCACCCTTCCCAAGCAGGACGTCGATTCCCCGCGCGGAAAAGAAATCAGCCAGCTGGTCTCGGAGTTTTCGTTCGATCCCTGGCACGCGCTCGAAGCGCACCGCCCGCTCGGTGCCATCATGCGGGCCCGCGCGGTGACCTATCGAGAAAGCGTGCTCGCCCGTAAGGCGGCGCCCGAGCCGAAGAGCGTGCTCGGCTCGTAATTCGCGCTCATTCCAGAGCGCCGCACTTGACCCAAGTCAAAATCGCCTCGCGCTCTTGGTCGCTGATGGTCATGTCGGAGTCGGGCGGCGGCATCGTGCAATGCAGCACCTCGGCGCGGATGACGTCTTGCCAATCCGAGACGTCGTCGTAAGTGTTGAGCGGCCAGGGTCCGCCTTCCGCACCCGCGTGGCAGGCTGCCGCCGAGGAGCAGCGAGCCTCGAAGATCGGTGCGACATCCGGGTAACGCGGCGCAGGGTCGGGGCACTCCAGAGGCGCCGTGACCGTGCAGGCCACGGGCGGGTCCGAATCCTCTCCGCAAGCGCCGATGAAGAGCGCTGCGCCCAAAGGGAAAAGCGTCGCGAGCAAGGCTCGGAATGGAAGTCGGTTCAAAGACATGAAACCCTGCGCAGTTGCGGCGTCACCCTGACGTTGGATCATAAACCGACCGCGTTCAACGAAACTGAGGCGCCGCGAAGCGTCCTGCGAAAATTTGCCGCATTGTTCGGAGCAGTCGCGCTCGTTAGAGGAGCGCCCATGAAGCGTGCGTTTTCTGGGTTGGTCATGGCCGTTTTCGTCTCCCTACTGCCAGCGGCGGCGAATGCGCATATCTCCGCGGTTTCGGGCCCTGCATTTGCAGGCATGACCCAAAAGGTGAGGTTTGGCGTCGGGCACGGCTGCTCCGGGGCCGACACTTATAGCGTTCGCATCGAGATCCCGGCCGGGGTCACCTCGGTTCGACCCGAGAGCAACGCATTCGGTAAGGCCAGCGTGGAAAAGAACGACGCCGGCGACGTGGTAGCCGTGATGTGGCAAAAATCGGAAGCAGACGCGCTCGACGCCGACACGGAGTACTACGAGCTCGCGATTCGCCTGAAGGTGCCGGACGAGGCGTTCTCGACCCTGTATTTCCCGGCGTTTCAGGTATGTCGGGCGGCGGATGGCAGCATGTCCAACGTCGACTGGGTGGCCATGAGCGAGGGCACCGGAGCCGAGCCTGCCCCGGCAGTCCGCGTTTTGCCCGCGAGGAGCGCGGGCTGGAACAAGTTCACCGTTCCGACAGCGATCGCCGATCTCGCTGCGTTCTTCTCGGACGCGCTGATCGTGTGGAAAGGCAACGCGGCTTACAGCTCCAACCCGAGCACGCTCGAGCTGATTCAGTCCACGCCAGACGTGAAAGCGCTGAGTGAGCTCGCCGCAAACGACGAAATTTGGGTGAAGTACTGATGCCGCGGCGCGCAACCGTTGGTCTCGCCGGCGTGCTGCTACTGCTGACAGCTGCCTCGTGTCGCAGCAACGATCCGCCGCTCACCGAGCCGACGTCCGACGACGGCACACTGAAAGCATGCCTCGACCGTCCGTCAGACCTCCCGCGGCCGCCCGTGGGTCGCTTACCTTGCGAGCTGATTCCGCCCGGTCTCGTGTTGTAGTGTGAGACCCGCGCGGCACCGGCTTCTCCGCGCCTTCGCGAAGGAATTCGGAGTTTGGATTCAAGTATTGAATTGAACGCCGCGATCGTCACGGCGCGGCTTTCGTTGGAGCCGCTGCGAGGGTGGCACGGCGCCCAGCTATTCGAGGGGCTGTCGGAGCCGCGCTTGTATCGCTGGAACTCGGGGCAACCCCCGGAGAGCGTGGAGGCACTGCAGCAGCGCTGGGAGCGGTTTGCGGCGCACCCGTTCGTGTCAGTTGGGCGGCTGCTCACGTGGGCGGCGCGACGGACGAGTGACGGAAGCTACATCGGCAAGCTCGACGTGGTGATCGGTGAACACAACGTGGCCACGAACGTGGGGTACCTGTTCTTCTTGCCGTTCTGGAACCAGGGGTATGCGACCGAAGCGGTGCTGGCGCTGGCCGTGCACCTGGAACACTGCGGGATCGTCGAGCAGCGCGCGCTGGTGACGGTGGGCAACGACGCTTCGGCGCGGGTGCTTCAGAAGGCCCGGTTCGAAAAGACCCGAGTGCTCCCGGAAAACGAGACCATTCGCGGGAAGCGGTACGACGAGGTCGAATACGTGCGCCGGGTCGAGTGAGGCAATCCTCCGCACGCGACATCGCGGCGATTTACGCGATTCGCTCTACCCAAGCGAGCCAAAGGCTGGCATCGATTGCGCGTGGCTCTCTCGCATTGGGCTTTGCTCGGGTTCGTCACCTGGACGCTGTTGCTGTTGGTCGGCACGATCGGGGTGCAGCGGGTGTCGGCGGTGCTGCGTAAGCAGGCGCGCGCCAACGACTTCAACGCGGCGGTGCCGCACGGCAGCGAGCGCTATCAGCGCTGCATGCGGGCGCACATGAACTGCGTGGAAAACTTGCCGGTCTTCGCGTCGCTGGTGCTGCTCGGCTCGGTGCTGGCCGTTCCGGGCGAACTGTTTCAGGTGGTCTCGTTGCTGGTGTTACCGGCGCGCGTGTTGCAAAGCGCGGCACACGTCGCCAGCAATCGGAACCGGGCCGTGCTGGTGCGCTTCGCGTTCTTCACGGTTCAGCTTTGCTGCTTCGCGGTGATGATTGGTCTCCTGGTCGCACGCGGGCTGAACACGCCATGAAGCGGCGCGCGAAACAGCCGGCAGGCGTGCCCGCCAAGCGCGCGGCAAAAGAGCGCCCGCTCTCCCCTGGTTACGAACGCATCCGCCAGGTCGTGTCGACGATTCCGCGGGGTCGCGTGATGACGTACGGAGACGTGGCTCGCGCTGCGGGCATGCCCGGCGCAGCGCGCCAGGTCGGCTACGCCATGCACAGCCTTGGCAAGAGTGTGCCGTGGCAGCGCGTGCTCGGTCGGAAGAACCCGCGCAGCGGGCACAGCACCATTAACGATCCCCAGGCGCGGGCCCGCCAACAGCAGTTGTTGGAAAGCGAAGGGGTGCGCTTTTCCGCGAGCGGCGGCGTGGATCTGACCACTTTCGGCTGGGCGCCACGTGCGCCGGCCAAACCAAAGCCTCGCTCATTAAAGAAGCTTGCTCTACGCGCGAATGCCCAGCGAAAGAGGTAAAACGGCGTCCGAAAATCCCGCGGGGTTAACCCGGGTTCGACTAGAGCGCGCTATGCTCTGGCGATGCGCAACTCTCCCTGGGCACGGGTGTGCCTAGCCTTTGGCTTGTTCGCGAGTGCAGCTTGTAGTGAGACCCAGAGCGAGGGGACTGCCGCTCAGGGTGGCAGCGCAGGGGTCGCGCAAGGCGGCAGCCCGAGTAGCGGTGGAACGTCGATGCCGGTCAGCTACCCGAAGGCCTGCTCCGACATCTACGATCCGAACCTGCTGCCGGAGTTCGGGTTGGATATTGCGGCCGATCAGCTGGCGCTGATGGAGGCCGACTGCCAGGACGAGATCAAACAGTTCCGGCCGGCGGTGTTCAAGTACGGCAGTGAAACCGTGAACGCTATGGTTCGGCTGAAGGGGAATTGGTCTTTTCGCTGCGAAAAGAAGCAGTTTCTCATTTCGTTCAACGAGACCGACAGCAACGGACGCTTTCACGGGCTGCGCAAGATCGTGTTGGACGCGCCCTGGTACGATCCGACGCTTTTGGCCGAGCGCCTAGGGTTCTCTTTCATGCGACGCCACGGCGTGCCGTGGTCGTGCGTCAACAACGCCAAATTGCGGATCAACGGCGCGTACTACGGCGTCTATGCCAACGTCGAGCGCGTCGACAAGGAGTACCTGCAGCGGCACTTTCCCGACGCTGAGGCCGACGGTAATTTGTACGACGGCGGCGTCGAGCTGCGCACCAACGAAGCCGTCAACGACGTGAGCCGCCGCGACGCATTGATGGCGGCGACCGACGTCGCGGGTATCGACGCCCTCGCCGACCTGGACGAAGTGGTGAAAGTCTGGGCGGGCAGCGCGGTGCTGCCGGACCCCGACAGCTACTGGGCCGGCGTCGAGATCAACTGGTACTTGTACGACCACCCGAGCCGGGGGTTTCTGTGGTTCCCGTACGACATGGATCTGATGATGCGGCAGGGCACCACGAACGAGTCCACTTCCACGGTCGAGATTGGCCTCGTCCAAGACTTCGTGCAGGCTAGCCCGTTCACGTACCAGAACCCGGACTGGGGCAGAGAGACACTGTATCGAACGGTGCTCTCGGATCTGCACTGGTGCACACGCTTCTTGGAAGAACTGCGGCACGCGCGGGCGGCCTACGACGTTTCGTCGATGAGCACGGAGCTCGACACCTGGGCGGCGCAAATTGCCGACGCGGTCGCGCAGGATCCGCACAAACCCTTTACCAACCAGAATCATCAGGCCGCGCTCGCCAATCTGAAGGCGTTCATGGCCGCGCGCGTGGCCTTCATCGACGGCTGGCTCGTCAGCGCGACCTGTCCGGTCACGCGCTGGCCTCGTAACTGACCCGCCGGCCGCGTCGCGCGACTCGACGCACGCGCAAAACGCATCTACCTAGTTGCCCATGAAGAGGGCGCTACTGCTTGGTTGTTCGTGGCTCTTGCTCGCCGCCTGTGGGGCGCCGCAAGCGCCCGCCCCGCGTCCCATCGCCTCGGTCGCGGCGCCGCCGCCTGCGTCGGCGGCCGCGGTCGACGAGCTCGACCAGCCACTGCCGCTCGATACCCGGGTCACGCGCGGAAAGCTCGCGAACGGGCTTACGTACTACGTGCTGCCGCACCAGAAGCCGGAGAAGCGCGCGCAGCTGTGGCTCGCCGTGAACGCGGGCTCGGTGCTGGAGGACGACGACCAGCGCGGCCTCGCGCATTTCGCCGAACACATGGCCTTCAACGGCACGCGGCGCTTTCCCAAACAGGCCCTGGTAAACCAGCTGGAAAAGAGCGGGATGCGCTTTGGCGCCGATCTCAACGCTTACACTTCGTTCGACGAAACCGTGTACATGCTGCAGGTCCCGACCGACAAGCCCGAGCTCGTGAGCAGCGCGCTCAGCGTGCTGCGCGACTGGGCCGACGGGGTGAGCTTCGACGCCGAGGAAGTGGAGAAGGAGCGCGCGGTAGTGCTCGAAGAGTGGCGGCTCGGTCGCGGCGCGGGCATGCGCTTGTTCGACAAGCAAGCGCCGGTCGTATTTCACGATTCGAAGTACGCCGATCGCCTGACCATCGGGAAGCCGGAAATCATCCAGCACGGCAGCCGCGACGCGCTGCTTCGCTACTATCGCGATTGGTATCGGCCCGAGCTGATGGCGGTAGTCGCAGTGGGTGATTTCGCTGCGAAGGACATCGAGGCTCGCATTCAAACCGAGTTCGCGTCGTTGCGCGGCCCGACCACGCCGCGTCCCCGCCCGCTGGTGCCGGTGCCCGCGCACGAAAAAACGCTGACCAGCATCGAAACCGACCCCGAGATGCCTGCGTCGACCGTTTCGCTCATGAACAAGATGCCGCATCGCCCCGAGCTGAGCGCCCGCGACTACCGCCGGAAGGTGGCCGAGCAGCTGTACAGCACGATGCTGAACGAACGCTTCGACGAGCTGCGACGCAAGCCGAACGCGCCGTTTTTATCAGCCGGCACGGGGTTCACGGGCTTGGTGCGCTCGACCGACGTGCTGCGCCAATTCGCAAACGTGAAGGACGACGGCGTGCTCACCGGCTTCGGCGCGCTGCTCGAAGAAGTGCTGCGGGTCGAGCGCTACGGCTTCACGAAGACCGAGCTCGAGCGGGCCAAGGTGCAGCTGGTAAGGCGCTTCGAACACGCCGTGAAAGAGCGCGACAAGCTCGAAGCGCGCACGTTCGCCGCGGAGATCGTGCGCAACTTCTTGCAGCAAGAAACCATGCCGGGTCCCGAAGCGGAGCTCGCGCTGGTGCAGCGATTTCTGCCCGACATTTCACTCGAAGAGTTGAACCGGCTGGGCAAGTCCCTCGGCGACGAGAGTCGTGTGATCTTGGTCACTGGCCCGAACCAAATGCAAAAGCCGAGCGCCGAGGCAATGCTCGCGCTGAGCCGCGAGGTCGAGGCGCGGACCCTCTTGGCCTATGACGATGGCAGCGCGAATCTTCAGCTGATGGCGGTCCCGCCGACCCCCGGCGCTACGGTGAAGTCGAGCAGCATTCCCGAGATCGGGGTCAGTGAGTGGACGCTGAAGAACGGCGTGCGCATCGTCGCGAAACCGACCGAGTTCGCGAACGACGACGTGCGCATGTCGGGCTTCTCGCCAGGCGGCAGCTCGCTGGTGAAGGATGCGGACTGGGACTCGGCCCGCTTCGCCGACGTGGTGGTAGGCCAAGGTGGGCTGGGCCCGTTCGACGCGGTGACTCTGCGCAAAGCGCTGGCCGGAAAGTTGGTGTCGGTGAACGCGAGCATCGGTGAGCTGGAGGAGCGCGTGTCCGGTAAGGCAGCGCCGAGCGATCTGGAGCTGATGTTTCAGATGGCGCACCTTGCGTTCACCGCGCCGCGGCGGGACGCGGACGCCTTCTCCGCCTGGCGCGCTCGCGAGAGCGAACGCGCCGCACATCGGTTGCTTTCGCCCGAGCTGACCTTCTTCGAACAAATGCAGGCGATTTCCACGCAGAACCACCTGCGCCGGCGACCCGTAACGCCGGAATCGTTGCAGCGAATCGAATTGGACAAGGCGCTCGCCATCTACAAAGAGCGCTTTGCCGACGCCAGTGACTTCACCTTCGTCTTCGTGGGCAACTTCAAGAACGAACAGCTGCAGCCGCTGACCGAGACTTACCTCGGCAGCCTGCCTGCGAAAGGTCGAAAAGAGCATTGGCGGGACATCAAGGTGTCCTGGCCAAACGGGGTGCAGAGCAAAACCGTGCTCAAGGGCAGCGAGCCGAAGAGCCTGGTCTCACTCACCTTTCACGGCAATGAAACCTGGTCGCGCGACACCGAAAACGATCTACGAATGTTGCGCGAGGTGCTCAGAATTCGGCTGCGCGAGACCCTGCGCGAAGACATGGGCGGTGTGTACGGCGTGCAGGTGGGCGGGGGCCTTAGCCGGCGGCCGCGGCAGCAGTACACGCTTTCGGTGAGCTTCGGCTGCCAACCTGAAAACGTGGACAAGCTACAGAAGGCTGTGTTCGACGAAATCCAAGCGGTGCAAGAAAAGGGCATCGACGACAGCTACTTGGGCAAGATCAAAGAGATGCGGCGCCGCGCGCAGGAAACCGATCTGAAGGACAACGGCTTTTGGTTGAAGGAGCTCGAGCGCGCTTACACCTTTGGCGAAGATCCCAAGGAAATTCCGGACATCAGCAAAATGCTCGAGAAAATCAGCTCGGAGCGCGTGCGCGCCGCCGCCAAGCGCTACTTGTCGAAGAAGCAGTACGTGCTCGGCGTACTGAAGCCCGAAGCGCCCCCGCTCGCCAACCCGCCGAAAGCGGTGAGCCCACCCGGGCCCTAGGTGCTATTTCGAACGAGATGAAGCACTTGAGGCGCTACCGAGAGCCGACTCTCAGCGTGCTCGCACTCGCCTGCGCGGCGAGCTTCGGCTGCGATCGCGCACCGTCGGAGCCCGCATCCAGGCCCAGCTCAGGCCTGAGCAGCAGAGGCGAAGCGAAGCCCACGGTGGCTGCTCCCGCGGCGCGCCCACTACCGCCCGGCAACGACCCGAGCTTCCGTTTTCCCGGCGCCAAGCGAGTGATCGCGATCGGTGACGTTCACGGCGACCTCGACGCCACGCGCGCGGCGCTCCGTCTCGGCGGCGCGATCGACGCGCGCGACCGCTGGGTCGGCAAGGATCTGGTGGTCGTTCAGACCGGGGACCAGCTCGATCGCGGCGATACCGAGCGGCGTATCCTCGATTTGTTCGAAAAGCTCACGCTCGAGGCGAAAGCCGCGGGCGGGCGCTTCCTGCCGCTCAACGGCAATCACGAAGTGATGAACGTTCAGGGCGATTTTCGCTACGTCACCGAAGGCGGCTTTCACGAGTTCGCCGAGCTCGCGATTGGCAGCCCGAACAGCGGCCGAGCGCCGGAGTCGGAGCGCGGACGCTTGGCGGCCTTCGCGCCAGGTGGTGTGTACGCCAAATTGCTCGCGGAGCGCCCCACCGTGGCCGTCGTGGGCGACACGTTGTTCGCGCACGGCGGTGTCTTACCGGGGCACGTCGAGTACGGCCTCGGGCGCCTGAACGCCGAGGTGAGCGCCTGGATGCGCGGCGAACGAGCGGAGCTGCCGCGCCCCATGCAAGGCGACGACGCGCCCGTGTGGACGCGGCTCTACGGCGAGCGAAACCCGGAACCGACCGCGTGCGACACGCTCGGGCGCGTGCTTTCCGCGCTACGAGTGAAGCGCCTGGTCGTGGGCCACACCGTGCAAAAGTCGGGCATCAACGCGGCCTGCAACGAGCGCGTCTATCGCATCGATATCGGGCTTTCGCGCTACTACGGCACCAAACCGGCAGAGGTGCTGGAGATTCAGGGCGACGCGGTGAAGGTGCTGCGGGAGAAGAGCGTGGAACCGGCGCGCGCGGCCGCAGCCCAAGCCGTGTCCGCCCCGTAGCTGGCCTTTCGCCGGCTTCTTCCGGATGGACATGGTAACCCTGGGCCGTGCCCAGTTTCCTCAGCGCGATGCCCGAGATAATCGGACAACCCGGGCTTCGCCCAGAGGTTCTGGCTCCCGCGGGCGATCGGGCGGCGCTCTCTGCCGCGATCCGCGCTGGCGCGGACGCGGTGTACTTCGGGCTGGGTGCGCTGAATGCGCGGGCTCGCGCCACGAATTTCGAGCTCTCGGAGCTTTCAGAGGTCGTCGCTGAGCTGCATCGCCACGAGGTGAAGGCATATGTAGCGCTCAATACGCTGGTGTTCGACAGCGAACGCGCCTTGCTCGACCAAAGCGTCCGAGCCTGCGAAGAGGCCGGCGTCGACGCGCTCATCATGCAGGATCTCGGCGCGGTGCGCCGCGTGCGTCAGGTCGCTCCGGAGCTCGCGGTTCACGCCTCGACCCAAATGACGTGCACGGACGTGGGCTCGGTCGAGTTCGCCGCGGGGCTGGGCGTAAAGCGCGTGGTCTTGGCGCGCGAACTCTCACTTGCCGAGATTGCGGCCATCGCTCGCGGGACGGACACCGAGCTCGAGGTGTTCGTGCATGGCGCGCTGTGCGTCGCCTATTCGGGACAATGCTTGACGAGTGAAGCCTTCGGCGGGAGAAGCGCGAACCGCGGCGCATGCGCCCAGGCCTGCCGCTTGCCGTACGAGCTGTACGTCGACGGCGTGAAGCGTGACCTCGGCGAGCGTGCCTACCTCTTGTCGCCAGAGGACCTCGAGGCGAGCGCCCTGGTTCCCGAGCTTTCGCAGGCGGGGGTGCGCTCACTCAAGATCGAAGGCCGGTTGAAAGGGCCTGAGTACGTCGGCGCAGTCACGGCGCTCTATCGGCGCGCCGTCGACGCCTTGAGCGACGGCGTTTCACCGCCGGAGCGGCTGCGCACTCGCGCGCTCCAGACCTTCACGCGCGGCTCCGGTCCAGGATTTTTGCGCGGGGTCGATCATCAACGCCTGGTCGAGGCGCGCTCCTCGGACCACCGCGGAACACTGCTCGGACGCACGCTCGGAAGCACCAAACGCGGTGGGCGGACTTGGCTCGAGCTCACGCTCGAGCGCGACCTTGCGCGCGGCGACGGGCTGTTGGTGGAAGGCGGCTTCGCGGGCAGCGGAGAGATCGGTGGGCGCGTGTGGGCCATCGAGCAGCGCCTGCGCGACGTGCGCGAAGCGAGCGCGGGCGAGCGCGTCGAGGTTTGGCTCGGACCCGAAGTGCCCGACTCGGCGCTCGAAATTCGCGCGGTTCGAGAACGACGCGTGTTTCTGACTCACGACCCGCGCGCAGAAGCCGAAATTCGACGCACGATCGCCGAGTCGCCCGAGAAGGTCGGCGTTCGGTTCGACGTCCTGGCGAAGCCGCTCTCGGCGCTCCGCGTTCGCGCAAATACGACACGCGGCCGCGTCGCCACTTGGGAGGGGGTCACGCCACTCGCGCGTGCTCACGGGCTGCCCACGACCGCCGAAGTGATCCGAGACAAGCTCGGCCGGCTCGGTGAGACGCCGTATCAGCTCGAACGGCTCGAACTCGAGCTGGCGCCGGACGTATTCATCCCGGTCTCGGAGCTGAATCATGCGCGGCGCGCGTTGGTGGAGGCCCTGGCGCAAGCGCCCGCCAGGGCAGACGAGAGCTCGGCAAATCCGCGCCCGACCGCGCCAATAGGGGCTGAAGCGCCGCTTGCCGCGCGCCCCTCGCCGGAGCCTGGCCTGTTCGCGCTATGCCGCAATCTCGAGCAAGCGCGGGCCGCACTCGAGGCGGGTGTGCGCGGGGTGTATCTGGACTTTCTCGAGCTCACCGGCACTGGGCGAGCATTTCGCGCGCTCCGCGAAGAGTATCCCGAAGCGCGTCTGGGTGTGGCCCCGCCGCGCATTCGCAAGCCGGGTGAAGAAAAGATCGATCGCTACCTCGACAGCCTGTCACCCGACTACCTGCTCGTGCGCGGACTCGGTGCGCTGCGCGAAGCGAGCACGGCCCAGGGCACGAACACGCTGCGACTCGGCGATTTTTCGCTGAACGTCAGCTCGCAAGCGAGCGCCGCGGAAGTGATGAAATACGGCCTCTGCGGCTTCACGCCGGCGTTCGACCTGGACGGCGCGCAGCTCGTCGCGCTCGTTAAGGCAGAAATCGGGCGCTTCGCAGAGGTCGTCGTGCACCACCCGATGCCGCTTTTCCATATGGAGCACTGCGTCTACGCCGCGCTGCTCTCGAATGGTTCCGATCACACGAGCTGCGGACGTCCCTGCGAAAAGCACTCGCTCGAGCTGCGCGATCGTTCCGGGCGCGTCCATCCAGTGATCGCGGACGTGGGCTGCCGCAACACCGTGTTTCACGGCTCTTCCCAAAGCGCCGCAGCGCTGATTCCGGAGCTTCAGGCGGCCGGAGTCGGCCGCTTTCGAATCGAGTTCGTGCGCGAGTCAGCAGAAGAAGCCAAGCTGGTGGTGGCAGCTTACCTTGCGCTGCTCAGCGGCAACCTGAGCGGACGCGACGCCTGGAAGCGCCTGCGCGCCGAGAGCGGGTACGGCGTGGTCCGCGGTTCGCTACGCGTGGTCACGTGACGCGGGGACCGAGCGACTGCTATTGTCGCCGCCATGCCAAACCGATCGGTCAAAGCTTGCTGGCTCGTACTCGGCTTGGCGTTTGCTCCCGAGTTCGCTTGCTCCGAGCCGTTCACTTCCACCGAGGGCAGCGGCGGGGCTACGGCGGGCGCGGCTGGCCAGGCCGGCGGCGGTAATCCGCAAGCGAGTGGTGGGCGAAGCGCGGGCGGTGGTTCGAAGGCCAGCGGTGGCGCCGCGGCCAACGGGGGCGCCGGAGCCGGCGCAGGTTCGAAGGCCAGCGGCGGCGCCGGTGCTGGCGGTACGCCCGACATGGGCGGCGAAGCGGGCCGCAGCGATTCGGGTGGAGCGGGCGAAGAAGGCGGGGCGAGCGGGGCAGCTGGCGCCGCGGGCGCCAGCAGTGGCAAGTACCCAGACGCAATCCGCAAGGCGGGCCCGCTGGTTTACTGGCGAATGGGCATCAAATCCGGAAGGGTCGTGCCCGACGACAGCGGGCACGGAAATGACTTGGTGCTGCAAGGCTCTGGGCACGGCCTGGCGAGCGCAGGCGTGCCCGGCAGCGACGATGGCGCCATCCGTTTCGATGGCGAGGCGAGCTTCGCCATCGCTACCGACGCGCGCGCGCTCGACTTCGCCAACAACGTGCCATTCACCCTAGAGGGTTGGGCACGCCGGGAAACCGGTGGGGGCAGCTACTTTCAGCACCTGCTCTCGAACACGGTCGGCAGTCCCGGGGCGCGCAGTGGCTTCATGCTCTACCTACTGCCCGAACCCGGCGGCCAGGACGCCGCGCGCTCGGCTTTCGAGTACGACAGCCCCGGCTCGGAAACGGGGTTATGGGGCACGCTGCCGGCCGAGCTCGCCTGGGGCTACTACGTCGCGGTGTTCGATGGCATGAACGCGACGCTCTACATCGATGGAACGCTCGCCGAAACACGCAAGATTCAGGGCGCCCCCGCGGCTCGCAGCGGCACGTTCAGCGTTGGTCGAGCATCGAACGGCGGGCTCACCTTCTTCAAGGGCTCGCTCGACGAGCTCGCCATCTACGGCCGCGCGCTCACACTCGCCGAAGTCACCCTTCATTACGAACTGGGCGGCCTGCCCTAGCGGCAGAATTGCGCGCGGGCTCGCACCCTCAGTAGAACATGCTGACTGCGTCGGTAGCGCCCGCGCCTTGCTTGGTAGCGCCGCCCGGCAGGTAGATGCGCTCGGCCAGCGTGGCGGCACCGAAGCCGTGACGAGGGATGAGCATCGGGGGGAGCGCTTCCCAGCTGTCGGTCGCGGGATCGTAAGCATCCACGTTTGGAAAAACGCCGCTCGACACCGCGGCGTTGCCTTCCCCGCCGAACACGAACAGCCGCCCGCGCAAAACTGCACCAGCGAGACCGCCGCGCGGTGACTTGAGCGGGGTGATTTCCTTCCAGGTTTTGCTACTGGGATTGTACGACCAAGCGAGCGGTTCGATGCCCGTAATACCGTCCGCGCGACCACCGGCGACGTACAGCGTGCCGCCGATCACTCCCGCTGCGCAGTGCTCGCGTCGATCGGGAAGGTCGGGCAACGCCTCCCACTTGTCAGCCGCCGCATCGTAGCGAGCGGCATAACTCACGCTCTTTCCGTCTCGCGCGCCCCCGATCACGTACATGAGCCCGCCGTCGACAGCGACGCAGCCGGCGGCGCGCTCGGTACCGGTGGGCAGCGGGCTCTTCTCGGTCCATTCGTCGCGCGCGGGGTCGTAGGCAAAGGTTTGGGTGGTGGCCTTCGACATGGTGTTGTTGATGTAGAAGCCCGCGACGTAGATGACGTCACCCACCACGCCCGCATTGCCGTGGTTCATTGGCGCAGGAAAGCTCTTCACGTCGCTCCAGCTGTTTTTGGCTGGGTCGTAAGCAATGACCGAGGCCGTGACACTGCCCACGTAACCGCCGATGACGTACACTTTGCCGGCGGCTGCGACGACCGAGTGCTCCTGTCGAGCGGCGGGCAGCTTGGCCAGGGCTTTTTCGATTGGGGCCGCGCTGCTCCCGCCAGCTGCGCCGCCCTGACCCCCGCTGCCCGCGGCCCCCGCGGTGCCACCGCCGGATTTGCCGCCGCTCGACGCGCCTCCGTTGACCGCCCCGCCGCTGGTGCCGCCCGCGGGCGCACCGGACGAGCCGGCGGTTCCAGCAGTGACGACCGCACCGCCGCTGCCGACAGGCGTGCCACCTGCTGGCGCTGCGCCACCCGTGCTTTGCGGCGCGCCCCCCGAAGATTGAGATGCGCCGCCGCTCGCCATGCCGCCGCTAGTGACACCACCGCTGGCGGACGTGCCACCTTGTGGGTTGGCGCTGCCACCAACGCCCGAAGCGCCGACCGCCGCACCGCCCGTTCCGGTGTCGGCTGTGCCGCCGCCGGAGCACGCCGCCAACCCGGCGAGTACCAAGAGCGCGCTGGAAGCAGAGCGTCCAGTCAACACGTGCGCGAGCTTAGCACGATCTACGCACTCTACACGTCAACCCGCGGCTACCAAGAGAACGGCCTCTGGCAACCGCACCTGTCGATTGACGCTACAAACTTATGTCCGCGCGTCGTCACACGAAATAACTGACCTCTATCGCGCGCATGAAACTCAGCTATGTCGCGGGCGTTTAGCTAACGTGCCTGTTCGAAGACGCCGGAGTTTTCGCCGGAGAAAGCGTGTCCAGGCTGACTCGGCAGCGCGCAACGCGGCCGGAGCGCAACGCGACTGGAGCGCAACGCGATGGGCGCGCAACGCGGCTGGAGCGCAACGCGGCTGGAGCGCAACGCGATGGGCGCGCAACGCGGTGCGAGCGCGACGCGATGGGAGCACGATGGTGAGCCAAGCCGAGCACACGGCAGAGGATAAGGCTCAGCGTGCGGGCCCGCCGTTACCTTTGCGCGCACGTGCGCTGAACCGTCGTTCCTGAACGTGCCGGCGTTCTCGTGAAATCGGTGTCGCGTGGTGCCGCTGCGCTTAGCCGCGTTTCGACTGCGCTCAGTGTGTGAACAGATGGGCCGCACCGCTTGACGCCAAACCGCGTGCGCTCGACTGAATCAAGTCGCGGCTCGAGGCCGCGCGCCGGTTTCCGTTCGAAGTCATTCGTTGGACGCTTTCTGACGCTGCCCGGAAGAGTAGACGCGGGACGGCTCGTGAGCGCCGGAGCCTTGGTGGGGGTTTTCACCGGCTCAAACGCGGTCCGATTGGCGCGAGGCTCGGGACGTCGAGGGCGCGCCGGACGGTCACATCGCGCGAACGGGGCCTGCGGATCCAGCGTGTAGCTTCGGGTTGGCGGCAAGCAGGAAGCAGCGAGGTTCAGGGGATTGCTGCCGAACTCGGTTACCTTCGGTCGCTGCAATACTGGCGCATTGGAGCTGCCGAGGGGCGGCCCCCAACTAGGACTCTTTTCGTGTTGGATGCGTCGGGCTGGGTGTCACACTCGGGTCGGGCGCAGAGTTGACGACTTGGTGCGGGCAAAGTGCGGGGCGTCGCAAATGTTTCGCCGCGCGCGCAGGGAGTTCGGTGCGGAGGGTGTGCGTATTTCTGCGCGCTCGTACCCTGTCGGACGGAAGTCCGATGCGTGTGTTAAGGGTCTTCACTTACGAGTGACGTGAACAGTCGGCTGGCCGCTTCGGTGTGATGGCTACTCGGATTCGTCGCTTGTCGGAGGCGCGTGGCTTTGCGACACTCGGTGTGGGGATTGGGTTGAGTCACCGAAGGAGGCACCGGATGAATTTGAAACGAAGGGCGTTGCTAGGCTTTTTGGCGGCGAGCGCGTGGCTCGGGGTTTCGAGCGCGAGCGCGGCAGCGCCGAAATGCGCCAAACCGCCGAAGCCAACGTATGTGCTGAAACTGGGGACCGCGTTCGCGACCGGGCACATCCTGGTCGACGCTGCGGAAAAGTTCAAAGAGCTGGTGGAGGCCGATACGAAAGGTGGAATCGAGATCCAGATCACGACCGCGGCGGACACCGAAGACAATGTGAATGTTCAGACGTCGCAGGGCGTTTGGGACATTCAAGCCACGGGAGGGCCGCCGCTGCAGGTGTTCGCGCCCGAGTACTTCTTCTTCAATGGGCCCTACGTAATCAAGGATTACGCGCATTTTTTGCGGGTTTGGAACGGGCCGCTGGGGGATGAGGCGAAGGACCTGGTCGAAGCGAACGGCAACATGGTCGCGCTCGGCACCGTGTACCGAGGGTTTCGGCAAATGACGTCGAACGTGCCGATCGCAGGCACCGCCGATCTGGTTGGGCTGCGCTTGCGACTGCCCAACGTGCCAACTTGGGTCTCGGTCTGGAGTTCGCTGGAAACGGTGCCCACGATCGTGGCGCTCGGGGCGCTGCACGATGCGCTGCGTGACGGACTGGTCGACGCGTCCGAGGGAGACCTATCTCAAATCTCGTCGCTCAAGCTGTATGAAGTGCAGAGCAATCTGACGCTGACGAACCACCTGGTGGGCGTGGGCTGGATGTTCATCAACCAGGCCTCGCTCGAGAGGCTGCCACGCGGGTATCAGCACAAGCTACAGAAGGCCATGAAGCAAGCCACCGAGTTCGCGACACAGAAAATGATCGATAGCGAATCGGCGCTGTTGGTGTCACTCGCGGACAGCGGAATGACGGTCGGTGTGCCGGACGCGGACGCGATCCGCGAGAAGGCGCGGCCCGCTGTGGATGCGCTGTTCGCCACGCAATGGCCAGTGACCACCTGGGCCGAGGTGCTGGCCCAGTAGCGACGAGGCACGAGGGGGGCCTCGGCCTTATTGCACGATGCGATCGATGCGCTCGATCGCCTCTTCCCGGAACTGAAAGTGCTCACGCGTCCAGGGTAGGTCGACCACGGTTTGCACGGAGAACGGCAGCTCTACCGGCTCGTCCTCCGCGGACCAGCCGCGCTCGGCGAGCCGGAAAATCAGGTTCGCGGTCTGCACACCGAGCGCGGCGTGGTCGGGCAGCACGGCGAATGAGCCGAAGTGCAGGCGCGTGTCGACCAGGCTGCCCACCCCGACCACCACCACGACCGGAGTCTTGTGCAGCATCTTGAGCCAGCCCTTGGCGATCAGCTCGGGCTCGAGCAGGGCGTTGTCGTTCAAGACCCAGATTGCGTCCACCTTTTCGCGACTGGTAAGGCCATCGATCGCGCGCCGAATTTCGTAGGGCCCGGGCGCGACGCTGACTTCGACCGGCACTAGCTCCACCTGCTCCACCCGCGAAAGAGCGGCCTGGCGCTTGACGTAGTTCGCAAACAGCGGGCGGTACAGCACGCCGACTCGGCGCACCGGACGGTGCACGAAGGAGCGCAAGCTGACGAAGCTGGTGATGCCGGGCACTTCATAGGCAATGCCGGTGGTGTTCTTGAACAGCGAACGCTGCTCGTCGAAGAACGAAGCCATCACCACCACCGCTGGCGGGAAAACGGCGCTCGGGTTCTTGCGTTGGTAGCGCAGGTACAGGTTCATGGGCAGGTTGCCCATGAGCACCAGCCCGCTCGGCCGCACCGCCTCGATTTCGCGCTGCAAGAAGTTCTCGTCCGCGGCGTCGGGGACCCTGCGCGTGATGACGTCGAAGTCGGCGCCGAGCTCGTCCTTCAACGTGGCCCAGGCCTCCCGGGTGTGCGGCGACTCGGGCAGGAACACCAGCACGGCGTCCACTCCGGCTCGACGGGGCGCGTCTTCGGCGACCACGTTCGACGCGCCGTTCGAGCTGTTGCTGGGTCGCGGCGAGCAGGTCGGCAGGAGCAGGAGGCCCCAGAGCACGCCGACCAAAACCGCGATGCGCCGACTCATCGCCATGCGTCGACTCCCAGTCTGCGCTTCATGTCGGTGTCCAGCGCCTCGATGCTGGGGCGAATCAAGCGTCGCCCCGCTTCGCTACGAAATGAAACCGCGGCCAAGCCCAAACGCGCGGACAGCGGCGTGGCGCGAAGATCGAGCTTGCTCAGGGTTTTGATGTGCTGAGCCTCCTGCTCGGAAAGCAGGACCGCGTCGGCCGATCCGAATTGCAGCAGCGGCAGCAGATCCTCGGATTTGATCACGTACTTGATCTCCGGGGGCGAGCCGAGCCCGAGTAGATTGGCCACCAACTTCGCGGTGGCATCGCGGCCGAGCAGGTCGACCGAACCAATGACGAGACTGGGGAAGCGCGCCTTGTCGATAGTAGAACCAATCGACAAGAGTACGTAAGCCTCGCTTTCGGCGCCCGCGCGCTGGCCTCTTAGATTCGCCTCCAGACCGTGCGCTTGGAGCACGGGCGAGAGGGCGAGCGCGGCGTCAGGCGACTGGCTGAGCTCACGCACGAAGTCACGATGCCGGCTGCACACCACCACGTCGACCGCTGGCATTTGCCGTTCGAGGCCGGTTTGTAGGGCACGCGCGCGGGTGCTCGTGTGCAGATAGACGATCAAGCGAGGCCGCTGCTGGGACGCGGCGTTGAGCGTGGCGAGCAGCAGCGAGAGCGCCAACGCTAGCGCCAGCGCTCGACCCGCAAAAGCCCGCAAGCGGTCAGCCACGCCTGTTCCTCACCGGAATGACCCGGGGAAGCGACCCTTGGCGCGAGCCCGCAGCGCAGCGTGAACGGCCGGCACGAGGGTCGTCCTGGCATCCACCTTGCAGACCACACCGTCGGCTCGGACGCGTGCCGCGATTTCCTCTAGTTCGGAAAGATCGGAGCTCGAAACGAGGACGATCGCGAGGCCCCCGAGCCGGGGATTGTCGCGGAGCACCTTGGCGGACTTGTCCCCGTCCATGTCCGGCATGAAAACATCGAGGACCACGGCGTCGATGCCTTCGCCTATGATGGTGCGGGTGGCGCCGATCGGTGACGGGAGCTCGAACACCTCGTGCCCGGCTTCTCGCAGCAGCTCCGCGAGAAACTCGCGGGCGACATCGTCGTCGTCAATCAGCAGCACCCGCGCAATCATCGTTCGCTAGCTTCTTTTGACCCCGAGATATGAAGATTCGCAAGGGCAAGACTCTTAGGGCAAGGCTCCTTCAAATCGTGGTCACGACCATGTTGCTCACGGGCGCGGTCTCGCTCTCGGCCGTTGGCTGGGTGAACTATGTAATCGAAGGTGAACGCCTGAACGACATCGAACGACACATCGAAGAAGCAATTTCCGGGAAGGCCGCCACGCTCGTCACCAGTCACGCCCTTGCACTCAAGGGCTTGGTCCTCGACAACGTATTTAGCGACGTACGCGGGCTCGTTTCAAGTGCGGTGCGCGACGACCCGGACGTCACCTACGGATTGTTCATTGGTTCGGATGGTAGGCCCTGGGCCTATGTCTCGCCGAAACACCCGGGCGACGAAGACAAGATTCCGGACGACGTGCTCACGGAGCTTCGCATCGACCCACTGGCGCGGCCGGCGGGCCGTCTCTCCGACCGACGCCTGAACGTATTCGGCGAGGATATCCACGAGTTCGCAGCAACCGTAACTGGAGACGACGGCGAGCAACTCGGAACGATCATCTACGGGTTCAGCAACCGCCGCACGCAACGCGCGGTTCTCGCCGCCGGGGAACGTTCTCGCAAAGTGCTGTCGCGCGCTTTCCTCAGCGCCGGATTGGTCGGGTTACTGAGCCTCGGCATCGGCATCGCGTGGGTGCGGCGGTCTGCGGCCCTCGTCACTGGACCGCTCGCGCGGCTGACCTCTGCGGCCAACGAGATCGCGGAAGGCAACCGCGGATTGCGGGTTTCGATCCAGAGCGGTGACGAAGTAGAGTCCTTGGCCTCGGCGTTCAATCAAATGCTGGAAGCCAACGACGACGCCATGCGAAAGCTGGAGGCGACGACCGAGCGCGCTTTGGCCGCGGATCGTCTGAAAAGCGAGTTTTTGGCCAATACCAGCCACGAGATTCGCACGCCCATGAACGGTGTGTTGGGCATGATTCGCCTGATTCAAGCGATGCCGCTGACGCCCAAGTTGCGCCGCTACGTGGACACCATCGACGGCTCCGCCAACGCGCTACTCAGCATCATCAACGACATCTTGGACTTCTCCAAGATGGAGGCCGGGAAGTACTCACTCCAGTCGCTGTCGTTCGAGCCGCGCTCGGTGGTACAAGAAGTGGCGGAGCTCCTCGCCAGCCGCGCTCACGACAAGGGTCTCGAGCTCGTGTGCCGTACGGCACCTGACTTTCCCGAAGCGGTGATCGGCGACCCTGACCGCTTTCGCCAAGTGCTGAACAACCTGGTCGGTAACGCCATCAAATTCACGGAGAGCGGCGAGGTCTTCGTCGACCTCGAGCTCGAGTCGCAAAGCGAGGGCTCGGTCGTGGCCAAGGTAGCAATCCGCGACACCGGCATCGGTATCGACGCACGCGACTTGCCGCGACTTTACGAGGCCTTCAGTCAAGTGGATGGGACGCTGATGCGACGACACGGCGGGACTGGCCTCGGTCTCGCCATCTCCAAGCGCCTGGTCAACATGATGGGGGGGGACATTCAGGTCGAGAGTCGGCTCGGCGTTGGCAGCTTGTTCACCTTCACGGCGCGATTCGGCCTGCCCGAAGCCGGGGCAAGCGGCCGCGCACCGGCGCCGACCACTACCTGGGCCGGTCGGCGGGTGCTGCTGGTCGAGCGCAACCAGACCTGGCAGAAGGTTTTGCTCGAGCACCTCGGGGTCTGGCAGCTGCAGACCGTGTGCGTGAGCGAGCTCAGCGCGGCCCTCGAATGCCTGGAGAAGCAGTTCACGCTCGGTACCGCTTTCGACGCGTTGATCGTGGACGCGGACAGCGCCGACCAGCCGCTACCCGAATTCGTGGCCGGCGTGCGAATGCACAATGGCCTGCTGAAGCTTCCGATCTTGCTTCTGACCGGCGCCTCGGCGTCGGGGGTTCAGATGGAGCTCGAGGGGGAGTTTGCGGCTCAGCTGCATAAACCGCTACGTTTTTCCGAACTCTACAATAGTTTGGGGCGTGTGTTTTCGCCGGGCGCCGTTAGTGCCGAACCGCGCGCTGTCGCGCTGAACCAACGGAAGCGAGCGGCGCGCGATCCGATCCTGGTCGTGGACGACAACGACATTAACCGCTTCGTCGCCGTGGAGGAACTCGCCCAGTACGGCTACAGCACCGAGGAGGCGGAGAATGGCGAACAGGCGCTCGAGATGGTGCGCCGTCGGCGCTACCTGTGCGTGCTGATGGACTGCCAGATGCCGGTGATGGACGGCTACGAAGCCACCCGAAAAATTCGCCAGTTGGAGGCCGAGACCCAGCGTCGGCGCACGCCGATCATCGCGCTCACCGCGCACGCCCTGGTCGGTGAGCGCGAGCGGGTCGTGGCTGCTGGGATGGATGACTTCCTGTCGAAACCCTTTCGACCAAGCTCGCTCGACAAGCTGCTCAGTCTGCACGTGGAGCCAGAGGCCCCGGAGCAGCAAGAAGTGCAGTCGGACGACCTGGCGCGGGATCTGGATCCCGCCGTCAAACGCTCCGAGAAGCTGATACGGCTATTTCTCGGGCGCATGCCGGATCAGCTTCGCGCGCTGGGGGCGGCCATCGAACGCGGGGAAGCGCACGAGGTTCGCGCGCTGGCCCACAAGATCAAGGGCAGCGCGCTGGCTCTGGCCGCAGAGCGCATGAGCGCGGCCGCCGAGCTAATTCAGCGCGAGGCCGACGCAAAGACTCTGTCCCGCGCGTCGTCGCGCTTTTCTCAGTTGGAAGGGCTCTACCAGACAGTCGCCGCGCTGCTCGAAACGGAACTCGCGGCATACGCCACCACCCGCGCAAAGGCGCCCACACCGCCCGGCTGAAGCATGCGCTCATCGCAGAAAGCTCTACACCTGAGGGCCGTCGGCTCGTTCACCGCCCTCACCATTGCGACGCTGAGCGGGCCGCTCTACGCCGACGAGGCTGACGGCGCGGCCAGTGCAGACGCGCGTGCCGCTGCAGACGCGCGTGCCGCCGCGGATTCGAACAGTAGCGAGCCAAAAGCCGAATCTTCGCTGGTCGAGCAGGTGCTGGACGCGCAGGGGTTGTCGGAGTTGTCGCTCGAGCGTCTGCTCGATCTTCCGGTGGTCACGGCCTCCGGCAAAGCAGAAGCGCGCTCGCTCGCAGCCGCGAACGTCTTCATGGTGGGTCGTGACGAGATCGAGCGCCGCGGCTATCGCTCGCTCGGCGAAATTTTGCGCCGAGTCCCTGGCCTTTATCTGACCCACGACTACGTGAATTATTCGGTGGGCGTGCGCGAAGTCACCGGTGGCTATTTGGGCGGCACGCGCATCGTCAAGATCATGGTCGACGGCTTTCCCGTGAGCTTCCGGCCGGATCTCGAAGCGTTTCTCGGCCCCGAGTTCATCCCGGTCGAGGCCATCGAGCGCGTGGAAGTGGCGAAGGGCCCGCTGTCCGCGCTGTATGGCGCGAACGCCTTTTTGGCGACCGTAAACGTCATTACACGCGAGCCGGAGGAGCGTCGCGTCGAGATTTCCGGGCGCTATCACGTGGTGAACGGCAATGCGGGCTTCGGCAGCTCGGCGCTGGCGACCTACGCGGGCATCGACACCTCGCTGCTCCTCGCGGCGAGCATCGACCGCATCGACCGCTCGGGCGCTCAGGCAACGCGCTCCTTCCCTCGTCAGGATCCCAAGAACCCAGCGCTATCGCAGCCTACTCGCGACGACTTGGCGCGGCCCACCAGCGTATTCGGTCGCTTCGACTACCACCACGACAAGGCCGGGGACTTTCGACTCGAAGCCGCGTATCAGCAGCTCGACTCGAAGGCGGAGTTTTACCTGAATTCGGTGGTCACTCATCAATCTCGTGTCGATGTCGAGAACGAGTGGTTGGCGCTATCCTGGCAAAAACAGCTGCAATCGCTGGGCTTGCGCGCGTCGGTGGGCGTGTCGCGCGGCGCCCCCAAGCAAGACTATCAGCTGTTCTTGACCAACAACCTGAATTCGAGCTTCCGGCCGCGCTTCGACTATCAGGCCGTCGATGCCCAAGCCGAAGCCAGCTACGACTTTGGTCACTGGTTGCAGGCCGACGTCGGCGGCGATCTCGAGCTTTCGAACGAAGGCGTGCTGTATTTCACGGAAACCACGTATCACTTCACCGAGCTGAGCGGCCGCATCAGCAGCAAACGACACGCTTTTCAAGAGGAAGATCTAATCACGCCCAATGAGCAGCACGACTACGACTATCGCCAGCTCGGCGCCTACGTTCAGCTGCGCAGCGCGCCGTTCGTCGATCTTCCGGATCTGAGGTTCACGGGCGCCGCGCGCGCGGATCGCATTCGTTTCGGGGACGTCAGCTATCCACTCCAGACCAGCTTCCGCGGCGCGCTTGCGTATCGCTTCGATCAACGGCTGACGGCGCGCCTGATCGGCGGCCGGGCGTTTCAAACTCCCTCTGGTACGCTGCTCTTTGCGCACGGGGGCTTCGGCAACTCACAGAACCTGCAAGGCAGTGAACGGCTCAATGATCCACGCGATTTGAGCCCGCAGGTCGTGACCAGCGCGGAGTTCGTAGCCAGCAGCCAGATCACGAGCTTTCTCTCGCTCGAAGCCAGCGCCTTTTATCAGGATCTGAACGACGCAATCCGCTTCAACCAGGCCGGGCAACTGATTGTCGCGCGCAATGGCGGCCGCGTGTCGACGGTCGGGGGCGAGCTAATCGTCAATGCACAGATCGGTCGAGTCCGGCCCTACGCCGCGTTGAGTACCTCCCGCCAGCTCTCGGCCGAGCTCCCGCGCGACCTGCGCGGCATTGCCAGCTTCAGCGGGTCCCCGTCGATGTACCCGCGCCTGTTCGGCTACGTGGGCGCTGACTTCGAGCTTTCTCGCGCTCGGCTGTTTCTGAATGCCGAATTGTTTTGGTCGGGGGAGCGCGGGGCGTCGCAAGCAAACTACTACCAAAACGACGCGCCCTACTCGCTACCGTCGTATCGCACCCTGAACCTGACGCTGTCGACCGCCGAGCTGCCACTGCTCGGGCGTGACGTAGGGACGCAATTCCTGGTCTCGGCGCGTAACGTCTTCGGCGAGAAATACATGGAACCAGGCTTCGCCGGCGTCGATATACCGCAGCCTCGAACTACATTGATGTTGCAAATCCGACAATCTCTGTGAGGGTACGACAAGAACGAAGCGGTCTCATTTACGAAGTCGACCGGGCTGAGTACGCTGAGAGGCTCGATCGCGAACGAGGGGACGTACGGAAATGAACAAGACATACGGCGTGAGTTGCGCCCTGGCCCTTTCGCTGTTTGGTTGCTCGTCGAAAGAGAGCCCGAACGACACGCAAGTCATTCACATGGCAGCCACGTTCTCGAAGACCGGCGTTTCTGCGGTGACCACGTGGAACGACGCCTTCGACCTGGCGGCCGCCGACGTGAGCGACGGCCTGCGCAGGGCGGGTTTTCCGACCGGGCAGCGGCTGTCGTTCGACACCATGGTCGCCGACACCAAGAACGACCAGAGCATCACCGTAGCGCGCGCTCTCGAGATGGTTCAAGGCGATGGCGCCAAACTGGTAATCAACGGCACCTCTTCGGACACGGTCGCGCTGGGCAAGCTCGCTTACGACGACGACCCCAGCAACGATCTGAACGTGCCCATCGTGTGCGTGGCGTGCAGCTCGCCCGCGCTGCACAACCCTATGGCCATGAACAACGATCCGGCGATTCAAGGCGCCGATCGCAATGGCGAGAAGTGGATCTTCGGCTTGGCCATGTCGAGCGTGCCGCAGAGCCGCGTGCTCTGGAACATCCTGGGGGACAGCACGCCGAGCGGCAACATACCGGGCGACTTGAACGGCGACGGTGTGGTCAAGATCTCGACCATCGCGCTGAACGACGCGTTTGGGACCGGCTTTCAGGACGCGATGGAACAGGTGGTCAGCAGCGCCGACCCCAAGGCAATTTTCGAACGCACGACTCACCCGAAGGACGCGGACGTCAACCAGTACGACTGGAGCACCGCGCTCGAGCTATTGCTCGACGACAAGACCGGCGACAAGCAAGACTTTTTTCCGGATGTGCTGATCGAGTTCACGTTTCCGCAATTCTCGCTCGCGCTGGTGAAGGCATACACGGGCAACGTACCGTTCATGCACACCCACAGCATGCGCGAGCGCACGGTAGTGCTCTCCGCCGTGAGCAAGCTCGAAGGTCAGGAGGGCACGTCGTACTTGCCGAGCGACGGCGAGTCCGGGGCGATGTTCGATGAGCGCTTCCTGAACGTGCGGCAAATTGCCCGACAAAGTCAGTGGGATTCGGACGTGTACGACGGAGCGTTCTTGTTCGCGCTCGGCACGGTCAAGGCCACGCAGGGCATGATGGATCCTACCGAGGTAACCGGCGCGCAGATTCGTGACGCGATGTTGGAGTTGAACGATCCGGACGGCGAGGTAATCCGGGTCGGCCCCGATGAATTCGCCAAGGCCGCGCAGTTCATCGCCGACGGAGTGGCAATCAACTACGAGGGCGCGTCCGGGCCGTGCGACTTCGATGCTTACGGACGCGCGCGCAACCGTATTTCGCACTGGCGCGTCGTCGATGGTGAAGTGACCGAAGTCGCAACCTACGACTGCGTCGCCGACGAGAACGCCTGCCCGCGCGAGGAATGAACGCGCGCCGCATTTCACGGCGAACCGTACGAGTATCGCTCAGCGCGTGACTTCGAGTACCCGCTCGAGCTCTGCGGCTTCGTGCGCCCGGTCGCCGTACCAGCGCACGTTGCCGCGTGGGTCGAGCACGAAGGTCGCTGGAAGGTCGACGACTCGGTAGCGCCCCGCGAGCACGTGACCGCGATCGTGAATGACCGGGAAACCGAGGCCGAGCTCGGCCTTCAGCCGGGCTGCGGTGGCCTCGTCGTCATCCTCCGAGACGCCGACGATCACGAGCTCGGGCACGGCGTCTGCGAGCGCAGCCAGCGCAGGCAGGGATTTCAGGCAAGGCTTGCAGTGCTCGGCGAAGAACTCGATCAAAACCGGCCGACCTTGCAGCGCCGTGGTGGACACCGTGGAACCGTCGAGGGCGCGACGCTCGATGTTGGGAGCTGGCTTTTCTAGCAGCGCGCTCGGGGCGCTGGGGGGCGGCGCCGCGGCGTGACCACAAGAGAACAGGAGCGCCGCGAGCCAAGCTGCGTGTCGCATATCCACCTCGCCTACTTTGTCTCCGTTCTCATCGGGGACTGCAAGTGCTTTCGTGGCTCCGTCGTTTCGCGCCGCGCTCGAGTCAGCTAAGCTCGTGGATCCATGGCTTCACCTGGCTCGCTAGTGCGCCGGGCAGCACGGTCGTTCGCGGCACGCGCGCTCACTGTGTTCACGCTAACCACGAGCGCGTGTCGTGGGCCGCAAGCGCCCGCGCCTTCTTCCGCAGTGCCTGACCTGCCGGGCGATCAGGCGCGCTGCCAGCTCGCTGCCAATCAAGACACGCCGCTCGTCACCGAATGGCCAGCTTCCGAGAAGGCGAACCTGGAGGCGCGACTGGCCGAGGGCGCAGTGGTCGTATCCTATTCGGGTTGCTCGTTGAAGCTGTTGCCGGCCTGTCGCGCGCGCGGGACGTACACCTGGCGGCGAACGACGACGGCTACGGATCAGATCGAGATTCATGACGCCGACGAGCTCTACGCCAAGCTACCGCTCGGCGCGGTTTCGCTCGAAGGCGAGCTCAAGCAGAGCGGGCGGCTCGCGGTACAAACCACGGTTTCGGGGCAAATGCAGCTCGCAGACTTCGACCCCAATCAACTGCTGCGTGAGGCTGGCTGTCAGGGCGCAACGCACGTGCTCGCCGCGCTCTCGGTGGGCGCCTTCAAGTTGCGCTCGGGCGGTGAAACCTCCGGCCACGGTGGCGTCGAAGTGGCGGGCATCGGTAGCGGCCATGGTTCGAGTGAACGAGCCGAAAGCGTCTTGCGTGAAGCCGGAAACCCGGCGCGCTGTGAAGAAGCCAGCAAGGAAGCGCCACACCCCGCCTGCGCGTCCCCGATCCAGCTGTTCTTGCGACAGCTACCGAGCAACGTCGTCGACCGAGGTCCGGTTGGCACGGTGAAGGTGCGCTTTTGGCCGGTTCGCTCGGACGAAGCTTGGGACGTCGTGGTCGGCGATCGCAAGATTTGCGCGACTCCGTGCGAAAAATGGGTCGACCCGGGCATGCCTTACACGCTCAAGTTCGATCCAGGCTTCTGGCAGAAAAACCAGTACGTCGAGCTCCCGGACTTTCGTCAATATGCCGCGCTCGAGCGTTTCGAAGTGCGCGTCATTCCCCGCAACAGCGGTGAATTCGCACTCGGAATCGTCACGACTTCGCTAGGTGGGCTCGCAGCCGCAACCGGGACCGTGCTCACTGCAGCGGGGTGCGGCGGTAAGCGAGAACTGTGCACGCCTGGGCTCATCACGTTGCCGATTGGTCTAGCCGTTACCGCGCCGGGCATCTGGATGATCTTGGACAGCGCCGGCGAGATCAAAGTGAATCCTTCGGGCGCCGCCGCTATGCAAAGCTCCCTCCCGGCAAGTAAAACCGAGCGTTGATACGCACCGGAAGCCAGCGCCGCTCGAGCGTGCATTCGACCCCCGTGACGCGCGCCCCCGGCCAGCAGCCGCAAAGCAGGAAGAACACCCCGAAAGCAAGCGAAGAGCGCCAACTGGAAAACGCGACGCAAAAACAAGAAACCGCGTAACGTTTCATCGAGTGCACGCTGATCGCGAAACAGCGTGCCTGTAGCGGGAAGCGGAGAGATCACGAGCCGGAGGATTGAATTTGCAAATCCGTCAGGGGTTCGGCTATGTCTGTGAATTCCCGAGGTTCCTCGTGCATGGCTTGGTGGGCCGAGCAGAGACCGACTTCGGATAGTCAAAGCTATGCGAAAGCTCGTCGGTATCTGGGTCACGTCTTCGCTAGCTCTGTGCGTTTCGTGGGGCTGTGGCTCCGCGACCAACGATCCCAGCGCGGCCACTGGCGGCGACAGTCACGCGGGCGGCAACCACGACGCCGGGGCGAGTTCGGAACGCGGCGGGGCTGGTAGCTCCCGCGGCGGAGCGAGCGGAGGCGTCGCTCAAGGTGGTCACGATTCCGGCGGCGTCGCGGGCGCCGGCGGCGACACGAGTTCAGGCGGTTCGTCGGGCGGTATCGCGGGCGCCGGCGGTGAAGCAGGCAGCGGAGGCGATATCGTCGATACCGGAGGTGTCGCCGGCACGGGCGGCTCGACGTCCATCGGCACGGGCGGGTCCACGAATGGGGGCACGTCGACCGGCGGAACTACGGGCGGCACGGCCACCGGCGGAGCCGGAACGGGCGGCGTTGCAAGCGGCGGAGTTTCGAACGGAGGAACGACTGGGGGCGTCTCGACTGGCGGCGTCTCGACCGGAGGAACCACGGGCGGTACTTCGAGCGGTGGAACCACGGGTGGCGTGTCCACCGGCGGGGTTTCGACCGGTGGAGCTACCGGCGGCGCTTCGACCGGTGGAACCACGGGTGGCGTGTCCACGGGCGGTGCTTCGACCGGAGGAACTACCGGCGGCGCCTCGACCGGCGGCGTTTCTACGGGAGGAACCACGGGCGGTACCTCGACCGGTGGAACGGGCACCGGCGGCGCGCCTTCCTGTGGCACCGGCACGCACGCGTGCGGCGCCAGCTGTGTCGCAGACGGGGCGCCGGGTACGGAGTTCGTGCACGCGGTGTATGGCTGCGGTCACCGCTTCACACCCGCTACCGGCAGCGGCGATTGGGTCAGCTTCGAAAGCGGCCTGAACGTCGATGAGAAAACCGGGTACGGCTGGTATCAGGCTTCGGGCAGCCACACCCAAGCGGAGGGCATCGCCATCTGCGCGAGCGGCAATATCGCGGGCATCAACAGCGGCTGGTCGCTGCCGACGATCGATCAAGCGCGAACACTGGCTGCCGGTTGCCCGGATACTGCGCCCGGCGGCACCTGCAGCATCAGCGACCCGTCGTGTCTACTCAACACCTGCGCCGCTGGCGCGACCTGCGAGTCCTGTCTCGGTAGCGCTGGCCCGAACATGGGCCGCTACTGCCGCGACAACGTGCGCTTGTGCAGCAACCTCATGAGCTCCAGCGTTTGTCCGAACTGCACCTCCCCCACCACGGTCTGGATGTACGGCGCCTCGAACGGAAACTTCGTCCTAGTCTCGTCCGGCAGTCGCTACACGCACCTCTGCGTGCGAACCTCGGTGCCGAACTACTGACAGCGTCCTCGCGAGCCAGGCGAATGGGCCGAGCGCGATCAACGAAACACTTGGTACTAAGATGAAACAGCAGAGACGGTCCGGTTTGGTCAGGTTGCTTGCGTTGTTCACGGTGGCGGCGTTGCTGGTCGCGGCCTGTACGGCGGAGAAGCGCGATTTCGGAGGCGGCGGGGCGCCTTCGACGACCGGAGGCAGCGCTACCGCGAGCGGTGGCAGCGCGACGGGCGGCGGTAAGGGCGGTACCAACGCAAAGGGCGGAACCGGGGGCGGCACCTCGACGGGCGGCGCAGAAGGCGGCGACGCCGGAGCCGGCGGCGGGCCTGGCACAAGCTGTCCCGACGGCGAGCATGCCTGCGCGAGCGGCTGCGTCAAAGACGACAGCATCGAGACCTGCGGCAAATCCTGTGTTCCGTGCGAAGCACCGGCTGACGGAACGGCGACCTGCGATGGCACCCAGTGCGGCGCGGAGTGCCCGAGTGGCAAACAGTTGTGTGCGGGTACCTGCATCGCAGGCAGTGCGGCGTGCAATAAAACCTGCCCCGCGGGCACGCACGAATGCAACGGCCAGTGTCCCTCCGACGACAGTGTCAACGCCTGCGGCAGCAGCTGTTCACCCTGTCCGGTGCCGGCTGGCGCCGCGCAGGCGACATGCACCGAGGGCAAGTGCGGATTCTCTTGCAAGACCGGCTACCACGCCTGTGGACAGGGCTGCGCGCTCGATTCGGATGCCACCGCTTGCGGCGCGAGCTGCACTGCGTGCCCGGGTGACGCGCACGGCCGGGCGGCGTGCGCGGACGGCACGTGCACGATCGCCTGCAACGCGGGCTTCCACCTGTGCGGGGGCACGTGCGTCAGCGACGCCAGCATTCTCAGCTGTGGCTCGTCCTGTGACCCGTGCTCCATTCCGGAGGGGGGTACGGCGACTTGCACCGCCGGCCGCTGCGGTGGCGAGTGCCCGAGCGGGAAAACCTTGTGTTTGGGCGTGTGCATCAGCTCGAGCAGCGCGTGCGAAGGAACCTGCCCGCCCGCAACGCACAACTGCAACAACGTGTGCGTTCCGAACAACAGCACCAACTCGTGCGGCCCCACCGCCTGCACGCCGTGCGTTCTGCCGATGGGTGCCGCCAGCGCGAGTTGCGATGGAACCAAATGCGACTTCGAGTGCGCCGAAGGCTATCACCGCTGCGGCAATGCCTGCGCAGCCGACAGCGATGCTACGAAATGCGGCGCTTCGTGCACAGCGTGCCCGACCGATAGCCATGGGCAAGCCATCTGCCAAAGCGGCAGCTGTACGCTGCGTTGCGCTTCGGGTTATCACCTGTGCGGCAACGCTTGCGTCGCGGATGCCGACGTCGCGCACTGTGGGCCAACCGCTTGTTCGCCCTGTCAGGCACCCACCGGCGGCACGGTGAGCTGCAACGGCAACGCCTGCATCCCCGACTGCGGCACCAAGAAGCTGTGCGCCGGCGTCTGCATCGACGCAAACGCTGCCTGCAACGGCGCATGCCCGGCGAATACCCACAATTGCAGCGGCGTCTGCAAGTCGGACACTAGCATCGACAGCTGCGGCACATCGTGCTCTTCCTGCCCAGCGGTCACGAACGGTGTCCCGACCTGTGTCAGCGGCAGCTGCGACTTGATGTGCAGCACCGGCTACCACCGCTGCACGAACTCCTGCCTCTCGAACACCAGCGTTTCGAGCTGTGGCACGTCCTGCCTGCCCTGCGCTGCGGCGCCGAAAGACGGCTACGCCACGTGCAGCACCTCGGGGGTGTGCGGGTTCGCCTGCAACCCCGGCTATCACAAGTGCGGGAGCTACTGCGTTGCCGACACTTGGGGCGGCACCGAGTTCGTGCATCCCACCTACGACTGCGGGCATCGATTCAAGACCAGCAACGGCGTCGGCAAGGACTGGGTGCAGTTCGCGAGTGGCCTGCACGTCGACGAACAAACCGGCTACGGCTGGCTGCTGGCATCGGGTAGTCACAACCAAGCCGACGGAGTCGCCTACTGCGCGAGCGCGACGGCTGGCGGACTCACTGGCTTCAGGCTTCCGACCATCACGCAGGCGCGCACGCTCGCGGGAGGGTGCACACCGACCGCGCCCGGCGGTACCTGCCGCGTGGCCGATCCGGGTTGCCTGGCACAGGCGTGCGGCTACGACAGCGCCTGCAATTCCTGCCTCGGTGGGTCGGGCCCGAACGAAGGCGCCTATTGCCGCGAGAACGTGCAACTGTGCACGAACTTCATGAGCTCGAGCAGCTGCACGGACTGCACCGCGCCGAACACGGTCTGGATGTACGGCGCGTCGAACGGCAATTTCCTCGCGCTATCCACCGCGAACGCCTACAGCCATCTGTGCGTTCGCACCGCGGCCATTCCAAGCTACTGAGCTACCGTTCGTCGAGTACCGAACGCACCAATTCCAACAAGGCGCGCGGCTTGTAGGGCTTACTGAGCAGCCGCTTGCCGCGCGTGCTGAAGTCGTTGGGCAGCGCGCTCGCGGCGTAGCCGGTGATGAACAGCACTTTGACCGCGGGGTCGAGCGCTTCGAGGCGAAGAAACACCTGCCAACCATCGAGCCCGGGCATGATGACGTCGAGCAGAACGAGCGCGATCTCGGCGCGCCGCGCGCCAAATACCTCGAGCGCCTGTAGCCCATTCTCCGCCTCCAACACCGAGTAGCCGGCTCGCTGCAGAACGCGCACTGCTTGCGCGCGCACGAGCGGGTCGTCCTCCGCCACCAAGACCAGCTCGCTGCCGCGCATCTCTAAGCTCGGCGCGGCGCCCTGAGGCTCGGGAATTGTAGAGCTAGCGGGTATATCGACCGTGAACGACGCGCCCTGACCCAGGCGACTCTCCGCGCCGATGGTGCCGCCGTGTGCCGCCACGATCCCAGCAGCGACGGCCAGACCCAGCCCGGATCCGGTGCGCTTGGTCGTGAAGAATGGCTCGAAGACTTGCTTCAGATCCCCTTCGGGAATCCCGACGCCGGTGTCCGCCACCACGAGACGCGCCAACTTCCGCCCTTGGTCGACGACCACCTGTACTCTGACGTCGAGCTTTCCGCCGTTCGGCATCGCGTCCCGCGCGTTCAGGCACAAATTCAAGAGCACTTGTTCGAGCTGAGGCGGATCCACCGAAGCGAAGCAGGGCTCTCGCGCAGGATCGAAAACGAGCTCGATGCTTTCTGGGATTACCCGACGCAGCATGCGCAGGCTGCGCTCGACCAGCTGCGAGAGATCCACGCTGCGCGGATCGACGCGTTGGCGGCGCCCGATCGCGAGTAAGTGCGTGGTTAGCTCAGCCGCGCGCTCGGTGGCGCGTAGAGCCTCGCTGAGCTCTTCCACGGCGAGACCGGACGGCTCCACGAGCTCGGCGGCCAGCTGTAAGTTGGTTTGAATCACCTGCAGCAGGTTGTTGAAATCGTGCGCGATGCCGCCCGCCAACATGCCCACGCTCTCCCGGCGCTGCGCCTGGTGAAGCTGCGCTTGTAGGCTCAGGCGCGCCTGCTCGTGCGCGCGCACTTGGGTCACGTCGGTAGCGACCGCCAACACGCGATCGGGCCGCTCGCCCAACGAAAGCGGCGAGACTCGAACCCGAAAAATCGTCTCGCTTCCAGGCGAAATTGCCTCGTATTCGGCGGGATTGCCACTCGCGAAGACCGATTCGACCGCAGCGCGCAGCGCGGGCGCCTGCTCCGGCAGAGCGAAGTCTTCGAGGCGTTTGCCGACGATGGACTCCAGGGTGCGACCGGACGGCACGCGATTGATGAATTGAATCACACGCTCGCGATCAGCGATCGCGATCAGATCCGGCGAATGCTCGGCGAGCGCGCGAAACCGCTCCTCGCTCGCGCGCAACGCGAGCTCGGCATGCTTACGTTGCGTTACGTCCGACGTCAGCAGAAGCACATGCTCGATGGGTCCTTCGCCTCGAACGGGAACGACCCGAGTCACGTACCACGCTTGCTGCATGCCATCGCCGTAGGCCTGCACCTCGTACTGCGTGAGCTCGCCGGTCTCGAAGGCGGACTCGATCGCACGAATCACCACGGGCAGCATGTCCGGAGCGACGAAGCGATCGACCTGCAATTCGAGGACCTCCTCCATCGATAGGCCCGGGGCGACGCGGTTCACCCAACGAAAGCGGCGCTCCCGATCCAGCAGCACCACGTAGTCCGGTAGGTTCTCGACGATCAGGCGCCGGAACTCTTCGCTGTGCGAGAGCGCCGCTTCGAGACGTCGTCGCTCGCTCAGATCGAGCGTGATCTGCAGCGCAAGGGGCTCCTGGTTCGGGCCGATGAACGGTACGATTCGCGTCTCGAACGACCGCCTGCTGCCGTCTGCCAGCACCACTTCGAACTCGATGCGCTGCGCTTCACCGGTGACGAACGCGGTTTCGGCCGCGTTTACCGCCGCTTCGCGGGATGCGTCCGCGATGAAATTCTCGATTGGCTGTCCCAGCACGCTCTCGACCGAGCGACTGAGCGAGCGGTTCAGATACAGCACCCGCCGCTGCCGGTCCAAGCAGCTCAGATAGGCCTCCGCGTGGCCGGCGAGCGCGCGAAACAGCGCCGGGAACAGGGCGTCCAGGTTCTCGCCGGAGGCGTGCAACCAGCCAGATCTAACACCCTTCGCGAACGGCCGGCGTGCAAATACCCGAATCCACGGCGCGCTCGACCGTGCACGCCATTTCGCGTGCTATTTCGCCTCGGTCGAGCGCGCGGTGCGGCCCGTTCAGTGAGCGCACCGCGCGAAGGCTGCAGAAACGCGCGCTAGGGCAGCGCCGCCGAAGCCGGCTGAACCAGTCGGACTACGAACAATGTGGAGCGCTGATCCGCCACCGCCTGCGCGTGCAGCTCGTACGAGGCCGCTGAGGCGACGCCGCCAATGGTCAATGCGCCGGTCGAGTCGACCACGTACTTGGTCGGATCGGTGCTGGCAGGGTCTCCGCTCATGCTGCTGATCACGCCGAAGTCCTGATCGTTCGAGACGACCAGAGTCCGAGAGTCGACCAGAGAAAGCCCCTCGGCCTTTTCGAAGGTCCAGCCGTAGTTGCGCAAGTCGACCACCACGGCCTTCTTTACCGGAACGATTTGGGCGGCAATTTCAGCCGCCGTGCCGTACTCGAGATCGAGCCCAGCGTTCGCTCCGCCGCTCAGCGTGAGACCGGTCAGGTCGGTCGCGCCCTCGAGGCTTATCGCGTACACGATGTTGCGGAGCTTCTTGTCCTTGTCTTTGCCCTGTTCAATCAGCAAAAACCGATCGTTGTCGAGCGCGACCAGGTCACCGAGCTTGGCATCGCCGCTCTTGGCGTATGCCGCCACGTCGTGCGGATACGCGAACATGCGCGTGGCGTGCGTCTTGGGATCGTACTCCACGATGCGAATGAATTGCGCCTTCGACTTGGTGCTACCGGCAATGTCGAGCGTGCTCTGGATCAAGCCGTACACCTTGCCGTTCGGGGTCACCGCCACACCTTCGAAACCTCGACTGGCCTGGCGGCTCGAGATCACCTCCGGCAAGCCGCTACCCGGCAGCAACCGCTCCTGAATTTCACCCGTACGCACGCTCACGCGGAACAAAGAGGGCCCGTATTCGTCGCAGATCCAGGCGTCCCCGCGCGCATCGAAGTCGATGCCTTCGCTGTCTACGCCATTCGCGCTCGCCGGATAAGCGACCAGACTCTCACTGAGCGCCACTTCCGGCGAGTGGTCGCTCAACGGAATGCCGGAAACTCGAGCGTGATGGACGCGGAGCGGGACCGTCTGCGTGACCGTCGGTCCCAGGAAGGGCAGCACCTCGATCTTGACTAGCTCGGGCGTGAAGCTCGGAGTCAGAAACGACTTGGTGGGGTGCGTGGCGCCCGCCGCGTCCAAGTAGTCGGGCGAGTCACCGTTCGGACCTCGGTCGCTGAGGCCATAGAAGGTGGGCCAAAGACCCGCACCGCGTTTCAAGCGTAGGCCGGAGCCGATGCTGAGCGGCAAGCCGTTCGGGAACTCGGCGCTGGCCATGCCCGAGTACGGCACGTTAAACGCCTTCGGAACCCGGACGGTGAGATCGGCGACGCGCGCGACCACGTCATCGATGTCGGCGCCGTCGAGCGCCTGATCGAGCACGGCCAGGCCCGGATCGACCTCCTTCTCCGAGGAAGCGTCGACGCTGCACGCAGCCAGAGTCAGACAAAACGGAACCGCGAGCACCAGCGCTTTGGACGTGTGTTCATTGCTCATGAGGACTGCCCTCTCCAGTTGCGAAGCTTGTAACGAGGCCCGCATACAATCCCTGTGTTGCCGAGAGCGTCAATGGTCAGATCTGCAACGGATTCGTGGCAAATCGGTGTCACGTTTTGTTTCCTCCGCGGCCAGTAAATTACGCTCCTCGTGCCGCTCTTTGGCCGCCCGAGTGCGCGGCAAAGTGCCTCTCGTCCGCACACGTGCCCAGGATCTCGCGGCAATCGGCGGTATTTTTCGCGCCATCTTTCGTTGTCCGAAGCTTTGTGCGCAGAGTAGAAGCGCATGCTCGGCCTCGAGAAGATTCGAGATCCCAACGTTTTTCGCCTCTACGCAGCCACCCTGCTGGTCGGGCTCGCCTATGGCATCTCGCTGTCGCTCACGGCGATTCACCTCGACGCACATGGCTTCGGCAAGGAAGCCATTGGCAACCTCGCCGCTTGGTTCGCGGGCGGTCTGGTCCTGATCTCGCTGCCAATCGGTGCGCTGATTCGACGGCTGTCCGGCAAGCGCGTCCTTACCGGCGCCTTGATCGGCTACGCGGGGGCGGTCGCGCTCTTTCCGTGGGTGAGCTCGTACGGGGGACTGGCGGCGGTTCGCTTCGTCGACGGCGCCTGCTCGGTCGCGGTCTGGGTCAGCTGTGAAACGCTACTGCTCTCGCGCGCCGAGCCGGACCACAAAGCGTTCACCATGAGCCTTTACACGGTGACGCTCGCGCTCGGTTACATTCTGGGACCGATTCTGGCGCGCCTGGTAGTGATTGCTGCGCCGCTCACCGCGGCCTTCGGCGTCGCCGCGGCGTTCGCGCTGCTCGCGGCCAGCTACGTCGCCCTACGCCTGGAGCCCGACTCGAACAATCCCAACAAGGGGCACGCGACCTCCGACACAGCGGGGGGCGAATCCGCCTGGTCGATCCTGTGGAAGATCAAGGCCTCCTGCTTCGCGACCTTTTCGTACGGCTATTTCCAGGCCACGGTGGTGTTGTTCCTGCCCATCTACCTGATGGAGAGCAAGGGCATCCTGCGCGAACGCACGATCTTGATCCCGGCCTTCTTTGCGGCGGGCATGCTGCTCTTTTCGAACCCGGTGGGCCGCTTCGGCGACCGCGTCGGCCACCTTTCGGTGATGCGCGGCCTGGCAGCGATCGGCACCTCGATGATCTTGGGCTTCGTCTTTCTGGACGCTTACCCGCTGATGTGCGCGGCCGTGTTCATCGCGGGCGCGAGCCTGGCCACGATCTCGCCGATTAGCTTGGCGCTGCAGGGCGCGCAGTGCGAGGCGAGCGAGTACAGCCGAGCGACGGCGATCTACAACACGTTTTACGCCGCGGGCATTCTGCTCGGGCCGCCGATTGCGGGGCGGCTCTTCGCGCGCTCGGGAGGCCAGCTCATGCTCTACCACCTGGCCGCGCTGTGGATGGCGTTCATTGCCTTCTCCATCTTGTTCGCGCGGGACGACCCGCGCGCGCGACGCTCGCTGGCAGTGCCCGAAAAAGAACGGGCCTGAGTGCCCTGCTGAGGCCGAACCGCTACTTACCGCTCGGCGCGGGTGGCGGCGCGCCGCTGTGCGGTGCCTGCGGATCGTCGTGAGCGAACAGCTCCTTGCCGCTGACCACGAAGATGAGCGCGAGCAGCATGAGCAGCCCCACGAAATGCACCTGCGCTTCGACCTTCGCGTTGGGCTTGCGTCGAGTCACCGCCTCGTAGCTCAAAAACCCGAGCCGCGCGCCATCCAGCGCGGGAAACGGCAGCAAATTGAAGCCACCCAAGTACGCGCTCAAGATCGCCAGCAGCTTGAAGTACTCGGTGAAGCTGCGCTCGGCAGCGCGCTTGGCTTCCTTCACGATCCCGACCGGACCGGTGAGTTGTGGTTTCTCTCTGCCGGTGATCATTCGACCCAAGCCAGAGACCAGCTGCGCCACCACCACGGCCGGACCCTCGATGGAGCGTACCACCGACTCTTTGAAGCCGACCGGCACTTGCTTGTACACCGGTTGCACTCCGATGATCGCGCGGCCATCGCGGATGACCGGAGTGACATCGATGGTCTTGTGCTCACTGCCGCGGGTCACCTCGATGCTCAGCGACTTGCCTGCGCGAGCCAGGATCAGATTCCGCATCTGATCCCAGTCGGTCACTTTGACCCCGTCGATGGCGACGATGGTATCGCCGTTCTGAATGTGCGCGGCCTTCGCCGGGCCATCCAAGAGCTCCACGCTGGTGGTTGGCAGCATGTCGCCGCCCACGAAGATCGCGACGAAGAACAGCACCGACGCGAACAGGTAGTTTGCCAGCGGCCCCGCGAAGATCGTGACGATACGAGCAACCAGCGACGCGTTCGCGTAGCTGCCCTTGTCGTCCGGGTCGACCTCTTCGAACGGGTTCATGCCCGCGATTTGCACGTAAGCCACGAACGGAATCGGCGCGACTTGGTAGACCGTGTCGCTCTTCGGCGCCTGATAGCGCCAGAGCGGCGGGCCAAAGCCGATGCTGAAGCGCACCACCCGCATGCCGAAAGCGCGGGCGGCGAGCAGGTGGCCCGTCTCGTGAACCACCATCAACAGTGCGAGCCCGAGGATCCCGACGATGTAAAATGCAAACACGGTGAGCCCGGAAAAGTTATAGCGTCACCTCGCATGAACCGCCACGGGGCGCGCCGAAGCTTTGCGCTCGCGAGCCTCTTCGCCGCGGGAATATCGATGGTTTCGCCGCATTTACGCGGCGAAATAAGCAAAGCGACCGAACGCGACCCACGTTTCTGGGGCCCTGGCCTGCGCGCAGCGGCGGTTTCGATCCAGAGCCTGGAGGTGCAGCGGGGCGAGGAACCCATCTACAGCGCGCCATCCCGCGACAGCGCCCGGCGTGGCTCAGCTGCGCTCGGAGCGCGGCTCCCGCTGTTCGGGGCGCAGCTGGGCTCGGGCTGCGGCGGGCGCTGGTTCTCGATCGGGCCGGACGCTTTCGTGTGCGAGGACGGCGTGACTTTGTCTCCCGAGGCGCCGCTTGGACTCGCACCGAGCCGCGAGCGCAGCGTCGACGGTTTGCCGTATCGCTACTACTTCGTTAACCGAGATGGCTCGTTCGGATACGACGCGCTCAGCACGGCCGAAGACGGCGTTCCGAACGCCCAGCTTCAACCAGGCTTCGGCGTCGCCGTGCAACGCATCGCCGAGAAGAGCTCGGGCGATGCGTTCGGCCTCACCGCGCGCGGGTTCTGGCTACCGATGCGCGACCTTTCGCCGGTGGCGCCGACGCACTTCGCGGGCAGCCGCTGGTCTGCCAATCTCGCCTGGGTCATCCGCGACGGCGCGCCGCTGTTCTCGGCGCCCGGCAAGCGCAAGCCCGGCGCCACGCTCGAGCGACTGACCACCGTCGCGATCGTGGAAACCAGCTCCAACGGAACCCCGCGCTACGTGCGGATCGGCGACGCAGCCTGGTTACGTACTGAAGACGTGCGGACCCCCAGTCTGGCCTCGGCGCCCGCGGAGCTGCGGCCGAACGAGCGCTGGCTGGACGTCGACCTCACGCGCCAGGTGCTGACCGCGTACCAAGGGGAGACGCCGCTCTTCGCCACGCTGGTTTCGAGCGGACGCGGCGCGAAGGGCAGCGAAACCGCCACTCCGCCGGGGCTCCACCGCATTTGGGTGAAGCTCAGAACCAGCGACATGGACAACATCGAGGACTCGGCCGCGCGCGAAAACTACGCGATCGAGGCGGTGCCTTGGGTGATGTTCTTCGAGCGGGGCTACGGGCTACACGGCACGTTTTGGCATCGCCGTTTCGGCGAGGTCAAAAGCCATGGCTGCGTGAACCTTTCGCCGCGCGACGGCGAGCAATTGTTCAACTGGACGGCGCCGCGGCTGTTCCCTGGCTGGACGGCTGTGCTACCCACGCCACGCGAGCCGGGCACGCTGATTCGCGTGCGCGCCGACTGAGGTCGAACGCCGCGGAGGCCACGATGGACTCCGCGGCGAAGTAATCAGACCTTGCCCTGCAGCTGGAACGCGATCAAGAACGCGAACAGCACCAGGGACTCGATCAGCGCCAGACCGAGAATCATCGGGGTCTGGATGCGGGGGGCAGCGCCGGGGTTACGGCTGATGCCTTCGAGGGCGGCCGCTGCGGCGCGACCCTGGCCCAAGCCACCGCCGATCACCGCCAGGCCGATCGCCAGACCTGCGCCGAGCGCGGCCGCGGCGCCCGCCGAGCCACCACCGGTGGCCGCTGCGGCGCCTTCTTGTGCCAACGCGGTGGAGGACGCCAACGTGCTCATCGCGATGGTGGCGAGTGCCAGCTTCTTCTTGGACATGATCATCGTCTCCTTCTGCTTTCAGCGGCCGTTTGAGGAGTTCGAAACTCCTCGCGGCAGGCCCCGAATCGGAACGGGCCGTCGGGGAAAGTATTTTGCGCCTGGCTATTAGTGCGTTTCGTGCCGGATCGCCACCGCTTTTCGCGCGGCGCTCAGTGCGCGTGCTCTTCGTGACCTTCGGTAGCGAGCGAGATGTAGATGCAAGTGAGCAGGGTGAAAACGAGGGTCTGCACCACCACCACCAGACAGCCGAGCAGCATCACCGGAATTGGAATGAACACGGCGATCAGGCCCAAGAACAGCCCGAGCATAACGTGGTCCGCCGCCATGTTGACCATGAGTCGAACCGCCAGGGTCACCGGCCGGATGCACAGCGACAAGACTTCGAGCGGAAACAGCAGGGGCGCGAGCCACCACACCGGACCCGCGAGGTGCTTCACGTAGCCCATGCCGTTCGTCATCAGGCCGTAGGCGTTGAACAGCACGAACACCACGAGCGCGCAGCCGAGCGTGATGTTCAGGTGGCTGGTCGCAACCGGCATTCCGGGGACCAGGGCGAGCACGTTGGAGAAGAACACGAACGTGGCCGCCGTACCGATGAGCGGGAAATAGCGCTTGGCACGCTCGGGACCCATGACGCTCTTCGCCAGGTCGTAAAAATAGGCGAGGAAGGTCTCCATGAACGTGCGCAGCGTCAGGCTCTCTTCCGGGATGACCGCTTCGTCGACCCGGTCGAGTCGCGAACGCACGCGAACTGCAATCAAGAGCACGATCAGCGTCACCAGCAACGCCGCAGCGAGCGGCTCGAAGCTACGCCACGTGGGCGCATGGTGACCAACCACCGATTCGCCCAAGGCGTCGGCGTTCTGTTCGAGCGTCTCGCGCACGTGCGCGAGGAGGAGCGTGAGCCACGTGGAATGCTCGGGCATGAATCAGTTCTCTCTACGTGCGGACGGAGTGGACTTCAATTGCGCAAGAACGATACCGAGAGGAAGCGCCGCATAGCCGAACGCGAGCGGGAGCACCTCGGCCCAGCCCCGCTTGACGAGAATGGCGAGCACCACGAACAGCGCGCCCATTTTCAGCACGCCGATCGGCCCCCAGGAGCGAGCGGTGCCGCCCAAGAAGCCGCGCACCATCTTCGAGATCAGCCACAGGTTCACGACCGCCATCGCCCCCCCGAGCGCAGTGCTCACCAGGGCGCGTGTCCCGAACAGCTGCAGCGATAGCAAACTGAGCACGACGCCAGCGATCGCCACGGACCAAAGTACCGGTGCGATGTTGCCGTCCCGACTCAGGGACTCGTCAGCTGTGGTTTGTGGGCTTTTCATCGTCGAACTTCTGGCGCTGCTCGCGTTCCTTCTTGTCGAGCTCCGCCACGTCTTTGTTGGCTTGCTTCAGCGCGCGATAGACGGCGCGCGTCGCGGCCGCAAGACCGTATGCGAGGCCAATTAGCGTGAACCAGGGAGAGGAGCCGAACTTCTTGTCGAGCCATTGCCCGCCGAGCAGTCCAACGGCCACACTGAGCACGATTTCGATTCCGAGTGTGCCGGGGCCGCCAAGACCTTTCCAGTACTGCTGCACATTCCTCGCGAGAGCGGCGGTCGAGTAGCACGCCCCCCTGGTAGGGGTCAACGTGCCGACAAAGCGCCCGCCTTTGCTATCGTCTGCGCATGACCCGCGCCGTTTATCCGGCACTTGCGTTGCTCCCGCTTTGCCTGACGTTGCCGGCGTTCGCGCAAGCACTTCCGCCGGCCCCTGCGCGCGCGGCCGCGCCGCCCGCCGCGCCGACTGCCGCGACCCCAACCACCGCGGAAAGCGCACCCGCAACCGATGCTGCGTCCACGCCGAACCCGGGTCCAGCACCCACTACGCTTCCGCCGGCACCGGCCTCTCCCCCAGGACCCTACTACGTGGAGCCTCCGGGTGGAGAGCCCGAGCCCGCCCCCGCGCCGCCGCGACCAGGCAACCGGATCGTGCTCGAGCCGCCACTGCCTGGGATGGAGCCGAGAAGGATCTTCGAGCCACCGCCACCGCCGGTGCCACGGCATGTCGCGCCCGAAACCGCGGTGTGGCTCGGCGCGCGCCTCGGTTGGTTCATTCCTTTCGGCAACATCTACACCCGCTCGATCCCGCTCGGAAACAATCTGATCGAGCAGCGCGGGGTGCCCTGGCGCGACTATGCGAGCTCGGGGCCGATGTTCGAGTTGGATGTCGGCGCGCGGCTCTCGCGTAGCTACAATTTGTTCGCGCTTTGGGAGCGCGCCGAGCTCGGCAGCGGGCGTGGCGACGGTGGACTGCTCGGAAGCACCGAGAGCACCAGCGGCGGTGACACCGACTACTGGGCGATCGGCGTGCGTGCGAGCTCGGACGCCGATCAAGTCGGCTTCTTGAGCGAACTGTCGCTCGGCTACCGCCGCGCGCGCTCGGAGTGGGACGACGGCACGACGCTCGAGCTCACCCAGGGCCTGTTCGAGGCGCGGCTCGGCTTCGGGGCGGATATTCGCATCAATCCGAAGCTGTCGCTCTCGCCGATGCTCACCTTCGGGGTCGGGCTATTCGGACGCGCCGAACTGGTCGACGCCAACGGCGCAGCCCTGAACCTGCTCGAAGCAGACAATGATCAAGACGGCCACGGCTGGTTCACGCTCCAGCTCGGCGCACACTTCGACCTGCGTGGCGGACGCTGAGCACGCGCGCGCTCACCAAACGTGCAGGGCCTGAAACAGCTTTAGGCACAGGGCGCCGGTACCGGCGGAGGCCGGAATGGTCAGCACCCACGCCCATATGATGTTGCTGGCTAAGCCCCAGCGAATACCGCGCATCTTCAAGGTCGACCCGACGCCGACGATCGCGCCGGTGATGGTGTGCGTGGTCGAGACCGGAATCTTCAGGTAGGTCGCGCCGAACAAGGTGAGCGCACCCGACAGCTCGGCGCAGAAAGCACCCTGCGAAGTCAGCTTGGTCAGCTTGGAACCGAGCGTCTTGATGATGCGCCAGCCGCCCATCGCGGTGCCCGCCGCCATCGCCGTGTAGCAAGATACTGCGACCCAAGTCGGTCCACTGGCAGCGTCGGGCGCGATGTGACCGCCGGCGATCAACACCGCGAGGATGATGCCCATGGTCTTTTGGGCGTCGTTGCCGCCGTGCCCGATTGAGTAGGCGGCCGCCGACATCAGCCGCACGCCGCGAAGATAGCGATCGGTCCGCTGCGGCCCGTAGCCGCGAAGCAACCACGAAAACGCCACGAGCAGCCCGCCGCCGAGCAAGAACCCCATCGCCGGCGAGACCAAGATGAAGCTACTCGTCAGGTACAGCTTGGGCAGGTTCAAGACGTCCAGGCCACCGTAGGCGAAGCCCGCGCCCGAGAAACCACCCATGATCGCGTGCGACGAGCTCGATGGCAGCGCGAGCCACCACGTGAGCAGGTTCCAAAAGATGGCGCCGATCAATCCGGCCAGCACCACCCACACGAAAGCGGGATCAGCGGCGTTCACTTTCACCAGACCGGACACCGTCTTGGCCACGCCCTGATGAAAGATGAACAGGGCCACGAAGTTGAAGGTCGCCGCCCAGGCCACGGCCGCAGGGGGCGTGAGCAGGCGCGTGGAGACGATGGTCGCGATCGAGTTGGCGGCGTCGTGGAAGCCGTTGATCAGATCGAAAACCAGCGCCACCGCGATGGTGACGATGACGACGGTGGACACATCCATGGGCGGACTCAGGAGTGCTCGAGAACCAGACCTTCGATGATGTTCGCGACGTCCTCACAGCGATCCGCCGCGCTCTCCAGGTTCTCGTAGATCTCTTTCCACTTGATGATCGTCACCGCGTTCTTCTCTTCCTCGAACAGGCGCGCCACCGCTCGCCGCAAGATCGTGTCGGCTTCGTTTTCCAGACGGTTGATGTCGATGCACTTCTTGAGAATCGTCTGCGGGTCCTTCAAGTTGCGGAGGAGCTTGCACGCTTCCCACACCGCCACCGACGCTCGCTCGATTACGTCGGCGAGGTCCTGCACCTCGGGCGTCATCTCGGTCAGCTTGTACAACCCGATGCGCTCGGACGCGGCCTCGATGTAGTCCATCACGTCGTCCATGCGCGTGATCAAGCGGTGGATCTCGTCTGGATCCATGGGCGCGATCAGCGTCTTGTGCAGCGCTTCCACGCAACGATGCGTGATGACGTCGGTCTCGTGCTCGATCTCTTTGATGCGCTTGGCTTTGGCGTCGATGTTCGCGCCGCTCTTCACCAATGAGACGAACTCACGCGCTCCGTCCACCGTGAGCGCCGAGTGCTCTTCGAAGTAGTCGAAAAAGGAGGTCTCCTTGGGCAAGAGCCGGTTGAACATGCCCGGACCTCTAACACGCACGCTCGCGAATTTGTCAGCATACCGTCACCGATTCGTCATCGAACCCGTGCCGGCCTCGAACTTGTGATATTTGCCTGGGGCTGTAACCCGATGGGCACGCGCCTCCGATTTCGCCTGCTGCTCGTGGTGGCCCTTCCGCTCCTCCTGGGTGCCAGCGTCACTCACGGCAGAGATGGCCAGCTGGTGTTGGGCGTCACGGTGCTGTCGACCGCACTCGTGGCCTGGCTCTTCATCGCCCGGCCGGCTCAGCGGGAGATCGCGCTGCTTCAAGGAGTGCGCCAGCAGCTCTCCGAGAGCCACTCGGCCAGCGTGGACGACCTGAAGCGCGAGCGCGACCTGCTCGGCAGCATCCTCGAAACCATGCAGGACGGCGTGCTTTTGCTCGACGCCGGGGACCGTGTCGCTCTCGTAAATCCCACGCTTCGCGCGGCCTTGCTGCTGCCGGCGGACGTCGTGGGCATGCCGCTCACGAGCGCTCTCGGCCGCACCGAGCTCGGCAAGCTGGTCGAGCTGGTCAGCCAAACCCGAGCCCGACGCGAGCCGCTGGCGGAGGAGCTGGTGGTGGGCGGCTTGAAACCGCGCCGCTTGGCGGTGCGCGCCAATCCCATGCGCGCGCCGGTCGGCGGGCTGCTCTTGGTCTTTTTCGACGTGACCGAAATCCGCCGGCTCGAAACGGTTCGTCGCGACTTCGTGGCCAACGTTTCGCACGAGCTGCGCACTCCGGTTGCGTCGATTTCCTCGGCCGCGGAGACTCTACTGGGGGGCGCTCTCACCGATCCGACTGCGGCCAAGCAGTTCGTGCAGATGATCGAGCGAAATAGCGAACGCCTGCGGCATCTAGTCGAGGATTTGCTGGACCTCTCGCGCATCGAGTCGCAGGAATACAAGCTCGAGCAGGAGGCGATCGAAGTCGGGGCCATGGTCGAGCGCTCGCTTTCTCTATTGCAGCAGAAGGCGCAACGAGGCCGAGTCCGAACCGACAGCGAGATCCCGAACGATCTGCCGCTCGCTCGTGCCGATCAGCGCGCGCTCGAGCAAGTGCTCACCAATCTGGTCGACAATGGCATCAAGTACTGCCCGCCCGGCTCGCGCGTGGTGGTCAAGGCACGCCCGGACGGGGACGCTTTGCTACGTTTGACCGTCGAAGACTCCGGCCCGGGCATTCCAGAGCACGATTTGCCACGCATTTTCGAGCGCTTTTACCGCGTCGATCCCGGTCGATCGCGTGAGATGGGCGGCACCGGTCTCGGCCTCTCGATCGTCAAGCACCTGGTCGAAGCCATGGGTGGCGAAGTGGGCGTCCAGAGCCGCGTCGGCGTCGGTTCGAGCTTCTGGTTCACGCTGCCACGCGCGTGACTCAGGGGCAGGTGGCCTTGCCTTGATACAGGTTCGGCGATTGCTCCCCCGCGGAGTACCAGGATAGGCCGTCAGCCGCGAAGGTGAGCCCTTCACTTTGTGGTTCGGTGGGGGACGGCAAGGTCTTGGGCATCGTCGCGAAGGTGGGGCCGAGGGTCGCGCCCGCTGCGCGCGACCACAGATAGATCGCCGTGTAGGTACGGATGATGACGCGATCCCCGGTCGGCGAAATATCTCCGGCGCTGGCCTGCACTGCCTGCCCCGAGCCCGCGAATTGATAATTACCAATCTTCTCGAGCGCCATGGGTGTATCGGCGGCGGCCGTAGCCGGGGCGCGATAGATGCTGGAGTTTCCGCTGGTCTCCTTGGTGACGATGATCATGTCGTCCGTCACCGGATCGACCATCAGCGTTTCCGCGTTGTGCGCACCATCCGGATAAGTGAAGCGGAGTGTTTGAAAATCGGTGATCGCTTGTTGCACTGCCGCTTGAGTCGCTGAGACGTTCGGCTCCGGCACGCGAATGATCTGAATCTCGGTGCGGTTCACCGAGTTGTCGCCGAAATCAGCGATGAACACGAAGTCGGCTTTGCCGGGGCCCTTGCCGACCGCGATGTCTTCCCAATCGGTGGCCTTGCCGTTCGTGAGCGTGTACTCACCGAGTGTTTTACCCGTGGTGTCTATCGCGTGGAAGCGCGCCTTGCCGCCCGCGTCTTCCTGCACGTAGAGCACGCCAGGGTGCACGCGGCTCGCGACCATACCCGACGGAGGCGTGATCGCCGAATCGATCTTGCCAACCTGAGTCGGCGTACCGAACTCGAGACAGCCGTTGACTGCGCCACCGCTGCCGCCCGTGCTCGTGCTGCCGCCGACGCTTCCACCTGCGGTTCCACCGCTGCTCGCGCCTGCGCTTCCGCCGAAAGCCTTGCCACCGGTATTGGCTGCGCCACCTTTCCCACCGCTTGCGCTTTGTCCTCCGCCGCCGTTCGCGCCGCCCGTTGCTGCGCCTCCAGTGGCGGAAATCCCGCCGGATCCGGTGCCCGCGGTGCCACCGGTGCCGCCCGTGCTGGTGCCCCCGGTCGTAGCAGTACCGCCGGTAGTCGCGCTGCCGCCGGTGGCACCTCCCGTCGCGCTACCACCGCGCGGTGTATCCGTCGTGCCACCGGTCGACGTTGCGCCGCCGCTGTTGGCGTTACCGCCCGAACCCGTTACGCCGCCAGTAGCGTTCGTCGAATTTCCGGAGCCACCGTCACCGCACGCGCTCGCGAACAGACAAGCCAACGCGAGACCGTGAGACGGCCGAAGCGAGCGAACCAGAGCGAGTGCATGGGTCATGAGTTCCTAGTGGCTCGACGGCGATCGAACCGTCACTCGGCAATCTCTTTTCCCAAAGGTGCTTCGAGGCTCGGCCTGGAAGGCAACTCGAACAAAGAACTTGCAGGCTCGCCGCGAGCAGCGACGAGCCCGCTCAGACCGCACGGAGCGCTCACGCGCTCACAGGCGCATCAGCTACAAGCTTGGCGATAGAGCGTTTCGAGTGATTCGCACATCGAGGTCGCACACGGATCCGTGAGGCCGTTGGCGCAGTCGTAGTACGCTTTGATCGCCGTTTGACAGGCCATGACCGCGTTATCGAGATCGCCGCAGCGGTACATCTTGCAATCGTCGACGGTGGTCGTGGTGTCGCACTTGTCTTCCTTCAAGCAGAAGGCTTCGCAAGCTACTCGCGCGGGTGTCGCTTGCGTCATGCCGCCAGTGCCGCCGTTCGCGGAGGGCGGGGAGTCGTCGTCACCACACGCGGCGAGATTGGATGCAAAAGCGATCGCCGCGAGCGGCACGATCCACAGATAGAACGGTTTGCGATTCATCGAGAGGTTCTCCGTCCGAGGGTGGGCCCGCACGCGTTCGTCACGTGCTCGTAACCCGAGTGCCGCTTTGTCTAGCGCACCTCACCCGCCCGTGGCCAGGCCCTCCTCGGTCCCCCCTGAGCGAAATGATCTTGCGCCTCGACGCAACAGTCACGCTCTCAACTTGAACCCAAGAAAAAATATGGCCTGAAATGCGCCCCACGCGTTTCGCCGAGGTCGCTCGAACGGCCGTTTGAAACTTTACAGTCAACACGAGAATAATCTTCGACGGGCTGCAACTCGCTGCATCCTCTCGAGGGGGTCGCGCTACTAGCCCTCCGCAATTGAGAAATTTAGGTGACGATTGAGTTGCGATTCGCGTCACTGCACGAGGAGACTTCCATGCGACGACCATTGACTGGCGTACTGCCCTGGTTGGCGGCAATGGCGTGCAGTGCGCAGCCCGCCTCATCGCCCTTCGTGGGGCAAGGCGGCACGCCCGCTCAGGCAGGAAGCCAAAGCACTGCAACGGGCGGCGTTCCGTCCGGCGGCGCACCTGCAACGGGCGGCTCCGCCTCGAACCCGACCGGCGGTGGCATCGGCGCAGGCGGAACCGCAGCAACGGGCGGCAACGGCCAGTCCGGCAGCGGTTCCCCCACCGGGGGCCAATTCGGTAACACCGGAGGCCAATTTGGCACAACGGGCGGGCAGCCGGGCGCCGGCCAATCGGGCTCTGGCCAATCAGGTGGCGCGCTCACCGGTGGCCAATTCGGCACGACCGGCGGCACCCTGAGTGGAGGTCAGACCGGCGGTGGGCAAACCTCTATGGGCGGCAGTGCCGGTGCCGGCGGACTCCCTGGCTGCCCGCGCTACTGCGGGCCGAGCTTCGACGACCTGTTCGACAACAAGAAGCTTGCGACCATTCGCATCAAGATGGATGCCGCGACCATCACCACCGGCACCTGGCTCGACACGCTCTGGGCAAAGTGGATTCATTGTCCCCCGTTCACCAACTACCTGCCGGTGCAGATGACGTACGAGAGCCCGGACAGCAAGGGCAACGTCACGCTCGACAAGGTGGGCATGCGCATTCGTGGCAGCATGCCGCGCGGCACGAATCAGCTTCAGGGGTTCAAGCTCGACTTTCAGGTGCTGGCTGGCGCGCCCGGTCCGAACGGCAAGCGTCGCTTCGGCGATCTGAACCGGCTGAACGAGCTCTCGGTCGAGGCCAACCCCTCGCACATGATTCAGTGCCTGAGCTACAAAATGCTGCGGGATTTCGGCTTGCCCGCGCCGCGCTGCAATCACCTCAAGGTGTACGTCAACGACGCCTACTACGGTCTGATGGAGAACGTCGAGCAGACCGACAACAAGGGCTTCTTGCGCCGACATTTCGGCAGCAGCACGGGCAGCTTCTACGCCGCGTCTCCGTCCGCCGACACCTGCGGCTGGGCGGACTCGCTCGCCAAGCTCGAATACAGCGGTGACACGTTCACTGGCGCGTACACGAAAGCCTACCAGCTGTTGAAAGGCACCACCGCTGCCGACGCCGAGAAGAACCTGATCCCAATGTTGAAGTGCGGCAGCGCGACTTCGACCGCCGACGACAACGCGTTCAAGACTTGCATCGCCGAGTGGATCGACGTCGACGAGTGGCTGAAACAGATCGCTGCCGAGTCGCTGATGCCGACGCTCGAGTCGTTCATCGGCTATATGCGCAACTACTTCCTCTACTTCAAGCCCGACCCTGCGGCTCCGCACGGCGGTCGCTTCGTGGTTTGGTCTTGGGATCTCGACCACTCATTTCAGCGGCAAAAGTGCGGCCCGTCGAGCTGCAACCCGACCACGGCCGTGTCCAACCTATACATTGGCACCCGTCCGAAGCTCGTGACGCGACTCACCACCGTGTTCAAAGCCCAGTACTGCACGGCGATGAAGAACTTCATGAGCAACGTGTACAAGGTCAGCCAGGTCGACGACATGGCGGCGATCGTGAAGCCCGGCATCACGGGTGACGCCTCGGTAACCCCGGACGCCTGGCAGACCGAGGTCACCGCGATCCGCAACTATGTCACCTCGCACAGCACCGACATGAACACCCAGATCACCACGCTCTGCCAGTGACCCCCCATGCGTACGGCTTTCGGTGAGCAACGACAGCGCCGGCTGCGAGTCGCGTTCGCGTGGTTACTCACCGTTCTAGTCATCGCGGTCTATTTCACGCTGCCTGACGGGGAGGAGCCGCTCGGCTTCGAACCCACCCCCGCCGAAACGGCAGAGGTGCCCGGCGCTCCGCGCTCGCTCGAAATCACCGACGTGTCGCCCGCTCGGCCGAGCCCAGGGCGAGCCATCACCATCAACTACACCGGCGCTGCCCAGGCCAGCCAGGTTCGAGCCTTCGTAGGCAAGCAGGACGTCGAAGTGCTCGCGCGCAGCCGCGGCTCACTCGTGCTTCGGCTCCCTGAGAATCTCCCCCCCGGGCGCATCAAGCTTCGGTTGGTGGAGGCCGGCGAACGCAGCAAGCCGTATACGGTGTCACTGAAGGCTGTCAATTTCCGCAAGCCGTTTCGCAACCTGATCGGCGGCTTCGCGCTGCTCACGTTCGGCATCGGCGTGCTCGCGCGCGCGGCGCGTGAAGCAGCAGGCCTGGCCAGCGCGAGCACCTTCGCCCGCTTGTCGGCGCGGCGCGGCTCTCTGCTCGGGCTCGGCGGCGTGCTCGGCGCGTTCGCGCAATCGACCACCGCGTCTGCGGCGATTCTAGCCGGCTTGGTCGCTTCCAGTTTACTCTCGGTTGCGCCCGCCGCAGTGGCCTTCCTGGGCGCGCAGCTCGGTGCCACGGTAACTCCGCTCGTCACCGGTCTGATTGATCCGCGCGAGGGGCTTGTCGCGATCGCGCTCGGCGTGTTCTGGCTGAGCCTGGTGTCCGACCGCCGCTCTGCGGCGCTCGCACGCCTGGTGCTCGGCACGGGCCTGGTTGCGCTCGGGCTACAGACGTTCCGGCCTGGGTTCGAGCTATTCGTGCAGGACCCCGCGCTGCTCGAGTTCGTCTCGAAGCTGAAGGCGCACGGCGCGGGCAACATCGCGATTTCGGCCGCGCTCGGCGTTGCGCTGGTCGCGCTGTTGCAGGGGCCTGCGCCGGTCGTGCTGCTCGTTCTCGTGCTCGCTCAGACCACCGCTCAATGGGATCTACGGACCGCGCTCAGCGTGCTCTCCGGATCCGGGTTCGGCGCCGCGGTGGGCGCGCTGCTCACCACTCCCGCCGGTCGCAAATGCCGCCAGCTCGCCACGCTGAATCTTCTGCTCGGCGCCGCGGGCACGCTGTTCACGGCTTGCACGGTGAACATCTGGAGCGGCCTCGCGGATTGGTTGGTACCGGGGGTTCCGCACGCGGTGGACTGGAGCTTGCAGCAACCGTTGCCCAACCTCGCTCCGCATTTGGGCGTCGCCTTCGCGCTGTCACAAACGGCCGCCGCGCTGCTGCTCTTGCCGATCTCTTTCCCGCTCGCGCGCTGGCTGGAGCGACGCTTTGCACCCGCTCCGCTACGAGCGATGCCGCGCGTCGGCGATGCCGCCGGCGTCGGACGGGCCGAGCTCTCGTTGGTGCTGCACGCCCAACGAACGATCTTCGAACCGCTACGAACTCTAGTGCAACAGGGCAATCGCTCGGCGGGGCGCCTGGTCGAACATCGCCTGGCGGAGGCGCGCGCTCGCCTCGAAGAGTTGCTGGCAGGCCCGCTGCTGGCGCTGCCGGACACGAGCGAAGGAAGGCGTCTATCCGGCGCCGCGTTCACCAGCATGCAATTACAGCGCGCGCTCGAAGGTCTGCATCGCCAGGCCGAGCGCCTGATCGACCGACACATCACCGCTTCTGGCGATGGAGCGGGTCAAATTCAGCTATCCGCGGAGGATGATCGCATCCTGGGCAGCATGCATGAGCTCTTGCTGTCCGGAATCAGCGAGCTGCTGCAGACTCTCGACTCGCACACCGGCATCGACCTGGAGCAAGTTCGCGCGCGCGAAATTCGAATCAACGGACTCGAAGCGAGCGCTCGCAATGCGCTGCGCAGCGGTCACAACGAATCGACCGACGTCGGTAGCCGCCTCAGCGTGTTGGAGCTGGTCGACGCCTATGAAACCGCTGGCAACCAGCTGTACCGCCTCGCCGAAGCGCTGGACCAAAGCGCGGTCGAGCCGATCATCACGCGCACCGGCTAGTCGGAGGCTCGTAGCCGGCGCACAAAGCGAAACGAGCGAACTCCGCAAGGAGCTCGCTCGTTTCGAGTCTAGGCCCTGAACGCGGCGTGACTACGGCGTGTGACTCGCTTCGGCCTCGCCGCCAAAATTGCCCATGTCGACCCGCCCACCATTGGGCTCCGGCTCGGTGAGCACGTTCGTGTCGGGGTCACCCGCGTCGATGCAAGGGCTCGTGACGTCATCCGTCACCCAGGCCTTCGTCTTCGGATCCCAACGACCCGCGGCAGACATCAGGTGAAAGTCGCCGTTCTCGGGATCCGCGAACAGCGGATCGTCGCAACCACCACCGCTAAAGGTGTTGTCCGCTTGCGGAAACATCTCGAACGTCACGCTGCCCAGGCAGTTGTGATTGATGTGCGTGGTACCGACTTGAAAGTCCACGTCCATCTCCTCGGACGCCCAGATGATGTTGTTCACGAACGTGCCCATGCCACCCTCGAAGCCGTCAACGTGGTGGTAGATACGAAGCCCGTTCTTGTTGCCATAGAACGTATTGTTGGTCACCGTCGGCTTCGAGCTGTCCTTGATCCCGATCCCGAGATTCGAATCGACGACCACGTTGTGATCGATGATTCCAGCGCTTCCATCGCCATTCGAGAAGCCCTTGTCGCCGGAGCGTACGATCAAGTTGTGATGCGCATGCAGCGTCGAGCCCTCGCCCAAATCGATCGAGTCGTTGACGTTGTCGGCGAAGTAGCAATGGTGAATCTCCGAGTCGGCCGCGCCATCTGCGTCAATCGCATCCGCCACGTTTCGCTCGAAGTCCGAGTACTCGATCACGATGGGGCTCCGCTTCAGGTTCATCCCGTCGTCGCCCTCGTTGTCGTTGAACTTACAATGCGAAACACGCCCGCCCGCGTCCGCAAACGAGAGCGCGCCACGCAGGTTCAACCCTTGCCACTGAGACTGCGAAGCGTGCTCGAACACCGCGTACTCGAACACGTTGGACAGCGAGGTCTTTTCCTGAATCGTGAAGGCTCCCCAGTGCATTCCCTCTTGCAACCAGGTAAACGTGACCGGCTCAGCCTCTGTACCCCGCACCTTGGTGTCGCGCTGCGGATGAATGCTGACCTCGAACCCAATGGCGAACGTCGCCCCCGCCTGCACTTCGAAGTCTGCGCTCGGCGGCAAAATGAGGTCCTTGGTGATTTCGTGACGCCCTTTGAGCGCGACGATAGTGCCGTCCCAGTCCTTGGTGGCCTCTACCGCCGTGACCGCCTCCGCCAGCGACTTGAATGGATGAGCGGCCGTACCATCCGGATGCGCGTCTTTGCTCGCGGGGTCGACGTGCAGGCGTTCAGAAAGACTGACCGTAGCGGTGGAATCGTCCGATCCGCAGCCAGCCGAGCTGAGCGCCACCATCAGCGCGAGCCCGCCGCGTGGCAGCAAGTATCTCGAGGTCATTTCGCGAAACTTAGGCGTCATTCTCTTCTTCCTCACTTGCAAGCCGTGTCGATTAGAGCTTGCTGTGCGACCAACTGATTTTCGACGTAAGTGCGCATACGCGCGACCTCCGTTTGCCACTCGGCGTACGAGGGCGAAACGCTGTCCTTCATGACCGGCTCGATCAACGCGGCCATCTCGTCGACCAGCACGGGCTTGTACTGGTCGCTCAAGAACGATTGCATGATCGCGCAGTACTCTGGCTTGAAGACGTTGGTGAGCCGCGTGACTAGCTCCGGACGAAGCCCCGGCAAGTCGAACCACCCGGCAACCGACGTGAATGGGTCACAGCCTACCCCGCCTGCTTTGTACGGATTGGTGCATGAGGTGCGCTGCATGCCCGTGTCGTAGTCCCAGCCCCAAATCATCATGCGCCCGCCGTGCGGCGCCGCTGCGTCCGGCAAGAAGTACAGATAAGCATTGCGTCGCGCGCCAACCAAGGACTCGAGGCTCGAAATCAGCGATTCGCCCGCGATGACCCGCAACCACTCGTCGACGTCGATCCAGTCGCTGATGCAGGTCTTGAATTCTTCGTCGTCTGGCGTGGTCGTGGCGTCGCCGCACTTGAACATTGGGATCAAGTCTTTTTCCGCGGTCCCCACGTCGCCGCGCAGAATTTCGTATGCCTTCTGATACGAGCCCGTGAACGTGTCCCCGTCGTACTCCAGGCTGGCCTTGTAGGCGTCGAGCGTGCAGGACGTGGAAGCACCGTACAGATGTCCGTCCTTGTCGCCGTACTGGTGCTTCAAGAAACGAGTGTCGTTGGTCTTTTCCACGCTCTGCATCAAGCCGTAGTGTTCACCATTGATGAACACATCCAAGTGATTGCAGCGCGGCGCCTTGACCCCCAGATCGCGCATCAGCTTGTAGCTCATGCACTGCAGCATGATCGAGCTGTCGGCCTCCACCGACAGGAGATTGATCTGCTTCAAGTCGGCGAAGCGGCGCTCCGCATCGTCAGCACTGCTCGGAACCATCTTTTGGAACTCGATCTTCATTCCCTGCACACGGTTCTTGCCGCGGCTCTTGCTGCCACGTAGCCGCACGCCGACGCGTTCCATGACGACGTCACCCTTACCGTCCGGGCTCGCGTACTCGAGCTTTGCCGGCAGCCAGACGGGGTTCGAGTTGCACACCTTCCACTGGTCCCAGAGCAAGTCCAGCCATTTGTCTTCGTCGTATCCGAGTGCCTTGAGATCCGCCGGATCGAACGTGAGCTTGAGCGAGGCCAGCTTGCCGTTGTCGAAGAACTCTTCCGTGGTGGGACCGCAATCGATCTGGCAGCCACCGCCCGGTGCCTTTCGCTTGACCACTTCGCTGAGCGGATCCGACCCGGTGGAGCCGCCAGTGCCTGGATTCGAAGAAGAATCCGAGCCGCAACCGGCCAACATCAAGACAGCAACGAACGAGAGCGACAAACGACGCATGATGCGAATTCCATTGTGATAGGCGCGCGTTCGAACAGCATCGACTACGCGCGCCGACTTCCGAGAGGTGAACGATTTTGCGACAAGCAACCCAACGAAACCGAACTCAAGCGCTCTCGCGCATTTTCCGTGTTCGACCTGTGCGAGTTGCGACGACCCTGCAGGGTTCTCCGCTCGCTCGCAGCACAAAGATAGACACTGCGTTAACTGAACACAAGGTAAAATCCTCGTGTCGAAAGCGTAGTGCAAAGGTGTCGCGCGCGCGGTTCTCTCGTATTTTTCCGTTGAAATAGAATCTTGACCGCTTTGTAGCGCGTCGTGTTTTGGCATTCGAAGCGAGCGCGAACACCTGAGCGTTCGTGCCACTCAAATGCTTGCCTCATCACCGACGTGCCGAGGCACTAGCAACATTTCTTCGTAAAACTCGCAGCTGAAACGCTCCGAGTTCGCCGGGAACTTCCGGTGCGGGCAGGGCTGTCGATGACGCTCACGCGTTCGCTTCGATGGCGCGCGGCAGATTTCCGATGCGCGATCGCGCCCCTAAAATTGCTGGTGTCGAAAAGTCTACGGCGAGCAGAACCGAACGCCCATTCATGGCTCGCAAACCCGGCGCGATCGCCGTGCGACCGGGCGATTCTCGCTCGCTCGTGCTCACTGGAGCGAGAAGCTCACCAGCTCTTCGGTCTGAGTTCCGGTTTCCTTCAGCTTGCCGACGCCACGCAGGTACCAGTAGTCCTTCGCCGCGGTGCTGAACTTGCGGAAATGAACGGCGTGATCGTAAGTCTTTCCGGCTGCAACGACCGATTCGTCGAGCGAAATGATGGACCAACGATCGCTTTGAGTTGCCGTGGTCGTG
>DASZQI010000048.1:0-72172 GCA_035549735.1 Polyangiaceae bacterium | reverse complement strand
CGGGCGCGTAGGCTGGTCGCGGGCGCGTAGGCTGGTCGCGGGCGCGTAGGCTGGTCGCGGGCGCGTAGGCTGGTCGCGGGCGCGTAGGCTGGTCGCGGGCGCGTAGGCTGGTCGCGGGCGCGTAGGCTGGTCGCGGCGTGCGTAGGCTGGTCGCGGCGTGCACAGGTTCAAGGCGTCTGCGGTGCGGCCGGCCGCGAGCGAGGCGTTTCACAATACTGCGCAGTCGATGTGCGCGCCGCCAGCGCCGCCAGTGGTGCACTGTTCGCGGTGCACTTGTCCGGTCCGCCAGCGCGGCCAGCGTCGTCCGAACCGTGCTGCCCGCGTCGCACCGCATGCACCGCACACACGGCCCAAACCGAAGTCCTCGGTCACTTTGCGCAAAGCCGCTCCGCACTAGTCGCACCGCCGACACGGTCCGCAGGCATCAACCTGCATCAACCCAACCCGTTCGCACCGCACGGCCCTAAACCGTCCTAACCGCGCAAGCCGTCCCCACCGCACGGTCCCACCCGTAGGCACCGCCAACCCGTCTGGCACCGCATCAACCCGCACTACCGAAACCGTCCAACCGGTCCGCACCGCCAAACCGTCTGGCACCGCACCAATCCACCGAAACCGTCCACACCAACACCGTCCAACCCGTCGGCACCGCCAACCCGTCTGGCACCGCACCAGCCCGCGCCACTCAAGCCGTCCGCACCACCCAAGCCGTCCGCACCACCCAAGCCGTCCGCACCACCCAAGCTGTCCGCATCACCCAAGCCGTCCGCATCACCCAAGCCGTCCGCACCACCCAAGCCGTCCGCACCACCCAAGCCGTCCGCATCACCCAAGCCGTCCGCACCGCCCAAGCTGTCCGCACCGCCCAAGCCGTCCGCACCACCCAAGCCGTCCGCACCACCCAAGCCGTCCGCACCCAAGCCGTCCGCACCCAAGCCGTCCGCACCACCCAAGCCGTCCGCACCGCCCAAGCTGTCCGCACCGCCCAAGCTGTCCGCACCGCCCAAGCTGTCCGCACCGCCCAAGCTGTCCGCACCACCCAAGCTGTCCGCAGGTTCAATGCAACACTCTGCGTTCGGTCGGAAACCGGCGGCGGGTGGTTGGTGAGTAGGAGCACATTTCACCACGTTAACCGACGCGGGGTTTGGCCGCTGATTGGGGGCGATGTTGGTGCGGCCGGTCGTGGGCGCGGGACGTCGTATGACGCTTGCTTCGCGAAAGGGGGCGAGCTGCGCTACACCGGATCGCGCACGCGGAGTGCAGGAGAGATGTCGGAGAAGCACGCCACCAATTTCGTCACGACTGGCGATTTTTTGAAGAGTGACGATGGGGCGTGGAGTCGCGGGAACGCTCTGACGGTGGCCGACGATGGTTTGGTCGGCGTGACGTTGAATGGGACGTACGTGGTGGAGCGGGTGCTGGGCGAAGGAGGGATGGGCCGGGTCTATTTGGCCCGTCACACGCGCATCGCGCAGAAGCGGGTGGCGATCAAGGTTTTGCACGACGAGTACGCGCGCAATCAGGAGGTGCTGGTCCGCTTTCAGCGCGAGGCCGAGGCCGCCGCGGCTGTTTCGCACCCGAACGTGATGACGGTGCTCGATGTGGATCGGACGCCGAATGGACTGCCCTATTTGGTGTGCGAGTATCTCGAGGGTATCGATCTGTCCGAGCATCTGAAGCGTGTCGGTAAGCTGGACGTGGCGACTGCGCTGTATTTCGCGCAGAAGCTGTGCGCAGGGCTCGGGGCGGCGCATGCGAGCGGCGTGATCCATCGCGATTTGAAGCCTCAGAACGTGTTCCTGTTGGGGGATTTTGCGAAGGCCGCTCCGGCGCGGCCCGAGTTGAAGATTTTGGATTTCGGCCTGTCGCGGTTCTTGGATACGGCGACGGGCGATCAGCTCACGAAGACCGGCTACATCATGGGCACCCCGGCCTACATGGCGCCTGAGCAAGCGCGCGGACTCAAGGTCGACCGGCGCGTGGATGTCTATGGTGTGGGCGCGATTCTTTTCACGGCGCTGACTGGGCGAGCGCCGTTCGAGGGAGATACGCCGCAAGCGACGGTGCTTGCCGTGCTCAACAGTGAAGCGCCGCGGCCGCGCTCGCTCGAGCCCAGCATTCCGCCGTATGTCGAGCTGGCGATCGAGCGCGCTTTGGCGCGGGAGGCGGATGAGCGGTATCCGGACATGGCCACCTTCGCGCAGGCGCTGCAGGCGCTGGAACCGGCCGCAGTGAAGCGAGCGTCGGAGGCGAGCGTGCCGCGTGGCGTGGTGTTGCCGGCCCCGAGTGACCCGCTCGGGGTGACTTCGGTAGCAGACGTGAACGCGGCGCGGCCACGCTTACTGCTGTTTCTGTTGGCCGCGGTGTTGCTCGTGATTGGCGGCGCGGTGACGGCGGTCACTGGCGTGGAGCTGGCGATTGGTTACGCCTTCAATCGCGTCGAGCTGCGGCTGCTATTGTTGGCCATCCTGGGGATTTCGCTGACGCCAGCCGTGCTCTGGTTCAGCCGCATCCGCAGCGAGGTCTGGCACAATAGCTCGCGAGTGCTCGCACTGCTCGGGCAGGTGCGGGCCGGGGTGGTCGCAGCATTGGTCGGCTACGGTGTGTCAGCGTTGTCTCTGCACCTGGTGGATGATTTCCTGGTGCGGCTGCTGGGCGATCCGCGACTCAAGCCGCTGCTCGCCTCGTGGCCCGGATGGAACCTGCTGCTCACGTTGGTCGCGCTGGTTTGCGCCGTGTTCATGCTGCTACGGCGCCGCGTATTGGTCTCTGTGCGTCCTGGGTTTCGCCAGCTCCTCGCGCTTACCCTGGTGTCGGCGGCTTCCCTGGGGCTGGTCGCGAGTATCGTGGTGTTCGGGCTTCACTGGCGCGATCAGTTGCTGCTGCGCTCCACGCCAGCCAAAGTGACGCAGTCCCCTGCGCAGAAGTAGTAATCCGGACGGCGTGCTACCCGGGGTCGTCCACGATGGATCCGTCATGCACCACGAAGGTGCTGCTCGCGCCCAAGCTACGCGGGCCACAGCTCTGCAAGAGCATGGGACCGGTCAGCCCGGAGTAGTACGGATCCCCGCCCGCACGGAGGCGCGAAAGACCGAATTCGAGATCATCCCAGCCCACCGTTTCTCCCGGCCCAGCCGCGGATTCCAGGATTGAGTCTTCGAGCGCTTCAATCGGGAATCGGCCATCTTCTTCGCGTGGCGTGCGCTCGAGCGAAAGTGCCAACAACCCAAGCGCATCGTAGTAGAAGTAGGCGCCTTCGAGCGGTTGATCGCCTTGCCAGCGTGCGGCAAAAGCGTCCGGAAATGCGGCGGATTTATCGTAGATTTTGGGCGCGACCCCAAGCGCATTTTCGAGCGCGGCGGGGGCTACATTTTGCACGAACAGCTCGGTCTTCAGTAGCGGCGAAAGGAACCAGCGCGGAGGTGTTCGGCTCAGCGCGTCGAACTCATTGACCACCAGCGCACCGGTGCGCGGCGAGGTGGCAAGGACGATGCCGTCCACTTCGACCGATGAGGCTTGGGTGACCGCGGTCGCGTAGCTTTGCGCGGATGGATCGAGCCGGATCGTCAATGGCACGCTACCACCGAGCGCGGTGAAGCGGCTGCTGACCGCGTCGCGTAGAGCTTCGTTGTACGCCCCCGCCGCGTACAGCACACCAGCGCTGTGGACGCCGCCGGTGACGAGCTGCTTGGCCAGCGCTTCACCCAGCGAGCGCGCAGACGGCGCGAGACGAAACCATGGGTGGGTGCAGTCGACCGCCGCGTCATTGGCCGCGCCGACGAGCGGCGAGAGGAATGCAACCCGTGCTTCTGCCAGCAACGGCGCAATGGTAGCGGCAATCTCCGCGCTTTCGGGGCCCACGACGACCACGGCGCCTGCGTCAATCAAGCCTTGCGCCGCTTCCAAGCTGCGAGCGTTGTTCGAGTGCGTGTCGCGTGAGACGATGCGCAGCGGGTGACCCTGAATGCCACCACCGCGATTGATGCGGTCAGCAGCATAAAGCGCAGCGCGTTCGAAGTTTACGGCGGTGGCAGCGGCGTCGCCGGTGAACGGCAACAGCAAGCCCACCACCACGGCGTCACTCGGCACATCCGGCTTCGCCTCACAACCGGCGAGTGGGAGCGAGAGCGCCGCTACCGCGGCGGCGGCGGCTTCGAAGCAGAGGGCTCGGGTTCGGATGCGGTGGCTCGTGGTCATGCGCAGATGCAGCATCAGTAGGTGTGCTCGAACTCCAGAAAGATCTCGGCAGGACCGAGCGGATACTCGAAGCCGGCCATGCCCGGATCCGGACCACGCGTTACGAGCACGTTGCGCGAGCGCAGCGCAAAACGAGACTCGTGCCCCGGCAACAGATAGAGCTCCCGCGTCGCGAGCGATAGGTCGAGCAGGAAGTAGCTCGGCAAGGTGAAGTCGCTGCCGCGCTCAACGATGCTGGTGTCGGCCGCCCGGCGCGGGCCGACCCACATGCCTTCCGCGCCGAGCTCGAGCGGCACGCTGGGCAGCGACGGTACCGCGAAGATCATGCCGCTGCGCAGGATCCAAGGCGGGTAGACCACGTTCTTGCTGCCGACCAACGTCGCCGCGTAGCCCTCTTGCCCGAGATCTCGCACCGAACGTACGAGCTCGAAAGACGTGTACAGATCGTAGTCGCGATAGTGACGGAGGTCCGCGCGCGTTTCCCAGGTGAATGTCTTTTGACTGGCCACGTTGCGCGCGGTTTGATTGATGCCCTGCGGCGTGAACTCGGCTTTGTCGAGCAGCACGCTGTAAGACACTCCGGATCTGAGGTCGAAGAAGCGTCCGGGCTTCCACGACATTTGATATTCGACGGTGTGAATCCGCTGCGGTTTCAGGTTCGGGTTGCCGATCACGTCGCCGGGGCGCAACGGGGAGGCGTAGGACAAATAGGGCGAGGGCGCCTTGAATGCGCTGCCGTAGAGCAACTTGGCCACCAGCGAGCGGCTCCAGCGCGAGGTGAGGCCGAGGCGGCCAGTAACTTGACTACCGTACTCGTTGTGACGGTCGTAGCGGATACCGCCGGTGAGCTTGAGCCACGGATCGAACAGTTTCAGGTTCGAGCTCAGGTAGCCGCCGAGGTTGGTCAGGTCGACGCTGGTCCCAGTCGCGCCGCCCTGCAAGATGGGTTCTCCGGTGTTGCGGTTGACGCGCTGCGGAGGCTCGAGGCTCTCGTGGTCGTACACCGCCTCGATGCCCGCGATCAGATTGAAGCGCGAGCTCGGGATCAGGCGAGCTTCGGCCATCGCGTCGATGCCGCGATAAGCCTGCTTGCGTTCGACGTAGAACAGATCGCTCGCGATCTCGACGCGATCCTTGGGTAGAACTCCACCTTGGAAATAGGTGCTCTGCACGGCCAAATCCAGCAATTTGCTGGCGTGGTAGAGCCCGTCCAAGTTGGCGCGGACCTGACCCAGAGCGATTTCGGTGCCCATGCTGCGCCCTTGACTGTCGCGACCGTTGGTAAGCTGCGCCCAATGCGCGAAATCACCGCCACGTTCGAGTCCAGAGGCGTAGCCGCTCAGCACGAGCTCGCCCGCAGCCCCGCGGTAGCCGAGTCGACTCTGCAGGACGAGCGAACGTCGTTCGAGGTTTTGTGCGACGCGGCGCGTTCCGGTTGCAGCGGGCAGGGTGGGTGCCGGCGATTCGCTGGGCAAGCTGAGACCGCTGCGATCGCTGCTCTCTCCAGCCGCACCGAGTAGCAGATCGAATTGGCCGAAGCGCGCGCCGCCCGCCACGTCGAAACGCCCGCCCAGGTTGCCCTCGCTGCTCGTGAGCGCGGCGCGCGCACGCAGCGGCCGCAGCTGATCGGGCGCGAGGGTGATGATATTGACGACGCCGAGGAAAGCGTCGGCGCCGTACAGTGCGGACGCAGGACCACGAATGATCTCGATCTGTGCGATCGACGCCAGCGGTATCAGCTCGACCCCGAGCCAATTGCCGGAGGTCGTGCGGTAGGCCACCGAGCGACCATCGATCATCAACTTGATCACGCCGCTCTCCGCGCCGAGACCGCCGCTCACGCCGCGCACGCTGGCATTCGGCAGTACGTGGTCGTCGACCAGGTAGAATCCGACGGTGTGCCGCAGCACCTCGGCCACGCTTTGGTAGCCCCAGCGCCGAATTTCGTCGCCGGTCACGACATGGATGGCTGCCGGCGCGTCGTCGAGAGTTTCGGCGGTCTTGGTGGCGGTCGAAACTTCGACGTTCAAGAGCTGAACGAGGTCGAGCTCTTCCACCGCATCTTGCTCGCCGCTTTGGGCCCGTGCCGATGCGGCGGCCAAACACAGCCCGAGTGCGAGAATGACTCCGGGCAGGGCGGTTTTCATGGCACGCGAGACGCGCGAGAGGCTGGATGAAGTCGATCAGCGGCCGGCAGCAGCGGCGTCGACGGGCGGGTTGTCCACGTAGGCTTGGAACAGCGCCTTCTTGTCCCGGGTCATGGCGAATTCGAGCAGGGCCGTGTCCCAGGAGTCCTTGTTGACCACCGCCATGCGATAGGCGGCATTCTGGAACTCGTCGAGCGTGACTCGCCCTTCCGAGTCGAGCTGAGCGCGCGGCACGTCCGGCCGAACCGGCGTCGAGCCCTTCAGTCTGTTGAACGCCACTTGACCTTCGAGCGAGCCGATGGTCGCCAGGAAATCGTTGGCACCGGCCGGGTTTGGCGCGCCAACCGGCAGCGAGAAGGTATCCACGCCGTACCAGAACAGGTTCGACGCGCCGGGAGCGCCCAGCACGCCGAAGTCGATGCCCGGCGTCCAACCGAGCTGAACGTAGTAGCCCTTGGCCCAGTCACCGTGCAGGAACATCGCGGCCCTGCCGTCGAAGACCGCTTCGGCTGCGTTGGTCCAGCCGAAGTCCGCGTCTCCGGCGTCTTCGTTGATGTAGTTGTCGAGCACGTCGGAAAATAGGTCGATGGCCGTGTTGAGCGCCGCATCGTCGCGCGTACCGCCGGACATGAAGTCGTGATAGGCCTCGGCGCCCATCGAGCCCATGGCCAGCGAGTTGAAGAAGATGCGTAGAATCCAGCCCTGATAGCTGGTTGCGATGGGCGTCACTCCGTCCGCCTTCAGCGCTTCACACACGGTCAGGAACTCGGCCAGCGTAGTGGGCGGATTCAGGTGATGGTCCGAGAAGATCTGTTTGTTGTAAAACAGCGCGTTTTCCCGATGAATGTTCACGGGCATCGCGTAAATCTTGCCGTCGTACGTGACGTGTTCGAGCACGTCCGGAGTCACCGCGGTGTCCAGGCCCTGCGCGGCAAAGAGCGAGTCTAGGGACTGGAGCGAGTTCGGATTCTTGTCCAGGAAGGCGGGAATGTCGTGCGCGTTTTGCTGAAACAGATCCGGCGGATCGCCAGCGGCGAGCCGCTCTGCCAGCTTTTCGCGGGCCTGGTTGCCGGATGCGATTGCCGCGTTGAACACACGGTCACCAGGGTGCTGAGTCTTGTTCACGTCGACCAGCGCCTGCAGCGCCTCGGCCTCCCCTGGCGCAACCCACCAGGAAAAGATCTCGACCTGCTTGGATTCAGTCGTGGGGTCTTTGTCGCCTCCGTCACCGCTCGAGCCACACGCAACGGCGCTGAGCGCGAGACCTGCACAAAGGATCGTAAACCTGACAGCTTTCATCGGATGTCTTCCTCTCGACGGGTCGTTCCGTTGCGTCGTGGCGCTCGGCGCTCGGCGACTCCGAGGCCACGGGCGCTCCCCTCAGATACGGTCGAATCTCTGAGAAGTTGACGACTTATCCGCGTATTATGTGAGGCCGTTGGCAGTGATCGGGCGGCCCTGCTTGCGAGTGTCGGTCCGGCGCACTGATCCTACGACATGAGTTCTCGAAGGCCTCTTCTCGCCCCCTTGAGCGCCGCGCTCGGGGTCTTGCTGTTGAGAGCGCACGCTGCCCAAGGTGCATCCCGAAATTTGCTGGTTTTTCTGCATATGGCCGTCAAGCAGCGCGCTTTCCAAAGTGAGCTGCAAGCCGCCCTGCCTGGAACGGCGGTTACCGCGGTGGGCCGAGTTGCGGATTTCGACAGAGCCCTAGCGCAAGGTCCGGACGCCGTATTGACTCTTCCGGTCGTGCTCGCTGCGCACGGTCTGACGCCAAAACTGCGAGGCCTGCGCAAGGGCGCAGGTGACGAGAAGTATACGTTGGTTGCGGCGGATACCGCGCCCGACCCGCGGCGTGTAGCTGTCGTCGGCGCGCTCGACTTGCTGGGGCGCGAGGGGACGACCGCCTTCGTGCACGGGTTGCTCGGCGCCAAGCCGAAGGTCGAGCGCGTCACGAAATTCGAAGATCTGTTGCCGCTGTTACAGATGCAGCGCGTCGAAGCCCTGCTTCTTCCAGCGCGCTTACTACCTGACATTCGCGCCGCGAGTCGCATGAACCTTGCGCCGCACGAGCTTGCGACCCCGGTCGGGTTGCCTGCGGTTGCCAGTCTTACCGCAGCCGGAGGAGATATCGCGACCGCGGTCGGCCGGCTGCCGCCTGCTCTTGCCGCGGCCTTGGGAGTGGACGCATGGCGCTGAAGCGGCGAGAGCTTCTACTCGGGCTTCCAGTGGCGATGGGGGCGACCTGGGCTTGTGCGCCGCGTTCGCGGGCCCCACTTGCTGAGGCCCGTTACCAGGAGTTGCTCGCGCCGCGAGCGGCTAGCGCGCAGCGAACGATCCTGGTCTGCATGCCGGAAACCACTCAAACGCGCGAAGTCTGGACCGGGCTGAGCGACGAGCTGGCTGGGGAATTTGCGCTCGTGGCGATTCGCGTCGACGATCGCAGCGCCGCGCCCGTGATCGAGGAAGGGCTGCGCCGCCATCGTCCTGCGGCGATCGTGCTGATGAACAATCCGACGGTCGCGGCGTACGCCGATTACCAGCGTCGCCACCCGAATACTGCGTTTCCGCCCGCGGTGATCGTGATGACTTCGTTCTTGGAGCGTGATTCCAGCCAGATCGTCGCGGCCACCGGTATCAGCTACGAAGTACCGTTGATCACCGTGGTGACCAACTTGCGAAAGCTGATAGCTGCCTCAGTCGAGCGCGTTGGAGTCGTGGTGCGGGCGCCGCTCACCGGCTTCGTCGCGCGGCAGGCGGCTTTGGCTCGTCGCGAGAAGATCTCGGTCGCGAGCGAGGTGGTGAGCGCCTCGCCGAACGCCTCCGAGGTCAAGCGGGCGCTGCGAAGCCTGAAGCACAGCGTCGACGCGATTTGGATTCTCAATGACGACCGTCTGCTCTCGCCGCGCTTGATCACCGAAGCGTGGTTGCCGAGCCTCAACGATCGGCCATTCCGCCCCACTATCGTTGGTGCAGGCTCGCTGGTGTCACCGGAGCAATCGTTCGGAACCTTTGCGGTTTTGCCAGATCACACCGCGCTCGGCGCGCAGGCCGCAGCGCTGCTCCTCGACCTGTCGGGCAGCGGCTGGGCGCTGCCCGAGGGGGCGATGATCCAGGGGCCGCTTTCCACCACTACCACCGTCGACCTGGTGCAAGTTCGGGAACGGTTCTCGTTGCAGCAGAACGCGCTGGCCCAGGTCGATCGCATTCTCGAATGAGTCGACGGCGCGTGTAGGGGCTAGTGCGCGGTAGTCGCCTTCGGTCGATGGTTTCCCTTAAATGAGCGAGCGGGCCGACCGTTGCCATTCTATGGCCGCGCTGCTCGATCCTCGCGCGGCGGACCCTTCGTGAGACCGCTCAAGAGCCTGCGCAGCAAGTTCGTCCGAACGATGCTTCTCGTTACGGGGATCATTGGTGCGTCGACGCTTGCCGTCGTGGCGGTGTCGAGCGCGCGCGCTTCCGCCCAGCACTTGAATTCGGTGCGCACCTACATCGAGCAGGGCATTACCAGCAAGGGTCTCGAGCTCACCGAGAATCACGCCCTGGCGCTGCGCGGCCTGACCGTGGACAATGCGTTCTTGGACATGCGCCGGCTGGTCGCGCGCGCCGTCGAAAAGGATCCCGACTTGGTTTACGGCCTCTACGTGACCAACGAGCGGCAGACGGTGGCCTTCGGTCGGCGCGGTGTGCGGGACTCGGCCGAGCGATCACCGGAGGCCACGGTCTGGAAGGACGAGCTCGCGATCCCCGAAGCCGAGTTGCTCGTGGACAAGGTGAGCGTGAAGCGGACCCAGCGCCTGGGTGAGGATGTGCTGGAGGTGGCGGTGCCCGTGCTCGGGGAGGAGTCCGAGGCGCTGGGCACGATTCGCTACGGTCTTTCGACGCGCCGCATGCAGGAGGCGCTCAGCCGGGCGCAAGCCGATGCGCACGCCCGCTTGGTTCACTCGTTGTCGCTCGTCGCCGCCCTGGTCGGCGGCGCCAGTATCCTCGGCGGCCTCTTGAGCCGGGTTCAGGCAAAGCGGATCACTCAGCCGGTGGATGAGCTGACCCGCGCGGCGGAGGGCTTGGCCGCGGGCGATCGCGCCGTCCACGTCGAGATCGATTCCGGCGATGAGCTCGAGCGGCTCGGCGCTTCCTTCAACCGCATGGTCGGGGACCTGAACGCTTCGTACCGTGAGCTCGAACGAATGAATCAGACGCTCGAGCACAAGGTGGAAGAGCGCACCGCGGAGCTCGGGATCAAGAATCGCGACATGCGGCTCGTGCTCGACAACGTCGATCAGGGCTTTGCGACTCTTTCACCGGACGGAACCATGGGGCTCGAGCACTCGAGGGTGGTCGGGGAATGGTTCGGCGAGTACGACGCGCCGCGCGCTTTCGCGGACTATATCGGCTCGACGTCCCGTCAGTTTGCGAACGCATTCCAGCTCGCCTGGGAGCAGGTGGTGGAGGACGTTCTGCCATTGGAAGCGAGTCTCGCGCAGCTTCCGGTACGGCTTTCGAGCCAAGGGCGAAGTTTCAGTTTTCGCTACCTACCTTTCTTTCACGACCAGAAGCTGGAAGGCGTGCTGCTCGTCATCGCGGACATCAGCGAGCGTTTGGCCAAGGATCGCGAGGAGGGCGAGCAGCACGAGCTGATGCAGGCGTTCAAGCGGCTCATGCTCGATCGCAGCGGCTTCAGCGCTTTCTTGCGCGAAGCGACGCAGATGGTCGACACGATCTGCGGTCGCCGTGAGGACTCGGATCCCGCGAGCCTGCGGCGCGTGCTGCACACGCTGAAAGGCAACGCGGCGTCGGTCGGCTTGTCCGTGGTGGCCGGGCTGTGTCACAGCCTGGAAGAAGAGCTGGCTGAGCGTAGCGCGACGTCGGACGCGACCCTGGCCGAGCTCTCCGCGCGCTGGAAGACAATCGGCGAGCACGTCGCCGACGTCAGCGGCGTCAGCGTACAGCGCAACATCGAGGTTCCTGCAGCCGAGTATGCGGCGCTGCTCGCGCGGCTCTCGGACGGCAAGGTCGAACCGCGTGAGGTCGTCGAACAGCTGTCGACATGGCAGCTCGAGCCGGTGAACCGCGCGTTCGCCCGTTTGGCCGAGCAAGCGAAGGCCTTGGCGCGACGGCTCGATAAGGGTGAGATCCAGGTCGAGGTCGAGCCGAACGGCGTGCGGGTCGACCCGGAGACCTTCGGTCCGCTGTTCTCGGAGCTGGTTCACGTGGTCCGCAACGCGGTCGACCACGGCCTCGAGACCCCCGAGGAACGCGTGGCGCGTCACAAGCCGCGCGAAGGCAAACTGCTGTTCAAAGCCGTGCAGACCACGACCGGCTTGACGCTCGAAATCGGCGACGACGGCCGCGGCGTCGATTGGGACGCGATCGCCAAGACCGCCAAAGAGCGAGGTCTGCCGCACTCGACCGAGTCGGAGCTGCTCGACGCGCTCTGCGCAGATGGTGTCACCACGCGCCGACGCGCTACCAACGCTTCGGGCCGCGGTGTGGGCATGGCTGCGTTGCGTCAACGCGTCGAGCGCATGCACGGGTGCCTGGAAGTGCGTTCGACACGCGGCCTCGGTACCAGCTTCAGCATGCGTTTTCCCCGGTCACGCGAGGCGTCGGCCGCGCAGCGCGCGCCCGCCACCAACAGCAAGAACCCTAGCTCCAGGTCTGCCTAAGCCAGATGTCCGACAACCGCAGCGCACTCGATACGATGATTCAGGGCTCTGCCGTGGACCTGTTTCATTCCTGCGGTTTGGCAGTGGCACCGGTCGCTCGCTCCCAACAGCGAAATGACCCGCTACAAACCGCTGAGCTCGGGGGCATGATCAGCTTCACCGGTCGGGGCTTCAGCGGAACGCTCACCGTCGGCGTCCCACCCTCGGTATTCGACCTCATCAAGCAAGATCCGCTGCGTCCTTACAGCGGGCGGGATTGGGTGCGCGAGATCACCAATCAGCTGCTGGGGCGCATCAAGAGCCGGCTGCTACAGTTCCGTGTCACGTTGCAGGCGGGCCTGCCGACGGTCATGGGGCGCGACGCGATCGAACGCCAGCGCGCTCGGGGTGGGCTGTTCGCCGCATACACCTTCCGTACGTTGCGCGGGGACATTCTGGTCACGCTGAGTGGCGAAATTGACCTCGGCATCTTCGTTTATACGGGAGTGGCGGCCGTCGCCACCGAAGGCGATGTGATTCTGTTTTGAAAGCTGGAAAGGCGAACTCGTGAAAGACAAAGTAGTGTTGGTGGTCGATGACTCCGAAACCATTCGCCAACAAGTGGCGAGTGCGCTCGAGCGCGCTGGCTTCAGCGTGGTCGAAGCTGCCGACGGCGTGGACGGGCTCGAACGCGCGAGCGAAAATGAGCTGTGCATGGTCATCCTGGACGTGAACATGCCGCGTCTCAACGGTTTGGACATGCTCGAGCGGCTGCGCGAAAACCCGAAGCACCAAGCGCTGCCCGTGCTGATGCTGACCACCGAGGTGCAGCAGTCGATGATCGAGAGAGCGAAGAAAGCCGGCGCGCGCGGTTGGATGATAAAGCCCGTCAAGATGGATCAGTTGGTCAGCGCGGTGACGAAGCTCGCGAGCTGAGGAGGCCAAAATGTTCGAAGAAAGTGAGTCCTTGGCAGCGCGGGTGGGCGCGCTTGCCGCCAGTGCCTGTACCGAGCTGTTCGGCGCCTACGGGGTCGAGCTCAATGCGACGGGCAGTCATTGGGAGCTATCGGACGAGCCGGTGCTCTCGGGCGTGATGGGCTTCGTCGGGGGCCGACTGCGCGGCACGTGCCTGCTGGCGGGCGCTGCGGGTCCGCTTTCCGCCTCTTGTCCCGACGGCGGACGCGTGCGCGACTGGATTGGGGAGCTCACGAATCAGCTGGTCGGGCGCATCAAGACCAAGCTACTCACTCGCGGTGTAGAAGTTGCGCTGACCACACCGATCATCCTGAGCGGTGCGCGTCTGCAACCGGTGCCGCGCGGTTCGCTGTTGCCGACCGTTTTCACGTCGAGCTCGGGCCCGGTACTGGTTTGGATCGAGGCCGAGGCCGCCGGAGACGTCGAGTTCGGCTCGGAGCATCCCCTGCACCCCACTGGCGGCGAGGGCGACATCCTTCTGTTCTGAGAGCTCGCCGTGGAAAGCGAGCAGTTTCATACGCTTCTGTCGGCCGCAGCCAAGCACGGCGCGAGCGACATTCATTTTCGACCCGGCGCGCCGCCGATGTGTCGGGTCAACAAGCAGCTGTTGCAGTTGAAGACGCAGGTGCTCGGTTCGGCGGATACCGAAGCCATCGCGCGCTTGGTGGGCGGGCGCTCGCTAGCCAGGGAAACGCTGGAGGAGCTGCAAGAGTTCGACGTGAGCTATTCGCTCGCTGGCGTCGGCCGCTTTCGCGCCAACATCTATCGGCAAAGAGGCTCACTGGCGGTGGTGATGCGCATCATTCCCAGCGAAGTTCCGGCGCTTGAGAGCCTCGGGCTGCCCGCGATCGTAGAGCGAATCGTCGGCATCGAGCGAGGCATGGTGCTCGTTACCGGGGCTACGGGCGCGGGCAAGTCCACCACGCTCGCTGCCATGATTCGCCGCATCAACGAGACGCGCACCGCGCACATCTTGACCATCGAAGACCCGATCGAGTTCTTGCATCGCGGTCAGAAATGCTCGATCTCGCAGCGCGAAATCGGCATCGATACGCGCAACTTCGTGATGGGCCTGCGCGCAGCGCTACGCCAGGATCCGGACGTGATTCTGGTCGGCGAAATGCGCGACCCCGAATCGATCGACATTGCGTTGAAGGCCGTGGAGACGGGCCATGTCGTGTTTTCGACCGTGCACACGACCGACGCCACCAAGACCATAGACCGCGTGGTGAGCGCATTCCCGGCGGAGGAGCAGCGCAACGTTCGCGTGCGATTGGCAGAGAGCTTGCGTGCCACCATCTCGCAACGTTTGCTGCCACGCGCTGACGGCAACGGTCTGGTCGTCGCAGTCGAGGTCATGATCTGCACCGGCACCGTGCGGGAGCTGATCGCGCAACGCATGAACGGATCACTCATCGAGCTGATCGAGCAAGGCCGCGTGCAATACCATATGCAGTCCTTCGACCAGCATCTGGCCGAGCTCTACAATCAAGGCACCATCACCCGTGAAGTCGCGTTGCAGGCCGCCAGCAACCCGTCCGACTTCTCTCGTCGCCTGGCCTTCACCACCTGATTTGCGCCGCCTGGCGTGGTGGATTGCCCCCAATAATGGGGCAGAGCGCTAAAACTGTCGTGTGCTGAGCCGGTTTTCGTGGGCCGTGGTTCTCATCGATCACCCGCGGAAGTGTCCATGAATTCGCTCTGCTGCTTCGTTCGCCTCTCACCCGCGAAGCTTTCGCTACGGGGTCCGCTCCCATGAACGAGCGCCTGCTCACCGAAGATCCGCTGGTGGAGATCGAGGCGTTGCGTCGCCAGAGTCCGGCGAGCGCCCTCAGTCGCCTTAACGATGCGCCGCCCGAGTTGTTCGCTCGGCCCGAGGCACGGCTGACCCAGGCGGAGCTGGTTCACGAGCTGCGGGGGCCTGCCGCCGCCCGTCCGCTGCTGGTACGGTTGGTCGCCGAGTTCCCGAACTACGGCTCTGCGTTCCATCGCCTCGCCCGCGTGCACGACGAGCTCGAAGATCGCGTGGCCGCGCTCGAGTGTCGGCTCGCCGTTCATCGTCTGGACGCAATTTTGGACGATGCGCTCGAGCCGTGCGACGAGGCCGTGATCGACGATGACTTGAGTCAAACAGCGCTCGAGGCGCTGTCAGTGGCTCCCGGTTGGGTCCGCGGGCGGCTGACGCCCGTGCCGCTCGCGTGGTGCGGGCGGCCGGAGCTTCAGAGGGTCGAGCAAGGGTTCGATCCGCGGGCGCTCGCCGAGCTGCGTGAAGTTCGCGCGAGTGTCGTTTCTCCCTCGTCCCCGCGCGCTTCGTTGCTGACGTTGGTGCTCTATCGGACCAACCTGCTGGCGAGCGCGGACGACGAAAAAGGGCTACGTCAGAACCTGCGCGTCGCCATTCGCGAGCTTCTCGAGCGCATGGCTTGAGCGGACCCGGGATTGTCGTGCACACTTCGCGCGCCCGCTTCGACGCGGTCCGGAGGTCCCTTGCTTGTACATTTTGCCCGAATTTTGGCCATTTTCTCGGCCTTTTCTCTGTTTGCATGCGGCTCTTCGAGCTCGAAGAACGCGGGCACCGCTGGCGCTCCGAGTCAGGGCGGCTCGCCTGCGAGCGGCGGACTATCTGGCGGCGGTATGGGCGGCATGGCACAGACTGGCGGAGCAGCAGTGATTGGCGCTTCGGACCTGCCCATCCCAGCCGGGGATGCAAATGTCCCCGAGCCTTCCGGCGCCCCGGGTGGGCTTACCGTTCTGAATTGGGCGGGCTTTCAGGGCGCGGTCTCGTACACGTTCGATGACGCCAATGCGTCTCAGATTGCGCACTACGACGAGCTGCAGGCGCTCGGTGTGCCGTTCACCTTCTATCTCATCACTAGCAAGGCTGAAGCTTCCGACCCGGTTTGGGCGCAAGCCATCCTCGACGGTCACGAGATCGGCAACCACAGCCGCAACCATCTGATGGCCGGCACTGGACCCGAGCTCGACCTCGCGACCGATTTCATCAAACAAAAGTTCGGTGTCGACGTGTGGACCATGGCGGCGCCGTATGGCGCCTCGGTCTATGTCGACCTGGCCAAGACACGCTTTTTGCTGAACCGCGGCGTGAGCAACGGCTTGATCGGGCCAAATGACGCGACCGATCCGTTTTCGCTCTATTGCTACATTCCGCCCACTGGCGCGGCCGCGAGCGCGTTCAACGAGCAGATCGACGCCGCGCGCGCCGCGGGCAAGTGGCGCGTCGTGCTGGTGCACGGCTTCACGGAAGGCGGGGATAGCGCCTATCAGCCGATCGACATCGCCGAGTTCACGAGCAGCGTCGAGTACACCAAGTCGCTCGGTGACTTGTGGATCGACAGCATGGTCCACGTCGGCGCCTACTGGCGCGGGCAGAAAGCCTTTTCACAAGCGACGTCGAGCACGTCCGGTGACGAAACGGTTTGGACTTGGAGCCTGCCTCCGCACTTTCCACCCGGAAGGTACCTGCGTGTGACCGTCGACGGAGGCAAATTGAAGCAGCAGGACACCACGCTCGTGTGGGACAGCCACGGTTACTACGAGGTCGCGCTCGACGCCGGCTCGCTCACGCTTTCGCCGTAGCTGGCCGCGTGGAATGACAGGTGAGTGGCGGTCCGGGTGAGATTTCCGTCACACGCCGCCGCTGCCACCGCCGCCTGGGTTGCTGTTGTCACCGCCCGCCTCGCTGCCCCCGCCCCCGGTGTCGGTGCTTCCGCCAGCTCCGGTGTCGGGCTTCGGGCGGCAGCGCCAAAATCCAAAATCTCCAGCTAGTTCGCAGGAACAGATCTCCTGATCGTAGTTGCAGTCGAAGTTCTGAAGGTCACCGTAGGGAGGATTGAGGCAGCGAATCCAACAATACATTTGAGTTGGTGGCGAACTCGGGCACACTGCGTTGGCCGGCCCCAGGACGGAGCAATTACCGGAATAGACTCCACCGGTGTGAGGCATCCCCGCCCCGCCAACCGCTCCTGCGCTTCCACCGCTGGCGACGCCCGCAGTTCCGCCAGCGCTCGTGCCGTTCACGGAGCCGGCACTTCCGCCAGCGCTCGTGCCGTTCACGGAGCCGGCAGTTCCGCCAGCGCTCACGCCGTTCAAAGAGCCCGCAGTTCCGCCAGCGCTCACGCCACCGGAAGCGCTGGTGGAGCCGCCGCTGCCCACCAGCATTCCACCGCTTCCCGCTGCGCCCGGACTTGAACCGGGCGCGCCCGAATTGGCTTCTGACCGAGCGCCACCGGTGCTTCCGGTGGCCGCGCCTCCAGTGGCACTCGGCAGTCCGCCGCCGACCTCACCGCAACCCGCGAGCGCGCATCCGAGCGCGATCGCTCGCTGAACGGCCCAGCGCCTCTTCCTCATCGGGAGTCCTCCGTGTTGCCGTGGCTGCACGAAACCCACTTCATCTCGACCGTTTCCGGTGGGCGTGTGATGGCTGGCACAGTTCGGCACAAACTCGAATCGCGACGGAACATCAGCAAAATGCGAGCCAAGCGCGCCGTGCAGAGTGGAGACGTAAACAGGGGGGCCATGCGCGGCTGCTGGGGCGGGCATGGGTGCCCGCGTTGCCTTCGGTCCGATTTTGGCCGGAAAGCGCGCCCTTTTCAGTGCCGGAGCCCCCAAAACCTTGGCCTTCGGGTGCGTGCCGGGGGCTGGGTGTAGACTCCGCTGCCCATGGGCTTTTGGGCCTGGTTTCGTAAGGTTCTGATCATTCTGATCCCGTTCGGGATCCTGTCGCGCAACAAGCCCCGGCACTATCGGGAGATTTTGCGGGTGCTGTGGGAGAATCGCGGGCGGCTCGGCTACGCGCTGAGGATTTTGCGGCACGGCGTGTGCGACGGCTGTTCGCTCGGGCCCCGCGGGCTGAAGGACGACGTGGTGCCAGGAGTGCACTTGTGTTTGTCGCGCTTGAAGCTGCTGCGGCTGAACACGATGGGGCCGATCGCGGACGCGGCGCTCGGCGACGTGTCGCAGCTTTCTCGGCTGAGCAACGAAGAGTTGCACGCGCTCGGGCGAGTGCCGTATCCGCTGTTGCGGCGCCGCGGGGAGCCTGGATTTTCGCGGATTAGTTGGGACGAAGCGACGACATTGGTGGCGGAGCGGCTGCGTGAATTGCCGCCGGACGAGGTCGGATTTTTTCTGACCAGTCGCGGGATTACCAACGAGACGTACTACGTGATGCAAAAGCTTTCGCGCATCGCGGGTAGCCCGCACGTCGATACGTGCGCGCGCTTGTGTCACGCCGCATCTACGGTTGGCCTGAAGGAGTCGCTCGGATTCGCGGCGCCGACGATCTCGCTCTCGGATTGGGTGGGGACCGACTTGCTGATCATCATTGGCAGCAATCTGCCCAACAATCAGCCGGTCTCGACCAAGTACATCTATCACGCGAAGAAGCGGGGTACGCGCGTGCTGGTGGTGAACCCGTTTCGGGAGCCAGCGCTCGAGCGCTATTGGATTCCGAGCTTGCCGTGGTCGGCGCTGTTCGGAACGCGGCTCGCGGACGAGTTTTACCAGGTGCGACCCGGCGGTGACATCGCGTTCATGAGCGGCGTACTGAAGGCGCTCGACGAGCTCGGTGGGTTCGACGAAGCCTTCGTGCGCGAGCGTACGGTTGGCAGCGAGGCGTTTCGCGAGCTGTTGCGGCGTGCGTCCTTCGCCGAGTTGTGCGACGACGCCGGCGTCTCGGAGCAGGAAATACGGCGTTTTGCGAGCCTGTACGCGGGCGCGAAGACGGCCGTGATCGTGTATTCGATGGGGCTCACGCAGTACGAGTTCGGGGTCGACAACGTGAAGATGGTCGCAAACCTCGCGCTCGCGCGCGGCATGGTGGGGCGCGAAAAATGCGGGGTGATGCCGATTCGCGGGCATTCGGGGGTACAAGGCTCGGCGGAGTGCGGAGCGGATCCGGACAAGCTGCCCGGCGGCGTGCCGCTCGACGACGAGAATATCGCGCGCTTCGAGCGCGCGTATCGGCACGCCATCCCGCATCAGAAGGGCTTGCGCGCCGCGCATTTGTTGGAGCGCGCGGGACAGTCGGGGCTCGGGCTTCTGTATTTGGTAGGCGGCAACCACTTGGAGACCATGCCGGATCGAGAGCACGCCAAGCGCGCTCTGTCGCGGGTGAAGCTGCGCGTGCACCAGGATATCGTGCTCAACACGTCGACGCTGCTGGAGGCCGAGGAGGCGGTGTTGGTGCTGCCCGCGCAGACTCGCTATGAGCAAAAATCCGGCGGGAGCTCGACCTCGACCGAGCGCAGGATTCGGTTCACTCCGGAGATTGCGGGGCCCCGCATCGCCGAAGCCCGCGCGGAATGGGAGATCCCGGCGCTGATTGGGCAAAAGCTGTTGCCCCAGCGCGAGGATTTGTTCGGTTATCGGGACACGCGCGAGATTCGCGCCGAGATGGCCGAGCTGATGCCGCTTTATCAAGGCATCGAAAAGCTGAAGCGCGAAGGGGATGCGGTGCAGTGGGGCGGCGCGCGACTCGGCGCGGAGCGCTTTGGGACCCCGGACGGGCGCGCCCGCTTCAGCGCGGTGCGCGTGCCGCGCGTGGACGTGCCCGAAGGGCGATTGCTGCTGACGCTGCGGCGCGGAAAGCAGTTCAACTCGATGACCTATGGGGGCCGCGATCCGCTGACGGCGGGCGCGCCGCGCAGCTCCGTGCTGCTCGATCGGCGCGAGCTTGCTGCGTTGAACTTGAACGAGGGAGACACGGTGGTCGTGCGCAGCGACGCGGGAGAAATGCGCGCGTCGGTGCGCGAGGGGCCGTGCCGGCGCGGGCACGTGCAGGGGTTCTGGCCGGAGTGCAACGTGCTTTTGGCGCGCCGCTATGACCCCGAGTCGGGCGAGCCGGACTACAATACCAGCGTGCAACTCGAGCGAGTGCCATGAGTGATTCGAGTGATTCGAGCGACGAGTCACGGCTCGCGGCCGGAATTGCCCGCCGCTCGCTGCTGCGCGTTCGTGTGGACGGCGCGAGCGTGAGTGAGGACGAGGTGGCGGTGGAAGCACCGCTCGAGATCCGCGTGGACGGCGAGGTGCTGGCGACCACGATGCGCACCCCTGGGAGTGATGTTGAGCTGGTCGCCGGACTCCTGCTTTCCGAGGGCATTTTGCGCTCACGCGAGCAGATCGGCGCGATCGAGAGTCAGGATGGCGTGGTGGAGGTGCGTGGGGCCGCCGGCGAACGCGAGCTCAGCCATGCGTTTTCGGCCTCACGGCGGGGCACGCTGACGAGCTCGGCATGCGGCGTGTGCGGCCGGCTCGGAATCGAGGATTTGGTGAGCGGGCTCGTGCCCGCGGATCCAGCGGTGCGCTTCGACGCCCAGATGCTCGGTCGCTTGCCGGCCGTGCTTTCGGCGGCACAGCCGAACTTCGCGCGCACCGGCGGGCTTCACGCCGCGGCGGTTGCGCTGGGCGACGGTAGCTTGCTGGTCGTGCGCGAGGACGTGGGGCGGCACAATGCGGTCGACAAAGCGCTCGGGCGCTTGCTGCTCGATGGACGCTTGCCGCTCGCAGCAGGCGTGCTGGTGGTGAGCGGGCGCGCAAGCTTCGAGATCGTGCAGAAAATGGCGGCAGCGGGGCTTTCCGCCCTGGTATCGGTGTCGGCGCCGAGCTCTTTGGCGATTGAAACCGCTGAGCGTGTCGGGGCGTTGTTGATCGGGTTTGCGCGCGAGGGTGGTTTCAACGTGTACGCGGGGCGCGCACGTTTGAGCTGAGCCGTCTGCCGCAGGAATCCGGCAAGCACTCGCTGAATGGGCGTCAGAAGCGGCCAGAAACGGTCGCGATGAAACCGCCATTTGCGGTTTGCGCTGCAGCGGCAACCGGCCGCTCTCCGCCGGTCGTGAGCAGCACCACGGCGGCGCCCGCCAGCGCGGCTGCGCCGACGCCGAAGCCGACATACGACAGATTGCGAGCCGCGCGCGCCTGGTCGACCAATTCCTGATGAGCGGCAATTTCATCGACCGGACACGCGAAGCTTTCGGGACAGGTGTGCTTCGCGTCCGAGTTTTTGGAGAGGTAGCGCCAGCCGAAGAAAGCGCCGGCGCCGACCGCCGCTAGCCCCACGCCGCCGAGCACCATGGCGAGCCCGGTGTTGGGAACGGCGCGCCGAACTGGCGGGTCGGGCCGTTCCCGCGGCTGGGGCGGCCGTGGTGTGCTCTTGGTTGCCTCGGGGCGCGGCGCTTCGAGCGCGGGTACGCTGATCGGGAGCAGCAACTGGGGGCGCGGAATCTCTAGATCTTTTGACCAGCTCCGCTTGCCCTGCTCGACCGCGCTGAGCCGATGCTTGCCCGGGTCGACCGCGATCGGCGACTCGAGCGCTTCACGTGACAATGTGCGGCCGTCGAGCGAAACCGTGACGGTCGGGGCGACGCGTTCGATCGTCAGGTAAGAAAGCCGCTGGTCGAGCGCGGTGGCCCGCTCCAGTGCCAGCTGCTCGCGCTCGTTTTGCCCGCGCTGATGCGAGCGATCTGCGACGTGTTGGAACAGGGCTCGAGCTCGCGCGTAATGTCCGCGATGTTCCTCGCAGTCGGCGAGGTTGTAGGCGGTGCCCACGGCATCCACGAGCCCTAGGCTTTTTTCGAATTGAGCGCAGGCCTCGTCGTAGTCGCCCGCGGCCGCGAGCGTTCGCCCGGCTTCGAACGCCGCGCTCGCAGGTTGCTCGGCGTTTACCGGCTCTGCGCTGGCAGGCAGCGAGATGGCGAGACGGAGCGGAACGAATAGGCAGAGCGGGCCCAGGCAGCGCAGACGGCGAGCGTTCATGCTCATCTCATGCTGTCGAACAGATCTTTGCCCGTGGCGATCGCTGCGCGTGCGGTCTCGTTGCCGAGCTTGGCCGGCGCGCTGGCTTCGCGAGTGTCATCCGCGTCTCGTTCTGGCAGAGCCTTGGCTTCCCGGACTTCTGCGGGCGCGTCTCGTTCGGGGGCGCCTGCGGCGGGGGCCTCGCCGGCAGCGGTTTTGGCTCGGCGAGCGGTTGCGCGCGGGCTTCGCACCGGCGGTGCTATTTGCGCCCCACGCGGTGCGGGAGCAACGGCTGTCACCGGCGGTGTCTCCGCAGTCGTGGGCTTACCCACGGCCGCGAGCTGTGGTGCGACCGGCGGCGCCGCGGCGGGCGGGGGCGCGGCAAGCGTGGGCCCCGCTTGCACTGCCGGAGCCGCAGGAGCAGGAGGGAGCGGTGCGGGCAGCGCGGCGAGGACCCGCTGCTCCACCGGGGGCGAAGCCTGAGCGCGACTTTCCTGGATGCCGCGCGTTGCGACCAGCACACCTGCCAGAGTGCCGCCCACCAAGCCGAACGCCACCAGCACCGTGGACCAGAGTAACGGAAACGGAGGCGTGAGTGGCGCAGGCGCGGGCGCGCTGTGCGCGGCGGGGCCGACATGGACCAACGCTGCGGTGTGCCCGGGCAGAGGTGGCGGATGCGTAGTGCGCCCGAGCGTGCGTGTGATCCGATCGACTGCGAGTTGCGCTTCCGGGCTCGCAAACTTCTTCAGTGCCACCGCGAGCTCGGCCACCGTCGCGAAGCGCGCGCTGCGATCTTTGCTCAAACAGCGCAAAATGACGCTCTCGAGACCCGCGGGCACGTCCGACCGCAGCGAGGTGATCGGCGTGGGTGGGTCCGCGGCGATGCTGGCCCAGAGCGCGGGGATCGTTTCTGCCTGGTACACCGCTTGCCCCGCGAGCAGTTCATGAAGGACGGCGCCCAGAGCCCAGATGTCGGTGCGTGGGTCGAGCTCGGTTGGGTTTCTGAGCTGCTCTGGAGAGCAGTAGGCCAGCGCTTGCACGATCGGATTCGGACCACCCGAGACCGTGTAAGAGTCGAGCGCGATTTCATGCGAGCGGAGCGGATCGACGCGCAAGGCCTCGGCGACACCGAAGTCGAGCACCTTGATCAGCGCGGAGCCGTCTGGACGCCGCGTAGCGAACAGCGTGAAGAGGTTGATGTTTCGATGCACCAGGCCGTAGGAGTGTGCTTCGGCCAGCGCCTCGGCGGCTTGCAGTACGAAGTCGACCGCTTCGCTCAGCGTGACCGCGCCGCGGACGCGCAGCACCTCGCGCAGATCGCAACCCGTGAGCGCCTCGGCCACCACGTAAGGGGCGCCCGAGCTCAATCGACCTGCGTCGATGGTTCGCGCGGAGTGTTCTCCCTGCAGTCGCATCGCGGCGCGCGCGCCGCGCAAAAAGCGATCGACCGAATCCGGATAGTGGCAGGCCTCCGGGGGCAGGCACTTGAGCAGCAGCCGCTGCCCCAGATCGACGTGCCTGACGTGAACGAGTAGACCGAGCCCGGTGCGGCCGGCGATGCGCTCGACCAGGTATCGGCCAGCCAGAACGTCCCCGGGGCGAAACGGATTCAACTCACGGAGGCTCGAGGCGGGCGGTCGCGATTGCGAGTACGACCCGTGGTTGCGCGCCGATCGCGGGGCGCTGAACGGCGTTTGCCGGGGCGGAGGCGGTGGCACCAGGCGCGCGCGGGGCAGCGGATCGTCGAGCTCCAGCTGGCTCGCTCCCATCATGGTTTCGTCTCGGTCGAATAGAAGCTCGTCATCGCTGACTGCTTCGTGCTGCGATCGCTCGTTCATGCCTGCTGCTCCCAACCTAGAATTTGCCGTGTAGAGCCAAGTTCAATGAACCGTCCGAGTTCAGCCCGGTGCTTGCGCCCAGGCTCGTTTGGCGGCCGAGCGTGAAGTAGACGATGGCGGCGCTACTGAGCGCGACCGCGCCCACGCCTAGACCAACGTACGCCCAAGTTCGCTTGTTGCGTGTGTCATCGAGGAAACGCTCGTGTTGGCTGACGTCTTCTTGGGTGCAGTCTCGACTGCTGGGGCAAATGTCTTTCGCGTCGCTGTTGCTCGCTAGATATTGCAGCCCGAAAGTGCTGCCGGCGATCAGGGCGCCCACTCCGACGCCGCCGAGCACCAAGGCCACGTTTCGTGCGCTGCGTGCTCGTTCCGCCTGGTTCGAGCGATCGGGTGCCGAGGCTTCGGAGTTGGTCTTCAGGTCGCGGGTGGTGACCAGTGGCGGCTCACTGCTCGCGGAGGCTGCGCCCAGCTCTGCGAGCGGCGGCACCTTGACGATGACGTACAGCCCTCCACGAGGCACGTTGATTTGCGAAGACCACGGCTGCTTGCCCGGACGGCGCGCGGAAACTTTGTGCGTTCCGGGCTCGACCAGCACGGGTTCCGAGAGCGCTTCGTTGTTGACCGGCTTGCCGTCGAGCTCGAATTCGACGCTCGGAACCTGCAACTCGACGGTGAGCCGGGAGAGCCGCGCATCGAGCGCTGCGGCGCGACCGCGTGCGACCTGCTCGCGCTCGCTTTGACCGGCGTCTTTGGCCTGTTCGGCGACCTGTAAGAACAGGCTGTGCGCACGCGCGAAGTGCCGCCGGCGCTCCTCACAATCCGCGAGGTTAAAGCGCGTGCCCAAGCCGTCCACCAGGCTGAGGCTGGCTTCGAACCGGGAACAGGCTTCATCGATGTTGCCTTCGGCGATGAGCTTGCGTCCCTCGTCGAATTGGGCCTTGGCATCCGAAAGCTGAGCGGCGCTCTGAGCGCGAGCCGTGCTCGCAAAGCCCCAGCTTAGAAGGCAGAACGAAAGCGAGATCGTCGAAGCGTAGCGAGCGAGCATGCTGCCGTGCATTGGTGGGCCGCGCGACAGTGACGCGCGGGACATCGCGCGCCTATATAGCAGTGGAGTGACGCGAGGCCAGGCAACGAAACAGTGTCAGCGTGTTCGCCTATAGTTCATGAAAACGTCATGGAGCGTACGAGCTCGACACCTGCTCATCACACGAGCGCCGTACGGCGGAATTCAAGCTGCAGTTCGCGTGGCCGAAACTGCCAAAATGTAACACGACGCCATACACGCCGCTGGTAAGAGAGGGACGCCATCGCAGCTCGGCGCGTGCACATCCCGCTGCGGGTGCCTCGGACGGGACAACGCGGGTACACCACCTAGACCAAGGCGAATGATGGAGACTCTCACTCTTCGGATGCCGACCCCACCGCCAAGCTCGCGCCCGGGAGTTTACCGAGCAGCGACGAACCGGGAATCCGAGCCGCCGCCCGATGTGGCCTCGGCCGCGCGGGGCGGCGCGCGTCGTTCGGTACCGCCCGCGGGCGCGCCAGCGCAACTGGGTTTTGGCCGCTTGCAAGCGGTTTCAGCCGCGATGCAGCACGTGCTCTCGGTGCTCGAGCGACTGGCTGCGACCGAGCTCACGGTGACGCTGATTGGAGAAACCGGCACCGGTAAAGACGTGCTCGCTCACGCCTTGCACGAGGCGAGCGCCCGCTCGAGCGCGCCGTTCGTGGTCTTCGATTGCGGCGCGGTGGCCGCGAATTTGGCCGAGAGCGAGCTGTTCGGACACGAGCGCGGCTCGTTCACCGGCGCGAACGCGACCCACGCGGGAGCGTTCGAGCGTGCGGACGGCGGCACGCTGTTTCTCGACGAAGTTGGTGAGTTGCCACTGGAATTGCAGCCCAGGCTGCTGCGCGCTTTGGAGAATCGGCGCGTGCGTAGGGTGGGCGGAAGCCAGTATCGGCCTGTAGATTTGCGCGTGGTTTCAGCCACCAATCGGGACTTGAAATCGCTGGTGGCCGCGGGGCGCTTTCGTGAGGATCTGTATTTCCGTCTGGCCGCGGCGGTCGTCGCGATTCCGCCCCTTCGCGAGCGACCGGACGACCTCCCCGTCCTCGTGCGTCGCCTGATCGATGACCTGGGTCGACCGGAGCTCGAGGTCAGCGAGGACACCTACGCTGCGTTGCGTGCTCACCCGTGGCCCGGCAACGTGCGCGAACTCAAGAATGCTCTGGCCTGCGCGCTGGCTTTCGTCGATGAGGGGGGTCGCCTCGAGGCGCACCACCTCCGGCTACTGGCGCCGGCCGAGGACGAGTCAGCGCTGGAGCGCTTGCCGCTCGGAGGGCTGTCGCTCGAACGCATCGAACGGGCAGCTATCAAGCAGACGTTGGTCTACGCGCGCGGTAACAAAGTGCTCGCGTCGCAGGCGCTCGGGATCGCGGTCTCGACGCTCTACGAGAAGATCAAAAAGTACTGTTTGTGATCGCGGCGATGCGCACGAACGACTCCCGCTCTTTCTGGTCACGGCTATTGCTGGCCGTCCTTTCCGTACTCGCTTTGAGCTTGCCAGCGCGTTCGAGTCTGGCGTCTTCTTCTTATCCGAATCGTCTCAAGTCGCGCTGGGGTATCAGCGGCACCATGCCCGGAGGCGGGCAGGACGGTTGCCTGCTCTGTCACAGCAAGGAAGCGGGCGGAACGGGCACCGCGACCCGCAGTTTCGCGGTCACTTTGCGCACCAAATACGGACTCTTGGGTGCGGACCTCGATAGCCTCGACTCTGCCCTGACTCAGAGCAAGAAGAACGCTAGCGACAGCGATCGCGATACGTTCTCCGACTACGAGGAGCTCGCGGACTTCAGCACCGACCCGAACGACGCGAAATCGCACCCAGCCATCACCGAGACCGGCACCGGTGGCGCCGCAGGCGCGAGCAACTCGAGCGGCGCAGCGAACGCTACGGGGGGCACCGGCGCCGCGGGCGGCGCGGCGGGAAGCTCCGAAGAACCCGAGCCCGCACAATGTCAGCCGTCCGGACCGGTCTTGCCGATCGCAGAATACGGTTGTCAATTTCGGACCGCGCCAGGGCCGGATCTTTCATGGCTGCTCGGTCTGGCGGGCGCACTCTTGGTCGAGCGTTGGCGTGTCGGGCGTCGCGTGCGGCGCACACGCGACAAGAGGTGACTGCTTTGACGGACGGGTTACGATGTCGAAAACTCTTCACGGCCGCACTGGCCGCGTCGACATCACTCTGCGCTTGTGGCAGCGATGGGCACGATCCACCGCCAGGGCCCAGTACCTGTCGCAGCGGAGACAGCGGTTGTGGCGGCGACATTGCGGTGAAACTCGACGTCAACCACTGTCCGTCGCTCCTGTTCTTGTACGTCGCTCCTTCACGTATTTCTGTCGGTAAAAAGGCGACATTTGCGGGGATGTTGAGCGACCCCGATGGAGATCGAGTGGTCCAGTTTTGGACCGCGACCGGCGGTCGCTTGTCGTCCGAAGGCTCGAGTCCTGAGGTCGACACGTTCACTTGCCTGGAGCCGGGCGTGCAAACGCTCACTCTCTGGTATTCGGACAGTCGAGGTTGTTCCGGTGACGAATCGATGGACGTCGAGTGTGCGAGTCCCGAGGAAGCGGGCGGCTAAGTGCGTTGCGTCCGATGCGTAGTGGTGTAAGAGGAGTGCGCCATGGCTCGTGACACGAAGGCCGCGTTGGGCATTGCTTTCTACGGCTCGATCGTCGTCGCAGCGTGCAGCGTGGACGACCGCGTGCTCTCGGTGCAAGCGCTGGGCTGCGGCGACACGGGGACTTGTGGTGGCTCGGATACTTCCACTGGTGGTCGCGCTTCGGGCGGCAAGGCCAACGCGACCGGCGGGCGCGCGTCATCGCAAGGCGGCGCGCAAACCAACCGCGGCGGTGATACGGCGGTGGCTGGCAGCGGCGGCGCAGGCGGCGACGGCAGTGTGATCAGCATTGCCTGTCCAGACTTGGACGACAACACCGTGCCGGATTGCGACGAGACGTTGGCGACGAATGCGACCTTCAATCTCGATATAGAGGGCTGGCGGACGGAGACCAACGCGACCGCGATTTGGAGCTTCATCAATGCGCAGGCCGGCGAGAAATCAGGCTCGATTCAGGTCGAAAGCAACGCGCCCGCCAACGCTGCTTCCGGTGATGCATTCGTGTACACGGGTGTTACCCAGTGCCTGTCTCTAGCCGGTGCCGGGGATCACCAGATTTTCGCCCAGATGTTCAGTGAGGGTGAAGCGGTGACGGCTTACGGTTCGGTGGTCGGGCGCGTGTTCGGCAGCGCGGACTGTACCGGTTCACCCACGAGTGTTATTCCTTCGCCGAATCAAGGCAACACTGGCAATTGGTTTCCCATGCAAACGGCCGTGTTCAAGGCCGACGCGAACGCGAAGTCGTTGCTGGTCGAGTTGCGCGTCGGCAAGCTAGCCACGCGCACGGGGAGCGTGAGCCTGCGCTTCGATAACGTCATGGTTCGTTGAGCACGCGCTCCGGCGCGCGGCTTTGCAACGATCCTGCGCACGTTGCGTGACCGGGATGCGCGTTCCGGCTGACTTTTCTGCCGTTTTGTGCGCTCTCGGATGGCGTCGAATTCGAAAATCACACGTCGTTCTCCGGAAATCGGAGCCTGCCTTTCGTGACGTTTCCGTCGCAGCCGCTTAGTGCGCGAAATTACGCGAAATAGGCAGTTCCCAAAGTGCCTGCGAACTTGGCGCGCTCCTTGAATACAGGCCGGCGCGGAACGCTCCAGCCCTCACTGTTCGCGAGCGTGTACCGATTTTTTTCCGGAGGAGTCGTTATGAGATCCATGATTCGAAAACTGTCATTGCTCACGGTGGTTGCGGGCCTCGCGGGCGGGGTAATCGCAGCCGGTTGCTCTAACCAGGACAAGGCGTCGAACGCCGAGGTCGCGAACGTTGGCCTGAACCTCGATGTCAATGGCGTTCACGTGAACAACGTTCACGTCGTCATCACGGGCCCCGGCGGCTTCAGCCTGACCCAGGACTTCGACTTCTCGGGGTCGGTCGATGACACGCTCAGGCTCAACCTGCCGGTTGGCAACGGCTACAGCATCACGGTCACCACGGACGTGGCGAACTGTGGCGCGACCGCGACCTTCAACGTCGTTCCGGGCTTGACCACGAACGTCCCGCTGCACCTGAATGGCACCGGCTGCCCAGGCACCACGCCCACCATCACGGGCCCGGTCACTGGCACGGTCGACGTTGCTCAGTCCTGCCCGAGCGTGTTCACCATCACCGGTCCGAACGCCTCGGTTGGCAGCAAGATCAGCGTGCGCGGCGTGGCCACGGGCGGTGCCGGTACGTCGGCTCAGAGCGTGACCTACGCTTGGTCCGGCGGCACGTTCGACAACGCGACCGCGGCCGACACCAAGTACACCTGTACCAGCGCGGGCCCCCACGTCCTGTCGGTCACCATCACCGGTACCGGCGCGTTCGCCTCGTGCTCGTCTTCGGCTTCGGTGACGGTCACCTGCATTGGCCCGAACGGCACCGGCGGCACGACTAGCACCGGTGGCACGACTAGCACCGGTGGCACCACGGGTGGCACGACCGGTGGCACCACGGGCGGCACGACCGGCGGCACCACGGGCGGCACGACCGGCGGCACGACCGGCGGCACGACCGGCGGCACGACCGGCGGCACGACCGGCGGCACCACGGGTGGCACGACCGGCGGCACCACGGGCGGCACCACCACCACGGGTGGCACGGCCAACGTTCCCGATGCTCTCACGGGCACCGCCTGCGGCACCTGCGAAGCGACCAACAACCTTTGCACGAACTTCCGCCCCTGCGATAGCTTCGGCACGGCGACCGACTCGGCTGGCCGCCTCAAGGCGGACACCTGCCGCGAGGTGCTGGCTTGCGTCGTTCGCACTGGTTGCGCCGGCGTCGGCGTCGAAGGCGACTGCTACTGCGGTACCGCCAGCGGCCCGGCCTGCGACGCGGGTAACGGCAACGGCGCGTGCCGTGCCGAGATCGAGCGCGGCGCGGACTCGACCGTGCCGTCCGTCATTCAGTCGTCGTTCACGGCGACCATCAACGGCGGCGGTAAGGCGCTCGCCCGCGTGGTGTGCCTCAACGCCAGCTCCTGCTCGGACGCTTGCTCGGTTCTCTACGCGAACGACTGAGTTCGGCCTTCGGCTGAATTGAGTCTGCGCAACGCGGGCGCTGTCTTCGGGCGGCGCCCGCGTCGTTTTGTGATTACCCCGACACCGATTCGCGTTTGTCCCGCGCCCGTTTCTTGGGCGTCACGTTGCTTGGCTATCTCGCGACCTGCTATGTCCTGTTCCCCGTCGCGGTTTTGTCGAACTCTGTTAGCGAGCGCCTTGGCAGCGACTCTGAGCGCGCCCTCAGCAGACGCGCGCCCGAACAGCGTCGACGATCGCCACGTCGCTGACTTGCGCGATCTCAATCGTCTCGATCAACGCCATCCCGAGGCCGGCGCGCTGTTCGATCGCGCCGAGGCAGCGCTTGCCGGCGGTGATGTCGACGGCGCGGCTCGGCTCTTTCAGCAAGTGGTAAACGTTGCGCCCGAGAGCTCACTGGCGCTGCGACGGCTGTGCCAAGTGCAAACCGAGCAGGGGCTGCGGCTCAGCGCGATCGACGCGTGCAAGGCGGCGATTCGCAGCGGCGCTTCACCGATGGACCTGCGCGCGCTCGCGCGCGCCTTGGTGGCTGCGCCACCGACCGGCGAACAGCTATCGATGGCGTTACAAGCCGCTCGCCAAGCGAAGACCAGCATGCCCGATCAACCCTGGGGTTACGCTGCCGAATGCGACATCGCGATTCGCCTGGGAGACGAAACCATGTTCGACACCTGCTTGGCCGACCTGGAGCGGATCGCTCCCGGCCACTACGAAACACTCCGCATTGCCCGCGCGCGTTCGACTCCCACGCAATGGGGCGCGCTCGTCGTATGGTTTGCGCTGGCGGCAGCGCTCTTCGCCGCCGTCGTGCACGCGGTCGTGCAGCGTACTCGGCGTGGAGCGGTGGCGAGCGTCGTGCGCGCCGCGCTCGTGCTCCCGACGCTGCTGCTTGCAGTTTCCTCCGCGCATGCCGCGCCCCAGCACGGGCCCGCAGCAGCGGCCGCGGAAGGGTTTCAGGGGCTCAGCAAGTGGACCATCGACGAAAAGAACCCCGTTGCGAGCGTGCCCAAGCCGGAAGAGCGCGACGCGAACCCGCTTCAATATGGCTACTTCTTGATGGACCTCGGGCTCTTGTCCGAAAACGCAGTCAAGGCGGGAGATTTCGGCAAGGCAGCGCGTCTGTTCGAGGCCATGGCCAAAGCCGTGCCCGACGAAGCACTCGGTTACCGCAAGGCCTGCGAGAACTACGAGAAGGTGGGCGAGCGCGACAAGGCGCTCGCGCTGTGTGCCGGCGCGCTCACCGTTCATGGGGTCGTGCTCGACGACTATGCGCGTTTTTCCAAGTTGCAGCTCGGGGGCTCGGCGGCGCTCAGCGCCGAGCAAATCGAAGGCCTGAACCAGATCGTCGAGCACCTCAAGAAGGAGAGTGGAGCTGAGGTGGCGGCTGCGCAGATCGAGTGCGAGCTCGGGGTTCGGCTCGAAGACGCGAAGCGCCTGCGTCGCTGCACCAACGTGCTCGGCCAGAAGGCGCCATCGGACGCGAAGACTCTAACCTACCGCTGGGCATTGGCCCTGCAGGAGAGCGACTTCGATACGGCGCGAAACGTCATCGAGCAGGCCAAGAAGGCTGCCATCGAACCCAAGGCGCTTGCGAGCATGCAAGCGGCGACGGCCGCGCGCTCGAGCGTGGGCGCCAGGCTCACCAAATATTGGAAAGTCGAAGCGATCGCGCTGCTCGCGATCGCTGCCGGCTTTCTGCTCGTCGTAGGGCTTCGAAGGCGTGAGAAGCTTTCGCCGACCCCGGCTAGCTAGCGTCGCGTCCTTCGCTGCGACGCTGGGGGGACGCGGGTAGTCAGGGGGTTTCGCAAGTGACGCGCTTGACGGCGAGGCCGGCCGCGTAGCTGGCATCGCCCATCCGGGTCTGAACCACGGTCGCGTCGGTGGACTCGGCTGCGGCATTCAAGGACGCGACGCAGGGCGCGAAGTCCGGGTTGCCGCAGATTCCAAGGAACGGATTGGGACTGCAGTAGCAAACCTTGGCTTCGGTGCTGGTTGCGCAGGCGGCGTTTTTCATGCAAGCGACCGCGTCTTCGCAGAGTTGCTTGCGCGGTACATCTTGAAACGAGCCGGTGAGTGTCGCGCAGTCGTACTGAGTTGCGCAGCTGGACATGCCACCGGCACCGCCGGTCGAGGTTCCGCCGGTGGCACCTCCGCTCGACGTTCCCCCGGTCAAGGTGCCTCCCGTCGAGGTTCCGCCAGTGGCGCCTCCGGTCGAGGTGCCTCCGGTCGAGGTGCCTCCGGTCGAGGTTCCGCCAGTGGCGCCTCCGGTCGAGGTGCCTCCGCTCGACGCGCCGCCAGTGCCGCCTCGATTCAACGTGCCGCCTGCGGTCCCTCCGCTTCCTCCCGCGGAGCTGCCGCCCGAAGTTCCCCCGCTACCGCCCGTGCCTTTTCCGAGGTTCTTTGCCCAAGCCGGAGCACCTAGGCAATCGTAGAGCCACCCGCATTCCTCCGGGCACATCGCCGCTTCGCAACCGTTCACGAGGTTCGCGGCCACACCGACTGGGATCGTGCTCGACGTTTGAGCGTTCTGAACCCAGGCCGCGAGTCCGGATGAACTCGTAGGCTCCGCACCGGCCTCGAACTGCTCGATACAAGGCCCCTTGGGCATGGTGTCGCAACTAAAGTTGTTCTGGCCGCAATACGCATCCAAGGAGTCCGCAGCGCAACCATCGCCAGACAAATGGTGAGCTTCATCGAGCGCTCCTACCCACGACGCCGCTGAGCGGGTAACGCGCATACAGCGCACGGCATCGATGCACAGCTTGTTTCGGGGAGTGCCCGTTGCAGGCCCTGCCGCTGCCGGGGTCGTGTCCTTGAAACATCTATCGCGCAGCGTCGCTAGCGGTACGTCCCGCGGTCTCGGACACAGTTGTGCGACACAAGCGTCGCAAACCTGGGAGTCCTTGCAGACGACGTTGCAGCCGTCGCCCTCGATCATGTTTCCGTCGTCGCACTCCTCCCCTGGGTCCTTGACGCCGTTTCCGCAGACCGAGCTGATGCCGCCGACGCCAGTGCCTGCGGTTCCTCCAACTACGCCGCCTCCGGTCGAAGTCCCGGCTCCCCCGCTCCCGCCTCGTCCTCCTCCGCCCACACCACCGCCGCCGGATGCGTTGGCTTTCCCGCCATTCGGGACGCCTCCGCTTCCGCCTCGTCCTCCTCCGCCCGCGCCACCGCCGCCAGATGCTTTGACTCCTCCTCCACCTGCGGCACCGCCGCTTCCTGCTCGTCCTCCACCGCCGGCTCCCGCCGAGTCCATTCCGCCAACGTTGGGCTCACCGGCGTCACTGTCACCGCCCGTGCTGGTTTCACCTGCGGTGTTCTGCGTGCCGCCGTGAGCAGGGTTCTCTGCTCCAGCCGCGCCGGAATTCGCAGTCGAACCTCCAGAGCCGGCCTTGGTGCCACCGCTACACTCGACGTCGCTGTTCGGGTCTGCAGACCCGTCCGTGCATGCGGGCGTGAGCGATGCAGCGACGAGCGCGGCAAGGAACGGGTAGCGAATGAGCTTGCTCTGGCGATTGCTTAGCTTCACCGAAACGTCTCCAAGTATTCGCGCCCTTCGCCGCGCTGCGGGTCCATAGCGGTTTTTGGTGTCGATTCTCGGAAGGGCATGCGACAAAACCGCAGCGCCACGAACCATGCGCACGAAACAAATGCGCCAGGCGCACCCGGAAAGGGCGCGCGCTGGCTTACGTGTCACTCAGCGCCTCGGCGGAGCGTCCAGCGCTCCACCGAAGGCTTCGTGTTGTTCGGCCTCAGGGGGCGATGCCCAAGGCGCCGTTGTTCGCGCAAGCGTTGACGCCAGGCGGAATCGGCGTGGCGCACACGCTCGAGAGCTCTTCCTGGAAGTCCTTGCAGAACGGGTTGATGCCGATGAAGCCGTTCGCCGCGACGAGCGCATTCTGAGCGGCGACGGTGTTCAGCGTCGAAGCGCCGGTGCCCTTACCCGAGTAGCAGCGCGCGAGCTCGAGCTCTTGGTCACCCGAGGTGGCCAACGTCTCGAAGCCCTTGGTGCTGTTGAAGTAGAGGATGCGCGAGAGCGGGTAGGTCCCACCGAGAATGCAGCTCGCGTCCGGCGTGACCTGGTTCAGCGCGAGGCCGAACCCGGACTGGCTACCCTCGGTGGCGTGTAGGTTCACGTTCTCCGAGGCTTCGCGACCGGCAAAGCCAATGCTGCAGGGGCTTGCCTGAACCAAACAACCAATCTGGCGCGTGGCGTCCGGATCCTGGCAGCAGGCGCCGCCAGCGTCGGTGCAGGTGCCCGAGGCGAGCAGCGTGCGAGTCGAGTGGATGCGGTAGAACGCGCCGAGGATCGGGCGAGCCGCCGCGGTCGTGCCGACCGAGTAGGTCTGGTTCGCGTAACCACCGCTCGCGTTCGTGCGCAGGTGGAGGTTGTACACGCGACCGTCGCGGATAGCGGCGGGGAACTTGGGGTTCGTGCCCGAGGTACGCATGGCCTGGTCCACACCCGCACCGTCGAGGGGCGGGAAGTTGCCGCTCGACTGCGTCGGGATGTTGCCCTTCGAGTTCAAGCAGCGCGCGTCGTTGCCTGCCGTGACCGGCACCAAACACTGGCAGGTGCTGGGGCCCACTGCGGCCTGGATGGTGGCGTTCCACTGGGTACCAGCGGGCAGCGCGCCGTTCGGGCAGAGCGCGCACACGCTGTCGCCGTTGGTGTCCGGGCCGAACAAGCGAATGCCGGCGCCGTTGCGGAAGGGAGTTGCCGGGTCGCAGGGAGCGCTGGCGTAGGTCACCGCGGCGGCGGTGGTCGGGATGCTCACCGGAAGCACGAGACCGAGGTCACCGCGCCAGCTGCAAACCTGTTCCGCGGCGCCGGTGCCGTCGTTCAGGCCGTCGCAGGTGCGGCGAATCGGATCCGAGTCCTGGTAGATGTCGAGCCACTGGCTCGGCAGGACGCCCGCGCCGGGAACGTTCGTGGGCTCGCAGAAGCCCGCGACGCAGCTGAGCGCGCCGATCCCGGTGGTGGAGCCGCAATCGGAAGCCGAAACGCAGGCCTTCGGCTGGCACGTGCCCGTGTGGGTCGCGTCCGGTGAAGCGCCGCTGCACACGAGGCCGGGCGAACCGCAGGTGTCCGACGGAGACGTGTTGCAGCCCTTGTTCACACCGAACAAGAGCGCGTTCTGACCGCGCGCGGCAGGGCGCGTGAAGGGAGGCGTCACCGCCTTGTCGTACGAGTTGTAGTAGTGGTCGCCGCCAGCCGTGGCCGGGCCTGCTGCCGCGGTGTTCGGAATCCACTGGTTGCAGAAAGGCGCGCCCGTGGTGCCATTCAGATCTTGGAACCCGACGAGTACGCGGAACGAGTCGGTGGTGCCCGAGTTTTGGTCGCGGCGGAAGGCGTGCTTCAGCTTGGTGCAGCCGCCAGTGTTGCCGCCACACTCGTTCTGGAAGAGCTTGCCGTAGTTTTCGGTCAGGTAGAAGCGCACCGGATCCGCACAGTTGCGCTGCGCGATGGTGTTGACCACCGAAGCCGTGCCGCTGAAGTTGCGCATGCCGAAGTAGATCAGGCGCAGCACTTCTTTCCAGTCCGCGAGGGTGTAGGTCCCGCCGGGAAGTGAGGCGTCGGTGAGCACCGTGTTGCGCGCCAGACCGGTGGCTGCGCCGCCGGTGTGGTTGCAGTTGGCGTCGGTGTTCAGCGGATCACAGGCCACCTGGTGGCTCTGCGCAGCGACGATCGAGATGCCGTCTGCAGCCACCGCGATGCCCTCGGACTGGGTCGGAGTCGCGCCGGTCGCCGCGCAAGCGTTCGCGCCCAGGAAGCGTGACATCGGCGCGACGGTTTGCGTTCCAGCCAGCATTGCGTTTTCGCCCGCGCCGGAGCCCGTCCCCGCGTACGTGGTCCCAGTGGCGTTCGGGCAGGCCGCGATTACGGCTTGCGTCAGAGCGAACAGGGTGTCGGAGCCCTTGAGGGCCAATCCGTTGGGGGCACTGAGGCCCACTGCTCCGGCGCCGAGCGCCAGGAACGTTGCGACCACCATCGTTTTTTTCATCTCAGAAAATCCTTCCGTTCGGCGAGCCAGCACCTCGGTGAGGGGTGGTGGCGTCGCCCGCTATTCAAGGACCGCGCCAGCGCGCGCCGCCCCGACTGCCTTGCTCGCACGACGCCTACAATCGCGTGTTCATGCGGGATTTCTGCGGCACTCGACTTTTGGTTCTCACTCGCGAACTTTCGGGTTCTCCGATTATCAGAGTCCGCGTCCGAAAACTGAACTCGCCCTCTGGATCACCTGCCTCGAGGGTGACGAAATCACGACGTGGATACGACGTTCGAATTCCGAATCACGCACGTTTCCGCGGCGAGAAAGCGCGGCTAGCGGGCAGCCGGAGCGTGGGGCCGATACGGCTGGTCGAGCAGTTTCGGTCTCGGATTCGAGCTCGGCAATTCGACCTTCGCTGCGCGTGGCTCGACCGTCAGTAGCACTAACAAAACTCCGGCAACGAGCAGGCCGACCAGCATGGAAAGCGCCAATTCACGCGCTACCGGAACACCTTGCTGGCGCTTCGCGGCACGGACGGGCGCTAGCTGCGCTGAGGACGCGGCGGCTCCGTCTGCTTCGGTGGTGAGGAGAGACATCGTTGAATTCCCGCTTCGAGATCGCGCGTATCGAGACCCGGCAAGTCGAGCGTCAGGTTGCTGCTGCGAAACAGGCGATAGTGTGGCCGTCGATCGGGGAGTGCCAGCACGAGTGAGCGTTCGACACGACCCGCGACCTCGCCGAGCGGGAGGCCCTTCGGTTTGCCGTTTGCCCAGGTGCGTGAGTCGCGGCTCTGGTTGCGGTCGTCGCCAACTACGAACACCTCATTCGGCTTCACCTGGTAAGCGTCCATGGGCTGGCCCCATGGGGTGTGCACGGTGAGATAGACCTCACCCGCCAAGAATTCGACGACCAGGCGGCCCTCGAGAACACCCTCAGGGGTGAATTGAAGATATTGTCCGGCGTCACAACTCGGCACTTCCCAGCCGTTGATCACCGGGTGTCCGCCGTGCACCATTTCGATGCGGTCACCCGGGAGGCCGATTACGCGCTTTACCAGGTCACCGGCCTGCTCTTCGTCCGTCCTGCGAAACACCACGCGATCTGCGCGTTTGGGCACGGATACCGACTTTTGCCAGGGCATCGCGTAGGCAAGTCGGCTCGCGAGCACGTACTCCCCAGGCACGAGCGACGGCAACATCGAGCCGCTGGTCAAGCGATAGACTTGAAACGCACTGCCACGCAACGTGAACGCGAGCAGCGCCGCGCACAGAAGTAGCACCGTGAAGCCGAAAAACTCGCGCCGCTGCGCACCGCGTAGTTCTCCGACCAACGAGGCACGCAGGGCGGCGGCGGCGCTGCGCACACCCGCGGGCTCGAGCATTTCGAGCGCACGGTCGAGCTTCTGGCGCTCGCTTTCGAGCCTTTGCCTTCTTTCGTCGCTCAGCTTCGACATCCGACGCTTGGTGTCACGCCGGTCGAGCCAACCCTGAAGCTCCGCCGCGTCGGCAAACTCGGCCAGCCACCCCTTGCGAGCCTGCGCCGCGAGCTCTGGAGCCAGCGCGGACGAGTAACGCCCGCCGGGTAGGTAGAAACGAAAGTGACGCGCCAGCCAGGCGAAGAACAAGAACAGCGCAAGCGGTAGATAGAACGGATAGTTCGAGCCGAGGTCGGTCAGCGCGCGCTCGAGGCTCGAGCGTCCGACGCGGGCTTCTGGAATCGACCAACGCATCACCACGGCCGCAAGCAGCGCCGGAATCAGCGCAAACCACAGCGCGCGCCAAGCGTGCACCAGCACGCCGAGCGTCGAGCTCAAGGGTTCGGAAGCTTTTCGCATTCGTCGTAGCGCAGCGGATCGAATTTCCCGCGTGCGACCTGATCGATGTAGAGAAACACCGCCATCCCTGCGTTGATCGCGCCGCGGCGGGCCCAGTCTTCCAGCTCTTCGGCGTTGTAAGCGTCGGCCGCCAACATCGCCTCCGGGCAGACGGGCAGCGGAGCCGCAGGCGGGTCGGGTTGTGTGAACGGCGGACGCACGCACCAAGGAAAATAGTTCTCTTCCGCGTCGCCCCATTTCACCGTCTGGCCGAGGTGATTGCCGATGGCCGCGCCAACCGGATACTTGTCGGGCTTGTACAGGTTCGCAGGACCACCGGTGCGGAAGCTACCCGCGCCCGCGAACGCGCGAATCACCGGGCGGTTGCCGAGCGAACAGGTGCGTTGCCAGAGCTCGGCGTCGCCGTTACTGGTGATGAGCGCGTTGAACGTTTGCGACAGGGCGTAGTGATTGGGGTCGAGCGTCGAGCTCACCACCTCGTGATCCTTGATTGGCAACGCGAACTCGCAGGCCGCCTTGCCCGCTGCCAACATGTTGGCGGAAGCGTCGAGCAAGAGCGGGTTCGGCCTTCGGGTACCGGATACGTCGGTGCGAGAGACGATCTGCAGCACCGCCTGCGGGATGGTCTTGTCGGTCCCACCGAGCGCCATCCAGGCCATGTAGCGCGCGCCCCAATCATCGGCGGACACGCCCGCTGTCGCGACCGCGCCAAACACACGGGCGCGGTTGGCTCCGGGTGAATCGGTGGGACCAAATAGGCCGGTCATGAAGTTCGCGACGCGCGCCTCACCGCCGGTCATCAGTTGCACCGTCTCGGCTTGACGCCCTTGAGCGTCGAATTTTCTGCCGTGGCAATTGACGCAGACCATGTCGTAGATCGCGCCGCCGGGCAGAACTCGATAAAGTGGCGCGTCGTCTGCGACTTTGCTGATGTCGAGCCAGCGGAGTCGTTGGCCACCCTTCAACGAGCCCGCCTTGGTCTGATCGGTCGCGGAGAGCCGGCTCTGGCACTCGGGCTTCTGTTTCCACAGCGCCATCGGGAACGGGGACAGCGCGAAATTCTTGAACTGTTCGTTCGGCGTCACCGTCGACAGAATGGCGACGATTTTCTTCTCTTCCTCCCGCTGCTGCTGCTTGACCGCATTTCCAGCTTCTACGGCCGGATAGTCTTGGTGCACGAGCACGCGCTCCCAGGTGGTCTGGCGCGGCTCCCACTCGACGTTGGGTGCGGTCAGGTCGGTGCTGACCCAATGCGTGCGATCCGGCACACCGTCGAGCGGTGAAAGCTTGTCTCGCGGCGTAATGACCAGCGCCCCTTGGTCGCCCTTTTCTTTGCCGACTGCGGGGTCGAGGATGTCTGAAGTGTCCGGGCACTTGTATTCCGGTCCGGCCTGGAACTTGGCCAGCCGATCGATCGCGGCCTTGCGCGCGTCCTCGTAGTCGGCTTCGCCCTCGAGCACCTCGACGTAAGGCTGTGACTCGTTGTCCGCTTTCTTGGCGTCACCACCGCTGCCGAGCGAATTGAACGGTGGCACGTAGTCTTCTTTGATTTCCGCGTGCTTTCTACGCCCCGGAATACTCACCATCCAGTTACCAAGTAGCTGGCGAGCCCGACAGTCGTAGCCGGCCGTGTTCATCGGCATGTGCGGGAAGATGGTGTAGTCGTCCCCGTACGCGAACGGATTATGAACGTTCCTGAAAATCAGGCTGCGCCAGGGGGCGTCGAAGAACGTTCGTGTGGTGGTGCCTTCGTTCTCGTCCGTGAACGACTCCCATTTCGGGGTGTAGCTCGAGTCGGCGATTCGGTCCTGATAGTTGTAGGGGATCAGATCGCGGAGTGACGGCGTAATGTAAGGGACGGGCCGTGCATCGAGCCCACGTGTGACGCGCGGGCTCGTCAAAGTCAGCGGGAACTGGAAGATACCGCCGATGCCTTTGCCTTCCGTGTCCTTGACGCCTGGATAAAAGTTGAGGACCTTGAGCTCGGGCGCGACCTGAGTGGGGTAGCCGCGGGGGTTGTGGCAGTGCGCGCAATTGCCGAGCAGGTAACCTTGGGCCGTGAGCTCGTGCGCGTTGCGCGGAGTGCGCGTGCCCTGCGTCCGTTCGAGCGGCAAGATGTCGGCGACCGAATCGATGCCGGTGATGACTCCGAGCGCGCTCAGGCGATCGAGCTGCGTGAGCTCTTCGCCCTCCGCAGGTTCGAAAACGCCGCCTTCGTCCATGGGCCGTCGCACCAGCTGCAGGGGAGTGAAGCCGAGCACGAAGTCCTGACTCTGGCTACCCATGTGGCACTGCACGCAGCGGTCGCGTCCGGGGATTGCGTAGTGCCGAATCACCTTGGCGCGCTCGTACTCGAACGTGAGATTCGCAGGGTTTTTATTGCGAATGGCTTGGGCGGCGGGCTCGTCGGTAATGTAGGTCAAAAGCTCGTCTGCGAAGGCTTGACCGTCGTGAAGTGGTTGGTCGACCGCGTTCTGCAGCGTGGCTTCGGTCTCCGCAGCGTTCCATTTGTAGCTGCCGAACAGCGCGCGCGTTTGCCCGACGCCGAGGCCCACGTCGGGTCGCGTCACGATCAAGCGCGTCTCGATTTTCTTGTACCGCTCTTGCCCGTCGGTATCGACGATGTGCTTCAGGAACGTCTTGTAAAACCGGGTGTTCTCGGGGATCTCGAAGTTCTGCGTCTTCTTGTCGAAATGAATCGATTTGCCCAGCGGAACTCGCACGTGGCGAATCTTGCCCGAGCCATCTGACCAAAGCGGGTAGGCCGGCGCAAAGGCGATCACGCCGTAGCGTCCGAGCACCGCCGAGTCGAGCGAGAACAGATCGGTTTCACTCAGCTTCTTCGGGAGGTCGGTCTGAACCGGCCCGAGCTTTTCGAAGCGAGCGTCGAGCTCGCGCATTCTTGCGCGTTCCCAGCCGAACGGGAACGTGGCCTCGGGCGCGCAGTTGCCGATGTTGGTGAGGCTTTGCCCGACTTCGGGGGACAGCAGGTAAGGATCGGTATCGGAAGGCGGCAGCGGAATCTTGAGCACGTCCTTCGGACTTCCCGCAGCGATCCAACGCTCCAGCGTGGCGACCAAATGTGCAGTACCTTCGTCCTGCGGGCGATCCGGCGGCATCGTTCCGTCTTTGATGCGCGCCAAAAGCTTTGGTCCGTTCACCGCGGGAAAGGTGTTCTGCGTTACGTTTAGGCCGCCCGAGGAGCCGAGCACGTGGCAGCGGCCGCACTGCGCGTTGAACTCCGTGAAGATGGCGGTCACGAAGATCTCTTCCTCGGTCGGTCGAGCCGCAGAGGAAACCACCACGGCGCGCGCGGGGTAGTGCGCCGACGCAGTCAGCGGCAGACAGCGCCCGTTCGGCTCGACCAGGGGCGCGCCTGACGCGCCCCCTTCGGGATCAGGTGGCGTCGGCACGCCACCGGCGCCGCCTTCGGCTGTTGCCGGAGTGCCCGCCTGGCCACCCATTGGGCTTCCGCTCTGGCCACCGGTTGCTCGCACGCCGCCCGTCTCGGCGCGAGTGCCACCGGTCGCATCGGGAGTGGACGCGTTCGGATCGAAGTCGGCGAAACACGCGGAGGCGATCAGCGCCGAGAGCACCCAGGCGCCGCGCTGCGCTCTCTTTCTGGGGGCGACTTTGACAGAACCCGGCATCGCGAGGAGCCCTCCGCGGCGCCTATACCATTCGAGCTGTCCTCGAAAGGTGACAATGCGGCGGCGCTTCGGTGATCGAATCGATTCACAAGTACAAGTGGCCTTGCAACAAGAGCGAGAGCGCGGCCGTGCTGCCGGCACTCGAGCCGATGTGTTGATACACCGAGTCGAAACGCAGGTCGGCGTGCGGCGCGAAGAACCAAGCGTACGACAGCCACGTGCCCCACGAGAGTGGCGGCCCCTGCACGCCGATGTTCTGGGCCTCACCCGTGCCAATCAAATGCATGCCCTGAAAGACTTCGACGTCTGCCTGCAAGAATCCGACGAAGCCTTTTCGCCAAGGGGCGCGCCGCGGCGACTCGAGCGCGAAGTCCCACTCGGTCAAGAGCACCAGTGGTTCCCAGCTACTTGCCCAGCGCCCGAACAGGCCATGCGCCTGTCGCCAGGTCTCCTTCAATGTCGACGGGTCCAGGTCCCGATGCACGATCAAGCTACTGGCCCCAGCCGTTAACCTCGAATCGAGGGCCCACTCGAAATAGCCGCTGTAGCCGCGCTCTCGGAAATCGTCCGGTCTCAGCTGCAGATTACCCGCGATTGCCATCAGCTCCGCCCGGAATCTTTGGTCGGCATACGACGCGGCGACGCCGTATTGCTGATCTGCGTTCACGCTCGTGCGGGTGCGGGCGCGCGCCCAAAGCGTGTGCTCGATGCCGCGTAGGCCAAACGGCAAATTGATACGCCCCGCGCGCAGCAGCAAAGCATTGTCGAGCAACGAGTAGCCGAGCCAGTGATAGCGCGACACCAAGTTTTGCTCCGGTTCTCGCGTGAGCGCAGCAGGGAGCGAGCCCTCGTCGGCGTAGCCGATGCTCGCGGACACGACGAAGCGCTCGAGCGCGAGTGCCGCCTCGAAGTCCGCCTGCATCCAGATATTGCGAGAAACGGTGGGCGTGTGTTCGATCTTCTGTTCCAGGTGCAGGTAGCGCAGCTCGCCCTGCAACAGCAGCGGTTCGGGAACCGGTACACCCCACAGAAATCGAGCGCTCGGTGCAGCGTCGCCGCTTTCTTCGGCCTCGCCCGGAAAGCGCATGCGGATCGCTTCGTCGGCCAACGCGCGACCGTAGTTGGTGAGGATACCACCGCCGGAAGGATCGACGTGACAGGGCGTGCACTGCGTATAGCCGTGCCGAACGGTCCACGCGAACGCCGATGCCTGGCGCGGCGTGAGGAAGCAACCCAGCAAAAACAGCAGGCAAAGCGCGAAACGCTTCGAACTTGCACTGAGAAAGCGCGCCGCGACGGTTCGATCTCCCGTCTTGGCTCTTAGGCCTCGCAGCATCGAGTGGCCGCATACATCGAGCTCCCCCAGTTGCTCTGCAACAGTTTGGGCTCGATTCGTCGACGGGGACAGGTCGTCTGCCCGGTGTCTGCTCGGTGCTCGTTCGGCAACAATTCGATGACTTCGTCTTGGAGCGCGAGCTTTCCATGAGTTCGAGCGACCCAATCACGCATGCGAGCGACTGGAGCACACGTGTTGATAACTCGTGGAAAGCCCGAGTTATCACCCTCGTGTGTTGGTGTGTCACCTAAATATCACGGAACGGTCGCGGGTCTGACTCGGTCTCTGCCTACATACGCTCCTCGCTTCACTCTTGTCCCGAATCGTCGAAAGGAACCAGCGATGCGAATGAAGTCGCTTTCTAGAATAAGGCTCCTCGGAGCTCTGGCTGCGGCGCTGCCAGTCTTCTCCGCCACCGCTGCGGAAGCAGCCGACTGCACCACGTTGCCCAAGCCGGTCTTCATCACCGGTTCCTCGGCCGTGAAACCCTTTCTCGCCGGTGTTGCCGCGGAACTCTCGGCGATCGCCGATCCGGTGACCGTCATCTACATCAACGGCAAAGGTTCGTGCGACGGCGTCAACTACATGGCAGCGGCCACCCCGGTGCTGGCCACCGGTACGGCCAGCATTTGGAGTAAGAACGGCGCAGGGGCTGCGGTCGAAGCCTCCGGGGGCTGCGATCTGCCGAGCGCCGGCATCGCGGTCGACATCGGAGTCTCCGATGTATTCGCCACCACCTGTCCGGACGTCACCGGGCTGCCGGCGGGCGTGAAGGACTTCTTGGGTCCGATTCAGACCATGACCTTCGCGATCGCGAAGAAGTCCACCCAGGCCTCGATCAGCGCAGAGGCCGCGTACCTGACCTTCGGGCTCGGCGCGAACGGTGGGACGGCCTGGAGTGACCCCACGAAGTTCTACATTCGCCCGAGCAGCAGCGGCACCCTGCAAATGCTGGCGACTGCGATCAAAGTGCCCGCCGCCAAGTGGCAAGGCGTTCGCACCAAGAGTGACGGCACCACGGCCGCTGGGTCCGGCGACGTGCTCGCCTACCTCAACACCTTGCAGACGACCGGTTCGCAGCCCGACGCCGACCTCGGCATCGGCATCCTCGCGACCGACTTGATCGACAAGAATCGCGCCACGATTCGTGCTCTGCCCTACCAGCACTTCGGCCAGACCTGCGGCTACTTGCCGGATTCATCGGCCACGTCGGCGGACAAGAAGAACACTCGGGACGGTCACTACATGGTGTGGGGCCCGCTGCACATGCTGGCCAAGGTTACCGGCGGCCAGCCGTCGAACCCGGGCGCCAAGGTCGTGATCGACTACCTCACCGGCGCTGTCGTGCCGGAGTTCGATTTGATCGCGACCGAGGCCGCTCTCGGTGTGGTGCCGGACTGCGCGATGCGCGTCTCACGCGATTCGGAAGTCGGTCCGCTCTCGAGCTACATGCCGGCTAAGTCCTGCGAATGCAAATTCGTATCGGCGGCGACTGGCGTCGCGGAACCCGCGGGCTGTTCGACCTGTGTCAGCAACGACGACTGCACTGCGGCCGCACCGTCCTGCAACTACGGCTTCTGCGAGGTTCGTTGAAAATGAAAACTTATAACTTGAGACTTCACGTCCTCGCGGCGCTCATGGCTAGCGCGGCAGTGTTCCACGTCGGCTGTGGTGACGACGACGACAACGAGACTCCCAGCAACGGTACTGGCGGCAAGACGTCGGACACCGGCGGCTCGTCCGGCAAGACCGGTGGCGCACCGGGCAACACCGGCGGCAGAGTGTCGACCGGTGGCACTGGCCCCAGTACTGGCGGTACCGCCGGTGAGGGCAGCGGCGGGGAGCCGACGATGACGGGTGGCACCGCGGGTGCCGGCGGGGGTACGCCGGAAGGTGGCTCAGCCGGGCAAGGCGGCGTAGGCGGCGGCGGTGGTTCGCCCGAACCGGGTTTGCCCCCGTGCACGACCAGCGACTTCAACAGCGCGAAGGAGTGTTACGTCGAGTGTGAGCCGAACAAGACCACCGGCTCCGAGCAGTTCCTCAATCGCTGCTCCGAAGCGGGCGCGAACTGCACCAAGTTCGACAATTCCACCCTAACCAAGCTCGGTGCGAACGGGGCATTGCCTCCGCTCCCCTGAGCGCGAAGCAAGCGCTTCGTACCTAGAACAATGACAGCTGTTCCGTGCGACTCGGCTCGAACGAGTCGCACGGCGCAGCATAGCTCTTCCCGAGATTGTGAAACATCGTGGTTCGGTTTCCGTTACTAATCTGCACGTTCGTGACAACGGGCTTGAGCCCTTTGTCGGTCGTCCCCGCCCGCGCGCAATCTGCTGCGGAGCCAGCGGATGACGCAGAAATCCCTGCAGCCGCCGATGACGCTGCGCCGCCCGCGACTGCGCCAGACGGTGCTGCGAAGTCAGGCGAAGAAAAGAGCCCGGCGCCAGCACCGGCGAGCCCAGCGCTAACGCCGCCGCCGAAGCCGGCGGAAGCGTCGGCGCCTGCGATCTCGTCCCCAGCGCCGGCCACCACGGCGGCACCCGCAGCTGCACCTGCAGCGGCGACTCCGCTGGTCGATATCGCCGGCTATGTTCAAGGCGAGTATCAATCGCACGCGGACTCCGAAGAGCAGCTGCGGCAGGGCGGCGGCCTGTTGAACCAGGACCGGTTCTTGGTTCGGCGTGCACGCCTGGTGCTAAAGCGCGCCTGGGAGTTTAGCTCGCTCGAGGTCGAGCTCGACGGAAACAGCACGAGCGGGCCGGCTTTCGGCCTTTATCGGGCGGAGGCGTCGCTGTTTTACCGCGGCCCGAACGAAGCCAGCAAGCCTCCGGTTTTGCAGCTCACGGTGGGCGCGTTCAAACTGCCGTTCGGCTTCGAACTGCCCGAGTCCTCGTCGCAGCGCTGGTTCGCCGAGCGCACGCAGCTCTCGCGCGCGTTGTGGCCATCGGAGATCGACGTGGGCGCTCGGTTGTCCGGGAGCCTGTCGGCGTTTCGTTACGCGCTGGCGGTAACCAACGGTGAACCGCTCGGGGAAAAGAGCGGCTTTCAGCTGCAGGATCCGAACGCCAACAAGGACGTTACTCTGAACGTCGGCGTGAAAGCCTCGCCCGTCGAGGGCTTCGAGATCTCGGGCGGCGTATCAGCGCTCACCGGGAAGGGGTTCCATGCTGGAACCGGGCTCACCAAAGCGGTGGTCGGCTGGCGCGATATCAACGAAAACGGCCTGATCGACTCGGGAGAGCTGGTCGGCGCGGCGGCTCAAGCCGAGACGCCTTCGAAGAACTTCGAGCGTTTCGCGATCGGAGCCGATCTGGAGCTGACGCTGAAGACAGCGCTCGGAGCCTCCATGCTGTACGGCGAGTTCATCGCGGCGAAGAATTTGGATCGCGGCTTCTTCGTGGCCGATCCAATCGCAGCTCCTCAGGTCGATCTGCGCGAACTCGGCTTCTACGTCGGCTTCTTGCAGAACATCACCCAGTACGCGGTGGTGGGGGTTCGCGGGGAGTACTACGACCCCAATGCGGATTCGAGTGAACCGCGCGCGGGTCGCGTAGTGCCGCTGAAGAACACGGTAAAGGTGGTCTCGCCGATTGCCGGCCTGACGCTGCCTAACCGCGCGCGCCTGTTGTTTCAGTACGACTTCATCCGTGATCACCTTGGTCGCAACAGTGCCGGCGTGCCCGTCGACCTCAAAAACGACGCCTGGACGGTGCGCTTGCAGGTGAATCTATGACACGCGCGCTCGCGCTCGTGCTCGCGCTCGCCGCGTTCGGTTGCGGTCATGGCGAAGACTCGGTGTTCGGTCCGAGTCAGCCATTTCGCGTGCGCGGCGCGCAGTTCATGTCCGGTGAATTGCCCGGGACGCTACCCGACGACGCCGGCGCAGCCATGCCCGAAGAAGGCGGCCCGCCGCTCGTGACCGCGGCGGAGCTGAACAGCACCGTGGCGATCCAAGGGCAGGGGGGTAAGGCAATCGCCGGGCGTGCGACGCCCAACACGCACGCGGTAGGTATCGCGCTCTCCGACGTGGGCAGCGGTTACTGGGTCGTGCCCACGAAGATCGCCGATCCGATCACCGCCGAGCTCACCTGGAGCGCTACGGTCGACTTCGATCGCAGCATTCCGACGGGCCTTCACCCGCTCCGCTTCGTGGCATTCGACGCCGACGGCAACGCGGGTGCGCAGGTGAACCGCAAGTTCTGCATCGCCGGCCTGGTGCCGGACAACCTGAACGGCTGCGAGCCCAGCGTGGCGCCGCCCCAGGCGGTCATCTCGCTCACTTGGGATACGAACGTCGACCTGGATCTGCAGGTCGTCACTCCGCAGGGTGTTGTAGTTACCCCCAAGCATCCGTCCACGTTGCCGCCACTCGACGCAGGGGCGGACGCGGCGGCTTCCGGCGCGCTCGGCACCATCGATCGCGATTCGAACGCCAACTGCGTGCTGGACGGCGTGCGTACGGAGAACCTGGTGTTTCAGAAGGATGCGCCAGAGGGCACTTATCAGATCTTTGCCAACCTGTTCGACGCCTGCAAGCAACCCAGCGTGCGGTTCGACGTGTCGGTGTACGGCGCGGTGCCTGCCGACAGCGGCAAGAAGCTTCAGCTTTATTACCATCGTGGCGGCGAGCTCGTGGATTCGCAGGTGAATCCACTCGCGGACCGTGGGCTATTCGTGACCGAGTTCTTGTTCGTGCCACAAGGAGACTGACCGTGATTATCGAGAAATTGCTCAAGGTCGCACTGCTCGGCGCAAGCTGGGTGATGTATCTGATGATCGCGCTATCGGTGTTTTCGATTGGCGCGATGGTCGAGCGCTGGTGGTTCTTCGCTCGGCGCAACCGCGACGTGGATGCGCTCGAGGAAGAGCTCTTGAAGCTGCTCGAGCAAGGTGACCGAGCGGGCGCGCAGGTGCTGCTCGACAAGGCAAAGTCGCGCTCGTTCGAGGCCGAGATCCTGGCGCCGGCGCTGCGCTACTTGGACGCGGGCGTCGACGCCTTCGCCGACTGCGTCGAGGGCGAGCTGATCAAGGTTCGGCAAGAGATGGAGCGCGGCAGCACGCTGCTCGGAACGCTGGGCAACAACGCGCCGTTCATCGGTCTGCTCGGTACGGTGATCGGCGTGATCATCGCCTTCCAACGGCTCGGCAGCAGCCAGGCAGCCTCGTCGATGAACGCGGTCATGGGCGGCATCGCCGAAGCGCTGGTCTCGACCGCGGTCGGCCTGTTCGTGGCCCTGCCGGCGGTGGTCGCCTACAACATCATTCAGAAGAAGATCGGCGATATCGAAAGCAACACTCAGGCCATCGAAAAGCAGGTGAGCGCTTTCATGAAGGCGAACCCGCGCGGTCCATCGCTGGTGACGGTCGCGCCGCCGGACGTGGGCGACCCTGTCGACTCGACCGAGTACACGAACCCGCACCGCGCGCTCAGCGTGGTCGACGGTCACGGTTGAGCCATGGCCGGCACTACCGGAGGTCGCGGTTCACGCCGCGCGCCGATCGTCGGCATCAACGTCACCCCAATGGTCGACGTGGTGCTGGTGCTGCTGGTGATCATGATGGTCTCGGCGGTGTACATCGTCTCGCAGAGCCTGAAGGTCGAGCTGCCCAAGACCGCGAACTCGGACGAGCCTGCGCAATCGCCGCTGGCGGTCACCATCACCAAAGAGGGGCGCTACCTGTTCGAACAAAAGCCAATCGACGAGAACGGCTTGATCGCAAAGCTTCACGCGGCCAAGGGTGAGAAGAAAGATCCGAGCTTGGTCGTCACCGCGGACAAGGAAGCGTTCCACGGTGACGTCGTGCACGTGATCGATCTCGCCAAGACCGAAGGCATCGTCAAGTTCGCCATCAACGTGGAACGAGACTGAGGAGCGACCCATGGCCCGACGCAAAGCGCGCCGCTCGACCGTTTACATCGTGAGCATTGGCGCCCACTTGCTGCTCGGTCTCGCGATAGCGCTAATCCCGAAGGAAAAGCTCAGAGACGTGGTCGGCATCGCGTTCGCGGAGGCCAGCAAGAAGCCCCCGCCCAAGCCGGAGCAGCCGGCCAAGCGCGATGATACGCAGCGCGCGCGCCCGGCGCGCAGCGGCGGCCAGCGCTCCGCTCGCTCGGCCGCAGCACCCGAGGCAGCGCAGGCGGCCGTCGCCGCACCGGTGTTCACGGACATCGGCATCGCGCTCGACTCCTCCGCGGTTGGCGGCATCCCCATGCAAATCGCGCCGAAGCCGAGCGAGAAAATTGCGCCCGCGCCAATCGAGCCGCCGAAGCCCAAAGTGTTGGTCGCGCGCGTCGGGCAAGAGGCGTGCACCGAGCCAATCGTGAAAGCGCGTCTCGTGCGCCAGGCGCAGCCGAAGTATCCGAACTCCGCGGCCTCGCTCAACTTGCGCGGCGTGGTTCGGCTGGAGCTCGAGATCGACGAGAAAGGGGCCATCCGCAACGTCCGCGTGCTGCGCGGCCTCGGTCACGGTCTCGACGAATCGGCGATCGAGGCGGCGCGCAAGGTCGAATTCAAGCCGGCAACACTGTGCGGAAAGCCCGTCGCGAGTCAGTTCACTTTGGCATTTCGATACTAACCCCGGCTCCGACTCTTAGAGCTTCCCAAACGCTTCGTTCGAGTGCATGAAAAGGCTAGCTATCATTCTGTGCGGCGCCCTCGTGGCGTCTGCCGCGACGCACGCGCGCGCCGAAGCACCGGCGCAAGCGCCCGCCACCCCCGGCAAGGGCGTGCTGACCAAGACGCCGCGGCTCAAGCATTTCGCCGAGCCGGAGCTGCCGGAAGGCGTGACGCTCACCGCTCCGATCGCCGTGGTGCTCAAGCTCGGCATCAGCGCAGAGGGTGTGGTCAACGAGGCTGAGGTGGCCGAGTCGGCGGGCGCGCCATTCGACGAGATTGCGCGCGCGGCGGCGCTCAAGCTCGAGTTCGAGCCGGCCGAAATCGACGGGGTCCCGTCGCCGGTGCGCATCACCTACCGCTACGAGTTGAAGCCGAAGGTCAAGGCTCCGGTCGTGCCGCAAACGGCGCGCTTCAGCGGCCAGGTGCACGACCAGGATGGTAAGCCGCTGGCGGGCGTGCGGGTCGAGCTCGACACGGGCGAGAACGCAACCACCGGCGACGATGGCCGCTTCGTGATGAACGAGGTCGCGCCCGGAAATCACCCGGTCATGCTCTCGGGTCCGACGTTCACGCCAATCGGCACCGAAGAGAACTTCCAAGCCGGTAAAACCTACGACGCGAGCTACGAGGTACGCGTCACCGCGGTCGCCGTACCCGGCGAAGAGCGCGCCGACTTCGAGATCGTCGTGGTAGCGACGCGCCTCGGCAGCAAGGTCGCGGCGACCGAGGTCAGCGCGGATCAAGGCGCGCGCGTCGCAGGCACCGGTGGTGACGTGGTCAAAGTGGTCGAGAATCTGCCCGGGGTGGCGCGCTCGACCGTGGGCTCGGGCCAGCTCGTGGTCTGGGGCGCCAGCGGCCAGGACACGCGCGTCTACGTCGACGGCGTGCATATTCCGGTGCTCTACCACGAAGGCGGGTTTCGTTCGGTGGTCCACTCGGACCTCGTGCGCAGCGTCGAGCTGCAACCGGGCGGCTATGGCGCGAGCTTCGGGCGCGCCATCGGGGGCTTGGTGACGGTGGGCTTGAAGCCGCTCGACGAAAAGGGGTTTCACGGCAGCGTGCAGGTCGACGCCATCGACGCGGCGCTCGCGGCGCGCGTGGCACTGAGCGACAAGTGGCACCTCGCGCTAGCGGGTAGGCGCAGCCACCTCGACTGGGTCCTCGCGCGCTTCACCAGCGAAGACGTTGGGGAATTCGTGCCGATCCCGAAGTATTGGGACGGTCAAGCGCGCCTCAGCTACGCGCCCCGCGAGGGCGAATCTTTCGAGCTCGGCACGTTGCTCTCGTCGGACCGCATCCAGCGCAACTTGGTCGAATCGGACCCAGCGGAGAGCAAGAGCGAAGAGAAGTCGACCGATTTTTCGCGCATCTACTTCCGCTATCGCAAAGAAGGCGAAAAAGACGCGACGACCGTAACGCCGTACATCGGCTTCGACAGATCGAGCATCGTGAGCCGCTTCGGTGCGCTCCCCGCAGAGCTCCGTTCGGACGCCACGCTTTACGGCCTGCGCGCGAACTACCAGGCGAGCCCGAGCGATTGGTTCAGCGTCACGCTCGGGCTCGACGCCGAGATTTCGGTAGGTTCGCTCTTTCGCGGGGGCTCGATCGTGACGCCGCCGCGCGAAGGCGACTTGCGGGTGTTCGGCCAGCTTCCGCCGGACTTGGTGAACGCCGACACCTGGACCACTACGGTGGCGGGTCTCGCACCTTACGTCGAGGCCGACTTCTCACCGTTCGGTGACACGTTGCACGTGATTCCAGGCTTTCGCGTCGAGCCGCAAGTCGTGCGCGTGAGCCAAATTACGCCGCGTCAGCCCAGCGTGCCCCCCGTGGGGGCCATTCGCGAAGACACCGCGCTCGACCCGCGCCTTGCGCTGCGTTGGAGCGCGACCGAGCGCATCACGGTGAAGGCTGCGGTCGGCATCTATCATCAGCCCCCGCTCTCCGATGACCTGAGCGCGGTGTTCGGCAATCCGCGCCTCGGCCCTGCTTCGGCGCGGCACTACCTCGCGGGCGGCGCGTTTCGGCTGTCCAAACCGCTCTCGCTGGAGGTCACGAGCTTCTACTCGAACTCCACGGGCCTTGCCGTGCGCAACCCGCTGGCCAGCCCTTCCGAGGCGGAGGCGCTGGTGCAGAGCGGTCGTGGTCGCGCGTACGGCACACAGTTTCTCCTGCGGCACGACTTGATCGAGCACTTTTTCGGCTGGATGAGCGCCAGCATCATTCGCTCCGAGCGCACCGATCCGGACGGCAGCTGGCGCTTGTTCGATTTCGATCAAACCTTCGTCTTCACGGCGCTCGGCTCGTACGACCTCGGTCGCGGCTTCGAGTTCGGCGGGCGTTTTCGCTTCTCGACCGGCTACCCGCGCTCGCCGATCGTGAGTCGCAGCATCGACGAGCGCGGCGATGGTTACAGCCCGATCTTCGGCGCCCACAACTCGATTCGCATCCCCGCGTTCTATGCCTTCGACGCGCGCTTGGCCAAGCACTTCAAGTTCTCGGAGAACAGCGAGCTCGAGCTCTACCTCGACGTGCAGAACGTGACCAATCACGATAATGCCGAGGAAATCGTGTACAATTACGACTACTCGCACAAGTCGTACATCACCGGCTTACCGGTTCTGCCGGTCGTTGGAGGCAAGCTCACATGGTGAACGCGCGCGCTCGTTCGCTGCCAGGCCGCGCCGGTTCGGCGCTTTTCCTGCTCGCCGTGGTCGCTTGTCGGCCGGACGCCGAAGTAGGCCCCTCGCTGCTCGACGGACCACGCGTACTCGCCATCCGCTCGACGCCGGCAGAAGTCGAGCCGGGCAAGCCGGTCAGCTATAGCGCCCTCTACGCAACCCCAGAGGGTGATTCGAGCGCTCGCGGGCTCGAGTGGTCGCTGTGCACCGCGCGCAAGCCCATCGCCGTCTCGGGTCCGATCGCGCTCGAGTGCCTTTCGCCGAGCGGCCCGGGTCTGGTCTCACTGGGCAAGGGCGCCACCGCGGATGCGACGATGCCGGCCGATGGTTGCCGTGTGTTCGGTCCCAGCCCACCCGCACCGAAAGCCGGAGAGCGCGCGGCTCGCCCGGCCGATCCCGACTCGACCGGCGGCTATTTCCAGCCGTTACGCGTGCGCGTACCGGAGGGTCAGACCGAGTACGCGATCGGGTTTACTCGACTGCTGTGCGGCCCGGGTGCTGCGACTCAGGAGCAGAGTCTGGAGTTCGCGGCGACCTATCGGCCGAACGTGAATCCGGAGCTCGCGGGCGTGGTGGTGAACCCGGACGGAGACTCATCACCGCTGAGCGAGTCCCCGGACGCGCCGAGCGCGTTGCCGGCCGGTGACAAAGTCACGCTGCGCGCGAGCTGGGCGGAGTGCAGCGCGGACGCGACGTGTACGGGCTCGGAGTCGTACCCGTACTTGGACCCGATCGCCCGACAGCTCATCACCCGCCGCGAAGCCATTCGTGTCTCTTGGTTCGCGAGCGCCGGGAGCTTCGCGCACGATCGCTCTGGCCGCACCGAAGCAGAAGCCGAAGCGGGCTCGAGCTATAGCGACAACGACTGGACCGCGCCTGACGAAGCAGGTGAAGTGCGCGTCTGGGTGGTGCTGCGCGACGATCGCGGCGGCGTTGGCTACCGCTCGTTCTTCGTCAACGTGGAGTAGCGTAACCCAGCTCAGAAGTAGTCGGCCATCGCGGGCGGCGTGCCCGAAAACACGGAGGAGAGCGTTCGCAGCGTCGCTCCGTCTGCGCTGAGCGCGCCGGCGCGGCGCAGCTCTTCCGCCGAGAGAAAGCCCGAGTACAGCGCGGCGAGCGAACGAACGTCGAGGCGCACGCCCGCGTTTCCGCCGCGGCTCACGCTCGGCCGCCCCCGCTCCACGGTCAACTGGTACGCACCGGCATTCTCCGGGAACAGCTCGTCCTCGACCTCGAGCGTGATCTCGGCGTCGAGCTCGGGGTAGCCCCGCAGCTCGAGCGCGCGGCCGACGTCGAGCAAGCGGAGCATCCAATATCTGTCGATGGTGGGCGTGAAGACCTGCTCGTTGAACGCGAGCAGCGCCGCGTCAGCGACGCTCGCTCGCCAAACGATGTTTCCCAACGTCGAGCGCTGGTTCGCGAAGAAGCCCAGGAGTTGCTGGAGCGCGCGCGGGTTTCTAGCGACCAGGTCCGAAAGGATCAGATCGTAATCACCGCTCTTGGAGGGACCCTGATTCATGTACGCATAGCCATCGATGCCATGCTCGCCGCGCGCCACGATGCCGAGCGCCCGCTCTTCGTGTGGTTCACGGACGCGAGCCCAAATGTAGGCATTGCGATCGAGGTAACCGCTTCGCTCGCGGGCGATCTCGTCGTAGAGCGCGGTGAGCGCGGGCGCGTCGTCAGCGCTGGAAAGCATGGCGCGCAAGCCGCTTTTTTCGCGCGGGCAGTCCTTGGCTGCCATCGAATAGCTGTAGTAGCCGCCCGCCAGCTCGTAGCCGAGCGCGCGGTACAACGTGTGGGTTGCCGGGTACAACACCGAGAGCGCGAAGCCGCGCTCCCGCGCGGCGCGCAGACTTGCTTGCATCAGTGCGAGCGCCACGCCACGGCCACGAGCGTCCAGCGCGACCGCGACACCAGCGATGCCGAGCATCGGCACACTGCGACCGGAGAACCACTGCCCCATCGGGATCTCCAGCAAGCCTCCGATGACGCGACCGCTCTCGCGCGCGACCTTAACGTTGTCCACGCCCCCGCGCCTGAGCCACTGGGTCGCCTTGGGCTCGGGCGAACCAAACGCCCAGCCCAAGATCGCGCCGAGCTGAGTCAGTTCTTCCTCGCTTCCCACTCGACCGATGTCCCGCCTCGTGCCCATGTCGCGCATTGTAGCCAGCTCTGCGTTCGCTCGAATTCGGATCGATCGCTAATTGAACACCTGTCGCAAAAGTGCTGGCACAGCGTCATTTTTCCGAAGAAATTCTTCACTTTCACGATCCGCACAAGAATCTCGGCCGCGTCGTCCGATTTTCGATCTGCGAAATCGGGTCCCCTTCACTGATCCCCTACCGTGAAGAAGGCACAGATTTGCTCTCCGCTCCTGCTCGCTCTCTTGGTTGCGTGCAGCGACCCGCAGTCCACCCCCGGCGGTGGGACCGGCGGACAAATCGGCAGCACCACCGGCGGCACGTCCGCCGCCACCGGGGGCACCGCCCCGACGACAGGGGGTTCTGGAACCGTTTCCAGCGGCGGCACCACGAGCACCAGTGGTGGCACGTCTTCAACCACGGGCGGTAGCATCGGAACCACCGGCGGCACTGGGCCGGGCGCCACGGGTGGCACTGCGACCACCACGGGCGGCAGCGGCAGCGCGACCGGCGGAACTCCTTCCGGCACCGGCGGCTCCGTGAACCAGGGCGGGGCTAGCGGGGGCCAAGGCGGCAAATCTGCCGGTTCAGGGGGCAAGGGCAGCACCGGCGGCTCGGCGACCACTGGCGGCACCGCTAGCACGGGCGGCGCAGGTGGCAGTGGTCCAGGCGTCGGCGGCGTCACCAACGGCACGATCTGGCCGAACGACATGAGCAAGGCGAACTCCGATCCCTGGCTCGCCACGAACCATGATCGCATTACCCAGCTTCAGCCGCGCGTGCTCGTCATCGATCTCGAGAACACCAGCAACGCGCAGACGCTGGTCGACAAGCACATCAACGCGCTGAAAGAAGCGACCAGCTTCCACAAGTACAAGGACGCGACCGCGCAGCCTGCGGTCGTCTATCAATTGGTCAAGGTCGCCAAGGCCACCAAAGGCTCGCGCATCGACTACAACTCCTGGAACTCGCAGTCGTTCGCCGACTCGAACCTGCAGATCAAGGATCCGGCCGACCCGAGCGGTCCGAACCTCACGCTGTGCGGTTTGTTCGAGAAGGGTGTGATCAACGAGGTCTGGTGCATGGCGAGCTCCGACCCCAAGTGCGGTGAGACCCAGGAAGCCAAGCAGGTCTACGACGCCAACGGCGCGAAGGTGGCGGGCAAGTTCGTGTCGGCCTCCAACGGCGACAATATCAACAGCCTGGGCTGCAAGGTCACCGTGCGCATTACGGATTTCAACTCGGGTCGAGGCACGGGCTGCCACCAACACGCGATGGGCCATGCTTGGGAGCGCTACATGGACGCCGGTGCGGTGCCGGCCCTCGGCAAGCAGGCCAAGCGCTTCTTGAACTGGGACATGAACACGCGCCTCGGCGCGCCGTTCAGCAGCTTCTACAGCGCGTGCAACAGCAACGCGACCCAGCTCACCAACTGCATCGTCTGGGATTCGAACATTCACGCCAAGTCCGGCGCCACCGCCTCCAAGACCTTCGACATCCCCGACATGTCCGGCGGCTGTGGCAACGCACACTTTTACCCGAACACGACGGGCACCTACTCGTACGACGCCAACACCCCGGATCCCGAGGTGCTTTCGTCCTGCGAGAACTACGGTCTCCACAACGGTCCAGGCGGTAAGGATCTGACGACCCCTTTCACCAACGCCATGACCGACAAGCTGTACGGTCGCAGCAGCCAGAACTGCCCCGCCAACCAGCCCGCCTGTGACGACGACTGCGGCGGTCACGGCACGACGTACCTGTACCAAAACTTCCCGGGCCCCGGCACCACGGCCACCAACGACGATGGCACGCCGATGCACAACTGGTGGGTCTATCTGTTCTACTGAGCGGCGGACGGGCGGCTCGCGGTCGAGCCGCCGTCGATCGGCTCGATGCCGACCAGCAGCTCGCGGCTCGTCTTGCGGGCGACCTCCAGGAACGCGGCGAGGTGAGGCTCGGTGTGCGCATCGGCGCGCACCGCCAGAAACAGCTCGCTGTGTAGCCCTCGCTGTCCCAGACGCACCAAACCGAGCTCTTCCGAGTTCTTGGTATCGACGACCGCCCAGCGCGGCAGAGCGGCGACACCGCGCCCGCTGCGCACCATTTGCAGCAATATCGTGGTGAGCTCCGCGGTGCGCGCGCGCACCGGCTCGATGCCGGCTGGGCGCAAGAAGCGCGTCACCACGTCGAGTCGCTCCAAATCTACCGGGTAAGTGACGAAGGGTTCGGCGAGCAAGTCCTTCGGTTCGACGAAGCGCTTCTTCGCGAGGGGGTGGTCCTTCGGCGTGACCAGCACGATTTCGTAACGAAACACGCCGTCGTACTTGAGGTCGGGGTGCTCGATGCGATCGGTTCCGAGCACTGCGTCGACTTCACCCGAGAGCAGCGCCGGAATCGGATCGAAGCGGGGGCCTAGCCGCAGATCGAGGTCGAGCTCCGGCCAGGCTTCGCGCAAATTATCGAGAGCCGGCAAGAGCCAGTCGAAGCAGCTGTGGCACTCGAGCGCCAAATGCAAGCGAGCGCGGCGCTCGCCGCTGAGCCGAGCCAGATCCGCCTCCGCGCTGGCAACCAAGGGCAGCACGGCTTCTGCGCAGAGCAGCAGCCGGCTGCCAGCGGCGGTAAGCGCGATGGGCTTCACGCGCCGATCGAGCAGCTCGATCCCGAGCAGCGTCTCGAGCTCACGGACCAGATGCGACACCGCCGAAAGCGTCAGGCTCCGGCGCTTGGCCGCGCGAGTCAAACTGCCGGTCTCGGCGATCGCCTGCAACGTCTGAAGGTGCCGAATTTCGATCGTCATCGCGTGCCGAGTCTCGCAGAGGCACGGGCGAAGCTCCACTCACATAGCGAGATTTCCGAGGTTCTCGCATTTTGCTCAAGCGACCTTGAAAAGGTTGCGATTGCGGCTCGAGCCTGCCGGGGGTCAGGCTTTGCCTGTCGGTAAGGTCGAGCCATGAAGATCGCAAAATGTTTGGAAGAGGCCGAAGTGGCGCTGTCGTTCGAGTTCTTTCCGCCGAAGGATCCCCCTGGCGTCGAGCGTCTGCTCGATAGCGCTCGACGACTGAGCGCCTTTTCGCCGACCTTCGTGTCGGTCACTTACGGCGCGGGCGGCAGCAGCCGTCACTCGACCGCGGCGCTGTGCCAGCGCTTGATGGTCGAGGAGGGGCTGTGCGCCATGGCTCACCTGACCTGCGCCGGCGCCACCGTCGAGGAGCTTCAGCTGATCGCGGCCGAATTTCGCGAGCGCGGCCTAGAGAACGTGCTCGCGCTACGAGGCGACCCACCCCGCGGCGACGCGCGCTTCCGCGCTGCGGAGGGCGGGTTTGCGCACGCCAGCGAGCTGATCGCCTTTCTGCGTTCGAACTTCGACTTCGGCATCGCGGCTGCTTGTTATCCGGAAAAGCACAGTGAAGCCCCGAGCCTTTCAGTCGATCTCGCGCGGCTGCGCGAAAAATTGCAAGCGGGGGCAGAGTTTCTGATCACGCAGGTATTTTTCGAGCCTTCGCTGTACGTAAACTTCGTGGCGAACGCCCGCGCTGCCGGAATTCATGCGCCCATCGTGCCCGGCATCTTGCCGGCCACCGATTTGCCGGCGCTGCTGCGTATGTGCGCGCGCTGCGGCGCGGAGGTGCCAGCGTTCGTAACCCAAACCTTGGCTCGGCATGAGCACGACCCGCAGGCGATGTTCGACGCCGGCATCGAGCTCACCGTTTCGCAGTGTCGAGCCCTGCTCGCTGCCGGTGCGCCGGGCCTGCACTTCTTCACGCGCAACCGCTGGGTAGAGAGCGCGGCCATCTTGGAACGACTCGCGCCCTCGCTGACTGCGTCGCGCGCGCACTTCGCTCAGGGCAGCAGTAGCACTTTCGCCACGCCGCCCGCCTGAGCAAGCTCATGCGCCGCTCTGGCTTCTGACAGCGGAAAACGCTTGGCGATCGGAATCACCAAAGCGCCGCGCGCCACTTCGACGCCGAGCTCGCCCAAGCGGCGACTATCCGGGTGCGCGAGGAATGCGTGCACCTGAATTCCGCGCGCCTTCGCGTCCTTCGGTTCGCCCACCACGCTGCCAATGGTTCCGCCGGGTTTGACCTTCGACAGCAGCTTGGCAATGGTTTCGCCGCCGACCGTGTCGGCAATCGCATCTACCGCAGGCAGCTGCTCCAGCGCTGCGGAGTCGTCGAGCGCGATGACGCCCGCAGCACCGAGCTGCCCGGCCTCTTTGAGTTGCCGGGTGCGAACGCCGGCCAAAACCTTGGCACCGCGTTGCTTGGCTACGAACACCGCTGCCCGTCCGACTGCGCCGACCGCACCCGTGACCAGCACGGTGCGCCCTTCAGCAGGGGCGTCCCCCAAGGTGGCCGCGATCAATTGGTCGCCGGTGAGCAGAACGAGCGGCAGCGCACCCGCTTGCACGACCTCCAGCCCGTCCGGCAGCTTTGCCCACGCCTCGACCGCCGCGCTGACGAATTCGGCGTACGCGCCCATGACGAGCCCCATCACTCGGTCGCCGGGCTTGAAGTTCTGCACGTTGGCGCCCACGGCCACCACTTCACCTGCCGCGTCACGCCCCAGAATGGCCGGGAGAGTGAGCGGCATGACCGCCTTGGCCGCGCCGCTTCTGAGCTTCCAATCAATGGGGTTGATGCTGGCACTGGCCACGCGCACCTTCACGTCGTTCGGCCCCGGCTCCGGCTGCGGGTGATCCCGGAACTCCAGCTTTTCGGGCCCCCCATACTCGCTCAGCACAATCGCTTTCATGCCTGTCTCCCGATTCCAGCGGACACTCGCTCGGACAAGTGTAAATGTGGCGTGGCTGCCTCGCAGTGCGGCTTTAGCGCCACACTGGCTTCTGCACTATCCGACCTGCGTTCCAGCGAGGTCGATCAGGCTACGACGCTCGAGCACCAACGAAGGCCGTTCCGAGGCCGGGGCCGTCAGCGCTCCCAGAGCCGCGCGCCGCTTGAGCGCATCTGCGGCCAGAATCGGCAGTAGCAGCACCCCTCCGGGCGCAATCACGACCAGGATCCAGAGCAGAGCTCGCCAAGCCATCGACATAGCTCCGCTGCAAAGCATGGAGCATGCCAGCCACGAGACCGTCACAGTCGAGCAAGGCGGTCCGGCGTGGGCGGGGGCTCGATGAGGGCTTGCCGCACCCCCTGATGCACGACGAATACGACCGCGAATTGACCCCAAGCGCCGCCCTTCGGCTTGTAGTGCGTCAACCCGACCTCGACGTACAGCTGCGGAGGCAAAAGTAGCTCGTCGGGCCAGGGAACTTGGCGGAGGTCGGTGGTCTCCACGGCCCAGCCGAAGAGCGGCTCCGAGCTCTGGAGATCGGCAAGGGTGTCTTGAAGCGCAGAATATGCGGAGATGCGTTCCTTCTCGATGCGAGCCATCGCTGAGCGCAGCGCTTCGCTCGGTTGCATCAAGACCGGTCGCGCCTTGTTGTGGGCAGCACGGCTTTGGGTCAGCTCGTTCAAGAGCAACGTTTGATCGCGTTGCCGCTCACTCTCCTGAAAGAGCGCATAGGCCGTGATCACTGCCCCCGCGCCGTTCGGCTCGAGCGCGGTGGTTCCTACTGCGACTTTGGAGAGCGCCGGGTCGAGTAGCAGGAATCGTCCGAGCGGTCTCTCCAATTGCGAAGCGAGAAAACGTGCAGGCCGTCGTTCCCCCTCGACCGTTCCCGCTAAAAAGGCACCGTCGCGAATGACACCGCCGATTTGCCAGCCTGCCATCAGTCCGAGCGCGATACGGTCGGACACAAGGGGATCACCGCTCAAGAGGCCCTCGAATAAGCGCGGTGCAAGGCGCTCGTTGCTCGCCGCTTGCTGTGCTTCGACCGCCAGCGGGGGCTTGCCCGCCGCGGCGCGTGCTTGATTCAATGCGGCGTACAGAGCCTCACGAAAGCCGTGCGCGTCGGGGGCCACCGTATCGTTGCCATAGACGGCGGGCTGGTAGGCGAGGCCGTCGTTCTCGCTGCGCCGAAGCATTGCCTGCGCGACGGTCTCGAGCATCACGCGCTTCGGCCTGCGTATGGCGATTTCGATGCGCGTGTTTCGGTCCGCATCAGCGAATGGGCAGAACACCTGGAACTTGGGCAGCGCTACCGAGCGATCGGTTTCACAAGGAACGGCGCCGAGAGTCCCTTGATTGGCGAGCGCGAAGAGAAACGACGCTTGCTCGGTCAGCTCGCCGCGCAAGTTGACGCCAACGCCCGTGACGATCGGCGAAAAGCCGACGATGCGTGCTTTGACTTCGCCCGCGAGCACGACCAAAGATCCGCGTGAATGCCCGCGTGCGAAGCCAATCCCCACCTCCGCCTCGCCCTCGAGCGGCAGCTCGCCGATCATCTTTTGCGCGGACGTTTCGAGCTGTTGTTCGAGCGCTGCTTCGGGGACCTGATCGGGAACCGCGCTGTGCAGGGTGGCGATCGAGAGCCGCGGCAGTGTGCTGCCGCACCGCAGCGCGAGAAAGTCGCGCAGCCCTTGCGCGGGGTAGACACCGGTCTCGGTATAGAATCGCGCCACCTCGCGAGCCGCGCAGTGCAGCTCGCGCGTGACCCGGACGCCGGGAGCCTTCCGATTCGATCCGGAAAAACGCTCGCTCAACAAGCGCTCCCAATGGGATTCGGGCTCGGCTACCGCTGCCGACGCGCTGGTCGACGCCGAAACCTCCCAGCGTTCGACGTCGACCTGTTCGAATTGCACCTTCGGCGTCACCGGTCGAGCAGACAGCTGCTCTAGCTCGACATGGGCCGGAAAAACGGCAGCGGGCTCTCCGCTCGCGTTGTGCCGCGGCAGCGTCCCCAAACAGCCCGAGCCAAGAAGCGCCAGCAACTGGATACCGATCCGAGCGGTTCTCATCCTGTTCGATCGAGCGCTTGGACTGCGCGCGAGGTCCATAGGCATTGCTCCAGCTGACGCCCAAACCGGTCGACTGGCCCATCAGTACAGTGCTGATTATCTGCACCGTGATCAGACGATGACCACAACCTATGGTTGACAGGGGAGGGCTGACCACAATATGTAGTGGGTCTGCCTCCGGTGCCTGAGCGCGTGCTCAGGTTCATCAGGGAACCCGGTGTGAATCCGGGACTGCCCACGCAGCGGTATGTGAGAACGACCTTCGCCCGAAAGCACTGGCCCCTCGAGGGGTTGGGAAGCGGCGAACAGTAGGCCAGACGCCCGTCTCGCTCACGAGTCCGAAGACCTGCCGGAAGCCCGAGTCTTGGGAGAGGTCCCGAACTCGGTCGCCCTCGGTCCTTCGCGGGAAGGCCAGGGGCAAACAGCGGTTCGAACGCTGCGCTGCTCGTTTTTGCACGGGCGTCGCTGCGAGCACGGAGGTTTCCATGGCTCAGGCATTCGATATCAGGGGTTCTTCGGCCGAGGCGCGCGGTGAAGCGGAGGCATTCGGGATGCGAGTTCGCAAACGCGATGGCAGCCTGGAGTCGGTCGACGTCAACAAGATCGTGCGCGCTGTCGCGCGCTGCGCGCAGGGTCTCGAGCGCATCGATCCGATCCGCGTCGCGCAGCGCACCATCGGCGGTCTGTATGACGGCGCCACCACGCAGGCATTGGATCAGCTCTCGATTCAAACCGCGGCCGGCCTGATCAACGAGCAACCCGAGTACTCACGCCTCGCCGCGCGACTGCTGAGCACCTACATCGACAAGGAGGTCGAGCTCGGCGACGTGCACTCGTTCTCGCAATCGATCGCGCTCGGACATCGGCTCGGCATCGTGAACGATCGCCTGCTTTCGTTCGTCACCCGCAACGCGCGCAAGCTGAACGACACCATTGACCCCGATAAACACCGTCTTTTCGAGTATTTCGGGCTGCGCACGGTGTACGACCGCTACCTGCTCCGGCACCCGGAGACGCGTCAAGTGATCGAAACGCCTCAGTACTTCTTCCTGCGCGTGGCCTGCTCGCTGTCGGATTCGGTGCTCGAAGCGGTGTCTTTTTACCGCCTACTCGCGAACCTCGAGTACCTGCCGAGCTCCCCCACACTCTTCAACGCGGGCACGCGGCACGAGCAGCTCTCGTCGTGCTTTCTGCTCGATTCCCCGTCCGACCACCTGCAAGACATCTACAAGAAATACACCGACGTCGCGCTGCTCTCGAAGTTCTCCGGCGGCATCGGCATCGCTTACAGCCGGGTGCGTTCGCGCGGCTCGCTGATCGAATCGACCAACGGCCACTCGAGCGGCATCGTGCCCTGGCTGAAGACGCTCGACGCCAGCGTGGCGGCGGTGAACCAGGGCGGCAAGCGCAAGGGCGCCTGCGCCGTGTACCTCGAGCCCTGGCACGCGGACATCGAAGAGTTCTTGGAGCTGCGCGATGGCACCGGCGACGCGGCGCGCCGCGCGCACAACCTCAACTTGGCCAATTGGGTCTGCGATTTGTTCATGCGCCGCGTGGAAATCGACGCGGATTGGTCGCTGTTCGACCCGAAAGTGGTGCCCGACCTGATCGATAGCTGGGGCGAGGACTTCGAGCGGCGCTACGAAGCCGCCGAGGCCGCGGGTAAGGCGGTGCGCGTGGTCAAAGCGCGCGAGCTCTATGGTCGCATGATGCGCACCTTGGCCGAGACCGGCAACGGCTGGATCACGTTCAAGGACAAGTCGAACCGCGCCTGCAACCAGACCGCGCTCGGTGGTGTGGTGCACCTCTCGAACTTGTGCACCGAAATTCTACAGGTGACCTCGAGCGAGGAAACCGCTGTTTGCAACCTGGGTTCAATCAACCTCGCGCGCCACCTCGAGGACGGGCGCTTCGACTTTCAGAAGCTCGCTCGCACGGTGCGCATCGCGGTCCGGCACCTCGATCGCGTGATTGACCTCAACTACTACGCCATCGATTCAGCTGCGGCTTCGAACCGGCGCTGGCGACCGGTGGGTCTCGGCGTGATGGGGCTTCAAGACTTGTTCTTCGAGCTCCGGCTGCCGTTCGATTCGGACGCCGCGCGCGCGCTTTCCCGAAAAATCGCCGAAGAAATCTACTATCACGCGCTGTCCGCGTCCTGCGATCTGGCGATCGAGAAGGGAGCGCACGAGGCGTTTCCCGAGACGCGCGCGGCGCGCGGGGAACTGCAGTATCACGCCTGGGGCGTGGAACCGAGCGAGTCCGCGCGATTTCAGGAGCTCAGCGAGCGCATTCAGGCGCACGGGCTACGTAACTCGTTGCTGGTCGCCATCGCGCCGACGGCCACCATCGCGGCCATTGCCGGATGCTCCGAGTGCATCGAGCCCCAGGTGTCGAACCTGTTCAAGCGCGAGACGCTTTCGGGCGAATTCTTGCAGGTGAACCGCTACTTGGTGCGAGAGCTCGAGTCGCTGGGCCTATGGAACGAGGAGATGCGCACGCGCTTGAAGCTGGCCGAGGGATCGGTGCAAGAGTTCGAAGAGCTCAGCCCCGAAGTGCGGCAGATTTACCGCACCGCGTGGGAGCTGCCGATGCGCTCTCTGATCGACATGGCGGCTGAGCGCGGCGCCTTCATCGATCAGAGCCAGTCGCTGAACCTGTTTGCTGAGAGCCCGAACATCGGACGGCTCTCGTCGATGTACTTCCACGCCTGGAAGCTAGGCATCAAAACCACTTATTACCTGCGCTCTCGGCCGGCGACGCGCATCGCCAAGGCCACCGTGCCCACGCCGCTGCCGCCACCCACGGCCGAAGCCATCACAGCGGTCGTGGCCTGCTCGCTCGAGAACCCCGAGTCGTGTGAGGCCTGCCAATGAGCGCAGTGACACGCAGCGAGCGCTTGCTCGACCCCGGCGCGTGCCTCTCGCTGCGCCCGATGAAGTACCCCAAGTTCTACGAGATGTATCAGAACGGGGTGCGCAACACCTGGACGGTGGAAGAAGTCGATTTCGCCAAGGACGTCGACGACATCCGTAGTCGCTTGAGCCCGGGTGAGCGGCACTTGGTCGAGCGTTTGGTCGCGTTCTTCGCGACCGGAGACAGCATCGTTTCGAACAACCTGGTGCTGAATCTGTACCGGCACCTGAATGCGCCGGAAGCGCGCATGTATCTGTCGCGCCAGCTGTACGAGGAAGCGCTGCACGTGCAGTTCTACCTCACGCTGCTCGATACTTACGTGCCGGACCCGGCCGCGCGGGCGCAGGCGTTCGCGGCGGTCGAACACATCCCATCCATCGAACGCAAGGCCAAGTTTTGTTTTCGCTGGATCGACTCGATTCAAAAGATCGATCGTCTGGACTCCTTCGAGCAGCGAAAGTCGTTCCTACGCAACTTGATCGCATTTGCGGCTTGCGTCGAGGGCCTATTTTTCTTCGGCGCCTTCGCGTACGTCTACTACCTTCGTTCGCGAGGCCTCCTGCATGGCCTGGCGACAGGAACGAATTGGGTCTTCCGCGACGAGAGCGCGCACATGACGTTCGCGTTCGAAGTCGTGCGCGTGCTGCGAGAGGAAGAGCCGGAGCTGTTCGACGCCCAGCTCGAAGCCGATGTGCGCGTGATGCTGGCCGAAGCGGTCGCGGCGGAAGCAGCGTTCGCGGAAGATTTGCTCGGCGACGGGCTGCCCGGTCTTTCGCTGCGCGACGTGCGCGGTTACCTCGAGTTCGTGGCCGACCAGCGTTTGTCTCAGCTCGGTTTCACTCCCCTGTATTTCGCCAAGAATCCGCTGTCATTTCTGGAGCTCCAGGACGTGCAGGAGCTCACCAACTTCTTCGAGCGAAGGGTCGCTTCCTACCAGGTCGGCGTTCAGGGCGAAGTGGTCTTGGACGGCGGATTCTAGGGCGAAAATCGCAAGCTGGCGGTCCGCGCGCGATGGCGACAGAATGCGCGCTCGGGCATGACCGGAACCCCAGCCGACGGCTCGATCTCGGTGCTCATCCTGCGCGCGCTGCTCGCGGGGGCGGCTGCTTCGGGCATCGAGCCCGCGCGGCTCGCCGAAGACGCGGGCTTACCCGCGGGCGCGTTCGACCCAGCCGTGCTGGCCGATCCGGACGCGCGGGTTCCCGGCCACGTCGCGCTGCGCCTCTGGGAAACCTTGCCCAAGCTCAGCCAGCGCGAAACGTTCGGGCTCTGGCTGTCGGATCTGGTCGGCGCGGCGCCGCTCACCGCCGCGGCCTGGTTCATTTTGAGCAGCCCGACGCTCGGTGAAGGGCTCGAACGAGCGGTTCGATTTCAGCGCTTGCTGCATGACCAGGCGGCGAGCGAGCTCACCCAGAGCGAGCAGGGCATCACCTACTTGCACCGCATCGGCGACGCCGCGTTTCGCGCGCCCCGCCACGCCATCGAGTTCGGCTTCGCCCAGATCGTGCACTTGATGCGGCGAGCGAGCGGACGACCGCTCACGCCGGCGTGGGCCGAGTTCCAGCACGCCCCTCCCCCCGAGCGCAGCCACCATCAGCGGCTATTCGGGGCGGAAGTTCGTTTCAACGCGAGCAGCGATCGCATTCACTTCGATCGCGTGACCTGTGAGCTGCCGAGCCTGCAAGCCGACCCCGCGCTCGGGGAATTGGTCGCGGCGCACGCGCGCGCGCTGCTCGCCCGGCTGCCGGAAGATAGCAGCATCGCCGGTCGGGTACGGCGTGCGCTTGCGGCCGAGCTGCCCGGGAGGCTGCTCACCGTGGAGGTCGTTGCCACGAGCTTGTCGCTGAGCAAGCGCACCTTGCAGCGGCGTCTGCGCGACGAGGGGACGAGCTTCGACGAGATCGTCGACGAGCTCCGTCGTCACCTGTCCGAGCGCTACCTGGCTGAGCACCAGTTCAGCGTTCAAGAAACCGCGTTTCTGCTCGGTTTCTCCGATGTCAGCGCGTTTCACCGTGCCTTTTCACGGTGGACCGGCCGCTCCCCAGCACGCTTTCGACTCGACTCTTAGCGCGCACTTTGGCGCTCGAGAACAATGAAACTGGCGCGCGCCGCCAAGCGCCCGTTGAAAGCGAAAATCAAGCTGGGGAGTATGGAAGGTCCCGGCGTTCTGCACCTCGCGTGGCTACTCTGCGGCGCGTTCATCTGGGTTTATCATCGCTACTTCGCGACCGTGGCCGACCGCGCTCTGGAGTTCGAACGCTATTGTGGGACGCAGCCCGTCGTCGCGCGGCTTCGCGTCGCGCCCGGCACTGAAGCCGAACTGAGCGAACGATTGCGCGCCGCGCTTGGCTCCCGCCGGGAGGTCATTCCGACCCTGGCCGGGTGGCCCTGGACCCACTACGTGCTGAAGCTCGAGCTGGCCGCGACGCCGGGGGTCATCCAGCTCGGCATTTCCGGTTGTCGCGTGCAGCGACTGCGCGAGCGTTCGTTGCCTGCGCTCACCGACTTGCTGCTCGATTTCATGGAGAACGCGGGCGAGCGGGTCGATTCGTGTTGGCTGTGCCGCGATGCCTTCCGCGACGTGCTCGGCGAAGTGACCTCCGACGCAGGTTGGCGACTCGTCCCCGGACGCCCGCGCAATCAGTGCGTGGAGCCGGTTGGCGTCGTGACCGCAGCGCTCCTCCTTGCAACGACGAATCCCTCGATCGAAAATAGCAGCACCGCGCCCCAGATCAGCGAAAACCCGGCCATCTTTGCGGGTGCGAAAGCTTCGTGAAACACCCAGATACCCAGCAACAGCTGCAGGGTGGGGCCAAGGTATTGGAGGATACCAACCAACGAAAGCGGGATGCGCCGTGCACCAGCCGCGAAGCACAGGAGCGGAACCGCGGTGATGGGTCCGCCAGCGATCAGTAGCAATTTCAGATTCAGCGTCGCTCCGGCCCAGGCGCCGTTCCCCGTGCGCGCGAGCCAATACAAGTAAGCCAGCGCCGGGGGCAAGAGCAGTGTGGTCTCGAGCGCGAGGCCAACCAGCGCGTCGAGCGCGGCGGTCTTACGCAGCAAACCATAGAGACCAAACGACACGGCCAGCGTGAGCGCGATCCAAGGCAGGTGCCCGACCAGGACCGTGAGCCACAGCACGCCGAGCGCAGCCACGCTCACGGCGACCCACTGCAGGGCGCGCAGTCGCTCCCTCAAGAACAGCACGGCCAAGACCACGCTCAGTAGTGGATTGATGAAGTAGCCGAGGCTCGCGTCGACCACGTGCCCCGCGACAACGGCCGAGATGTACACGAACCAATTGATCGTGAGCAGCGCCGCGCTGGCGAGAAAGCTCAGGAGAATGCTTGGTCGCTCGCGTAGCTGTCGCAGCCAGGCAAACTGACGGCCGCCCGCGAGCACGGCCAGAAGCAACACGAACGACCAAACGATGCGATGGCTCAGCACTTCGAACGGTGAGACCGCGTGAACCGCGCGGAAGTAGAGCGGAATCAGCCCCCATATTCCGTACGCCGTCAGCGAGAAGAGGATTCCGAGGCGACGCTGGCTCAAGGCGCGCAGAGCATGCGGCACGAGCTCGGCAAACGGAAGTGGCGCGCGCCGAGACTTCGTTCGCCGAGCCTAGAGCAGGAAAGCCCGGCAAAAGGCAGTCGTTGTGTGCGATACCTCGGCACAACCGCGTCGACTTACGCCGTTGCAGCGCCTTTGCAGGGTGAGATACTTTGAAAACCATGGGGTCGAGTTCTGAAAAGGTGCTCGCGGCCGCGCTGTTCGCGCTCTTCACGGTCCCAGCGTGCGGCTCCGACAACGACCCTGCGGCACCGACCGCATCCGGCGGGGAGAACACCGCGTCGGGCGGAGCCGCGTCGGGCGGAACCGCGTCGGGCGGAACCGCGTCGGGCGGAGCCGCGTCGGGCGGAGCCGCGTCGGGCGGCAAGTCGACCGGTGGAAAATCATCGGGCTCCTCCGGCGGTGCAGCGACGTCTGGCGCCACGGCGACGGGCGGCAACACGACCGCTGGAACGACCAGCACCGGTGGTAGCTCGGTCGTTCCCGATGACGGTCCCCCTGCCGGCTACCCTGACGGTCACGCGCCGATTCCGCCGGAGGGCGCAGCGGAAGACGTGTCGTCACCGACCACCGTGGTCGGCACCGGCACGAAGGAGAGCTGCACGGGCAGCGCATTCGTCAGCGCGGTGGCCAGGGGCGGCATCATCACCTTCGACTGCGGTCCGGATCCGGTGACCATCGTGCTCACCGCCACCGCCAAGGTCTTCAATGACAAGGGCACCAAGCTCGTCATTGACGGGGGGAACAAGGTCACGCTGAGCGGCGGCGGCAAGATCCGTATCTTGTACATGTCCACGTGTGACAAAGCGCAGGTCTATCCGCCAGGCTCCGGCGATTGCAACACGAACCCCGGAGTTCAGCTGGTGGTTCAGAACCTCACCTTCGAGGATGGCAGCGCCAAGGGCATCGCGGACACCGACAACAAAGGCGGCGGCGGCGCCATCTACGCTCAGGGCGGCAGCCTGAAAGTGGTCAACTCACGCTTCTTCAGAAACGTCTGCGACGACCTCGGCTCGGACGTAGGCGGCGGCGCTATTCGCAAGCTCGACTATCTGGTTGCGGCCGGTGCCGGCCCCAAGCGTCCGGTTTGGGTCGTCAACAGCACCTTTGGTGGCAAGGCCGGCCTCGGCAACTCGTGCGCGAATGGCGGCGCGCTGAGCAGCATTGGCGTGTCTTGGAACATCATCAATTCGCTGCTCTCCGAGAGCACGGCGGTGGGCCACGGCGCAAACTCCGGCGACGGCGGTAACGGCGGCGCGATCTACAACGACGGCAACGAAATCGTCCTCAATATCACCAGCAGCCTGATCGAAAACAACAAGGCGAACGAGGGCGGCAGCGCGGTCTTCTTCGTCAGCAACAACAAGACCGGCTCGATCACCATCAAAGACTCGATCACACGCAATAACCCGCGTGGCATGTTCGAGACACCCGACTTGCCCGGTTTTTACGTCATCGCCAAGGCGCCGGCGCAAGTCGTCAATTCGCAGATCTTGCGCTGAGCGAGCTGCCGAGTCACTGAGCCACGCGCGTCCGCGAAGGCATTGTACGCGCGGGCGCGTCCGATCTTCCCCGGCCCACGCAAAGTCCTGACCTTCCAGTACAGGCGGCACGGGCTCGCCTAAACCAGCAAGGAAGCTCGGTATTTCGCGCTCCGTAAGGAACGTGGCGGTCCCTGCGTTGTCCAGAAACCAGAGGACCCAATCTCTTGAACCCTTCCAGCGTCAAACAGCCCATGACTCGCCGCTTGCCCGCGCTTTCTCGCTGGGCGTTCTTCGCGTCGATGTGGGCGGGCGCGGCGCTCATCACCGCCACCAGCCTCGTCTACTTCGACTTCGACACGTTGCCGCCGTTCGTGATCGAGAAGCTTCCGGTGCGCTTCGAGTCGTTGTGGTTGTGGTCGTTGCGGGTGCACGTAGCGAGCGCCTTGCTCACCTTCCCGCTGTGCCTATTGCTGATGACACGCGTTCTCCAACGCCGCCCGCTCTGGCATCGCTGGCTGGGGCGGCTCGCCGGCACCGCCGTGCTTTGCGCGCTGGTGCCGTCGGGCGTCGTGCTCGCGTTCGACGCGAAGGGCGGGCCTTGGGTCACCTTGGGGTTCCTGCTCTCCGCCGCGCTCGTCGCAGTCGCGATGAGCCTCGGGGTCGTGGCCGCGCGACGGCGCGATCTTCCTCTGCACGCGCGCCTGATGCGTCACGTCGTTGCTCAAATGAGCGTCGCGGTCACGTCGCGCGCCCTCATCTTCGCTCTCGACACTGCCGGAGTGAACCCGGACGTCTCTTACGTAGTGGCGCTTTGGGGCCCCGTGCTCGTCAGCGCCGCCGTCGCCGAGCTCGCCTCGCGGCGCCTCTCTTGGTCTTTCGCTAGCCCTCTCTACGCCGTTCAAAGGATGTACCGTGAATTCTTCTCGCCTCCCGCTCTGGTGCGCGCTCGCGCTACTACTCGTCCCTTCACTCGCTCTGGCCGCTGAACCCTCGCTCGCCGACTGGGCTCGCATCCGGGTCGAGAATGGGCTCGTGAAGCCGCTGGCGCAGTCGCAAGGCCGAAGCTTTTCCCGCGTTCGGCCCCCGCCGACCGAGCGCCGCGTTCGCATTCTTCAAACCACCCCGACGCTCGACAAGAGCGGACGCCCGTTCCTCGCGTTCGCCATCGACATTCGTTTTGGCTCCGAGTGGCGAAACGACATTCGCGGCTGCGTCTACAAGGGCAGCGGCGACATCTATGTAAAAAAGGGCGACGTCTACCGCCCTGCCGCGTTCCTACTCGGCAAGAACGTCGAGCCGGTCGCCGGCGTGTGCGAAGGCGAGACGCCGCGCGCTTAGTCGCAATCCGGGAGCGCGCTGCTCCCGCCCGAATTCCGCCGTCGCGGCTGCCCTCTTCCGCACCCCGGGCGCTGCTGTGTACCATCGCCCGCATGTCGGATACCAGTGCATGGGGTCCCCTCGCCGCTCTCATCGGTGAGTGGGAAGGCAACGAAGGTCTCGATGTTTCGTTTCACAACGCTAAAGGCGCGGTTGGACAAACGCGCTACCGCGAGCGCGTCACCTTGGAGCCATTCGGCCCGGTCGCGAACGGCTCGCAGTGCTTGTACGGCCTCGACTACCGCATGGCCGCGTGGCGCGAAAACGAAGACAGCCCCTTTCACACCGAGATTGGCTATTGGCTCTGGGATGTCGACGGTGGCCACGTGCTCCGCTGCTTCATGGTCCCGCGCGGCACCGCGCTGATCGCTGGCGGCACCGCCGCCCCGAACGACACCACGTTCACCCTCGACGCAAAAGTCGGCAGTGAAACCTACGGCATCCTCTCCAACCTGTACCTCGCGCAGAAAGCGCGCACGACCAAGTACACTTGCACCGTCAGCGTGTCGCCCGGTGTTTTCTCGTACGACTCGTGCACCACTTACGTCCACGGCACCGGCGGCGAAATCTCCCACACCGACCGCAACACCCTGCGCCGCGTCACCGCAAAGTAAGATTGATTTGTTGGGGGACACCGCGTTGTAAAGGGCGCGCTTGCCCGCGCGCTCCGTCCCGAGCGCAGCCCCAGCACCCCCAGCCGTCCCAACACCGCGCCTGCCCCCCCTGTTAACGCAGCCCGGCGCGCGCGGCCTGCGCGTTCCCCGTGACCCACGTCGGGGCAAAGCCGCCTCTTATTGACACGGGCGGAGCCCTTCAGCGCGGTAGCTCGCGCGATCGAACTCTCGGCCGTCGGTTGCGCGTCGCACGGCGACTCCTCTCCGACTGGCGCCGGGGGTTCTTCAGGCGCCGCCAACTCGAGCAGCGGCGGTAAGGCATCGAGTTCGACAGGCAACTCCGCGCCAGTTGGTAACGGCGGCGCGGCCACACCGGGCGAGGGCAGCGCCTCCGGCGCCGTGCACGCGGGCGGCGTTCTCGCCGGAGGCAATTCGACGACCGAAGCGGGCAACCCAAGCGTGCCAGGCGCGAGCGGTTCGAGTGGCAACAGCGGTTCGGGCAACGACGGCGGCTGATTCCTATTCGTTCACCCTCTGGTATCCGCACAATTTCCGCATCCATGACGACCCGACGACCAAGAGATTCTCGTTCATCCCCTGGGGCAACGACATGGCGATGCAGCCCGCTCCGGCGCGGGTCACCAACGAACAGTTCGTCAACTATTCGAGCTCGCGCGCAGAAAAGACGCGCCGAACGGCAAAGTCTCCGCCGGCATTCTCTTGCAGCGCTGCATCGCGAGTGCGGCTTGCAAGGCAGCTTACAAAGCAGCGCTCAACGAGGCCATCGCCGTTTGGGAAGGCTCGATGTGGAGGCAGCCACGCGCTACTATGACCAGGTAAAGTCACAGGTTTATCTCGATACGCGCAAGTGACCGAGACCGGGATTTTGACCAACGCTCAGTTCGAAGCCGCGTACCGAGGGGTGCTCGGCGTGGTTCGCTGCCGAATCGCGGCCGCGCGCGGACATCGCGGCACACTGATCGCCCGGCGTTTCGCCCGCAAGCGGAGCGAATCGCGTTTTTATAACAGGTCGAAACCAACACGCAGCGTGAGCGTGGGCAAAAACCCGTAGCTCTCCAGGGCCTTGTCACCGCGCGCAGCGACCTCGTCGAGCGCCGGGCCGCCCGGAGCGCCATCCACCGACGAGATGGTGGTTCGGGAGTTGAAGGTGCCGACCATGCCCAGCGCGAGCCCCCAGACCAGGCTATTTATGATTTCACCCTGATAGCCGAGCTCGAACAGCCACAAGTCGAGCACGGTGTCCGCCTCGTAGCCGCCCCCGAAGCGCTCGAGCGCCGCAACGCCGCTGTTCGAGAGGTCGAGCGCGCCGTTCACGCTCAGGCGCGAGTAGC
>DASZQI010000047.1:0-33531 GCA_035549735.1 Polyangiaceae bacterium | reverse complement strand
GGTGGAGCCGTGGGGGATCGAACCCCAGACCTCATGACTGCCAGTCATGCGCTCTCCCAGCTGAGCTACGGCCCCAGAAGGGAGGCGGACCCTGCCACGACCTTTCGCACTTGGCGAGTACAAAACGCAGCGCGACGGTCGCTTTTTGGCGGGGTTCAGTGCCCTGGCGGGGCAGCCGGTCGTGGCGGCGGGGGAGCTGCGGGCGCTTCGGGTGCTTGCGCTCCGGCTGCATTGGACGGGACGCGCAGCGAGGGCATGCGGCGGGGGCGCAGTAGCGCGGAGGGGTTGGGTGCTGCGGCCGGGGCCGGCGGCTGAGCCGAGGCGGAGGCCGCGGGGGCCGTGCCGTCCTTGGCTTCGGACGAGCCGGTGAGGAGGAAGAAGAGCAGGCCGACCAAGAACAGCGCGCCGCCGAGCAGCGGCAGCCAGCCGGGCGATTCCGGTTCGGGAGGCGGGGGCTCGCCGTGATCGTCGTGATCGTCGTGCGCGTCCGCGTCGTGATCGTCGGCCGACTCGTGGTCGTGGGCACTCATGGCGGGGCGCTTATCCCGCGGTTCTGGCGCTGGATCAAGCCTGGGCCGCGCCCGGGGCGAAAGCGCGCTCCGGCGGCAGTGGCGCGAGGCTTTTGGGCCGGGCGCGGCGTGCCGGCCGCTCGGGTGATCGCACAACTGGACGGCCGCCCTCGTTGGCCGGCAGAATGCCGAGAACCTCCGATTCCAGGAGCCGATGGCCCATCAACAGCAGCGGTACAAGGTAATCGAGAGAATCGCGTCCGGCGGCATGGCGGAAGTCTTCCGCGCCGAGAGCGCGGGTCTCGAGGGCTTCAAGAAGACAGTCGCGATCAAGCGCGTGCTGCCGCACTTGGCCGAGAAGAAACAGTTTATCGGTATGTTCCTGGACGAGGCGCGCCTGTCCGCGCACCTCTCGCACTCGAACTGCGTTCAGGTCTTCGACATCGGCGTCGGCGACAACACCTACTTCATCGTGATGGAGTACGTGGACGGCTCCGATCTGAAGGGGGTGATCGAGCACCGAAAGAAGCTCGGTCAGCCGTTCCCGATCGAAGAGGCGTGCCTGGTTTGCGTGCGCATCTGTGAGGGGCTCTCGTACGCGCACGAGGTGACCGATATGCGCGGGCAGAGCATGCACATCGTGCATCGCGATATGTCGCCGCCCAACGTGCTCATCACTCGCTATGGCGAGGTCAAGATCGTGGATTTTGGTCTGGCCAAGGCCAACAGCCAGCTCGAGCACAGCGAGCCCGGCATCATCAAGGGTAAGTTCAGCTATCTCTCGCCAGAGGCCGCGCAGGGGCTGCCGGTGGATGCCAAGACCGACATTTTCGCGGTCGGCATCATTCTGTGGGAGCTCTTGGCCGGGCGCCGGCTGTTTCTCGGAGAGTCGGATCTCGAGACCGTGCGCATGGTGCAGCAAGCGCGCGTGCCGTCGGTGCGCCAGTTCAATCCGCGCGTGTCGGGCGAGCTCGAGGCGGTGCTCAACAAGGCGCTGGCGCTCGATCCGCGTCAGCGATACCAGACCGCGCGCGACCTCGGGCGCGATCTGAACAAGATCTTGTTTCACCTCAGTCGTGAGGTGTCGAGTTTCGACATCGCGCAGCTGGTGCTGCCGATCTGGCGCGAGCGCAGCGACAAGAAGAAGGCGCGCGTCGATCGCGGTTCGATCATCGGCTCGCTGATCGACGAGGCACTGTTCGAGTTCACTTCGCTCGATGGCGAGGGCAACGCCGAGCGTAAGAGCCAGGTTTCGACCGTTGGCGCTTCGCCGCTCAGCATGGGCACCTTCGAAAACGTGGGCAGCTGGACCGGCGATCTCGGCCTGGCGTCACTCGAAGAAACGCCGGGTCCCGAGTCGCTCGAAGTCGGGAATTTGGCCTCGCTCGAGGACGATCCGATTTCCGCGCAAATGCCCAAGGCGGGTCGCTCGGTGCCGGTGTCCGCGATGGTGCAACCGTCGGTCAAGATTCAGTCTTCGCCGGGTCCGGCTGCGATTCCGCCGCCAGCCACTCCGGCGACTTCCGCCGACGATGCGCTCGCTGCGCTGAGCCAGAAGAAGCGCGGGCAGGGCGGTCTGATCGCGGTCGTGGTTCTGGTTGCGGTCGCGGTTCTGGTCGCGGTCGCGTACGCGCGCGGCTTCATTCACTTCTAGCGCTTCGACGAGCGGTCGACCGCGCGCAGCGCCGGTTGGTGTCGTGTGTGCGCGGCCCAAGGATGACGCGCGTCGCGGGTTCGTGTAGAAAGCGTTCTTCGTGTGTGGGGTGCCGGGTCATCTGGGGACCGGGTGCCGATAATGAGTAGCGGAACCCTCGCGGGTAGAAGGTGGAGGCGAGCATGCGTCGATTTCGAGCAGGCAATGGGCGTGTTGTCGGGTCGCTTTGGATGATGGCTTGGGGGCTCGGCGGCGCCTGCGGGTGCGGCGTCGATTCGGGCGGCATCGGGTCGGAGCGCACGCCAACGCCGGTCACGCCGAGCGCCGGAGTTTCTGGGCTGCGCGTTGGAGCGAGCGTCGACGTTCGACGCGCCGCGAGCGCGGAGGCGCTCCGATTCCATGGCGGTAAGACGCAAGTTGCTGCCGCTGGGTTACGGCATCGCTTCGAGATTCGCGACGGGGTCGTGCACGTGCAGCGGCTGCCCGCGCCGGTCGAGCGTCGTCGCGAGCTGCTGGCGCGAGTCAAACCGAGTGCGCTCTTCGCGCCGCGAAGCTCGACGGCGCCCGCGCTGGAGCTCGAGACCCAGTCGATTTCGCGCGCTGGGTACGAGTGCATCGAGCGGGCCGTTCCGACTGCGATCCGCGACGATGGCGGCGCGCAGCGGGTGTTCTCGAGTTGTGCGGAGCGTTGGACCAACCGCGCCCAGAACGGCGAGGTCGCCTTCGATTTTCCGCAGCGTCCAACGGGAAGAGGGGATTTGATCGTGGCGCTGCGCGCGCAGATTGGCGCGCCTGGCTCGGCGATGGTGGTCGACAGCGACGAGCAAGGCTTGCGCCTCGCCACCGCGAGCGGCGAGCGCTTTCGGTTCGGACACGCTACCTGGATCGACGCGGCGGGTCAGCGCACCGTGGTGCCCGCGCGTTTTCGCGGCGGGCAAATCACGCTGACGGTTCCGGCAGCCGTCGTTGACGCCAGTCGCTACCCTGCAGTGCTCGATCCGATCGTCGGCCCCGATCTGGGCACGGACGCTCCGGTCTTGGCTCCCTCTTCGTCGGGCATCGAGCCCGAGGTCGCCTCGGACGGAAATGATTCCCTGGTGGTCTTCTCCGACTTTCAACGGATCCGGGCCGTGCGCGTCGACGCAAACGGCGCGGTGCTCGACGCCGATTGGTTGGATCTGGGCGAAGACGGCCTGTACCAGTTCCGGCCGATGGTGGCCTTCGGCGGCGGCCGGTACCTGGTGGTTTGGTGGCAGGACGACGGCACTAACGCATCCATTTGGGGTCGCTTGCTCAATCCCGACGGGACCTTGATCGGTGCTTCGAGTTTTCCGATTTCATCGGCGCAAGGCGTGGACGCGGCGGTCGCCTGGAATGGGCAAAACTTCGTGGTTGGTTGGGGTGGTTTCGGATCGGCGCCCGGTGTTCGCATTGCGTTGGTAGGCGTTGACGGTACGGTCGTCGCCGGCTCCGAGCGAAAGGTGTCGCCCGGCGACATTGCTTTCGAGCAACGCATCGCCGTCGGGGACACCACTACGGTAGTGGCCTGGGAGCAGCAGCAACCCGACGACTTTTCGCACCAGACGATTGGGGCCACTCGGCTTGCTCAGGACGGCACGGTGTTGGATCCGGGCGGCATTCCGATCGATCCGAGCGACACTTTCCAGGACCAACCCTCCGTTGGCAGCGACGGCGAGCATTTCCTGGTGGCCTGGCGGAGGAGCGGGGAGCTCAGCACGATCCAGGGCGCGCTCGTGGGGGAGGACGGTTCGACGACGGCCGCGTTTCCGATCTCGCGCTCCGCCGCGGATGTTTCGCGGCCGGCGGTGGCCTCGGACGGCAGCCAGTTCTTGGTCGCTTGGCAGGCGCAATCCGACATCGACGGCGTCATTGCCGGCGCAGCGGTGAGCGCGAGCGGCGTGGTCTTGGGTAGCGCGGATACTCAGCTTGCTGGTGTACCGGCGCGCGTGGGCGCCGATCCGACCGGGCTTTCCTGGAACGGCTCGCACTACCTGCTTGCGTACGATGGTCTTCGCACGCAGCCCGACGGGTTCTCGGTGTTCGGCATCGACGGCAGCCTGGTCGCGCCCGACCTTACGATTAGCGCCGACGCGCTGGCATTCAGTCAGCTGCCAAATCATCAGTACTCACCGCACACTGCTTGGGACGGCGTGGACTACGTCGTCACCTGGACCGACACTCGTGATGGGTCGAGCTTCGAGCAGAACACGGCGCGCGCGGTTCGTATCACGAGCGCGGGTGTGGTTCGCGATCCCGCTGGCATCGCGGTCACTCCCGTTGGCGCGTACGATCACGCCCTGGCCTCCAACGGTGCGCGCCGCTCGATCGTTGCCTGGCCCACGACCACCGGCGGTGGGCTTTTGCGTTCGCTCGCGGCCAACGGCACGCTCGGTCCGGTGCGCGCGATTGCGTCCGGCGCGCTGGCGAGCCACCCGATGATCGCCTCGGACGGCGCGGGCTTTCTGGCCACGTTCGCGCGCGCCAACGCGAGCGGCACTCGAACCGACCTGTTCGGCACCTTCGTCGCCCTCAACGGAAACCCGGGCGCGCTTTTTCCGATCCGCCGCGGCATCGACTCCGCGGGCAGCTTGACCACCGTCAATGACGATTATCTGGTCCTGTTCTCGCAGGGTGGCATTTCGCAAATGGTCACCGTGAGCTCGGACGGAAGTGTCTCCGCGCCCACGCCCGCACCCGAGACGCCGTTCGCGAGCGTGAGCGCTGCCAGCAGCGATCGCAATGCGCTCGTGACCTGGGTCACCAGCACGGGCGAGGTTCAGGCCAGGCGCTTCGCGCGTGGCGCGCTACGCGGGGCGGTCCTCTCCATCACGCCGAGTAGCGATGGATTTCCTCCGGCCATCGCCTTCGATGGCGCGCGTTATTGGGTCGTGTGGGCGGCCGACTTCGAGAACGAACGACCCATGATCCGCAGCGTGGAGATCAACGGCACGCTGGGGGCGCCCGTGCAGCTCGTCGACGAGGGCTGCGAGTCGCCGCAGCTTGCCAGTAACGGCGCACAGCAACTGCTGCTCACCTGCTTCCGGTTCAGCGATCATTATCGTGTCTCTAGAATCACGACGCGCCTCATCGATACTTCGGATGGAGCCAGCGTTGCGATTGTCGCCGCGACCTCTCTGTCGAGCGGAGGTTAGCGCGGGCTTTGGAAAGCGTTTACGCGCGAGCTTGCGCGTTCGCCAGCTCTTCAGTGGCGGCGCGCAAGCGACTGACATCCGCGTCGTGGAGGCCCAGAAAGCGCGCGGCCGATTCGGTGTCGAGCGCGCCGCTCTCGCCGTGGAAGCCGAAGCCGAATTCAGCGGCCAAACCGTCTGCGGTGGCGACGACGGCCGCGAGCGGGTGAATGTGTCCGTCTTGCGCGAGGCGGTGATGCAGCTTCAACACGGTCGCCAGATCCGGGGGCAACCGCCAGATGTTGGCCAGAAGCTCAGAGCATGATTGGTGGATTTCTTTGACGCTCGGCCAAGCGAGCTCGAACGGAACCTTGTCCCCTCCGCGCCCCAGCTCCTCCATCGCCAAGATACAGGCGGCGACGCCCACGTCGTGGAGCAGCCCGCACAAAATTGCGTAGTCGTCGAAGCCGAGCGTTCGACGACACACGAGCCGCGCGGTGTCCGCGGTAAACGAGCAGTGCCGCCGCAGCGCCTCCATTTCGGTGTCGTAGCCGGGCGCGCGAAAGATGCGCATCTCGAGCGCGGCTTGGAAGAACAAATCGGTCACTCGCGAGAGCCCCAGTCGGACGATCGCGTCGTCGAGCGAGCGCACGGGTGACGCGCCGGCGTAAGAGGCGCTTTGCGCGATGCGAAGCGTCTGTCCGGCGAGCAGCGGATCCCGCCCAAGCAGATCAGCGATTTCGCCCGCGTTCACCTTGGCCTTTTTGCTGAGCTCGAGTAGCTCTACCGCGACGGCCGGCAAGAGCGGCGCCTTGTAGTCCGCCGAACGAAACAGACTCAAGAGCTTGAGCTTGAGTGAATCGATGTCGAGACCCGCGGCGTGCATCTCGAAAGAAAAAGCGGCGCACCCCCCAAGCAATTAAGGGTGGCTCGTTCGAGGCGTCGGGCGGCGCCCCCGAAAACCGCAAAAAAACGAGCGTCTCGGGCGCTTGACGCGAGTCGATTCGGGCTCGAATCCTTCGCTCATGTTGGCCCTGACGCGCAGAAGCACCGCCGAACGAGCCTTGCGGTCCCTGTCGCTTCAAGGAAAGCGCGCGGTGGTCACGGGCGCGACCTCCGGAATCGGCAGTGAAACGGCGCGCGTTCTAGCCCTGGCGGGCGCGAAGGTCGTGCTGGCGGTGCGCGACGTCGCCGCGGGTGCCGCCGTGGCCGAGCGCCTCGCTGCGCGGCAACCCGCTGGCGCCGGAGCGTTGTCAGCGGCCCGGCTCGACCTCGCGGACCTCACTTCGGTGCGCGCCTTCGTCGAGCAGTTCGGAGCCGAGCCGCTCGACCTTTTGATCAACAATGCGGGGGTCATGGCGACGCCGCTCGGCACTACCGTCCAGGGCATCGAAACCCAAGTGGGCACCAACCACGTTGGACACTTCGTGCTGACCACCGGGTTATTGCCGGCCCTGGCGAAAGCGCCGGGTGCGCGCGTGGTCACCGTGTCGAGCGCGCTCCACAAGCGCGGGCGCGGCGCGCGTCTGCTCGAAACGCTGCAAAGCGACCCGCGCTTCGAGCGACGCGCTTACGTTCCGTTCGATGCCTACGGCGACGCGAAACTCGCCAACGTTCTGTTCGCTAAGGCGCTCGCCCGCCGAGCCCCTGGCTTGCTCTCGTTCTCGCTCCACCCTGGGGTCATCCCGACCAACCTCACGCGGTCGCTCGGTTTCAGCGGCGCGGTGTTCCGGGCGCTCGGAGCTCCGTTCATGAAGAGCGTCGAGCAGGGCGCTGCCACTACGATTTACGCCGCAAGCGCGCCCGAGCTCACGGGCGCTTCCGGCGCGTATCTGAGCGACTGTGCCATCGCCGAACCGAGCCGTGAAGCGGCCGACGCCGAGCTCGGCGAGCAGCTCTGGGCGGCGACCGAGCGGTTCGTCGCCGGCGCTTGAACGGCGAGGGCGCTCAGCGCGCCCGCCCAGTTTCGAGCAGCGCCTGCTGCTGCACGATATCGAGCAGCGTGTCGATGGCGTGGCCGACCGGGGAGCTCTTGCGATAGACGCCCTGCCAGGCGCGCACGAGCCCGCGGGGAGTCAGTCGTAAGAGCTGTATCGACGAGCGCGCGAGATAGGGCCTGAGCGCGAAACTTGGCGCAATCGTGACCCCCAGGCCCGCAGCCACCATTTCGACGATCGCCTCGGCGATCGGAATGCGAACCACGCGCTTGAACTTACCGCCGCGTGGAAACAGCGCGCGCACCACCCGTTCTCGCTCTGCTTTTGCGGTGTCGCTCAGAATCAGGGTTTGGTCGGCGAGATCGGCGCCGTCGGCGTACTTGCGCGCGCTGAGCGCGTGGCCCCGAGGAACCCCGAGCACCAGCTCGTCGCGAAACAGCCGCCGCTGGATCAGCTCTCGCTGCTTCGGACGCGAGAGGCAAAGCGCCAGATCCACGCGACCCTCCTCGAGCGCGGCGGGTATTTCGTCCGCGACGTCCGCGACCACCGAGAGCTCCACCTCTGGATGCCGCTCTGCGAGCAGCGAGAACGCGCGCGGCAACCAGTGGTACGCGCTGAAGCACTGACTGGCGATGCGCAGCGGCGTGCGCTTTGGTGTGCTCGCCCGTCGGAGCTCGAGCTCCGCTTGCGCGAGCGGCGCGAGGTATTCACGCGACAGCTGAACCAGCCGTTCCCCCGCCGTGGTGAGACTCAAATTCCGCCCCTTGCGCTCGAACAAGTTCACTCCGAGTCGCGCCTCGAGCCCGCGCACTTGATGACTGACCGCCGATTGACTCACCGAGAGCAGCTTGGCTGCCTGCGTCGCGCCCCCGCCCTCGGCGATGGCCTGCATCAAGCGCAGATCCCGGGTTTCCAGGCTCGGATTGGGCAGCGTCTTCATGCATGAAGGCTACTCATGATTCATGTGAAATCAATCCAAGATCGTCATGTGAGAAATCGGCTATCCAATTTTGAGCCGGTAATCGCCGAGAACATCGAGGACTTCCATGCTCAAGCTCTACTACTCGCCCGCAGCGGTCTCGTTGGTCAGCCACATCGCTCTCGAAGAAACGGGCCTCGAGTACCAGCGCCAGGAAATCGCCCTGCGCGACGGTGAACACCTGCGGGAAGCCTATCGCCGAATTCATCCGCTCAGCCGCCTACCCGCGCTCGAAATCGCAGATGGCACGGTGCTCACCGAGACCCCCGCGCTGCTCTGGTATCTGGCCGACCTCGCTCCCGAGCGCAAGCTCATGCCGAGCGAGTCGCTCGAGAGAGCGCGCGCGAACGAGTGGCTCAGCCTGTTCGCTAGCGCGCTCCATGTCACTTTCATCACTTTCTTTCGCCCGTCGCGCTACACAGACGACTCTGCCGCGCAGACCGCGCTCAAGTCCGACGGCAAAGGCCGCTTCATGGAGCTGCTCTCGCACGTCGAAGCGCGTTTGCCCGACAGCGGCTTCCTACTGGGCGAGCGCTACACGCTGTGCGACGCCAACGCCGCCATCTTCTTCATGTGGGCGCGCCACTTCGGTCTGCCCGTCGAGCGCCTGCCACGCTATGCACGCTTGTTCGAAGCGGTCACTGCGCGCCCCGCGGTGAAGCGCGCGCTCGCGCAAGAGGGCCTCGGTCGAGCGAGCCCCGCGGTCGCCTAGCGTGTGAAGCGACGCGCCCGCGGAGTTGCTTTACGGGCTGATCAGGCGGTATGGCCGAGGTAGCGCAGCGCGACCAGCGTGATGTCGTCTTGCTGCTCGGTTTGGAAAGACAGGACCGCGTGCTGGAGTCGAGAGACGACCTCCGGCACGGGTAGCCCGCTCGTGCGAAGGAGCTCGGCGCGCAGGCGCTCGATTCCGAAGCGGTCGTCCTGGCCGGCGGCCTCGAGCGCGCCGTCGGTGTAGAGCAACATCGTGTCGCCGGGTTCGAGCACCAGCGATGAGTCGACGATGGCCTCGGTGGCCGGAGTGTTGGTAATGCCTGCCCAAATGCCCGGCGTCGCGATCGACTCGACCTCACCCTTGGCCGCGCGCAGCACCAAAATGTCTTCGTGCGCGCCGGCAAACTCGAATTTTCCCTGCCCCGCGTAGCGCAAGAGCGTGAGCGTCGCGTGCTCGTCTTGCTGCAGCCGATCACGGATGTTCTGATGCAGAACCTGGTTGAGCTTTTGCCACGCAGCGGACGGTCGCGCGTCCGGCTCGACCGAGGTGATCGCAGCCACGATGCTCTGGATCATCAGCATGACCACGCCCGCGCGTAAGCCGTGCCCGGATACGTCACCAATCGCGAACCAGCCGCCGCCGGGCACCGGCAGCACGTCGAAGTAGTCGCCACCGATTTCGGTCGCCGGCAGCATGCTGGCCGCGATGCTCAGCTCGGGAACGTCGAGTTTGCGCGGGAGAATGCCGGTCTGGATGCGGTTCGCCAAGGCCATTTCGCTTTCGAGACGCGCGCGCTCGGCGCGCTCTCGCTGTCGAACCTCCTCGACCATGGCGTCGAGCAGGCGCATGGCGTGGAGCGAGACGCCGACGTAGTCGAAGATGGAGCGGTAGCGTGAGCCGTCCACCGCGTCGACCTCCAGCATGCAGTAGCCGACCGCTTGGTCTTTCAGCGTGGCGGCCGTGGCCATCCAGGTCATACGACGTTCGAGAGCCAAGCTTTCGGGTAGCAAGTCTCCGGCGCGAAATGTTTCGCCGGCGACCGGTAACAGCCCGCGCTCCGCATCATAAGCCACGACCACTTCGCATTGGCTCTCCGGGCCGAGGTGGCCTTGGTGCACGGCGACCAGGCAAGCTTTCACTTCGACCGTGGGCAACCGCTCTCCGAGTACCAGCGAGATCTGCTCGCGGCTCACCACGGCGCGCAGCGCTTCACCCAGATGTGTCAGGTTGAAGAGCAGCTCTTCGATCTCGACCCGCCGCACGCCATGCCGGCGCTCTGCGTGGGTGCTGACGCGCACTTGGCCTGCATCGCATAGCGCCGCCGCGCGCTTCAGCCGCTCGAGGCTAGTGCCGTCGGCCAACGCCAACTCACTCAGGGTGCTGAGCACGTGATGCCAGGCCGAAATGTCGCCCAGGCGAGTCGTCGCACAAATGAACGTCTCCAAGATGGCTTCGAACGCCTCGGCTTCGGCGGATTCGACGCTGACGTTGAAAGCGCGAGTCAGCGCCGCGCTCCACCCTTGACCGAGGCAAGCCGCAAAAGCGGGAGCCACCGACTCGAGCGCGAGCGCGCCCCGAGCGAGCTGCGCCACGCCCCCGGCCGGCTCCGTCGAATCATCGCGGTGTGAGCGCTGCGGACGACCGACCGCGAAACACCCGCATGACCTGCGCAAAACCAACTCGGTGGGCAGGCGAAACGGGGACTTGGTCGGGTCGCCGTTGAGCGACGAAAGAATGGCTTTTACACCCTGCGCGCCCAGCTGCTCGGTGGGCTGCAAAATGGTCGTGAGGGACGGTAGCTCGTAGCGAGCTTGCTCGACGTCGTCGAAGCCGACGACCGCGACGTCCTCGGGCACTCGGATGCCATGCGCTTCGAGCGCCTTGATGGCGCCGAGTGCCATCCAATCGTTTGCGGCGACGATGGCGTCGACGCCAAGCACGCCCTTTTCTTCGTTCGATCGCGCGTCGGTTGCGTGCGCGATCAATAGACGCTCTGTGGCACGCTTGCCCGAATCGGCGAAGAAATCACCCTCGAATATCAGTGACGAATCGACCTCGAGCCCGGCCCTTTCGAGCGCGCTCTTGAAGCCGTCGAGCCGCTCCCTCGACTCGGTGTTGTTGCCCTGAATGAAGGCCAGTTTTCGTCGGCCGTGCTTTTCGATCAGATGCAATGTCAGCGCTTCGACCGCACGCTTGCCTTCGACGAGCACGCTCATGGCGCCCGGAAGCTCGTAACCCAAGCTCACCACGGGGATGCCCTGAAAGCGACGAACGAATCTGGCAAACGGCTCGCTCCCGATGGCCGTTCCGAACGTGCTGGTCGCGAGCAACAGCCCGTCGATCGCACTCGGATCCAGAACGTCGTAGCTGACGCTCGCGAGTGGACCTGAGACCATGTCTCCGCCCACGCAGCACACCAGATCGACGTTTTGCGTGCGACACTCCTCGTGCGCGCCACGCACCAACGCCTCTTGATACGAGTAGTCGATGCCTCGGACAACCAGCCCGAGCCGAAGTCGCCGCCTGGCTACCAAGCGTTTAGATATATCAGGTCGCGGCGCTTCGCTCCTCCGCAAATCGGAGCTCAATTTTACGATTTGCCAGCGCGCTGTCCTCGGGCGCCCCGGGCGCCTCGGCGAATACCGGCCGGTCGTCGGCGCTGATGCTGAATTCGTGGGTCGCGGACGCGGTCAGTAGGCCAGCGTCTACCCCACCGTTTTTGCGAGGCTCCGCGATGCCGCTGCGGTCAAGACGTCGTCCGACTTCGCATCGTCGTTCAGCCAGAGGTCGTCGTAGGCATCGGAAAGTTCGCGGAAGGCGCTGGTGAAGTCGTCGTCTTGAACGGTGCAGAACAGACTTGGGTGGCTTTTGTATTGGGCCCAGACGTCGCCCACGGCGCGGTCGGTCGTGAGGAAGCAGCGACCGAGATACATGCCGCCCCGAGCCCGGGTGCCGAACTTGACGAAAAAGCAGTCTTCTCGCTGCGAGAGCTCGAGCAAGTGGCGCGCGAGCAGGTCGCGATCGGTGGCCGTGAAGCACAGTTTTTTTTGTGAGTAGGGCGCGCTCGGACGATAGGCACGACCATCCCGACATAGAAACTTCGGGTTGTCGTTGAGGATCTCGAATTCGTCGTCCACGGCCATTTCTTCGATCTGTAGCGGAAATACGGCGGCGGACGAAGCCGGAAACGCCTCGGCGGGAGCCGATCTATGATGCGCCCGATGGTCGATCGCAGCTCGCCCCCCCAAGGACTGACCTTCATCGGTGCCGGGTTCGACACTTGGGCTGGCTCGCCGTTCGTTCAGTCGCGCCTGGCACTGCTGGGGAAGACCGTGTTCCTGCTCGCGTTCGGTTTCTTCACGGTCATGAACGGCATGCTCGTGCTCGGTGGCGGCTTGAGCATTGTGCCGGCGCTGGTGACGCAGGCCAACGTGATGCACTTCCTGGCCGCGATGGTGATGGCGGCGCTGTGGCTGGTGGCCAGCATTCGACCCTGGTCGCTGCGCGCGCTCGGCATCCTCGACAGCGGTAGCTTGATTCTGGCTGGAATTGCGCTCGCGCTCATGGCAGCGCAGCCGGACGAAAAGCATCTGATGGCCGGCCTGTTCGCGCTGACCGTGACGATGATGGCGCGTGCCGTACTGATCCCGTCCACCGCGACCCGTACGTTTTGCCTGTCGTGGCTTGCCGCGACGCCGCTGCTATTGGTCTCGTGGTTTTTCGAAGTTCCTGCAGCGCTGCCCGGATTCCCGCCTCTGTTCCTCAAGTTCCTGGTCTTGTTGAACGCGCTTCTGTGGATGACCATCGCGGTGTCGCTCTCGGCGGTTACGTCCCGCACCATTTACGGCTTGCGCCAGCAAGTGAAGGCCGCTGCCGAGATCGGCCAATACACACTGGAAGAGAAGATTGGCAGCGGCGGCATGGGGGAGGTCTGGCGAGCTCGGCACCGCATGCTGATCCGCCCAGCTGCGGTGAAGCTGGTGACCGCGCGCGCGCTCGGTTCCACGCCGGGGCGCGACCCTGAGCTGCGGCTTCGTCGCTTCGAGCGCGAGGCACGCGCAACGGCCGGATTGAAGTCGCCCCACACCGTGGAGCTCTACGATTTCGGTATCACCGACGACGGCACCCTTTACTACGTCATGGAGCTTCTGGAAGGCATGGATCTCGACACTCTGGTCGAGCGCTTCGGTCCGCTCCCCGCGGAGCGTGCGATTCACCTCTTGGCGCAAGTGTGCGCGTCGCTCGACGACGCGCACCAAAATGGCGTCGTTCACCGCGACATCAAGCCCGCGAACCTGATCGTGAGCCGCATTGGTTCGCACTGGGACTTCGTCAAAGTGCTCGATTTCGGCCTGGTCAAGCTGGATGGCGCACGCCAGGGCTCGGAGAGCGACCGCCTCACGGCGGAAAACAACGTCAGCGGCACGCCCGGCTTCATCGCGCCCGAGTCGGTGCTTGGCTCCGAGACCGACCACCGCGTGGACATCTACGCGCTCGGCTGCGTCGCCTATTGGCTGCTCACCGGCAAGTTGGTGTTCGAAGGTCCGGGCACAATCAAGGTCCTGTTCGACCACGTGCACACCGCGCCGGCGGCGCCGTCGACGCGTACCGAGCAGCTCATTCCGAGCGAGCTCGACCAGCTGGTCCTCGAGTGTCTCGAAAAGGATCCAGCGAAGCGCCCGCCGAGCGCTGCGGCATTGCGGTCCCGGCTACATGCCATTTCTGGCATCACTCCTTGGAGTGACGCTCGCGCCGAACAGTGGTGGAACGAACACGCGCCCGGTAGAGCCTCCACCCGACCCGTCGCCGATGTGGTGCTATCGCAAGAAGCTCACCCGGTGCGAGTCATTCGGCAAGCGCGGGGCTGACGTCGATGTTGGCTCGGCTTGGCTCGGCTCAGCGCAGCGTGGCCACGAAGTGCAGGGCCCAGCCGAAGTACGCCATCACCGAGGCGGCGACGGCCAAAGCGAAGCCCGGGTGAACCGGACGCGGGCGCAGTTTTTCGAGCGCGCGGGCTCGTAGCTCGACGGACAGTTCGGGCACGGGCGCAGGAGCGTCGAGCTCAGCGAGTCGCTGCAAAACTGGGTCGCGCTCGGTCATGGTTGGGCTTTCTTGGCAGAGATCTGGCGCAAAGACGGGAGTTTGGCGAGCTCGGCGAGGAGTCGGGCACGCGCACGCGCCAAGCGCTTGCGCAGCGTGGCCGCGTCGATGCCAAGCACCGCTGCGACTTGACCAGGTTCCAGGCCCTCGACTCCCACGAGCAGCAAGAGTTCGCGATCGCCGAGTCGGAGGGCAGCGAGCGCTCGCTCGACGTCGCCGAGCAAGAGGCGGGCCTCGACGTCAGGCGGCGGCGCAGCGACTTCTTCGAGGGCCTCGTCGTTGGTCTCGCTGCGTGTCGCACGCGCCAGGCCAAGAAATGCATTCCTGGCCACCGTGAAGAGCCAGGCGCGCAGATCGGAATCGGCTCTGAGCTCGGGGCCGCGCTCGGCCAAGCGCAAGAAGGTGTGCTGGAGCAGGTCGTCCGCCCTGTCTTTGCGCCCCGCCAGGCGCAGCAAAAAGGCGTGAATTGGGCCAGCGAACAGGGCGTAGGCGCGGTCGAAGCCCTCGGGGTCCCGTTGCCGCAACAGCTGCAGCACCTCGCTCTCAGGGCTTCGCGACATCTGTCGTCATAACGCGTGGGCGGCCGGTGCGTGACACCTGTCACGCTGCGCGGCCTCAGCCGTTGGAACAGAAGGAGAATACGAAATGATCACCCTATTCGTCGAAGGCGGCTTCCCGATGTGGTTTTTGCTGGTATTCGGGGTGGCCGCGCTGATTACGGCGGCGCGCTTCGCCCGTATCCCCGCCCGGCGCACCCTGCGCGTGGCGCTGGCCCTCAGCCTGGCTACGGCCTGCACTGCGGTCACCGGGGTGGCGACCGACCTGGCCACCGTGGGCCACCAAGTCCCAAACTACCTACGCCGACACCCGGAGGAGGGCATCGTCTACATTTTGCTTCAGGGCTTCGCCGAATCCATGGCGCCCGCAATCCTGGGTTTTACGACCCTATCGCTGGTCGCACTATTGGTGGCGGTTGGATTTTATCGCGAGAGTGACGTGTGAGCTGCCGGGGTGGCTGCCGACCGTGCACGCGACTTGGACTGGCCCAAGTGGCGGGCTCATCGAGCCTCCGCTCCTAAGGTCCGCCGGAGATTGGCCAGCCTTCGGTGTCCCAGGCGAGTTCGGCGATGCGGAGGGTGGCGCGGCCGTTCAGGTTGCCGTCGTAGGCGTGATAGACGTCGTAGGTCTTGGCGCCGTGGGCGAGGAGGGCGTTGCTGCCGGGGCCGTGAAAGCGATCGTCGCCGTCGAGCACCAGGGTGCCGCCGCCGTCGAGTAGCCTCGCGCCAGCGCGGTCGAGGTACGGTCCGGTGATGTCTGCTGCGCGGCCGACCATGATCTTGTGGGTGCTATCTACGCCGCGGCAGCAGGTATCGAAGGAGCTGAACAGGTAGAAGTAGCCGGCGCGTTGCCACAAGACCGGCTGTTGAACGGCGCTGGTGTCGCCGGTGCGCTCGGCGACCGAGTAGAGCTCGGAGTCAGTACGCGAGCCGGAGGGGTCGAGCCGAATGAGCTTGATACCGCTCTGATAGCTGCCGAACACCAGCCACGGAATGCCGTCGAGGAGCAGCAGCTCCGGATCGATCGCGTTCCAATCGTCCGCTGTGCTGCCGGTGTTGGAGCAGATGACCGAGCCCAGATCGGTCCAGGCGTCGCTCGAATCGAGCGCGGGTTTGCTGGCGTGGCCGATGCACGAGCGGTTGCCGCCAAACACCGAAGCGGCGTAGTAGAGGTGGTAGACCCCGCCGAAATGCGCGATGGCGGGGGACCACAGCTCGCCGACGTCAGGGATGATCTCATCGATCCAGGCGGGGTAGGGGTCGAACACGCGCGGGCCGGCTTGCCAGGTGCTGAGATCGCTGGAGACTTTGCTGGCGATGCCATTGCCGGTGTGAAAGAGATAAAAGTGCCCGTTGGCTTCGATGATGGCGGGGTCGCGCACTTCGATGTCGCCGCTGACCTCGACGATTTTCGGGGGATTTTGCGGGTCGAGCACTTCGCCCGGAATGCGCGCGCGCGCGACGACGTCCGGAGCGTTCGAGCAAGCCGAGAGCAACAGCAATAGCGCGCCGCGAAGGACCGTTCGTCGTGCGGTGCCGAGCGCCAGCGCTCGCGCGCGTGCGCCAAGGCTCATCGCAGACTCGCGAGCTTTGCCTTGAGGCTGGTGGCCTGGACGCTGCGCGGATAGTCGACCAAAAATTGCTCGATCGCGGCTCGCTCGGCGTCGAGTCGGCCGAGCTTTCCGAGCGCGCGAATGCGCCCGTAGCGAGCCTCCGGAGTCAGCGCGCCACCCGTCTTCAGGTAGCTGTCGAATGAGCGCAAGGCGCCACCCGGATCACCGAGCTCCGAAAGCAACAGTTCCCCGAGCGAGACCAGCGAAGCGCGCGCCTCGTCGCTGCGTGGGTACACGCTGAGCAAGCGCCGGTAGGCACCCGCCGCGTCCGCAGAGCGACCGGCAGAGCGCAGCGCGCGCGCCCGCGAAAGCAGCTCGGAAGCGCTCGGCAGCGCCGCCGAATCCACGACCGCGATTTCAGCGGCAGCGCTCGGCGGCGCGGTTTTCGCGGCGGCGGCGCTGGGCACCGCCAAGAGCTCATAGCTGCGCGAAACCGGCGCGCTGCCGTTCAGCCACAGCCGTTCGCTCAGGGCGACGTAGCCCGGGTGCTCGACCGAGAGCCGATGACCCCCGCTCACCAGCGCGGAGATCGGCGCGGGACCGAGCTCGGTGCCATCGAGCGAGACCCGAGCACCCGCAGGCGTCGCGCTGACGTCGAGTCGGCACTTAGATTCGACCGACACCAAGCCGGACAAGCGAATCAACGCCTCGTCGCGCTCGGCGGAAACGCCGCTCAGCGCGCCGAACGAGCTCGCCTCGGCAAAGCGCGCTTCACTCGGAGCGCGCAGCGATTGTTCGCGCCCATCGGTGCCTTGCCACAGCACCGTGCCCTCGTGCACACGCAACAATACTTCGCGGTTCTCGCCGACCTCGACCGCGAACACCGTGCCCTTGGCGATGGCCGCGCCGCGCGGAGTCTCGATACGAAAGGTCATGCCCGCGGGCTGCGGGTCGAGCTTGGCCAACACGTGGCCATGACGGAGCGAAAGCGCGCGCCGCTCGGGCTTGGTCGAGCTCAGCGCCGCTTCGCTCGCGCCGGAGAGGCAGGCGACCACGCTCGGTTCGAATGAAAGGCACGCGCGGCCCGCGCCGACTCGAACGGCCTCGGAAAGCGGCAATTCCACGCCCGCGCTGGCCCGGCGCGTGGCCACGTCGACCGCACCCGAGACCACCACGAACGCGACGCGCGTTGCCGGCAACGGCGAAACCGCCGCGGGCGCAATTTGGCGCACGACCAGGGCCGCGGCCGCGGCAACGCCAATGCCTGCGGCGAGACCCAACGCGAGCTTGCGACGCCCACGCGCGCTTCGGCCTCGCACTAGCCCCTCTCTACTCCCGGTATTTCCCTGCGAAAAATCCTGGAGGGCGAACGGCGCGGTCAGCAGTTCGCCGTCGTTTCGCACCTGGCCGAGTTGCCCGTACAAGGCGTGCTCGGCGCGACAGCTAGCGCACTCGGCCTCGTGGTCGCGCTGAAAGCGCTGCTCGTGCGCGCTGAGCACTTCGCCCAGGGCCGAGCGATCGGCGAGCGCGACCCAGCGCGTGCACGGCGAGTCGTTCATGCCTTGCTCCACGGGCGGCGGCCCAGAATCGACAGATCGCGGCGAATCAAGCGCCGCATTTGAGCGCGCGCATGAAGCAACCGATCCTTCACCGTGTTTTGCGAAGTGCTGGTGAGCTCTGCGATCTCTTCGATCGAATAGTCCATCACATGACGCAGCACGAGCGTGACGCGCCGTGCCTCCGGCAGCTCCGCCAAGTATTCGATCAGCGGTCGCGGGATGTCGTGCTCCGGAAAGCTCGGCGCGGTCGAGCTAATGCTCAAGTCTTCGAGATCACCGCTGGCTTCGCACTGTGCGGCGCGCACGCGGCGCTGGCGCGCGTGGCGCATGGCCGTGCGTGCCGCGATGCGATCGGCCCAGCCGAGCAGGTTGTCGCCGCGGTACCCGCCGCTCGAGGCCAACACTTCGACCATGATGGCCTGCATGGCATCTTCGGCGTCGTGCGCGTTGCCGAGAATCGCGAGCGCGACCGAACGCACCCGGCCCTGCAGGCGCAGCACCAACTCACGCCGGGCCTGGGCGTCGCCCGCGGCGGCGAGCGAGACCAGCTCCAGGTGGTCCGTGGGCTTGGCGTTCATGCGAGGCGGGTCCGCCGGGCGGGGCACGGCGGTAAGTGGGGACACGCGCCTTTTTGGGGCGGAGATTTCTAAAATTACCAGAGATCGAACAAAAATCCCGCCTCAACGTGCGGCCTTACCGCAAGCAGCGACGCGACCGCGAGCTCCGAGCCTGGCTGGGCGGCCACTTGCTCGAACGGATTCAGCACGAAGTCTGCGCCCAGTGAGCCCCAGAGCGACGCACGCTCACCGAGCACGCAGCGCCCGCGCAGCCGCATCGAGAGCGCCCAGAGCCAGCGCGTGCTGGGCGCGGTGGCCTCGAGAGTCGCGTCGACGTCGCGTGTCTCACGATGAACCGCGTCGGCTATCAGCGCGAGCTCCGGCGCGATGCGCAGCCGCCCTGAGAGCAGTTCGCGCGCCACGCTCAGCTCAGCCGGGTGGCGCGTGACTCGCGTCCTCGCGCCAGCGCCGTCAGCATCGAGCGGCAACAGCATTTCGTAGGCTGCGCCGAGCCACCAGCGAGACGCAAAGGGCCGAATCGCCAGCGCGAAGCGCGCGCCGCTCTGCCACGTTCCCTGATCGTTGAAGATCGAGCCGACGTAGGAAAGCCCCACGCCGAACGAATTGGGTCGCGACGCAGGTGGCAGCGGCGCGGGACTGGCTGGAGCAGGGGGCGTTAACGGTGCGGGCGGTTCCTTCTTGACCTCAGGCAGCGCCACTTCGGTCATGGCCACCTCTTCGCCTTCGAGCAGCGCGCCGACCGCCGAGCGCAGCACCACCGCCACTTCTTCGGCGGCAGCGGGCTCGGATTCGCTCACTTCGACCTGACGCGTGAGCAGTCGCGAGCGAGCGGCATCGAAAAAATACAGTACTGCGGAGCTAGACCTTTCGCCTTCCGTATCCAGCCAAACCACGGCGAGCGCTTGCGTCGTTTGCGCGATGCTCTTTGCCGCCTGAGTCGTCGCGGCAAGGCTCGCAGCCGCGGGCCGGGGAGCGACCGAGAGCTCGACACCTAGCTCCGCCAGCGGGGCGCGCGTGGCGACCAGCACGGACTTCAGCGACGGGTGTGCGCCCGCTGCCGACTCGAAAAACACCGTGCGACGCGGGGCACTCCGCGCCTCGCCCGCTCCGAACAGCAGCACGAAAACAAGCACGCACAGGCGCACCAGCTGGAAAACGGAGCTCTTGCACATCGCCGAGCGGCCTTCACCGGTAGCACAGCTCAAGGGGTGAAAGGCGTGGATCCGCGCGTCCACGCCGAGCGCGTGCGCCGAGCGTGCACCGAGCGCGTGAACGGGGTTGACGGCCGAGCTTGCCGTTTCTAGCAGTCGAGCAGAAACGATGACGTCCAGCAGCGCCGCGCCGGCCACCCGCTCCGAGCTCCTCGAACGCATTGCGGCCGACGCCGTGCTTTCCCGCGTCTTTGCGCACGTGCGTGAGCTCTCCGCGGATGACGCGGCCCACGACGTCGAGCACTTGCTACGGGTGGCGCTGCAAACCGTCAAGCTCGCGGGCCCCGGCGTCGAGCTTCGTTCCGCGGTCTCTGCTGCGCTGCTCCACGACGTGGTGAACTTGCCCAAGAACCACCCGGAACGCGCGCGCGCCAGCGAATGGTCCGCGGAAAAAGCGCGTGAGCTCCTGCAAGCCGACGCGCTCGAGCCGCAGCAGCTCGACGAGATCGTCGAAGCGATCGAGGACCACAGCTTCAGCTCGGGTCGCCGTCCGCGCTCGCCGCTCGGCGAAGCACTACAGGACGCGGACCGACTCGAAGCGCTCGGCGCGCTCGGCATCGCGCGCACCTTTTCGACCGGCGTACGCCTCGGCGCCCGCTACTTCCACCCGGACGATCCCTGGGCCGACGCGCGCCCGCTCGACGATCGCGCGTTCTCGGTCGACCACTTCTTCACCAAACTACTCGCGCTGCCAGGGACGCTGTGCACCGAAGCCGGCCGACTCGAGGCCGCGCGCCGCGCCGAAATCTTGAAGGCATTCCTGCAAGCGCTCGCCGAAGAGATTGGGGTTCCGCTCAGCGAACAGCAGCTCCGTTAGCGAGCCACACTCTTCAGTGATTATTCAGGGGCGCCGACGCGGCTACGTGCGCGCTGTTCGGCACAGTTCCCCCTGGGCAAAAATGCGCTCCCAAGCCCACCCAGCAGCCGCGCCTCGCGCGCACTGCCCCGCCCCCACGCGGCCCGCACAATCGCGACATCTCGTTTTTGGCGGCTCGTGCCCAACGCCCTACTCCGGACCAACACGCCCTGCGACGCGCTGGTCCGGTAGGGGGCTCACGGGGACCCGACGACGAGATGAACTCGGTGTCCCCGGAGCGGTGCGATGCTTAGTTCGCGCTCGCGCTGGTGCTGACCTTCGCGCTCGCCATCACGGACACGTTGACCGAGGCGGAGGCCTCGACCGCGCCTTCGATCTGCGCCTTGAGCTTGCCCGTGAACTGGGCAACGCAGGTCGGCGCGCTCGGGATCTCGGCGACCAAGTTGCCCGCTGCCTGAACCACGTCGCCAGCCGCGTCGACTACGAGCTCGCCCTGGGCCGCAACTTCCAGCACCGTGGGCAGGTTGGCGGTCAAGGTTGCGGCGAAGTCGGCGTCAGCCACGCCCGAGATCACGACCGTGGGCGGCGTGCACTCGGCCTTGAGGCTCGCTTGGCCGGAGCAACCCGCCTGACAATCCGCGTCGACCTGGCACTCGGGCGGGGTGAGCTCCGCTTCGCACTTCGGTGCCTTGGCTTCGCCCGTGCACGTGCCTTGGCAACGCGCGGTCGCGTCGCACATGGCGGTCGCGTTCGCCTCGTAGGTGCAGCTGCCCTTGCAGCTGCCTTTGCAGGAAGCCGAACAGGTGCCTTCGCAAGTTCCGGTGCACGAACCGGCACAGCTGCCGTCCGCGTTCTTGACCGAGCAAGTTCCGGTGCAGGTTCCGTTGCACGTTCCCTCGCAGGTGCCGGAGCAAGTGCCGTTGCACGCGCCTTCGCATTCGACCGAGGCGTTGGCGCTGGCTTCACAGCTGAGCGAGCCTTCGCAGGAACCCGAACACTCCACGCTCAGCTTGCCTGGCTCACAGCGGGCGGTGATGTCGCCGCCCTTGCATGAAGCGTCGACCTGGCAGCTCGCCTCGCAGTTCAGCTGTGCTTGCGCGGCGACTTCGCACTTGCCGGGGACGACGGTGATCGTCGCAGCGGCAGTGAGGTTCGCGTCGATCTTCGCGGACGCGGCATTGCACGCGGTCGTGACGTCGTCATCGGTCGGGCTCGCCGGCGCCGTGGTGCCCGCAATCTTCGAGCAGGCGACGACTAGCTTCGCCTTCATGGACCCAGCCACGGTCGCGAGGTCGGCCGAAGCCGTGCCGAGTGCGTCGATTTTGGCCTGAAGGTCGCAATCGCTGAGTTTCGAAGCGTCGCTGCAACCGACCGCGGCCAGACCGACTGAGAGAGCCAGCGCACCGGCCGGCAAAGCCTTAACAGCCCACAGAGTTTTCATCCCAAGCTCTCCATTCCTAATTTTGATCCAGGCTCCGCGAGCCTTCGGCCCACATCGCGCTTAGACGGAACTCTCCGTCCAGCGACGCAAAGTATCCCAACGCGGCCGCGAACACCACGGTTCCGCCTAGATTGGCCGTGTGGCCGAGTTAGGTGCGTAGCTTTCCTGCCCCGTGTGTTTTCCGTGCTCAGCGCAGCACGACGAGCGACACATGAAGCGCACGGTGAACACTTGGTTTCGTGTTCGACGAGACCCGACGAAAATCGTTACACGATGTGTGTCAGCTTCGCACATTCGCTGCATCGAAGGTTCGCGTGTGCACCAATGCATGGCGCCACGCCGCTGTGCGCTCTGCTTTGTCTTATCGAAGTGATGGTTAGTCAGCCGCCAAAGTATTCATTGACGCTCTGTCGCTGCCGGGAATACTTAGTTCAATGCTTAACCAACCAGTCGCGCTCGATCGCGTGTTTCACGCGCTTTCGGATCCGAGTCGCCGGCGCATGGTCGAGCGGCTGAGTCGCGGTCCGGCGTCGGTGAGCGAGCTGGCTCAGCCATTCACGATGTCGTTGCCGTCGATCGTGCAGCACCTGCAAGTGCTGGAGGAAAGCGGCCTGATCCGCACGGAAAAGGTGGGGCGAGTGCGCACCTGCCGCATCGCTCCGGAGGCGCTGCGCGGCGCCGAGAAATGGATCGGCGAGCGGCGCGCCAGTTGGGAGCGGCGGCTCGATCGGCTGGGCGACTTCCTGAGCGAGACCGAGCCCAGCCCCAAGAAGAAGAAGAGCAAGAGCCCGTCATGACCAGCGCCAGCAAACGCACGGTCACGCACGACACGTTCGTGATCGAACGCCATTACGACGCCGCGCCCGAGCGCGTCTTTTCGGCTTTCTCGAAGCGCGAGTCGAAGACCAAGTGGTTTCACGGTCCGGCTGAATGGGGACCGCCCGAGCTCGACATGGATTTTCGAGTGGGTGGGCGTGAACGCAACCAAGGTGGTCCGAAGGGCGGCGAGCTTCACACCTTCGTGGCGCACTACCTCGACATCGTCGAGAACCAGCGGCTCATCTACAGCTACGACATGTACATCGGGTCGCGAAAGATCTCGGTTTCGCTGGCCACGGTCGAGTTTCTCGCGGAGCGCGGCGGCACGCGGCTGCGAGTCACCGAACACGGCGCTTTTCTCGACGATTATCAAGACGGCGGCAGCCGCGAACGCGGCACGCGAAAGCTGCTCGAGGCCATCGCCGAGGCGCTGTGAGGGCTCCGGATCGCGGTGCTGACGCTGGCTAGACTGCCGACGGCGCCATAGGACGCCGGCCAAAGTCGTCAGAGTCTGCGCTCATTCACCGGGCTTGCGATCGCGCAGCAGCGGGGAGGCCGCGACCGCTCGCAGCAGCGCGGTCATGCTGCCGTCGTCCTCGGTGTACGCGCGAGCCAACTCGACCGCGGGGCAATTGTCGCGGGTGAGCGAGGAAGGTTCCATCAGCGCCCAGTTCAGCATGTTCTTGGCGATGCAACGCGCGAACTTCGGGCTCTGCGCGATTTGCGCCTGCATGTCGGCGGCGTCTTTGGCGACCGCGCCACCCAGCGACGGCGGCAAGGTCACTACCGGGTCAATCGGCCGCCCCTGACTGTCGACGCTGCGATACCTACCGACGCCGTCGTAACGCTCGAGTGCCAGACCGAAGGCGTCGAAATTGTCATGGCAGTTACTGCACAAAGGCTGGCTGGCGCGGAACTCGGCCTGTTCCCGCGCGCTGAGGTTTGCACCCGTGGGGCGGATGTCGACGATGGCGGGATCGTCCGGAAATGGCGGGTTCGTTTCGCAGATCAGCGCGGCGTTGATGGCGAGTCCGCGGCCAATCACGTTGGACGCGTTGTCCGGCCGCGATCTCGAAGCCAAAAAAGCAGTACGCGTGAGTAGCCCGGTTCGTTCGCTCGGGAGCTCGAGCTCGACGAATACGCTCGGAGCCGCAGGCGGCGGCGGCAAGGTCACGCCGTACACGCTGGCGAGCGCGCTGTTCACGTAACCTTTGCGGGAGGTCAGGAGGTTGGAAAGCGGACCCGACCAAAGCGCGCCGTCGATGAACGACTCGGCTTCGCGGGCGGCTGAATCACGCAGTTGGGAGGTGAACGCCGGATCGTCGATCACCACCGTCAACAAGCCGTCGAGGCCGAAGTAGGAGTGCACCGCGCTCGTGAAATTCGCGCGCGCGGCCGGTGTCTCCAAAATTCGTGTGGCCTGCGCCGAGAGCTCGGCGCGGGTCGCGAGCGAGTCGCTCGCCGCGGCGTCGAGTAGTTCGGCATCTGGCGGAGCGTCGGTCAGAAAGTAAGACAGCTGGCTCGCGAGCTCGAACGAATCGAGCGAGCCGCCTTTCGAAGCATCTCCACCAAATTCGGTTCGGTAGAGGAACTGGGGGGACGAGATCAGCGCACTGACCGTGGTCGCCAAGGCTTCGGGGATGGACGCGCCGATCGTCAGCGCTTCGCTGTACACCTGCTGCATCGACGCGAGCTCGTCGCTCGTGGGTGGGCGGCGAAAGACCTTTTCGGTGAACGAATCGACGAACGCACGCGCGCAGGCTTCGCTCGGCGCTGCGCCACAGCCAGCAACCGCGTCGAGGTTCGCGAGCGTGTAGGCGCCCGCCTTGCGCGCGATCTGATCGCAGTCCGCCCAGTGGTGCTCGATGATGACCGAGCCTTCTCGGGCGGAGGCCAACGGCGGAAACGTTCGCCACTCGCTTTCGGTGCCGATACCGAATTCGGTGTCCACGGTCTTGCCGAATTCGTCTCCGAACAAGGCGTGGAGAGACTTCGAGATCTGAGAAAAGCTCAAACGAACGAGGCGTTTACTCGCTGGCAAATCGCAGGCGGCGTCGCTGCCGCCGTTCCCACTAGCGCCGCCCGAGCCTGCGTTGCTGCCCCCGGTATTGGCCGCGCCCGAGCTCGACGCGCCGCCGTTCCCGCCGCTGCGATTGTTGCCAGCTTTGCCGGCCCCCGCCGTTCCGTCGGAGATGGGTGCACCGCCGGCAGAGTCCTCACCGCCCGAGCCGGGCTCGGGCCCTGCTTCGTTGCGCGAGGCCGCGCCGCAACCAACGGTCAGCCCCAATGCGACTGCCCCGAACTGCGGCCAACGCGGCCCTGCCCGGTACTTCATACAACCTCCGCGACTGCCGGCCCCAAATGCCGGTAGAGCCGCGCTGAGGCGGCTCTACTCACAGTGACTCGGCCCCCGCGCCGGTGCTCAGAATTCACCGCACGCGCTGGAAAGCCCCGAAATCAGGCGCTTTCCAAGTTAGTGCGGTGACGGTCTCAGGCGGAGCTAGTTGGCCTTGCCGGTTCCAGTCTCGGTTCCGGTCTCGGCATCCCCCTCATCGTCGTCATCATCATCATCGTCGTCTTGGTCGTGGAGCTCTTCGTCGAGCTCCTCCTCGGCGGCGTGATCGTCTGCGGGCGAGCGACCGGTGCGTTCGCGCTCTTTCTCGCGCTCGCGCTGGAGAATCGAGAGACGCTGGAACACCGCCGGCTTGGGCGCGACGAGGACCGACATCGTGCGCGCTTCCATGGTGGGCCGCTGCTCGACGTTCGCCAGATCTTCGATCTTGGAAATGATGAACGTGAGCTGCATCTGCGCCCGCTCGGGATGCGTGATCTCGCGCCCGCGGAAGCGGCACGTGACCTTCACCTTGTTGCCGGCTTCGATGAAGCGGCGAATGGCGCGCACCTTCACGTCGAGGTCGTGATCATCCGTCTTAGGACGGATCTTGATCTCCTTCACCTCGACGACGGTCTGCTTCTTCTTCGCTTCGCTGAGCTTCTTCTTCTCTTCGTACTTGAACTTCCCGAAGTCGAGAATCTTGCAGACCGGGGGCACCGCCTTGGGGTTGACCTCGACCAAGTCGAGGCCCGCCTCCTGAGCGCGGCGCAGCGCCTGCTCAGTGGACAGCACGCCTAGGTTACTCCCGTCCTCGGCCACCACGCGCACCTCGGGCACGCGGATCCTGTGGTTCACGCGGATTTGCGGCCCGCGTGTGTCTCGGCTGAAGCGCCTGCCTCCGGCTCCACCACTCATTGCCATGTACGGTTCACGAGCTCCCTTCGAATCCTCAGTTAGTCACTTTTGGCGGCCGCGATTCATCACGCAAACGCGTGGCGAACTCCGACACGCTCAGTTTGCCGAGCTCCCCCGCGTCGCGCGAGCGCACGCTCAGGGTCTCGCTGGCCGATTCTTCGTCGCCGATTACCGCGATGTAAGGGTGGCGCATCAGCCGCGCATTGCGGATTTTCGCGCCCAGCTTGTCCGCGCTGGCGTCGAGAATCACGCGGAACCCCTGGGCGACCAGGTCATTGCGGACCTTCTCGGCGTACTCGGTTTGGCGCTCACTGACCGTCGCCAGCACCACTTGCTCGGGGGCCAGCCAAACCGGGAACTTGCCGGCGACGTGCTCCAGATAAATGCCGTAAAAACGCTCGAGCGAACCCAGGATCGCTCGGTGTAGCATGATCGGCCGGTGCGCGCCGCCGTCGCTGCCGACGTACTCGAGCCCAAAGCTCTCGGGCATCGAGTAGTCGAGTTGAATGGTGCCGAGCTGCCAGCTTCGCTTCAGCGCGTCGGTCACGTGGAATTCGAGTTTGGGGCCGTAGAACGCGCCCTCGCCCGCGAGCTTCTCGAATGGCACGTTGGCCGCGACCAGCACGCGCTCGAGCGCGCCCTCCGAGCGATCCCAAAGCTCGTCCGAGCCCATGCGCTTTTCGGGCCGCAGCGCGAGCTTGACGCTGACGTTCTCGAAACCGAACGCGCGGTAGACGCCGAAAAGCAGCTGATTGAAGGCTGAAATCTCGTGCTCGAGCTGCTCGGGAGTGCAGAAGATGTGCGCGTCGTCCTGGCAGAAGCTACGCACGCGGGCCAGGCCGTGCAGCACGCCGGCGCGCTCGAAGCGGTGGAGCCTGCCGAAGTCCGCGACTCGCCAGGGAAGTTCGCGATAGCTCCGACGCCGCTGCCCGAACATCAGACAGTGACTCGGGCAATTCATCGGCTTCTGAGTGAGCCACTCGATTTCTTCGGGCTTGCCGGCGCGGGCCTTGTCGAGCCCCTCCGCCGTGATCGGCAAGTACATGTTTTCGAGGAAGTTATCGAGGTGCCCGCTGGTCGCGAACAAGCGCTTGTCGAACAGCTGCGGTGTAATCACCTCTTCGTAGCCGTAGTCGACGTAGAGCGAACGAATGTAGGCGACCAAGCGCTGATACACGGCGGCGCCGCGCGGCAGAAAGAAGGGCATGCCGGGCGCATACTCGTGGAACATGAACAGCTCGAGCTCCTTGCCGAGCTTTCGATGATCGCGCTGGCGCGCCTCTTCCAGCATCTTCAGGTGCTCGGCGAGCTCGGCTTCCGAGGGGAACGCCGTGCCGTAAACACGCTGCAACATCGGGTTGCGCTCGTCGCCGCGCCAGTACGCGCCGGCCACGCTCGTGAGCTTTACCGCGCCGATATGGCCGGTGTGCGGCACGTGCGGGCCCTGGCAGAGGTCCAGCCACGTGCCTTCGGGACGCCCGGGGCTTCCGTGGCGGTAAATCGAGATTGGCTTGTCGTCTTTGATGACGGAGAGCAGCTCGAGCTTGTACTTCTCGCCCATCTTCTCGAACAGGTCGTGCGCGGCGTCGCGGCTGACCTCTTCGCGGAAGAAGGGCTTCTTGGCCTTGATGATGCGACGCATCTCGGCCTCGATCGCCTGCAGATCCTTGTCGGTGAAGGGCCCGTCGGGTCGGTCGAAGTCGTAATAGAAGCCAGCGTCGATCGCGGGACCGATGGTCACCTGCGTGCCCGGAAACAAACGCTGCACTGCGTCCGCCATCACGTGCGCGGCGGAGTGACGAATGATCGTTAGGGCCTGCGGGTCTCCGATGCGAATCGGAGTGAGCTCGGTGTCCGGCGGCACCGGCGTGTGCAGGTCGACCACGCGACCCTCGCTCAAGGTCGCTATTACGTCATTGGAAAGCTGACCACGCTCGCGGAGCAGCTCGGCCGGCGTGACGCGCGGAGGCGCCGAGGTGCTCATAAGCGGAGCGTGGTAGTAGGCGCGATTGGGATTGAACCAACGACCCCTACCGTGTCAAGGTAGTGCTCTACCACTGAGCTACGCGCCTTCGAATCGGCGGTGATTCCGCCAAACAGCTTCCCGGGGTGGGGCGACAGGGCCGCTTGAGTACAACCCACCTCGAGGGCTGTCAAGCGTGCCCGCGCAGCAGGCGGCTCGCCACGCTCCCGTTACAGCCTGGATTCATGGAACGGAGGGCGCCGCTCGGCGCCCGAGCTTCCCTTGCACGGCCCAGGGTTTCTCGGTATAGCCCCGACCCTCTCGCGGACGGGTCAAAACGGGCCTGTCAAGGAGTCCCGCGTGTCGTTCGCCGAATTCTCCCCGGGCATTGGGGAGTCCGCACCCACCGTCGCCCGCTCTCAGGGCGGACTCTTGCTGTTCGCTTATCAGAGCGTTCCTCCTGCGCCCGGGCGTGAGACGGGCGTCTCCCAGCCGTCGACGCCGGCAGCCCCGGCCGCTCCGGCGGGTGGCTCGTCGGCGCCGGGGGGCGCGCTGGGCGGCATCCTGCCCATGTTGCTGATGGTGCCGCTCATCCTCCTTCTGGTCTTCTCGAGCCGCTCGCAACAGAAGAAGCAGGCGGCCACCATCGCCGGCCTGAAGAAGGGTGATCGCGTGCTCACCGAAGGCGGAATCGTGGGTCGTCTGGTCGACATCGGGGATCGCTACGCGAAACTCGAGATCGCACCCGGCGTGAAGATCGAGGTGCTCAAGGCTCGCCTCGCTGGCGCGGACACGGGCGACCCGCAACCCGCCGCTGCTGCTGCAGAGAAGAAGTGAATTTCACTCGGAGTCGAGCGTGAATCCCCAGGTCGTTCTCACCGCCGTATTCGGAGCCCTGAGCGGGCTCATGTTGCTCTTGAGCTTGCTGCAGCGCAGTAAGCGCGTGCTGCACCTGGGCGCGGCCGTCTTGTTCGGCGGCGCGGCCAGCGCGGCCTGGGTCGACGGCTTCTGGCCGATGGTCGGTCTCGGGATTTTGGGCGCGTGGACCGCGTTCGTCGCGACCGAGCTGGTCGATGGCAGCTGGCGTTTGCGCGCCGGGCTCGCCGGTTCGATCATGTTTCTGGCTTTCTTGGTGCTGTGGCCCACGCTGTCCACGGCCTCGGGCGGCAAGCTGCCCTGCCCTGCTTACGTGCAGGAGCGAGTGAGCTCGCGTCTGGTCGCCGGGCTCGATCTGCGCGGCGGAATGCGCCTCGTTTACACCGTCGACGTGGACGAAGCGATCAAGGACAAGCGCGACCACTACTACGAGGACATGCGCCTCGAGCTGTCCAAGCTGTTCGGCCTGCACCAGGGCGATGAGCTGCCGAGCGAAGAGGTTTACCAGAAGCTACGCGAGAAGGTGGAGCTCGAGGCTCCGCGTCGTCCGGCGAACGCCATCCGCATGCGCATCAAGGAGGGCACCGACCCTGCCAAGATCGACGAGCGCTTTCTCGAGCGCTTCAAGTCCGAGCTCTCTTACGTGCGGAGCCCGGACAAGCGCACGTTCGAGTACCAGATTCGTTCGGCGGTCGAGAGCGGGATCCGCGAACGCGCCGTGGGTCAGGCGCGCGAGATCATCCATCGCCGCGTGGACGAGCTCGGCTTGCGTGAAGCCGCCATCTCCACGCGCGACGAAGACATCATCATCGAGATCCCGGGCTCGGACGAGAAGAGCTTCGCGACCATCCGCGAGATCATCAGCCAGACCGCGCGCCTCGAGTTCAAGCTGCTCGACGACGACAACGACTTTTTCGGCCAAATCCGCGCCGCCGCCAAGGACGACACGACGCTGCCGGTGGGGCTCGAATTCGCGGGCGAAAACGCGCAGGTGGGCAAGGGACCGGACGGAGAGGTTCGGACCAAGGTCATCACCTACGCGATCCTGAAGAAGGGCGAAAAAGAGACCAGCCAAGAGACGCTGCGTCGCTTCCGCGAGTGGGTCGCCACCCTGCCGGTCCCGCCCGATCGCGAGGTCGGCTTCGAGCTCATCTACAAGACCGACGAAGTCACCCTAAAGCAGACCGAAGATGGCTACCGCACGTACTTCCTGAAGAGCCGCGCCGAGGTCACGGGCGACATGGTTCGCGACGCCGGTGCGCAGTCCGATCAGGGTCAGGGCAGCCTCGGCGGCTGGCACGTTGCGCTGACGTTCACCGACCAGGGCGGCAAGATCTTCGAGAAGATTACGGCAGCCAACATCAAGCGTCGCTTCGCGATCATCCTCGACAACCGGGTCGAGAGCGCGCCGGTGATTCAAGGGCGCATCGCGGGCGGGCATTGCCAGATCACGCTCGGCTCGGCGGATCCGGAAGCTCAGCTTCGCGACGCACGCAAGCTCGAGCTGGTGCTGCGCTCGGGCGCGTTGCCGGCGCCGATTTCGCCCTCGAACGAGCAGCGTATCGGGCCGACCCTCGGTCGAGACGCGATTGAGCTGGGCGTGCAAGGCGCGATCGGCGGCAGCGTGCTCGTGCTCCTTTTCATGCTGGTTTACTACCAGCGCGCGGGTCTGATCGCCGACTTCGCGGTGCTCGTGAACCTGCTCTTGCAGCTGGCCATTCTGGCCAGCTTCGGCGCGTCGATGACGCTACCTGGTATCGCCGGGCTGGCGCTCACCGTCGGTATGGCGGTGGATAGTAACGTACTGATCAACGAGCGCATCCGTGAGGAGTTGGCGCTCGGCAAGAGTCCGCGCGCCGCGGTCGAGATTGGTTACCGGCGTGCGTTCAGCGCCATCGTCGATGGGCACGTGACCACGGTCATCGCCGGCGTGGTGCTGGCGCAATACGGCACCGGGCCGCTGCGCGGCTTCGCGGTGACGCTGATCGTCGGCATCATCTGCAACATTTTCACCGGCGTCGTCGTGACGCGCTTGTTCTTCGAGGCTTGGATCCGCGTGCTCGGCCGCCACGGCCGCCTGGACATGGGATGAGCACCGCGAGCGCTATCGCCCACCGCTGACGGATTTTCAGCCATGCACTTTTTTGCCAAACACAAGGTGTACGACTTCATGAAGGTGCGGCGCTATTTCATAGCGCTGAGCCTTTTCATCACCTTTTTTTCGGTGTTCCTGATTCTGGGCAAGGTTCCCGGCATTCCGCCGAAGTTCGGCACCGACTTCAAGGGCGGTACCGAAATCGAGGTCGCCTTCAACTCCGCGGTGGAAGCGCACGAGGTGCGCGAGGCCGTGATTCGCGCGGGGTTTTCTACGCCCGACGTGGTGAAGGTCGAGGACGGCAAGCAGAAGAACCATTACCTGATCCGCGTTCAAGAGGTCTCGACGCTCTCGCTCGAGACGCAGACCGAGGTAGAGCGGGCGCTGTGCATGACGCCCGGTCAGCCCGAAACGGAGTGCCCGGCCGCGCTCCGCGCGAGCGAGGTCAAGTTCAGCCCCGGTGGCGACAAGATCACTGCCCGCTTTCACGAGTCGCCCAACCTCGATTGGATTCGTGAGCGCGTCGGCAAGGTCAAGGGCATGCGCCTACGTCCAGGCGCAAACAACCCGTTCATCCAGAGCGAGCGCGACCACAAGGTCGAGATTCAACTGATGAGTAAGGGCGACCAGCTGGTCGCCGGCCTCAAGCAATCGCTCGGTGACAAGGCGCCGGATCAGCCGCTGCGCTCGGAGTGGATCGGCCCACGTGCGGGCGCGCAGCTTCGGGACAGCGCGATCAAGAGCCTGGCGGTCTCGATCGTGTTCATCATGGCCTACGTGGCGTTGCGCTTCGACTTGCGCTTCGCGCCGGGTGGCGTGCTGGCGCTCGTGCACGACGCGCTCGGCATGGTGGGCATCCTGATCATGCTCGGCAAAGAGATCAACCTGACCACGGTGGCGTCGGTGCTCACCATCGTCGGCTTCTCGGTGAACGACACGGTCGTGATTTATGACCGCGTGCGTGAAAACCTGGGCAAGCTACGCGGGGTCTCGTTCCGGCATTTGATCAACGTGAGTACATCCGAAATGCTCGGACGCACGCTGCTCACCAACGCCACGGTGCAGATTAGCGTGCTCGCGTTCTTCGTGTGGGGCACGGGCACCTTGAAAGAGTTCGCGCTCTCGCTCACGGTGGGCATGGTGCTCGGCACTTATTCGTCGATTTACGTCGCGCTGCCGGTGACCGAGTGGCTCGACAGGGTGCTCTTCCAAAAGCTCGCAGCGGGTTCAGGTAAGGGCGGTGGTGCGGTCGACAAGAGCGCACCTGCCGCAGTCTGAGCGCGAAGCGTTACACTCCCACTGTGGTGAACGGTGCGCCGCGCCGGCAAAGGCGACATTTGCGCGGAAGGCGCCGAATTGACAGGCCGGCCGCCGTGCTTAGGTTCTCTTCTATGCGAGCGACCGAGCATCTGGTTTCGAAGCCCGTTCAGGCGCTGCCTCTGACCCTGCCGAAGGAGCTGTGGAAGGCGCTGAGTCCGGCGCAACAAGCGGTGTATCGCCGGGCCGAGGGTTTGCTCGACGCGTTCGGCGACGACCGCGTGAAACGGTTGTCCGAGCTCGTGGAGCAAGGGCCCCGAGCCGAGGTGATGCGCGCGCTCCAAGTGCTCGGCAGCATGTCGCTGGTCGACATCGAACCCGGCGAAGACGGACCCACCGTCACCTTGCGCGCCATGCCCGATGAGCACGTGCGCGTGAGCAGCCCCGACGGCAAACCGCGCTGGATTTTCGTAGCGCGCCCGCTGGACCCACCCACGGTCGACGCGGCGGATTTGAACTAACCGTTGGAGCGCCGGCTTGGGCCACGGCGACTGACAGACATCGCTGACGGCGCAGTGGTCCGAAGCGCTCACCGGCGTATGCGGTCGATGCACGTGGGCCCGTGAGTCTCGTCGGCGCGCGGGCCGCCCCTTGGGTCATCGGACGCACCCCAGGTCGAGCGATTGAACGGCAGAGCGAGCAGTGGGCGTGCGGCGGAGCGACCACTGGCCGCCGCAGAGCACCGGTGGCTGTTCCGCAGAGCGACCGGTGGCTGTTCCGCAGAGCGACCGGGCCGCAGAGCGACCCGTGGGTGCGGCAGAGCGACCAGTGGGTGCCGCAGAGCGACTAGTGGCCGTGAGCCTAGCCACTCGCGCCCACCACTACCGAGGGCGCCCGGGCTTCTTAGTGGCCCTCGCGTGCGCCGATTCGCCAACCGATCGCGCGCACGCGATCGCGCGCAGGCAATCGCCGAGGACGCCCACCGAGGACGTCCGGGCTTCTTCGTAGCAGTCGCGTGCGCCCGTGCGCCCGTGCGCCAACCGATCGCGCGCACGCACGTGGGCTAGAGCAAGTTGCGCGGTGCGGGCACGCGCACGGGCTGCGGTAGACACAGCGGGAAGATTGGTCGGCACTTGGGCTGAAGGAGCCGCTTGGTCTGCGTATGCACAAGGCTAGACCAGGCAGTGCGGTTGGGTCGGCACTTGGGCTGGAGCAAGTTGGCCAGCTGCGTATGCACGGCTGGACCAGGCAGTGCGGTTAGGCTGGCACTTGGGCTGAAGCAAGTTGGCCAGCTGCGTATGCACGGCTGGACAGGCAGTGCGGTTAGGCTGGCACTTGGGCTGGAGCAAGTTGGCCAGCTGCGTATGCACGGCTGGACAGGCAGTGCGGTTGGGTCGGCACTTGGGCTGGAGCAAGTTGGCCAGCTGCGTATGCACGGCTGGACCAGGCAGTGCGGTTAGGCTGGCACTTGGGCTGAAGCAAGTTGGCCAGCTGCGTATGCACGGCTGGACCAGG
>DASZQI010000046.1:0-509119 GCA_035549735.1 Polyangiaceae bacterium | reverse complement strand
TCCGGCACGATCTTGCTCGCGCGCAGGGCGGTCAGAGTGCGGGTCGGGTCGAGCGCGACTTTGACTTCCAGCCGGCGAAGGGCGTCCTGGATGTTGGCGTGAAAGTGATAGTCGAAGTTGAGTTTGGAAACGAGCACCATGCCGCGCAGCAAGGTGCGGATTAGAGAGGCCTTCACACCGGTGCCTTCGAATACGGCGTCGATGGAATGCAAATTGGCGAGCAGTTGAGGCAGAAGTAACTGCATGCGTGCACGCACTTCCGCCGGAGGTATGTCGACCTCTTGAATCGGTATCACGGCCAATAGCCGCAGTTGGCCGCCGGCTGCCTCACTCGCGGTCCGAGTGTCAGTCAGCAGCTGGTCGGTGTCTCGACGCGTAGGCGTGGCCGTCCAGCGCACAGCGAGTAGCTTTCCCAAACGACAGGTGACGTACGACATGAATCCGGCTCGCGCTGCCCAACCGATCGTAGTCGAATCCCCATCTGCGGATCGTAAGTAGATACTCGCGCCACTCCGACGAAATTCGTCACCCTGGCGCCATGCAAATGCTGCGGCCTAAATGAACTTTCGGGCTCGGAACCGGAGGAGAAAGACCACTCCCCGTTCAGGCAGTCGTGCCGCTTCCTCGTTGCAAGGCGTGGCCTGGACATGGCTCCGGGGCGGCTCCATGTTGCCCGCCCGCTCGGTGTTTGCGCGCGAGTCAGCGGTGCAACCGGGTGCTCGTTTCGAAACAGGAGCTCAAAATGTCGTTGGACCACTACGTCACACTGGGTCGTTCCGGGTTGAGAGTTTCGCCCTTCTGTCTGGGCGCCATGACCTTCGGCGAGGATCTCGGCTGGGGAACCAGCGTCAAGGACTCGGAAGCAATCATCGATGACTTCCTCGATCGCGGAGGAAATTTCATCGATACGGCGAACATTTACACCCACGGCCATTCGGAGAAGATCATCGGCGACCACCTCGGCAAGACCCCCGCGCGTCGGGATCGTGTCGTGATCGCGACCAAGTTTTTCGGAGGCATGTTTCCGGGCGACCCGAACAGCGGGGGGGCCAACCGCAAGGCCATCATCGGCTCGTTGGAGAATTCGCTGAGGCGCTTGCAGACGGACTACATCGATCTTTATTGGATGCACGCCTGGGACGCGACCACGCCGATCGAAGAAACCATGCGGACACTCGACGACTTGGTGGCGAGCGGCAAAGTGCGTTACCTCGGTTTTTCGGACACCCCGGCGTGGAAGTGCGCGGAAGCCCAGACCCTCGCACGCTTTCGGGGCTGGGCGCCGCTCGTAGCGCTGCAGATCGAGTATTCGCTGCTCGAGCGCACGGTCGAAGGCGATTTGGTGCCAATGGCGCGTGAGCTCGGTTTGGGGATCACGCCTTGGTCGCCGCTGAAGAGCGGTGTTCTGTCGGGCAAGTACACGCGAGAGAACCACGGCAAACAAAAAGCGGATCGCGGCGCTTGGGCGGAGGCCAATCTGAACGAGAAGACCTATGACATCATCGACGCGCTGATCGCGATCGCCAAAGAAGTGGACTCGACGCCCGCGCGCGTGGCGCTTGCTTGGCTCGCCCAAAAGCCGGGCGTATCCTCGATTATTTTGGGGGCGCGCAGTCAGAAACAACTCGACGATAATCTGGCCGCAGCGAGCCTCGTGCTGTCGAGCGATCAGGTGAGCAAGCTCGACGAGCTCTCCAAGCCGAAGCTCAATTTTCCGGCGGACTTCATGGGTATCGTGCCCGGCTTTGCGTACGCGGGCACGACCATCAACGGCCTGTCGGCCCCCATCTCGCCCTTCGTGCCGCAGAAGGATGGTGTGCGGTACTAGCGCTTTCTGCGCGCCGGCTCCGACGGGCAGGCGTGGTGAATCGTCGGGATGCGACGCGGGGTGGCTGCGCTAGAGCCGCCCCGCGCCGGGTAGCGCGCCCGTTTCTTCGGTGCCCCCCAAAAAACCGAGCTGAATGGCGCTAAAGGGCGTCCCCGGCTTCGCTCGAGGCTAAAAACGAAGTATTCTGGGGGGTGAGGTGCTTATGAAGGCCATGGGTTGGGTCTTATTGGTGATGACTGCATGCAGTCTCGCCACGACTGGGGTGTCGGAAGCTTGTGGAGGTGGGGGCGTGGTGAGCTCGCGGCCCGGCAGCGTCGGGGCAGACGCGCAGCGAGTGCTGCTCTCGGTGCATCGTCGCGATCCGGGCGCTGGCGGCGGCCAATCGACTACTACCGACGTGATCGCGCAGATCGCGGTGCCCGATACGACCGACGATTACGGCGTGCTGCTGCCTATGCCCACGTCACCGACGATCGATCCGGAGCCGGTCGCGCTCGCCGATCTGGAGCTGCTCGACGCGGCGACCGCGCCGCAGATCGTGAAGCGCGAATCGGACGGGTCCGGGTCGGGCTGCGGGTGTTTGGGTGCGACCGGGGGAGCGGTTCGGAGCAAGGGCGAGGACGGGACGGGCGCGCGGGTGAGTGAGCCGGTGAACATCGGTCCGGTCACCGCGGTCGTGCTCACGGGCACGACTGACGCCGTGAATGTTTGGCTGGGTGAGAATGGGTTCGCGATTTCTGCGGCGGACCAGGCGACGGTTGCGGCCTACTCCGGCTATTATTTCGTCGCGATTCGTCGCAACGAAACGGCCGCGGCAGGTGGGCCGACCAGCATCGGTATTCATTTCAATATGCCGGGCGATCATCGAGAAGTGCCGCTGCGCTTCGCGAGCCTCGGGGCCGCGCCGAGCGTTGCGTTTACGGTGTTTCTGGCCACGACCGACCTCGCGGGGCCTTCAGCGCCGTTCGCCGCGCTGACGCTCGACGATCTCGACGCTGTGCTGTTGCGGGCCGGTAGCTACCCGGAGGCCGTGCGGAAAGCGGTCAGCGCGCACGGAAATCGAGCATTCGTGCTGGAGTCGCGGACGGCGACCGAGCTCTTGGGCATGCAAGGCGCACGAATCGCGTCTCTCATCGACGGCAACACGACGATCACGCGGCTTAGCACGATCGTCCCGGCCGCTGCGCTCACCGAGGACGCGCACTTCCAAACGCCGTATAGAGACGCGGTGCCAAACGAGCGCTACGTGAGCAATTCGCGAGGGTTCGGCTCGCGCGAAGCGAGCATGGGGGCGTTGGCGCTGGCGCTCGCAGGCGCGTTCAGAAGGCGACGGCGCGGTTAGCGCCATTCGCTCAGATATCACTACACCGCCCTACCGACCCGAGGGCCCGCGCACGAGCGGCCGACATTTTCACGGGTGCAGGGGACGCGCAGCGCTGCTTGGCACCCACTGGAATGGGTTAGCCTGGCGCTATGGATGCACGAGCCTGGCTCGAGGTAGCAAAGCCCCTCACTGATCGCATCGCCGCTGCGACGGGGTTGGCGCAAAGCACGGTCGTTGCCGTGCTGATCCTGATCGTCGGGTTGATCGCGGCGGCCATCCTGGGCCGCGTGGCGCGCAAGTTGGTGGCGCGCAGCGCGAGCTGGCTCGGTAGTTTGCAGCCCGGCGTGGTCAGCGTGCCGCACTTCGATCGTGTCGAGGGGGCGGTGGGGCGCGCCGTGTACTGGCTGGTGGTCGTGTTCGCGGTGATGGCGGCGACCGAAACCATGGGGCTGCCGGTGGTCACCGCTTGGTTGTCCGGCGTGGCCACGTTCCTGCCGCGGGTCGCGGTCGCGATCATGATCGTCGCGCTCGGCACGGTGGCCGCGCGTGTCACGCGGCACGTGGTCATCAGTACGGCGCACGCGGCCAACGTCACCTCGGCCGAGCGCCTGGGGCGCGTGACCGAGATGGCGCTCTTGCTCGGCACGGCGCTGGTGGCGATCGAGCAGCTGGGTATCGAAATTTCGTTTCTGAAAGCGACGCTACTGATTTTGCTCGGGGGAATGCTGCTGGGGGCGGCGCTCGCGTTCGGGTTCGGCGGGCGTGATTTGGTGGCGAATATCTTGTCGGCGCACTACGTGCATCGCTTGTATCAAGTGGGGCAGGTGGTGCGCATCGATGGGCTCGAGGGGCGCATCGTGCGCATCACGGAGACGTCGGTGATTCTGGAGTGCGAAGAAGGCGACGTTTCGGTGCCGGCGCGGACCTTCGCCGATCAGCGCTCGACGCTGATCGTGCGGCGCGGAGGTGGACGGTGAGCGCGGAGCTGATGTTGGTGCGCGCCTTTGCAGCGGCTCATCCGGAGGAAGTGGCGCGATTCATCGAGCGCTTACCGCCGGAGGGCGCGGCCGAGGTGCTGGGCGCGCTGGACGCGGAGAGCGCTGCGAACGTGCTCTCCCGGGCGGTGCCGTTGATCGCTGCGCACTCGCTGGCCAGGCTGGACGAAAAGTCCGGCGGCGAAATTTTGGAGGCCGCCCACCCAACATTGGCCGCCGATTTGTTGTTTCGGCTGGATAACGCGACTCGCACCCGGCTCTTGGAGTCGGTGACGCCAGCTCGCGCGGCGGATTTGACGAAAATGACCCAATATGGGCCGCGTTGCGCAGGCGGGCGTCTGGACCCGCGGGCGCCAGCGCTGCCCGAAACGCTGTCGGTCTCCGAGGTCTTGGAGCGGCTGCGCGCCTACCCGGCGGGTGTCATGCACTACGTCTACGCCATCGACGCCGACCGGCGTTTGACCGGTGTGCTCAACATGCGTGAGCTCATGCTCGCGCCGACCGAGGCCCCTTTCGGCACCGTCATCACGCGCAATCCGGAAGCGCTCTTCGCGCACGATCCGCTCGACGTGATCGTTCGGCATGCCGGCTGGAAGCGCAATCACGCGCTGCCGGTGATCGACCGCAATCGGCGCTTTCTCGGCGCGCTCCGCTATTCGACGTTCCGGGCCATCGAGACCGAGCTCGGGCAGGCCGCGGCAGGGCCCAACGCCGACCAGACCGCGTCGTCGCTGGCGGAGTTGTGCGCGGTGGGTGCGTCTGCCATGACTCGGTTCATCGGCGCGGCGCTCTCGCTGGAGCCACCCCCCTCGGAGCGCGAGCGTGAACGCTGGACCGAGCCGCCGCCAAGCGTTCGGCGCAGCGTGATCCCCGGAGGCATGCCATGAGCGGTGCGCTGGCTGAGCTCGCCCTGGATTTTTTGAGCGGGCACCCGGGTGCGGCCGGGGCCGTGCTCGAGCAGGTCGACCCTGAAGAAGCGGCGAACGCCCTTTTGCCGCTCGATTTGCGGCGCGCTTCGGACGTGCTCATGCGAATGAACGTGGACGCCGCCGCGCGCACGCTGCGCTGCATGGATGACACCTGGGCGCGCGACACGCTGCTCGCCGCGGATTTCGTGCAAGCCGCGCGCTGGCTCGCGCACCTGGACGATGACACCAGCGCGCGCCTGCTCGCCGCCTTGCCAGCGCAAAGTCAGCGCAACATCCGTGAAGCCTTGGAGTTTCCTCAGGACACGGCTGGGCGGCTCATGGATCCACGCGTGACCACGTTCCGCGAAGAAACCACGGTCGACGAAGCGCTGATTCGCATTCGCAAGACGCGAGATCGCAAGATCACCGACGTGGTCTTGGCCGACGACGAAGGCAAGTTGACGGGGGTGGTCTCACTCCAGCGCCTGATCGGAGCGCCCGACAACGCTGCCATGGGCAGCCTCGCGGATCGTGATCGGCCGGTGGTGAATCCGATGGCGACCCGCGACGAGGTCGTTGATTTGCTGAACCGCCATGCCTTGACGAGCTTGCCCGTGGTCGACCTCGACGGTCAGGTGCTCGGCATCCTGCCTTACGACACGCTGGTGCGCGCCGCCCAGTACGCAGCGACCGACGACTTGCAGCAGATGGTGGGCGCCGGCAAGGACGAACGCGCCCTTTCGAAGCCGCTTTTCACGGTGAAAAGTCGCCTGCCGTGGCTGCTCATCAACCTCGTGACCGGCTTTCTCGCCGCCACCGTGGTCGGTTTGTTCGACGCCACGATCGCGAAGTTCACCGCCTTGGCCGTGCTGATGCCGGTCGTGGCAGGACAGGCTGGAAACACCGGCGCACAGGCGCTCGCGGTCACCAGCCGCGGCCTGGCGCTGCGCGAGATCCGCATTGGGCACTGGTGGCGAGTTTGCCGCAAGGAGGCGCTCGCTTCCTTCGTCAACGGCTCTTCGGTCGCGTTGATCACGGCGCTATGCACCTTCTTGTGGAGCGGAAACCCCGGGCTCTCGCTGGTGATCGGCGTGTCGATGGTCTGCTCGATGGTGATCGCGGCCGTCAGCGGCTGCTCCGTGCCCATCATTTTGACCGCGCTCAAGCGTGACCCGGCGACCGCATCGTCCATCATTCTCACGACCGTCACCGACGTCAGCGGCTTCTTCAGCTTTCTAGGCCTGGCGACGCTGCTCTCGAAGCTGCTCGTTGCAGGGCACTGAGAACCGAGCGGTCTACGCAAAAAAAGCGCGTTTCTAGAGAGACGCCGTGGCCGGCGCGAGCTCCCACAGCGCTGCGGCCGTACTGCGCACGAGCGTGCGGCTCTTTGCGCACAGCGACACGTGGTACCCGCGCGGCGGGCGGCGCACCTCCACGCGTTGGATGCGGCTGCGCAACGGGCTGTCTTTGCGCACGAGCTCGGGCACGATGCCGACGCCACAGCCGAGGGCGACCATGGCCAGGATCGCCTCGTTGCCGTCGACCTCGGCGTAAATTTCGGGGCGCGCGGCTTGGGGTTCGAGCCAGGCGTCGAAGCGCTCGCGTTCGAGGCCGCGACGTGGGAGCACGACGCGCAGGCCTTTCCAATGGCTACCCCCGAGCTTGGCGCGCTGGGCGAGCTCGTCGTCCGAAGTGGGAGCGATGAAGGAGAGCTCGGTGTGAGCCAGCCGCACGAAGCGCAGATCGCTATCGGGGCGGTCGGGCTCCGGCACGACGGCCAGGTCGACCTCGTCGTTTTCCAGGCTCTGCATGCAGCGCGCCGCGTCCGACGTGCTGAGCTGCAAATGGATGCCGGGGTAGCGAACACGACAGCGCGCGAGCAACTTGGGCAAGATGGAGTGGCAGGCGGTCACGGTGCAGGCGATCCGCAGCTCACCGGTGGGTGCCAGCGTTTCGGCCGCGAGCGCCTCGAGCAGGCGAGCGTGCGCGGCCTGCTGCGCGCGAGCGTGGTCGCGAAAAAGCTCCCCTGCGCGGGTCAGTGTGACGCTGCGTTTGCTGCGCTGAAACAGCGATTGTCCGAGCTCGTGTTCGATGCGCTGGATGGCGCGGGTGAGCGCCGACGGGCTCATGTGCAGGGCTTTGGCGCTGCGAGCGAAATGCAGGCTGTCCGCCAAGTGCAGGAAAAGTCTGAAGTCTTCGTGGTCGGACATGGTAAATTGCGAACCGCGCAATTTAGACTACCAATAATAGGCAGACGCGCAACGTTGGCTCGAGGCGCCTAGCGGTCTATCCTGGGGCTTCCGGTGCCAGTCCGGCATCGAGAACTGCGAGAGCAACGATGTCCCGTCAAAACTACTTCAACACGCTCACGATGGCGCAGAAGCTCGAGCAGCTCGGGCAGTGCCGGTTCATGGACCGCAGCGAATTCAACGGTGTGGAGAAGCTGCGCGGCAAGAAGGTGGTCATCGTCGGCTGCGGCGCGCAGGGCCTGAACCAGGGCCTCAACATGCGTGACTCGGGCCTGGACGTCAGCTACGCGCTGCGACAGGACGCTATCGCGCAGAAGCGCGTGAGCTTCACCAACGCAACCAGCAACGGCTTCAAGGTGGGCACTTACGAAGAGCTCATCCCGACCGCCGATTTGGTGTGCAACCTGGCTCCCGACAAGCAGCACGCCGACGTGGTGCAGAAGGTGATGCCGCTGATGAAGAAAGGCGCCTGTCTCGCCTACAGCCACGGCTTCAACATCGTCGAGGAAGGCCAGCAGATCCGCAAAGATTTGACCGTGGTGATGGTGGCGCCGAAATGCCCCGGCACCGAGGTGCGCGAAGAATACAAGCGCGGCTTCGGCGTGCCCACGCTGATTGCGGTTCATCGCGAAAACGATCCGAACGGCGACGGGCTCGAGATCGCCAAGGCTTACGCGGCGGCCACCGGTGGTGATCGGGCCGGCGTGCTCGAATCGAGCTTCGTGGCCGAGGTGAAGAGCGACTTGATGGGTGAGCAGACCATCTTGTGCGGCATGCTGCAGACCGGCTCGCTGCTGTGCTTCGACCGCATGGTGGCGCTCGGGATCGAGCGTGGCTACGCGAGCAAGCTGGTGCAGTTCGGTTGGGAGACCATCACCGAGGCGCTCAAGCAGGGCGGCCTCACGCTGATGCTCGATCGGCTCAGCAATCCCGCCAAGATCAAGGCTTTCGAGCTGGCCGAGGAGCTTCGCGGCTTGATGCGGCCGCTGTTCAAGAAGCACCAGGACGACATCATCACCGGCGTTTTCAGCTCGACGATGATGAAAGACTGGGACGCTGGCGACGTGAACTTGCTCGGCTGGCGCGCGGCCACGAACGACACCGCCTTCGAGCAGACCGCGGCGGGTCCGAACAAGATCAGCGAGCAGGAGTACTTCGACAACGCGGTGTTGATGGTCGCCATGGTCAAGGCCGGCGTGGAGCTGGCGTTCGAGTGCATGGTCGAAGTGGGCATGAAGCCCGAGTCCGCCTACTACGAATCACTGCACGAAACGCCCCTGATCGCGAACCTCATCTCGCGCAAGAAGCTGTACGAGATGAACAAGGTGATCAGCGACACGGCCGAGTACGGCTGCTACCTGTTCAGCCACGCCGCGGTACCGCTGCTCAAGGAATTCATGAGCAAGCAGGGCGCGGACGTGATCGGTCAGCCCTTTGCGCCTGGCAGCCAGCAGGTCGATAATCGCAAGCTGCTTTCGGTAAACCAAGCGATCGAGAACCACCCGGTCGAGAAGGTTGGCCTGGTGCTTCGCGGCCACATGACGGCGATGAAGCAAATCGCCGTTGGCGGTTGAGATAGCGGAAAGCGCGAACGCGCTGGCTGTCATGGCTGAAGCCCGGATCGGATTGCTCGAGCTCGCGCAGTCCGGCTCCGGGCTTTGGCTCATCACCGGGACCAATGGCTCGGGTAAGTCGAACGTGGCTCGGGCGCTCGCGGCCGGCGTGGCGGGCTCCCGGCTGCTGTCGGCCGAGTCGCAGCAAGCCTTTTTCGAGGCGGAGCTGGCTGCGGACGAGAGCAACTTCGCGCAGGGCGCCGATACCAGTCGCACCGTTGCCGAGCTACTCGGCGACTGCGCCCGCGAGCACCCGCTGGTGGCGGCATTCCGACTCACCGGCTTGTGGGTGCGCGGCTATCGGCTGCTGTCGACCGGAGAGGCGCGCAAGGTGCTGCTTCTGCAGGCGGTGCTGAGCGCTCCTTCGCTCTTGATCCTCGACGACCCCTTCGACGGGCTGGACCGTGAGGCTTGCGCCGAGCTAGCGCGAGCAATCATGGATGTCGCCGGGCGGCTGCCCGTGGTCGTTGCTTCCGCCTTCGACGCGCGCTCATTCCCGTTCTTGCCGGAGCAGGTGCGCGAGGTATGCGTCGTCGAGCGTGGACAAGTCTCGTTTCGCGGGACCGCGCAGGCATTTCTCGAGCGCAGCGGGGACGGGCAGGGCCGTCGTCCGCGGCCGCCCGTGGAGCTCGGGAGCTTCTACGAACCGCTCGCAGCGGACGCGCCGCTCGTGCAGTTGCGACAGGGTAGTGTGCGCTACGGCGAGCACGTCGTCTTCGAAGGGCTCGAGTTCGATATACGTGTCGGGCAGCACACCCTGATTGAGGGGCCGAACGGCTCAGGCAAGTCCAGCCTGCTCGGGATGATCACCGGCGATCACCCGCAAGCGTACAGCAACGCCCTTTCTCTCTTTGGCCGGCGGCGCGGCAGCGGCGAGAGCGTGTGGGAAATCAAAAAGAACGTCGGCGTCGTTTCCGGACAGCTGCATCGGGACTACCGCGTTGCCGGCAGCGTGGAGGAGGTGCTGGTGAGCGGCCTCTTCGACAGCATCGGCGTGTATCAAAGAATCGAGCCCAGTCATCGCGAGCGGGCGCGGGCCTGGCTCGCGTGGCTCGAGCTCGGAGTCGCGCCGAGCGCGCCGTTTCGTGAGCTGTCGTTCGGTCAGCAGCGCCTGGTATTGGTGGCGCGCGCTGCAATCAAGGTGCCTCCACTGGTCGTCTTCGACGAGCCCACTTCAGGTCTCGACGAAGACAACCGTGCCCGAGTGCTAGAACTCGCAGAGTCGCTGTGCACGCAGAGAAAGAGCACGCTGCTCATGGTCACGCATCGTCCCGACGAGCGGGCATTCTGGCAGGCTCGTATCGGCGGGCCGATCGTGTCGCTCGCGGGGACTCGCGGCGACGCCGATTAGTCATTACGCCCTTTCGCCAGCCGTGGTCGAGAGCATGGTGAGCTTCGGACACCGCCTGCTCACGGACGGCGCCGAAGCGCGTCTTGGCCTGGACTCGGCCGCGTAAAGAAGGGCCGCCTTAGGCTGTTGCGGCCGGTAGCGCCCGAAGTCGCTTCGCGGCGTTGACCATGTTTTGCAGCGCGGGCAAGACCTCTTCCCAGCTGCGGGTCTTCAGGCCGCAGTCAGGGTTCACCCACAGGCGCTCGGCCGGAATGCGCCGCGCGGCTTTGGTCATCAGATCCACGATTTGCTGCTCACTCGGGACGTTGGGCGAGTGAATGTCGTATACGCCCGGGCCAATCTCGTTCGGGTACTCGAAAGCGTCGAACGCATCCAAGAGCTCCATGTTCGAGCGCGAGGTCTCAATCGTAATCACGTCCGCATCCATGGCGGCGATCGACTGAATGATGTCGTTGAACTCCGAGTAGCACATGTGCGTGTGGATCTGCGTTTCGTCGGCCACGCCATTGGCGGCCAGGCGGAACGAGGCGACCGCCCAGGCCAGGTATTCCTTCCACTCCGAGCGACGTAGTGGGAGGCCTTCGCGCAGCGCCGCTTCGTCGATCTGAATGATGCGCACCCCTGCGCGCTCGAGGTCCAACACCTCCTCACGAATGGCCAGCGCGAGCTGATAACACGACACCGAGCGCGGTTGATCGTCGCGCACGAAGGACCAATTCAAGATCGTGACGGGTCCGGTGAGCATGCCCTTCATCGGTTTCTTCGTGAGCGATTGGGCATAGCGAATCCACTCGACGGTCATCGGCCGCGGTCGGCTGATATCGCCGAATAGAATGGGCGGTTTCACGCAGCGTGACCCGTACGACTGCACCCAACCGAACTCACTGAAGGCATAGCCGTCCAGCTGCTCGCCGAAGTATTCGACCATGTCGTTGCGCTCGGCTTCGCCGTGGACGAGCACGTCGAGGCCGAGTTTTTCCTGCTCGCGCACGGCGTGCTCGATTTCCTGCCGCATCTGAGCCTCGTACGCGGCAGGCCCGAGCTTGCCGGCGCGAAACTCGCTGCGTGCCTTGCGAATCGCAGCCGTCTGCGGAAAGGAGCCGATGGTGGTGGTCGGATACTTGGGCAAGTTGAAGACGCGGGCCTGGAGCGTTGCCCGTGAACGGTAAGGGGACTTTCGCCGGCCCCAGTTCGAGTCCACGGCCTTCAGCGCGGCCTGCACTTGCGGGTTGGTGACGCGCTTCGATCGCTTTCGGTTGGAAAGGGCACGCGACGCTTGCTCCAAGGCGGCGCGCACGCTGGCTCGCCCGCCGTTCAGCGCTCGTCCGAGCGTCTCGACCTCTTCCAGCTTTTGCTGGGCAAACGCCAGCCACGACCGGAGCTCAGGGTCGAGTTTTTGCTCGCTTGCCAGGTCGACCGGCACGTGAAGTAGTGAGCACGACGGCGCAATCCACAGACGATCGCCGAGCTTTTCGTGAATGGGCTCGAGGTAGTCGAGTATCTGCTCCAGATCGGCTCGCCAAATGTTGCGGCCGCTCACCACCCCGAGCGAAAGCACGCGGCTGTCGGGCAGCGCAGCCCGCAAGGCGTCCACCTCGGCTCTGGCGCTGATGGCGTCGAGGTGCACGCCGTCGACCGGAAGGGTCGCGGCGAGCTGCAAGTTCTCACCGAGGCGACCGAAATAGGTCGTGAGAAGCAGCTTGGGCCGAGCGCCTTGCAGAGCGTCGTACGCGTCCCGATAGGCCTGTTGCCAAGCGCTACCGAGCTCGGTGACCAGCGCGGGTTCGTCAATCTGCAGCCAATTCGCGCCCTTTTGAGCGAGCAGCGCGAAAAGCTCACGGTACACCGGCAAGAGCTTTGGTAAGAGTGACAGCTTGTCGCTGCCATCTTTGGTCTTGCCGAGCCACAGGTAACTCATCGGTCCGAGCAGGACCGGCTTGACGTGCACACCTGCCTGCTGCCCGGCTTCGAGCTCGGCGAGCAGGCGCGCTGCGTTCAGGCCAAAGGCGGTGTCTTTGGAGAGTTCGGGGACGATGTAGTGATAGTTGGTGTCGAACCACTTGGTCATCTCACCCGCGGCAACGCCAGCGCCAGCGTCGCCCGCGGCGCGCCCGCGCGCGATCCGAAAGTACGCGTCCAGCGCCTGCCCTTGCCCAACATGAGCGCGCTCCGGCACGTTGCCGAGCAGAAAGCTCGTGTCGAGCACTTGGTCGTAAAACGAGAAATCGCCTATCGGGGTCAGGTCGAGGCCAGCCTGGCGCTGCCAATTTTGACGGCAGAGGTCGCGGCCCACGGCGCCGAGCTCCGCGTGCGAAAGCGCGCCTTTCCAGTGTTTTTCCTGGGCGAACTTCAGTTCGCGCTGCGCGCCGATCCTTGGAAAACCGAGATTGTGGGTGCGAGCCATGGCAGCCGCCTCCTTGTGGCGGATTCACTGTAGGCTAGCCTCGATGACCCATGAGGAATAATGGTAAATTCTAATGAATCAATGAGTGAGGTTCATGGATGACCGTCCTGGAACGCGCGCATCTGAGCTTGCTGCGCGAGGTCGATCGCCGCGGTTCGCTGACGGCGGCAGCTGCAGGTCTCGGGCTCACCCAGTCCGCACTCAGTCACACGGTCCGTAAGATCGAGGAGCAGCTGGGGATTGCCATTTGGGAGCGGCAAGGGCGCGGGCTCAGGTTGACGACCGCGGGCAGCTACTTGCTCGGGCTCGCGCAGCGCGTGCTGCCACAACTGGAGCATGCCGAGCACGTGCTCGGCCAATTGGCGCGTGGCGAACGTGGCACCCTTCGCATCGGCATGGAATGTCATCCTTGCTACCAGTGGCTACTGAAGGTGGTGGAGCCCTATCTGCGAGCATGTCCGGATGTGGACTTGGACGTGAAGCAGAAGTTCCAATTCGGCGGGATTGGCGCGCTGTTCGCGCACGAAATCGACATGCTGGTCACGCCCGATCCACTGCGTCGCAAGGGGCTGCACTTCGAGCCGGTGTTCGACTACGAGCAGGTGTTGGTGGTCGGTCGCGACCATGCTTTTGCCCAGCGGGCTTACGTGGTCCCGGCAGAGCTGGAGCAGGAGACGCTGATCACTTACCCGGTCGAGATCGAGCGGCTCGACGTATACACCCAGTTCTTGCTTCCCGCAGGGTGTGTGCCGAAACGCCACAAAGTGATCGAAACCACCGATATCATGCTGCAGATGGTGGCGAGCGGTCGCGGTGTTGCCGCGCTGCCAGGTTGGCTAGTCGCAGAATACGCGCCCAAGATCGGGATCACGGCGGTACGGCTCGGACGTCACGGCGTCGCCAAACAAATCTTCCTGGGCGTTCGCGCGTCCGACACGAAAATTGACTACATCTCCGCGTTCGTCGAGCTCGCCCGCACGCAGCCGAAGCCCGCGGGCAAGAACAAGCGCCGACGCTAGGCTGCGCTACGCTGCGGTGTGGTCGAAGACAACGAACAGCAAAGCCGTTTCGAGCTCCGACTGGGTGAGCACGTGGCGTTCGCGGTCTACCGCCGCAGGCCGGGCGTGGTGGCCATCGTGCACACCGAAGTGCCGACTGAAATGCGCGGGCAGGGGATTGGCAGCCAGCTCGCTCGCGGCGCGCTCGAGCTGGTACGAAAGCGCGGTGAAAAAGTGGAGGCGCGCTGCTCGTTCATCGTCGATTTTCTAGCCAAGAACCCGGAATTCAAGGCGCTCGAGGCGCCCTAGCCGGCCCGCGCCTCGCTCGGTTCCGACCAACCCGCCATGTGACGGCCGACGTCCGCGAGGTTCGCGTCGGATGCTTTGGCGCTGTACACGATTCGGCCCTCGCTCATGACCAGGATGCGGTCGGAGAGGGCGAAGATTTCTTCGAGATCGGTACTGACGAGCAAAACGCCGGCACCGCCGTTGCGGGCTTCGACGATGCGCGAGCGGATCTCGTTGACTGCCGCAAAATCCAGGCCGAAACAGGGGTTGGCGGCGATGAGCAACGCGACGTCGCCGGAGAGTTCGCGGGCGAGTACGGCGCGCTGCACGTTGCCACCGGAGAGCGCGCCAATCTCGGTGTCGACCGAAGGCGTCTTGATGCGATATTCGTGGACGGCTTCGCGCGCACGCTTTCGTAGCTTACCGCGGCTGACGAGCCAGCGTAGGAAAGTGAAGCCAGGCGCGTCGAAGCTACGAAAGCCGATGTTCTCCGCCACGGTCATGTGCGCGACACAGGCGTTGCGTAGCGGTGCTTCGGGCAATAGGCGCACGCGCTGCGCGTGAAGCGTCGCGCGCGTGGCCACGTATTTCGCGCCAGCGATGTGAATGCTGCCGCCCTTTCCTGGACGCTGCCCGGCGAGCACCTCGACCAGCTCGTCTTGTCCGTTGCCAGAGACGCCGGCGATGCCGACGATCTCGCCGGGGGCGACCTCGAGGCTCACCTCATCGAGCACAGGCAGGCCGATGTCGTCGTCGGCCGTCAGCCTATCAATCCGGAGCAACGAATCGCGCGCTTCAATGCGGTGGCGTTCGAACGCGCCCCGCGGGAGCTCTTCTTGGCCGACCATCATCTCGGCCATTGCCTCGGGCGAAAGCTCGCTGGTGCGGCCGGAGCCCGCCAACCGGCCGCGGCGCAAGACGGTGACCTGATCGGCGAACGCGGTCACTTCCCGGAATTTGTGCGTGATCATGGCGACGCTGACCTGGCCGTCGTGCGCCATTTGCCTGAGCAGGCCCAAAATTTCGTCGGCCTCTTGCGGGGTGAGCACGCTGGTCGGTTCGTCCAGGATCACGATGCGGCTGCCGAGGTACAGCTGCTTGATGATTTCGAGCTTCTGCTTCTCGCCTGCAGCGAGCTGTCGCACCAGCTTGTCGGGCGGAAGGCGGAACGGCATGCCCGCCATGAAAGCGTCGATCGACTTTCGCTCTTCTTGCCAATCGATGAGACGCGGCACGTCGGCGCGAGCGAGCACTAGATTTTCGAGCACGCTCATGTTCTCGACCAGCGTAAAGTGCTGGTAGACCATGCCGATGCCGTGGCGTTGGGCGTCGCGTGGGCTCTTGGGCGCGATGGGCTGACCGGCGACGCGCACTTGGCCGCTGTCAGCGTGGTAAAAGCCCATGATGCACTTGACCAAGGTGCTCTTCCCGGCGCCATTCTCGCCCAGGAGCGCGTGAACGCTGCCGGGCTCGAGTCGGAAGCTGACATCATCCAGCGCGAGCGCCGAGCCGAAGCGCTTCGAAACCCCCTCCGCTTCGAGCAATGGGGGAGGAGACTTCAAGCGCACACCCGAAACGTTGGCCGGCGCCGCGAGGATCGCAGGATTGAGAACCATTTAACGGGCCCTCGAGAGCTCAGCCGGCATGTCAGCGGAAGTTTGGGTAGCGGAGCTGCTGAGCACCATGATGAGTAAGGTGAGCGCATACGGCGTCGCGTTGAACAAGTAGTAGCCGGTGGTGATCCCGACTGACTGCAGGGCGGGCCCGAGCGCGCTCGCGCCGCCGAACAGCAGCGACGCATACAGGCAGCGCACCGGATCCCAGCGCGCGAAGATGACCAGCGCCACCGCCATCAGCCCCTGGCCGCTCGAGAGTCCCTCGTTCCAGCTGCCCGGGTAAAACAAAGACAGAAACGAGCCGCCGATGCCCGCCAGCGTGCCACCGAGCGCGGTCGCCAAGAGCCGGACGCGGTTCACGTCGTAGCCCATGGCACGGGCGGCCTCGGCGCTTTCTCCGACCGTGCGCAATGCCAGGCCATAACGCGTATTCTTGAGCGCCCAGCGGAGGGTGGGCGCGAGCGCCGCGCCTAGCAGAAACAGAACGTTGACCTCGAGCGCCGAGCGAACCTGCGCGGAGGAGAAGGCTGCGCCCAGGCTCAGCGCCGGGAGCCGCGGCGCGCTCGGTTGAACCAGTGGCTTGCCGAGGAAGAAGGCGAGGCCCGTGCCGAGGAGCATCAGCGCGATGCCCACCGCAATGTCGTTCACGCGCGGTCGCGCGCACAAGTAGCCGTGGAGCACGCCGAACAACGCGCCCACCGCGCCGGCTGCGGCAACGCCGAGCCAGGCGGAGCCGGTGAGGTAGGAAACGCCGTATCCCGACATAGCGCCCATGACCAGCGTGCCCTCGAGACCAAGGTTGACGCGCCCCGATCGCTCGGTGACACACTCGCCGAGACTGACGAACAAGAACGGCGTGCTGACGCGCAACGCGCCGCCCAGCACCGCTAGCGGCACGCCCCACAGGCCGAGTGTCGCAGCGTCAGCGGTCATCTTACCGAGCCCCTTTCAAGAGCAGGCGAGAGAAAGGTCGAAAGCTGCCCTTGTAGCTTTCGGCGGCCAGCAGCACGATGAACAGAATGCCCTGGAGCACGCCGACCGTTGCGTCCGGTAAGCCGAAGGTGCGTTGCAAGAGCCCGCCGCTCGCGTTGATTCCGCCGAGCAAGAGCGCGACCGGCAAGATCAGCAGTGAGTTGTAGCGAGCCAAAAACGCGACCAAAATGCCGGTGTAGCCGTAGCCGGCCACCAGTGAGGCGTTTGCTTTGCCGTGCACGGCGGCCACCTCGACCATGCCGGCGAGCCCCGCCGCGGCGCCGGCCAAAAAGCAGGTGAAAATAATCAGTCTCTTCACGTCGAGGCCGCTCAGACGCGCGGCGCGAGTGTTGCCACCGACGATGCGGCTCGAAAAGCCGAACACGGTGTGATCCATGAGCAAATAGCTGAGAACGCAGGCCACCACACCAAACAGCAGGCCGTAGTGCACGTCGAGGCCTGGCAGGCTCGGCAGCATGTTGGCCTCGCCGATGTGCCGCGTGGAGGGCTTGTTTAAACTGGCCGGATCCTTGAGCGGACCCTCCACCAGATGATTCATCAAGGCGATGGCGATGTAGGAGAGCAGCAAGCTGCTGATGGTTTCGTTGACGCCGCGCAGTACGCGAAGCGCACCGGCGAGCGCCACCCACGCACCACCGATCAACATGGCCACGACCGCCATGCCGAGCCACACCGTGCTGGGTGACGCCCCTTCCAACATCAGGGCCGTAGACGCGGCAGCGACGCCGCCGATCACGAGCGCGCCCTCGCCACCTATCACGATCAGCCCGAGCCGCGCCGGCAGCGCCGTGCACAGCCCGGTCAGCATGAGCGGGGCGGCTCGCAGCAAGCTATTTTGAAAGGAAAACCAAGTCCCGAACGCGCCGCGTAGCATCTCCGCGAACACGTCGAGCGGAGAGTTGCCCGTGAACGAGATGAACAGCGCGAACAAGGCGAGCGAAACGCCAAAGCCCGCGATCGGAACCAGCAGCGCGTCGAGCGCAGACGAAACCCAGATCAACGCGGCGCGCGTGACGTCGCTGCGCGCCGCGTTTTCGTGCGCTGCAGCGGCAGCGACGGGAGGGGCTCCGAGGGCCATGGCCTGCTTGCTCGCCCGCTTGGGCTAGTTGATGGAGCCCTTCACGCCATCGACCAGGTAGTTCATCTTCTCGAGGACGATGTCGGTTTGGCCCTGCTCGGCGCCGGCCGCGATGACTTCCGCCCCCTTGTTGTCCTTCAGAGGACCCTTGAAGATTGCGAAGCCGCCGGCAGTGAGCTTGGCCTTGGCTTCGTCGGCCTTCTTGCGCGCGTCGTCGGAGACCGCGGCGCCGTAAGGCGACATCTTGACGTAGCCTTCCTTGAACCCACCCCGCACCAAGTGCGACCAGGCAGCGCCGGTCTTGACCTTGTCGATGTAGTCCTTGTACACGACCGCCCAGTTCCATTCGGCGCCCGTGAGATAGCCCTTCGGTGCGAGCTTCGATTGGTCGGCGTGATAGCCGGTTGCGAACACGCCACGCCGCTCGGCGGTTTCCATGATGACCTTGGGCGAGTCGACGTGTGCGGTGAGCACGTCCGCGCCTTGATCGACCAAGCTGTTGGCTGCTTCCGCTTCTTTGACTGGGAGCGACCAATCGCCGGTGAAGATGACGGTCAGCGTAATCTTGGGATTTACCGAGCGAGCGCCGAGCGTGTAGGCGTTGATGTTGCGGAGCACCTGCGGGATCGGCTTCGCCGCGATGAAGCCGACCTTGTTGGTCTTACTCGTTAGGCCTGCGACGATACCTGCCACGTACTCGGCCTCGTCGATGTAGCCGAAGTAACTGCCCACGTTCTTCGGATGCTTGCCCTCGGTGTACAGACCGCCGCAATGCAGAAACGTAACGTCGGGGTACTTCTCCGCCATCTTCAGGATGTGCGGATCGAAGTAGCCGAACGAGGTCGGAAAAAGCAGCTTCGCCCCGTCCAGGTTGATCATGCTTTCCATGGTCTTCTGGACGTCGACCGTCTCGGGCACGCGCTCCTCTTCGCGTACCTTCACGCCGGGCAGGGCCGCGACCGCCTTGGCGCCCTCGGCGTGGGCCTGGTTGTAGCCGTAGTCGTCTTTTGGACCGACGTACACGAACCCGACGGTCATGCCGCTGGCTGCCGCAGGGGCAGGCTTAGCGGCGCCGACCGATGGCTCGGGGCTACTGGACGCCTCGGTCGGTTTCTTGCTGCAGGCGAGGTTTACGGAGAGAAGACCGGCCGTCGCGACGCCAAGTAGCGCCCGACGACCGATCACGCGAAGGTCACTTGCACGATTGCCCATTGCGCTCCGTGCTATCGGTGGAGCTATTTCGGCAATGTTTCGCGACGGATTCGCGACGCTCCGGTTGTGGCGAAACGGCCCGACGGCGTCCGCCTCAACGACGCGCTAACGAGTGCTGTCTACCGCTCGCGGCGAGGAATCGCGTTCCTTGGGAGGCGAGTTCTCGCTGGTGGAAGTGATGTCGTGTGCTCCCGCCTGCTTCAGGACTTCCTCGGCCCGCTTCTGCTCGGTCGAGTTTTCGGTATGCACGGCAACGAGGATGTTCCCGCCGCGAATCTTGCCTTCGTAGCGCTTGGCTTCGATCTCGGGAATGCCGAGCCCAATCAAGGCGCCGGCGATGCCACCGACTGCAGCACCCGCTGCGGCACCGCTGAGCGCGGCCATCAATGGTCCAGCGGCGATGAACGGGCCAAGGCCCGGGATAGCCAACGCGCCGACACCCGCCAGGAGACCGAGTGCGCCACCGATCAAGCCGCCGGTTCCGACGCCAGCGACCGCACCTTCAGGAGCTTTGGTGTTGTGTTCGTGCGCAAAGTCCCGTGTGCCGCTCTTGTCCGGGAACAGAACCGAAATGTCACCGATTCCCACACCGCTGTTCTGCAGGTTGGCAACGATGGACTCCGCTTGCGCACGCGTCTCGACGATTCCGAGTACTGACTTTTTCATGGTTTCCCTTAATGGCTAGTTGCTGACTTCGAGTTGATTGTCGATTTGGGTGACGCCCGCGACGTTGCGCGCAGCCGCCTCGATCGTGGCGCGCTCTTCAGCGCTCTTTACCGGCCCGCGGAGCGTCACTTTGCCGCCCACGGTGATGATCTTTACGTTCTTGGCTTTGAACGAGAGCGACTTGTTGCCGACGACCGCCTTGCGAATCTCTTGCGAGATTTTCAGGTCGCCGCCATTGCCCTGGTCCATTGGCGTCAACGCGCTCGAGTCGCGGTCGCGCTCGTTCACGCGTGTGTTGTCCGCGTCACGGGGAGTGGGCGGAGCAGCCGGCGTCGGTTCCGGGGTGGCGCGGCTCGCACTCGCGTTCGCATTGGCGTTCGGCTCCGTTGCCGTTGTCGCGGGCGTGTTGTCGCGAGCCAGAGCGCGCGTCGCAGGCTGCGGCTCCGAGTCGGTGCGCGTTTGCAGGGTGCTGCTATCCGGATCGCTCGTGTTCAGCCCGGCTTGGGTGACGGTGGTTTCGCTCGTGGGCGACGAGCTCTGAGTCTGTGGCGACTCTGCCGGAGGCGTTTTGGTACAAGCCGTCGCGAGGCCGATTAGTAACGGAACGGTGATTCTCATGGAGGTGCTCCCGTTCTCGCTGTGAGCAATATCCAGGCCGCGACTGTTACTCGCCTGTTTCCGCCATTCCTGCTTCGAGCCCCGCGCGAAACGTGACGTTCACGCCTCTCGCGCGTGTGCGCTCTGATCTCGTCGAGGCGACTTGCCGCGGCGGTCCTGGGTAGCCGCGGCGCTGTCTCGCCCAGCAAATGGCCGCCGACGTGGCTGGGGACCTAGCGCTTCTGGCCCGGGTTGCCGTGTCGGGTAGAGTCGGTCGGATGATCGGAGCCGAACGAGCCAAAGCCGAAAGCGCGGTGCTGGTCGCAAACGAGAGCTTCTACCGAGCGTTCAGTGAGGGGAACGCTCGAGCGATGGCCGAGGTTTGGGCCGTGACGGCGCCGATTGCTTGTGCCCACCCTGGGGCTCCAATCCTGATCGGGCGCGAAGCGGTGCTCGGTAGCTGGCGCGCGATTTTGCACCAGGACCGCGCATTCAACCTGCGCTGCAGTTCGCCGATTGTGCAGCTGTTGGGCGAAGTCGCAATCGTGCTTTGCTACGAAGGCGGGGCCGGGGAGCCTGCTCACCTCGCTGCGACTAACGTGTTCGTGCTGGAAGGGGGGGCGTGGCGCATGACGCACCACCATGCCGGTCCACTGTCCGCTCCGATTCCGGCGCCAAGCTCGACCGCGCTAATAAATTAGCTACGAACCATCGTATCGAGGCGCGCCGCGCGGGCCCAGCGTCGCCGCCGAGCCCGCGTCGTTCGGCGAGCTACTTGGCGGCAGCCTTGTCCTTCTTCTTCTGCTTCTTCTCTTTGACGGTCAGCTTGGGCTTGTTGGTATTCTTGGGTCTCTCTTGGCCTTTAGCCATGGTGCGCGCTCCTTCTTGGGCTTGGCAGGGGTGACGACGATCCAGGATGCAGAGTTTGATCCACGCCGCGCGTCAGCGCAGCTCGCTCGCGGGGTCGGCCGGTGCGGCGGGAGGGGGAGTTGGCGCCCCAGGGGTCGACGCTAGCCCGGGCCGCGCGGCTGCGCCGCCAAGGCCCATCGGGCCTCTCATTCCGGAAGCCGCGGTGCCCGCCATCGCCTTACGTTGCTCGATTCGCTGCAGCGCTCGGCGCGCGGCGTCGGCTAGGCCGGCGTCGGGGCTCTTCTCGAGACGCTTGGCGAGCTGCACGGTGCGGTCGTCTGGCCACTGATAGGCGAGCGAGTTGAGCGCCATGCTGCGCGCTTGTTGATCGACCGCTTTGGTCTCGGTCACCTTCTCGAGCAACTTGCGGGAACGCGCGCACTGTTGTTCGGTCGCAGCGCTCTGCCGACCGCGACGGTTCGCCGAGCACAGGTCGCGATAGCCGGCGACCTCCGACACCGCGAACTTGTTCGCCGCGAGCGAACGTTCACCGGCCTCGAGCAGCTTGTCGATGAACTCCCCGGAGCAGCTGCTGAGCAGCGACGCAGCCTTGCCGGCGATCAACGGTCGGGTATCGCTGAGCAACCCGGTCGCCCACGGGCAAATCGCCGCTTGCTCCTCCGCAGTCCAGGCCAACATGTTTTGCGGGCTCTCGACGGCCGCTGGCGCGAGGTGTGAGGCATCGTCCTTGGCGAGCTCCTGCACTTTCTTGAATGCGGTCAGCCTGCCGTAGACCATGAAATTTCTGACCGCAACCGCGCGCAGCTGCGGATCCTCGAGTTTCTCGAGTGCCGTGTACAGCGCCTCGCTTTGGTTGGCGAGCATCGAAGCGTGAACCGCAGCGGGTAAGGCCTGGCGCGCCAGCGCTTTGGGCAGCTTGAGCGCGGCGGTGAGCAAATCGCCCGCATCCTTCTCGCTCACGTCCCCGGTCTTCACGTCCGCGCCAAACGAAGAGCGGAGCGCGCTGTACAGCAGGTTGGCGCCAACCGTCTGCATCGCCGGCTTCTGGCTACTCAGCGCAGCGGCGAAGGTAGGGAGGGCTTTGATTTTGGAGCGCTGCCCGGAAGAAAACGCGCTGATGAGTTTGCGTTGCTCGCCTTGCGTACAAGTAACGGTGCCTCGTTGGTCGTCGACCTTGCACGCCTGAGTCAGGTCAGACAGCTCCTTCCACAGCTCCGCGTCGGCGTTGGCGGGCGCCTTCTCGACCGCAGCAACCGCTGAACTGCTCGGCTGGGGTGCGGGCCCCGAGGGGTTGCGCTTGCAGTTCGCGCTCGCGAGAGCGAGCGCTACGCTGAGCCCCGACACAAGCGTTTTGAGTGGAATGGTTTGGCCCCTCGAATAAGGGCGCGGGTCACGTGGCCGGCGCATCATGGCGAGGAGTTTCGGTCAGAGTCGCGATCTGTGCAACGTCGGAGTTGCCTGAAATTACCCGACTTTGAGCTGTCCGGCGGGCGGGCCAAAGCCGGATTGGTGCACGGCGCGCAGGGCTTCGGCGCTAGTCCTCGTCGGGCTCGATGACCGCGGCTTCGCTGCGAAACTGCCGGAAAAAGTGCACGTGCTCCGTCAACGCGGCCGCGAGCGCCGCCGCGTCGTCGAGATCGGCCTCTTCGAGCTCATGAGGATGCTGAGGGTCCGCGCTGCCGTAGAGCGCCGCCATGGCTTGGGACAGCCGCGCGCGTAACCTTCGTTCGTCGACTCGCGGGTGCCGCTTGAGCCAGGCCTCCATCAGCCCGTCGGACAGCTCTTTCGTCGTCTTCTCCGAGTCAGCCATGTTCGTCGCTGCCTTCGTCGCTGTGCGGCGCTGGCTCGGAACGCCAGATTGCCGTCCTCGGTGGCCGCGAACCTTCGGGCCAATCGCTTTCAGGGGTATAGCGGGCGTCGCGGGTCGCGCGCTTCGAATCAGGCAAGCGCAGCTCGCGCCACGTGCGCCCAGGGGGCGACGCATCGAGCCAGTGGTAACTTTGTTCGCGTACGTCGAGATGCACGTACTGGGTTCTTCTGTGCGTGTACACGCCGACGCCCACTCGCGGCAGCGTGCGCAGGTAGGCCGCGAGTGCCGCCGCGGTCACGCCCTTCAGCTTGAAGTCGATGGCGCGGCCGCGACCGTGCGGGCCTTCGCGCCGGCGGCCCGGAGCGCGATAGGCAGACACCACTTCGACTTGATCGACACGAAAGTGGTAGGCCGCGCGGTACACCAGTTGGAGCGTGCGACGATCGAGGGCGATCGACTGAACGTGGTCGGGATCGCGATGATCAGCGAGCAGCGAGTCCAACTCACGGGCACTATTTTCGTCGACGAAGCCGTGGTCGTCGTAGAGCCGCAGGTTCACTGCTTGGCGCGCGTTCGGGCACAGAAACCGAAGCGGACGAAGGCGCGCGAACGCCTCGTCGCGCGCGCTTTCGCTCGGTAGGGCTGGCGACACCTTCCGCTCGCGCCCGGACTTCTCGAACTTTGCTGGATTCGCTGCGCGCAGGGGAGCGGCCGCGGCGGTGGGTGCCGAGCGGCCCACGGCGACCGCCGCGGTGACCAACGCGAGGCCGCACGCCGTCGCCAGATAGGTGCCGGTGCGGCGAAGCATGAGCGCAGATTACCTCAGTTCGGCGGAGGTCAATAGACTCCCGTCGGGTCGCAAAATTCGCTCAGAAAAACGCCGGATCTGGGCCCGTTTGCTCGGTCAATTGGATCTGCGCCGCGGTCAGCGCCGCATTGTAGATCCTGACCTCGTGCAGCACGCCGGCGAACCCCGGGTCAGCGGCGAACTGCGAGCGGCCCAGCCACGTGTTGACGTCGTTCAGCCCGGAGAGATGACCCGTGAAGGTCGTGCTTCCGACCGAGGTTCCGTTCAAGTAGACGCTCAGCTGGTCCGCGCTGTCGTTGACCACCACGCTCACGTGACTCATGGTGCCGCTCGGCAAAGCCGCGCTCCCGTTCACCACCGTTTCACTTCCGCTACCGGAGACGCTGAAGGAGGCGCGGAGCGGCCCGCTCGCGCCCTTCGGCGTCAAAAACAGATAGGTCGCGCCGAAATCCCGCACGCCTTCGGCGTCCGTGCTGCTGCCGAAGTCGAAGATGCGTTGCCAGTTCGTGCCACCACTCCAGGTGGTCCAGACTTCGATCGTGGCGTTGGTCAGCGGCGAAAGGATCTTGTTCGGCAGCTCGATGTATTGGTCGGGCGTCGTGTTCGCGAGCGTCACCGAGCCGCTGGCGAGCGTGCAATTGACCGCGGTGCCGTGGGCGGTGCCGATCGAATCGCTGACGGTCGTCCCGGTGCCGGTGAACGCATAGCGATGTACGATCGCGCTTTTTAGGCCCAGGCAACCAGCCACGCTGCCGCTGTCCTGCTCGAGAACGCCGCAGCCGCACACGCCCGGCGCGGTCTTGTTCGGGTCGCTGGGGCAGCCGTCGGTTCCGCCGGTGCTACCCCCGGTACCGGTCGCGGTGCCGCCCGTGGTTCCGCCCGTGGACGTGGTGCCGCCTTTGCCCGTGGCTCCGCCGCTGGTTATCGCGCCGCCCGTCGAAGTGGCGCCGCCCTTGCCCGCGCCTCCACCGGTCGTACCGCCCGTGGTGCCACCCGTCGAGGCAGTGCCACCCTTGCCCGTGGTTCCACCGGTCGTGCTGGCCTTGCCGCCCGTGCTGCCACCAGTCGCGACGCTTCCGCCGGTGTCGGTGCCGCCCTCGGTCGTGCTGCCCCCTTGTGTCGTCGCCGAGCCGCCTTTCGAGCTGGGCGTGCCGCCGGTGCTCGTACCGCCGCTCTCGTCGACGCCGCCGGCGCCTGCGTCACTGCCCCCGGACGAGCGCTTGCCGCCTTCGTCCGTGTTGTCAGCGCCACCGCTGCTCGTCGACGCACCGCCCATGGATGCCGAACCGCCGCGCCCGCTCAATGCATTGCGATCGTCGCCCAGCAAACTGGTGTCGTACACTGAGCAAGCTGCTGCGAGCGGAAGAATCCACCCTAAGCGTTTAACGCCAGGCGAAAGTCTCAGCGCAACCGAAGCGCGGAGCTTGAGCATCCAGGCTCAAGATAGCGTGGAGTCGTTCTCGGTGCTCTCGTTTTGAGCCGCGCTGATGAGCGGAAACGCGATTGAGTGGGTGGATATGTGAAGGTTCGGCAGCGCGGTCTACGTGAGACCACTCAGCGGGCCCTTACACAAGTCGGCCTTGCCAAAGGTCGTTGCCGGCACGCCCATCGCGTTCAACACGCTCACCAACAGATCGTTATGCGAGGCGCCCTGGTACGTAACGTAGCGGCCGGTACGGAAATGCCAGCCGCCGCCTGCCATCAGGAAGGGCATGTTCTCGTGTGAGTGGGTGTAGCCTAGCGAGACCTCGTTGCCCCACAACACCAGGGTGTTATCGAGCACCGTGCTGCCGTCGCTCTCGCGAATGTTCGCGAGCCTCGAGAGCAGGTAAGCGAGCCGCCCTGCATGCCAAGTCTGGCGAGCGACCAGCTGATCGTGTGCGCCAACGTCACTCGGACCCGCGTGCGAGAGCGTATGCCCTTCGCCCGTGCTGTCGAGCCACGGATAACGGATGCGATTCAGCGAAGTCGAGATCTGAAACGACGCCACGCGCGTGAGATCACAGGCGAACGCCGCTGCGAGCATATCGAGCTCGAGATCCGCGATCGCCGGCATATCATTCTCGCTGGTCGGATCGAGGGTGGCCGGCCGCCCCGGCACCGAACACACGTTCTGACCGTTGCCACCGGTCAGGCGCTTTTCGACGTCCCGGACCAGCTCGAGGTGCTGCGTGAGCTTGGTGCGGTCCTCGCTCGACACTTGCATCGACAGCGTCGAGAACTGCGCCTGCACCGTATCCAGGACCGAACGCCGGCTCGCGCGCAGCGCGTCGAGGCTGTCCCCGCCCAAGCCCATCATCGAGAACAGGCGATTGTAAGCGTCGAGCGGGTTGTTGATCGGTGGCAACGGCTGCCCGGCACCCGCATACGAAATTCGCCCCTGCACGTCGTTATCGAGCGCGCGGACGCCGAGCTCGAGGCTCGGCAGCAACGTACTTTGACCGATCGTCTTGGCGACCTGTTGATCGACGCTGATCCCGCTGGCCCAGCCGGAAGTTTGGCCGCAACCGTCGACGAAGTCCGTTCCCGCTTGCAGCTCCGCACCGGTGAACAAGCCGCCGATGCCCTTCTGATGAAGCCCTCCCGGGCCCGAATTGGTGACCTTGAGATCGACCCCGCCGAGGAGCAGCAAACGATCGCGAAACGGCGCGAGCGGTTGGTGAATGGCGGCCAAGTCGAAGCTGGTTTCGGAGGTGGCATTGGTCGGCCACCAGGCGTCCGGGATCACGCCGTTCGGCGTGTACATGAGTACCAAGCGTTTGGGCGGTGCACCCTGATCGGCGTGGGCGCGGAGCGAGCGCAGCAGCGGCAGCGCGACGGTCGTCGCCCCGCCCAACCCGAGCAGCACCTGGCGACGATTCAGGCGTGCCTTCAGTTCGCGCTGATTGATGCGCTTGGTCATGTCAGAGCCCCCCGTCGCTGATGGCAGGGCGGTAACGAAACGCGACCGAGCGGGCGATCGCGACCATCAACTCACGCAGATCCCCCGAATTCTTGGCGAAGCTCGCCTTGACCTCGTCGAGGCTGCACTTGTCGGCCTCGGTTTCGAGCCGCCCGAGCGCGAAGCGGTACCAGCTGGCGGCGACGCAATCGCGCACGCGCGCGCTGTGCGCGAGTCGCCCCGCGAGCTCGTTCGCGCCATTGAACGGGCCGAGCAGCGTCGGGTCGTCGCCCGCAATGACCTCGCCGCTGACGTCGATCGGCAGTCCGTTCTCGATCGTGCGATAGCGGCCGAGCTGATCATAGCCCTCGAAGCCGAAGCCCACGCCGTCGATGATGCGATGACAGCCGGCGCAGTCCGGGTTCTCGGTGTGCACGCGGAAGCGTTCGCGCGTAGTGAGGTTCGGGTTCGGATCGGGCGGGCTGTTGTTCACGGTGGGCGGAGGCGGCGGAACGAACACGCACATCAGCCGCTCGAGCACGAACACCCCGCGCAGCACGGGCGCGGATTGTTCACCGTGCGCGAGCAGCGCGAGCAGCGCCGGCTGGGTCACCAGCCCGGCACGGTCGGCTTGCTCGACCGGCATGAATTCGGACCCGGTCACGCTCGCCCCGTATACGGGCGACAGGCGATCGTTCAGGTACACGCGCTTCGAGTCGAACAAGGTCGAGACGTTGCCGCTCTCCCAATAGACGTGGTCCACGAAGCGATCGAGCGAGTCGAGCCAATCCTTGCCGAGCAGTTGGCGGTCGGCGACGAGGTCGGGCGCGTCACGTGCGATCGAGGGCAAGCTGTCGAGACCCAGCCACTGATGGTGGAACTCGCGCACCACCGCGCGTGCGCGCGGCAGCTCGAGCAAGCGGCGCGCCTGCGTCTCGACGTCCGCGTCGCTGCGCAACTCGTCCTTCGCCGCCGCGGCGAAGAGCGCGTCATCGGGCATCGAGCCGGTGAGGAAATACGAGAGACGCGAGGCGAGCTCGTAGGGCCCGAGCGCAAGCGCGCCCGACTCCGGTGTCGGCGCGCGACGCGAGTCGACGCGGTACAAGAACTGTGGTGACTGCAAGAACGCTTGAAGCACCAGCTGCACAGCGGCCGAGTAGCTCGCCTGTGGTAGTGTGCGTCCGAACAAGTCGTCGAACAGTTGCGCCTCATTGCTCGAGAGCGGCCGGCGGAAAGCTTTGAGGCCGAAGTTTCGCACGAACGCGCGCCCGCACGTGACGTAGTCGTTGTTCGCGCACGGCGCGAGAGCGCTGAGCCGATTGGCGACCGCGCGTGCTGCCAAACCCTCTGCGGCCTCCAAGTATTTTTCGACGGCGAGCGGGCTGGCCTGGTGCGCGGCCGTATTGTTCTTGAAACCCTGGACCTGGTTCTCGGGTGGAAAATCGCCGGCAGGCTTGGAGTCGTCCTGCAGCAGGTCGCTGACGGTGTTGTCGTACTGAGCGCGCGTGAGCAGCGCGAGCGGAGAGTTCGGGAGCGCCTGCATCACGCACATCGAGTCGGTGGTGGTCGGGCCGCGGCCCCCGGTGGCGCTTTCGCCAGCAGACCCCCCGCTCGAGGTGCTGCCGCTCGCGCCGCCGCTCGTTGCGCGACTACCGCCGGAGTTAACAGTGCTACCGACCGGTTCCTCGGTACATCCGAAGAGCCCGGCCACCAGGCTCAGGATGGCGAGGGAGGGGCACCACGGGGCGCGCAAGGTCCGCAAAGCGTGGCAGATCGAGGCCCGGGGTCAACCGGAAGGGAAGGGGACGCGCGGGCGCGCGAGTTTCCCGGCGGGGACGGGGGACTTCCGGTCAGGAAACGCGCCGCATTTCCCCACATCGGGGCCGAGCTCGCGCCTCGGGCACGGGCGGGCGGAGGTCTCTCTGCTACAAGAAAACGGATGACCTGGTACCGGTTCCCTATTTGCTTCGTTTTGGCACTTTCTGCGTTCGGTTGCGACGGTGGCGGCAAGACGTGCGCGAAGGACGAAACTCCCGTGGGCGATCAATGCGCGAAGACTTATGGCACCTTCGCCGTGCGCGTGAACAGCGTGGGCTACGTGCCCGGGCGCGAGAAGCGTGCGACGTACGCAGGAGGCAACGCGGCCTTCAGCGTGGTGAGGGAAGATGGCAGCGTGGCGTACGAGGGCACCGCGTCGGACCCGTTCGACAATGAGGAAACCGGCGAGACGGGCCTGCGCGTCGCAGACTTCAGCGCGTTCGACGAGAGCGGCGAGTTTCATCTCGAGGTGGAGGGCGTCGGCGAGTCCCCGCCGTTTCGCATTGCCAACGACGTGTACGTCGATGTGTTGCGCTCGCTGATGCACGGCCTGTACGGCCAACGCTGTGGAGAAAAAGTCGCGATCGCCTTCGACGGGATCGAGTATCGCCACGGGGCGTGCCACGCCGAGGACGCCTGGCTCGATTTCTACGACAAACCCAGCGAAAAACAGGCAACCCTATACGGCTGGCACGACGCCGGGGATTACGGAAAGTACACCACCAACGGCGCGTTCTCGGTAGCGATGATGCTCTTGGCCTGGCAGCAGTTCGAGCCGGCGCTCGCGCGAATCGAGCTGGACATCCCGGAGCACGGTGGCGCGCTTCCGGATTTTCTCGCCGAATGCGACTTTCAACTGCGCTGGCTGCTGTCGATGCAGCTCGAGGATGGCAGCGTCGCGGATCGCGTGACGACTGCATCCTTCGACGGCGAGGTCATGCCGGAAGGTTCGACTTCGCGTCGGAGGTTGGCCCCGCCGACGTTCGGCGCGACCGCATACTTCGTGGCCACGTTGGCGCGTGCGGCGCGCGTGCTCGAACCCTACGACGCGGACCTCGCGGCGCGTTACGGTGACGCCGCGCTGCGCGGTTTTCAGTTTCTGATCGAGAACCCCACCTTCGCTTCCCCAGCGGCCAGCGTGCAGGCTCAATTCACCGGAGGCTACTGGAACGCGAGCCGTGGCGGGCTGTTCTGGGCTGCAAGCGAAATCTGGGAACTGACCGGGGACGCGGCGGCGCTGGAGCAAACGGAGACCCTGGGCAAGAGCGTCAGCGTGTCACCTTTCTGGGATTGGGCGGACGTGACCAATCTTGGCACCTTCACCTATTTGCTCTCGCAGCGCGCCGGGCGCGACGACAGCGTCGTGCAAGCCTTGACCGCAGGCCTCGCCAAGACCGTCGACACCATTGACGGCAACACCGAGACGCACGCCTACGGTCGCTCGGTTGGCACACAGTACTGGTGGGGCGCGAACGGTACGGTCGCGCGCACGGCCATCAACGTCGCGGTCTACGACCAACTGGTTCCCGAGGCCGCACACCTCGACTCGATCGCGCTCAGCCTCGACAACTTACTCGGACGTAATTTTTACGGTCGCTCGTTCGTGACCGGGCTCGGTCAGCACCCGCCTCAGCACCCGCATCACCGGCCGTCTCAGGCCGACGGCAACCCGGAACCATGGCCCGGCCTACTCGTTGGCGGCCCGTGGTCGAACAGCGCCGGGGATTTGCCGGCGACCGCTTGGCGAGACGACGGAAAAGACTACCAAACCAACGAAATCGCCATCAATTGGAACGCCGCGATGATCTACGCGGCGGCCAGCCTGCTTCCGCGCGACTGAAAACGCGCGGAAGCTCCGGGCCCAACGCATCAGGCGTCGTTGACGGTGACCTTCTCCATGCGGACGGGGGTCACCGGGCGGTCCCGCGCGTCGGTCGGCGACTTCTCGATCTTCTTCACGACGTCCATGCCCGAGGTCACGCGACCGAAAACCGGATGCTTGGAGGGGCCGGGCGAGAACCAGTCCAGGTAGGCGTTGTGGACCGTGTTCACGAAGAACTGACAGCTGCCACTGTCCGGGCGGCCCGTGTTGGCCATCGAGAGCGTTCCGGGTTCATTCGAGAGCTTGGCATCCGGGGGGTGCTCGTCGCTGATACAGCCATCCGGGCCGTTGCCGGTGCCGGCGCGCGGGCTCTGAGGATCCCGGCTGTGCGGGCAGCCGAACTGCAGCATGAAGCCGTCGATCACCCGATGAAAATGCAGCCCATCGTAAAAGCCCGACTTGGCAAGCTTGATGAAGTTCTGGGTCGTGATCGGCATCTTGTCGGCGTAAAGCTCGACGGTGATATCGCCGAGCGAGGTGCTGAGTGTCGCGGTCGGGTTCGACATGGGGGCGAAACCTAGTGCCGCTTTCGGCCCCTGGCAATGCGGGAGGTGGTTCGCCCCGCCGGGCTTGCGTTTTCAGGTGACGTTAGGGGATTCTCGGCCCGTGTCCGCCACCCCGACCCCGGAGCTCCGTAGCCAGCGTGTGTTCACGCGGCTCGAGCAGTGCTACCGGGGCGTTGGGCTGCCCAACCTAGAGGTAGCTCGGCGCTCGTGAGGCTGCGCGAAGGCGCGCCAGCTCGGGTGATTCAGGAGTCTTCGAATGAAGGATTTACTTCGCACTTTCGACCTCAGCCGGTCGGACTTCAAATACCTGCTGAACCGCGCGCGGAAGTTCAAAGAGCACCCTCACGCACGACGGTCGTTGTTGACCGGGGACAGCGTGTGCCTTTACTTCGCGAAGCCGTCGACACGCACGCGCGTTTCGTTCGACGCAGCGGTCGCGCGGCTCGGGGGTAACCCGATCACGCTCGGCGCCAACGAGCTGCAGCTCGGCCGCGGGGAGACAATCGAAGACACGGCGCGTGTCATCAGTCGCTTTGCCCGAGCGTTCGTGATCCGCACTTTCAAGGACGACGACGTGGTGCGCTTCGCGCGTGCCGCGAGCATTCCGGTGATCAATGCGCTCACCGACGGCCACCATCCCTGCCAAAGCTTGGCCGACATGCTCACGTTGCTCGAGCACCGCGGGTCGCTCAAGAAGTGCCGCATCGCCTACCTCGGCGACGGCAACAACGTGGCGGTGAGCTTGATGGAGGCGGCCGCCCTGGTCGGCGCAGACATCGTGCTCGGTTGCCCCAAGACTCACAGTGTCCCGGCGCCACTGGTCGAAGCCGCTGCACAAGTTGCCGCCGAAAACGGCGGCAGCGTCACCACTACCGAAGATCCGGAGTTTGCCGCGCGTGGCGCCGATGCGCTCTACACCGACGTATGGCTATCCATGGGCGACGCGGACTCGGAAAAGGAGGCGCGCCAGCGTGCGCTCATGCCGTACCAGGTGAGTCTGCGCAGCATGGAGCTGGCCAAGCCGGACGCGCTGTTCATGCACTGCCTGCCGGCGCACCGCGGCGAAGAGGTGGCCGCGGAAGTGATGGACGGGCCGCGCTCGGTCGTCTGGGACCAGGCCGAAAACCGCCTGCACACGTCGGTCGCGGTGCTGTACGCCCTGATCGAGCGCAAGCTCGAGGGCGCGAACCGTGCGTCGACCCCCTAGGCTAAGAAGGGCCCTTTTCCAGTCTGGCCGTCAGGGGTGGGGAAAGGTGCGCCTGCAGTTTCGTTTCAAGGTTCTCGATTCGAGCCGTTCACGGAGGTGTGAGTGTTGATCTGCTATCGACTGCGACGCCTTCGCGTCTGCTCTGTCGGCGCGGGCGCTGGGCTCTCGAGCTAACGCGCCTGGTGCCGGTCGATAGCCACGTCTTTCAGCCTCGCAGGCAACGGCTGGAAGGCTCCGAAGCGATTTTGAGTCACTTGAAGCGCGCGGGCGACAGCGTTGGCCTCGCGCAAGCGGCCGCGCACCTGATGCGTTCGGCGCGCACCGACGAGGAACGCTCGTTCGATGCGGTCGACGGTGAGTGGGTGCCTACGCAGACCGCGCGTGTAGCCGAAGTCGCCAATGAGCCCGCGACGCAGCACCGCCAGAGCATGTCCGACGCGCTCGCGGAGCTGCGCGCCGAGGTGCTGTTGTTGCGCGCCTCTCACCAGCGCCTGAAGGACCGAGTGGTCTCGTTGGAGGCGCAGCTCGCTGGCGGGGCCGTACCCGCGCCGCGCGTCGAACAGCGCCTGACACCGGTATCATTGGCCCCCCCTGAGCGCGTACGAGCCCCGGAACCCCCGGCACCAGTGGCCATGCCGATGGCGCGTGTCGCGGAGCCGCACCAGGCGACCCTCGCGACGGGGCGTGAGCCGGAAGGGCCGCCGCCGCAAATCACGCCGCCGTCGTCGATCGCGAATCGAGTGGGAGGCGTCGCGCCCGCTCGCGAACAACTCGAGGCGCCGCAAGTGACCATCGAGCTCGGCGCGCAAGAGCAGATCCTGGAAGCTTTGAAGGAGCTTTTCAGCGGTGATCCGGGCTATGCCGTTTCCGCCGAGCCGCTACCGGATTCGGCGCTCGAGCTGGCCGCTCTGTACGCTTGTGTGCTGGTCGACGACGATGGTCACGAGGTCGGCGCCGTGCTCGCCGATATCCGCGCGACCGCCAATCTGGGCGGTAAGCTCGCGGGCCTGCCTTCGTCCTTGATCGAAGAGCAATCGAAGACCGGCGTGCTCAGCGAAGCGGTCACGGCCGCCATGAGCGAGGTGTGCAATACGCTCAGCGGAGTCTTGAGCCGCGTGCCGGGCAACTGCAACGTGCGCAGCACGCCTCTGGAGTCATTCCGCGTGGATCGCTTGCGTTGGGTGGGCAGCGCTCGCAACTGCCTCGCGCTCGAAAAGCGCCGCGCTGGTACGTTCTGGCTCGTGACTCGCTGAGCTTGGCGGTAGGCGCCGCGCGGGAAAGCGCAAGGGCGCGCCAGCGACCACGGGTGCACGGCTGCGCACCGGGATCCGGTACTCGCGCTGCTCGCGGATACGACTCGAACGCAAGCCATTGGCGTCCTTGATGGCAGCCACGCTGACGCCGTATTTCTTGGCGATTTTGGCCAACGTATCGCCGCGACGCGCCTTGTGGCGCAGGTAGCTGACGAGCTCGGGCAAGATCCCCTCGCTGGTGAGGGCGCTCTGCGCGCGCCGCGCGGTTTCCTGCGCGATGGGGTTGTAGAACCGCACGTGAACGTGCGTGGCATGGCCGGGCGCGTGGCGCACGATCGGGCGCAGTCCGCCTTTACCCAGGAACAGACCGTCGACCCAAGCCGCGTCCTCGCCCTGCTCCAGCGCGTAGCGACGAATCCACGCTTGCACGGCGTGATCGATCAGGATCATCTCCACGTCGGTTTCGGTGATCAGTGCCCGCACGAAGGCCCAGGTGCGCGGGAGATCCAGGTTTTTCTCGGTCGCACGCAAATACCAGCGCGCTCCGTCGACGTAATAAAACGAAATGTCCACGTCACGGCCCGATTGATGGCTGACGTGCGGTCGTAGTGGGCCCCCACGCTCGGCGCTTACGTGTCCGAGTGAGAGCGGCGCGCTGCCGGGGTATCGTTCGTGCACCTTTCGCACGGCGGCGCACAAATAGTCGATGGTTTCTGCCGAGCCCCAGGCGTGCTTTTCGTCGACGAGTTGGAACAACTCGCTCGCCTCTGCGTGCTTGCCGTTCAGGAGGGCGCCCGAGTTCGGGTTGCCGATCGAAATCGAGCCGAGCGAGGCGAGATCCGAGCGCACCACCTTGCGAATGCGATCTTGAGTCCAGCCATCGAGTGGGTGGGGACGTGTCTGGCTCGGCTCCTCGGTCGTGCCAGCGGTTTCGCCTTCGTCCTCGACCAGCTCCGGCTCCTCCGGGCTGGGTTCGGGGCTCGCCGCGACCGTTTCGGCGGGCTCGGCTTCCTGGTTCGGATCGTCCGCGGGGCTCGGCTGGGCGGCGGCGCTCGGGGCATGAACAGGTGAGGCGCCGCGGCTCGCCGCGCCTGCGCAGCTCACCAGCAGCCAGGGCAGCACACACGCGAGGCGTGCGAGGTCACGCCCCGCGCGAAGCATAGAAATCGTGAGTTTGCCGCAGCCCATCCGCGAGCGGCACCAGCTTGCCGAGGTAGCGCTCGACCAGCGTTGGGTCGAGCACGGACCGCTCCAGATCTCCGGCACGCGTGGGCGCGAACTCGAGCGGCTTGCCGTCACCGACGCTGGCCAGAATCGTGGTCGCGAGCTCACGTGTCGTGGTGCCAATTCCTGAGGCCACGTTGAGCAAGCGCTCCTTCAGTGACCCGGACAGCGCGAGCACGTTGGCACGAGCGACGTCGGTGACGAACACGTAGTCGCGCACGCAGCCGTCGTCTCCCGGGCGCTGTCGCGCGTTCACCCGCAGTGGCTGGCCAGCGCGTGCCTTGTCGAAAAAGATAGCGACCACACCCGCTTCGCCATGCGGATCTTGGCGGGGACCGTACACGTTCGCGTAGCGCAGGACCGTGGACCCGAGGTCTCGGTAGCGGCCGTACGCGCCGAGCAGCTGTTCGAAGGTATGCTTGTGAATCGCGTACGGGCTCTGCGGCGCGGGCAGCGTGCTCTCACTCGCGCGTTCTGGATCCGGTACTTCGCCGTAAATTGCGCCGCCCGTGCTGGCGAAAACGACGCGCTCCACCGCGACCCCGCTGGCCGTGCAGGCGTCGAGCAGGTTGAGACCGCCCAGCACGTTGACGTCAGCGTCCAAGTGCGGGTCGCGAACGCTGATCGCCACGCTGGCCTGCGCGGCCTGGTGGCTGACCGCGCCAGGGCGAAAGTCCAGAACGGCACGCGCGGTCGCCGCGCGATCTCGCAGGTCGATTTCGTACAACTTCACCCCGGCCGGAACGTTCTCACGCCGGCCGCTGCTCAAGTTGTCGAGGACAGAAACCTCGTGCCCTTGCGCCAGCAGCGCGTCGACCACGTGGCTTCCGATGAACCCGGCGCCGCCGGTGACCAGAACTCGCACGGGGCCCTTATAGCCGAAGTCTTCGGGGCACGCTGCCCAATCCGAAGGGTGCTCCGGTATTTGCACGCCGAGCGATCCGAGATCACGCTCGGCACCATGCAAGACGCCCCTGCCGCGGATCCCCTGGCCACACTCGTTTCCTGGCATGCCGAGGCCGCGCAGGCTGGGGCGCGCGACCCGGACGCGATGACCCTCGCCACCGCGACCGCCGAAGGGCGCCCGTCCGCGCGAATCGTGTTGTTCAAGGGGCTCGCTGGCGGAAAAATTCAATTCGTCACTCACTACACCAGCCGGAAAGGGCGCGAGATCGAGCACAACCCGGAGGTCGCCCTGGTGTTCTATTGGCCCGAGCTCGGGCGCCAGATTCGCGTCGAAGGGCGCGCGGCGCCCGCGACCGCAGTAGAGTCCGACCGCTACTTTCAGTCACGACCGCGTGCGAGCCAGCTGAGCGCGTGGGCGTCGACGCAGAGTGAGCCGGTGGCGTCGCGCGCTTTGCTCGAGCAGCGCTTCGCGCAAGCGGAGGCGCGCTTTCAAGGCCGTGACGTTGAACGACCTAGCGGGTGGGGGTTGTACCAAGTGGAGCCGCGCACGATCGAGCTGTGGATCTCGGGCGCGGACCGCATGCACGATCGCTTTTCCTATACGCGCGAGGGCGCGGGTTGGGCGATCGCTCGCCTCTGCCCGTGACCGGAAGCTAGAGCGCGCGCTGCGGCCGCAGGCTTTGCACGAGCGCGCTCTCGACCGACTCGGGGGCCCGACAAAAAGCTGCAAAGTGCCCCGCTCGCTCGCTTCGGGTCCCTGTTTCGCAGCCTAGTAGCGCATTTTTCTCGAGAAATTGATCGAGGTGTTGCTTGAAGTGCGCCGCCGTACGTTCGGCGTTTGGCCCGAAAAAGTCCCAAAAAAACGTACGCGGCTCGCTCACGTCGAAAGCTCCAGCACGCTGAACAGCACCAGCCAGACCAGGCCCAGAAAGTGCCAGTAGTGAACGCAGAGCGCGACGCCCTCGTGGTTCGAGCTCGAGTACTCGCGCCGCCGCGCGCGCCCGAGCACGAGCGCCACCGGGATCAGGCCGCCCACGACGTGCGCCGCGTGGAGCCCGGTCAGCATGTAAAAGGTGTACGGATAAAGGCTGCGCGCGGGGGCAGAGAACATGCCCCGGTACATGGCCAGCCAATTCTGTAGCTGTGCGAACAGAAACAATGCGACCAGCGCGGTCCCAAGCCACAGTCGCTGCACGAGCGCGCTCGGATGATTTTTGCGCACCGAGATCAACGCGCTCTGAAAGGCCGCGCTGATCCCGAACACCAGCAGCGTGCTGAGCCACAGACCGATGGGGAGCTTCGGCATGTCGGCCGTACGCCACAGCGGGCTTTGCGCGCGCGTGATGAAGTAGCCGACCAGCATGGCCGCGAACAGCACGCTGAGCGACGCGAAAAATACGTACACGCCGAGCTGACGTGGCGATAGACCGCCGCGCCTTGCGTGTGCGCTCGAGCTGGGCGACGAGGGATCCAATGCGGACATCCGGGGAGGTACGAGCCGTCTACTAGCCCGATTTGCGGGGCTCGGCAGAAAAGTTTCGTTTGGGCGGCTCAAATTGCCGCCGCCTGACCCGTGACAACCCCGAAAGCCCTGGAATATGCTGCGCCTGCCGTTCGGCGCCTGCTAACGATTTCACCCCCCGTGCCCGTTCCTTCCTTCGCGCGTTGGCGCGAACGTTCAAGCCTTTCGCCTGGCCGCGTGCGCCTCGGTCGCCTGCTGGCGGCTGGCGTGCTCAGCGCCTGGACACTGGTGCTGGCGGATGGAATCGCGCGCGAGGGCTGGCCGCATTTCTCTTTTTGGAGTCACGTGCTGGGTTCGCTCGGCATGTATGCTGCCGTCGGCGCGCTGCTCGCGCTGTTCGTCGCCGCGTTGATCGCTCTCGAGCTCGCGCTGGTAGGGGGGCGAGTCGGCGAAAAGACCGGCGCGTGGCGACTGGTTCGGCCGGCGTTTTACGGCGTCGTCGGCGGTCTCTCCAGCGTCAGCACCGCGATCTGGACCTTCTCCGGCGAACACGTGCAGAAAACGGCGTTGGCCATGTGGGGCCCGGTGCTGTTTGCCTGCGCGCTCGGGTTAGCGAGCGCGGTCGGCTCTGCCTGCATCTTGTTCGCGCTGCGCTCGCTTCGAGACGGAGGGCGAGCGTGGTGGCTGTTTTGTGCGCTATTCTTGCTGATAGGTGGGGTCGTGGTGCGAGTCGACCTGACCGTCTACGTCGCGCTCTATTCGCGTGTTCACACCATTCTCGAGGTGATCGCCGCGCTCAGCTTGGGCGCTGGCTACGCCTTGCTGCTCACGTTCTTGGACCGCTTTCCCTTGATGTCCCGTGGCAGCGCTCTGTTCGGCGCGGCAGCGGGCGTCTGGCTCTTTTCTACGTTGGTTTTTTCGGGACTGCGCACCTGGTTCGACGAGTCGCTGAAGCACGTGTGGCTCGAAGAAGTGTACGTCGGGCGAATGCTTCGACGCATTCAGGTGGCCGAGGCGTTCCTATCGAACCCGCTGCATTGGCGCGGGATGCACATGGCGCGCATCGAGCGGCTGAAGGCGCGCTACGGCCTCAAGGATCTCTCACTCTCGCCCGCTTGGAACGCGCCGCTCGCCGAATCGAAAGACACCTGGGACGCCCTGCGCCGATTGCGAGGCGGTCAGCAACGCTACAACGTCGTCGTCTACTACGTCGACACGCTGCGCGCCGATCTGGCGCTGAATGCCAGCGAAATGCCGGCCTTCGCCAAGTTTCGCAAGCAGTCGCTCGACTTTCGTCGCGGCTACGCGGTCGGCTCCGACACCCTGCGTTCGCTCCCCGCGCTGACCGGCGGTAACTACGACGTGCTCGACACGCCAGAGAACGATCTGTTGCGCGTGGCCAAGCGCGCCAATTACCAAACCGGTTTGGTGATCGCCAAGAGCGCGTACGAATTTCTGTCGAAGCTTCGGCCAGAATTCAATTTCGACGTCAATCGCGTGGTACCGGATTATCCGAGCGAACAGCAGGTTTGGGGCTACGGGGCGCAGTGGCCCACGGCTTCGAAGATCGTCGACCAGGCGCTCGATTTCATCGCTCAGCCGCGCAAACAGCCGTTCTTTCTGTGGCTCTTCAACTTCGACCAGCACAACTGGGCGCAGCTCGAGAAGGAGTACGTCGAGCGGCAAGCGAACCAGTTCGGCATCACCGACGACTCCGAGCTGCACCCTTACCGCTACCGCGCGATCGCGCGCACGATCGATCACGAGTTCGAGCGTCTGCTCACGAAACTCGAGGAGCGGCACCTACTCGAGCAAACCATCGTGCTGTTCGTCTCCGACCACGGGGAGGCGCTCGGTCGCGACGGCTTCTGGGTGCACTCGGTTTTCCTGTGGGAATCGCTGCTGCGCGTCCCGCTCGCGCTGCGCGTACCCGGCCTTCCGCCGCGCGTGATCGACAACAAAGTGTCACTGATCGACGTGGCCCCGACGCTCGGACGCTACATGGACCCAACCCTCGACGGTCGCGGCTTTCAGGGGGAGGATCTGCTCTCACAGCTGCTGCCGGTCGTGCCAAGACGGCGCTTTCCGCTGCTGACTTTGGCCGCGTCCAAGGACCTATTGGTGCGCATCGGCCTCGTGGATCCGGTGGACGAATTCAAGTTGGTGCTTTCTTTCGAAGCGGCGCTCCCGGAGCTCTACGATTTGCGCGCGTCGGATCCCGATTCGCGAAATTGGGCGTCCGAACACGACGCGCGCGTCCGGCGCGGCTTGAACTTGCTGGTCCGCTCGCCGCTGTTCCCGCGTAGCGCCGAGGACTTCGACTTGCGCGATACCCGCGCTCAGCGTGCGCTGGAGCCGCCGCCCGAAGAGCCCTGAGCCAGCTCGAGGCTCGCCTGGGCTTCCTCGCGCACCAGCACGTCGGCGTCTCCGCGCGCGCTTTCGCCGAGTGCCGAGAGCGCTCGCGCGTCGAGGTGTACCAGCAGGCGCCCGAGCGCCCACGCTGCGTGCGCGCGCACCAAAGGCTCGGCGTTTTCGCGCAGCGCGCGGGTGAGGGGCGCCACGGCTTCGGCGCTTCCGCTGTTGCCGAGCGCGATCGCGGCGTTGCGCTGCAGCGTCGCGCGACTCACGCGCCGCAACGCGCTGCGGCGCACCAGCTTGCGATAGCCGGCAGACCCCAACTCGAGCAGCGCGACCAGGTCCGGTTCGGTCAGCGCGTCACGCCGGCCCAGCGCCGAACCAGTGGGCCGGCTGGGCGAAGCGTTGAACGGACACGTCTCTTGGCAGACATCACACCCGAACACGCGCTTTCCCATGTGCGCGCGTAGCTCACGTGGAATCGGCCCTTCATGCTCGATGGTCAGATACGAAATGCAGCGCCTGGCATCGAGTCGATACGGTTCGGGGAATGCGGAGGTCGGGCACGCATCCAAACACGCGCGGCAACTTCCGCAGCCGGCGGGGCTGCCTTCGGTCGGAGCGAGTGGCAGATCGATCAAAAGCTCGCCCAGCAGCACGTAGCTGCCGACGCCCGGCGCGATGAGCAACGTGGACTTGCCCTGAAAACCCAGGCCTGCCCGCGCCGCCAGCTCACGCTCGAGCAGCGGAGCAGTATCGACACAGGCGCGGCCGCGCACCGTGCGCCCCGCCAGCGTGGCAATCTTTTTTCCAAGCTCGAGCAGGCGTGCCTTCACCACCAGGTGATAGTCTTCACCTTGCGCGTAGCGTGCGATTTGTCCGCTCAAGTCGGAGCGGTGAGCGCGCAAGGGCACCACGTCCGGATCCCCGTGCGCGAACAGCCCGACCACCACGCTCTCTGCTTCGGGTAACAACGCGCGCGGATCGTGGCGTTCGCCATCGCGCAGGTAGTCCATGGCGCCGGCGTAGCCGCGGCTTCGAAACTGCTCGAGTCGCTGCTGAGCAAGCTCGAGCGGCTCGGCGTTGGTGATGCCGATTCGCGAAAAGCCGAGAGCCCGTCCTTCGCGCTCGATAGCGAGGCTGAGGCCGCGCGGGGTTCGCTGATCCGCGCTGAGCGGCGCGCCATCCGGCTCGAAATGCTCGATTCCGAGCATCGGGCTCTGGTTCGAGGGGTTCGCCGCGCTCATCGGGTCGCGCGAGCGTAGCCCTCGAATTGCGACCTGCCTTCGAGGCTCGTTAACTGGCCGAAATTCGCGCCTTACCCCGGCCGGGCGGACGACTCGAACAATACCAATCCGCGCTGGAGGTGACCGGGAATAAATCGGGGGGCTTCCTGGTCCCCCCGCCGAAACTTTGTGGTAACCGCGAGGCCGGTGGAGGCGGACGCCGCTTGGCCGCCGCCGTTCAGCGCAGGGAACAGACCGTGATCGAGATTCAAGAACTCTATAAGTATTACGGGGACCGGCGTGCCATAGGCCCGCTCTCGATACAGATCGAGGAGGGAGAAATCGTGGGCCTGCTCGGGCTGAACGGCGCGGGTAAGACCACCACGCTGCGCGTTCTGGCGTGTGACCTGGTGCCCACCAGCGGCACCGTCAAGGTCGGCGGCTTCGACGTCGTGGGCCAGCCCGACGAGGTGCGGGCGCGAGTTGGGTATTTGCCCGATCGCCCTCCGCTCTACGACGACATGAACGTAGACGAGTACCTCACCTTCGCGGCGCGGCTGCGGCGGGTGCCGGCCTCCGACGTGGCCAAGCGCGTCGCCAACGTGGTCGAGCAAACCGAGCTCGGCGCGGTGCGGGGCCAAATGGTCGGGACGCTCTCTCATGGCTTTCGCCAGCGGGTCGGCATCGCTCAAGCCATCGTGCATCGGCCCAAGTTCGTGGTGCTCGACGAGCCGATCTCGGGCCTCGACCCGGTGCAAATCGTGGAGATGCGCGAGCTCTTGCAGAGCTTGCGCGGTGAGCACACCGTCATCGTCTCGAGCCACATCCTGAGTGAGATCAGCGAGACCTGCGATCGACTCCTGGTCATCGAAGAAGGGCGGATCACTTGGTCGGGCACCGAAAAGCAGCTGTTCGCCGAGCTCGGTCAGGGCATGCAGGTCGAGGTCACCGCGCGCGGCGTCAGCGGTGCGCGTGTGATTGAGCTGATTCGCGCGCTTCCGAGCGTGCAGACGGTCGAGCTCATTCCGGCTACCGAGCCCGGCGACGGCATCGTGACCGCACAGATTACGGCGACCGAGGACGTTCGCGACGCCGTGTGTCGCACGCTGGTGAAGGCCGACGTCGCGGTGCTCGAATTAGCCCGACGACAAGGGCTCGAGAGCATGGTGCTCAAGCTGCTCGGCGGCGACGAGGCGGCCGGGCGCCGGCGTGCGCGCAAAAAGCGCGATGCCGAGCCGTCCGCGGAGCCGGCCACAGCAGCGGCCGCTGCAACGGAGGCACAATGAACGGCGTTCTCTTGATAGCTCGGCGTGAGCTATTCGCTTATCTGCGGTCGCCGCTCGGCGCGGTGATCATTGCCGGCGCGCTCTTGCTCGATGGCATTTGGTTCTACTGGCAGGGGCTGACCCAAAAGCTGCTCTCGGCCGAGGTGCTTCAGCAATTCCTGTACGGGGCCAGCGGCACCACCATGGCTGCGGGCCTGTTCGTGTCGATGCGCCTGTTCGCGGAGGAGCGGCAAACCGGAACGCTGGTGCTGCTCAACACCTCTCCCTTGAAGGATTGGCAGATCGTCGCTGGCAAGTACTTGTCAGCCTTGGGTGTTATCGTCGTGCTAACCGCGCTCACGGCCTACATGCCGGCGCTGATTCTGGTGAATGGCAAGGTCAGCCTAGGGCACGTTCTGGTGGGCTACGCAGGGCTCGTCTTGATCGGCAGCGCGGCCATCGCGATCGGCTTGTTCGGCTCGGCGCTGGCTCGCTCGCAGGTCGTCGCAATCATCGTTTCAGCGGCGATTCTCGCTTGCCTGCTGCTGCTCTGGGCGGTCGCACGCTCGGTCGATCCACCGCTCAATCGCTTTCTGTCGGCGCTCGCGCTGCATCACGACAACTTCCGCCCCTTCATGCTGGGCCGGCTGGAGCTCGGCACCGTCGTTTACTACCTGGTCATGACTTACTTTTTCCTCTTGGCGTCGACCAAGATCCTGGAGGCACGCCGATGGCGGTGACGACTACTTCGGCGGCGAGCGCGCCGAGCCCGCGCGCCGAAAGCGCGCCGGCCTGGGTTTTCCCGCTGTATGCGGGCGGGCTTGCGGTCATTTACCTCGGCGAGCGCGTGCTCTCGGGTCTGCCCAAGGGCGCTGGCTTCGTCACCCTCGTCGGCTTGCTCGCGACCGTCGCGGCAACCGTATTGCGTTTCTCTCCGCGCTTTCGCAGCGGCGGCGAGCGCCGTTCGATCGAGTCATTGCTGGCCGTGCTCTCGGCGGTCGGGCTCGTCGGCTTGCTCGTCTATTTCTCGACCACCGAGTTCGGCGCCACCAAGCTCGGCCTGGACCGCCTGACCAGTGAGACCCGCATCAAGGTCGACGAATTCGCGCGCGTGCTGTGGGTCACGCTGATCGTCATCGCGCTCGTGCCGATGGTGTTCGCGGAGACCGCGCTCAGCTCCATGCGTCGAGCAGAGCTGCCCGAGAGCCGTCGGGTGCGTTCTGCAGCGACCGCTGGGCTCGTGCTGGCGCTGGCCGCCGTGTACGGCGCGCTGTTCGTGTACGCAGCCGGCGGAGTCGACCTGAAAATCGACTACTCCTTCTTCAAGACCTCGCGCCCGAGCGAGTCGACTCGCAAATTGGCGATGTCGTTGTCGGGTGACCCGATCCGCGTGGTCGCGTTCTTTCCGGACGTCAATGAGGTACGCAAGGAGGTGGAGAGCTACCTCAAAGAGGTGGCCGCGGGCGCACCCAAGCTGAAGATCGAGATCAAAGATCGACTACTGGTACCGAAGCTCGCGCAGGAGCTCAGGGCCACGCAGGATGGCACCATCGTGCTCTCGCGCGGCAGCGTCAGTCATTCGCTGCAACTCGGAACCGAGATCGAGCAGGCGCGTCCGAAGCTCAAGACACTGGACCGCGACTTTCAAGAGCAGCTGGTCAAGATCGCCCGCTCGAAGCACATCGCGTACCTGACCGTCGGTCACGGCGAAATCAACGACGCCGGGCGCAAGTCCGAAGGCGCGCAGCGCAGCGCGCAGATCGCGCGCACGTTGCTGCAAAAGCAGAACTACACGCTGAAGGATCTCGGCCTAGGTCAAGGTCTCGCGAGCGATGTCCCCGAAGACGCGGAGCTCGTCCTGGTGCTCGGACCGACCAGCCCGTTCACCGGTGAAGAGCTGTCGTCGCTGAAGCGCTATGCAGATCGCGGCGGGCGGCTCTTGATGGCGCTCGAGCCTGAGGCGGTCGGTGCGCAAGATCTGGTGACCTCCGGCGAGGCGAAGGCGGCGCAGGACGCGCGCAGCGCCGCGGCGCCGCTCGGGTCATCCAGCGCCGCCATTCCGGCACCGCCCGCGCCCGCGGGTGGCGAAGGCTCGGCGCCGGGCAGCGCGGCCAACTCGAACGCCGACTTGGCGGGCCTGGTCGGGCTGCGCTACGCACCTGACCTGCTCGCGAACGAGAAACAGCACGTTCGCTTGCGTTACAACGACTCGGATCGTACGCGGCTGGTCAGCAATAGCTTCTCGTCGCACGCGGCCGTGTCGACGCTCAGCCGCAACGCGCCGCGCGCCGCTGTGGTCGTGTTCGGTTCGGGCAGCTTGGAGAAGGCCCCAGGTGGCGGCAGCGAGCGCGTCGACTTCGCTGTGCGATCGATGCCCGGCACGTTCCAGGACGTGAACAAGAACTTCACGCTGGATCAACCGCAGGAGAAGGGGGCCGTGTTCAACATGGCTGCGGCAGTCACGCGCGCGCTCGGCGCGGCCCCTGAGCCCAAGAAGGACGACAAGGACAAGAAGGACGACAAGGACAAGAAGCCGGTCGAATCGAAAGAGCTCCGCGCTTTCGTGCTGGCCGACGGCGATGCCTTCTCCGACTTCGTGCTGGCCGAGGTGGTCGGCAATCAGATTCTGTTCGTGGACGCGGTGCGCTGGCTCGTCGGTGAGGAAAGCGTGCAGGGGCTGCCCAACACGGAGGAAGACGTGCGGATCGAGCACACCAAGCAAGCCGATCTCGGCTGGTTCTACGCCATGATCTTCGGCGCGCCCTGCCTCACGCTCGGTGCCGGTGTCTGGGTCAGCCGCCGCTCGCGCGCTCGAGGAGGTAAGCGATGAAGAGCGTGGTCACCCACATTGGGCTGCTGGCGGTTGCCGGTGCCATGGCGTTCAGCGTCTGGTCGCGCGACGAAAAGGCCGACAAAGACAAGCCGGACATGGTCGAGGTTTGGAGCGGTTCGCCCCAGTCGATCGAATCGGTCGCGTTCGACGGCAAACAACGCAAGGTGCGAATTTCGCCGCAAAAGGACGAGGTTGGTCGCTACTTCGCGATCAGCGTGGACAAGGAAGAGCCTGTCGCCCCTCCGCACCCGCAGCCCGCGGCCGACGCCGGCGCGCCCCCGGCACCGACCGCGCCGCCGAAGCACGAGCTATCGAGCTTCGTGGGCGTGAAGGAGGCCGAGGAGCTGATGCAGAAGCTCGCCACGCTAAAGGCGCTGCGTTCGCTCGGCAAGTTCGACCCGAAGCGCGCCGCGGACTACGGTCTCGATAAGCCGGAGGGCACCCTGAAGGTGAAGCTCGGTGGCAAGGAGCAAGTGCTGACCATCGGCGGCCAGACTCCCGGCGGCAGCGAGCGCTATGCCAAGTACGCGGGCTCGAACGAGATCTTCGCGGTCGAGGGTGACCTGGTGCAAACCATCTCGTACGCCGACTCACGCTTGATGACGCGCGACCTTCATGCGTTCGCGGATGACGACGTCAAGAAGGTGCGCCTTTCGAAAGGCGCCAAGAACCGCGACTTGGTGCGCGTGGCCGACAAGAGCTTCGCGTGGGCGGACGTCGGCAACCCCTCCAAGGCCGACGAGACTGCGGTCAACTGGATGACCAAGCTCGACAAGCTGCGCAGCTACCAATTCGTCGAAAAACCGCAGAAGCCCCCGACCCCGGACCAGTTGGTGGTGCGGGTGGACTACTTCAAGGGTCCGAAATCGTTAGGCTTCTTTGAGCTCTACAAGCAGCCCGGCGAGAAGAATGCCGAGTACCTGGTACGGACCGAGTTCACGCGCTGGTACGTGAAGGTGGTGTCGGGCACGGCCGAGCAGCTCGATCAGGATCTCGGTGCAGTTCTAAAATAGTAGGCTGCTCGACCTCATGCCGCTGGTCGACCTGCCGCTCGCCGAGCTCAAACAATATACAGGGTTGAACCCTCGTCCGTCGGACTTCGACGCCTACTGGGACCGTGCGCTCGCCGAGATGCGCGCCACGGCTCCCCAGGTGGAGCTGGTGCCCGCCAACGTGCAGGCCTCGTTCGCCGAGTGCTTCCATCTCTATTTCACAGGGGTGCGCGGCGCGCGCGTGCACGCGAAGTACGTGCGTCCGAAACAGCGCCGCGGTCGCGGCCCTGCGTTGCTCGACTTCCACGGCTACTCGGGCAATAGCGGCGATTTTGCGCCCAAGCTGAACTGGGCTGCGGCGGGCTTTGCGCTGGCATCGCTCGATTGCCGCGGGCAAGGCGGGCTGAGTGAAGACAGCGGGGGAGTGAAGGGGACCACCCACAGCGGTCACTTCATTCGCGGGCTCGCGGATGACCCGGATCAGCTGCTTTTCCGCCAGATTTTCCTGGATACGGCGCAGCTCGCTCGCATCGTCATGGCCTTCGACGAGGTCGACCCGGACCGAGTCGGTGCGCGGGGAGGGTCCCAAGGCGGCGGGCTCTCACTAGCCTGCGCCGCGCTCGAGCCAAGGATTCGCAAGGTGGCGCCCGTGTTCCCGTTCTTGTGCGACTATCGCCGAGTCTGGGAGATGGACTTGGCGAAGGATGCGTACAACGAGCTGCGTATCTTCTTCCGCCATCACGATCCCACCCACGAGCGGGTCGACGAGTGGTTCCGGCGCCTGGGTTACATCGACGTGCAGCACTTGGCGCCGCGCGTTCGGGGCGAAGTGATGATGGCAATCGCGCTGATGGACACGGTGTGCCCCCCATCCACGCAGTTCGCGGCTTACAATCGGCTCTCGGGCCCCAAGTCACACGTCATTTACCCCGACTTTGCGCACGAAAACCTGCCTGGTTGGGCCGACCGCGAATGGGCGTTTTTCTCGACGCTTTAGCCGCGGCCAGCGGGCGCGCGTCCAGTTCAGGGCGTCGACGCGGGCTTGATTGAGACCAGCGCGTAGCCCGAGTTACCGCAATTATCAGGTGCCCAGGCCATTTGAACCGAGCGGGCAGGGGTGACGTTGTTGATGAAGCCCGCTAACCCGCCAACCGAGCCGGTGGTTACGCGCTGCAAGCTTATCGTTTGCCCGCTGGTGGCGATGCCGGTGGCCGGGGTGACGTCGCCGTACAGGCTCGCGAGTCCATAAACGAGCGCGCCGTCGGCTACGGTGGTGACCGAGTCGGCCGGCGGATCCGCGCTGCAGTTGTTGTGGGCTTTGCCGCCTACGGCGTCGAGGTAGGCAGTGGCTTGCTGAACGTTCTTGAGCTCGACCACGTTGCCGACCATACCGAAGGTGTTTTGGGTGCTGCCGGCAGTGATCACCACGTTGTACGAGCCAGCGGCGGCGGGGAGGGCGGAGTCGGTGATCGCGTAAATACCCGCCCAAGCCTGATTCACCGACGGCATCTCGCGAATCAGCGTCATCGGTTGCAAGTTGTAGGTGACCATGCTGGGCTTGCCCGCCGTGCCGTTGCCTCGGCCGGCCACGCCGACCAGCACCAGGCGGTAGTTGCCGGACGCGGTTTGCAAGGCGTGCGCGAGCGTCAGGTTCGCGCCGGTAGTGTTCTGAATTCCCGTGGTCGCGTAGTTCACGACCGCGATATCGAGGTGCGGGCGGCACACGCGATTCACGCAGAACCCGCTGCAAACCGTGCCGCACGTGCCGCAGTTCGCGGGATCGCTCGAGGTGTCGTGTTCGCAGCCGTCGCTCACCATGTTGTTGCAGTTGCCCCATCCCGTGGCGCAAGCGATGCTGCAAGCTCCGCCGGCGCAGCTCGGGGTGCCGTGGTTCGAGCTGCAGGCCTTGTTGCAATCGCCGCAATTGGCCACGTCCGCGCTCACCGCGCGCTCGCAACCGTCGGTTTGGCTCGCATTGCAGTTGGCCCAACCGGTCGCGCAGCTGGCCACTTGGCACGCCCCGCTCACGCATTGCTGGCTGGCCGCGTGCGGAAGGTTGCAGGCGACCATGCAATTGCCGCAATTGGTGGTGGTGGTAATGTCAGTTTCGCAGCCGTTGTCCGGGTCGGCGTCGCAGCTCTTGTAGCCAGCGGCGCAGGTCGGTGAGCAATCGGAGCTCGGCGGCGCGCCCGTGCAGACGTTCTGAGTGACGTGCGCGCCCGTTGTCTGACAAAGGTTACCGCAGGCAGCGCAATTGGCCTGAGTGCCGAGCTGGGTCTCGCAGCCGGGCAGGGCCGCGCTGCAGTCGTCGTACCCGGCGTTGCAAGAAACCAACGTGCACGCGCCGCTACCGCAGGAAGCGGTGGCGTTGGGCAAGCTACAGGCAGTGCCGCAACGCCCGCAGTTGCTCATGGTGTTCAGCTGGGTTTCACAGCCGCTCTTGGTCGCGGCTTCGTTGTCGCAGTCGCCGTAGCCGCTGGCGCAGCTGGTAATCGAGCAGACGCCGGTGCTGCAGCTGGTGGTCGCGTGCGCGCGTGAGCAGGTCGCGCCACACGCGCCGCAGTTGGTCGCGCTGTTCAGCTGAGTTTCGCAGCCGTTTCCGGGCTTTCCGTCGCAGTCGCCCCAGCCAATTTCGCAGGTCGGTTGGCAGCCGGTCGCCGTGCACTGGGTCGAGCCATGAGCGTTGCTGCAGGCATCGCCGCATTTGAGGCAATTTTCGACCTTGCCGAGCTGCGTCTCGCAACCGTCGCTGGCGCTGGTGTTGCAATTTGCATAGCCCGTGTTGCACGTGTCGAGCACGCAAGCTTTGGCCGCGCACTTGACGGTCGCGTGTGGCATGAAGCATTCGTTGCCGCAGCCGCCGCAGTGCTTGGCGTCGCTGGTGGTGTTGGTTTCGCAGCTGCCGTCACCGTTGCAATCCGCCAGCGGATCCGTGCACTTCGAGGTCGTGCACGCGCCGTCTACGCAGGCCGCCGTGGTCCCCGCTGGCGTGGGGCAGACCTTGCCGCAGCCGCCGCAGTGAAGCACGTTGATGTTCGTGTTCGTCTCGCAGCCGTCGACCGCGCCGTTGATGCAGTCTGCGCGCCCCGCGGCACAAGCAACCTGGCACGCGCCGTCTAGGCAACTCGGCACACCGCCGTTGCCGCTGCAGTAGTTACCGCACATTCCGCAGTTGCCGACGCCGGACAGGCTGGTTTCGCAGCCGTTGGTCGGGTCGCCGTCGCAGTCGTTGTAGCCGGCGTCGCAGTCGCCCACCTTACACACGCCCTGCGCGCACTGCTCGCTGGCATGCTCCACGCCGCAGGGCTTGTCGCAGCCGCCGCAATTGTCGAGAGAGGAGTGCAGATCCGCTTCACAGCCATTGCTCGGGTCGCCGTCGCAATCGTCGAAGCCCTGGGCGCAAGTCGGGGTGCAGACCCCGTCTACGCAACGCGTCGAGCCATTTTCATTGCTGCAGGCGACGCCGCAGCCGCCGCAATTGTCGATGTCGGTGTCGACCGCGGTCTCGCAGCCGGTGTCGCTGTTGTCATCGCAGTCGTCGTAGCCCGCGTCACAGACGATGCTGCATTTGCCGGCAGAGCAGGCGGGCTTACCGTTGATATCGCTGCACGTCTTACTGCACACGCCACAGGTTTCGACGCTCGCCAGATTGGCTTCACAGCCATTGCCTTGCTGGCCGTCGCAGTTCGCAAAGCCGGCCGGACAAGAGATCGATGAACAGCTGCCGCCGCTGCAAAAGCCAGGCGAGCAGTCGGTTTCGCAGTTGCCGCAGTGCTTTTGGCTGGTGCCGAGGTTGGCTTCGCAGCCGTTGCTGGGGTTGCCGTCACAATCGGCGAGCCCCGGCGCGCAGCCGCCGCCGGGCCCGCACTTCGCGTTGATGCAGTCTTGCCCATCGGCGCAAGCGCGGTCGCACGAGCCGCAGTGCAGGGGATCGCTCGCCGGACTGGCGCACAGGCCAGCGCAGCACTGATAGCCCGAGGGGCATTGCGCGCTATCCGTGCAGCTCGAGACGCACTGTCCGTCTTTGCACGCAGTGCCGCCCGGACAATCCATGTCTGCGCTGCAGCCCGTGCAGCGGTGGGTTGCGGGGTCGCAAGTGAGCCCGTCCGGACAGTCCGCGTTTGCCGCGCAGCCGACCGCGCAGCGATTGACACTGCAGTATAGACCCGGTCCGCAGCGCTCCGCCGTGCCTTCGTCGGCGGGCAGGCATTCCACGCAATGCCCGCCTGGGTCGCAGTGCTTCGTGGATTCGTAGCGCGCACACTCGGCGTCCACAGTGCAGCGCGGGCGCGTCGTCTCCGACGTACCCGAGTCTGGCATGTCGATGGTTTCGACGAAGCGGTAGTCAGGGATACCGCAGGCCGCAGCGAGCCCGGAACACACGAGACCACATAAGATGGCGCGAAGCGCGCGACGGCTGCGCGAAGAAACGGGCATCACCCCATAGCGTACAACACCGAAGCGCGGGTGCCGCCACAAAGCAGTGAAGTCGCGACACGACTGGTCGTTAAACCGAGTATGAGCCGACGACACCACGCCGGCCTGCGTCTCACCCCCGCAAGCCTGTTGTTCCTGATTTTTGGGGCGCTCGTAGCCCTACCTGCATTCGCCGCTCGCGGTGAATCCGCCAGCGTTCAGGGCTGCAACACGCGGTGTCAGACCGAGCAAACCGACTGCGCGCTGAGGTGCGATGGCGATATCCCTTGTATTCAAGGGTGTCAGAAGACCGCCGATTCGTGCGTCGAGAAGTGCCAGGGGAAGAGCTTGCAGTGCGTCGACTCGGGTTCAGCGCCGCTGTCGCGCTGAACCCATCGACTTCACTTGCTCGGGCCCAATGGGCCGCGCGCGGTGCCGCCTTCTTTGAGCTTGGCGCCGCCGTAAGGCTCGACGGTCGGCAAGGTCTTGTAGCGCTCTTCGAGCTTCTGCCGCATGCGCGCGAGGTCCTCGGGTTGCTGCTTGGCGAGATCCGTTAGCTCGCCCGGGTCGCTTCGCAGATTGAACAGCGAGAAATGAGAGCGCCCGAAGTCGATGATCTTGTAGTCGCCTTCGATCAGCGCGCGGCGCGGCGGGTTATGACTGTCTTCGGTGAGCTCGACCAGGATTGGCTCACGCGATTCCGCCGTTCCGCCACGCAGCTCCGGCAGCAGTGACTTGCCCTGGAAATCGGCCGGCACCGGGACGCCCATCAGCTCGAGGATGGTCGGTGGAAGATCGATGTGCGAGCGGCGCGCTTCGATGCGGCGCGGCGTGATGCCGGGGCCGGAGATCAGCAGCGGTACACGAGTGAGCACCTCCCACACTTCGAAGGCGTGCTTGTACATGTTGTGCTCGCCGAACGCCTCGCCATGGTCGGCGCTCACGATGAGCACGGTGTTCTTCCAGAACGGCTGGGTCTCTGCCCACGACAGCAGCTTACCGAGCCACATATCGGTGTACCAAACCTCGGAGTCGTAGCGATCACGGCCCTTGCGGCCGAAGTCGGGCGACTCGGGGTGCTTGTTGTACTGGTCGTGGGGATCCATGAAATGAGCCCACGCGAAGAACTGGTGCCCGGTGTTGCTCGGTGAACCGAGCAGCTCCATCCCGAGTGCGGTCATCTTGTCACTCGTGATGTGATTGTCAGTCTCGGGATCGAAGGTGATTTTGGGCACCAACTGCCATTCGGCGAAGCCTTGCTCGAGGCCTTTGCCGCGCCCGAAATACAAGTGCGAGTGCCAACCAATGGTGCGGACCCCGCGCTCACTCAGGATCTCCGCCAGGAAATGGTTGGCCGACGAATACTTGGCGAAGAAATAGCCGTCTCGGTACAGGGTGGAGGGGTAGCGCCCCGAAAGCAGTGTGGCGACGCTCTTCGCCGTGTAGCTCGAAGCGCTGTACGCGTTCGGGTAGACGACCGATCGCTCCGCCAGCTTGGTCAGATTCGGCGCGATCGGTCGCGAGTAACCAGTCCAGGGCATGTCCGCGCGCAGGCTGTCGATTGTGACCAGCAGCACGTTGAGCGGCTCCTTGGGCGCCTCGGGGCCTTTCGCGCTGTCGCTCGGCGCGGGCGCTGCGACTGCGGACGGTGCTGTCTTCGGGCTAACCGCAACACTTTGACTGGGAGTGGGGGCCGCATCGCCGCCCGAGCTCTTCCCGCACGAAATTGCGCACAGGAAGAGCCCGACGGCCGTGAGCCCACGGCTCGGACGAATGGAATTCATGGGCTTTTGAGCTCGCGCTCCAGCTTATCCAGCTCTTCTTCCAAGTTCTTGTTGGTGATCTGCTGAGCCGCTTCTTCTTCGAAGTCAGCCTCGGTGGGGACCGGCTCCGCCTCGGGAGCCTTGGCTTGTGGGGGAGTCACTGCGGGCGGGGGAGCGGTGACGGACAGCTGCGGGGCCGCCTCGCTCGCCTCCTTCGGCGCTTCCTTGTCCTTGCAACCGGTGAACATGAGCGAGAGCGTGACCAACCCGCAGAGGAGTGTCGTCGTCTTCATTTGGCACCTCCGGCTGCAGGGCTCACGGCGGATGCCGCCGCCGGCGCTTCGGGCGAAGCTGCGGAGCCGCCTGGCTCCGCAGAGGCAACCGCAGGCGGCGCGTCGGGAAGGAGTTTCTTCATGGCCTCTTCGTGGCGCTTCTCTTCCAGCGCTCGGAGCTGTTCGATACGGGCGATCAGGCGCTTGCGCGCGTCGCCGGTGCGCTCGGTGGCGGCCAAGACCTCGAGCCGCTGCAGTCGAGCTAGCCTTCGCGCGTGCCGCTCGAGCTCGTCTTTCGCCACGGGCTTGCCAACGTCGTGGCCCCAGCGCCGGTGCAAGAACGCGCGCTGCTCGTGACGGCGATCGTCGCGCAGCGTGCGCAGCTCTTCGAGCTTCTTTTTCAACTCCTCGGGGTGAGGGTTGCCGTTCTTCAGCTCCTCGGCCACTTCGCGATCCAGCGTGCGCGCTCGCTCGTGCCGTTCGCGCATTTCGTGCATGCGATCCTGCATCCGCTCCATGCGCTCGCGGAAGCGATCGGACACCTGCTCGCGACGCTGGAGCATCCGCTCATGCAGGGCGCTCGGTGCAGCCGCCCCGCTGGCGGCGGGGCCCGGCGGGTGGCCGTGCGGGCCGTGCGGGCCGGAATGGCCCGGGCCAGGCCCCGGCGGGCCGCCGCCGGGAGGACCCTCTGCGGCAGCAGGTGCCGCGCTCAGCAAGACGGCGAGAACTAGCTTGAGACTTCGCATCAAGGACTCGTTTCTGCGATGGGATCGCGCGCGGTTCGGCTTGGGTTTCTGCGCAGCGGTTCAGCTTGGGGCGCGCGCACGGAATCGGCCCGTTCCGCGAGCCTGCGCGCGCCCTCGCCAGCGAGCAAAAAAGCTCTGGGCCCGCTGCGCGTGTCGACGAGCACGTGCCGCTCGGGGTAGGCCTCGTGTCCAACGGCGTGCACGCTCAGAATGGTGTCGGCGGGGAGCTCGAGCAGGCTCGCTTCCCTGCCGAACACCACTTCTCGCGCTCGAAGGCCCTCGGGACCGAGCGTCACGTGAACCCGCGCTGCGGACAGGCTCACACCAATGACTGCGGTGATGGCCACGCTGAGCAAGGGGAGAACGGCACTGAGCAGCGATACCCCGGACTCGGCTTTTACCGAAACCAGGAAGACGGCAAGTGTGAACAGCGCACCCCCGAGCGTGGCCCACGCGGTGCGAGTCTGCCCGCTCGAACTCATGCCGATGATCGAGACGGGTGTGCTCGGCGGTTGCCAGTTCGCGCTTGCCGGCTCGTTCGCAGCGGAGAACCAGGCTGGGCCCACTAACGTGGCCGACGTTTGCCGGGCGATGCTTCGAGCATCTTTCAAAATCTGCGCGGGGTCGTCATGTTCGAGCAGCAGTGCCCGTTCGCTCCCACGCGCCAGCAGCACGCGGTATGAATCTTCACTCTCCACACCTGCTTCGAGCACGAGCTCGTGCTCGGGCGTTACCCGCACGGCGCGTCTTCGCGGCCAGGCGAGTCGGGCGACCAGGGCTATCACGGCACCGAGCGCCGCCGTTACCAGCCATCGCCCTCCGCTCCACGTGGGCGAGCCGAACCAGCAGAGCATCAACATTGCCGAAAACGGAACCAGCGCGATACTGGCGGCCGCTCCCGGCGGGTGATCCAATAAGGTCACCGAGTCTGAACGGATGTCACGCAGGACACGCACGACGCCTCCGAGCTACTCCAGCGTTGGCATGAGCGCCAGGCGGAACTGGTTTCAGTTCAAGTCCTCCACGTGTTTCTTTTTCGAAATGGACATCATTTCAATTGTGAAATACTTCGTCAATTTGTTGATTCTAAGTCATCGAACCACAACCATTCCCGCTTGGCTCGTAACCTGCAGTTACAGCAAACCGGCGGCAGCTCGAGGTGTTCCCCCCCCTCCGCCCGAGCTGCCGCTCTCTTTTTTTGTCCGTGGGCCGCACCGCGCCCCGGAATTTGGGTCATGGCCGCTGGTTTCGCTAAGAACCCGCCATGCGACCTCGGGTCTTTCCGCTGTGCGGACTCGCGATAGCGCTCGCCTCCTGTGACCGGGGCGAGCATTCCGGGCCGCCGGCGCTTTCGCGGGCGACACCGCTCGTCGCGTCTGCGGAGCCACCCGCGCCTTCGCCCGAGCCGACGCGCGTATCGTTGTCTGGCACCCTCGTTTCTGCTCGCAATGCCGAGGCTGAGCCGGGGCCTCGCCTATTTGCCCGAGCACCGCGTGCCTGGATTTTTTCTGAACCGCGCGCTTCATCGAGCAAGATTGGCTACCTGAGAAGCGGCGCGTCGGTCGCCGCGTCCGCGACCCCAGCCGGGCGCGAAGGGTGTGCTGAGGGCTGGTTTGCGGTCGCACCACGCGGGTTCGTGTGCGTTGGTCCGGCGGCGACTTTCGACGCTCAGGATCCGGTAGTGCGAGCCACCCGCGACACACCGCCGGATCTGGGCCGCAAGCTGCCTTACATCTACGGCACGGTGCGAAAACCGGGACCGACCTATCGTGCATTGCCCGAACCGGCCGAAGCCCTGGCGGCGGAACCTGAACTCGAGAGTCGACTGAAAGCCTGGTTGGAGGCGCCGGGTGAGATCGGCGCGAGTTACGCGCAGCACGTCTGGCTCGGGCGGCCTGGCACCGTGCCCGACCCCGCGCAGGCGTGGAGCGAGCGGACGACCCTGGACATTCCCGAGTTCATCGCTCAGCACCAAACGCTCCCGACCCTGGAAGGACCGCCGAATCCCAGCCGCCTGGGCGCCACCATGAGGCCGCGTGCCGGGTACTCTTTTTTGCGCACGTTCTTGTGGAATGGTCGGCGCTTCGGGCTTACCACCGACCTCTCGCTCGCGCCGACCGATCGCTTCCGACCTATTCAGGGCTCGGATTTCCATGGGGTGGAGCTCGGCAGGGACATCGACTTCCCGTTTGCTTTCGTACGCAGCCCCGACGCGCATTTCTTTCAACTGCAACGGGGCGCGTTGGTCGACGCCGGGCCGGCACCGTATCGCGCCGCCGTCAAACTCACTGGGAAACAGCGCTTCTTTCGCGGGCGTTTGCACTTCGAGCTCGCGGACGGCAAGTGGCTGAGTGACGAACACGCTTCGCGGCTCGATCCCGCGAAACGCATGCCGGGTTGGGGCAAGAGCGGCGAACGCTGGCTGGACGTCAACCTCAGCAAGCAAACGCTGGTGGCTTATGACGGCACTCGGGCAGTGTATGCCACCATGATCTCGAGCGGCGAAGCGGGTCTCGAAGATCCAGAGCACACGACCGCCACCAAACGCGGGATCTTCCGCATCCACACCAAACACGTGACCACGACGATGAGCTCGGACGAGGCGGGGGAAGAGTTCGAGCTGCGCGACGTGCCCTACGTGCAGTACTTCGAGCAGGGATATGCGCTACACGGCGCTTATTGGCACGATCGCTTCGGCACCCCGAAGAGCCACGGCTGCCTGAACTTATCGCCGGAGGACGCGCGCCGACTGTTCTTCTTCACCGAGCCGTCCTTGCCGGAGGGCTGGCATGGTGTGCTGACGCCGCTCAAGGGCAGTGTGGTCTTCGTGCACCCCTAGTTCGAAGCGCCGCCAGCGCCGCCGCTGCCACCCGTCGAACTGCCGCCCGTCGAACTGCCGCCCGTCGAGCTACCGCCCGTCGAGCTACAATCGACCGGTGCGCTGAACGTGACGTTCACGGTGTCAGCGATCTCTGCGCCGGCAGCGTCGAGGTACGGTGAATTGTCGTCGTGCACCAAGCGCGCGAGCAGGGTGCCCTGGCCGACCCACTCGGCGAGCGATTGTTTTGGCAGCTTCAGAAGCGGGTTCACGACCGCGAAAGCGTTGCTGATGGCTCCATTTTCCGCTGTCACCACGGCTTCGGTGTGACCGCACGACTGTGTCTGACCGCACGCTCCTCGAGCGCGTGCGGTCCAATGCTCGGTCACGACGGCGACTGCGATGCTTCCATCACACGGCAGCGTGAGCTGCGGGTCGCCATCACTGTCGGCACTCCAGGTCGAACCCTCGCTCGTGGTGAGGGAAGAGAGCTCGATCGTCGGAACGGTCGGGGTCGAGCTACTCGCGTCATCGCCATTGCATGCGATCAGAAGCCACGAAAGTCCGAGGAGGCAGGCGCCAGCTAGTCCGCGAGTCATTGAGTCGGACCTCTCGTAGCGCCGTGATGGTCGCGCCGTCCAGTCCGCCCCGCGCAAGCGATCGCAGCTCACGGCGGCCCGTGGGCCAAATCCTATGCCACGCCTTAGCCCGCAGCAGCCTTCCGCGCGGGCGTTGCGACGAGCGGCCAAGGGCTGCGCGACAGCTTCGCGGTCACCTTTTGTAGCGCCGCTCGGGCTTGCTTCGCGGTCGGGCGATGGCGCGGGTCGCGCCGCAAGCAAGCTGCGACCAGCTTGGCGAGCTCCGCGGTGTCCGGAGAGTGCGCGAAAGGGGTGAGCCGCGCGGGCCAGCCGTCGTGCGCGACGTGCTGACCGAGAATGTCGGCCTCGTCGTCGCCATCGAACAAGAGCTCCGCCGTCAGCGCTTCGAAGGCGGTGCAGCCGAAGGCGTAGATGTCCGTGGGCAAGGGTGAGCTCACATGGCCTTCGACCACCACGCCGAGCACCTCGGGCGCCGAATAGTCGATGGTGCCGCAGCCGGGACGCAGGTGACGCCCACTCAAGCCGAAGTCTACCAGCACCGGCACTTCGCCATCGCGCAGAATCACGTTCGAGGGTTTCACGTCCAAGTGGCCGATGCCGACGCCGTGCATCGCCTCGAGCCCAGCCAGAATCCCGTCGAGGTAGCTCAATGCGCGCTCGGTGGTCAGCGACCGACTGCGAATCAGGCGATCGAGACTTGCTCCGCGGATGAGCTCCATGACCAGAATCGGCTTGGGGCGAGCACCCGCATCGAACGTCACGAAGTGAGCGAGGTTCTGGTGCTCCGGCAGCGAGAGCAGCGCACCGGCCTCTTCGCGGAAGAGCTGCAAGAACTCTTGTTCGGAGAGGCTACGCGCTGTGGTCGGATCGTAATCCGGAACCTTGAGCGCGAAGCCTTCCGCTTTCTGGTTATTTCGTTGCTCGAGCCGCCGTGCCAAGAACACCGAGCTCGCGCCGCCGCTGCCGAGCGAACGCACGACGTAAAAGGCCCCGACCGTGCGATGTGGAAGCAGCCAATCGGGCAGTTGAACGCGCCGCCGTTCGAGCGGAATCGCGAACACGTCACTGGCCACCGCGATGGGCAGCCCCTCGATTCTCGACAGAACCTTGGCCACCGCGTCGCCGATGGGTTTGGGTACGCTCGCAACCAGCTCGCGAATCGCCATGCTGAGTTGCTGCGCGTTCGGGGGCACTGCGGCCCGCACCGAGCGCTCGATCAGCGCCGAAAGCGCGGGGACCTCGGTAACTACGGCGATGTCCGCCGGATCCTCGCCGATCAGCCGGCGCGCCGCGCCGCGCGCCAAGCGTTGCAAGTCCTCGAGCGCGGCTTCGACGTCACCGAGCACGTCCGCGCCGGTGCCGGCGCTATCGATGAGCTCGGCTTGCCCGCGCGCTTGCGCAACCAGCTCGAGCGAGCGGCCGAGGCGGAGCACGATGCGCCTCAAAGCCTCACCGCGGTAGGAGCCGCCCGCGCCCAGACCCCGGCTCAAGCGCACCACCCGCTCGGCCATGTTCAGCGCCTCTTCCGGACTGTTGAAGCTGAGCGGAATGTCGAAGCCTACCGCTTCGGGTGCCGGCTCCGAGCCCTCGTGCAGTGGACTCAAGAAATCCGCGTAGGCGCTGATCACGTCGCGCACGTCGGGGTTGGTCGAGGCCTCGCCAATCGCACGGTAGCTGCGCGGGTTCTCGAGTGTTCCGGCGAGCAACACGAGCAGATCGGCCGGCTCACCGGTGCCCTCGCGCACGGCCGCGTCGCAAGCGCGCGCCAGCGCGGCACAGGCAACGCGGTGAATCGGCGATTTTTCCCCGTGTTTCACGCGTTCGAGCAGGATGGCGAGCGCGCGACTGACGCGCGTGAGCACCTTTTTGTCGTCCTCCTGGCGGGTACAGTCGACGTCCATCAGGTGCAGCAGCGCTCGCAAGCGGCGCTGCTCGCCCAGCACGTGCGCGTTGTTGATGTTGCCACTCGGAATGCTGGCTTCCGCGTGAAGCAACCAGCGGCCGAGCCGGTCGAACAGCTGATCCATTTCGGGCACGCTGACTTCGGTTTCGCCCGGACGCCGGCCGAGCAGCAGCAGATCCATGAGTCGCGGTCGTTCGAGCGCGGCGGCGTCGAAATCGTTCAGCGTGCCGAGCACGTAGGGCAGCACCTGTTCGTCGTGCGGGTTGTTGATGGCGATGAAGTCCATGGCGCGTCCGAGCGCCTTCACCGCCTGGGTCGCCAGCTCGAACGCCTCGCGTGCCCCTTGGTGCTCGTACGCGAGCAACGCGCGCTTGACCAACCCGAGCACGTCGTTTTCGTCCTCCTCGCGATCGAGTTGACGCAGGGCACGCTCCGCGATCGCGCGCAGCGCGGAGTTGTTGTGCTCGGCGCGCGAGGTCAACGTCTGCCGCAGCGTCTGTGCGGCTCGTGCGCCGAAGTTTGGGTGGCTCAGATCGGCGAGCAGCGCGGCCACCGCTTCGGCCACGTCCGGCCGACGTGATTGCGCGAGCCAGCCGAGCAGCTCTTCCGCGGTATCCGGTTCAGCCTCGATTACGCGCGGCAGCCCCAGCACCAGGGCCGCTGCGATGCCGCGGTCGAGCTCTCCCAGCGGGCCGTCCAGTACCCGCCGGCAAGCCCGCAAGGCGTTTTCTGCGTCATTACAGGACAGCGCGACCAAAGAGACCGCTCCGCGCCGCCACTCGGTCGGCGACAGCGCAGGATCGAGCGACAGCTCGATCTCTTCTTGTACCGATGGATCGATGCCCGCGAGCAGCCCGCGCGCTACGGCGACATGCCGCCACACCAAGGGCTCGCGATCCGCGAGCAGCATCGCCGCCGAGCTGCGCACCGATTCGGACAGTAGGATTTCGCGGGGCTGCGCGTCGCCTTGCTGAAAGCGAAACACCGCTTCGCGCGTAGCATGCTCGATCAGCTTCGCGGCCAGGCGGCGCGCGGGCAGCGTGCCTGTGCGATTCAGAGTGATCCAGCGCTCGCGGAGCTCGCGCCTCGAAACCAGCGTCAGCGCCAGCGGATCGGCGTTGACCGTCGAACCGATTGGCAAATCGAACAAAAGCCCGACTCTCGCACGCAAGGTCGCGGGTTCGAAAGGCCGAGCCGAAGTGAGCGCCATCCGCGAGGCCACCGCGGCGAACGTCGAGGCCGTGCCTTGATAGAGCCGTGCAAATACGCGCCGACCGAGTTCGCGCCGCGTTTTACCCGGCGGCAGAGCGGCGGTGATCTCGTACAGCGCGACCATCGCTGGACCCGGAGCTAGCCAATCGAGATCGTCTGCCAGGCCCACGTCGATCGCCACCTGCGCCGCGCGGGCCACCACCTCCTGCGCCATCCCCTCGAGCGGAGGCGCCCCCGCGAGGCCTGCCGTGGCGCGATGTCCCAGCGCTGCGATCGCCTGGCGCCAGCTCGCCCGTCGCTCCGCCGAGTCCTCGACCCGCACCAGGTTGGCTAGAGCTTCGACCGGATTCGGACGCGCGGGCATGGATCCTGTAAGTTTATGGGGGCAGTGGCGCGGACGCCCAAGAATTTCTGCGTCATTCGACGTTCGAATTGGCACCTGCTGCGCGCACCTTGGCGGCTCGTGTGCGCGCTCCGTCCCACGCCGCCCCCGCGCGCAGCGAGTGAACCGTGACTGGCCGTTCCTGCTGCTCGGCGCGAACGAAGGTTCACGCTCGCGCGTGCGACGCCGCGATTTCCGCCTAAATCAGGCGAGCTAAGCGTCGCCGCTGCCTTGGCCCGCTCCTTGTACTTGGGCTTCCCGAAACGGAGGAATCCCGGATGACGCTGAAGACGACCTTGTCCCACATTGCCCTCGCCACCCTCGCGCTCGTCGCGAACGCTTGCACGTTGCAGAAGACCGACGACGTTTCCGAATATCGAGAGGCGCTGCCAGTGGCGGACTCGGTCAAGGTTGCGGGTCCCGATGCCGACGGAGGCGGCAGCCGTAGCAACGGCATCGAAGGCAGTAGTTCCTCGCTCATGGCGGCGGGCGACGGCGCGAACGCGAACGTTGCCAAGTGGTACGCGTTCACGCGCAACGTTCGCGATGGGGTGAACGTGGTCACGCGCGACGTGCTCGCGGGTGTTTGGGTGATCGTACACAGCGAACCAACGACCGTGGCCGAAAACCAGGCGGTGTGGGGTCCCTACACCGAGGCGCTCGACCCGGCGACCTACCGTTTCCGCGTCGAGCGCGTGGCGGACGGTGAATACGACTACACGCTGGAAGGACGCCCCAAGGCGTCAACCTCGGACGCGGACTACCGCGCGGTGCTCAGTGGCAAAGGCTATGGCCGCCTCGACGCCCGTCACGGCGACGGCAAGTTCACGATCGATCTCGACGCGGCCAAGGCGCTCGATCCGAGTCGCCATCAGGACGACTCGGGAACGGTTACCATCACCCATGACCTTCCGCCCAACATCAGCCGGCAATTTGGCGCGTTGCCGCGTACCATCAACGCAGAGGTAACTCCTCAGGGGGAGGCTTGGATTCGCATCGGGTCGCAGGCAAACGAGGACGGCACGGGCGCCATCCACGTCGACGCGCACGTCGACGTCGACGACAGCAAGGCGACATTACTCGAAGACGTCAGTGTCCAAAGTCGCTGGAAGGTCGACGGCGCGGGCCGCGCCGACATCACCGTAGCCGGCGGCGACCTGCCGGCCACGATTCCCATGGTCTCCGCCACGGAGTGCTGGGGCGAGGATTTCTCGCGCGTCTTCTACTCGGACTCGGTGGGCTTCGAAGCGAACGTCGGCGCGGCCACCAGCTGCGTCTACAGCGAGCCCGCTCCCTGATTCGCCGGGATCGAGCAAACGTGCGCGCTCGGCCCGGCCGCCCGGCGCGCACGTTTGCCACGCGCGGCGCGCACTATTCGCTCGCCGCGCGCTTTCGCGAGCGTTACGCTGGTTTTCGTGGCATCCGAGCCTGCGAATGAGCCGGTTCTCGGTTACGCGCCAGGCAGCGCGGAACGCGCCGAACTGCGCGCCGAGATTGCACGGCAGAAGGCGCACCCCGTTTTCGTCCCGCTGCGTATTGCGGGGGAGCAGCGCGGTCAGGGCACCCTGCCGATTCGCTGCCCGCAAGCTCATGCCCTGAACCTCGGCGAGTATGCGACCGCGACGCGCGCCGACGTGAATCGCGCCATCGAAACCGCGCTCGCCGCGCGGACCACCTGGGCAGCGCGCGACCAAGCCAGCCGTAGCGCCATCTTCCTGCGCGCGGCAGAGCGTTTGGCAGGGCCGCTCCGCCAGCGCCTGAACGCCGCGACGCTGCTCGGTCAAAGCAAGACGCCACACCAGGCGGAGATCGACTCCGCCTGCGAGCTCGTGGATTTCTTGCGTTTCAACGCTTATTTTGCGGAACGCATCGGGGAAGAGCGGCTCCGGCACGCTCCCGGAGAGCGCAATCAGTTCGATTTTCGTCCGCTCGAGGGCTTCGTGTACGCGGTCTCGCCGTTCAACTTCACGGCCATCGCGGGCAACCTGCCGAGCGTGCCCGCGCTGCTCGGCAACGTGGTGGTCTGGAAGCCATCACCCCATGCCATGCTCTCGGCGCACCACATCTTCGAGCTCTTTCGAGAAGCCGGGCTGCCGGACGGCGTCATCAACTTGGTTGCGGGTGACGCGCAAGAGATCACGGACGAGGTACTCTCCCATCGCGAGCTTTCCGGTATTCACTTCACCGGTTCTTCCGCGGTCTTCGAAGGTTTGTTTCAAAGCGTGGGCCAGCGCATCGCGAGCTACCGAAACTATCCGCGGCTGATCGGCGAAACGGGCGGGAAAAATGCGATCATCGCGCATGAAAGCGCTGAGCTCGACGCGCTGGCCGTGGCGGTAGTGCGCGGCGGGTTCGAGTTTCAGGGCCAAAAGTGCTCCGCCGCCTCGCGCGTGTACGTGCCCCGCTCGCTCGCGCCGCAGCTGGAAGCGCGCCTCAAAGAGCTCCTCGCTCAGGTCAAAGTCGGAGATCCTGCCGATTTTTCCTGCTTCATGGGGGCGGTGATCGCGCGCCACGCCTACGATCGGATCACGAGCGCCATTCAACGTGCGCGCGGAGACGGGCTCTGCCGCTTGATTTGGGGTGGGGGAGCGAGCGACAGCGAGGGGTTCTTCATCGAGCCGACCGTGATCCAGGTGCAGAACCCGCGCCATCCGTTGCTCACTGACGAGCTGTTCGGGCCGGTGGTGGGGCTGTTCGTGTACGACGACGATCGCTACGAAGAGCTGCTTGCCAACGCGGACTCCACGACACAGTACGGGCTTACTTGCGCGGTCTTCGCGCGCGACCGCGCGGCGGTAGACCTGGCGAGTCGCGCGCTGCGCTACACGGCGGGTAACTTCTACGTGAACGACAAGCCGACTGGCGCGGTAGTCGGCCAGCAACCCTTCGGCGGCGCGCGCCACTCGGGCACCGATGACAAGGCAGGTGCAGGGTTTCACCTGTACCGGTGGCTCTCGCCGCGTGTGATCAAAGAAAACTTCAGACCTCCGACCGATTTTCGGTATCCGTTCTTGGCGCCGGAGCCGAAGCCGTGAGAAAGGCAGGGCAGAACGAATGACCGAGAGCCCGGACGCGGTGCTGTTGACCGCCCACGGTACCGTCGAGCACTTGCACGAACTTCCGGAGTTCCTGCTGCGTATTCGGCACGGGCGCCCTGCGCCGGCCGGTCTCGTCAGCGAGCTCGAGCGACGCTATTCCGCGATTGGCGGCTCACCACTCCTTCGGGTGACGAACGAGCAGGCGGCGCTCCTGGCCGACTCTTTGCGCGTGCCCGTGTTCGTCGGGATGCGGCTGTGGCGTCCGGAGATAAGTGACGCATTGGCCAGCGCCGTGCGCGCGGGCGTCAAGCGAGTGTGCGTTCTGCCGCTCGCACCGTTCAGCGTGCACGTGTACGCGAAGGCTGCCGAGCGAGCGTGCAGCGAGCTCGGTGCTGGGCTCGAACTCGTGACCGCGTCGCCTTTTGGTGGCAGCGAGGGTTTCGTGAACGCCCAGGTCGCGGCCATAGGTCCTCACTTACGGAGTGACGCAAATGAAGAGCTCGTGCTCACCGCCCACAGCCTGCCCATGAGCGTGGTGAACGCAGGTGATCCGTACCGTGAGTTGGTCGAGGCCAGCGCGCGCGCTATCGGCGAGCGCCTGGGCCGCCCGTTCGTTCTCGCCTACCAAAGTCAGGGCGCCGACGGGGGCGACTGGCTCGGGCCGGACCTGAGGCAGGTGCTGAGCGACGTGCGCGCACGCGGGCGCACGCGGGTCGTGATCGCGCCGATCGGCTTCTTGAGCGATCATGTGGAGACGCTCTACGACCTGGATATCGAGGCGAAAGGGTGGGCTGCTGAGCTCGGCCTGGGGTTCGACCGGGTGCCCGCACTGAACACGGCTGCGGAGCTCATCGCCGCCCTGGACCAGGCCGCGCGGCGCGCTTTTCGATTGAGCCCGGGCGGGGAACTCTGCACCATCCCGGGCTAAGTGAGCTGGGTGAAGAATCGATTTCGTTTCGGGTCGTTTCACGGACCGCTGGTTCGGTGCGCCGCGCTGCTCGGCGCGCTCTCGCTCTCGAGCTGCGGGTGGCTGAAAGGGCCGGTCAACGCGAGCCCCGCGCTGCGCTGGTGGTTGTTCTCTAATTTCGGCGCGCAGAAAATGTGTCCCGAGATGCTGAAGCACAACGCGCCGCTACGGCTTTCTGCCGGCGGTAACGCGGTCGGCCGCTTCTTCCCCGAGCAGTGTCGCACCACCGTGAACGACCGAGCGCAGACGGTCACCGTCGACTTCTCGGGCACCGGCTATGCCTGGACCCCGGTCGCGGGCCGCGTCGGTTTTTGGGCGGGCGCTTCGGTCGAGTATCGAATGGATTTCATGCTCGGCGATGACGCCGCGTACATCTGGGCGCACACCGCGCGCATCGCCAACGGCCCGGAGTTCAAGATGGGCGCCGTGGAGTACAAGCTCGTGAATTGGGCAGCGCAGGGCCCCGCGGGTTACATGCTGAACACCTTTGGCTCACAGTTGATGCAGAGCCAGCTCGCAGCCGGGTTCACGGTCGTGCACACCGACGACGGCGACGAGTTTGCGCTCGGCCATTTGTCACCGCCGCAGCGCCCGCCGACGCCGTTCGTGCGCGGTAAGAATCGCTATTTATTCGCGAACGAAATCACCGAAATCAAGAACGAGCAGGTCGATTTCTTGGGGCCGTTCGAGGTGGTCGATCAGGAGCGCTCGCTGTTCTTGCGCATGCACGTCACCGGGCCTGCCGTGGACGTCCTCTTGGTCACGCGCAGCGCGGGCGACGTGTGGCGCAACTCGCTGCAGCTCGGTGCGCCGCTCGGCCCGCCGAGCGTGCCTCCGGTCGCCATCTGGTCGGTTCAGCCCGGGGGTGAGCAGGAGCAAGTGCTGCACGTGCCGCCTGGTCAGTATTACGCGGTGGTCGACAACAGCGCCCGGGTCGGCAACGTGAAGCCGCCGTGGAACCCGCTGGGCGTGGTGGGCGGAAGCACCGCCGTGGTCGCCTATATCGCAGAGCTCGGTCAGGCGAATTGAGCGCTCCAGGGTGAGCTCATAACCTACATCGATCGTTGCCCGCGAGCCGGCTATCGTCCGAGTTCGTGAGCGAGATCGCGCCGCCAAAACCGCCGCCGCCGCCTTCGCGTAACCGGCCGCCGCCCGCGCCCAGTGAAAAGCGGTTGCCGCCGCCTGCGCCGATGAGCGACGGGCAGAAAGAGCGCATCGCGCTCGAAGCGTTGGGGCTTTTGAACGAGCAGGTGGAAGCGCGCATCGTGCACTACAAGGCCGAGCTCGCGACCAGTCCGGAGCTCGACGCGATTACCGCTCAGGTCGTAGCGCAACTGAAGGCGATGCAAGCTGCTCTCGGTGAGCGGCCGGACGCGGCACGGTCTCCCGAGGAATCGGAGGCGCAACAGACCAAGACTCTTGCCAGCCTGCTCGCGCGCGTCTTCAGCAAGGACTCGCAATTTACGAGCCGCGTGCTCACCCCCGTAGGTCGACGTATCGCCAAGCTCTTTTTCGAGAGTGAGCTGCACGAAAAGACCAAGGGCGACAAAGAGAAGGTCATTCACCACGCCGAGCAAGCGGTCTACTACGTGCTCTCGCGCTATCGAAACCGCATCCGGGCCGAGCTCGAAGGGTTCGAGTACGAAACGCCGGACCTCGGCGAAATGTCGCTCGAGCTCCTGGCCAAGATGGAACGCGACTTACAAGTCGGTTTCCTGTCGCGCCGCTCGCCAGAGCTGAACCGCGTGATGACCATCTACGCGGCGGTGCTCAGTGAGTTCCTACAGGAATATTTGCCTCCGCGGTTGGAGCAGATGGCCAAGGTGACGATTCGCGCGGCCAAGACCGCGCGCCGGCCGAACAGCATCGGCTACAAGGTGTTGGCCGAGTCCTTCTCGGACTTCAGGAACGAGTGGGAGCGGCTGTTCATGCAGCAGATGGTGTTCTTCTGCGGCGACGAGCTGCTCGCCCGGTTGACCCAGGACGACGCGGAATTCCGCGACGAGACCGTCAAGTTCTTCACCGATCCGCACGTGTTCAGCGAAAGCTGCGCCGTGCTGTGCGCCGAGCTCTACGATTTTCTGTGCCTGGAAGGGTTTTTGGACCTCCCGGTCGACTGGCGCGTGAGCCTCGAGCGCAGCGAATCCTAGCGAGCGCTGGCCCGACCTCAGGTTGACAGGGGGGATTCGGTGCGTAAGTTTCTGCCCCGATGCTCGAGCCAGAACGGGTCCACGCGCTTTTAGCGGCCGCTTTTGCGGACGCGGACGTGGAGCTCGTGGATCTGACCGGCACCCAGGACCACTACCAGGCTCGAGTCGTGTCGAGCGCGTTCGAAGGCAAGTCGCTAATCGAGCAGCATCAGCTGGTCTACGGTGCGCTCGGGGCGGCCATGCACGGCCCGATCCACGCACTGGCTCTGAAAACGTATACGCCGGCCGCCTGGGCCAGGCTCAAGGGAGACTGAAAGATGGAACCGTCCGTTCGCGAGCGCATTCAAAAGACCGTCGATGCCAAAAAAGTCGTGCTCTTCATGAAGGGCAACAAGAACTTCCCACAGTGCGGCTTCTCCGCGCAGGTCGTCTCGATCCTGAAGCAGAAGAACGTCGAGTTTCTGGACGTGAACATCCTCACCGACATGGAACTGCGGCAGGGCCTGAAGGAGTTTTCCAACTGGCCGACCTTTCCGCAGCTCTATGTCGACGGGAAGTTGGTTGGAGGCTGCGACATCGTCACCGGCATGAACGAGAGCGGCGAGCTGGATCAGGTCCTCGGCTCAAAGTGAAATGAGCATGAGCCGACCGCTGGTTCTGCTCTCGAACGACGACGGCTATCGCTCGCTCGGCATCAACGCTCTCTCGGGCGCGCTGCGTGAGGTGGCCGACGTCGTGGTGTGCGCGCCCGAAACCGAGCAGAGCGCAGCGAGCCACGCGCTCAGCCTGCACCGCCCGCTGCGGCTTTTTCGCCACGGTGAGGGGGTCTTTTCGGTCGACGGCACGCCGGCCGACTGCGTGTACGTCGCACTCTACGCGGAGGGTCGCGTGCTCCCGCGGCGCCCGGACGTGGTGGTTTCCGGAATGAATCACGGCGTCAACCTGGGAGACGACGTCTTCTACAGCGGCACGGTGGCGGCCGCGCGCGAGGGCGCGCTCAAGGGCATTCCGTCGATCGCCTTCTCGGCGGCGCTGGATGCCGATCCCGCCCGCGCGTGCGCTCTCGCCGCGCGCCTGACCCTGAACCTTGCCCGCGAAGCCCGCCCCGCGCCGGTTCTGCTCAACGTCAACATCCCTCCGGGCGATCAGTGGCAGGTTCGCGCGACTCGGCTCGGCCACCGCATCTACCAAGACGAGGTGGACTTTCGTCGGGATCCGCGCGGGCGCGAGTACCTGTGGATCGGCGGGCCAGGGGCGCGGCATCAGCCGGTCGCCGGCTCTGATACCGAGGCCTACGACGCGGGTGTGGTGTCGGTCACCCCGCTCGTGCTCGACCTTTGGGGCCAAACGTTCACGGCCCGGGCCGACGAGATTGTCGCGGGTTTGAGCTCGCCCTGAAGGGGCTTGCGTTCGAGCGCAAGGTCGAGTCAAGTCTCTCGGGTAAGCGCTGGCCGATTCGCCGAGCCACGGCGCGCGAGGGAATTCGTATGGCGTCGCGCAAGGGAACCATCGTCACACGCAGCAAACCGGTGCCAGCGCGCCTGTCGCCCACGCCGCGTGGGGTGGAGCAGAAGAAGCTCGCTCAAGTAAAGGGGCGGCCCAAGCTCGACGAAATCGCTGTCCCGGCCGAGTTCGACGCCATGGCTTACGTGCGCGCGTTGATCCGCGACGTGCCGGATTTTCCGGAACCCGGCGTGCTGTTTCGCGACATCACTCCGCTGCTCGCCGATCCGCGCGGCTTCCACATCGTGCTCGATGCGATCGCGCATCGCTTCGTCGGCTCCCAGGTCGACGCGGTGGTTGGCGTCGAGTCGCGCGGCTTCATCTTTGGCGGCGCGCTGGCAGCACGCCTCAACGCGAGCTTCGTGCCCGTCCGTCGCCCTGGCAAGTTGCCGGGGCGCACCGACAAGGTCTCCTATTCGTTCGAATACGGCGAAACCGAGCTAGAAATGCATCGCGACACGCTCAAGGAGGGCGGCGCGGTGCTGGTCGTGGACGACCTGCTGGCAACGGGAAGCACCGCCGCTGCGGCTGGGGAGCTCGTGCACCGCCAGGGCGCGTTCGTGCTCGCTTATGCGTTCGTGCTCGAGTTGGGTTCGCTCGGTGGGCGCGAACGCTTGCTGCCCGTGCCGACCATCTCGATTCTTCGCTACGACTGAGCCGCTCACAGCTCGGCGCGCGGAAACGCCATCACGTCGCCAATCGAATCGGCGGAGAGCGCGAGCATGAGCAAGCGATCGAAGCCGAGAGCGTTGCCGCCGGTGGGCGGCATCCCCGCGGCGAGCGCTTCGAGAAAGCGTTCGTTCAGCGGATACACACTGCGCCCGTCCGCCTCGCGCCGGCCTTGCTCGAGCAGCATTCGTCGGCGTTGTTCGATCGGATCGGTGAGCTCGCCGTAGCCGTTGCTGAGCTCGACGCCACCCACGTAAAGCTCGAAACGCTCGGCAAAGCGAGGATCGGTGAGCGAAGCGCGAGCGAGCGCCGCTTGCGAGATCGGGTAGTCGGTCAAGAACAGCGCGCGATCGCAAAGAGCGAGCGCCGGCTCCACGCGTTCGACGAGCAGCCGAAAATAGAGCTGCTCGTCGCTCGCTGCCAAGTCACTCACGTCGCTGACGCCTGCGTGAGCAGCGAACGCTTCGGCCACACTCACGCGCTCGAACGGCGGCTCCACCGCGATCGGTCGCCCGCTGGGCGTGACCAGCACCGGGACTCCGCGAAGCACCCGTGCAACCCGGCTTACGATCGCTTCGGTATCGCGCAGAATTTCAGCTTGGCCCGCGAACGCGCGGTACCATTCGAGCAGCGTGAACTCCGGTTCGTGCAGCGGCCCAGACTCGTCGCGCCGGCTCACGCGAGCCAGCTGGAATTGGCGCGGCACGCCGGCCACTACCAGCCGCTTCATCTCGAGCTCCGGCGACGTGATGAGATAGCCGCGGTCGGCTGCGAGCGCTTCGACATGCGCATCCACGCCAGGCGCGGGCACGCGATAGGGCGTCTCGACCTCCACGAACCCTTCCTCCGAGAAGTACGCGCGAACCTCCGCGAGCGCCCGGGATCGCGCCCGCAACCTCGCGCCGACACCCCGGAACAGGCTGCGCGCCAAATCGCCGTCGCCGCGCGGCTCCGGAGCAGGTTGGCGTTGCGCGAGCGACCCCGCTGCGAATACCCGGCCATCCCAAGTGCCATTCAGCACCACGAGATCCCCGACTTCGAGCGCGGAAAGGACTTCCCCCTGGGCCGTTAGCCACGCGAATGCGTCCGCGAGCGTAGCGGTGTCCGCACTCCGTGACAGCACGCGGCCCGCGATCAGCAGCGGCCCCGGCAGCGCAGGCTCGCCGGCAAGATCGCTGGGAAAGAGCGGCGAGGTCAGCCGCCCTGGAACACGCGCGCTGCGAACGCTGCGATTTGCGCGCCCATCCATGGCCCGACCAATACTAGCGCAAGCGCCACTGCGACGAGCCGGGGCAGGTGAGCAATGGTCACGTCTTGGATCTGTGTGGCTGCTTGCAGGGCCGCCACCACCAGCCCGACCAGCGCGGCAATGGCGACCACCGGGAGGGACACCGCAATCGAGAGCACGAGTGCCTCCTGAGCGAGTGCGGTGAGCCCTTCCAAGGACGGCATGGGCGCCTGTTCAGCCTCCGCTACCGCTCGCGCCGGCTGTATCCGTGTCTCCGCCGCTGGCGCCGCTGCCGCCTTCACCACTGCCGCCGGCCGCGCTGCCGCCGCTGGAGTTGCCGCCGCTGCTGGCACCGCCGGTCCTACCACCGCTGCTGGTACCGCCGCTGCTGCTCGTGCCACCGGTGTTGGTCGGCGTGGAGGTGGCGTTGCAGCGAGCGTCGCCGATCTCGGCGCCTTCGGGCGGGCAGCAGCGCTCCGTGTCGCGCAGGACGCACACGAGCCCTTCGTCGCAATCCGCGCTGCCGTTGGCGGCCAAGTCACAACGCTCGCCTTCGCCCTGTTTCGAGCAACCAGGGAGTGACAGTCCGACACCCGCGAACAGCAAGCACATCAAGCCCAAACGGCAAACACTCGACCTTGACATTCTGCGAGGCTTCTACTGTGGGCCTCGCGGATTGTCCAGCACCGAGGCCGGTGCGGCAGCTCGGCTGCCCGCGCCAGCCGGCGCACCGCACGGAATCCCTCGGCGCGCCTGCATTTTGGGTTAAAATGCCGGCAATGGCGCTCACCGTCTATCACTATGCGAAGTGCAGCACCTGCCGCAAGGCGAGGGCGTTCTTGGACAAGAAAGGTGTCAGCTACGACGCTGTCGACATCGTCACTCATCCGCCGACTCGCCAGCACTTGAAGGAGGCGATGAAGCGCACGGGCCTTCCGATCAAGAAGCTCTTCAACACTTCCGGGCAAAGCTACCGTGACGGGAAGTTCGGCGAACGGCTCGCGAGCATGAGCGAAGCGGAAGCGCTTGCGGCGCTGGTCGCCGACGGCAAGCTCGTGAAGCGCCCGCTCGTCCTCGGAGACGACTTCGCTTTGGTGGGCTTCGACGAGAAGGCGTATCGCGCGCAGTTTCGCTAGGCGCAGCGCGTGCAGTAGCTAGCTGCCATGGTTCGCAAGAGCGCTCGGGGCACCAGCATTGCAGTGAGTCTCCAGCGACGGCTACGCATTCGCTGGCGGTGGGGCGCCCGCCGGTGGTCCCTGTCATCGTGGTCGGCACCCGGGCGCTGGCTGCCGACGACCGTGGGAGGCTGACACGCCAACCGGCTCCAAATTAACGGTGCTTTGCACCTAGAACCGGTTCCACAATTTTACCGGTGGGCGAGAAAATTGCAGAGACGCGGGAGCGCTGGGTAGCTCGAAATGCGTGAATCTACAGAGGCGCATGTGGGTGCCAGGCAGCGAGGGCGAGCTCGACTAAAATGCGTTCGCGCGGCGCGGGCGAGGTGAGCTTCTGCTGCTAGAGTAGGGTCGCTGCACTCTATTGGCGCGTCGCACTCGCCAATTCGCCGGCGTACGCCAATTCACCATCGAGTATACGAATGAGAACTACCTTTCAATTGGTCACTAGTTCGATCGGGTACATCAGCATTCCCGCGGCCATCGCCGCGCTGGTCGCCTGCTCCGCGTCAAATGCACCGCCTAGCGGTGGCACCGGCGGCAGCACCGGCACCAGCACCGGCGGCCAGATTGGCTCGTCCACGGGTGGTTCCATTTCTGGCAATACGGGTGGAACTAGTTCCAGCACGACGGGTGGCACGACCGGTACGGGTACGACGGGTGGCACGACCGGCACCGGCACGACTGGCGGGACCAGCGCCTCCGGCGCGACGGGTACTGGCGGTGCGGCTACCGTGACCTGTTCGAACACCGACAAGACCATCATCCCGATCGACAAGACCGGTTGGGTCGCGCGTGAGTGCAACAACTTCAAGATTCAAGGTGCCTGGTATTGCTACGACGACGGCATGACCCAGGCTGGGTGCACCAAGGACATGCCGCCTTTCGTCGAGGGCAAGGGCATGTGCTTGAAGGGCACCACGCTCGGGACCGCGATGGGCTGGGGCGCCGGCATCGGTCTTTCACTGAACGACTCCGGCAAGACCGCCACCATGGCTTCGGTGAAGGGCCCCTACGCTGCCAACACGAACGGAGTGAAGGGCTTCAAGATCGCGCTCAGTGGCAGCACCGGCGGTTTGCCGCTGCGTATCAATTTCCCGAAGCTGGCAATGCCGAGCGGCGTGTCGCCGTTCGTCGAGGTGCCTGGCGCTCCCGCAGACACACCCTACAACGTGCTCATTGCCGACGCGCTCGTGCCGAAAGCGTGGATGGTCACCAACGCCGGGGAGACCGCGGATCCCGCTTCGATCTTCGACCTGCAGATTCAGCTGCCGGGCGACAGCAAGGCCGCAGCCTTCGACTTCTGTGTGACCTCCGTCACACCGATCACCGACGGCACCAACACCATGACCGGCGGCAACCTGATGACCTACGGGTCCGCCCAGTGCGACCAGTACGCGCGCATCAACGTGCCGAACTACGTCGTGCAGAACAACGCCTACGGCGGCAACCAGCACTGCATCCAAGCCAAGACCGATAACGCCAGCAAAGCGGGCTTTTTGCTGTCCAATATCCAGGCTAGCAAGCCTACGGGCGGCGCCCCCGGCTCGTATCCGTCCATCGTCTACGGTTGGCACGTGGACGGTAAGTTCTACGGCGGATACACCGCGGCCAAGACGCTCAGCAGTATCACGTCGATTCCCACGAACATGTCGATCACCGTGCCGGGCGCGGGGCGTTACAACGCTTCTTACGACAACTGGATTGGCTCTGCCGCCACTTCAGCGAGCTCCGCGGGGACGCTCGAGCAGATGATCTGGCTCAACTACCGCGACACCACGCCGATCGGCTCGAAGGTCGCGTCGGTCAGTCTGGCCGGCACGACCTGGGATGTTTGGTACGGCACTCACGATGGCTTCCGCACCGTGAGCTACATTCGCACCAACACCACCACCATGAGCTTCGACATCAACGATTTCATGAAGGACACGATCATGCGCGGCTACGCGAAGACTTCCGATTTCCTCCTCGGCATCCAGGCCGGCTTCGAAATCTGGGAAGGCAGCGGCGCGGGCTTCTCGGTGGATTCGTTCGACGTCGCGGTGAAGTAGTAAAGTCCTGACTTCCGTGGAGCCGCGTTACGCGCGGCTCCACGGGAAGCTACGACAGCGGGCGGCCGCGCAGGTAGGCAGCCACTTCGTTGAGCGCGGCGCCATGATGCGAGCTTCGCCGGTAAACGAGACGGAAGCTGTCCGAAAGCAGCCGCACGCTCGGTAGCAGCCGGATTAGGCGCTTGCCCTTCAGGTGGGCAGAAACCATGTGAGTCGGCAGCACCGCGACACCATCACCCGCAAGAACGCGCGCAAGCACGGCAGCTCCAGCGCCACAAAAGCGAGTGTGCTCGAACTCCAGAGCGGGAGTTGCTGACAGCAGGTAGCGCGCCAGGGGCAAGGTTTCGTCGACGTCCAGCAGGGTGTGCTGCAGCGCCTCGCGCGGGTTGCGCAGGGGGCGTGATCGCAGAAGGCGCGAACTGGCTACGAACGTATACCGTTCGGGGTGCAACACTTCGCCGTGCCAATTCGCGCGTGCTACCGGGGCGCTGGTGACGGCGGCGTCGACCGCGCCGCGTTCGAGCTGGTCCAGGATGTCCGCGCCAGAGCCGAAGTAGAGGTCGACCTGAAAATTAGGTCGCTCGCGCTCGAGCGCGCTGAGCGCAGGTAGAAGCCAAGACAACCCGAGTTCGAAGCGGGTGGCGATGCGCAGGCGCACGGCAAAGCTCTCCGGGGCGGTGACTGCCTTCACGCACGCAAGAACGCTGCCGAGCGCCTGCTCACACGCGGGGACCAGCGCGCGACCCGCGGTGGTGAGCTCGACGCGACGGGTAGTGCGCGTGAACAACGTTGTAGACAGCTCGCGTTCGAGCGCACGGATCCGTTCGCTGAACGCGGTAGCGGTGAGGCCGACTTCGCCTGCCGCGCGTCTGAAGTTCAGATGCTGAGCCGCGGCGAAGAAGCAACGCAGGCTCTCGACCGAGGGCAAGGGTTTGGGCACCGGCTTTGGCGTGCTCATGACCGCCAATTATCCTGCATGCCAAGATAATATGGTCCAAAAAATGCGAATTCATTGAACTAAGCGTCCAGCTTAGGCTGTTCACGATGAAGGCGACGTTTCAGCGGGCCGCGCTTCGGGCGACCGCTCGGATTGCGTTTGGTTCGAGCGCTGGCTTCGTGCTCGGCTCAAGTGGGTGGGCGCTCGCCCTTTCGGGCTGCGGTGGGCAAGCGTTGAAAGACGAACCCACAGAGAGCCTGAAGCCTTCGGGCTCGAGCGGGAACCCTAGTGTCGGCAGCTCGAGCACTGGCGGGTCGCGGAGTGCCAGCGTGCCGACTGGGGGCCGGACGGACGTCAGCGGCGGAGCGTCAACCACCAGCGGAGGCGTATCCGCGAGCGGCGGAGAGATCAGTTTCAGCGGGGGAAGCGCAGGCAGCGCGAGCAGCGGGGGAGAGGCAACGGGCAGCGGCGGAAGCACGGGCAGCGGCGGGGAGACGACCGCCAGCGGGGGAAGCGCGGGCAGCGCGGGGGCTCCCGAGCTTAGCGGCGGGACAGGGGGGATGGGATCGACGGAGACGGGCGACGCCTGCGCTGGTCCGACGACGGTCACCATCCCCCCCACACTTCCTGGACCCTCGGAGGCGGAATACGCGTGCTGTCTCGCGAAGGTGACGAGCGCGACCAAAGATTGGTCCAGCGAAGACGGCCGCGCGCTCGCGCAGAGCGAACCAATCGTCAATTGCTGTCAGGTGTTGATCGCGGCGGTGGATATCGAGCGCACTCGTTACCAACAGGTTTCGACCTTGCACATCCCGTGCTGCACGTTCAGCGCGCTGCCGAAGCCGGACCTTTATCAACACTTGCTGTGCACGCCGTGGGGCCCGCCGATGCCGCCCGCGCTCGATTGGCAGGCGGCGTGATGACGCCGGAGTTGGATTTAGAGGAGCAGGCACGTCGCTTTGCGCCGCTCTTGGCCGACTACGAACCCGCGCTGCGAGGCTCCGCGATTCGAACCTGGCGAGCGCGGATGGTGAACGAATACTCGTCAGCGCGCGTGTTCGATGCGCTGGCGTTGCAGCTCGCGGGGGCGCCATTCTCGCTGGAGCTCGCGACGATCTGTCGCGGCTTCGCGGATGAAGAACGACGGCACGGTGTGCTGTGCGGTGCGGTAGTGGTGGCAATGGGAGGTGAGGCCCGCGCCCAGGGTCGGCGCGAGGAATCTTTCCCTGCGCACAGCGACGCGCCGCCGCGCGCCGCCGCGCTGCGCAACGTCATCCATATTTGCTGCATGAGCGAGACCGTAGCGGTGAGCTTGATTGGCGATGAACGTGAGCAAATGCCCGAGGGCCCGCTGCGCGAGCTGCTCACCTCGATTTACGCTGACGAAATCGGGCATGCGCGTTTCGGCTGGCGTCTGCTGGAGAGCGTTGCCCCCACTCTCTCAGAGCCCGAGCGCGCGGCGATCGAGCGGTACCTGCCGGTCGCGCTGGAACACCTGGAGCACCACGAGCTCTCGCATTTGCCCAACGTCGACGCGCCGCCCGGTGGCGAGCAACTCGGGCTGTGCAGCGGTCGGGATGCTCGACAGCTGTTTTTCGACACAGTCGAGTCCGTGATCGTTCCCGGGCTGCGGCGGTGGTTTTCACTGCCGAATCGCCGTGTGTCCGGCAATTAACGTCGCGCCATGAGCCAAACCACTCGCGGGCTGGCTCAATTGGCACATGAGCGCGCAGCAGTCTTCGAATTCTAGCGTCACCGGCCGATTTCTCTCCCGTCGGACTACCAACCGGCACCTGCCATTCGTGCATCGGGCGGTGTTGTTGGCGCCGGCAGCCTGGGCGCTCGCCTGCTCCGGCGGAGAAGACGCGCCAGTCACATTTGGCACCGGGGGCACCCCCACCACCGGTGGCGCCGCGACGGCCACTGGCGGTACCGGGACGAGCCAAGGCGGCGCTACCGGGGGCAGCTCAACGACTGGCGGTAGCAGCACTGGCGGCAGCGCTGCGACCGGCGGCAACAACGCGACGACTGGCGGCAACGCAACCAGCGGTGGCACCAACACCAACGCCACCGGAGGCAGCGCCAACACCGGAGGCAACGCGAACACCGGAGGCAAGGGAGGTAAGGCCGGCACGGGCGGCTCAACGGGTGGTGGTGGCGGCAAAGCGTCCACCGGCGGGACGCCTTCGACCGGCGGCTCCGGCGGTGCAGCAACGACCGGTGGCAGCGGCGGCGTCGCAACCGGCGATCGCGGAACGGTCGAGGGCGTGTGTGCGCGCTGGAAGGCGGACCGCGCGGACATGAGCGAAGGTACCTGGAGCGGAAACACCGCAAGCTGCGACCCAGGCGACATTTCGGCGGACGGTCGCGCCAATGCGCTTCGTCTCTACAATTTGTACCGCTGGCTCGGAAATATGCCCGCGGTGGTGACCGATCCGACGCGCGATCGCCAGGCGCAAGCCTGCGCGCTGATGCAGACCGCGAATGGATCGCTCTCGCATGAGCCGCCGATGACCTGGAAGTGTTGGACCCAGGAGGGCGCGGACGGCTCCGGCAGCAGCAATATTTCGAGCGGTCCCGGAGTCTCGAGTGTGGACGCCTACATGATCGACAACGGCAATGCCACGACGCTCGGGCATCGCCGCTGGATCATGTCCAACTCGCTCGGGCCCATCGGGCTCGGCTCCGCTGGGAAGGGTGGCGCGTCCTGCATGCAGAACCTAAATGGTACAGGCAAGGCCGGAAAGGCCTGGATCGCGTGGCCGCCGCAGGGCATCGTTCCGATTCAAGCATTCGGTGGCAGCGGTGGTCGCGGCACCACGGTCGACACCACCGGTTGGATGGTGCAGAGCGACAGCATCAACCTGGCGGGGGCTCAGGTCGCAGTGACTGCCAATGGCGCGGATGCGCCGGTCACCGTCACGGCGCTCGGGTCGGGTTACGGATCCCGCTACGCGTTTCGCTTCAATCCGACTGGCTGGACTAGCAAAGCGGGCACTACCTACGCGGTTAGCGTGACCGGAATTCCAACTCCGATCAGCTACGAGGTTCAGGTGGTCGACTGCCCATGAAGTGCGGCATCGCAGGCGCTGCTGGCACAAGAACTGGCACAGCGCACCAGCGCACGATCGCGAAATAGGCCTAAAATTGGGCCCGACCGACGGGCATGAGTCTTGCTCGGCCTGGCGCATGCGGGGTCATTCGTCATTGGTTGCTTGGCGTTACACGCTGCTTACCGGCTTGGGGCTCTTGAATGCTTGCGGCGGAGCGACGAGTGACCACGGATCGGGTGGGGCAGGGGGTGTACCGTTCGGCTCCGGTGGAGTGGGCCCCGACGGGCGTGGCGGCATGCCGGCAACGACGGGCGGCATGCCGGCAACCACCGGCGGCACGGCTTCGGGTGGACACTCTGCGACTGGAGGGATGACCGGGGGAGGAAGCGCGCGTTGCGAAGGCTCCAAGCCCGTTTTGACCTCGGAGGGGGAGCCGACAGGCCTCGAGACTTGTAGCGACGGACTGGTGCACCGGAAGTCGCCGGTGAGTTGTCTCAATGTCGCCTGGCCGCGCCCGGACGTCACGTATGCGGCGCCGTGGTCGGGAGAGTGTCACAGCGACCTCGATTGTACGGCTCGACCGTTCGGCTACTGCGAAAGTCAGGCGGGCCAGGTTCCGCTCACGCGCTGCAACTACGGCTGCGCGAGCGATGCGGACTGCCCTTCCAAAACCGTATGCGATTGCGGTGCATTTTATGGTTCCTGCGTTCCGACGAACTGCACGACCGATGCCGACTGCGCGGGAGAGCTGTGCGCGATGAACGTCGACCTGGGTGAATGCCGAGATGCGCTGGGGGCCGGATTCAAGCAATTTTCATGCACCACACCGGGGGACGGCTGTCGCGTCGATGCAGACTGCACCACGAGTCGCTGCGCTTACGACGCGGCAGGCCTACGGAGCTGCGCTCCCCAAAGGCTGTGCGGGATTGGTCGGCCGTTTTTGGTCAATGGCGTAGCCCGTGTCGCGTCGGTTCACGCGCGCGAAGGCTGGCTTCCGGCTGAGCGCCTGGAGCCAGCTGCCCTGAATCGCGCCGCCGCCGCACACTATCAGCGCGCGGCTTTGCTCGAGCACGCGTCGATTGCGGCCTTCGCACGTTTCGCGCTGGAGCTGTTGGCGCTGGGCGCTCCGGCCGCATTGGTCGAGGCCGCGACGCAGGCGATGAGCGACGAGACCGCGCACGCGCGTCTCTGCTTTGGCCTGGCGTCGCGCTATGCGGGGCGAGCGCTAGGCCCTTCCGCGCTGCCAATCGCTGACGCGCTGGGTTCGATCGAGCTCGAGCATATCGTAGAGAGCGTGGTGCTCGAGGGCTGCATCGGTGAGAGCCTTGCTGCCGAAGAGGCGGCTCAAGCGCTGGAATTTGCAACCGACCCCGAGGTGCGCGCCGCGCTGACCCGGATCGCTGCGGATGAGCGCCGGCACGCAGAGCTCGCCTATCGCTTTTTGGATTGGGCGCTCGAACAGCGACCGGAGCTTTCGGTTCGGGTGCGACGGCTAATTGCAGCCGAGTGCGTCGTCGCACCGAGTGACGCGGACGTCACGGACGATGCAGTGGATGTGGTCGCGCAGCTCGGGCTCGCTCATGGCGTGTTTCCAGACTGCTGGCGCGCCGCGCTGCGAGACTCGGTGCTCAGCGAGTTCGTGCGGCCCTGCGTGGAGGCGCTGTGCGGCCGCGCGAGCGCGCGCCGGCCAGCGCGCAAGCGGGCCGCGCGAAACAGCGCACGGCCCAGCTGAACTGGCTCATTCGCTCGCCCAGCGGTAGCGCACGCCGAGCTCGGTGAAGTCGCCCCCGACCAGACCAATGCGATCGGGGCTAGTGATGGTCATCACGAAGCTGCCGCGCACCTCGACCCGGCGGGAGAGCACGAAGCGCACTAGCGGCCCGGCGCGTACCGTCAGCGAATCATCGCGTTTCGGGACGTCCAAGGCATCGACGACCAGGCCGATAGCGTGTTGGTGATAGGCACCGAACACGAACACGTAGCCACCGCGGGCACGCCAGACCAGCGGGGGGTCGACGATCACGTGCAGCGTTTCTTCGAACACCTCTTGATCCCCGGGCACACCCGTCACGTACGACATGCTACCGCGGGCCAGAACGCTGCCAGGGCCGATGGGTACGGAGAGATCGATTTCGGTCTCGAGCGTGAGCGTGCGCGCTGGATCACCCGAGCTGCTCTCGAGCTGTAGCCGGCTGTAGCTGAGTTGACGATCGAGGTAGGTGCGATTGAACGAGGAAAAATAGCGCGAACCGACGCGCCAATCCATGTGCGGGATCTCGAGGCGCAGGCCTGCGTACGCGCCGAGGCCGGCACTCAGGGCGAGCGCGTTCACGTCGACGCCGAACCAGGACGTGAAGGGGCGCCCATACCCGAACGAGACCCGTGGCCTCAGGTACACGAAGCCGATGTCGAACGTGGTCGCGACGAACAAGCGCGCGGGCAGCGCTCCCCAAGAGCGGGCCATGCGCGGATCCATCAGCAAGTCATCCGGCGTGGGCAGCACGCCGAGCGGAGGCTTCTCGTCGGCCTTCGCGCGCTGCAGCGGCGCTGGAAAGGAAGTGGGCGCGATCGAGGGGGCATCCACCGGAGGTGCCGCCGGAGGCGCGGCTGTCGAAGGCGCATCCGCCGGAGGCGCGGCTGTCGAAGGCGCGTCCGCCGGAGGCGCGGCTGTCGAAGGCGCTTGCGCGCTCGCGTGCTGAGCGAGCAGGAGCGCCCCCAGCACGAAGAGATCCAAACGGTGAGGAGCTCTGCGCATCAGAAGATCCCCAAGAGGCCAACGCCGCCGGCCGCGGGCACGAGCGACAGGCGAAGGCCGCTGTGCGCCACGCTGTACGGACTCGGGCGCCGATAGTGCAGAAGTGGAACGCCGTAACCCACGAGCGTTCCCACGAGCGCGCCAGTGAGTACGTCGCTCGCATAGTGCACGTCGCTGACCACGCGAAACGTCGCAGTGGTTGCCGCGACTAGATAGCCTCCAGCGCAGGAGAGACCATCCCAAGGGCTACCGAGCAAGTCATTCTCGAAATGATGAACACAAATCAGCGCGGCACCCGTGAAGCTGAAGGCCGAATGGCCGCTGAAGAAGCTGCGATAGTGCACGGTGCCTTCGCAGTCGACCGCGTCGCTCGGTAGCGAGTTGGTTCCACAGTTGCGTCCGTAGGGACGCTCGCGGCTAACCATGACGTTGGCAATGCCCTGCAGACCACCACTGATCGCGAGCGTTTCCAGGTCGATGAGCGCCATTTCCTGGGCTACGTCGCGGCTGCCCCGGTACCACCAGGCGGTGGTCAGCGCGTCGGCAAAGAACGGCCAAGTAACCGCCAAGGAAAGGCCGACGTCGGAAGCGTCTCGAAACATGTAACGACGCTGCAGGCCGTCCGCGCGCAGCACGTCGCGCACGTCTTCGTCGAACCAAAGCCCGCCGGACAGCGAGTGCTGGGCGCGCGGCTTCACGATCGAAGCCGTGAGCGTGATGGCGGCACCGACGCCCGTGATCGCGTAATCGAAAGCGGAAAACCGATAGCCGTGCCAAACCAGCGGCGCGATGGGCTGGTCGGCGGGCAAGGGCTTGCCGGCCAGCACGACTGGGCTCGGCGTTGGAACCCCTTTCTGCGCACCGGGCTGCGGCTCTGCCTGAGCGCGCGCGCAACAAAGCGCAACGCAAGCAAACAGCGCAGCCCGGGCACCCCACCAATGGCGCTTCACTTGGGAAAGTCCTGTGCGCGGGCGTTTCTAACCATCTCGCGGCCCGCACCTTAGCAGAGCGGGGCGCCAGGCTCGTAGCCTTCACTGCTTCGCTCTCGCCACCCCGCGGGCCGATGTTGTTCTATGCCACGCCAAAGCGTGGCGGTTTGTCTGCCTGGTTCTAACTGGGTCGTGGCACTCGGCCGCGCTGGCCGCCGCAGGCGGTGCCTCTCGCCGCCGGAGCCGCTGTTCGATGTCTCGGTCAGCCCTCCGGCGTGGGCTTCGCGTCGACAGCTAGCGACTCGCTACCGCGGTCCTTTCGCGCGTCACGCTCTGCCCGCCGATGTCGAATCGACCGGTCGTGCCAACGAGCAGGAACGTCGTCGGCCGCGGATCGGCAATGTCGTGAAAGCTCGACTCGCCTTGAGATCTCTCGGCAACGAACTCGGTGATTGAAACGCCGATGGTCGGGCTCAAGGTCAAGTGCTGGCTGACGCGATACGCAGCGCCCACTTGAATGCGAGCTACGTCCACACCCTGCAGTGACGAATCACCGGCTTCGTCCTCATCGATCCAGTAGCCGCGCCACCCAGTGCCGAGGCCCACCCAAGGATCCCAACGCGAAAACGGCATGAAGTGCCAGTTGGCTTGCACGCCGACCGCAGCGCTCCACATTCGGCGATCGCCGAGAGAACCTTCGTCGGGTCGATATAGCCCGCCCTCGCCGTAGCCGCCGATCATCAAGTTCGGGGTCATGCGGTAGCCCACGCCGAGCGTGAGCGAGGTGCCAGGGCCGGCCACGTCGTCGAGGCTTCGCCCGTCTTTCGAGAAGTTTCCGAACGCCTGGCTGTAGCCGCTAGCCCAACTGAGCTCGAGGGCCCGCGCGGGTGCGGTGTTTCTCCAGTCGACCTGGGTCGCGCCGGAGTCCTTACTCGGTTGCGGTGATGGTTCTGCTTGAGCCGAGGTAGCAACGAGAAGAGCGCTGAGTGCGACACCAAATATGATTCGAGTTTGCATGATGAAGGGCCTCCGTGCCCCATCGCTCGCTGGCGATAGCCAGGCCCTCAGCAGCTCTCGTGCCACGCGCTGGATCCGCAGAAATTCCGCTAAATATGGTCAACCTGGAGGGCATCGCGCTGCCTCCCAATCGAAGCGTGGACGGACGTTCGTCCGGAGCCGTCCGGACGTCTACTTTTTCGGATCGGGGAAGGAGTCCAGACTCGAACCGTTCCAATTCGCGGTCTTCTTGTCCCAAACTTTCCCGTTGCTGACGGTGCCGGGGGCGACTTTCGTAGGTCGAGGCTTCTCGCTCTGCAGAGGCGATGTTTTCGGCTTCGAGCTGGGCGAAGAGCTGGGCGAAACTGGGGGAGTCGGCGGCTGGCTGGGAATGGGCGCAGGGTTGGCCGGCGCGGCCGAGCTCTGCGCGCTGTTCGGCGCGAGCGAGCGCGGCGTGACCTCGCGCAGCGACGGAGCGCTCTCCAGCGGACGCGGCGTTTCCTTGGCGATCGAGGGTGCTTCGCGACCCTGTTCGCGCGCGAGCCAGCGGTACCCGACGACGGCGAGCAGCCCAAGCAGGCCGAGTGCTGCGAGCGCAGACCAACGCGAACGGTAGTAGCGGCGCAAGCGCGAGACGCGCTTTCTGAGACGCGGAGCCGGTAGCTGGTTCTCGCGCGCGATCTCCTCGAGCGGATCACCTTCGCCCTCTTGCAGCATCCACTGCAGCGTGTCGTGCGCGGAGGCGTCTTGCGGCAACTCCTGAACCGCCCATTTCAAGAGATCGTGCGCCGCGTGCGGCGCGTTTTCGGCGGCAAGCTCCTGCTCCACGTCCACCAATGGTCCCAGGCCGCGTATCCGGCGGAAGTGATCGGCGGCCTTGTTGCGGGCGATGCCGAAAACCCAGCGACGCACCTCTTCGGCCGCCCCCGGCGCGTTTTCCGCTGCCAGCGCATCGGCGAGTGCGGCGTGCACCACGTCCTCGTCCTCCCCACCTGGCACGCGCGCCCGCACGTATCGGCGTAAGTCTTCGTAAAGTTTCGGATCAGCGAGCAGAGCGCGGCGCGCGTCGCGGTTCGTTCGGGGGGCAAGGGACGACACAGGCACTTCGAAGGTCCATCGGCGGAGGCGTACCGAGTGTGACCACTTTACGAAGCCAGCCCTTGGTTTCTTCCCGCCCGCGGGCCGCTCGCGGCTAGTTCCTGCGATCGGCGTTGGCTTCGGCCGCGGCGGCGAACAGCCGGACGTACGAAACCATGCTCATGATCGAAAACACCAGAGACACGTAGACCAGCGCCCGCCCCACGTAGACCAGATCGACCGTGCCGAGATCGATGGGCCCGAGCGTCAGGTGATACGGATAGCCCAAGATCAGACACAAGATCCCGACCATCTGTAGCGCGGTCTTGGACTTTCCGTCGTCGCCCGCGGCGATCACCACACCCTCACTGCTCGCGATGCTACGCAGCCCGGTAACCGAGATTTCGCGCGCGAGCAGCAGCACCACTGCCCATTCAGGGATGCGCCCCATGGGCAGCATGTAGACGAGCGAGGCCATGACCAGCAGCTTGTCGGCGAGCGGGTCGAGGAATTTACCGAGCACGCTGACCACGTTCATGCGACGGGCCAGATAGCCGTCGAGCAAATCGGTGATAGCGGCCGCGGAATAGACGATTGCCGCCCAAAAGCAGTCCTTCGGCGTGCCACGATCGAGCAACCAGATCACGACCGGAATCACCGCGACGCGGCCGAACGTGAGCAGGTTCGGCAGGTTGAGCGCGTCTTCCTTCATGCTGCGACGGCGCTGCCGTCGGCGCTCCGCGTCGAGGACGGGATCTCCACGCCCGGGGGTGGCCGAGGCACTCATGGATCGTCCACTAGCACCGCGCCGTCGCCGCTGAAGGTCACGAAACCGGATCCGAGGTGGGGAGCTTGCTCCGGAGTGACCGCTTGCCCGAGCAACCTGCCCGTCCAGCCCAACACCGAGGCTGCCCGAACCGTGAGCGCACGCTCCGAGTTCACGGTGAGCGCGGCGAGCGCCGCGCGCGCTTCGAACACCACGACGCCTTCGCCGGCCAGCTGAACCATCGGGACTGGGCCCGGATCCGCGGCCGGTAAGCGACCATTTTCGTAGCGTACGAGCCCTTCGAAGCCCACGAGCCGGGCCTCCCGCAGGTACACGAACTCACCCGCCAGGCGCAGCAACATGAGCTCACGCTCGCGACCGGGCTCGAGCACCAACAGGCCACGGCCCTCCAGCATCACCCAGCTCGAACCGGTGCCGGCGAAGCCTTCGTCGGTTTCGCGCCCGCGAACCCGCCGCTTCAGCGGGGAAGGCTTGAGACCATCGCCTTCCGGGCTCACCGCGCGCACGCGTTCGGCGCGCACGGCGAAGCTCTCGCGAACCGGCAAGAACACGAGCCCCTCGGCCGTGCGCTCGGCGTGGCCCTGGCTCGCCATCACCTGACGTGAGGCCACCAATTCCTCGGGAGAGATCGCGAGGCTCGGCCGCGCAGGCGCGGGCTCGGGCGCGACAGGCCGCACGCTGCCCGAGAGCTCCAACAGCGGCGCAGGGCCTCGGCTCGCACGTAGCGATGGGCGCAGCGCGCGGCTGAGTGGCGGCATCGGCTCCTCGCCGGGCTCGTGCGCTTGCCAGCGCCCGTCGCGGAGCGGCATCACGTCGGGCTCCGGCTCGGCCCGCTCGAATGGCCCGCCTTCGCTGCCCGCATCCAGCTCTTCGACCGCGTTGGCGGCCGCTCGACGCAGCTCTTCGCGCGGCGGGTTGCGCTCGCTCGGCACCGCGCTGACGTCTTCGAGCAGCTGCTGCATGCGTCGCGCCAGGTGCGGCTGATCCGCCCGTTCGAAGGCAGAAAGCGCCTTCCCGTATTCACCCAAGCGTTCGAACGACAGCCCCAAATAGCCCCAGGCCCGCCGATGTTCGGGAGCGCGACGCAAAACCTCTTCCAGCAGATCCCGAGCTTCGCTCGGCTGCCCCGTCTTCAGACAGCAGAGCGCCAAGTTGAGCTTGGGCGTGACTTCGTCCGGGCAGGCCCGGATCACGTCGCGGTAGATCTCGATCGCGCGCGGATAGAGGCCAAGGCGAAAGTACACCGCGCCGAGTAGACCTTGCCCCTCGACGTCGAGCGGCTGCATGCGCAACGCGCGCTCGAGCTCCTCCTTCGCCTCCTCCGCGCAGTTGTCCTGCAACAGCTCGCTACCGCGATAGAGGTGAAACAAGAAGTCCTCGCCGTCGAACGGCGCGGACGGCGGTTGCTCGGATTCGGGTGGCCGGGTCGGGCGCACGGAGGGACGCGCCGAAAACGCCTCTGGCCGCAGCGAGCCGAGCGAAGCATCCTGCTCGAGATCGTGATCGCCTAGCCGAGAGTTCGCCATCAGCTCGCTCCGCTACTCGCAGCGAGCTTTCCCTCTTCGATCGAGAAGCGCCCTTCGAGCAGCGCGCGACCGACGATCGCGCCGACGACGCCCGCCTCGACCGCGGCCAGCGCGCGCAAGTGCTCGAGGGTGCCCACGCCGCCGCTCGCGATCACGGGCACGCCCGTCTCTCGGGCGAGTCGCGCGGTCTCGGCGATGTTCGGGCCGACCTCGGTGCCGTCGCGCTCGATGTCGGTGTACAGCACGGCCGCGATCGGCAGCTGGGCGAATTCTTTCACCAAATCCACCGCCCGCTTCTCCGATTTCTCGAGCCAGCCATCGGTCGCGACGAAGCCGCCGCGCGCGTCGACCGCGATGATCACGCGACCGGGATAAGCACGCGTGGTGCGCGCGACCAGCTCCGGATCGCGGATCGCGGCGGTACCGAGCACCACGCGCTCCACCCCGAGCTCGAAGTAGGCGACCGCTGACTCGAACGTGCGAACTCCGCCTCCGACCTGGACGCCCGGGCCAAACGCCGAGACCAGGCTGCGCACTAGGTCGCGCTGCACCGGCGCGCCCGCGCGAGCTCCCTCCAAGTCGACCACGTGGAGTCGCGGCGTGCGCCCGGACCAACTTTTGGCGAGCGCGGCCGGATCGGTCGAGTACACGGTAACGTCTTCGTAGCGCCCCTGGCGCAGGCGCACCGCGTTGCCCGAAAGCAAGTCGATCGCGGGAATCAGATCCATCAGTGGGTCCTCACGGAAAGCAGAGTGCTGGTCATCCCAACAAACTTCCCTTGGTCGAGGGAATACCGGGCGCTCGCGGGTCGAACTCGACCGCTGCGCGCAGCGCCCGCGCGAACGCCTTGAACGAAATCTCCACGATGTGGTGGAGATTCGAGCCTTCGTGCAGCTTGATGTGCAGGTTCGCCTGCGCAGTGCGCGCGAAGGCTTCGAAAAACACCTCGCACAGCTCCACGTCGAAATCGCCAATTTTGGCCTTCGGCAACGGAACTCGGAACACGAAGAACGGCCGGCCCGATAGGTCGATGGCGGCGGTGACCAACGCCTCATCCATGGGCAGCGTGGCCGAGCCGTAGCGGCGGATCCCCGCACGGTCGCCGAGCGCCTGCAGCACCGCGGCGCCGAGCACGATGCCGACGTCCTCGGTGGTGTGGTGCCCGTCGATTTCGATGTCGCCCTCGGCCCGAACGGTAAGGTCGATCGAACCGTGGCGCGCGATCTGATCGAGCATGTGTGAAAGGAAGGGCAGGGGAGTAGCGATGTTGCTCTTGCCCGTGCCGTCCAGATCCACCTCGACCAAAATGTTGGTCTCGCGCGTCTGTCTCTCGACCAATGCCTTGCGACTCATCTGATCTCTTTGGGTAGAAAGCGCCGACGGCGCCTATTTGAGGTCCTCGACCTTCCAGCTGCCGTGTTCGCGCACGAGCTCCAGCGTGCCGCCAGCGCCGAAAGCGAGCGTCGCGCGCTCCCCCAGCACCTCGAAGCGGGCGGCGGGCAAGACTGCCTTGAGCGCTTGCATCATACGCTCGACGTCTTCCTTCTGGTCCGTCGCCCAGGCTTTTTCCAAGCTCGCGGGGGTCAGATCCTTTTTCTGCGCGTCCGGGACGAAGCGGAGCAAAACGTCATAGCGCCGGCCCTCGTAGGCGCGTACGAACGCCGCGATCGCACGCTCGGGCGTGGCCTGGCTATATAAGTCGATGCTCGATGCATCGACCCGCCACTGGCCGTTCTCGTAGACGAGCAGCAACGTAGGGCCACCCGGGGGGGTCACGCTTGCGGTCACTTCGGGCGGCTGAGCCGGCCGCCGCAGGGCGCGCGCCAGCTCCTTTATTTCTTCGGGATTTTCCTTAAGCATTCGCTGGAATGCTTCGAAAGGAATGGACTTTTTCGCGTCGCTCGTCAGCAGCGCATAGGCGTCGTTGGCGCGCCCCGCCTCGAGCGCCTCTGAATAGGCGCGCAGCGTTCGGTCGGGCTCGGCCGAGGCCGACCCAGAGCCACAAGCCGCGACGCCGAGAGCCAGCAGCCCGAGCGCGAGAAAGGTGCGCAACTCCATGCGCGCCCCGGCTTACCACAGCGCTCCCAAACGAGCGACTTTCACCACTCGATCGCCGGAAGGCCGGGCGACCCGTTGGTTCCGCGGCACCACCGCGGCGCCGGCGCTTTCGAGAAGCGCCCAGGCTTCTGGACGTAGCGCGGGGTCGTACTAATCTGGATTCATGCGTGCCTTGTCCGGGTCACGCCCCGAGCGCATTGCGATCCTACCGCTCCGCAATTCGGTGCTGTTTCCCATGTCCGTGGTGCCGATCAACGTCGGTCGCCCGCGTAGCGTTCGGCTGGTAGAGGAATTGCTGGGGCAGGAGAGCGCGCTCGTTGGCGTGCTGACCCAGCGCAACGCCGAAACGGTGGAGCCCACCTTCGAGGATCTGTACTCGGTCGGCACCCTCGCCCGAGTCGTGAAGGTGATTCGCCTTGGCCCCGCGAACTACAGCGTGGTGCTGAACGGGCTCGGCCGTTTCCGCCTGCTCGAAAATAAGGGTCTCGAGCCTTTCATGCGGGCCGACATCGAGCGCATCCCCGAGGCGGTCCAGTCGGGACTCGATTTGGTGCAGCTCGGGCAGAAGCTGCGCGAGAACACGCGCGAGGTGCTCGGGCTTCTGCCCAACCTGCCCAAAGAGACCGCCAGCATTCTCGACAACGTTCGCGAACCGGGCGCGCTCGCCGATCTGATCGCCTCGAACTTTCCGGAGGAGCACGCGAGCATTCACGTGCGCCAGCGGATTCTCGAAGCGCTCGACGTCAAGCAGCGGGTGGAGCTCGTGCTCGGCATGGTCGGTCGGCAGCTCGAGGTCTTGAAGGTACGCGACGAGATCTCGTCGCAGGTGCAGAACGAGCTCAGTCGCTCGCAGCGGGACTACGTGCTGCGCCAGCAAATGCGCTCGATTCGCGAAGAGCTCGGCGAAAGCGCTGAAGACGACGAAATCGAGCAGCTGCGCGACCGAATCGCACGGGCGGAGCTGCCGCTCGACGCCGAGCGCGCAGCCCGCAAGCAGCTCAGCCGCCTGAGCAGCATGCAGCCGCAGTCGGCGGAGTATCAGGTGACCCGAAACTACGTGGAGTGGCTCGCGGATCTGCCCTGGAGCCGCAACACGCCGGACCGCGTGGACGTGCGCGAAGTGCGCCGCTGCCTCGATGAAGATCACTTCGGGCTAGAGACGGTCAAGAAACGCATCATCGAGTACTGCGCCATTCGCCAGCTGCGCAAGGACAAGCGCGGCCCGATTCTGCTGTTCGTCGGTCCGCCCGGCGTCGGCAAAACGTCGCTGGGGCGTTCGATCGCGCGCGCCATGGGCCGTCGCTACGGTCGGATTTCGCTCGGCGGCGTGCGCGACGAGGCGGAGATCCGCGGTCATCGTCGCACTTACGTCGGCGCGCTGCCCGGTCGCATCATCCAAGCCCTGAAAAAGGTCGGCTGTAAGAACCCGGTGTTGGTTCTGGACGAGGTCGACAAGATGGGCGTCGATCTGCGCGGTGATCCCGCGGCCGCATTGCTCGAAGTGCTCGATCCGTCCCAAAACGACACCTTCGTCGATCACTACATCGATCTGCCCTTCGACCTCTCGGAAGTGGTGTTCATCGCCACCGCGAACTATCGCGGCAACATCCCCGAGCCACTCAAGGACCGTATGGAGATGATCGAGGTGCTGGGCTACACCCGCACCGAAAAACGCTCGATCGCTCAGCAGTTTTTGGTGCCCAAGCAGCTGCGCGAAAATGGCCTCACCACCGAGCAGGTGACGTTCGAGAAGGAAGGCCTCGAGACGATCATCGACCACTACACGCGCGAAGCGGGCGTGCGCGGGCTCGAGCGTGAAATCGCCGCGGTCTGCCGCGACGTGACCGTGCGCTTCGCAGACAAGAAGCTGACCAGCAAAGTGGTGGTGACTCCGGAGCTCGCGCGCAACCTGCTCGGCCCGGAAAAGAACCGTCCGGAGCTGGCCGAGCGTAAGCCCACGCCGGGCGTTGCGCTCGGGCTCGGGGTGTCCAGCGGCGGCGGCGACCTCTTGATCATCGAGGCCACGCGCATGCCGGGCAAGGGTGAGATCTTCATCACCGGGAACATGCGCGGGGTCATGAAAGAATCGGCCTCGACCGCGGTCTCGTTCGTACGCTCGCGCGCCGATCGGCTGAAGCTGGACCCCGAGTGGCTGCGCAAGATCGACCTGCACTTGCACGTGCCGCGCGCGGCCGCCGTGCGCGACGCGGCGGGCGCGGGCCTGGCCATGTTCGTGGCCGTTTCGTCCCTGCTGCTCGAGGTTCCGATCAAGACCGAACTGGCCGTCACTGGTGAGCTCACCCTGCGCGGCAGAATCCTGCCAGTGAGCGGAATCAAAGAGCAGGTGCTTGCCGCCCACCGCGCGGGCGTTCGCACGGTTCTGATCCCAGCTCGCAACGAGCGCGACTTCGCGGAAATCCCGAGTGAAGTCAAAGACGATCTGGAAGTGCACTTCGTGAGCCGTTTGGATCAGGTGCTGCCTTTGGTCCTGGCCGAGCCCAGCGGAGAGAAACCCGACGGCGAGCAAGATGCCGAGGCTGCGAGTGCGGGCGAAGTGTCCGCCTAGCTGCGCTCGCGCGCTGCTTCGGGCCGATGGCTGACGTCGCGCCGCCGCCTAGCGGTGGGGAGGCCCTGCCGCACCTCGGGCGCTCCCGCGTGGAGCGGATTGGGCTCGGAGTCGTGGGCGGTCTACTCGGGCTGCTCGGCTTCCTGCCGCAACTGGGCGGTCCGGGCTACGACGCTGCGCTCGTGGCCGGAGTGGTGCTGCCGGCGTCGTGCGCGATCACGAGCGCGCTGGTCGTCGCCCGCTCGACTTGTAAACCCGCGGAGGGGCTGGCGCGTGGCCTGCATTTGGGACTCCTGGCCGCGGGCCTTTCGATCGTGCTTTCGCTGCTGCACGGCCTGCGCGTCGGTATGTGCGATGCGAGTGAGGGGCTGTTGCTGCTCTTGCTTGGTCCGGGCTTCGGTGCGCTGCTCGCCGGCGCCGTCGGCGCGCTAGTCGGGCTCTGGGCGCAGCGCGTTCAGGGCTGGCGCCGGCGCACTCTGTTTGCGACCGCGCTCTCCGTGAGCGCACCGTTGCTCGGTATCGTACTCAGCTTTTTGCGCTTTTACACGAGCCCGATGGTGTTCGCGTACGATCCGTTCTTTGGCTATTTTTCCGGGCCTTTGTACGACACCGTGATCGCCTCGCTGTGGCCGCTGGTGAGCTATCGTGTGGGCACTATCGGGACCATCGGCGCGCTGCTGGTGCTCTCGCTGCTCGCGGAGCGTCGCAGCGACGGACGCTATTCGCTCACCTGGCGCAACCGGCCAAATCTCGTGCTTCTCGGCTTGCTCTCCGCGTCACTCAGCGTGCTCGTGACCGCGAACGGCAGCGAGCTCGGACATTTCAGCACCGCTAGCAGCATCCAGCGCGCGCTCGGCCGCAACGTTTCGGTCGGGCGTTGCGATTTGATTTTTTCGAGCGCCATTCTCGAGAGTGACGCGCGGCGGTTGGGCCGTGAATGTAACGCGCACCTGGCGCAAATCGAGCGCTTCTTCGACACTTCAGGACCAGAACGGGTTCGGGTCTATCTGTTCGCGAACGACGTCGAGAAAGGGCGTCTGATGGGCGCCGCACACACGTACATCGCCAAGCCATGGCGCAGCGAGGTCTACGTGCAGGCCTCCGGCTTCCCGCACCCAGTGCTCGGGCACGAGCTCGCCCACGTCGTTTCACGTAGCTTTGGCGTCGGGCCGTTCCGCGTGGCCGGCTTGTTCGCTGGGTTGCTGCCCGACCCAGGCCGCATCGAAGGCGTGGCCACCGCCGCCTCGCCCGACGAGAACGACGCGCTCACCTTGGAAGAATGGGCCGCGGCCATGCAGCAGCTGCGCCTGTTGCCCCAGCTCTCGAGCCTGTTTCGTCTCAGTTTTTTCGGTCACAACGCCGCGCAGGCGTACACCGCGGCCGGCGCGTTCGTGCGCTTTCTGCGTGCCGAGTTCGGGGCGGAGGCGATTCGGCGCTGGTACGCCGGAGAAACCCTGGCTGCGGTCAGCAACGGCGATCTCGCGACGCTCGAAGCTCGTTGGCATCGCGTGCTCGCCAAGGTCGAGCTCACCGAGGCGGTGCTCGCAAACGCACGCGCTCGCTTCGATCGCCCCGCGTTCTTTGCGCGCCGCTGTCCCCGCATCATCGATCGCCAGGCAGGCGAAGCCAACGCGCGCCTCGCCGCGGGGGATTTGGTCGGCGCTGCGGCGGCTTTCCGTCAGGTTTTGGCGCTCGATCCGCACGATTCCGGGGCGCGGCTCGGTCTATCCGCGTGCAGCGCGAAAAGTGGCAACCTGAGTGCGGCACTCGCAGGCTACTCGGCGTTAGAACGAGCGCCGGACGCCGCCTCGTGGGCCCGGCTGATTGCGCTCGAGTCTCAGGCCGATCTCTTACTCCGCGGCGGGCAGCTCGATGCGGCCCGCGAACTCTACGCAGAGCTCGAGCGACGCTTGGTCGACCCGGATCGCCTGCGCACGCTCGATGTGAAACGGTTGGCAGATTCCGGCATCGCCCGCGACGCCATCCTCACGCTGCTGATCGGTGACGAGCTCGGCCCCTCGTGGGACGCGGCGGCAGGGAAGCTCGGGGAGTGGTCCGCGCTCGACCCAAGGTCCGGCCTGGCCGACTACCTGCTCGGGAAGAACCTATATAACCGCGGCCGCTGGAAAGAGGCGGGCCTCTATATCGATCGCGCGCTCAGCCGCAAATTGCCGGAGCCTCGCGTGCTCGACGAGGCGCTTCGCCTCCGCGCCGTGATTGCTTGCGCGCTACTGGACCGTGACACGACCCACTGGGCGTTCGAACGCCTTCGAGAGCGACCGCTTTCCGCGGCCCGCCGCGAGGCCAACCAGCGCTTCGCCGAGCGCTGCGCGCTTTAGCTCCGACCCAATGCTCGGACGATGGCGGCGTGCAACGGGTCTATCGCCGCCGTTCTCCGTGACCGCGCAGCACCTGCGTCAGTGGTCGCGGCAAATCGCCGCTTGGAACATGCCGCTCCGCGAGTGCTCGCAGTCGAGCGACGAGGGCCTTTTCCTGTTCGCGTGGGATAGGACCGAGGCGGGTGGCGCGCGTGCAGAAATAGGTGCGGCAGCCAAAGGGACGACTGGCGTAGATGGAGCAGCGACCGCTCTCGGCCAACAGCGGGCAGGTGCGCTCGCGTTCGCCATCGTTTCCGGCCAGGGGCAGCGCACGGCGCCTTGGATTCAGCGGCCCTCCGGCGGCCGCGACCGCTCGCTGAATGGCCAGGATTTCGAGCGACGTGACGTACGGCTCGCGACCGGTCACGCCAAAGCGGCAGCACTCGGTCGACGCCGGGCAAGTCGTGGTCGCGTGGAGCGCGTCTGCCTCAGCGTAGAGCGCGAAAAGCTCGGCGAGCAGCGACTTTTCTCGATCTGGCGCGCGCTTGCTGGCGCGCGAAGATCCGGGGCGGGGCGGGCCCATTCGGCCAATCCTAGCGCAAGCGCCGCCCGCGTTCACGAGGTCGAAGCCGCGACCGCACGCAGCAAATGTCGCTGCGCGAGCGCGAACACGGCCAGCACGGGCGCGCTGAGCAGCACGTTACCCGCCATCACCAGATGCCAGCGCACCCCGGTGCCCTGCTCGCGCAGCAGCGCAACGCCTAGGGGGAGGGTGCGCACCCGGTCGTCCGTGGTCATCACCAGCGGCCAGAAGTAGTCGTTCCAGTGGTAGACGAAGCTGAACAGAAACACCGACACCAATGTTGGCACGAGCAGCGGTGGCAGCAGGCCATACACGATGCGAAGCTCGCTCGCGCCGTCCATGCGCGCCGCTTCGATGATGGCGTCCGGCAAGCTCAACAGCGCTTGGCGCACCAGGAACGTGCCGAGCGCGCTGACCGCGAAGGGCAGAATCAGCGCGGTCATGGTGTTGGTCAAACCGACGCCCGCGAATAGCCGAAAAATCGGCACGAAACGCACTTGCGCGGGCACGAGTAAGGTCGCGATCACCAGACCGAAGATCGCCGAGCGCCCGCGGAACTCGAGCTTCGAGAGTGCGTAGCCGGCCGGCAGGGCGAGCAGCAGTTGCACGCACGCAATACCGAGCGCCATCAACGTGGTGTTCCACAGATAACGCGCGAGCGGCATCGAGGCGAGCACACTACCGTAAGCCGAAACGTTGAAGCTGTTTGGCAGCAGGCGAGTCGGCGATTGCACCAGCTCGGGCAGCGTTTTCAAGCTGGTGAGCACCATCCAGGCATACGGAAAAAGCCAGGCCAGCGCGATCAGCACCAGGCCGATGGTGGTCAGCGCCGAGAGCCCCCGGCTCTTCACAGCGCGCCTCGCCGGCGAAAGGCCCACAGCTCGAGCCCAGTGAGCGCTACCAAGAAAAGGAAGAAGATCACGACCTCGGCGCTGGCCCGTCCGACCCGCAGGTTCATGAACATCTGCTCGTAGATCGAATAGGCGAACACCGTAGTCGAACGCACGGGGCCGCCTTGGGTCATCACTCGCACCACGTCGAAGGCCTGAAAGCTCAGGATCAAGCTGGTCGTGATCACGAAGGCGGTGGTCGGGCGCAAGAGCGGCAGCACGACGTGCCAGAGTCGGGCGAACCGTCCGGCGCCGTCGAGCGCCGCGGCTTCGAGCACGCTACCTGGGATGCTTTGCAGCCCGCTCAAGAACAGCACCATCGCGTAGCCGGCGACCTTCCAGATCACTACTGCGGCGATTGCGTAGGGCGCGCTTTGCGGGTTCGCGAGTAGCCCGAGCCGCCCGAGCCCGCACGCTCGACCCACTGCGGAAATCAAACCAGCGTCGGCATCGAGCAGCCAGAGCCAGAGCAACCCTACGCTGACCCAGGACACGACGTAAGCGCTGAACACGCTTCCGCGGACGAAGGCCGCCAGTTGTCCAGGGCGGTTCACGGCCAGCGCCAAGCAAAGGCCAATCAGGGTCGCCCCGACCACGGTGGTGACGCTCACCGCGAGGGTGGTGCCGAGCACCGCGCTGAGCGAGCCGCTCTCGAACAGTGCTCGGTAATTTTCCAACCCGACGTAGCGCGGTGGGGTCAGCAAATCCCACTCGTGAAAGCTGTCGTAGAGCGACACTCCCAGGGGATAGAAGAAAAACAGCGCCAGCACGGCCAGCGACGGGCCCAGCAACCAAGCCAGGTCGGTTCGGTGCGCGGGTCGCATTCAGGTCTTCCGGGCCAAGTACCGGGCTTCGTCTAGCAGCGTTCGCGCCCGCCCGCTCGCGAGCACGGCTTGCTCGAGGCGCGGCTGGATGATTTCGCGTTGCACGCGAAATAGCTGCGGCGACCAGGGCCACGGCTCGGCGACGCTCAATTGATCGACCGCCACGCGCTCGTTCGGATGCTCCCGATAGTGGCCGCGCGCGGAGAGCGCCGCGATCGCTGCGCGGGTCACCGGAATGTAACCCGTGCGGGTAGACCAATCGATGACCTGCGGGGTCGTCGCCATGAACTCCAGAAAGCGTGCAGCGGCCACTTTTTCCGCTTCCGGCGCGCTCTTCAGGAGCACCCAATGCGTTCCGCCGGTGGGCACTGCGGCCCGCTGTTTGCGCGGCAGCGGTGCGGCCACGACCGGAAAGCGCGCATTGTCTTCGAGGTACTTGAGGAATGCGGTCGAGGTCCAAATCATGGCGACTCGCCCGGCCAGGAAGTCTTGATTGGTCTGCTCCCAGGCGTTGTAGTCACGTCCGGGCGGCGGCTTCATGGTGCGGTCTCGATTGACCAGGCGCTGCCAGAGCTCGAGCGCGCTCACCCCGGCGTCGTCGCCCAGCGACACGCGGCCGTCGGCTTCGACCACGCTGCCGCCGGCTTGCTCGACCAGCGCGGTCCAAAACCACCAATCGATGGGACAACCAAACCCGTAGCGCGACGTGCGATCGGCCGTACGTTGAGTCAGGCGCAGGGCGGTGGCTTCCAGTTCTTCCCACGTGCGAGGCGCAGAAAGGCCCGCTTCGGCGAAGAGCGCGCCGTTCAAGTACGCAATCGGCGTCGAACGATTGAATGGCAGAGCGACCAGTGGCTTCTCGGCACCGCCGCGCCACGAACCACGCTGGCCGAGCTCGGGCACCACGTCGATCTGCGCGAGGCTCGGATAGCGCTCGAGCGGCTCGAGGACGCCGGCCTCGGCGAGGTAGGGTACGACTTCGCCCACCACGTGACTCAGGGCAGGGGCTGCGCCCGCTGCGAGTGCGACGCGCAGCTTGGCCAGCCCTTCGTAGTAGTCGCCTTGGTAGATCGCGCGCACCCAGACGTCGCGCTGCTGCTCGTGAAAGCGCGCGATCAACGCTTCCAGCACTTCGCGATTCTTCCCCCCGTACGTGAACCACAGCGTGGTTACCTGGCGGCCCGCTGCCGCGCTTGGCAGTGTGCTTTCGCAGCCAGCAAGCCCGAGCGCGCTCGCGCAGCCACCGAGTAGCGCTCGGCGCGAAAGCGCGTGCCGATCGGGGAACGCTGATCGCAGGGAGGCCGGCATGGCGCGCCCATGCTAGACGAGGCGGTCGTGTCGTCGCAGTTCTCTGCACTTTTGGCCGCATTCTCGCTCGCCCTGACGGGTGGCTGCAGCCACACCGACCGCGAGTCCGGGCAAAGGTCGAGCACCAGTGCCGCCCCGGTTGCCTCGAGCGCTTCGCAGGTCTCGCCTGCGTCGAGCGCAGCCGAGCCTGCCACGTCTCCCGAAGCCGCCTGTCCGGACGGCATGGCGCGCCTGCCCGGCGGCGAGTTTTGGGTCGGCTCGGATCCGAGCGAGCACTTCAGCGACGACGAGAGCCCGCGCTATCAAACCAAGCTCGCGCCGTTCTGCCTTGACCAGACCGAAGTCACCGTGCGCGCGTACAACTCTTGCGTGGAGCGCGGCGCGTGCAAGCCCGCGTCCAGCAAGCGATTCTTGTGCAACGCCAGTCACCCCGAGCGCGCCGAGCACCCAATCAATTGCGTGACGCACACACTCGCCGAAACCTTCTGCGGCACTCGCGGTGCACGTCTACCAACCGAGGTAGAGTGGGAGTACGCAGCGCGCGGTGGAGATCGCTACTTGCAGTACCCGTGGGGGGAAGGTTCTCCGGACGGTCGCGTGTGCTGGAAGCACGTCGGCACCTGCCCAGTGAAGAGCTTTGCGCCGGGTGCGTTCGGCCTGTTCGATATCAGCGGCAATGTCTGGGAATGGACCGATAGCTGGTACGGCGCCTACCCTTGGCCACCCGTGCAGGGCTTCGCCAAAGTTTATCGTGGCGGCAGCTTCAGTCGCCGCTTCGAAAAATGGCTGCATACGCGGCTGCGTGACCGCGCTCGACCCGAGGAGTCTGGTTCACACTTGGGCTTCCGCTGCGCACTCACCCCTCAGGGTGTTGCATGTCCGTTCGGAAGCGGCCCGGACGGCCGTTGCCTTTCGGGGGTTCTGACTAGAAATTGCGAGCCGGGGCAGACCTTCAATGGGCTGCGCTGCGCGGCTCCGGGCGCGCCGCGCTGCCGCCCCGGGCGCGTGGAAAAGCCTGGATTTGGCTGCGTGCTCGAGAACGAATCCACGCCGGTGGCCCGGGATCTGGAGGCCGAGGGCAAGTTGGTGACGCGTGCCCGCTCCGCCGAATTCGACGCCGATTGCCAGCGCAACCAACGTGACCGCCCACGCGCTTTCCGCTATGCAGGCGGCAGCCACGAGGCTCGGAACCTGGTGAGTCGGAGAGACGGATGCAAGAACAGAGACGTCGGCGTTGGTTGGAACTCGACCTGCTGTCCCTGAGTGTTGTCGGGCTCCTCGCTTGCGGCCCTGCATCGCCTGCTCGCGCAGTCGCTGACGCGCATCGGGAGCCCGCGTCCGACGCGGCGCCCGCTGCTGCGGCTCCGCCGGCGCCGGTCGCGCCAGCCGCGAGCCCCGTCGCGGTCGCTCCAGCGCCGACCGCGACCGCGCCCGTGTCCATTCCCGCCACCCCCGAGCCTGAGAAGGCGTTGCCGACGGGTACCTTGGTGCTGCATGTCGGCGACTCGTTTGCGGCTGCACTGGGCGTCCCCCTAGCCAAGCGTTTGAAGGCGGCTGGGCTGCGCAATATCGTCGAGTTCAAGACCGCGAGTTACATTCCGACTTGGGCGTTTGGGCCGGAGCTCAAGAAGTTCGTCACGAACTACAATCCGGATCTGGTGCTGATCACCCTCGGCGCGAACGAGCTCGAGATTCCGGATCCGCCGCAGCGAGTGGGGGCCATCAAAAAGATCGTTGCCACGGTCGGAACGAAGCCCTGTGTCTGGATTTCGCCACCGCTCTGGAAGAAAGACACCGGGCTCCTGGAGGTGATCCGCGAAAACGTGGGGCCCTGCCGCTATTTGGATAGTGACTCGCTCGTGCACGACTTGCCGCGCGGTCCCGACAAAATCCATCCCTCCACCGAAGGGCGCGAGATGTGGGCGGAGGCCGTTTTCTCCTGGCTTGGCAAGGCGCGCGACCCGCAGGGACCCCGCCCTTGGGCTTTGCGAGCCGACGGGCCGAACCCGGTTCCGTGAGGGGGGCATCTTGCATCTGGGGCGGGCCCCCCAGTTATCTTGCGGTCCGGCGGACCGTATATCGAATGGCATGGTCGGCGAGCTAGAAGTCATGAGCGATCGCGAAGGCGCGATCGTGACTGGCTGGGTCGCCCCGGACGTACTTTACGTCCAGTTCGTCGAGTACCTGACCGGGCCGCTCGGAATGAAGTTCGCGATGCGGCTCGAGCCGCACCTGGCCGCGCACCCCAAGGTTCAACTGTTCGCCGACTGCTCGGGCCTCGATAGCTACGACTTCACCGCACGCGAGGCGTGCAGCCGAGTGCTGTTCGCGCAGCGCCGGCGGCTCTCACAGTGTTTGTTCTTGGTGCGCACTCGAGTCGTGGAGCTCGGTATGCAGGCCATCTCGGCCATGCTCGGTGGTGGCCTGATGGAGGTCAACAAGAGTCACGCCGAGTTCATGTCTCGGCTCGGCCAGGCCGCTCCGAACGCCTGGCGCAGCATCCGCAACCCGCGCGCGTGGGTGCCGGTGAAAAACTCGCTCTTGCCCTGAGATCCGGCCCGGAAAGGCGCAGAGTCTTGCGCTGCTTTGCCGGCCGAGCGATAGGCGAGGGGAGATGCTCCTCGCGAAGACGTCGACTGGCGAGCGCATCCAGCCAGCGCCCGGGGGCCGCGCCCGCTGCGGTCAGTGCGGCGGCGAAGTGCTCGCCAAATGCGGGCAGCTCGTGTCCTGGCACTGGGCGCATCGCGCGGCCGAGTGCGACACCTGGGCTGAAGGCGAAACCGACTGGCACCTGACATGGAAGCGCCAGGTGCTCGAGAACGCCTGCGAAGTGCAAATCGAGAACCACCGTGCAGACATTCGCACCGCCGAAGGGCTGGTGGTCGAGCTGCAGCACTCACCGCTCGACCCGCGCGTGATCGAGGAACGGGAAACCTTCTACGGGCACATGGTGTGGCTGTTCGATGCGCGCAAGTTCGAGCTCGCACTCTACCCGAGCGCCGCAGAGCTGAGCTTCGTGTGGCGGCGCCCGCGCCGCAGCCTGCTCTCGGTACACAAGCCCATGTATTGGGATCTAGGCGACGGGTTCGTGCTCTACGTCAAATCGCTGAGCCCCGATTCCCCGCTGGGTGGCTTCGGCGGTCATGGCGTGCTGCTGGACACGGCCTGCTGGGCGTCCCAAATCCTGGGCGGCTCTGCGCTCCCGGTGCTGCACGAAGCCGCCAAGGGCCGCGCACCGCGCGTCGCGCAATGCCTCGCTCGTTCGAGAACCTTGCTGCGCGCCACTCCGAGTCTTGGTTTGGATGGCGCGATTCAGAGCGCGATGCGCGAACTCGCACTCAAATGAAAGCATCCAAACTAATCGCGACTGGCTAGTCCGGCTATCCGCGGCGCGCGACGTGGGGCACACTCCGCGCGTGAGGTTCTCGCTCGCGACCTTGGTGGCATTCGTTTCGTTGTGGATCACCGGCTGCTCGAGCCAGAGTAGTGGTGCCGCTTCCGGCGGTTCGCGCGCGGAGGCCGGAAATTCGTCAGGCGGCGCGTCGGGCGGAACATCCGGTGGCGCGGCAGGCGGCGGCACTCCGAATAGCAGCGGCTCACCGGGTAGCGGCGCCGTTTCCGAGCCCGGCACCCTCTACATTCAAGAAGACGAGCTCGGCTTCTCGGGAGTCGACGGCCACGTTTTGCCGCGCCAAGGCAGCACCTCCATCGTCGGTTACACCGGTACCGGCTTTGCCGACGGAGACTCCGGCTACGGCAAGACCATGAGTTGGAACGTACGAGCGGAAAGTGCTGGTAGTTACAGCTTGGTCTTTCGCTACGCTTTCGGCGGTGCGGCGAGCAACCTGCGCGATGCGCAGCTTTCGATCAACGGGGACGTCACACTCGAATCACTCGCTTTTCCGTACACGAACACTTGGAACGACTGGCGCGAGACCGAGCCGGTGGTGGTCGATTTCGTGGAGGGTCCGAACTTCATCCAGCTCAGCGCGCTGAACCAGAGCGGCCTCGCGAACGTCGACTACCTCAAGGTCCTCGGCGCAGGGATCAGCGGAGACACGCCGAGCTTCGTGCTGACGGTGGATCAAAACGACCCCGACGGGGGCAACGTTTCCGCGACGCCCAGTGACAAATTCTACGCGCAAGGCAGCACGATCGCGCTCAGCGCGACGCCAAACCCGGGCTACTTCTTCCAGAGTTGGTCCGGAGACGTGACGAGCGCCGAAGCCGACTTCAGCTTCGAGATCACTCGTAATTCACATGCGACCGCGATCTTCCTACCGATTGGCACCGAAGCGGATCCGGCATTGGTCGGCTACGCTACGGTGCAAGACGATGAGGGCACTCCCTTCATCGTGACTGGCGGTTCGCTCGGCGAGGCAGTGACCGCGACCACGTTCGAGGAGCTGAAGGGATATCTGGAGAGTCCAGAGCCGTTGGTCGTCTCGTTCGAGGGCCTGTTCGAGGGCGCGGACGACGTTCACATCGCGTCGAACAAGACGCTGCGCGGGCTTGGGGATTCGGCGCACCTGAAGGGCATCGAGCTCGAAATCAATGGCTCGCGGAACGTCATCGTACAAAACCTGGCCGTTTCGCACGTGGTGGCCGATGGCGCAGGCGTCGCCAACGATGCGATCGTGATCACCGGCGGGGCGAAGAACATCTGGATCGACCACTGCGAGCTGTTCTCGGATCTCGAAAACGGCAAGGACTACTACGACGGACTTTTGGAAATTAAGAACGAGGCCTCGTTCGTGACCGTGTCTTGGTGCAACTTCCACGACCACTTCAAGGTGAGTCTGATCAGCTCGGGCGAGGAACAGATTCGGGACACCGCGATTCGAGCCACTTATCATCACAACTATTTCCACGCCTGCGGCTCGCGCTTGCCGAGTATTCGCTTCGGCAAGGCACACGTGTTCGACAACTTCTACCAAAACAACACGACCGGCTCGTGTATCAACAGCCGCATGGGCGCCGTCGTCAAAGTCGAAAACAATGCCTTCGTGAGCTCGAAGGATCCGATTGGCTTTTGGGACAGCCCGATGACCGGCTTCTGGGAGGTCAGCAACAACACCTTCGAGGGTTGTGAAGGCAGCATGCCCACGACCTCGACCGGTGCGCTCACGATCCCGTACGCCTATACGCTCGACCCAGTCGAGGACGTGCCGGCGCTCGTCCCGCAGGGCGCGGGCGTTGGTAAGCTCTGAAAGGGAGTTTCGACGAGGTCCGCGCGCGTCACAGTCGTGGTGTTCTGCCTCGTCCTAAGCCACGGTCTTCCCCCCGAAAACGCGGGGGTCGGCTCGAGGCACGCCGTTTGCTAGAACATTTGGCGTGAAAACCATATCTGCATCTGCTCGCTTTGGACTCAGCGCTGTGCTTGCCGGCAGCGCGGTGCTGTTCGCAACCCTGCTTCATGCGCCGAGTGCGCAGGCCAAGACCGCCATCGGCTTCGATCTCAACTATGCGGCGCCGATTGACTCGGACGCGAAGTCGGGAGGCGGCTTCGCGATTCGCTTGGGGCAGCAATTCCACCCCCCGCTGCTGGTGCTGGTGCCAGAGCTCGTGTTCGCCGATCACTCGTTCTCGAACGATGGTCCCACGGTGTATCAGGGGCTCGCCGGTCTGCGCCTTGGCGTTGGAGAGGTGATTCGCCCTGGCGTGTTTGCCCACCTCGGGTTTGGCCACATGACGCTGCCGGATCCGGCGCCGTCGCACACCGCGTTCACGTACGACGCAGGCGCCTTTCTCGACCTGACGATCTTGCCGATCTTGGACCTGGGCGTTCACGGCGCCTACAACCGTCTGAACTCGGGTAAGGGCGTCGATGACTTCGCATGGGCCACGGTGGGTGCACACGCGGCCCTGATATTCTGAGTCTTGCTGCCGTCTCAGCTAGCAGCCGACGCTGGGCGCGCGGCTGCTAGCGCCTCGGTTCGCCGCTGGACGAGCTTGTGGACCGAGTACATCAAGCCGAGCGTGATAACCATGGCCACGACCACCACGTTGCCGAGCATGTCGTAGTGTTCGAGACTGCCGCTCTCGGTCTGCACCACGATCAGACCGGCCAGCGCCGAGGCGATGCCGCCCGAAATCTGCTGAATCGAAGCGTTGACCGACATATACGCGCCGCGATCCTTCGCCTCCGGCACGGCTGAGTTGAGCGCCGAGGAAGAGATCATGCGCGCGGAGACCGCGATGAACAGCAGCACGTTCAGCGTGATGACCTGCCAGAACGGCGTGATTCCCAAGCGACAATAGACGGTCACCACCGCCATTGCGAGCAGCGTGCCGCCGAACAGCACCCGGTATTTCCCGATGCTGTCGCTCAGTTTCCCAAGCAGCGGTCCGGCCACGATCGAGAACACGCCCGTGCTCATGTACAGCACCGGAAGCTGCTCGATCGGAATGCCGAGATTGTGCACCATGTATGGACTGGCGAACGGCATCAGCATGAATCCGCCGGTCGCGAGGAAGACGGTGGCCCCGAATCCGCGTAAATAGTCCAATTTGGACAGCGTCGCGAACAGGTGCGCGAACGCGTTGCGTTCGCTGCGCTGCGCGAGGTGCGCGTCGATTGGCTTGAGTCGCAACACGACCACCACTCCCACGGCGAGCCCAATCGCGGTGATGAGCAGAAACGGCGCGTGCCACCCCCAGTGGTTCGAAAGAAACAAACCAATCGGAATGCCCATGATTTGGCTCGCCGCGAAGGCGGTCTGAATCACCCCCATCACACGACCGCGCACTTCCAAGGCGAAGAGATCGGCCGAGATCGCCATCGCAATCGAGCCGATGACCCCGCCAAACAGCCCCGTTACGATGCGCGCCGCGAGCAGCATGCCGTAGCTCGGTGCGATGCCGCAGCAGAAAGTGCCGAGCAAGAACCCGGCGTAAAAGAACAAGAGCAGCTTCTTGCGATCGAAGCGATCCGCGAAACCTGCGGTGAGCAGCCCGGAAGCTCCGGCGCTGAAAGCATACGCGGACACGACCAAGCCGAATTGGCGCGTGCTGATGTGCAGCTCCTGCAGCAACAGCGCGCCGAGCGGCGACAGAATCATGAAATCGAGAATGATCGTGAACTGCAGGAACGCGAGCAGCGCCACGACGAATTTTTGGTAGCTGGTGAACGCAATTTTCATGGGAAAAATCAGGGACGCAGGGCTTTCAGCACGAGCTCCAGCGTAAGCTCCAGAGTCTTGTCGTTGAGCTCGAAGGGCCCGCTGCCGGGCAGACCCTTCTTGTGCATGTTCATCTTCACGAGCTGGTAGAGCGGCGCGAAGGCGACCGACCAGTACACCTCGACCGGCACGTTGATGAGCTGTTTCTTTCGGATCGCGTTGCCCACGAAAGACCGCATCGTGTGCGCGAAGCGATTTTCATCTAGTGCCAGGGCCCGTTCGTGCCAAGGGCTGTAGCGAATTTGCTCCAAGAAATGCGCTTCGAGCGGCCTTTCCATGCAAAAGCGCGCTCGGTTTCGCCATTGCACCCGGAGCCCCTCTTCGAACGGCATGGCCGGATCGAAGTCCTTGAGCGTCTCCTCGGACATCTGCTCCATCGTCTCGCGAAAGAGCTGGAAGACCAGATCGTCACGGTCCTTGAAGTAGATGTAGAGCGTGGCCGGCGACACCCCTGCGGCTTTCGCCAACTTCTGCATGCTGAACCCGTCGAACCCCCGCTCGACGATCATCTCGAGCGCGCGCCTTCGGATCGCGTGCTCTTTCTTTTCGTCGCGGGTACGCACCTCTCATAAATAAACGAACGTTCGTTTATGGTCAAGCCAAAACGATTCCGTTGTTCGGATAGCAAGCCGACTTCGGCCTTCCCCGCGCCGCTGTTCGAGTGCGAAGCGGGCGTTACCGCGGTGCATCGTCCTTCAAGGGCGATTCGGGAAAGCAGCGGACGGCGGCGAAGGGCAGGGGGCAACCGCCCTGGCACTCGAGGGCTAGTAAGCGCACCCGACGCGCAGTTCGATTCGCAATCAAACTGCGTCAGTGGAGCGCGCTGCCATGCTGGCCGAGCGCGCTCTTATCGTTGCGACCCCAGCGGGAATCGAACCCGCGTTACCGGCGTGAGAGGCCGATGTCCTAACCGCTAGACGATGGGGCCGGCACTCCGCGGCTTGGCAGCCTGAGGAGAGCGGGGAAGCTGGGGGACTAGGATTCGAACCTAGATAGCAAGAGCCAGAATCTTGCGTCCTGCCGTTAGACGATCCCCCAAGGGGCGATGCCTTTCGGAATGTTGACTCCTAAGATATTCGCGAAACAAGACCGGCTGAGCGGCCAGATGCCGTTCGTCGGGGCCGCGTTACTATCGCCAATCGTCGCGTTGTGCAAGAGAAGGCAGCGCCCGATGGGCGATTTGCGGGTCGACTGGAGGATTCATGCGGCGTTTGGCCCTGTTTTGACCGGCTTCGCGGCCCCACGATAGACTGGTCAGACGCTCTGGTGGCCGGTTCAGGCCGACTCAGCCGGCGCGTTTGGTTCGGTTCAAGATGGAGCTTCGGGTCATCGGTTGCCACGGGGGAGAGACGCCTCGCCACCGGACGAGCGCGTTCGTGCTCGATGAGCGGCTAGCGATTGACGCCGGCTCGTTGACCAGCGGCCTGGACCTGAAGGCGCAGTTTCGGCTGGACGCCTGCATCGTTAGCCACGCGCACCTCGACCACATTCGAGACTTGGCCACGATCGCCGACAATCGCTGTCAAGGCGGCTGCGAACCGCTGTTGGTCGGCGGCACCAAGGCCACACTCTCGGTGCTGAAAAAGCACTTCTTCAACGGGCTCTTGTGGCCGGACTTCACGGAGATCCCGAGCAAGACGCGACCCACCATTCGCTTCGTGGAGCTGAAGCCCGAGCGGCCTACCGAGCTTGCGGGCTACACCGTGCAGAGCGTCCTGGTCAGCCACACCATCGAATGCTCCGGGTTCATCGTGGAGCACAATGGGGCGGCGCTCGGCTACAGCGGCGACACCGGACCGACCGATCGGTTGTGGGAACTCTTGAACGAAACGCCGAACCTCAAGGCGTTACTGATGGAGGTCAGCTTTCCGAATCGCGAACAGAAGGTGGCCACGGTGAGCGGACATCACACGCCCCGCACGTTGGCGAAGGACCTCAAGAAGTTCGTGCGGCCCAAGGATTTGCCGACGCTGCTCTATCACATGAAGCCCGTATTTCAGGGTGAGCTCGAGCAGGAGTGCGCGTCGCTCAAGGGCTTGAACTTGACCGTCACGCAGCTCGGCGATCAGTTCGTGCTCTGAGCGGCAGAGAGCACTCGCGCGCAGGGCCGCGCGAGTAAGTTACGTTGCTTTAGTTTGGTGAAAGCAGCGGCGCTTGTAATTTTCGGTGCCGAGTGCGCGCTTCATCGTCTCGTGCGTGCCGCGTTTAGCTGACTACCAAACTTCCATGTGCCACAGAGTGGGTCGAGCGAAAGGGACCACGGTTGCTGGTCGTCGAACTTCTATGACCGTTGCGCGCTTTGCTACGAAACCACTCTCGCACGTCGTCGCTTGCCTCGTTCTGAGCTGCGGCTCGACCAACGATCCCGGGCCGTCGACGCCGAGCGGCGGAACGACAGCCACGGGAGGTGCGAGCGCAAGCGGCGGCGCCGTGACGGGCGGCACGACCAGCGGCGGCAGCTCCAGTGGCGGGGTGACTCAAGGCGGTTCGCCGACTCCGACCACCGGCGGCACTGTCACGACTGGCGGTGGAACGTCGACCGGAGGACAGTCTTCGGGTGGCAGCTCGGGCGGTAATGCAGCGGGTGGCGCCGCGGGCGGCGGGGGTCAGCTCGGTACCGGCGGAGCGCTCGGTGGTGCTGGTTCCGCCTCGGGCGGCACCAATGCCGGCGGAAAGGGCGGTGCCGCATCGGGCGGCAAAGCTTCGAGCACGGGCGGCACCAACACCGGTGGCACCGCTCGCGGCGGCTCGGGTGGTGCGACGAGCGGCAGTTCGGGAACGGGTGGCAATCCGACAACGGGCGGCATTTCCAGCGGGGGCTCGACCGGCAAGGGGGGTTCTGCCGGCATGCCGAGCGCGTGTATCGGCTGGGCTTCAGTCGACGCCGAGGGCGTGGCGCGCACCACCGGCGGTGAAGGCGGCCAGGTGATCCAGATCACCACGGCCGAACAATTGAAGAGCTATCGGCGCGACACGACGCCGCTGATTTTGCGCATCATGAACGACTTGACCGGTGAGTTCGAGCTCGGCTCGAACAAGACCGTGGAAGGCGCGACGAACAACATCACCATCCACGGCAGCCTCAGTTTCTCGGGCACCACGACCATGACCCTGAGCAACCTGATCGTGCGCAACCTGAAGATCGACGCGGTCAGCTCGACTGAGGACGGCATGGACGTCCGCTTCGCGCACCACGTGTGCATCGAGCACTGCGAGTTCGTGAACGGCCCGGACGGCAACTTGGACGTGGTGAGCGAGGCCAACTACGTCACCATCGCGTACAACAAATTCTATTACACCTCGGCCTGGAAGCCGTTGCCCGACGAGACTTCCGCCAACCATCGCTTTTCGAACCTGGTGGGCAGTAGCAACACCACCGAGCTCGATCGCGGAAAACTCAAAGTGACGTTTCATCACAATTGGTGGGCAGACGGCGTAGTCGAACGCATGCCGCGCGTGCGCTTCGGCGACGTGCACGTGTTCAACAACTACTATTCGTCCGCCGGAAACGACTACTGCATCGCCGGCGGGAAAGAAGCGCGCCTCGTGGTCGAAAACAACTACTTCGAAAACGTCGCCAACCCGCACGAATTCTATGACGGCGACACGACCGCGCAGATCAAGGCCAGCGGCAACGAGTACGTGAACGTGACCGGCTTGAAAGACTCGGGTCAGGGCGCGTCTTTCACGCCGCCGTATCCGTATTCGCTCGACCCCGGTGCCTCGGTCAAGGCGAACGTGATGGCGAACGTGGGGCCGCGCTGAACCCACGCTTCTCGCGTCGAGCGAGGCCGATTGCCTCTCGCTCTCATTTTTGCCACGTTCCGCGAGTTCTGTCGGCCCGCTGACATGGCTTAAAACACGCTGCAGCGTTGATTGGTCCGAGCGTTGCAAACCGATCGGCGTGCTTTCGAACGTGCAGAGCCTGGCCCCGCCGAGCCGCAGTGGGTCGGACACTGGCGCACCGCCAGCGAGCACGGACATCGATCGCTACCTGGGTTCGACGATCGCAGGGCGATACTGGCTCGAAACATTGCTGGCCGAAGGCGGGATGGGGCTCGTATTTCGAGCACGCCATCTGATCTTGGATCAGCCCATCGCGCTCAAGCTGGTGCGGCCGGCGTTCGCCCACGACACGGTGGCCGTCGCGCGCTTCTTGGACGAGGCGCGCGTGATCGCGCGGGTGAAGAGCCCTCACGTGGCTCGCGTCTTCGATTCCGGCACGGCTGAGGATGGCACGCCCTACATGGCCCTCGAGCTGTTGAACGGTTGGGATTTGCGCTGCCTGCTCGAGCGGGACGGCCCAATTTCCTGCGAGCTCGCCGCCGAGTACGTGATTCAGGCCTGCCATGCGATTTCCGAGATCCACGACTTGGGCGTGGTTCATCGCGATCTGAAGCCCGAGAATCTGTTTCTTCACCATGCGGACGACGGAGCTTGGACCGTCAAGGTGTTGGATTTCGGAATATCCAAGTACCTCAATACCGAGCTCCACAGCGGCGGCCGCTCCCATACGACCGTAGGCGAGACGGTTGGCTCGCCGCATTACATGTCGCCCGAGCAAATGGCGGCGCACAGCGTCGATGCTCGCACGGACATTTGGGCGCTGGGCGTGGTGCTGTTCGAGCTCGTCACTGGCCAAGTGCCGTTTCCGGGCAACACCGTCGGCGAGGTGTGCGCGTCGCTCTTCGCTCAGGAGGCGCCGGCCCTTTCCAGTTTTCGGAGCGACGTGCCGCGGGCCTTCGAGCGAGTGGTGAACCGCTGTCTCCGCAAGGCCGCGGTCGAACGTTATTGGCACGCCGAAGAGCTTGCCGAGGCTCTGCGCGAATTTCTGAGCGGCTCGGCGCCCGAAGAGCGCGCCGAAGACACCGAGCGCCCAACTCTGGTTTCGATCGCGCCGGCGCAGCGCGATTCAAAGCCGCATTCTCCGCTAGTGCCAGTGCTGCAGCGCCGCCAATGGCGTTCGGGCTGGCCCTATCTGAGCATCATCGGGTTACTGGCAGCCTGGGGCGGGGCCAGTCGCGAGCTCGATTTGAGCATCAGTTCGGCGACAGCAGCGGATCCCGTGCCAACCGCGGCGCGTGAGCGAGCAGCCGCTCCCTTCTTCGCTCCGATCCAAATGGACGCTGCAGCACAGACCATTCTCGCGCGCCCGCAGGTTCTTCCCACGGCGCTGTCGGAAAGCACGCCCGCGAAATCTCCTCCGATGCGAAGCACGCGAGCGCAGGCCGCGGGGTTAGGTAAGGCTGTGCCGGTCAGCCGCGTGTCGTGGGCAGCGCCTCGTCCGGCCGCACCCACACAACCGGGGTTCGATGAGCTCATCGCGCCGTACCCCTCACCGGAACGCGCTGAACAACATGACTCGAAGCGTTAGGATTAGGCAGGGTTTGCACCGAATCCGCCTGCGATGGGTTCCCGTACACGCTTTCGCGGCGGCGGTGGGCTTCTGCGGGCCATTGGTTTCAACTCCTTCCTTTGCCGAGACGGTAGCGACCAGCCCGACCAACGACGCCACCGAGCGCGCCGACGCGCGCTACAAGGACGGCGTCCGCGCGTTTCAGGCTGGGCGTTTCAAAGACGCGATCGACCGCTTCAATGAGGCGGATGCGATTCTGCCCAGCCCCGCACTTTCGTTCAATACCGCGCTTGCCTATGAGCGGTTGCTGGATTCGGCGGGCGCGCTCGGACACTACCGCGAGTATCTGCGGCGCGATCCGAAAACCTCGCGCGCAGATGCCATTCAACAGAAAATTCGGGCGCTCGAAGCAGAGCTCGCCACGCGCGGCGTGCAGCAGGTGACCCTGCGCTCGGATCCGCCCGGCGCCACCGTGTTGGTCGATGATAAACCGCTCGGCGTCACGCCCTGGATGGGCGTATTGCAGCCAGGCCCGCACGCGGTGCAATTGCGCCTGCGCGAGTATTACGACTTCTCCCAGCGCTTCGTTTTGTCGCGAGACCACGCGGTGACCCTTGAATTTCGGCTCAATCCTGCTGCCGAGCCCAAGACCGCCGCAGAGCCGCCGCTGGACGCCAGGGTAGGGGGGAAGGGGGATGGGCGCGAACGGGCGCAGAGCGGTCACTCGAACTCGGTTTGGCCGTGGGTCGCGTTCGGCGGAAGTGCCGCGTCGTTCCTGGTCGCCGGCGGGTTCGAGCTGGCTCGCGAGCGCGCCGAGAAACGCGCCAAGGGGGACAAGACTCAAATTGGCTTCGACGAAGCGTCGGCCGAGGCCGATACCCGACGCGACAACGCCCGCATTTTTGCGGGAATAGGCGGCGGACTCGCAGTAACGGGCGCGGTTCTGTGGTTTGCGTTGCCGCGGTCCGAAAAAGACTCGAGCGCAGCGCTCGCATGCAGCGGTGAGGGCTGCTTTGGCAGTTGGAAGGGCAAGTTTTGAAGACCGTTCTGCGCGTCCTCTTGGTGACCGCGCTGCTCGCGCTGCTGGGCAGCTGTGCCAACGATCTGTCGGCGAGCCGCGAAGGTTTTCGGTGCGATGCGCGTGGGCAATGCCTGCCCGGCTACGAGTGCGACGGCGCGCGCAACCTCTGTGTTCGCAAAGGGTCGCTGCCGCCGGGTGACACGGGCGAGGGCGGGGCCGGGGGCGACAGCGACACCGGCACTCTGAACTGCGCCGAGGGCGAAACCGTGTGCGGTGGGCAATGCGTTTCGCTGAAAACCGACCCACGGCACTGCGGTGGTTGCGGCGCGATTTGCACTTTTGCGACGGCGACCACGCCACGCTGCGAGGACGGCGTCTGCGCTTTCGAATGCCCAGCCGGCTACGTGGGCTGCGACGGAGCCTGCGTCGACCCCGAGCGAGACGCGAAGAATTGCGGCGCCTGCGGCGTGCGCTGCGTGGCGTCTGGAAGCGCTTTTGCGACTTGTGAAGCCGGGGAGTGCGCCCAGGCCTGTGACCTCTCCCGTACGGATTGTGGCGGAGAATGCGTTGATACGCTGAGCGACCCCCTGAATTGCGGGGCCTGCGGCAAGCGTTGCGCGGTGGGCACGGTCTGCTCGAACGGGTCCTGCGCCGCCGGCTGCATCGGTGGACGCACGAATTGCGGAGGTGCCTGCGTCGACCTGACCGCGTCCATCGCGCACTGCGGCGCCTGCGACGCGGGTTGCCCGACGGTCGAGGGCGGGACGGCGCTTTGCCAGAGCGGCAAGTGTTCGGTGTCGTGTGCAGCGGGCACGAAGCAATGCAATGGCCAGTGCGTCGACTTGACGAGGGATCCGAACAACTGCGGTGCGTGCGCAAACGTCTGCGACGTTCCAGCCCATGGACTCGCCCAGTGCGCGCAGGGGATTTGCGCCTTTTCGTGCGATGTCGGCTTGGCGCAGTGCGCCGGAGCTTGCGTCGACGTCAAGCGCAACGCCGCTCACTGTGGTGCTTGTGGCCACGCTTGCAAAACCGGCGAGCTCTGCTCGAACGGGGCGTGCGTCGCCGATTGTCCGACGGGGCAGCAAAGTTGTGGCGGCATGTGCGCCAACTTGGCCACGGACGCGAACCACTGCGGGAGCTGCGCGACCGTGTGTCCGGTGCCCGCGCACGGCAAGGCCACTTGTGCCACGGGTCAGTGCGGTCTGAGCTGTGACGCTGGCTTCGGGTTGTGCACCGACCGCTGCCTCGACTTGACCAGTGACGCCAAGAATTGCGGCAAATGCGGCGTGGTTTGCGCGTCGCGCACCAACGCGACCGCGAGTTGTTTGAAGGGTGTTTGCAAGGTCGATTGCAACGCTGGCCTCACTGACTGCAAAGACACTTGCGTCGACCTGACCTCGGATCCGGCAAATTGTGGAGCATGCGGTAAAGCCTGCATGGCCGGGGCCTCGTGCACGGACGGTACTTGTGTCGCCAAGTGCCCGATGACCACCACCAATTGCGACGGCGCCTGCGTCGACATCAAGAGTGATGTCAACCATTGCGGCTCGTGCACGACCGCCTGCGACGCTCCAGCGAACGCCGTTGCAACTTGCATGGCGGGCCTCTGTGGCATCAAGTGTGCGGCTGGCACGACGGCCTGCAGCGGCGCCTGCTTGGACCTCAAAACCGATGCACAAAACTGCGGCATGTGCGGGCGGGTTTGCCCGCAACCGGCGAGCGGAGAGGCCGCTTGTGTGGGTGGCGCTTGCACGACCAGCTGCCCGCTGGGCTCGGCCTTGTGCAAGAACGCCTGTACCGACGTGCTCAGCGATCCGGATAATTGCGGCGCTTGCGGGAAAAAATGCAAGGCCAAGCAGTCCTGCATCCTGGGCATTTGCCTGTAGCGGTCGGTCCATGGCGCGCGAGCGACCGCGTGCGCACAGAGTAAAATGAAGCGATGACACGCCGCACGTGCATCGCTCACAATTGGGAAGTTCGGTGACTGTTCTGTTGCTGGCTCCCAAAGTACTCAGATTCCTCGCGCGCCATCGCTGGAGCGTGCCGCTCGGACTTCTGTCCGCTGGGTTCTTCGTGAAGCTGGCCGCCGAGCTTCACGAAGGCGAGCTCGATGGCGTCGACACCGCCGTAGCGACCTCGGTGGTGGCATGGCGCGGTCGGTGCGACGGACTCATGGTATTTCTGACTCAGGTGGGCAGAGGCTTGAGCCTAACCGTCATCACCGTGGTCGCTATGGCCGCGCTGGTGCGCGCTCGGCGCCGGCGAGAAGCCCTATTTCTGGCGGTCTCTTGCGGCGGAGCGGGCCTGCTCAACATCGCACTGAAGCTGTTTTTTCAGCGCGCCCGTCCGGATGCTGCCGTCGAATACCTGGTGCGGGCGCCATCGTCGTTTTCGTTCCCGAGTGGCCACGCCATGGGTTCGGCCGCGGTCTTTGCGAGCCTGGCCATCGTGGTCCAAGTGCTTCGCTCGTCCCAGCTTCAGCACATCAGCGCTGCGGTCGCGGCCTTCGTTCTTGCGACCAGTATCGGCGTTTCCCGAATCTACCTGGGCGTGCATTTCCCATCGGACGTGCTCGGCGGTCAGCTGGCGGCGGCGGCCTGGGTGAGCCTGGTCACCGGTTGGTTCTATCCACGGCTGCTCCCGGGCGAAACGGTTAGTTGACATAATGTATCTTATGCGAACTAAACCCAAGGGGTTTTAGGGGCTTTTTAGAGGCCTTTCGACCTCAGGCGGCGTTCCCGGTTTCCCGTTTCAGCGAGGTCCCAGCCTCAGGCGGCGTTCTCGGTTTCCCGTTTCAGCGAGGTCCCAGCCTCAGGCGGCGTTCCCGGCGGCGTTCCCGGTTTCCGTTTCAGCGAGGTCCCAGCCGCCAGCTATTCGAGATGAGTGGCGCTCATCGGCAGCCCATCGGCGGTCAGCGCCGCACGAGTCAGCGCTCACGGAACGCGCCGGATTTTGAGTTGGCGTGATCGAGTCCTGGCCAAGCCGCACGACGCCGATTCCGGCGTCCGCGTCGAGTTCGTCGCGGATGCGGCGTAGAAATCCTGGTCTCTTGGTCCAAGGTCTCTGCCGCGAATCGTGCCGCGAATCGGGCTGATTCAACGCCTCGATCGCGCTGGGTCGCGAGAAAACCAAGCGGACCCGTGGCACATTCTGGCCCAGTCTCGAACGCTTCAGGCTATTTTTCCCGCTATTCTGAGGGTTCTTAGTCAGGTACGGTGTTTGCTTTGCGGCGGATCGGGCCATTGCGATATGCGGTCGCCCTCACGCTTGGAGACTCGATATGAAGCCCACTCGCAGTGCGCCGGCGACGAACGGTGATCCACCGGTAACGCTCACTGTTGCGCCGAAGAGTCCCCCGTTGGTTCGCCGTGGCTCGAAGAGCGCGCTCGGCGCGACGCTCGGCGGAGCTCTCGCGGCCGCGGCGTTCGGGTGCGGCGTCGCTGCCGACGATCCAGGCCCGCCCACCGCCGGGAACGCCGGCATGCACACCGGCGGAACGAGCTCAGGCGGCACCACCTCGGGTGGCCATCCGATGGTCGCGTCGGGCGGTTACCAGTCCGGGGGCTCCGCAATGGGCGGGCATCCGATGGCAGCTTCCGGTGGCTTCTTTTTTACGGGCGGTACCGCCACCACGGGCGGCACTCTCGCCTCCGGTGGTGGTGGGGTCGGCGGCTCGTCCGGCGGTTTGCCACCCATGCCACCTCCCATGGTCGCCCCAGGCGGTAACGCAGGGCGCGCCGGGGGCGGCGCTATGGGTCTCGGGGGCACGGGCTCAGGCGGCGCGCCGATGGCCGGGCCCTGCTTCGTGCCGCCGTTCAATTGCACCGGAGGCTTCGCCGGGCGCGGCGGAGCCGGTGGCAGCGCCGGTACCGCGGGCGGTGGCGGCAAAGGTGGCGCGGCGGGCGGCGGAGGCAAAGGCGGTTCGGCCGGCGGCGGGATGGGTGGCCTCGCGTCGCCAATGGTGCCCCCAGGCGGCTCCGGCGGCGCCATCCCGCCCATGCCCAATCCGGGCACCGGAGGAGGCGCCTGAGCGTGGCGCTGAGGACAGCGCCTCGGCCCCACCGCCACCGCTTTCGACGTTCGCTCGCGGGCGCGCAAACCCTGGCCGCGGAGTGGCAACGCTGGGTCGCCGACAATCTGCTCGCAGGCGCCGCCCCGACCCAGGTCGCCGAGGAGCTTTCGCGCCGCGGAGTGCCGCGCTCGCTGGCGCGGACTGCGGTCGCTGAGCTCGACGGACATCCAGCGCTGGCCGCAGCTCGGGCGAGCTTGCGCTCAGGCCGCCAGCTCGAAGTGGTTCGGCGTTTGCTCTCCCTTCAAGCGAAGCTGGCGGCCAATCCAAGCGCCATCGAACGCCGGGCGACGCCGAACGCCGACGAGTTGTTCGATCGCTACCTCGCCACCAGCACGCCGGTGATCTTCACGGATCTGGTGCCGCGCTGGCCAGCGTTCGGACGCTGGAGTCCGGAGTTCTTTCGTGCGCGCTATGGCGCGGTTTCGGTGCAAATTACCGATGCCCGCGAGTCGGACCCGTTCTACGACGCGCGCAGCGAACAGCATGCTCGTACGGTGCGCATGGACGAATTCGTAACCCGGGTCCTCGACGCGGGAACGAGCAACGACTTTTACATGGTGGCGAAGAACCGCAACGCGGCACAGGCAGGCCTTGCCGGTATTTTCGACGAAATAGCACTGCCCGATGGCTGGTTTCGAGAGGATCAGCAGCGGAGTTCGACCGCACTCTGGTTCGGACCGGCGGGCACCATCACTCCCCTGCACCACGACGCTTCGTCGATTCTGTTTTGTCAGATCTACGGGCGAAAGCGCTGGCGCATGGCTTCACCCCTCGAGACTCCGTTGCTCCAAGGCGCGCGGGCCATGTACAGCGCGTTCGACCCCGAGAACCTGCCCGAAGCACCCAAATTGGACGTCACGTTCAAGGATTTCGTGCTCGAGCCCGGGGAAGCGCTGTTCATCCCCGCGGGTTGGTGGCACGACGTGCGCGCTCTCGACGTGAGTATCAGCCTCGGGATGAACCACTTTGCGAGAGAAAACAACTACGACGGCTGGTACACGCCCGGCGCGTTGCCTTGAACGCCTACTCTGCGCCAATGCGAAGCAGGCGTTCTCCGCCCAGGATCATGGCGCGAGAAGGCTCGTGATAAAACGCGGTGTCGATGCGACCCTCGAAGGTGCCGGCCACCGGCGCGAGGCGCTCGCGCTCGACAGTGCGCAACAAGTCCCCTCCGTCGCCCGCTACGAAGAATTCGTTCGAGCGTGGCTCGAACGCGATCGTGCGAATCGCACGTGTGGACTTGGTGAGTAGCGTGACGAACGTTTTTCCGGCGTCCGAAGTGCTGAGTAGAGTGCCCGCGTCACCGCCCACGAGGACCAATTTTTGACCGGGATGCGCCCCAATCGCAAACAGGTTCTGCTTGCTCGGAGTCGTGATCTTTTGCCAGCTCGCGCCGCCATCTGCGGATCGGAGCAGCGTCCCGCCATCGCCCGCGGCCCACAGCGCATTTCCCACTTCGTCGAAGCTAATCGCGTGGAGAGTAACGTCGGTGTTGCTCGCAACCCGCTGAAAGCTCTCGCCTTCGTCGGTCGAACGGTAGATGGCGCCCGCTGCGCCAACCGCGACCAGCGCACCTTTTGCGCCCGTAGAGACCGCCCGCGTGAGCCAGGCCGTTTCCATGCGAGCCGCGTGAAAGGTGCGGCCGCCGTCGGTGGAGCGCTGAATCTTGGTGTCCTTGCCGAGCGCAATGAGCGTTTCACCGCGCCGTAGCAGCCAGGTCAAATTGGCCTTCGTGGCTGGAATCGGCAGCCATGAGTCGCCGCAGTCCCCGGAACGCAAAAGCCCTGCGCTGCCGCTGGCCACGAACGTGCCCGGGCTTCCGGTGGCTGTGATCGACGTCAGCGAAAGCTTGGGGTCGAGGCCCGACTCGATACGGGTCCATTGCTGGCCACCATCCAGTGACTTGACCACGGTCGCGCTCTCGCCCACGCCAATCAAACAGCGGTGGGCGGGCTGGTACGCGAAGGCCCGGACGGCACCGCCCAATCCGGGGCCGACCACGCGATAGCTCTTGGCCTTGTCCGCGGAGCGCGCGATCAAGGCGGACTCGCCCACCGCCAGCACCGTCCCGGTTGCCGGCGCGACCTCGAGCCAGGATGGGTTGGCGAGCTCGGGCGCGGGTTCAATTGTCCAATTTTTCCCTGAGAGGTCCGAGTGGCTGCGCGCACCGAGCGCACCCAGCCCCACGAAGCCGGCCTTCTCGAGCCAAACGAGCCTTGCCAGGCCTTGCCCGGGCTCGAAGCCGAGTTCTTCGAAAGTGCGCCCGCGATCCGCGGAGAACACCAGCTTGCCCTTTTGAGTTCGGCCGACTACTTGCGCGCCGCTGGCATCGGACTCGAAGCCAACCACGTAGGCGCCGTCCTTCAATTGCAGCGTGCTCTGCCAGCTTTCGCCGCGATCTACGGAGATCAATACGACGCCATCCTGGCTCGCCGCCAGCAGCGCCCCGTCCGACGTGCCGTAAAGCGCGCTGAACGCCTTGGTCGCCGGCGTCGTGAGCGTACGCCAGGCACCCCGCTCCTCCCGCACGAGCAGCGAGCCATTGTCTCCCGCGGCGAGCACCCGGTCACTGTTCGGCAATGCCAGCAGTTTGAGGAGCGAGTGACGCGTTCCGGTTGGCTCGGACACGAACTTCTGAGCCGAATCTCGTGACACGCAGGCGCTGCCGTCATCACCGACCGCAACCAGCAGGCTACTGCGCGCGGACAGTGCCACCGCCCGCAGCCCGAGTTCGCTGTCGAGCGCGGCCTTCGAGAAGCTTTGGCCCGCGTCCGACGAGCGCAGCACCGTACCGTGACTGCCGACGATCACGAGGGTACCGGACGCAGGGTGCACGACCGAATCGCGCAGGGTTTCACGGGTTCCGGTCTCGATTGACTGCCAGGATTGGCCGTCGTCTGCCGAGCGCAGGACGGTCCCTTCGCTGCCGAGCGCGATCGCGGTCTGCCGATCCGGCATGAAACTGACTTCTGTCAGATGCGAATTCGCGACCCGCACCGGTAACGCCAGCGGCGGCGCGAGCTCGAGAGCGGACACCTTCGTGGCAGGCGCGACGCGCGCGCCTGCCCTGCTCGACTCGCCTTCCGAATGACGACCGCGGACCAGCGCGAGGCCAAGCAGGATAGCCCCGGCTCCGAGCAGCCAGAACTTGGCGGGAACGCGCTTATTCGACTCCGGGGCGGCCGACATGACCGCGCTTCATAGCAGAACCTGCCGGGTCTTTGCGCGGTTAGCCGCCCCCGAGCCGGACCAGGCGCTCTCCACCCAGAAACCAGGCGCCGGAGGCCGCGTGGAAGAGCGCCGCGTCGATGCGGCCCTCGAGGGTGCTCTTGATGGGCGCAATGCGCTTGCCGGAAATGGTGCGCAGAAGCGTACCGGCCGCTCCGGCTAACAGAAATTCTTTCGCCGCAGGGTCGAAGCCGAGGACGCGGATCGTTTGAGTCGAGCCCGAGCTCACGCTCTCGAACTGCTCACCTCGGTCAGCGGAGCGCAACGCGGCGCCGCGATTGCCGCCCAGCCACACGACGTCCCCGCTCGGGTGCAACCCGATCACGAATAGATTCTCCTCCGTCGGAACGATAACTCGGCTCCACGTCGCACCGGCGTCCAAGGATCGAAGGACCGTCCCGCTATCGCCCGCCGCCCAGAGCACGCGGTGAACGGAGTCGTAGGCCAAGGCTCGCAGGTTCGCCTCGCTGCCGGTGGGAACGCGCTGAAAGCTCTTGCCGTTATCGGCGGAGCGATACGCGCGTCCGCCCTCGCCGATCGCCACCCACTCATTCTCCGACACGGCTACGGCGCGCTTCAACGTGGCGTCCGCCTCCATTTCGGCGGGCACGAAAGTGACGCCTGCGTCGCTGGACCGCAAGATCGGCGACTTGGTCACGAGCGCGAGAACGGTCGAGCTCTCGGAAACTGCCACGAAGCTCACGTCGCTTTTCGTTGCTCGAATCGCGGTCCATTTCCGTCCGCAGTCGCTGGACCGCACGAGCGTGCCCGCGCTTCCGCCGGCGATCAGGGCACGCGACTTCGGCTCGACCACGACGCTCGTCAACTCCACCTGAGCATCGACGTCGAGCGCTTCACGCTGCCAGCTCTTTCCAGCGTCGACCGAGCGCACCAGGGTAGCGTTCATCCCCACGCCCGCCAAACAACCGGCAGCCGAGTTGTCAGCGAAAGCCCGAAGCGAACCGGTCAGGCCAGCACTGACGACCTGGTAGTGCTGGCCTCTATCCGTCGAGCGCGCGATGAGCCCGGAGCGACCGACCACGATCACGGTCCCGGTCACTGGGTGACTCGCCAGGGCGAGTGGGCCATCTTTGAGTGGTGACGGCGTGCTCGACCAGCGTTTGCCGCTTGGATCCGCGCTCAGGATGCCGCCGTCCCCTGCTACGCCGATGAAGGCGCCCTGCCTCCAGCCAAGCACGGCGGCGCCCGGCTTGGCTCCGATCGACGTGGCCTCGAAGGTCGAGCCCTGGTCGCTCGACAACAACACGTCGCCGCGCCGCATACGAGCGGTGATCAGCGTGCCGGTGTCGTTTGCTTCGAACGCGGCAACGAATGAATCCGTGCCGGTCTTGTAGATTTCACGCCAGGTTTCGCCCTCGTCTTCGGAGCTCAGGATCAGGCCGCTTTGAGTTCCAGCCAAAACCTTGCCACTCGGCAGGACACTGAGCGCCATCACCAAGCCGGCTTCTTTGGTCAGGGCGGCATTCGCCGTGACGTCACGCCAGCCGGCACCCTCGTCGCGCAGCAGGAGCGCGCCGTTGTCACCGCCGACCACGAATCGGCCTCGCTTCGGCAGGGCCACCACGTGGGACAGGTAGTCGGGGCGCGGCGTGGCTTCGCTTTCGAAGCTGCGACCGCCATCGCGAGACACGTACGCCATGCCCGCGTCGCCGACGGCCAGCATTTCGCGGCCACCAACCGCGGATACCGCGATGGCACGAAAGCTCTGCTGGGTGTCCACGCGCACCGACACGAAGTTTTGCCCCATGTCTCCGGAGCGCAGGATGGTTCCCCCAGCGCCGACCACCACGATCGCCCCCGCGCGTGCATCCGCGACCGAGGCGGCCAAGAACTGCCGCGTCGGAACCGGAACGGCCTGCCAGGTCTGCCCATCGTCGGTCGAGCGCATGGCCGCGCCCTCGCTACCAAAGGCCAGCACGGCAGAACCATCCGGCGCCACCCGAATATGCGCCAAGTGCGGGTTGTAGACGTGGAGCGGCAGCTCGAGCGCGGACGCCGCGGGCTCGTCCGTCGCAGGCGAACTGGCCGCGCCCTGGAAGTCGTCCGCTTTTTCAGCGACCTTTTCGCGTCGGAAGTTCCAAGCAATGCCGAGCGCGATCGGGACACCGAGCCCGATCCAAAGCCACGGCCTACCCGTGATGGAACCCTGCGGCTGGCGTTTCGTCATCAACGCCGATCATAGCTGGTTCGAAGGGCGAGCTCCTGCGCCGAAGCAGGAGCTCGCATCGAATCGCCGTATCAGTAGGAGACGTTGCCGCTGAACGTGCCGACCTGATTGTGCGTATCACCGTTCACGTTCGTGCTGCCGAAGATGAAGAGCGAGTCACCGATGTTGTGGTAGCGCGTGTTCGTCATGTTCACGATGCTACTCGTGCTGTCGGTCCGGTAGATGCACTCGCTCATGTCGGCGATGTCGCAGTGATCGATGGTGAGCGTCATCTTGAACGTGCTGCTTCCGTTTTGCCTCATGAACTTGCCCGCTGTCTTGGCGGTGAAGTTCCGGATGGTCCAGGTGCTCACGGCGTTCACTTGGAAGGTCTTGTCGGAGCCCTGGGCGGACGAGCCGCAATCGAGATCCACGGTTGGGCTGCCGCCGACGCTCGAGCCGACCGACATCGCATCTTCGCCGATATCGAGCCAGTGAATGTTCTTCAGCGTCGCCTTGCCTTCGATGTGAACGCCGTCGGCCGCGGAGTTTCCGATGATCACGTTCTGGAGCGTGCCGTTGTTGATGATGAAGATAGGCTTCTGACCCTCGGCCTGCGTGCCGTCGCCGAGCGCGTTCGACGCGCGGAACGTCATACACTTGCCGTCATAAACCTCGCCGCCATCGACCATGATCGTCGAGCCAATCGGGTTCGACCCGAATTCACCCGCGCTCTTGAGGCAACCGCAGGTCGTGGTCGGCCCGGCACCGGTATTGGTCGTGCCGCCGGTGCTGCCGCCCGTGCCACTCCCACCGGTCGCTTTGCCACCCGTGGTACCCCCAGTGGTGCCGCCAGTGCTGGTGCCGCCGGTCGCTTTACCGCCCGTCGAGCCGCCGGTATTGCTGCTACCGCCCGTGGCCTTGCCGCCGGTGTTGTTGTTATTGCCGCCGGTGGCCTTACCGCCGGTGTTGCCATTGCCGGTTCCGCCGGTGTTGCTGCTACCGCCCGTGGCCTTGCCGCCGGTGTTGTTGTTATTGCCGCCCGTCGAACCGCCAGTGCTGGTGCCACCGGTACTGGTGCCACCGGTGCTCAAGCCGCCCGTGCTGAAGCCACCGGTGCTAAAGCCACCGGTCGAAATACCACCTGTGCTCGGAGCAGTTCCGCCGGTCGAGCCACCGGTTCCGGTTCCACCCGTACTGGGAGCGGTTCCGCCCGTGTTGACCGTGCCGCCCGTGTTGAGCGGACCGCCGTCGCCGTCGCCAGCGTCGCCGCACGCGACGAGGCAGGCTTGAAGTAGAAAACCCCCGAGCAACCAGTTCAATGGTCGAAGCGCCATGACTACTCAATGCCTCAAATTGGCATATCGATCGCTATTTACTATTTATGATTAGAACTTTTTTTGCGCCGCTCATGCCGCATTTTGCCTCCGCGCGGGTGATTTCGCCGTCCCAACCGCAAAAATGCAGCACGGATAGCTAGCGATTTCGCACCGCTCGTTCGTAAAGAGACCTGCTCAAGCGCTGTGGATTGCAGCGCTGATTTTGCAAATGCGAATTACGAACTAATCGCTACTCGTGCAGCAACAGCTACTGCACGAACAGAACGGACTGGCCCTCAAATCAACCGGGAGGGCTGAAAAAAGTGGCCTGATCCGCGCCGTAGCCGGAGGGAATCGGCAGCGGACTCGACAAGTGAAGGCCGAGGAAACGGCCGCCATTCGTGAGCACGAAGGCCCGATTGCCGTAGACAGCGGGGGTCATCGATACACCCTCGGCGATGTGAATGCCGTCGATTAACTCGCCCCCGAGCGGCGACAGCAAGAACACTCCCAGCTGACTCGCCGAGATCAACAGCGCGCCTTCCATGGGCACCGGCGCGGAGACTCCGCCGTGCGGCAGGCGCCGCCTCCAACGCTCTTTGCCGGTGTCGGGATCGAGGCCCCAGAGGCCACTCGTTCCCGAGGAGGCAATCAACACCTTGCGTGGGATCGGCTCCGGTTCGCCCGCCTGCGCGGGTCGCGCGGGCTCGTTCCATAAGAACAGGTCGCTCACGCCGAACACGCCGGTGTTGGCCCAAACCTGAGTCCCGGTTTCGGAGTCGAGCGCGTACACACCGCCCGCATAGCTGGCGACGTAGACGACCGCGCCCGCCTCGATCTGATCGGGAACCGGCGTAGTGTCCACATCGAGCTGGGCCGGAACCTCACCGAGGGTCTGCTCGGCCTCTGCCGAGAGATCGACCGGTTGCCAGCGCTCGGCCCCCGTCTTGGTATCGAACGCCAACACGGTCCCGTCGCTGAAGCCGGTATAAACCTTATCGTGGAACACCGCTGGGCCTGCGTAGCCGGCTACCTCCATGCCCATCGCCGGTGAGCGATGCTGATGCCAGAGCAGCTTTCCGCTCTCGGGATCGAGCGCCAACAACGTGTCGTTAGCGTTGGTCACGTACAGTACGCCGCCGCTCAAGACTGGCCTCCGAGAAACCTCGGCGTTGGTCATGAAGCGCCAGCTGAGCGCGCCGTTCTTGGCGCTCACCCGGTACAGGGCGCCGTCGTTCGAGCCGAAATAGACGGCGTCACTCGCTGCGTCATAGAGCGGCTGGCATTGCACGAAGCCCAGAGTCTCGAAGCGCCACAGCGCGCTGCCGTCTTCCGCGTGCAAGGCGTAGAGCCCGCGATCGCTGGAGCCAACGAACACACGACGGCCTTTCGGATCGATCTCGGGCTGACCCCGCTCGTACGGCTCCCCCGCTCGCCGCGACGCGGCGACCGCGTTGCGCGAATAGATGACCTGCAAGTTGAAGCTCGGACGCTTGGTCCAGAGCGGAAGCTCCGGACTGGTCCCGCTCACGCTAGCAGTCGCGCACGCGCCCAGCACGAGGCTCGTTCCAGCCAGCGTCGCGAGCGGCGCCCAGAAACGAAGCGTACGGCCGGTATTCGCCCCTTCGCTCATGGTGCACTGCTCGCTGGAGCCGCGGAGCCCTTGGGCTTCGCCATGGCTTTCCTCATCATTTCTTGCAGCGCCTTTTGGTCGAGTTTGCCCTTGCCTGGAACGGTGAGACTTTGAGTCTCGGGATCGAGCTTGGCCAGCTCCGCAGCCTTTTTGCTCTGCTCCGCCTGAAGCCCTGCCGGATCGAGAATCCCGAAGAGCTGCTGGATCTGGAACTCGAGGAACGAGCTCGGACCCATCGAGCGTTTCTTATCGGATTCGACCAGCTTCGACGCGCGGTCGTAGGCCTTCTTGATCAGCGCCTTCGCTGGCTCGACCTGGTTCTTTTTGAACAACAGGCGTGCCTGGTGGTACTCGCCAAGCGCGGCCAAGCCAGGGGCATCGCTGTTCGCGAGCTCCTTGAAGGAAGCGAGCGCGGCGTCCTCTTCCCCGCCCGCTTCTTGAGAAAGTCCGATGCCTTCGATGGCTCGGGCGCGGGCATCGGCGTCTTTGCTCGCAAGCGCGCTATTTTTCACTTTCTCGTACTGAGCGCGCGCTTCCTTGTATTTGCCCTGATCGAACAGCACGCCCGCCAAGCCGAAGGCGGCCAAGGCGGAAGTCGTCGCGCTACCGCTGCTCTCGACCTTCTTGTACGAGTCCGAAGCGGCCTTCAGGCGCGCCGCGTCGTCCGCAAACGCGGGACGCGTGTCGGTGAGGCCCGTATAGGTGTCGGGCGAGGCCTCTCCCGTGCCGACGCGCGCCCGCTCGTCCTGCACGGCGCGCCACAGCTCATCGGTCACTTTCGCCGAGTTGATGCCGTGCCGGTACTTGTAAATCTGGTAGCCAATCCCGACCACGATCGCGACCAGGATCGTCCATTGCACGATGTTGAAGTTGCGCTTGAGCCAGCTCGCGGCGGCGTGCGTGGAACGCGCCAACGCGTCGTCGACGACCTCACTCGCGTCGAGGTTCCGCGCGGCGGCCGCGCGACGCTCCTCGCTCTCGCGCTTGCTTCGACGTTTGGCCGCAGCCTCCTCTCGAATACGCTTGTTGCGGTCGCGAATCTCTTCGGGATCCCCGGAGGACTTGGCTTTCTTCTTGGGCGTGGCGGGCCGCTCCGCCTCGGGCGCACCCTCGCCTTCGGTCGCTACGGAATCTTCGGTTTCAGGCTCGGAGCGCTGGTTCGGGTCGGCCACGGGGCGCGTCTATACCACAGCCCCTCGGTCGTGCTCACTCACCGGGGGCCTCGGGGCTCCAGGGCTTGGGAGGGGGTGCCGGCAGCTCGTCGGCCAGTGGCACGAACGCGACCGCTTCCACGGCGACATTTCGGCTGGCAAACAAGACCAGCTCGCTGCTCTTGCCCGGACGAATGCCCAGGTTTTCGGGCAATGTCGCGAACGCCTCCACGGGCCTAGATTCGCAGCGTAACGGGAGCTTGAGTGAGCGGCTTTCGTCCAGCTGCGGGACGCCGCGCTCGGGCAGGGTCTTGCCGGAGCGGTCGTAGCGCACCAGGTGCAGCGCGCTGCTCAGCACGACCGCGCCCGGCTCCCCCTCCTTCGGACAGCTGGCCCGAATCACCACCCGAACCCCCTGACCGTTGCCCCCCTTGGGCACGACGAAACGAACGCGCGTGCCGAGCTCGCTGCGGCTGCGCAGGCGCGGCAGCTCTCGCTCGCCCGGTCCACCGACCAGCGGCAGCACGCGCGCCTTGAGCGCGGTCTCGAGGCCATTGCTGAGTGGGTCTGGGACACCCAGAAAACGGACCAGCGCGCTCGCGATCTCCTCGCGCGCTCCGAGCTCGACCAACGCGCTCGCGAGCTCGACCCGCGCGCTCTGCGAACGCTCGTCGGCAAAAGCGCGCGCCAGCGGAACCCGCGCGCTCTCTTCCCCAATTTTCGCGAGCGCCCGCGCCAGGTAAGGCCTGAGTCGAACGTCGCCCAGGCTCGCGCACAGAAACACGACCGCGTCGCGCAAGCGGAGCGTCGCGAATGCGGTCAAGAGCTCGCGCGAGCGCTGAAAGTCGCGGTGCCCCGCGTCGCGCCACCAATCGATCAGCACGGCGCTGCCGCGTTTGTCGCCGCTCTCGCCCAGCGCCAACGCGGCCAGCCGGCGCAGATTCTGGTCGTGCGAGCCGAGCAGCTCGACCACCAGCGGCGCGCCTTCACCCAAACGGGTGAGACCGAGCGCCGCGAAAGTGCGCACTCCCGCGTCGTCGTCCCTGCCGAGCGCGAGTCGTAACGCCGGTGCGGACTCGGGACGCCGCAGGTCGAACAGCACCTCGGCGGCCTTGCGCCGAATGCTCGGGTCGACGTCATCGAGCAACGCGGAGACCTCCTGCACCGAGTCGGCATCACCGCTCAATCCTCGTAAGATCGGCGCAGGCCAGCCTTTGCCTTCGGCGCGTAGGCCCTGGCTCTCGAAACGTCCGTGCGAAGCGGTCACCTCGCGCAGCTCGGCCCGCAGCTTGTCGGCTTCGAGTCGGCGCAGACCGAGCAGGTCGTTCTCCTCCAAGGGATCCTTGGACAGGTCGTACAACTTGCAGGCGCCGATGCGGCGAGCGCAGATCAGCCGCAAATCACCGCGAGCAAGCAGCGCTTGCTCGTCGGTCTCGCCGTGGGCAAAGCCGGGCTCTTCCCCGCGCTTTTTGCCGAGCAGGTCGCCCAAGTCTCGGCCGCGCACGCGCGGTGGACGCGGAATGCCCAGGCCGCCGAGCACCGTCGGCAGCAGATCGATCGACTGCACCACTTCCCGGATACGCCGCGGCTCGATCGTTCCAGGCGCCGAGATCAAGAGCGGAATGCGCAGCTGCTCTTCGTACACGGTGGTGCCGTGATAGCGCCCGCCGTGCTCGCCGAACTCTTCGCCGTGATCGGCGGTGACGATCACCACCCCGTGCGGGCGCCGGGCGCGAAATTCCTGCACGATTCGCCCGAGAGTGGCGTCCGCCGCCGCGATTTCCGAGTCGTAGCGATCGAGATCCCGCGCGCCAAATGCAAACTCGGGGTGAGCCACGTACGGCTCGTGTGGTCCGAACAAATGCACCCACACGAAGAGCGGCGTGCCGCTGGGCGCTTCCCGCAGGTATTGCGCGACCTGCGTGAAGCGCGTGTCGCCCTCGGCGAACTCGACCTTCGCATACTCGAAACCAAGCTTCGAGTGCTGAAACGAGGCAAAACGCTCGGTGTCGATGAAGAACACCGCGGGCGGGAAGAAGGCCGCCGTTCGGTAGCCGTAGGTGCGCAGCAGCGAGGCCCAGGTGTCCGAGTCCGCACCGGCGCCCTGCAGCAGCAACGGGCGCATGTACTTGCCCGTCATCAGCGAGGTGACCGCGTACGAAGTGTGCGGCGTCGCCGTATAGGCGTGCTCGAACACCGCCGCGCCCCTGGCCAAGCGATCGATGTTCGGGCTGGTCGCGCGAGAATAACCGTAGCTACCGAGGTGGTCGGCCCGAAGCGCGTCGATGCTGATCAGCAGGAAATCGCGACCTTTGAAGTCGAGCGTTCCGGCGGCGTCGGTTCTTGCGGGCGTGGCCGCCGACGCACAGCCAATGCCGATGCCGGCTTCGCATTCTTCCGGATCCCACGGCGCCGGGGGCGCGACCTTGGCCGCGAGCTCCACCGCCCGGCCAAGGATTGGCGCCTGCTCCACCAGCAAAAAACGGAAATTGTCGAAGTGTGAGAGGCGTCGCGCGCTCGGCACGACGAACAGCGCCGCAACCAGGCTGGCGACGAGCACGGCGGCGGGCACGATTTGGCGCCGCGGCTCGGTGTTCGCGTCGCGCTGCACCAGCAGCGGCGCCAGCATCAGAGCAAGCCCGGCGAGGCCCCAGTGCAGCGCGGGATACAGCCGGGGCAGCACGAAGTGGTTTGCGAGTTCGAGGCCGACCAGCAGGGCGGCGACAGCGAGCGCAAGCCGGCGCGGCGAACGCCGGCGCGCGCGGGCCAGCAGCGGAGCCAGAAACAGCACCGACGCGCCGAAGAACAACCCCACGAGCACGGCGAAACCGCTGCGCGTCGCCCCCTGCGCGAGGTGCCGCCCGCCGCCGACGCCCCAGCCTAGTCCGCCCGCCGCGAACGTCGCCAGTAGCGCGAGCGCGGTGCGCGGCCCTGGTATGTCGGCGCGTTCCAGAAGCGCCTCGACTCCAACGCCAACCACGGCGGCAACGGCCGCGATCAACGCGACCGTTGGCGCGAGCCAGAGCGCGCCGAGCTCGAGCTCCCATACGCTCGCGAGCTCACCGCGTCGGGCCAGGCCGATCACGAACAGCTCGAGCGCGAGCAGCCCCCAAACGGCCAAGAGCGCGCCGGGGCAGCGCCGAATCAGCGAACCGAGGTTCAAAGCCGCGCGGGTCAGCGAAACTCGATGCCGCCGATCTCGTATCGGCGAGTTCCCCCCGGAAGTTTGACGACGATCTCATCGCCCGTGGACTTGCCGATGATGGCGCGGGCGAGCGGCGCCGAAACCGAGATGCTGCCTTGGTTGATGTCGGCCTCGTCGGCGCCCAGAATTTGGTAGGTCTGCTCTTCGTCGGTGTCGAGGTTGGTCAAGGTGACGAACGCGCCGAAGCGCACCATATTGCCGCTCAATTTGGAGGGATCGATGACCTCGGCGCGAGCGAGCTTGTCTTCGATGTCCTTGATCCGCGCCTCGACCAGGCCCTGACGTTCCTTGGCCGCGTGATACTCGGCGTTCTCTTTCAAGTCGCCGTGCTCGCGCGCCACGCCGATCTCCCGAGAGATCTTGGGTCGCTCTTCCTTCAGGCGCATCAGCTCCTCACGCAGCTTGATCGCCCCCGTCGGGGTCATGGGTACCTTGTCGGTCATGGTCGCCTCGAAGCCCCATCTTATGAGCCGACGGCGCCCGCGCCAATCCCGAACCCATTCGGCCAGCCCGCCTCCCCGGCCCCTTGCTCTCCGCGGCGTGACCCGCTAAGTGACCGTCTCCTTTGGCGACGCCCGGTTTGGCCCCCTTCCCCCCTGCTCCGCTTACGGCCCGCGCAGTTCCTGCAGTTTTGCAGATTTTTCGCGTGGACGGCCGCCCACCACGGAGCCGACTCTGCCGGCTGGCGGGACTGGCCCTGGCGGCGACCCTGGCCGCCGCGGCGGTGGGCTGCGCGGGGGACGACAAGCACGCCGGCAGCGCGCTCGACTACACCGAGAACGCCAAGCGCGACTACGAGCTCGCGATGCGCGCGCTCGAAGAAAAGAACTGGGAAGTCGTCGAGCAAATGTTCAACGACGTGCGCAAGAACTACAGCTACAGCCGCTATGCGCGGCTCGCTGAGCTTCGCATTGCGGACGCCAACTACGAGCAAGACAAGATCGCCGAGGCGATCTCCGGCTACAAGTCGTTCGTTCACGATTATCCGAACGACCCCGAAATCCCGTACGCCCGCTACAAGATCGCTCAGGGCGAGTACGACTCGGTGAGCGCGTCGGTGTTTCTCCCTCCGCTGGAGGAGCGCGACTTGGCCGCGGTAAACGACGCGCTGGTCACCATTCGCGCCTTTCTCAGCGACTATCCGAACTCGGAGCACAGCGAGCAGCTGCGCTTCATGCTCGAGGTCGTGCTCGGCTTGCTGGCGCGCCATGAGCTGTATGTCGCCCGCTACTACCTCCGGGAAGATCGCTTCGAAGCCGCCGCGGCTCGCGTGAATCACGCGGTAGAGGCCTTCCCTCGCTCGGGCCTCGAACCCGAAGGCCTGCTCCTGCTGGCCGAGATTCGTATGAAGCAGAAACGGTCGGCCGACGCCCGAGACCTGCTCGAGCGGTTACTCAAACGCCACCCGGAGAGCCCGTTCAGCGTGCCGGCCCGCAAATACCTCGCCTTTCTGGGCGGGAACGAGCCGGTCGGCGTGCTGCGCCAGGGCGACCAGAAAAAGCCCGCCGTAGAGCCCGGGCTGCGCGCCCAGTAGCGGTTCTCTGCCTCTTTCGGGGCGGGCTGCGATAGGCTCGGGGCTTCGAGGCTTTTCTTTGACCGACTCCCGCGAGGTTGCTCCGCTCACCGCCGTTGCTCCGACCGTGCTGGTGGTCGACGACGAGAAAAACATCCGACGCACCCTGGAGATGGTGCTTGGCGGCGAGGGCTACCGAGTGCTGGAGGCCGACAGCGCCGAGCAGGCGCTGGAGCTGATTCGAAACCCGCGCCAGCCGGTGGACGCGGCGATCTTGGATCTGAAGCTGCCGGGTATGAGCGGTCTGGACGCGCTCGAAAAGCTGCGCGCCGACGAGGCCACGCGCGAGTTGCCGGTGATCGTAGTCAGTGGCCACGCAACGGTTCACGACGCGGTCAGCGCGATCAAACTCGGCGCTTCGGACTTCTTCGAGAAACCGCTGAATCGCGAGCGCGTTCTGGTCAGCGTGCGCAACGCGGTGCGCGCGGCGCGCATGAGCCGCACCCTGGAGCAGATGCGCGGCGAGCTCGAAGCTCGCTACGAAATGATCGGCACCAGCCCGCCGATTCAAAAGCTGTTTCAGGATATCGACAAAGTCGCGCCGACCAAGGCCAGCGTGCTCATCACCGGGGAAAGCGGCACCGGCAAGGAGCTCGTGAGTCGAGCCATCCACCGGCTGAGCCCGCGCAAAGACGCGCCGTTCGTAAAGGTGAACTGCGCGGCCATTCCGCGCGAGCTGATCGAGAGCGAGCTGTTCGGACACGAGCGCGGCTCCTTCACTGGCGCCCAGGGTCGCAAACGTGGCCTGTTCGAGCAGGCCCACGGCGGCACGCTGTTCCTCGACGAAATTGGGGACATGGATCTCACCGCGCAAGCCAAGGTGCTGCGTGCGCTGCAAAACGGCGAGATCGTGCGGGTCGGCTCGGAGCACGTGATTCACGTCGACGTGCGCGTGCTGGCTGCGACCAACAAGGACCTCGGCAAATCGGTCAGCGCCGGCACGTTTCGCGAAGATCTGCTGTTTCGCCTGGACGTGTTCCCGATTCGCGTGCCCGCGCTGCGCGAGCGGCCGAACGACATTCCGCTCCTGGCCGACGCCTTCGTGGCCGCGTTTTGCAAAGAAAATGGCCTGCGCCCGAAGCGCACCGAGCCCTCGGTGTACGAGGCGCTCACGCGCCGCAAGTGGCCGGGCAACGTGCGCGAGCTCAAGAACGTGGTCGAGCGGGCGGCGATCCTTTCGAGCGATGTGATCACCATCGCCGACTTGCCCGAAGATCCGCACAGCAGCCCTTTCGAGGACGACGCGGAGGGCAGCGACGACGCCTCTGACGAGGCACCCAGCGCGGCCCTCGGCACCCCGGATCCTTCGCGCGGTCGACTCACCTTGCGCGAGCACCGTGACGCCAGCGAGCGCGCGTACATTTTGGAGACCCTGAAAGAGCTCGCGTGGAATATCTCGCGAGCGTCGGTCGCGCTCGGCGTCGAGCGCACGAACCTGCACAAGAAGATTCGCGCCTATGGCATCAAGCGCGGCGAAGGCTGAGCGCGGCCGGCTGCGCGGCGACCGAGTCCCTTCGGATCTGGAAGTCGAAGGGTCCGGGCCGCGGGTGCTCGCGGTGCACGGCTTCGGCGGCACGCCTTTCGAGGTAGAGCTCGTGCTCGATGTCGCGCGCGAGCTCGGGCGCGGCGCGTTCGCTCCGCTGTTACCGGGGCACGGCACGCGCGCGCAGCGCCTGTCTCAGACCGGCTTCAGCGACTGGTCGGGTGCGGTCGACGCGGCGCTCGAGCGCACCGGAACGCCCGTGATCTTGGCCGGGCTCTCGCTCGGGACGCTGCTCGCGTTGGATCTCACGCTACGCCGGCCCGAAGCGGTCAAGGCTCTGATCTTGCTCGCCAACGCGGTTTGGCTGCGCGCCCCATTTCCGCGCTGGGGCCTGGCGCTGGCCGATCGCCTGCGCCTGCCAGACTTTCTGGCGCCCAAGGCAGGGCCGGACATTTCGGATCCGGAGTTCAAACGCTCGCACGTGAGCTACGACTCGGATCCGGTGCACGCGGCCGTGCAGGTGCTGCGGGCAGGCGATCGCGTGCGATCGCGACTCGGCGAGATACGCTGTCCGACGCTCATCCTACATGGTGCCCGTGATCGAGTTTGCCCGGTTTCCAACGCATGGCGCGTCGCGGAGCGCTTGGGTAGCGAAGACACGCGAGTCGTGATCCTGCCCAAATCGGGGCACATTCTCACGCGCGACCTGGAACACCCGGCTGCACGCCGCGAAATTCGCGCGTTTCTCGAGCGATTTGCCGGCGCCGCAATCCCCTGATGAAATAGGCGCAGCCATGGCGGAAAGCGCGCCTCCGGATCGCACGGGCGAAGTCATCGCCGGTCGTTATCGCTTGGTGGCGCAGCTCGACAAGGGAGGCCAAGGCGTCGTCTACCGCGCGATTGATCAGAAGCACGGCGACGAAGTCGCGATCAAGGTACTGACCGGTAACAACACTCAGGACGTGGAGTGGCGAGAGCGCATGATGCGAGAAGCGCACGCGCTGACGGTGCTCACCGGCACCTCCGCGGTCCGCATCTTCCATCAAGCCTGGACCGACGACGGCGCGTTTTGCCTGGTCACCGAGCTACTGCGCGGCAAAGACTTCGAAGATCACTTGCTCGCGCTCGAGCAACGGGGCGACCGTCTGACCACCGCCCAGTTGGTCAAACTGCTCGATCCCGTGGTCGACACGCTGGAGGCCGCGCATGCATCTGGGATCTTGCACCGCGACATCAAGCCTCGAAATCTGTTCGTCTTGGAGAACGGTGGCGTGCGCCTGCTCGACTTCGGCTTTGCCAAGTTCACGCGCATGCGCGCGGTGACGCAAGCCGGAATGGTGGCCGGTTCTCCAAGCTACATTGCGCCGGAGATCTGGAAAGGCGCTGAGCTCTTCGACCAGCGCATCGACGTTTATTCGATGGCAGCGGTCGCGTTTCGCGCGCTCGCCGGGCGAACGCCATTCGAAGGCAAGGGCATGAAAGAGGTGCTGGTCGAGGTCACCACCGCGCCCCGCCCGAGCCTGTTCGCCTTGCGGCCGGATCTCAACCCCGCGGTTGACGATTGGGTACAGCTCGCCCTGGCCATCGAACCCGAGCAGCGCTTCGAGCGCGTGCGCGGCATGTGGAACGCGCTCGGCTCGCTCTGACTACCTAGCCGCTCGCGCTTCCGCGGCCTGCATGTCATGCTCGGCGCGAGCCATGTTAACCCCCGTGCCCCGCGCGCAGGTTTTGCGAACCTTCGTCTGCCCTTGCCTTTCGCTCCTTCTCATTACTGGCCTCGCTTGCTCCCCTGCCGACGGCGGCGCGAGCGGCACTGGCGGCACCGTTTCGTCGTCCGGTGGCGTGAGCACGGGTGGCACCTCGGCCACCGGCGGTAATCCGAGCGGTGGTGCGACCACCGGCGGGACTACCGGGGGCCTCCCGAGTTCCACCGGCGGCACGGCCACGGGCGGCTCCGCGGCCACGGGCGGTTCCACGACCACGGGCGGTTCCACGACCACGGGCGGCGTGGCCCCGGGCGGCGCCACTACGGGCGGGACCTCGATCAACACCGGCGGCGCCCTCGGCACCGGCGGTTCCAGCGGCGGCGGGGGCGTCGCAACCGGCGGCTCGACCACAGGCGGCAGCGCGGGCGCTTCGGGTGGGAGCGGCGGAGGCGCGGCGAACTGTCCGGCGAATGCCACGTTTTGCTCGGGCTTCGAGGACGCGGGTCTGCCCGCCAAGGCCAGCTATCAGCCGGCCTATCAGGCTCAAGATTGGATGATGTTCCTCGGACTCGACAGCAGCACCTTCAAATCCGGGGCGCATTCGCTGTTGGTGAAGACCACCGGCAACGCCGGCTACAGCGTGCGCATGCTGTCCGTGCCCATTCCAGGTCCGGCCTTTTGGGTGCGCCTATTCGTGCGCAGCGACGTCGATTTTGGGCAAGCCGAGCACAACGCCTTCTTCGAGGCCATGGTCGGTGACGGCGATCCGAACAAGGACTCGATGGAGGTTGCCGAGCAATATTGCCAAGTCGTGTTGAATCACAGCGACGTGGTGGTCACCTCCAACAACAGTCCCATGACCTGCGGCAGCGGCGGCTCTTTGCTGCCGAAGAATCAGTGGCACTGTATGGAGGCCTTCTTCGACGGCCCGAACGGCGTGGTGCGCGTGTACGCCAACAACATGCAGATCATCGATAAGACGGGTTGGCCTGCGCTCACTTACGGCGCGTTCAACTTCGGCTACGAGGGCTTTCACGGGCCCGCCCGCAACATTTGGTACGACGACGTGGCAGTGGCTGCGACCCGTATCGGTTGCCCGTAGGCCCGCGCGAGCGGCGCTCAGACGCCGGTCGAACCGTAGCCGTTGCCGGCGCGATCGGTCGAGCTGAGCTCGTTCACTTCGACCAGCTCGGCTTGCGCCACGGGGCAGATCACCAGTTGTGCGATGCGCCCGCCCGGCTCGAGCAAAAACGGCTCCTGCCCCAAGTTCACCAAAAGCACGCCGATCTCTCCGCGGTAGTCGGCGTCGATGGTACCCGGCGCGTTCACCATGCCGATACCGTGCTTCAGCGCGAGCCCGGAGCGCGGACGCACCTGACCTTCGAACCCCGGCGGAATCTCCACGCGCAGCCCGGTCGGAATCAAACGCCGCTCGCCCGGCTGCAGCAAGATGGGGCCCGGTGTCGCGGCCTCCAGATCGAGCCCAGCGGCGCCCGGCGTGCGATAGGCGGGCAAGCCGACGCGGACCGGGCCGGTGCGCTTCACGCGAATCGTGACGTTCTCAGCCATACTCTTCTCCGTATCTATTATCCAGGTCGGCTCATCGTTCCAAGCTGATGCCGCTCGAAGATCTCGTCGGCCATCTGCGAGAGCTTCTTGGCTTCGCGCAGGATGTCCGCATTGTGCCGGTAGTGTTGGGAGCCCTCGACGTAGCTCGAGAACGCGCGGTAGCTCTTGGCGACCTCGAGCTCATTGCCAATTTCCTGACAAATCGCGATGGAGCGCAAGAAATAATCGACCGCCTTCACCTCGTGGCCATCACCCCAGGCGCCGGCCCCCGTTACCTCTCCGAGCGTGCGGAGCGCCATGGCCAAGTGCGGCTTACTGCGGACCTGTCCGAACAGGTCGACGCTCCGTTTGATCGATTCGCGCGCTTTTTTCAGCTCGCCCTTGGCGAGGTGCGCTTTGGCAAGGCCCCGCTTGGCCTCGGCCAAGTGCAGTTTATCGCCGAGTTCGTCACACAGCTCCTCGGCGCGATCCAGCACTTCGACCGCGCGATCGGCGTCTCCGAGCCGCAAATGGGCGGCACCAGTGTTAATGAGCACGACCGCGATGCGGTTGCGTTCGCCAATATCGGTGGCGACGTCCTGGGCCTCCTGAAACAGCCCGAGCGCTTGCTGGGGTTCGCCCTGGTCCAGCGCCAGCTCCCCCAGGTCGTTGAGGCTCTCCACGATGCCGAGCGGGTCGCTCAGCTCACGCCGGATCGTAAGTGCGCTTTCCAATGCCTCGCGCGCTTCGGAGACCTGGCCGTGATCGCGCCACACCAAGCCGATGTTGTTCAGGCTGAGCGCGATGGAGCGACCATCGCCCAGGTTCTTCCGCATCTCGAGGGCATGGCGCATCTCACCGAGCGCGGCTTCGTATTCGCCTTTCATCCACAGCAATCGACCGATATCGTCGCGACAGCTGGCCACGCCGCGCTGGTCGCCAGCGCGCTCGAACAGCGCGAGCGCAGTCTCGAAATGGCGCTGGGCTGGGCCGAGCGAGCCGGTATCGCGGAACAGCCGCCCTAGCCGGCCGTGCGCCGCGCCGCCCTTGGCGCGCAATCCGAGACGATAGGCAATGCCCAACATTTCGCGGAAGGCGAGCAGCGCCTCGTCGGTGCGCCCGAGTAAGACCAGGACGTCGCCGTGGTTGTGCAGGGCGTCGATGCGGCGGCGCGCGTCGTCGTCACCGAGCAGCTCCAGGCCCTTCTTGTAGTACTCGTCCGCGCGCTTGGCCGCGAAGTGCTCGCGCGCGGTGTTGCCCGCTTCGATGTAGGTGAACGCCGCGCGGGTGATCGAGCCAGCGTGCTCCAGGTGCCGGGCCAGCATGGCCGCGTACTCTTCCTGATTGCGGACGCCGTCCTTTTGCGCGAGCCAATCGGCGATGGTCTGATGATAGCGGCGAGCGGCGGCCGCTGGCGTCAATTGACCGATGCTCTCGCGCTCCAGGTTCTGTTTGAAAACGTACTCGACTTCGTCGGAAAACGCGCTGTCGGGAAGCTTGAGCACATAGTCGCGAGCTACGAGCCCGCTCAGAGTGTTCTCGACCGCGCTCACGTCGTCCGTGCTTTCGGTCCGCCAGAGCTCCGGCGGTTCGCGGTCGATGCGACCGAGCGCCACCAGCGCGCTCAGCCAAAATACGCTGCCCATGGCCGCGGCATACTCGAGCAAGCGGCGTTCACTGGCCGACAGCGCCGCGATGCGAACCTGAACCGCGTCCTCGACCGTGAGCGGCAAACGCGCGTTCGCGAGCCGATCCAAGTCGACGCGCCAGCCGCCGCTGGGATCCGACGGATCGTCGCCCAGCACGCCAGAGTCCCGGAAAACGCGCACCATGTGCTCGAGCAGCCCGGGCGCACCACCGGCCATGCTCACCGCAGCCTCCACCAGGCGCGGCGCGGGCCCGCCCTGACAGCGCGACAAGAGCGCGCGCATGATCTTGATCGAGTCGTCTTCCGCGACAGGTCCGATCTCGAGCACCGAGTGGCGCGAGCCGGCGAGCGCCGCCCACTCGGTGTGACGACTCAGAAACTCGGGCCGAGTCGTACACAGCACGAGCAGTTTGCCGCGCAGGTTCTCGAGCAAGTAGCCGAGCAGCTCGACCGAGTCTTCGTCGGTGGCGTGCAGGCCGTCGATGCGCAAGCACACCGGGCTGCGGGCGGAGTCGGCTTCGACGAAGCTTCTCACCACGGCGCGGCGCAGCAATCGCGCCTGCGAGGGATCTTCGGCGACCGCGCGCGTCATGGGGCTCTCGGCGAAGGCGAGACCCATGAGTTCGCCCAGGAAATAGCAGACGTCTCCGACGCGCCGATCCCCGAGCACCGCGCTCACCTGGCTGTGCAGCGTGGTTCGCGCGGTGTCCGAATCGGTGGCTTCGGTGATGCCGAAGCGAGAGCGTAACAAGCGCGCGAACGTGCCGTAGGCCGTGGACTGCGCGCCCGGACGGCCTTCGTAGACGCGCGTCGGCAGCGCACCGCGTCGTATCTCGCTGGTGAGCTCGTCGATCAGGCGCCGTTTGCCGATGCCAGTCGGGCCCACCAAGGTGACGATGCGCGAGCCCTGGCCCTCCACGACTTCGTGATAAGCGCGACGAAGTTGGGCAATTTCGTCTTCACGGCCAATCAGCGGGACCAGCACCTCATCCGTCATGCGCTACGCCTCGAAGCCGCGAGAGTGGGCTAAATCGAGGCCGGAGCCTACCCCAGGAAGCGGGGCTCGCCGTTTTCCGAACCCCCCGCAAAGTGGTAGAGGCACTCAACATCGGCCGTCCGGATGACTCAGGTGCTCAGCCTCGCCGCTGACCCTGGAAACAGCAGCTCGAAAGGTCGGAACTCGTGTCAACGCAGGCGATGTATTAGAGGGGGCGGTCCGCTTTTGCTAGGCTCGTCTGTCCCGTGACCCTGCCCGAACGAACCCCTGCCCAGTCGACCAGCGCCGAAAAGCGCTCGGTCGGTAAGGGCCTGTTCTCCAAATGCGATGGCTGCGGCGTGGTTTTTACCGCCGAAGAGTTGTCGGCCCATTTCAACGTGTGCGGGAGCTGTGGTCACCACCACCCCATGGTCGCACCCGAGTGGCGCCGGCTCTTGCTCGACGACGCCCGACTCGATGTTTGGGATGACCACATCGCGCCGGCCGATCCGTTGAAGTTCGTCGACGGCAAGGCGTATCCGGATCGCATCGCTCGCGCCAAGCGCAACACCGAGGCCAGCGAGGCGATCGAAATCGGGCTCGCGCGCGTGCAAGGTCTGCGTGTCGCGTACGGCTGCTTCATCTTCGGCTTCATGGGTGGCAGCATGGGTTCGGTGGTGGGGGAGCGCATCACGCGCTTGTTCGAGCGCGCCACTTCCGAGCGCTTGCCGGTCGTGCTGCTCCACGCCTCCGGCGGGGCGCGCATGCAGGAAGGCATCATCAGCCTGATGCAGATGGCGAAGACGGTGTCGGCGTTGCGGCGTTATCGCGCGGTGAGAAAGCCGTATATCAGCGTGCTTTTGCACCCGACCACCGGTGGCGTCGCGGCTGGCACCGCGTTCCTCGGTGACGTCAATTTGGTCGAGCCGAACGCGCTGGTTGGTTTTGCCGGGCCGCGCGTGATCGAAAGCACCCTGCGCACCACGCTGCCGGAAGGGTTTCAGAGCTCCGAGTTCCTGCTGTCGCACGGCATGGTCGACGCGATCGTCCCCAGGCTGGAGCTCAAGACTCAACTGTTTCAGCTGATTCAACACCTCGGGGGCGGCGCCGCGTGACGACCGATCTGAAATCTACGCTCGAACGCCTGTACGCGCTCATCCCGCGCGGTAAGAAGCTGGGGCTCGAGCGGATGCAGGCGGCGTGCGCTCGCTTCGGCAACCCGGAGCGCTCGTTCACGGCGGTGCACATCGCAGGGACCAACGGCAAGGGCACGGTCGCGGCCTTCGTCACCGCCATGGGTCGCGCCGCGGGCCTGAAGGTGGGCACTTACACCTCGCCTCACCTGCAACGGTTCGCCGAGCGCATCGCCATCGACGGGGCGCCGATCGACGACGAGACCCTGGTCTCGCTCCTCAATCGCGTGATGGACGCGGCGCCCGATCTTACGTTCTTCGAAGTGGCCACGATGGCCGCTTTTCTCGGCTTCAAGGAGGCGGGGGTACAGCTCGCGGTGCTCGAGGTCGGTCTCGGCGGGCGCCTCGACGCGACCAACGTGATCCCGCCGCCGCGCGTGGCGGCCATCACCCGCATCGCGTTCGACCACATGGCAGAGCTCGGTGACACGCTCGGCAAAATCGCCGCCGAGAAGGCCGGCATCATCAAGCCGGGTTCGGCCGTGGTGCTCGGCAAGATTCACCCCGAGGCTCGCGCCGTCATCGAGCAGCGCATCGCGGAGGTCGGCGCTCGCCTGGTCGCGCTCGGCAGTCCGGAACCCATCGCCGGCGCCCCGCTCGCTTACCCGCGCGTCGCGCTGCTCGGCTCGAACTTGGCCGTGGCCGTCACCGTCGGGCGCGAGCTCGGCTGGGCGCCCGAAGTGCTGGCGCAGGGCGTCGAAAACACCGCGTGGCCAGGCCGCAACGAGCTGCTCCACCGCAACGGGCAGGATCTCACGCTGCTCGATTGCGCGCACAACCCCGACGGCGCGGTCGCGCTGTCGCACGCGCTCGACCCCACGGTGCTCGCCGACATCGAATCGCGTCGGGAAATTGCCCTGGTTTTTGGCGCCCTGGACCACAAGAACTGGCGCGCGATGTTGCGCCGACTCGAGCAAGTGGCGGGCCAGCGCATCTACGTCGCGCCGCCGGTACCCAAAGCGGTCGATCCGCAATCGATGCTCGAAGTGTCGAACGGCGAGGTCGCTGCCAGCGTCGAGCAGGCGCTCACGCGCGCTCGTGAGCTGGTCGGCTCCAAGGGCGTAGTGGTCGTCGCCGGCTCGACGTTCCTGGTCGGGGCGGCGCGGGCGATTTTGCTCAATCTGCCGACCGATCCTCCCGTCGCGCTCTGACCATGCCCTCGTTCGACGTGGTCTCGAAGGTCGATTGGGCCGAGTTCGCGAACGCACTCCTTCAGGCCCAGCGCGAGGTGGGCACTCGCTTCGACTTTCGTGACACCGAGACGAGCATCGAGAAGACCGAGACCGGCGTGCTGATCGAGTCGAGCACCGAAGACCGCGCCAAGGCCGCCCTCCAGGTGTTGGAAGAGAAGCTCATTCGCCGCAAAGTAAGCCTCAAACACCTGGAAAAGCCGAAGAAGCCGGAGCGCGGCCCGAAAGGCTCGACCCGCCTCTCGATCTTGGTGAAGGAAGGCTTGGAGGCCGAGAAGGCGCGCGAAATCGTCAAATTCGTGAAAGACAGCAAGGTCAAAGTGCAGGCCTCGATTCACGAGGACAGCGTGCGCGTAACCGGCAAGAAGCGCGACGAGCTGCAGCAGGTGATTCAGCTCCTGCGCGCCGCCGAAGCGCTCGACCTCGATTTGCAATTCATCAACTTCCGCGATTGATCCCATGACGCAGAGAAAGTTGTTCGGTACGGACGGCATCCGCGGGCGCGCCAACGTGGCACCCATGACTCCGGAGCTCGCGCTGCGGCTCGGCCGCGCCCTCGCTTACGTGGCTGGTCGCGGCAAGAGCCGCGCGCCGCGTATCGTGATCGGCAAGGACACGCGGCTCTCCGGTTACATGCTCGAGACCGCGCTGGCCGCCGGCATCTGCGCGATGGGCGGCCGAGTCATGCTCAGCGGCCCAATCCCCACGCCCGCGGTCGCCAACTTGGCCCAGAGCATGCGCGCCGACGCCGGCGTGGTGATCAGCGCCAGCCACAACGCATTCGCCGACAACGGCATCAAGATCTTCGGCCCGGACGGCTTCAAGCTGCCCGACTCCGAAGAGGCCGCGATCGAGCAGCTGCTCGAGGATCCCAAGCTCGATCGCCTGGGCAAGACGGGCACGGCCGTCGGTCGCGCGGAGCGCATCGACGACGCGGTCGGCCGCTACGTCGTGTACGCGAAAAACACCTTCCCGAAGGAGCTCACCCTCGACGGCGTGCGCGTCGTGGTCGACGCCGCGCACGGCGCCGCGTACCACGTCGCCCCCGACGTGTTCAAAGAGCTCGGCGCCGAGGTGATCGCGCTCGGTTGCCGTCCCAACGGCACGAACATCAACAAGGGTTGCGGCGCGCTGCACCCCGAGCACGTGGTGCACGAGGTGAAGCGCAAGCACGCGCAGATCGGCATCGCGCTCGACGGCGACGCGGACCGCGTGATCTTCGTCGATGATCGCGGAAACATCGTGGACGGCGACGCCATCATGGCGCTGTGCGGTATCCGCATGCTGCGCGAAAAGCGGCTGGCGAAGCGCACCTTGGTGTCGACCGTGATGAGCAACATGGGGCTCGAGCACGCCATCTCTGGCGCTGGCGGAAAGCTAATCCGCACCTCGGTCGGCGACCGGTACGTGGTCGAGGCCATGCGCCGCCATGGTTACAACTTCGGTGGCGAGCAATCGGGCCATTTGGTGTTCGCCGAGCACGCCACCACGGGCGACGGCACCGTTGCCGCGCTGCAGGTCCTGGCCATCATCCTGCGCGAGCAAAAGCCATTGAGCGAGCTCTCGAGCGTGATGCAGCGCGTGCCGCAGGTGCTCGAGAACGTCTCTCTACCCGCGCGACGCCCGATCGAAGAGATGAAGGGGCTCTCGCTGCGCATTCAGAGCGCCGAGAAAAAGCTCGGCAAGGACGGCCGCGTGCTCGTGCGCTGGAGCGGCACGGAGCCAAAGCTCCGGCTCATGCTCGAAGGGCCCGAACCCAAGGTCCTGCGTGCGCTGGTCGCCGAGATGGCCGACGCGGCCCGCAAGGATTTGGCGGCGAACGCCTGATTTTCGTGAACGCGAAGCAGGCGAGGCAACGGCTCGTGGCCCGCGTTACGCGCGAGCCACGAGCTGCCACCTAACGACGATCAGCCCGCGCCGGCCGAGGCGCTCGCCGAAGCGCTCGCCTTGACCGAGACGTTGATCGAGACCGCCGCTTTGGCCTGCGCGTCGAGCGAGGCCGCGATGCAGCCACCCACCTTGAGCGCGGCAGCGCCGCCACCACTCAAAGCCGCCTTCACGCCCTCGAGGGACGCCTGCACGTTGCCGGCGACGCTCGAGACCTTGTCTTTCATGCCCACGCTGACCTTGAGCAGCGCCGGCAGGTTCTTCTCGAACGCGGCCTTCAGCTTGGCCGCCGCCGCGGCGTCAGCCGAGCCTTCGGCCTTCGCGACCACGTGACCGGGCGTGCACTCGAGCTTGCCCTTCACTTCGGCGTCGCAGTTCGCCTTGCACTCCGCGCTCATCTCCGGCGGCTTGACCTCACCCGAGCACTTCGGCTCCTTGAACTCGACGCTGCAGCCGCCCGAGCACGTGCCCGAGCACTCCGCCTTCGCCTTGAACGTGCACCCGCCGCTGCACTCGCCCTTGCATTCGCCGCCGCACTTGCCGGTGGCTTTGCCGTCGCACTTGCCGTCGCAGGTACCAGCGCACTTGCCCTTGGCGTCCTTGCCGTCGCACTTGCCGTTGCAGGTGCCGTCGCACTTGCCCGAGAAGTCCGCCTTGCACTCGCCGGTGCAGTTGGCGGCGCAGGTGCCTTCACACTTGCCAGCGCCTTCGACCGTGCACTCGCCCTCGCATTTGGCGTCGCACTTGCCGCTCAGCTTGCCGCCTTCGCAGGTGACCTTGGCCGAACCCGGCTTGATGTTCGCGTCGCACTTGCCCGAACACTCGGCCATGGCCGACATCGAGGCAGAACAGACGGGCGGCTTGGCTTCGACGGTGACCTTGCCCTGGGCTTTCGCCTTGAGCTCGCCAATCGCCTTGCTCGCAGCGGCGCAGGCAGCCTCGGCCTTCTTGCCGGGGCCGTCGTCAGCCGGCTTGAGCGCGTCATCGCCCACGCCCAGATCCTTGGCGAGGTTGGTGCACGCCGCAGTGACTTCGCCCTCGACGTCGACGGCGATCTTCTGCAGGTTTGCGCCGGCCGCGAGTGCCGCCTTCACCTTGCCTTCGAGCTCGCCTTGCAGCCCGAAGTTTGCGTTCATGATCGCGGCCGCATCAGCAATGTTGGCCGGGCAAGCATCGCCCACGCCCGGAACGCCTGGCACCGCGCCGCCGCCGGGGACGCCGCCCGGCATTTTGCCACACTGAGTGAGCAACGCAGGCGCCGTGAGCACGACTAGCCACGCGAGTAAGTATCCCGTCTTCTTGCGACCTCGGGTCATGTGTCTGTTTCCTCCTAAGCGGCCGCTCAGGCCGCAAACCGGTCGCCACGCTACACCCAAGTGGCGCCCATATAAAATGACTTCTGGTTAACTGTGGCCGACTAGCCGGTCAGCCTGATGTTCTGATTCAGCGCTTTTTTCGGCCTGGAGTTGGCGAAACGGGCGGTGTTGGTGCTTCGCCAGCAAACGGCAGCACCATTTGATCCGTCGAAGTTGGCTGTTTGGCCGGGCGATTTCCGGCGCGCGCGAGGATCTCGTCTTCACGCTTCAGGTCCGCTTCGATCACTTCAGCGTTGTCGAGCGCGAACGCGAGCGCGTCGAAAACCTTGGCCGGCCCGAGCTGCGGGTAGCGACGCAAGATGCGTTCGATGCTCGCGCCGCTGCGATAAAACGCCCAAAGCCGGCGAACGGGCACGCGCGAACCCACGACATGAGGACTTCCCCCGAGCACCTGCTCGTCCACGCGAACGTGGGGATGCGGGACGAGAACGATAGGCAGCTTCATGGGGTGTGCGGAGCGAGGGCGGTGATTAGAACTCGCTTAGCGCGCAGGCCGCAACTTTTGGCGTCGTAGCCTCACGGCCCCTGTTCGATCGCGCGCCGGTGCTCTTCGAAACTGCGGCTGAAACGGTGGCGACCATGACCGTCGGCCACGAAATAAAGATAGTCGGCCGCTGCCGGCGCGAGCACGGCATCGAGTGCGGACTCTCCCGGATTTCCAATTGGCCCCGGCGGCAGCCCCGGGTGCCGGTAGGTGTTGTAAGGATTTTGCGGATCGCGCAGCATCTCTGGCGTCACTTTGCCGCTGAATCCAGCACAGCTTGGCGCCGCGCTCGCAGCAACCTGGCAGCCGTAGCTCGCGGTCGGGTCCGATTGCAGCATACGCGCCGGTCTAAAGGTTGGGTCGTCCAGACGGTTCAGGAACACCCGGGCGATCAAGCGCTGCTCTTCTGGCACCGCAGCCTCTCGCTCGACGATCGAAGCGAGGGTCAAGAGCTCGTGCTCCGTCCATTTTCGATTCGTCCCGAGCGCTGCGATCGCTCCCGGATGGCGCGCCTCGAGTCGGCCCAATCTCTTACGTGTCTCGGCCACCAGCTGGCGTACGATCTGCGCCGCATCCGAATCGACCAAGAGCTGATAGGTCGCCGGGAACAGATAGCCTTCGGCGCTGGTTGCGGAGATTTCTAGCTCCTTCAGCAGCGACCCATCGGCCACCGCCTTCGCAAGCTCTTCCCGCGTGCAGACTTCCCTCTCCTCCAGGCGCTCACCTATTTGAAGGTGTGTAAAGCCCTCCGGAAGCGTTACTCGGGCGGCAGGTCGAGAGGCCAAGCGACCAAGCCGCTGCACCAAGTTGCGGGGTGAAAGTCCGCCCCGGAGCAAATGTGATCCCGGCGCAACCTGCACCCTGGGGGCAAACCAGCCCAGGTAGATGGCAAACAATCGTGGACTTTGAATGAGCCCGAGCTCTCGCAGACGCGCAGCAACCTCTGTCGCGCTTTCTCCACCTGCGAAACGCGTCACTACCGGCGAAGCGGGCCCACTGCCGTCGAGCGTTGCCCAGATCAGTACCGGCGCGACCGCAGCCAGCGCGGTCGCGAGCAGCCCGGCGAGCCAGCCAAAAGCGCGTGATCGCGCCGGGACTGCCGGCAGCTTCTCGCGCGAGCTCGGAGTGTTCCGGCGGCCCGGTTTGGAGGGGCGCTTCGCGCGAGGCCGACTGCTCTTGGCGCTGCGGCTCACGGGCTTCGCTCGCGCTCCCCGTCCAGATAGCTCTGCAGCAGCACGGCCGCTGCCGCGCTGTCGATGCGCTGTCGCTGCTCGCGCTCCGAGAGACCCTGCGCGGAAAGGCGTCCCTTGGCTTCGCGAGTGGTCAGCCACTCGTCCCGGAGCACGACCTTGACCCCCGACGCCAGCTTGAGCCGCTGCGCGAACTTGCGGGCGCGCCGCGCAGCCGGCCCTTCGGCGCCGTCCAGGCCCCGCGGCAGGCCGACCACGAAAATGCCGATACCTTCCGCGGCGGCCAGCGACGCAAGTTCCCGAACGACCTTGAGCGGGTCGCGGCCGTCCAGGTGCGGCCGCGGATGGGCCATCAGGCCTAGCTCGTCGCCCACTGCTAGTCCGATGCGCACCTTACCGAAGTCGACCGCGGCTGCTCGCATGGCAGGGGCTCGCTTTAGCACGGTGCGGGTGCAATCCCGCCCAATCCCGCTTGACCCGACCCGCCCCACCGAGCATAAGCGCGGGGCGCGTGGCATCGGGCCGCGCGGACCTTTCGGAAAACCCATGCACTTTCGCGCGTACCGGCCCGCCCAACAGGGCTCCCCGAACGGTCTTTCAGACGTTCGGATGGCCTTCGTGCAAGGCGGAGCGAGTTGAGCCCGTCGGGAGCGCTGCGTTCGCGCAAGCTGAGTGCTGCTTCGCTCCGAAAGGTGCGCCGTAGCTGGTTCTGCGCACTGCTCGGGCTATCGCTCGCGTTACTCGCGCCGCTCGCCGCCGCGCAGGATCCGTTCGGCGGCGGCATGTTTCCCGGGGGCGGCCCCGGCGGCGGAGGACCCGCTGGCGGCGGTGGCGCGCAGAAGAAAGCTCCGAAGAAGGCGCCCCCGCCTGGCACGCCCGAAATGCACGCTGCATCCGGCGCCAGTGACCAGTTGGTCGCGCCCGGCAGCGAGCCTTCGCTGCCGGAAAAGCCGCTGCAGCTGAAGAAGCCGATCCTCGGCGAAATCGGCAGCGATCTGGATCCGGACCTCGAAGAGCGAGGCCGGGGGCCCACCACCATCCGACGTTTCTACGGGCCGTATTACTCGGAGGAGAGCGGCAAATACCGCTTTCGTCTCGCGTTTCCGGTTTGGGCCGAGCGCGAGCAGCCCTCGCGGCTCGATCCCAAAGTGACCGATCGCGCTTCGCTTTACGGCATCTACTACAACCGCCGCAGCAACGAGCGCGCGGACGACGTGCTCTTCCCGCTCGTCTGGGATCTCAAGAACAAGATCAGCGGTGACCGCACGACGATCGTCGGCCCCCTCGTGCATCGCGAGGCGCCGGACGAGCACGACAATTGGCTGTTCCCGCTCTACTTCACGGGTAAGCGCAAGTACGGCGGCTACAAGCTGATTCCGCCGCTGCTCACCTATCTACATTCCGATCGTGAGGGCGGGTTCAACCTGGTCGGGCCGATGTTCTGCTCGTGGAAGGGCGGCCCCAACTGCGACACGCGCACCGCACAGGACATCGATTTCGGCATCGCGCCGCTCTACTTCTACGGGCAAAACGCGGAGAGCAAGTACGAGGTCATCCCGCCGCTCCTGCACTACTACGGCTACGACGATCGCACGCTCGCCTGGACCAACGTTTGGGGCCCCTATTATCGGCGGCACACCCAGAAGCGGGACATGCTGCACCTGTTCCCGCTCTACTACAGCATCTGGGGCAGGAACGAGCGCCACACGACGGTGTTCCCGTTCTTCCACTATGGTCACGACGACAAGTCGTGGCTGTTCGTGAACCCGTTGTTCCTGCTCGGCAAAGGCGCGCAGGGCGAGAGCACGTTCATTACCTGGGGCTACGCGCGCTACCGCGGCCGCACCGAGCTCGACATGGTGACGCCGCTCTACTGGGCCTACCGCGACCCGGACATCGGCCTCGACCAGAAGCTACTTTTTCCGTTTTACTATTCGCGCACCAGCCCGCGCGAGTCGAGCCATGCGCTGTTCCCGTTCTACGGTAAGTTCGAGCGCTTCGGCATCAGCAAGACCACCTTCATCACCCCGTTCTTCCAGCACTCGACCGACCTCCGGGGCTGGTCGACCAACATCCACCCGCTGGTCTATATCGGGCGCGACGCGGCCAGCACCCACACCGTCATTGCCCCGTTTTTCTGGGATTTTGCCGACCCCAAGAGCCGCTCGACCGTCGCTTTCCCCTTCTACTGGCGGTTCAGCGACGATCGCGAAGTGTCACAGTTGATAGGAAACGTTTACTATCACGAGACCAAAGTGACCGGTGGCAAGGACTGGCAGATTCACATCTTCCCCGCCTTCTCGTACGGCGAGACGCCGGACGGCCACTGGTGGAACATCCTGTACGGCCTCGCGGGCTACACACGGCGCGGTCAGATGACTCAAGTCCGCACGCTGTGGATCCCGATCACGACCAGCGGAACTCAATAAATGCCCGCGGTCCCTGCCAGTCTGCGGATCGCCAACCAAGCCACCCTGCTCGAGCAGCTACTCGAGCGCAAAGCCGCAAGCCGCGCTGATCTCGCCAAAGCGACCGGCATGAGCCAGCCGACCGCTGGCAAGATCATCGATGACCTGGTGCACGCCGGCGTGGTCGAAGAGATCAAGGCGGTCGACGGCGGCCGTCCCAGCGTCGGGCGCCCCGGCAAACAATTGCGGCTGTCGACCGGACGCCCGCGTTTCGTGGTGATGGAGCTCGGGGTCGAATGGACTCGGCTCGCGGCGCTGCCGCCCTCTCCGCCCGAGACCGAGCGCTGGGAAGCGCAGTTCAAGACGCCGACCAGCGAGAGCGCCTGGCAAGAAAAAGTCGCCCAGGCCGCCGAGCGCATCGACATCAAACGGCCTTGGGCAGTGATGGTAAGCACGCCGGGCATCGTCGACGAACGCGCGGGTCGCGTGCTGCTCTCGCCCAATCTGCATTGGTCCGAGCACGCGGATCTGCCCTGGATGCTCCGTCAGATTTGGTCCGCCCCCGTCGGCTTGGTCCAAGAAGTACGCGGGCTCGCGCTGGGCGAGCTCGGTTCGCGCGCGGACAACGACGATTTCTTGCTCGTCGACATCGCCGATGGCGTGGGCGGCACGGTGATGCTCGACCGGCGCCCCTATCAGGGCGCGTTGCCCATGAGCGGCGAGCTCGGGCACACCCCCATTCCCGGTAACACTCGCCTGTGCGGGTGCGGCGGGCGCGGCTGCTTGGAGACGCTCGCCTCCGAACGCGGGCTGATTCAGAGCCTGCGCGAAGCGAAGCTTCCGGGGTCGACCTTCGCCGATGTCGCCCGCGCCGCCGAGCGCGAAGTGCCGGGCTGGATGCGCGCGACCTACGACGCGACCGCGATGTGCATTGCCGCAGCGCTGAACATGTATGGCGTTCGCCGCGCCGTCTTGGTCGGCCGCATCAGCGAGATGCCGGCGCCGGCGACCGACTATTTGATAGGCGCGATTCAACGCGCCGCCATGTGGAGCCGCTTCGATGCGGTCGCGGTGACGCTGGCGCCGAAGCGCCGCGCACGCGGTCTAGTGGTGGCGGGTATTCACCGCTTCGTCATGCCCGCAGACTGGTCGCGGAAGCGCTAGACTCGAGGGATGAAGCGCTTCAAAGCCGCTGTCCTGGGCGGTTCTGGGTTTGCCGGCGCGGAGCTGGTTCGGCATCTGCTCTTCCACCCGGAAGTCGAATTGGTGCGGGTCGGAGCAGCGGATCACATTGGAGAGCCGCTGGCTTCTGCGCTGCCTCAGCTCGAAGGGCTGAGCGAGCTCCGCTTCGAAAATCCATCTCCGGAGGCAGCGGTCGCCGGCGTCGATATCGTCCTCATGGGGCTCCCTCAAAAGGCCAGCATCCCGGTGGTGGAGGCTGCGCTCGCTTCAGGCGTAAAGGTGCTCGACATGTCCGGCGCGTTCCGTCTGCGCGAGGTGGAGCAATACACGCGCTACTACGGGGAACCGCATGCGCGGCCGGACTTGCTGGAGCGTTTCGTGTACGGCCTGCCCGAGCTGAACCGCGAGGCCATCCGCGCGAGCGCCACCGTGGCCTCACCCGGCTGCTTCGCCACGACCATCGAGCTGGGTCTTTTGCCATTCGCCAAGGCCGGCTGGCTCGAAGGGACGGTCAGTAGCGTCGGTATCACCGGTTCGAGCGGGAGCGGCGCGCTGCCCTCCCCGACCACGCACCACCCGGTGCGAGCAGGAAATCTGCGCACCTACCGCCCGCTCCTGCACCAGCACACACCCGAGATCGAGGACACGCTGCGCGCTGCCGGCGCACGCACCTTGACGCTCGAGTTCGTGCCGGTGTCGGCTCCACTGGTGCGCGGGATCTTCGCCACCTCGTTCATTCGGGTTCCGAGCGAGATCTCGGAAGAGAAGCTCAAGACGTGCCTCGAAAGCACCTATCGCGAAGAGCGCTTCGTGCGCGTTCCCGCGCGGCGCTTGCCCGAGGTCGTGGCGGTTGCTGGCTCGAACTACGCCGAGGTGGGTTTGGCTTTCGGAGCCGTCACCGACGGCAAGCGCGGGGTCACGGTCTTCTCCTGCCTCGATAACTTGGTCAAAGGCGGTGCGGGTCAGGCGATCCAGAACATGAACCTGATGCTGGGCCTGCCGGAGTCGCTGACTCTCGAGGGCCCGGGCGCCTACCCTTGAAGCGGCGCTGCAGTCAGCGTGCTTCGGAGCAGCAACGGAAGCCGGTTTCGGTTCCGTTGTAGTAGCGATCGTGCGCGGTCTGGGCGGCCCGACAGAAGTTGCGCCCCGGCTGCCAATACGCGCCTTTCATGGCCGGGCGAGGGGGCCCCTTGCCATCCATGGCCACGAACTCTTCCAGGTTCCCGGACAGGTCGAGCACGCCGAACGAGCTCGAGCAGCGCGGATGCGAGCCGGGCGGAGCGCGCAGGTCGCGGAGCTCGCCGGTCTTGGCAATGATGTCTTCACGGTCCGCATTGCACGCTTCCGCATCCCGCGTGAAGCCGTACGGGTACGGACGCATCTCTTCGCCTTCGCAGGCGAAATTCCATTCGCTCTCGCGGCAGACGCGCTTGCCGATTGCCCCGCAGGTGCGCTCGGCATGGGTGAAGCTCTTGTGGTTGGCCGGCAAGGTCTCGCCGGGCGCTACGTACTCGTGCTTATCGATGCAGTAACGTAAGTGGCGGCGCGCTTTGGACTTGCACGTCGAGGGGCCGTACTCGCTGCAGCGGAAGTGCTCGTACGCGCCTTCGGGATCCGCGTAGCGTTTGCAGTTCAGCTCGACGTTCGGGCAATAGTCGCCTTCGACCAGCACCATGTCGGCGGGACAGCTACTCTCGGCCGGAGGCGGCGCGGCTTTCGCAATCGCCGCCAACGCGCTGCGCCCGGTGCCGAGCGGCGTGACCGGTTCGTCACTCCTCAGCGCGGTGCTGGCAGCGGCCCCGCTCGGCTCCACCCGGTCGCACGAACCGAGCAGCACGACCCCGGCCAAGCCGAAGAGCAGGGGGGTGGCTCGCCTGCGCATCGCCACTGTAATGCGGATGCTCGCGCAGTGCGTCAAGCAGATTCTGCCGATTAGCCGGACTGCCTGGTCCTATCAAGAGTGGCTGAATTCTCGAATAATCAATTCATGTCGAGCATTTATGCCACAATAGCTAATGTAGATTGTTGGTCCACTAAGCCGGTCGAAAACCAGCGGAAACGAACGGCCTGGTAACCGATCCGTTCAGCCTGGACCGGCTTGGCGACAGCAGCGAATGCCGACCTGGATGTCCCGGTAGTGGTCGTCATGAGCGGTGGTCGACGGCCGGCAGCGATTGCGACCTGCCATCCACCAGCCCCCCTTGAGACCGTTGCGGAACGGGTAGGCGTAACGCTGGGCTTCGCGGAGCACCGGCTCATCCATGTTGCCCGTCATGTCGTAGACCCCGAATGGGCTCTTGCAGGCCGAAGCTTCGCCGGAGGGCGCCCGCCAGTCCTTGAGCACCTGCTTCTTCGGGTTGGGCTCGTAGAGATCGGTGCGATCCTGATTGCACACCGGTGCGCGGGTCCAGCCGTACGGGTACGGGAGCATTTCAGGACCTTCGCAGGCGAAATTCCACTCGCTCTCGTTGCACACGCGCTTGCCGAGACTTTCGCAGACCTTGCTGGCCTCGACGAAGCTCGCGTAGTTCTGGGGCAGCTGCTCTCCCGGACGCGTGTATTCACGCCGATCGATGCAAAAACGAAGCTTGACGCGCTTACCGACGCAGCGAGCGGGGGGCGTATATTCGGCGCAGCGCGCGTAGGGCAGCAAGTCGTCGTCCAACCACTGTTTGCAGTCGTGCTCGACGTTGGTGCAATAGTCGCCGTCTACGAGCACCATGTCCGACGGGCAGATCCCCGCTGCCGCGGGTTCGGACGGTGCCGGAAGAACGCTGGCATTGGCCGGGGGCGAAACCGGAAGAGCCGCAGCTGGAGGTGTCGCGCTGCCGGCGTGCGCGCCGGGCCGAGGGGCGGCGTTCACCAGCTCACCCGATGCGGCAGCACGGTTGTCGAGTGTCTGCGCGCTGCGCGGACGCAGGCGGGGCCCCCAAAACAGCAAACCCGCGACGAGCGCACCCACGGCGACCCCGAGCCAGCGATGCGACGCCACTCGATTGAAGCTGCGTTCGGCGCCGGCTTCGGAGCTCACTCTTTCAGAGTAGCTGATGCGAAATGCGCTACCAAACTTGAGGCCTCGATTGTCTTTCAGGTGCGCGGGCTCGCACACCGACCTACTCCCGGATCACCACCGCAGTCCCCTGCCCCATGTCGGAGCCCACGTTGATGCCGTGCCACCCTTCCGGTAGCGGCGGATCGGTCCAAAGAAACACCACCCGCGCGTCGATGGGCGCGAGATTGACGCAGCCGTGGCTGCGCGGTGTGCCGAACACATCGTGCCAGTAAGCGCCGTGAAGCGCGTAGCCTGAGGCGAAGTATTGAATCCAGGGCACGTCGCGGAGCTCGAAGCCTGCCGCGCCGCGTCGCACGGTGATGCCGTACTCCGGATCGCGCCCCTTTTCGAGGTTCAGGAGTCGCCGGCGGTCCTGTTCATCCAGTTTGTCACCGCGAGCCTGGGCGGCTTTCAAGCGCTCGGCAGTGGCGGCGGCGTTGGCGGAGCCAGAGCTCACGTGCGCCCGCGAACCGCCGCTGACGGTCGAGTTCTCTTCCGAGTCCATGGCAGCCGCGATGTGCTTACTTGTTAAATGGAACGTGCCGCGTGGGGTCGACAGCGTGGTCTTGGGATCACCGAGCCGATCGCGGCCGCTCGAGATCAGCGTCGCATAGACAGGGCGCTTGCCTTCGTAGAGCACCAGCGTTTGCTGAGTGATGGCGACGTCGATCCACTTCTCACCCTTTTCAGCGAACTCGGGCAGCTCGGGCGGGCGCTCGACCACGGCCAGCTCCGAGGCCTTGAGCCATACCGTCTTGTCTTTCTGAGTCTGATAGAAGCGCTCGCCCTGCTTGATGCGAGCGTTGCCTGTCAGCGGCACGATCGCGCGCCGCGGCACCTCGTCCGCCGCGCGCGCCTCGTCCTTGTCCTTGATCAAGCGATAGGTATGGGCGCCTTCGTTCACGACCCACGCGAAGGGCAAGGTTGCATTGGGCCCGAGCTCGATGCCGTGAAACGGCGAGCCGGTGTCCGGCTTCACCTTGGTCGTCGGCACCAGTCGCAAATCGACGGTCAGCGCGAAGCGCCGCTCGAGCCCGTCGCTCGAGGTCATGAACGCGCCGACGAAGCTGAGCCCGGTCTTTCGCCGCGTGCGATCGGCGAACACGCTCGACTCCGGCACATCGAAGCCCGAAATGTTGGGAATCGAGCGGCCGTTCTCGAGCCAAAACGGAATCGGGTCGTTCGGCCCCGACCCGCCGAACAGTTCGTTCTCACTGAGGGCCGTCGAAGGGCGGAAATCAGCCGGCGGTTTCAGCCCGGGGTGTGGAAACCCGCGTCGATCGAGCGGGACGTCGTTCGCGCCGGGGATCACGGTCTGCACCTCGGCCTTGTGCTCGCTGTACCAGCTCAAGTGCTCGTCCAACTTGAACTCGCTCTTTACCTGCTCGGCGCGGCTCGGAATCCTGAGGTAAAGCGGAGAGGTTGCGCGTACGAACCCGTATTTGTAAGGCAGCGGCTGGCTCAGATTCGGACGGCGCGAACTCGCGCGCACGAGCGGCGCATTCAGGTCGGTGGTCGCGTCGTCAGTGCACACGTAGCCCATCGGGTAGACACGGTAGAACTGGCCCTTACAGCCCTTGCCGGGCGTGGGCTCGGCGTCTCGCTCCACACTGCCGCCAAGGCGAATGTAGCCAAGCCGACGCGACGCGGTGTCCGCCAGCTTGTACACCGTAGTGGCGATCGTCGTGGCCGCGATGCGCGCCGAATTCTTCGGAGCCCGCGTGTCGAGCTCGCCATGATCCACCACTATCGTGGAAATCGCTTGTGCCGAGGCCGAAGCGCTCGCGCCAGGCACCGGCGCTTTTTGACCCGCCTTGCGCTGACAGCTCGTGAGACACAGCCCGAGCAGTAGCGCGAAGGTCAGCGCTTTCGGGGCCTGACCTGGGGGCGGGGCAAGCACGGGGCCCGTCATATCGCGGGTTCAGCCGAGATCAAGCCCGCGGAGTTTTCTCCAGATTCGGCCGATCTTGGGCCGCGCGTGCCGAACCCGGGCGCTCGATGTAGGCTCCGCGGCCCGCGCCCGCCATGCCCAAATTCGCTCTCGTCACCTTCGGCTGCCAGATGAACCAGCACGACTCCGAGCGCATCGGTGAGGTGCTGCGTGGCGCCGGTTATTCGGAGTGCGAGCGCCCGGATCAAGCTGACCTGGTCCTGCTCAACACCTGCTCGGTACGTGAGAAGGCGGAGCAGAAGCTGCGCAGCGAGGTCGGTCGCTTGGGAATGCTCAAGCAGCAGCGCCCGGATCTGTTGATCGCGGTGGCCGGCTGCGTGGCTCAGCAGGAAGGCGAGCGCTTGATGAAGCGCATGCCGCAGATCGATCTGCTGATTGGTCCGGACCAAATCCCGGAGTTGCCACAAGCGCTGGAGGCGCTCGATCAAGGGGCTGCGCCTCGCCTGCACATTGGCTTCGACCTGGACGAGCCGCGCTTTCTGTCCGCGCGTCCGGAACCAGGCACGGCGGCGGTCAGCGCGTTCGTCACGGTGATGAAGGGCTGCGACGAGCGCTGCTCGTTCTGCATCGTGCCAACGACGCGCGGCCCGGAGCGCTACCGCCCTGCCCCGGACATCGTCGCGGAGATCGCGCGCCTGGTGGCCGCTGGAACGCGCGAGATCACGCTGCTCGGGCAAACGGTGAACAGCTACCGCGATCCTTTGCGTAGCCTGCCCCAAGCGCCGCGACCGGAAGGCGACTGGAACTTCGCGTGTGCGGAGCCGGCCGACGAAAGCGAGTTTCCGGCGCTCCTTCGCCGTATCGTGGCTGAGGTGCCGGAGCTCGTGCGGCTTCGTTACACGAGCCCGCACCCGCGGCACCTGACCCCGTCGTTGATCCGCGCGCACGCCGAGCTCGAGCCGCTGGTGCGGCATCTGCACCTTCCGCTGCAATCGGGCAGCGATCGCGTGCTGAAGCGGATGATTCGGCGCTATACGATCTCGGACTATCGCGAACGGGTGCGCGCGCTGCGCGCGGCGGTGCCGGGGCTCACGCTGTCGACCGACGTGATCGTCGGGTTCCCGGGCGAGACCTTGGACGACTTCGCTGCGACAGTGCGATTCGTCGACGAGATCGGCTTCACCGGCCTGTTCGGCTTCAAGTACTCGGCGCGCCCGTTCACGCCGGCACTGCGTCTCGGCGACGACATTCCGGAAGCGGAGAAGAGCCGCCGTCTGGAGGAGCTGTTCGCGCTTTCCGACGCCTACCGCCGCGTTCACCTGGAAAGCCGCGTCGGCCACGAAGAAGCGGTGCTCGTGGAGGGCCGCGGCCGCGGCGCCGATTTCAGCGGGCGCTCGGAGCGTAACGAGATCGTCCACATTCGCGCGCCAGAGGTGGATCCGACCGGGCACCTGGTGCGCGTGCGTATCCAACAAGCGTTCAACAACTCACTCTCGGGGGTGTTGAGCGACGAGCGCGGGCTGCCGAAGCTCGCAGACCGTGCGGTCGCGCCGGCGCGCCGCGCCCTCCCCGTGCTTTCGTCATGACCGCGTTGGTGCGCGCTTTTTCTGGTGTTTCGCCGCGGCTGGCCGCGGGCGTCTACCTCGCCGAGACGGCGGTCGTGGTCGGCGACGTGGAGCTCGGCGAGGGCGTCAGCGTCTGGTTCGGCAGCGTGCTGCGGGGCGACGTCGGCGCCATTCGCATTGGGGCGCGCAGCAACATTCAGGACCTGGCCATGGTGCACATGACTTACGGTCTTTCCAGCGCGATCATCGGGGAGGACGTGACCGTGGGTCACAGCGCGATCATTCACGGCGCGCGGATCGGCAACGGCGCGCTGATCGGCATGGGCTCGATTCTGCTCGACAACTCGGAGGTCGGTGAGCAAGCGCTGGTCGCCGCTGGCGCGCTGCTTCCCGTGGGTTTTCGCGTGCCGCCGCGCACCCTGGCCATGGGACGACCGGCCAAGATCGTCCGCGAGCTCAGCAGCGAAGAGGCGGATCAAGGGCGCTTCCTCGCCGCCCGCTACGTGGAGCTCGCACGCGCCCACGTCGCGTCCACGAGCTAACCGCCGCCCACGAAATGGACGATTTCGACCGCGTCGTCAGGCGCGAGCACCGTCGTCAGGTGCTCGCTGCGCGGCACCACTTCGCGGTTTCGCTCCACGGCCACTGGGCCGCCATCGAGCCCCAAGCGCTCGACCAAGCCACGCACCGTGGTGCCTTCCGGTGTCTCGTAGGCCTCTCCGTTGACCATGAGCCGCATAGGCCCGAGTCTACCGCTCAAAGCAGCGACGTCGACCCACCAAGCTCGACCCGTCTGCGTGCGCTGCCACGGCGCCGGTGTGGGTACGACTGAGAACGTTGACGAGGCCGGGCGCTGCCCTCTAACGTCGTTGAAAGCACCCAGTGGGAACGCGGCTCTTTCGGGGCGACGCGACCAATGAGGCCCCAATATGAGTGAAACTTACGCCAACCTCGTCGACCTTTGGCAGCAGAGCACGCAAAAATTCGCTGCGCGCAACGCTTTCGGCAGCAAGACCTCCGCCGGTTGGCAATGGATCACGTATGGCGAGTTCAAGAGCCAGGTAGACGCCTTTCGGGCGGGTCTTAGCGAGCTCGGAATTGGCCTTGGAGACCGCGTAGGCCTGGTCTCGAACAACCGGGTGGAATGGGCTGTGGCCTGTTACGCGAGCCTGGGGCTCGGCGCCGCCATCGTGCCCATGTACGAAGCGCAACCCGCAAGCGAGTGGGCGTTCATTCTACGCGATTCGGGCGCCAAAGCCGTGCTGGCGGCCACCCCTGCGATCTTCGAGCAACTGCTGGCCGCAAAGCCCGAGATTCCGAATCTCGCGCACGTGCTGGGCATGGCCCTGCCGGAGTCGGATTCCCGTTCCTATGCGCACGTGCTGGCGAGTGGTCGGGGCAAGACGGTTGCCCCCATCCAGCCGGCGCCCCACGACATTGCCGGATTTTTGTACACGGCCGGTACCACGGGCGAACCCAAGGGCGTGGTGCTGTCGCACTCCAACATGGTCTCGAACGTCAACGCGGTGCGCGCGCTGTTCCCGATCACGTGCGAGGATAATTCGCTGGCGTTTTTGCCTTGGGCGCACGCCTTCGGGCAAACCTGCGAGCTGCACATGCTCACCAGTTATGGGTGCGCGATTGCCATCAACGACGAGGTGCCGAACCTGGTCGGCAACTTGGCCGAGGTGAAGCCCAGTATTTTGATCTCGGTGCCGCGCATCTTCAATCGCATCTACGACGGCGTGAACAAGCAGATGCAGGACAAGCCCGCGCCGATTCGCGCGCTTTTCCAGCGCGCCATTCGCGCGGCCACCGAACGCTCGCGCGGCAAGACTTTGGGCCTTGTCGACAAGGCCGCGCTCGCGCTCGCGAACAAGCTCATTTTCAACAAGATTCGGGCGCGAATGGGCGGGCGACTGCGCTACGCGGTGAGCGGCAGTGCCGCGCTCAGCCGTGAAGTCGGCGAATTCGTCGATGCGCTCGGTATCGAGGTGTACGAAGGGTACGGGCTCACCGAAACCAGCCCGGTCGCCAGCGTCAATTATCCGGAGCACCGCCGAATGGGCAGCGTAGGCCAGGCCATTCCAGGCGTGCGGATCGAGATCGATACCCACGTCACCGGCGACCCCGAAAATGGGGAGATCGTGGTGCACGGGCCGTGCGTGATGCAGGGCTATCACAACCGACCAAAAGAGACCGGGGAGGTGCTCACGGCGGATCACGGGCTTCGCACCGGCGACATGGGGCGCCTCGACGCCGATGGCTATCTGTTCATCACCGGGCGCATCAAGGAGCAATACAAGCTCGAAAACGGCAAATACGTGGTGCCCTCGGTGCTGGAGGAGACACTCAAGCTCTCACCCTACATCGTGAACATCATGCTCTTCGGGCACAACAAGCCGCACAACGTGGCGCTGGTCGTGGCCGACGTCGAAGCCATCAAGAAATGGGCAAACGCGAAGCATCACACCCTCGGCGAGCTCGCCAAGGATCCCGCGGTGCAGCAGCTCATTACGCAAGAGCTCGCGCACTATTCAGCCGACTTCAAAGGCTTCGAGCGCCCCAGCAAATTCGCGCTGATCACCGAAGACTTCACGGTCGAAAACGGCATGCTGACGCCCAAGCTCTCGCTCAAGCGTCGCAAGGTGCTCGAAAAATACGGCAGCCTGCTCGAGTCGCTCTACGCGAAGTAGCGCGTTACTCTTTCTTGTTCGCTCCGCACTGACCCGGAGCGCAGCCGCCGGGGGCGCAGCCGCCTTCTTTCTCGGCCTTGGCCGAGCCTGCGGCGGCGGGCACTTCGCGAGCGGAAGCCACGGCAGGCGCCTTCACGCTGGGCGCTGGCGTCGCGGACGCAACGGCCCGCGTGGTTTCGGCGGATACTTCAGGCGATGATGGCTTCTGGCAACCCGCGAGCCCGAGCCCGGCGAACAAAGCAAGAAAAGCCTCGGTGCTGAGGCTCTTGGAATCGAAGCGCGGCATCGGGCTGAAACCTCGCGCAATAACGGGACACGCGCAAGCCAAGCCAGCCCAACGTGAGCCCGGTACGGGTTAGACCCGCACTCGAGCTCACGTTGTCAGGGCTCGGACTTACTTCGGTGCAGCCGGCGCAGGCGGCTTGGCGGGCGCGGCAGGGGCAGCGGGCGGCGTCGGCTTCGCTGGAGCCGCCGGGGTCGCCGGCTTGGCGGGGGCGGCGGCGGCGCCGGGAGTAGCCGGAGCGGCGGCAGTGGCCGGCTTGGCCGGTGCGGCTGCTGCGGGCTTGGCGGGTGCCGGTGTGGCGGCGCCGGGAGTCGCGGGCTTGGCCGCCTCAGGTTTCGCAGCTGGCGTCGCAGCGCCGGGTGTGCCTGGCGCCGCCGGCTTGGCCGCGCCGGGGCCGGGCGGAGTGGCGGCAGTGGGCTTCGCACCCTTGTCCTTGTCGCCCGGCTTGGCGCCCTTCTCGGGCGGCAGCAAACCAAGCTGCGCCGCGAAAGCCATGCCGTTGCTGAAAACCCATTCGTTCTTCAGCTTGCCACCCGAGAGCTTGGCAACGGACAGATAATTCACCGCGACGTGTTTGCCGGTCTTCTTGTAGAGCTTCATCGAGGGCAGCGGCCCATCGTTGGTGCCCGAGAAGGTGCCGATGGAGACGACGTAGTCGCCGGCGCCCCACGCGCTGGTGGGATCCATGCGCACGTCGCTCATGGCCTTCCAGATCTCCTTCATGCCGCGCGTGGCTTCCTTCTTGCCAACCAGGTCGGCGGGCGAGGTCTGATCGGAGAACACGAAGTCGTCGGCCAGCAGCGCGTCGACCGCGGCCGCGTCGTGCTTGCCGAACGCCTCGGTGTACTTCTTGTACGCCTCGACGTTGGCTTTCTCCGCATCGTTGCCGGTGGCAATCACCACCGGCTTTTCGGCGGCGCCTTGCTCCATCACCTTACGCACCGGGCCGGGTGCGAGCCCGAGCTGGCCGAGCAGAGTGTGCGCGTCGGCGAATTGGCGTTCGTGCACCGCTTTGCCACCTTGAATCTCCACCGCGTGACCGATCAGGTAGCCGATCTTCTTGTTGGTCGCCGGAATCTCGCCGGTCGGCCCGGGCAGCGGGCCCTTGTGCTGGCCACGTAGCAGCCACACGCCGACCACGTTGTTGCCATTCACCAGAGTGAGCTGAGCTTCACCAGTTGCGTCCGGGAATGCGCCGGCGAACGGCTTGGCGTTCTTCTCGATGATGTCCTTGCTGCCGACCAAGGGCGGCATGCCCATGTCGACTTCCTCACTGGTCGCGTTGTCCGCGAAGCAGGGGCTGAACTTGGCCCAGTCCTTCGCGTTGAAGGCGGCCCAACAGTCTTGGTAAAGCTTGGCCACCTGAACGGGCGTCAGCTCGGGGGCTTTCGGCGCCTCCTTCGGTGGCTCGGCTGCGGGCGGCGGAGCGACCGCGACCGGGGCGGTTTCGGCCGGGGGCGGCGCTGCAAGCGGGCCAGCAGCAGGTTGCTGCTCGGCACAGCCGGCGAGAGTGAGAACGAACAGACCAACTGCGCTCAGAGGCTTCCTCATCTTGATTCCCCTTGTTTGTGACAGGCCTCCGCTTGTAGCCCGCCCGAGCGCCCTCTTCTAGAGGGAAAAACCGACCTCGGGCGGTTCTTGACAAATCCGATGTAAGAATGCAAACCAAGGCCGTATGAAGCTCTCGAACAAGGGTCGCTATGCGGTGCGCGCCCTGTTCGACATCGCTTTTTACAATGAGGGCCGGCCCACTCAGGTGAAGGATATCGCGGAGCGCCAGGGGATTCCTCCCCGCTTCCTCGAGCAGATTTTTCAAGATCTGAAACGCTCCGGGATCGTCGGCTCCAAGCGCGGACCCCAGGGCGGCTACAACCTTGGGCGGCGCCCGGGCGAAATTCGACTGGGCGACGTGGTGCGCGCGCTCGAGGGCCCAATCGTGCTGGGCGAACGCGAACCCGGGCAGCGTCGCGCCTCGCCAGCGGGTGAAGCGCGACGGGTCACCGAAGCCGTCTTTCGAGATCTTTCGTCGCGCGTCGAAGCCTGTTTCGACGCCGTAACCATCGCTGACATCTGCGCGCGAGCCGAAGAGCTCGGCCTCAAACGCCCAGGCACTCATCGCTATGTCTACGTCATCTGAAGCTACGCTGCCGCCACGTTCCGCGCATCCGCTCGCGTTCTCGAGCTTGCTCGAGCTGATCACCGACACGCCGCTGGTCGAGATTCGAAGGCTTGGCCGCGACGCGCCGCGCGCGCGCGTGTGGGGCAAGCTGGAAGCGGCCAACCCCGGCGGCTCCGTGAAGGATCGCATCTGCTTGGCGATGATCGAGGCGGCCGAGCGAGAGGGTGTGCTCCGCCCGGGGGGCACCGTGGTCGAGCCCACCAGCGGCAATACCGGCATCGGATTGGCGCTGGTTTGTGCCTGTCGCGGCTATCGCTGCATCCTTACCATGCCGGAAAGCATGAGCCTCGAACGCCGGCAGCTCTTGGAGTCGTTCGGCGCTCAGGTGGTGCTCACGCCCGAGGCGGAACAAATGGAGGGCGCCATCCAGCGAGCGCGCGAGATCGCGAAGACCACTCCCGGCGCGTTCATGCCGCAGCAGTTCGAGAACCGCGCGAACCCCGAAGCACATGCCCAATTCACGGTCGAAGAGATCCTGCACGCCATGGCCGGCGATCCGATCGCGGCCTTCGTCGCGGCCGTTGGTACCGGCGGCACGGTAAGCGGAGTCGGTCGCGTGCTGAAGGAGCGAAGCCCCGGCTGCCGCGTGATTGCGGTCGAGCCCGAGTCCTGCGCCACGATTTCGCGAGGCGAGCGCGGACCAACCAAGATTCAGGGCATCGCCGCGGGCTTCGTGCCCAAGAACTACGACGCGAGCGTGCCTCACGAGGTACGCACCGTCAGCGACGAACGCGCTTATCAGACCAAGTGCGATCTGGCTCGTAACGAGGGGCTGTTGTTGGGGATCAGCTCGGGCGCGAACGTGGCCATCGCGCTCGACGTGGCGCGCGAGCTCGGCGAGGGGCATCACGTGGTCACCATCCTGTGTGACACCGGCGAACGCTACTTCAGCCTGGACGAGTACTTTCGCAAGTGACCGCAGCCTCGGCGTCCGCTTACCGATCGAGCCAAGGAATCTTGGCCGGGCGCCGTATTTTGATCGTTGGCATGGGCGGGCTGGGCTGCCCGGCAGCGTTGGGGCTCGCCGATTCGGGCGCCACGCTGCTGCTCGCGGACGACGACGTGGTCGAAGCCTCCAACCTGCATCGCCAAATTCTGTTCGACGAGAGCGCGATCGGCGCGGACAAGCTCGACGCGGCGCGGGCTGGGCTGCTCGCTCGCGGCGTACCGAGCGCGCGCATCGAGCTCCTGCGCACCCGGCTGTTACCCGACAACGCGCGAGCGCTCGTGGCCAGCGCCGACTTGGTCCTGGAAGGGGCGGACAACTTTGCCACCAAGTTTCTGGCGGCGGACGCGTGCTTTCTCGAGCAGCGGCCGATTGTCCACGGGGCTGCGGTACGCATGGAAGGCACCGTCTGGAGTGTCTCCGAGCTCGGCAAGCCCTGCTATCGCTGTCTGTTCGAGGACGTGCCCGCGGGCGCGCAGGCGGGCTGCTCGGAGGCCGGCGTGCTGGGTCCGGTGGTCGGGCTGTGCGGGGCGCTGATGGCAGATCTGGCGCTCAGCGCGCTCAGCGACGGCGCTCGCACCGGTCGCATTTTCACCGTCGACGGCCGGCGCAATCGCTTGCGTGAAGTGCCTGTCACGCCCCGACCCAGCTGCTCACTGTGCGGAGCCCTCCGCAGCATTTCGCAAATCGAAGAGACGCGCTACACAGCCCCAGGCTGTGCCGCCTGAATTGAAGGAGAACCCCATGGCGAACGTTCGTATTCCGACCCCGCTCCGCACCCTGACCGCCGGCGAAGAGCAGGTCAAAGTTCCCGGCGACACCGTGCGCGCGGTGATCGAAACCTTGGAGAAGAATCATCCGGGCATCAAGGACCGGCTGCTCGACGACAAGGGCGTGCGTCGCTTCGTGAACATCTACGTCGGCGACGAAGACATTCGCTTCCTCGACGGCTTGGACACGCAGCTCAAGGCCGAAGACGAAATCAGCATCGTGCCCGCCATCGCCGGCGGCTGAAAGCCATGGACGGCGACCGCTACGATCGTCAGCGTCGGCTACGCCAAGTGGGCCCCGCGGGGCAGCTTCGCATCGAGCGCTCCGAAGCCACCATCCCCGCCGGGGCGGCGGCGGCGGTCGCGCTCGCCTACCTGACCCGTGCCGGTGTCGAACGCGCGATCATCGAGGTTCGTCCCGATGACGCCTTCAGTCACTCGACGTTCTTTCGTTTTTCCGGGCCACGCACGGTGGCACAGGGCGCCGAGGGTGCCCTGCGACATCTTCTCAAAAGTCTCGAGCTCTCATGACCCCCCGCTTGTTCCGTTCCAGAAGGCTTGGATCGATCCTCGAGGCAGTCGGCAACACGCCGCTGCTGCGGCTCGAGCGCGTGGCGCGCTCGGCTCCCGGCGTCGAAGTCTACGTCAAGCTCGAGTTCGCGAACCCGGGCGGTTCGGTCAAGGATCGGCCGGCGCTGCGCATGATGCAGGACGCGATCGCGGATGGCCGGCTCACTCATGACAAGATCCTGATTGACTCCACCAGCGGGAACACCGGCGTGGCCTATTCACTGGTGGGCGCGGCGCTCGGCTACCGCGTGCAGCTGGTGATGCCGAAGAACGTCACCAAGGCCCGCAAGGACATCACCCAGGCCTTCGGCACCGAGCTCATCTACAGCGACCCCATGGAAGGCTCGGACGGCGCCATCCGCCTGGTGCGCAAGATCGTGAGCGAGAACCCGGACAAGTATTTCTACCCCGATCAGTACAGCAATGCCTCCAATCCCCTCGCCCACTACCACGGCACGGCCAAGGAGATTCTGGACGCGCTCGGCGACCGCATCACGCATTTCGTGACCGGCCTCGGCACGAGCGGCACGCTGATGGGCACCACCCGTCGACTGCACGAGCACACGCGGAAAATTCATTGCGTCGCCGTGGAGCCGGCCGAGGCGCTGCACGGCCTCGAGGGCTTGAAACACATGGCAAGCTCGATCGTGCCGCCCATCTACGACCCCAGCACTCCCGATGAAATCATGCCGGTGGCCACCGAAGACGGCTGGGATATGTCGGATCGGCTGGCCGCGGAAGAAGGACTGAACGTGGGTCACTCCACCGGCGCCAACGTCTTCGCGGCCGTGAAGCTCGCCGAGCGCATGCAGAAGTCGCACGGCAGCGGCTGCGTGGTCACCATTGCTTGTGACCGCGGTGACCGCTACTTCGCGCCCATGAAATGGGAGCGTCGCTACGTCTGGTGACGCGCGCCGGCTCGCGCAGTGACCTGACTAGAGCCCGAGCGCGTACCCGATCGAGGGTTCGAACACCAAGTCCGGGAACATCACGTTCAGGTTGACTGCGATGGCCGAGTCATTGGCCAGCGCGTACATGAAGCCAATGGTCGGACCGAAGAACAGCCCGCTGCCCGCCTTGTAGGCGTCGACTTTGGTGGTGCCAGAAATGCCCGCTGGTGCCGCGTCCCCCGGCTTCCAAGCCAGGCAAGCGGCGTTATCGGTGGCTTTGGTGCAGTCGAGCACGCTGATCTTCGAGTGTAAGTCGACCTCCGCCATGCCGCCGGCGATGCCGATGTACGGCCGAAAGCGCTTGTTCAGTTGATCCTCGCGCATCGAGTACATCACGCGCGCTTCGAGGTGAATCGGACTGAAATCCTTGGGAGCGCCGCCAAAAGCAAAGCCGACACGCGCCCCCGCCCCGAGCCGATTGAACCAGCGCTCGTACGACGCAAGGAAGCGCATCGTCGCTAGACCGAAGCCGGCCGGCACATTGCCGCCTCCGGAATAGTTCATGTTGATGTTCTTGCCGGCGATGGCCGTGCTGCCGTTGAAGCAGGTGTAGTCCTTGGCGTCATCGGTCGCCGTCGGCGAATTGTCGTCACCACACACGCCCGGTGCGTACGCCGATCGCGCGACATCGACGCCGAAGTGCACGGCGATCCAGTTGTTCTTCGGGGGGCCCAAGCGTGATGCGATCTCGTCCGGGTCCGGGTAGGAGCAGCTTCCCGAGACGCACTCGCCGGTGCCGCATTCGGCCGAGGACTCGCACTTCTGCGGCTTGTCACAGCTGCCGGAGATACAAGCTAGGCCCGACTGGCACTCGCTGCTTTTGCTGCAAGCAGAGCCCCAGCTGTGAAGCCCGCCCGCGGCCTTGGTCCCCGGGCAGGCCGGCGAGCCCTTCAGCTCGTTGGGGCAGTCATTGACGTCGTAACAACGCATCGGAGGCTCGCGACCGGGATAGGCCGGCGGCGGCTCGTTGCTGGCGTCCACCACCCGGATTTCGACGCCGCCGATGCGCGCGATGGTCTTATCGTCCGAATCGAGCCCGACGATGCTGAGCTTCATCGTGCCGCGCTTGGTCAACGCCAAACACGGGATTTCCCCGGTCCAATCTTTGCCCGCCTTGCGGAGTCGAAGCTTGGTCCACTTCTTTCGCCCGGGCGCCTTGTAGCGAAGCTCGACGTTATCGACGCCTTCTTTGGTTACCGAACACGAGAACGGAATGGGACGTCGGGTTTCGACCTCCGAGATTGCCGGCAGGCATTCGATGCCGGCGCTCTCGTTGCCTCCGCCTTCCTCGCCTTCGTCACCGGCGTCCGCGTCGATGGCTTCCGCTGCCTCGGCTTTCGGGGGCGCTTTGGCCGCCGCAGGAAGGGTAAACAAGGCAAGGCTTAGGCACGCCAAACAACGCAGTAACAGTTGCAGCATCGCGTTACCTCACGGGCGCCACTCGTCCCGACAAGCGCTGGGTGGGACCCAGGGCAATTAGGCTGGAATTTCAATTGTTTCAAGAGGTTTCACGTCTACAAGCAAATTGCTCTGTGTTTAGAATCCGCGAATCGGGTGGCCGGACCTCCGCGAAATCGCAGCGGGTTGGCGGCCGGCACGGCGACCGAGAACGACTCGTGTCGTCGCGCGCCCCGTGGAAGGATGCCGAGTCCAATGAGCAGACCCTGGGTTACTGGTGGCGTTAAAATTCTGGGCTCGGTCTTGGCCGAAGTGGAGCGCGCGGCGCGCGAGGCTTACACGCGTGACGAAGAAGCCTGCGGGTTCTTGGAAGGTCCCGAGAGCGACGGCTTACTCGCGGACCGCGCGGTGGAGCTCGAGAACCTGGCCAACAAGTACCATCGCGTCGATCCGGAAAATCATCCGCGCACCGGGCGCGAGTACTTCAAGATCAACTCGCTCAAATTCGAGCGCGCGATTGCGGACGGCGCCAAGGCAGGGCGCCCGGTAAAGGTGTTCTTTCATTCGCACCTGGACTGCGGCGCTTATTTCAGCGCCGAAGACGCGGCGAGCATGACTCTGGGTGGCACCGCCGGCCCAACTTACGAGCTTGCCTACCTCGTGACCGCGGTCGACAAGGGTGTGGTCACCGATCACAAGCTGTTCGTCTGGGATCCCGCGACTCGGAGCTTCGTTGGCGCTCCGTTCACGCGCGTCGAGGGGGCGTGAGGCGGAGCGCGCACCGAATCATTGCCTGGGCGTGCGCGCTCCTCTGCTGTTCGTTTTCCGCGCGGTCCCGCGCAGAATTGGGGGACGACGTCACACGGCTCTTGACCGCGTGGCGTGATCACGGCGTGGTTCGGCACCTGCCGCCGCGCCTCGGCGAACGACTCTCTCCGAGCGTGGTGTTTTTGCCGGTCGAGCTGCTCTCGGGCAACTCCTCGTCGTGCATTTCAGTGGTGGTCTTGGGTCCGAACTCGATCCACTTCACGCTGCGCGCGGTGGGCGGCGCTTACCTGCCCGAGTCGGTCGAGGATTGGCCACAGGCGAGCCTGGCCGGGCTGGTGCAGATTACGCGCTGCGGCGCGCGCAAGGCGCGCCTGGGTGCGCTCTTGATCGAGATGCGCTCCCCGCGCGCGGTGCTCGAAGTGGTGGCCATCGAATCTCGAGAGCCGGTGCCGCCCGCGACCGACATTTTGCTGCAACGCGATCCTGGACCGATCGCCCCGCTGATGGGCTTTGGCCCGCCGAGCGAGCCGCCACCGATCGCCGAGCGCCTTGCGGCAGCCGAGCTCGCGAGTCGAGAAGAGGGCGGCCTCGACGTGCAGCGCGACTCGGTTCAGAGCTCGGCGCGCGGCACGGGCAGCGTGCACCGCGTGGTCGAAGCGGGCTGCCACCGGCTTTCGGTCTTGGCCGAGCCCGACAAGGACAGCAGCCGCTTCGGCGATCTCGCCCTGATGCCCGAGCTCAGCGCGGCCGCCGGCTTGGTGGCGGTCGATCGCGGTGACGGCTATGCGGCCTCACTCGGCTTTTGCGCAGGTGAGAAGACCACGGTTGGCTTTCGCTTTGCCGGCGCGCCGGGCGGGGCGCGTGTTTGGATCGTCGCGTCGCGGTTTCCCCTGCCCGACGGCTTGCCGGACAGTTGGGGCAGCGGGGGGCGCGCGCGCATGGCCGCAGTGCTCGCGCGGCATCACGCGAAGGTGAGCGGCATGCCGGTCGATCAAGCGCTCGGCGTTCAGGGTCCGACCTTGATGCCGATCGCGATCGAGCCCGGAGCTTGCTACGTCGCCGCGCTCAGCGCCGCGCAGGGCCAGGCCTTCACGCTCGCGCTGGGCGTGGCGAGCGGCTCGATCAGCGCGCAAAATCACAGCGGGCTCGGCGCCGACGGAACGCTGATTTCGTTTTGCTCTCGCGGCGAATCGCAGGCGCTGATCGAAGCCGAGTCGCGCGGTACCGGCCTCACCTGGCTGTTCGCGCTCTGGCAGACGGGCCGCGTCGCGCTCGGCGAGGAAATGGCCCGATGAGGCGTTTGCGAGCGGCTCTGCTGGCCTTGTCGTGGACGGTCTTACCCGCCATCGCGAGTTGCTCGCGCCCCACGACTCCGCCAACCGCGCGCGCGCCGGAACGCTTTGGCCCGGTCAGCGCGCCCCGCGAGACCAGCCCGCTGCTCGCGCTCAGCGCGCCCAACACCAATGTGCTGGCAATCGATGCCGGCGTCGCGGGCGACCGGATTTCGGGGTTGCTCGAGATCCCGAGCGACCAGTGCGCGATTCTGATAGCCCGCGCCGGGGCTTCGGTCGAAGACGTGGATTTGCTCGCATATGGCGAGGACGGCAGCGTGGTTGGCACCGATGAAGGGCCGGACAAGACCCCGGCGCTGCTGGTTTGTCCCCCGCATCCGGCTCGTGTTTGGGTGGCTGCACGCATCGCCGCGGGGCACGGTTTGGTCGCGGTCGGCGCGCAGCGCGTGGCTCCCGGCGACGCCGCCCGCACGGCAGCCATGTACGGCGTGCGGGTCGAGGGCGACACGCAGGGCACCAATCCATCGACCTGGCCCGGCCTCGATGAACAGCTCGAGGCGCACCGCACCGAGATTGGCGGGGGTTGGCAAGACGTGCGGCGCGTCGCGGTTCCGCTCGACGCGCGCTTGCCGACACGGGTGTCCGCGCAAGTCGATGCCGGCCGCTGTTTGGACGCTTTCGTTTCGCCTTCGGACGAAGTGGGGCATCTCGAGCTCACGGTGCTCGACGCGAACGGCGCGATTCTCGGTCGCGCCGCGAGCAGCGGTCGTGAGCGGTTCGTCGTGGTGTGTTCGCCACTCGAAGCCACGCTCGCGCTCGAGCTCCGGCCTCAGTCTGGTCGTGGCATCGGTGTGCTCGCGCTCTCGCGCACGCGCGCCGGCACCGAGCCCGACATCGACGGCGAAGTCACGCGCATCGAGGCGTTTCCCGAACAGAGCGTTGAGGCCGAGCTCAGCGCGCTCGACACCGTGCTCGCCGCCCGGAGCGGCTACGCGAAGGGCAAAAAGCTGGCTTCGACCTCGCTCGAGGTCGGGCGCCGCACCAGCGTTCCGCTCACCTTGCCCGCCGGTTGTTCGCGGCTCGACGTGGTTGGTGGTCGACCGCTCCGGGGCGTCGAGGCCTGGGTTTGGTCGGCCGCCGGACAACTGCTGGCACATGCCCGCGGAGGCGCTCGGGGCACCTTGTTCGTGTGCGGCGCCGCGGGACCCGTTCGCATGGATTTGGAAGCGAGCCTGCGGCCTGGGCCGGTCGCGATTTTGCTCCACGCCGAGGGTGAAGTGCCGCCCGCGTTGCTGAACGCGCCGCTCGCCGCAGGGCGACTGCTAAATCAGGTCGTGGAGCGCGGCGTGTTGCGGCGAGCGAGCGAGATCGGGCAGGTGCACGAGCTCACGCTGTCGGACAGCGAATTCAAGAGTCTCGAGCTCACGGTTCCATTCGGGCGCTGCGTCGACGTCGCCCTCGCCTTGGGAAAAGAAGGTGTCGGCGCCGAGATTCGCCTGGTGGCAGCCACTACCTCAGCGGAAATAGCGGTCGGGCGTGGTGCGCACGCAACGAGCGCGCGGGTGTGCGCGCTCGACGCGAGCAGCGCGGAGACCAACCTGAAAACTCGCGCTGAGTTCCGCGTCCATTCAGGTGCCGGGAAAGCCCTGGTCGCGACTCGCATGTTGAGCCCCACTCGCTAACGAGGGTGCGAGCGAGGTTATGCCGATGGCCGAGCTCTGACTCGGCGACTAGCGCGAGGCGGCGCCGCCCGCGCCGGCGAGCGGGACCAGGTCGCGGATCGAAACCACGCGTTCGTCGTTGCCTGGAGCGCCGACCCGGAAATCGCGCTCACTGGTGCCCAGCACCCGCAGCGTGCGCCAAGGTTCAGCGGGCGAGTCGGGGCGCACCAACACGAAATCCCCGCGCGTCGGCTGCGTGGCGTAAGGCGGCTCCGGCAGCAGCTCGGAGCGCGGCACTTGCTCGCGCACTGAATCGGGCGCGAACGCGACGTAGGCGACCTTCTCGCGCAGCTCGTGCACGACGCCGCTGTACCAACCGCCCGCGCGATGGACGAGCACGCGTGCATGCAGCGCCGGCAGGAAGCCAGGAGGCGAGACCGGAAGCGCTGCGCGTGCCGCGTCGCGCTCGAACTCCAGCCGCGCGGTGTTGCGAGCAAAGGCTTGCCGCAAGTTGAGCTCGGTCGAAGCCGACGGCGAGAGCACCGAGCTCGGCGCGAGCGAGAGCTTGCTTTGGGAGAGCAGCGTCACGTGTACGCGATCGTTCGAAACTTGCTCGACGCGACAGCCCGAAGGCGTCGCGGAGTTCCTGCAGATCGCGAACTGCCCAGGCGAAAGCGCGCTGGGCGCGCCCGAAAGCGGGTAGACATCGGCGCGCGAGACCGAGAGCGGCTCCCCTCCTCCCAGCGGCTCGACCCGCAGGCGTTCGCCGTTTACCGATAGAACGCGGCCCTCGAAGAACTCGGCGGCGCGCGGCTCGACGACCACCGAATCCCCACGCACTGGCGCGTGAATCGCCTTGGATTTGCTGCTGGCGCCCCCGCCCGGACGGCAGGCCCACACGCCAGCGGCGATCAGCGAAAACAGAGCGACCCGCACACCCACACGGCGAAGCGTCGGCTCGCGAGGAACCCCCGAACAAATCGCGGTGTGTTCGAACACGTTCCGGTAGCGCATCGCTTGGCGGGTGTTCTACCCTGACCTTCGCTGGATGGTGGCGTGATCGGGGCAGAGTCTCCGCACCGAGCGCCGACCCTCCGACGGAGCCCGAACAATGACGACTGAGCTACCCGGAATCGAGGCGCAAGGCGGGGGGTACGGACCACCCGGTGGTTATGGTCCGCCCGGTGGGCCCCCTCCGGGCGGCGGCGGGGGACATGGTCCGCCCGGTGGTGGCGGTCCGCCCGGTGGTGGCGGCTATCCTCCTGGTGGCGGTGGCCCTCCTGGCGGTGGCTATCCGCCCGGTGGTGGTGGTCCTCCCGGCGGCGGCTATCCGCCCGGTGGCGGCGGCCCGCCCGGCGGCGGAGGGTACGGCCCTCCCGGCGGTGCGCCTCCCGGCGGGTACGGTCCACCCGGTGGCGCTCCACCCGGTGGCTACGGTCCGCCTCCCGCGGGCGGTTATCCGCCCCCGCCTCCTGGCGGCGCGCCGCCTGGCTACGGCGGCCCCGGCGGGTACGGCCCGCCCGGGGGTTACGGCTATCCGCCGCCAGCGCCCGCACCAAACGCTGAATTGAAGAAGCAGGCCACCACGTGGCTCATCGTGGCGGCAGCGTCATTCGTGCTCTGCGGTGGAAACTGCTTCGGCCTGATTGGCGGCATCCTCGCGTTTTTGGCGATGCAGGCGGCCGACCAAGGCAACGTCGAGGACGCTGAATCCAAGTTGAAATGGGCCAAGATCGTGACCATCGCCGGCGGCGCGCTGGCGCTGATCGGTATCGTGTCGGCCACGATTTGGTACGTGGTCATGGGCGCGGCCGCCCTGGCCGGACACTGAACTCAGGCCAGGCGCGCGAGGAACGCGCCGAGCGCCGCATTGAACGCCTGCGGGGCTGCGAGGTTCACCACGTGGCCCGCGCCGGCGATCTCGACCAGCTCGGCCCCCGGAATGAGCTCGGCCAAGCGCCGGCAAGGGCCGAGTGACTCGTGATCATCGTCGCCGACGATCACGAGCGTGGGCACGTGCAGGCGCGCAAGCTCAGCGGCGATCGCGTCGGGTGCCGGCACTTCGGCCAGCACCTGACGCAAGAGCGCGGCCATCGCAAATGGATCGTGCTCGAGAAACCCCTGACGAATTAGCGCGGCGCCCTTGGCGTCGAAGCGCGACGTTTCACCCCACACGTAACGCTCGCCCGCCACCTCGAGCCCTTCGCGGTCGATGGTGTCGGCAAAACCGTGCGCCCAAGCGGCTCGTTTTGGCTCATTTCCTGCGCTCGGGAAGGCGGCGAGTATCAACCCTCGGAGTGGTACAGGGCTCGTCAGCGCGAAAGCGAGCGCGGTGTGGGCGCCCAGGCTCAGCCCACCAACCACTGGAGTTGCGCCGCCTCGAGTCGCCACGCTCGCCAAATCGCTCACCAACTCACGGGTCTGGTAGGCCGAAAGTTCGTGGGGTGCCGGGCTCCGGGCGTGGCCGCGCGCGTCGTACAGCCACACGGTCGCACGGTCGGCGAAAGCGCGCGCCTGGGGGCGAAAGTTACGGCAGCTGCCGCCGAAGCCGTGCGCGAGCACCAGCGGGGGGCCCGCGCCCTGGTGTTCGACATGAAGCGCAAGCGGCTCACTCACAGTGCGCTCTCTATCGCAAGCAGCCCGCTCGGGCCAGATGGTCGCCGCGCTTGACCCGGTGCAGCGTGCTCCGTAAGGGAGCGCGGTGGCCGATTTAAACCCCGCCCAGCAGGAAGCCGTGACGACCCTCTCCGGGCCGCTGTTGGTTCTGGCGGGCGCCGGCACCGGTAAGACCCGGGTGATCACTTACCGAATCGCTCGGCTGATTCAGAGCGGGATTCAGCCTTCGCGGATCTTGGCGGTCACCTTTACCAACAAGGCCGCGCGCGAAATGCGCGATCGCGCGTCCAAACTGCTCGGGCGGCGCGACAAGAACGTGAAGCCCCCGGAGATCTCGACTTTTCACTCGCTCTGCGTGCGCATCCTGCGCCGGCACGCGCGTCGGCTCGGTTACCCGGAGGCGTTCTCGATCTACGACCGCGGGGATCAGGAGACGCTCGCGCGCAACGCCCTGCGCGAGATTCGCGTGAGCCAGGGCACGCTCCGCCCGGGAGACCTGCTGGCCTTCGTGGGTACCTGGAAGAATCAGGGGGTGACGCCGGATTCCGCGCACGAGACCGCGTCGGGCGAGCGCGCCGAGCTCGCGGCGGCCGGCTACGCCCGCTATCAGGCGCAGCTGCGTGCGGCGGGGGCGATGGATTTCGATGACTTGCTGCTCACCACCAAGCGCCTCTTCACCGAGCACCCCGAAGCGCGCTTCGCCGAAGCGTCGCGCTTCGATCACCTGCTGATCGACGAGTATCAGGATACGAACGATCTCCAGTACCTGATCGTCAAATCCCTGGCTGAGCGCCACCGAAACCTGTGCGTCGTCGGCGACGACGATCAATCGATCTACGGCTGGCGCGGCGCCGAGGTGGCGCACATTCTGGGCTTTCAGAAGGACTGGCCCGAAGCCAAAATCGTGCGCCTCGAGTCTAACTACCGCTCGCGAGCGTCGATCATCGAGCTGGCCAACACGCTGATCGCTCACAACAGCGCGCGTCACGCGAAGGTGCTGCGCCCGCATCGCGAAGGCGGCGCGCCGCCGCGCACGCTGCGCATGGAAGACGAAAACATGGAGGCCGAGCACGTGGTCCAGGAGATCGCGCAGCTGCTCGTGGGTGATGCCGAAGTGCGGGTTTCGCCCAGCGACATCGCGATTCTCTTTCGCACCAACGAGCAACCGCGCGCGCTCGAGCTCGAGCTGCGACGAGCCAAGATTCCGTACGTATTGGTGGGGGGGCTCTCGTTCTACGATCGCCGGGAGATTCGCGACATCCTCGCCTATCTTCGCGTGCTCGCGAACCCTTCCGATGAGGTTTCGCTGCTGCGTATCATCAATACCCCGGCGCGCGGCATCGGCGCTTCGACCATCGAAGCGCTGCTCGAGTTTGCGGTGAAGGAAGGTCAGCCGCTGTGGACTGCGCTACCGAACGCGCTCGAAGCGGTCGATCTGGCGCCGCAAATGGTCCAGCGCGTGGAGGCCTTCCGCTTGCTGATCGACGCCTTTCGCGGCCGTCTCGGCAGCGTGAGCCTGGTCGACTTGATTCGCGATTTGCTCACCACCATCGACTATCGCACCGAGCTCGAACGGCTGCACACCGGGCCGGGCGAAGCCGAAGCGCGCTGGGCGGCAGTCGAAGAGATCGTGAACGCCGCAGGTCAATACGAGGCGCGCGAAGAGAAGCCGTCCCTGCTCGGGTTCTTGGAAGAAACCGCGCTCGCGGACCGCGATGATTTTGGCAACGACGACAAGCGCGAGCGCCACGCGGTCACGCTGATGACCCTGCACAGCGCCAAGGGCCTCGAGTTCCCTCACGTGTACATGGTCGGCCTGGAAGAAGGCATTCTGCCGCACCAGCGCTCGGTGATGGAGGGACGCGGCGTGGATGAGGAACGAAGGCTCTGTTACGTGGGAGTGACGCGTGCGCGAGAGACGTTGACGCTCACGTTCGCCAAGGGCCGCATGAAATGGGGCAAGGCACGGCCCAGTATTCCCAGCCGTTTCTTGATGGAAATGCGCGGCGACACCGAGCGCGCGCGCCGCGCGGCGGCCGCAGCCGAAGCGCTCTACCGGCAAACCGGAGCGGCCGAAGCCGGCGACGAGGCGGCAGAGCCAAGCGCCAGCGCGAAGGGCGCGCGCAAACCCGCGCCCGCCAAGAAGCCGAGCAGCGGCCGCAGCGGAAAACGCTAAGCGCTCACGCCGAACGATAGCCGCTGCCACTCGCCGCGATCCGACGGACCGCGACAGGCCCAGACTTCACGCCGCGCCGGCACGCACAGCACGCAGGCATTGGTGGTCGTGCCCTGCTCGTCTTCGGTGTAGCGATTGATGCTGTCCACGCCATCCGAGCGATCGGCGAACAGCGCGCGCAGACTGTCGACGTCATGCGCGCCCGCGGCGAGCGAACGCTCCGCGCGGGCCAGCCGTTTCCGGCTCGAATCGCTGGCCGCCTCGCCCTCCCGGCGCGACAACTCCGGCGCCTGGCAGTGGTTCGTTTGCACGATCGGCAGGCTGCCGAGCGGGCGCTCTTGCACCGTTTCCGGATCGCACTCGAGCTCACTGCCCGAGCGTTCGTCGACTGCCCAGTAAGTGTGGGCGGCGGCGCGCGGCGCGCTCCGGATCACGCTCAGGGCTTCGGCTAGCGATCGCGAACGAATGGCGCGGTGCAGGATGGTCAAGTAGCCCACGCCCACGCGAGACGCGCGCGTCTTGATGTTGGTCGTGCCGACCGCAACCCCATCCGCATTCATCCCGACCAGTGAGAGCGCGCCCGCGCAGGTGATCGACCAGGTCTCTGGCCCTTCGCTCGGACGGCGATTGACCGCGACCACGAAATCGAGATCGGTTGGGTTGAGGTCCCAGGTCTGTCCGGCCAAAATCAGGTGTTCCCGCGTTTTCTCGGCTGGCAGCAGCAAGCTCGTGCAGCCTTCGCGATCGGGGCTACTCGGCAATACGAGGACATCGCGCACGTCGGTCATGTTGGTGGTCGCGTAGAGCAGCGCCGGATCGACGTTGGCGCCCTCGGCGACCCCGTGGTGCTCGAGCACGCCATCGGGGTCGAACGCCGTGGCAGCGTCCAGGCAGGCGCGCCCGACCGTAACGAATTCGGCGTAGCGCGTGCTTTCGCCGCGCTCGGCGAGGTAGGCCGAGAGCGCGCTCAAACGCTGCGCGACGAAGCCCTGAATCGCCGCGCGCTGCGCCTCGCCCTGCCCGCGACCGAGCTCACGCGGCGTGCCCTTGGCAAAAACCTTGGGAAGATCGAACATCGCCCTTCGATAGCGCGGCGTTCAGTCGCGATCGAGGCTCGCAAGCTCAGCGTCGATGCGAGCATCGAGGGCCGCATCGCCGGGCCGCGGCTCGGGCCCCTTCTCGGGCTTGGGGTCGAGCGGTTTCGAGCGGCGCTGCCAGCGGCGGAGCAGAACGACCGCGCCCACGCCGGCAGCGGCCATGACCACGCCGAGGATGCCGCCCGCGCTCCCGAGCTGGCTGCCGACCGGCACCGCCAAGATTTTCGGACCGTACCGCTGAACCAACGAGCGCTCGATGTCCTCCGAAGACTCCCCGGCGCTCAGCCGTTGGCGAATCTCCTGGCGTAGCTCGGTGGACACCGGCGAGCCGTGAATGTCGATGGTCTGGGTCCAGCAACAGGGCGCGATGATCTTGCCCTCCAGCTCGGCCGCGCCCTTCACGTAGGTGTCGAAGTTGACGCTCTGCGGAGCGGAGACCGCGGGCGCCGGACCATCGGCCAAAGCGCGTGCCCCGACGAGCAGCGCTGCCGCCGTCAGAGCCACTGCGACCTTCGTCCGAATCGAGTTCACGGTCTCAGCTTGGCACACCTGGCTGGTTCCTCCCAGCCCGACCTTCGACCGCAAGCGAGCTCAGGTCAGGGAAAGGTCACGAGCCCCGGATTCGCGGCGAGCCCTGCGCGGGGTGCCGCCAAGCGCTGGGCCTCCACGCTACGAAAGCCACCCGGGAAACGCCGCAGATATTCGAGCGCCAGGCTGCGCGCCCCGCTGACGTCGCCGCGCCGGCTGCGTCCGAGCGCTTTCAAGAAAAGCATGTCCTCGACATGGGGGCTTCGCGGATATCGCGCTTCGAAAGCGGCGAACAGGCGCTCGGCGGTACCGAAGTCACCGCGCGAAAAGACCGCCATCGCCTCGGCAAATTCGCGCGCCGCGCTGGCCGCGGGCGACGGCGCGGCTTCGACCGGCGCAGCCCTTTCGCTCGCGCTGCTCGCCGGCGCGCTCGGCGCGCGATTCCGAGCGAGCACAGCTGCGGACGGCTTGACCGCCGTCCCTGACGCCCCGCGCTCGACCGCGCGGCTCGACTTCGAAGCGGGCTCGCGAGGCACCGCTTCCGAGCGCGCGGTCTCGACTGCTACCGAGCTCGCTGGCCCTGGTGCGACCATCGCCCGCGTGGCCTCACGCGACCACGCTTCGCCTGCGCCCAGGCTCAACGCCGCCTGCCCTCTCAGGCGCACCGCGACTCGCCCCTCCGCGACCGTGATGCGCCGGGTATGGTGGGCGTCGCACTCCACCGTGAAGCGAGTCCCGCGCACCTCGAGCTCTCCATCGGGCAGCGCGACGGCAAAACGTTGACCCGATTCGAGCTTGTTCACCACTATGGTAATCACGCCCGTCTGCAACTCGAGCTTGAGCGAGCGCCCCGCGTCGGCGACGCGCCAGCGAGCATTGGCCCCAGCGCTCAGGCGATAAGTCGGCGGCGCGACCGACGCGGTCGGGTGAAGCGGGCGCAGCCACACCGCGCACAAGGCCGCTAGCGCACAAACGACGACCGGCACGACCACCCACAGCCGTGCGAAGCGTTTCGGCGCGACGCCCGTCGACAGCTCATTCGCACGGCGCAAAAGCTCGTTGTGTAGCGCGCGACGCCGCAGCGGCGAGACGTCCAGGCTCGGTAGTCGGCGTGCGACAGCGCCGAGCCGCAGCAACGCCTGCCGTTCACCCGCGCACTCGCTACATATCGCGACGTGCCGCTCGAACGACGAGGCGTCGGCCCGCGACAGAACGCCGTCGAGCACCGCCTCCGCTTGCCAGGCGCGAGCGCAACCCTTGGCCGTCATGTCGCCTCCTCCGCAAGCGCGGCGCGCAGCTCCTGCCGCGCGTGGTGCAGGCGAGTGCGAACGGTGGCCACCGGAATCTCGAGCACGCGCGCGACCTCTTCGCCGCTCAACCCTTCCAGGGTGACCAGGCTGAACACTTCGCGCTTTTTTGCGGACAGCCGCTGCAATGCTTGCTGAAAACGCCGCAAATCCTGGTCCTTGTCGAACTCCGCCGCGGGTGTCGACGGTTCGTCCGGGCGCAGCCAGCGAGCTCGTGAGAGCAATCGCTCGGCTGCGCGCGACAGCGAGCGGCGATGCCGGCGCACCAGCATCACTGCCAAACCAAACAGCCAGCTTTTCGCCGAAAGCGTGGCGTCGAAGCGCGCCGAAGCGCGAATTACTTCGAGAAACGTGGTCTGAACCAAATCATCGACATCGCCGATTCCGACGCCGAGCCGGCCAATGAAGCGCCGAATGTCCGCTTCGTAGCGGTCGAAAAGCTCGCCGAGCGCTTGCAGGTTGCCATTCGCGATCGCTCCGATCAGCTCCTGATCGGACGCAGCCGGCTGCGGCTGAAGCGCTCGTGTCATCCGAGGCTTCGCTCCGGAAAGAGAGCGCTCACGCACCGGGTCAATTGATCTCCAAGCCGACGACCGAGGTCAGCCCCCACCAAGGCAGGCTCGAGCCGCCGATGGCATTCGATTGCGAGTGACCGATGCTGTAAGGCACGACCTCGAAGGCCAGATCGGCGCGCAGGCCCACGCGCCGCGACAACGGAACTACCGCGCCGCCGTAGGCGCCGAGCCGCGCCTCGGCTTGGCCACGCTTGCCACCGCCCTCTTCGTGTACGGCGGCAAGCAAGCCCGTGAGCCCGCTGCGCACGACGACGCTGCCGAGCGGATCTCGTCGACCCGCAGTGACACCGAACACCGCGCTGGAGGTTTCAGGCGCGTCCTCGTTCCCGCCGAGCGTGCTCACGTAATGCGCCTCGTATCGGGCCAGAATCCCGAGCTCCCAGCGGTCGAGCGGCACCGCGCCGAAGGCGCTGATGCACGGCGTGATCAGATGATCCGCGCCCGCGCGAAAGCCGATTTGGGCGCCCCACAGCGGGCTGAGTTCGTAGCCTTTCGGCGCGGTCGCGGCCCCAGGCGCGGCGTGATCCGCGGGGATGCGAGCAGGAGCACGCCGCCCATCCAACGCGGCGACCGCGCTGGGCGGTTCGGCCGGGGGCCCCTCGATACTGAGCGCCTGCACGGTCGGCACAAGCTCCAGCGGATCCTCGAGCTCGCGCCGGGCAGTGCGACCGTCATTGGTCGTAAAGGTCAGTTTTCCGAGCCCGTCGGCCGCCTCCACCAACACGGCCGAGCAGCGGCTGGCGACCGCGTGTCCACTGGCTTCGCCCCCCAGCAGACTGGCCGCCTGCTGCCAGAGGCTGCTCTCGGGACCCACCACCTCGATTCGACACTGCGCGCGAGCCAGCGCGGGCAGTAACAACAAACAGCCCGCCAAACCGGCCGCCGCGGCGCGCGGACCACGGAAGGCTGATTGGAAGGTTCGAAGCGGGGACATCGGTTTCTGAAGCCTATCCGCCAGTCGCCTGGCGATCGTTCAAATAAAAGAAATTTCTCGGGGCGTGAATGCTCCAGCTCGGAACGGCGGATACGGGGCGACGCACGCGCTGGGCGCACGGAGGCACGGGTTAGGCATGGTTGAACAATCGAAGAATTTCATGGTTCAGGCGGGGGCGACCTGGGTGCTCTGGTTTCTCTTTGCGCTCAGCGTGGCGTCACTTTCGATCATGCTCGACCGTGCGCTGGCCTTTTGGTCGAAGCGCGACGACATCGCGAGTCTGGTCCGTGACCTACACACCTTACTCGGTCAAGGCGAAGTGGCCGCCGCGCGCGAGCGGCTCGAGAAGTCGCGCAGCACCGAGGCCGCTGTCGTACTCTCCGGCCTCGATCACTGGCAGCGCGGGCGCTCCGCAGCGGAAGAGGCCATGGCCGCCGCAACCGGGATCGAGCGAGCGCGGCTCGAGCGGCGGCTGTCGTTCTTGGGCACCGTGGGTGCGAACGCGCCGTTCGTGGGTTTACTCGGCACGGTGATCGGCATCGTCGGCGCGTTCGACGAGCTCGGGCGTGCGGCCCCGGCGCGCGCCTCGGCGCTCGCGCTGGCGCCCGAGCGCGTGATGAGCACGATCGCCGAAGCGCTGGTGGCGACTGCGGTCGGCTTGTGCGTCGCCATCCCGGCGGTCGCGGTGTTCAACTCTTTCCAGGGCAAATTGGCCGAAACGCTCGGAAACGCCGAAACGCTCGGTCACGTCTTGCTCGCGCACGTACGTCCGAACGCTCTCGACGCTGGCAGGGAGAGCTAACCATGGGCGCCTCACCTTCGTCTCGCAACGGCGCGATCGCGTCGATCAACGTGACGCCGCTGGTCGACATCACCCTGGTGTTGCTGATCATCTTCATGGTAACCGCTCGCCTGATCGTGGCGCCCGAGTCGATCGCGCTGGACTTGCCTAAAGCGGCCAGCGCCGAGAGCACGGAAGAACTGTTCGCGATCGAGCTACTCCCCGACGGCAGCAGCAAGATCAACGGCGAAATGGTGCCCACCGATCAGAAACTGATCGAGTTGGCGCACGACGCGGCGCATCGGGTCACTGAGCTGCGCGCCATCATTCGCGCAGACGGCGACGTGCCGCATCGGCGCGTGATTCACGTGCTCGATCTACTGCGTCAAGCGGGCATTGCTCGCGTTGGCTTCGGTGTGGTGTTCGAGCCATCACCCGCCACTACCGCCCCGGCAGCGCTCTGATGAACGGGCGCTCGCTCGTGCTATTGCGGCCAGCGCCTGACACCCTGCGCGAGCTCATCGGCGAGCTCGGCCCCAATCGCCGCGGGTTTCGTGTGGCCGTGGTTCTTGCAGCGTGTACGCATGCGGCCGTGATCTCGCTGATCACCTCGGCACACTCTGGCGCACGCCCGCCGCGGCCGTTCGCTCCCACCGAGCTAGTGGTGGAATTGCCCCCACCAACCGTGCCCAGTCCGCCGCCGGCCCCCGTCGAGCCGCCGGCACAGCCAACCGAGCCGCCCCCCCGCGCTCCGCGCGCTCCTGTCGAGCACGCTCCTGCGAGTCCTGCTCCACCCGAAGTCGCGCGGGCTGGGGCCGTGCTCACCAACAGCGATCCGACCGAGCCGCTGCTCGACCTTACAGACACGGTCGTAACCGGCATCGGCGCGAACGACCCTGGGGGCGTGACCTCGGCGCAGGGTACCAGCGCACGCTTTTCGCGTGCGGTCGCCACCGCTGACCCGGTTCGAAACAGCGCGCCAGCGCGCGCATCAGCCGGGAACGGCGACGGGCCAGACCGTTCACGCGGACCAAACGTCATTGGCGGTCTCTCCTGGGATTGTCCATTCCCCGCACAGGCTGACGTCGACGGCGTAAACCGCGCGCAGGTCTCGCTACGAGTCGAGGTCGATCCGCGCGGACGCCCGACCCGAGTGCGCCCACTCACCGATCCAGGTCACGGCTTCGCCGAGGCCGCACGCACGTGCGCGCTGCGCAAACAGTGGCTCCCGGGCACCGACCGCTCGGGTCGCCCGAGCACGACCGGCATCACGCTGAACGTGCGCTTCGTCCGCTGAAATCAGATGACTCGTACCTGTTTGATCGTCGCAGCCTTGTTCTGGGTAAAGCCCGCGCTCGCGCAAACCGTGCCGGCTGAGCCAGAAAAATCGGCCGCCCCGGCGCAGGTCACGCCGCCCAAGCTCACGCGCGACCCAGGCGTCGCCTATCCGAGAGCGGCGCTCGAGGCCGGAGAATTCTCGACCATTCGCGTGGACCTGGTGCTCGAAATCGGGGTCGACGGCAGCGTGCGAAACGCGACGCTCGAGCGGCCCGGTCTCCCGCTGTTCGATTCGGCCGCGCTAGCCGCGGCGCGCGAACTGCAATTCGAACCCGCGCGCCGTGCTGAGAAGCCGGTGCCCGCCAAGATCCGCTTTCTGTACACGTTCAGCGCTCCGCCCTCGCTCCTCTCCGCCACGGTGAGCGACCGCCAAAGCGGCGGCCCGGTGCCGGGCGCGCGTCTCCGCGTTCACGCGAGCGACCAGCGCGACTACTCGCTCGAGCCTGATGCCAAAGGCGAATTTCGCAGCGACTCACTGCCGCGCGGCGCGGCAAAAGTTCGCATCGAAGCCCCTGGTTTCACGGCGCAGACAGCCGAAATAGACTTAAACCCTCTGAGTGAAACCAGAATCCAGGTCGAGCTCGCGCGCGAAGCGACCGAGCTCGCAGCAGCCGGCGGCAATCGCGCGCCCGAGCAGCCGATCGAGGTCGTGGTTCAGGGCGAGCGCTTGGCGCCCGGAGTGTCCTCGCTGACCCGCGCCGAGGTACGTCAACTACCCGGCGCGTTCGGTGATCCGTTTCGAGCCATCGAGGCACTACCCGGCGTCACCCCCATGATCTCGGGCTTGCCCTTCTTCTACGTGCGCGGCGCGCCTCCCGGAAACGTCGGCTACTTCGTGGACGGCATCCGAATCCCTTTTCTCTATCACGTCGCGATCGGCCCTTCGGTCATTCATCCCGCGTTAGTCGATCGCGTCGATCTTTATCCCGGAGGCTATCCCGCGCGCTTCGGGCGCTACGCCGGCGGAATCGTCTCCGCGGAGACCACCGAGCCGCGCTACGATCTGCACGGCGAAGCCAACATTCGGCCGTTCGACGCCGGCGCGCTGGTCGAGACTGGGTTCGCCGACGGCAAAGGCAGCCTGCTCTTGGGCGGCCGATACTCCTTCACCGCAGCACTGTTTTCGCTCCTGGTTCCGGATCTGAAGCTCGACTATCGCGACTACCAGGCGCGCGTCAGCTATGCAGTCACGCCCCGCGACCAAATCAGCCTGCTTGGCTTGGGCTCGTACGACCTTCTCGCTCAAAAGCAGGGAGACGGCCTAAACGTGCTGTTCGGCGCTGAATTTTATCGTCTCGGTCTACGTCACGAGCACCGCTTCGACAAGGGCTCGCTCGACACCTCACTCACCTTGGGCTTCGATCAGTCACACTTTGCCGATCAGGGCAACGCGATCGACCGCTCGCTCGCCGCGCGCAGCGAATACCGGACCGAGCTCGCTTCACGCGCGCTGTTTCGCCTCGGCGGCGATGTGGTGCTCGACCAGTACTCGACCGCAAAGCCCAAGTACACCGACCCCGACGACCCCGAAACGGGCGCCTTCGCCCGCAACAACCCCAGTCGAATCGACGTGAACACCGCGTCTGGTCCGACTTCGTGCTGAAGCCTGCGTCCGGAATCGAGGTCACACCGGGCCTTCGGCTCGATGCCTACCACTCGGATGGCGCCAGTGCGTTCTCGATCGATCCGCGGATCTCCGCGCGTTTCAAGGTCGCCCCGTGGCTCACCATCGTGCACGCGGACGGCATATCGCATCAGCCGCCGGCGTTCGTGATCCCCTTGCCAGGCCGCTCGCCAGCGGGCCTGAAAGGCGGCCTTCAGGAAAGCGTTCAGACCAGCGCTGGTGTCGAACTCGAGCTGGGTTCGGCGACCAAAGCCACCGTCACCGGTTTTTACAATGCGTTCTTCGACATGGCGGACGCATTCGCCAGCAATGGCGACGGCCCGCCCGACGCCCGCGAGGATCCGCGGAGCCTGGGCTCAGCCGTTGGGCTCGAGCTTTATTTGCACCGCGATCTTACCCAGCGGCTCGGCGGCTTTCTTTCGTACACGCTGTCGCGCTCGACGCGCAGCATCGGTAGCGAACACTTTCCAAGCACCTTCGACCGCACCCACGTGCTCAACGCCGCGCTCGCCTACAACCTCGGCCGCAATTGGCGTGCTGGAACGCGCCTGGTCTTTTACACCGGCACGCCCAAGATTGCAGACACCAACGGCCTGATCGCCGAGCCACGCTCCGAACACCCCGCACGGAACGACCCCTTCTACCGCGTGGACCTGCGCCTCGAAAAGCGCTGGAATTTACGCGGATCGCGCTGGGTCTCGTTCGTGGCCGAGCTCATGAACGCGACCCTCAGCAAGGAATCCTTCAACGACACCGAGATCGGCCCGATCACGATTCCGAGCATCGGGGCCGAGGCAGGGTTTTGACCATGCGCGCGATACGCACACTCCTCTCGTCCTTGGCGCTGCCCCTGTTGCTGCCGGCTTGCCTGCCGGACGACACCCGCGCGCCGCCCGGTCAGCTCGTGGTGACAGTCAGCGCAGATCCCGCACTCAGCGACGGGATCGCCGCGACCGCAGACGGCTGGTCCATCTCCTATCGCCGTTTTCTGGTCGTCCTTGGCGACGTAAAGCTCGATGGCGACGATTGCGAGCCCTACACCGAGAGCGACTACAGCCGCATCTTCGAGCTTACCGGCGCCTCACCCCAGAAAGTGATGCTCGGCTACGCCTTGGGCAGCTGCAGCATCGGCTTTCGCATCGCCTCCCCCGCCTGGGACACCTTGCTTGGTACGGGCGTGAGCGAGCAGGACGACGCGCTGCTCCGCACACCAGGCAGTGACGCGCACGCGAGCGACGGTGGAGTGAGCGTGCACATCGAGGGCACCGCCGAAAGACTCGGGGTTCAGAAGACCTTCAACTGGTCTTTTCGGCGCTTCATCGAGTACGTCGACTGCAGGCTCACACCGGGCGACGACACCGAGAACGGCAACGTGCGACTCGTGGCCAACGAAACAAAGACGATCGACATACTGATTCGCGGCGGTGCTTTGTTTCAAAACCCGCCGATTGAGCCCGCGGTTTCACCGAGCTTCGAAGCGTTCCGCGCGGCCGACGACGAGCACGGCGATGCAAACGGCGAAATCACTTTGGAGGAACTGCAAAACTCGCCCGTACCTCTGGACGCTATTCCGAGACCGCTCATTCAGAGCCTGGGCGATCGCGTCTACCTGCAGCTGCTCCCACAAATTGCGCACCTGGGCGCGACCGGCGTTTGCCACGTGCGGTCGAGCGAAAAGCGACCCGAGTTCGGGCACTGATTTCGCACTGCGATTTCGGGCCCAATGAGCCGAAGCTGGCTCCCCGCCGCCGCGAAGGATATGGCTGCTGGGTGCGCAAGCAGTATCACTTCCGCCGCGGCGAGCAGGGGCTGCTGGTTTGGGACGTCGAGCGCTTGATCGAGCTCTCTCAGGGCTTACCGCGCGCCGAAGTCGAGCTTGCGACAGTACGGGAGCTCGACGAACCGTATTGGTTCCGAGAGACGGCGAACGAACCGACCTGTCGCGCCGTGGTCGAACACATGCAGCTGATCAAAGACGCGGATCCGTCGTTCCCAATCATTCTCTCCGCCGATGGCCGGGTGATGGATGGCATGCACCGCGTCGCCAAGGCGCTGCTTGCAGGGCGCTCCACCGTCCTGGCCGTTCGCTTCGAGCGCGATCCCGAGCCGGACTACCTGAATCGCCCCGCGGGCGACCTACCTTACTAAACGAGGTCTGATCATGTTCAAGAAGATCGCACTTGGCATTGCTGCCGCAATCGTCCTCCTGCTCGTCGTCGTGGCGACCCGCCCGCCAACCTTTCACGTCGAGCGCTCGCAAGTGGTGGACGCACCACCGGCCGTCGTGTTCGCGCAAGTCAGCGACTTTCACGCCTGGAGCGCCTGGTCCCCGTGGGAGAAGTTGGATCCAGCCATGAAGCGCAGCTACGAGGGCGCGGCCAGCGGTCGAGGCGCGCAGTATGCTTGGGTCGGCAACAGCCAGGTTGGCGAAGGGCGCATGACCATCGAACAGGCCAATCCACCCGCGCGGCTGGTGATCCGGCTCGAGTTCTTGAAGCCTTTCGAGGCCACCAACACCGCAACGTTCAGCTTCGTCCCCGAGGGCTCACTCACCAAAGTCACTTGGGCGATGGACGGCAAGAACACCTTCATCGGCAAGGCCATGTCGCTGTTCGTGAGCATGGACAAGATGATCGGCGGCGACTTCGAGCGCGGGCTCGGCGCACTCAAGACCGTGTCGGAGCGAGCCGCGAAATCCGGCTCCGTCGCTGAGGTCGCCAAGTAGCGACGCGCGCGTCCAAGCTCAATTCACGGAGCGTTCGGGCTCGAGCACCGCGTAGCCAGCGAACTTCTGAAAGCCTCCGCGCTTGCTCGGTGGCGTGAGCCGACGAAGTAATGAGATGAGCAGCCGATAGCGCAGCGGCAGCGGAGCGTGGCGACCCAGCTCGTCGCCTCGTTCCGCCAAGTAGCGCAGCTGCCCTACTTTGAAGCCATGCTCGGCAAAGAACGCGAACCAGTCGTCGGGCTGAAACTTGAACGGAGCCTGTCGCATGTGTCGAGTCACACCCGCGCGTTCTCGGTGCCGATGGCTCTCCTTAGACAAGTAGTCCACGATCCAGGAGTCGAGCCGAGTGAGAGCCCGCAAATCGTCGGCGAGTAGGCCAACCTGTCCGACGTCTAGATAGGGCACCACGCCTTCGGTCAGCACCAAGAGCCGCTTGGCCCGCCCGTTGGCTTCGGCCAAAAACTCCTGCAGAGCACGCGAGTCGGCCAGATCCAGCCCGACCTGTCGTAACTGGCAGCGCGGCTGCTCGCGTTGGAGACGCTCGCGCTTGAACTCGATGACGTGCGGATAGTCGACTTCGACCCAGTTGAGGTCCTTCGGAACATCCAGCCGGTAGGGCCGCGTATCCAAACCCGCGCCCAGATTCAGGACCGTGTCGATGCCTCGCGGAAGCAGCGCGCGAATGAGTTCGTCGATCACCACGGTGCGAATGGCGACCATCCAGGTGGTCATTCGCGCGGTCGGAAAGGCCTCGATGATGGCTTTGCCGCGATCGCCCGCCAGGCGGGCGGCCAAGGGATCGTGAAATAAGGCGTCACGACGCTGCGATTCGAGCGCGCGACAGTGCGCCACCATGAACGCCGTATCCGAAACGTGATGAATCGCCGAGTCGCCCATGGCGCGCGTGCGAGCTCAGCCGTCGAGGGCCGCGAGGAAGGCGGCTACGGTGCTGAACTTCTCGCGAATCTTGCCATGCTCGGCGCCGCGCGCTCGCTCCTTTTCGTCGATGCGCTGCCAGTCCGCGTAGCTGACCAAGCGCGTCCCACGCTCACGCAAGAGCGCCACGGCGCTGCCGGCAGCGCGCTTGTCACGACCGGAAAGCGCCGCTTCGCGATCCGCGAGCATATGGTCGACCGTCTCTTTGGCGTCTTGCTTGTTCGTTCCGAGCAGGCCGACCGGACCGCGCTTGATCCAGCCGACCACGTAACAGCGATCCATGATCTCGCCGGGCTTGCCGACGCGGCCCTGTACGTTGGGCACCACCGAGCCTCGCGAGTCGAACGGCAACCCAGGAGTCGGCGTCGCCTGATAGCCGATGGAGCGAACGACCATGCCCGCATCGAGCGTCTCGATCCGGCCAGTGCCGCGTGCACTCACGCTCCCGTCGGGTCGAGTCTCGAGCTCGTTCTCTTCGACTCGCAGCGCACGGACCCGCCCAGCCTCACCCAACACTTCATGCGGAGACGCCAGGAAACGCAGGCGCACCACGCGCTCGGCCTCGGGGCTCGCCGCGCGCGGCAGAGTGGCCAAATATTCCACGTTGCGCCGAGCGGCGGCTGGCAAGTCGTGCACGCCTTCCAGCGACACCTCGCTGTCCATGACCACCTGGACGCCCGGCAAATCGGCGATGTCCGACAGCTCGCCCTGATCGAACGCCGCTTGCGCGGGCCCACGGCGTCCCAACAGCACGACTTCACGCACCTGACTCTTCTCCAGAGCGGCCAGCGCGTAGCCAGCGATGTCGGTGTTCGCAAGCTCGGTGGGGCGCCGAACCAGGATGCGCGCCACGTCGAGCGCCACGTTGCCCATGCCGACGATCACCGCGTGGCGCTGACTCAAATCGTAGCTGTCCGCCGAAGCGTCGGGGTGACCGTTGTACCAATTGACGAACGCGGTCGCGGCGATGCTGCCTGCCAGATCTTCACCGGGAACGCCGAGCTTCTTGTCGGTTGCGGCGCCGATCGCGAACAGCACTTGGTCGTAGTCAGCGAGCAATTCGCTGACCGCCAAGTCGCGTCCGACGCTCACGTTGCCGAAGTAGCGAACCTTCGGGTTTAGCGCGGTGCGTTCGAACGCGGCGCCCGCGCGCTTGATGTTCTGATGATCGGGCGCGACGCCGTAGCGTAATAGCCCGAACGGCGCTGGCAGCCGTTCGAACAAGTCGACGCTGGCGCCCTGTTTCAGCAAAAAGTCAGTGGCGTAAAAACCCGCGGGCCCGGCCCCGACCACCGCGACTCTCAAACCTTCGGCACTCGGGCCGACATTCGATTCAGCCATCGATTTCACCCGCGATTCACCGCGAAGGCGGTTTCCGAAGGCTACCACCACCTCCTCGCGCGCGTCCCAGCGCGCAGGGGGTGTAACATTTTTCGTTTGCGAGACCGGTGCTTGCCGGCCAACGGGCCTCTAGCCCCCGCTTGACCCTCCAGGACGCCGAGCCTAAAGTTTCAAGAGATTTTGAAACCTCAAACAAGTCGCTTTCCCCCGGCATGACTGGGCCTGCCGCCAACAATCCTGAACTCGATGTCGCCGACACGGTGGGTCGGTTGATGGAGTTTTGGGGATTCAAGCGCCCCATGGGGCGGATCTGGGCGCTCCTCTACTTGGCGCCCGAGCCACTCGGCGCCGCAGAGATCGGCGATGAGCTGCGCATGAGCAGCGGCGCCGTGAGCATGGCGCTGTCCGAGCTCGTGAAGTGGGGCGCGGTCAAGAAGACCTGGCGACCGGGCGAACGACGAGATTACTACGAAGCCGAGACCAGCATTGGGCGCCTCGTGCAGCGAGTGCTGCGCGAGCGCGAGCTGGTGCTGATTCAAGAATTTGCCGAAACCCTGGAGGCGGCCGAGCAGCGGCTCTCCGCCGCCGGTTCCGACGAGGAGGCGCGCGTCGTGTTCAAGCGCGGCCGGCTGCAAGAACTGCGCGGCCTGGCCAAGCTTGGTGAGGGCTTGCTCTCGGCGCTGGTCTCCGGAAGATCCATCGACCCTACGCCGCTGCTCAAGGTCGCCGAGCGAAGATGACCGAGACCCAGAATGTGTCACTGAGCAAGATCAACGACGGATCGGGCGCGATGTTCGATGCCATCGCGGCTCGCTACGATTTGATGAACCGCTTGCTCTCGTTCGGCATCGATCAGCGCTGGCGGAGCAAAACGGCGCGAGCGCTCGCACTCCGCAGCGGTGCGCGCGTGCTCGACCTCGCGACCGGCACCGGTGACCTCGCCCTGCGGGTCGCGCGCGAACAAAGCTCCTGCCACGTGGTTGGCCTCGATCCATCCGAGAAAATGCTGGAAATCGGGCGCCGCAAAGTGGCTGAGCGCGGGCTCAGTGATCGCATCGAGCTCTTGCAAGGCGACGCGCAAAGCCTCCCGTTCCCGGACGCCAGCTTCGACGGCGTGTGCATCGCCTTCGGGATTCGCAACGTGCCCGATCGTGCGAAGGCGCTCCGGGAAATGGCCCGAGTCACTCGTCAGGGTGGGCGCATCGCCATCCTCGAGCTCTCGGAGCCGGACGGTGGCCTGCTCGCTCCCTTCGCGCGCTTTCACGTGCACACCTTGGTGCCGACGCTCGGTGCGTTGCTCTCGGGTGCTCGGGAGTATCGCTACTTGCAGCGTTCGATTGCGGCGTTTCCGAAAGCCGCCGTTTTCTCCGAGCTGATGGCGAGCTCGGGCATCGAGCCGCTTCAGCTCACCCCCCTTACCTTCGGCGTTTGCCATCTGTACGTCGGCACGCCGCGGGCGGTTGCATGACCTCGTCTCGCTCCGCTTCTCTGTCCGAGGCCCCGAGTTCGCTGACCCCGTTGCGCGCGGCGTTGGCGGAGGCCGCCGCGCGTCCCGCGCGCAGCGAGCTGTGCGTGGTTCGGGTACCCGCCCCCGCGCGACGCGCTGAGGCTCTGCTCGCGCTGGAGCCGAGCGCCGAAGCCAACTATTGGTCGGAACCAGCCGGCTACGAGTACGTCGGCTTGGGCGCCACGCGCGTCATCAGCGCGAATGGCGCTGCGCGCTTTCGCACCGTCGGCGACGGAGTGCGCGCAGTGTTCGCCAGTCTGGGCGGCGACGCCGCTGGGCTACGCTTGTTCGGTGGCTTCGCGTTCCAGCCCGGTCGAGCGGCGTCTCCAGCCTGGAGCGCCTTTGGCGAGGCGCGCTTCGTGTTGCCGCGGCTCGCCTACGCGCGTAGCGGCGACGAAGCCTGGCTCGCGCTCGTGCTGCACGAGTCCGAGCTTGCGGACGCGGCCGCGCGAGAGAGCGCGCTCGATCTGGCGGCGCGGGCGCTCGACGCGCTCGGCGAGCCGCCACAAAGTATCGCGCCCGCGCTCGTGCCCGCCCCTCGTGAAGAGCGCTCGGAGAGCGAATTCTTGCAGCTGGTCGACCAAGTGCGCGCGGCCATCGAGCGCGGCGAGCTCGAGAAGCTCGTGCTCGCGCGCCGCGTCGAGGTGACGCTGCCCGAGCCGGTGTCCGTACCGCAGGCGCTACGCCGGCTGGGTGCGATCGCGCCGGAGTGCGTTCGTTTCGCGTTTCGCGTCACGGGCACGACTTTTCTGGGCGCAACGCCGGAGCGCCTGGTGAGCAAGCAAGGCCGCGCGTTCGAAACCGACGCACTGGCTGGCTCGATGAACGTTGGCGATCTGCCTGCCGGGCGCCTGATGGAGAGCGTGAAGGACCGCGCCGAGCAGGCAATCGTGCTGCGCGAGCTGCTTCATTCGTTGTCGCCCATCGCCAGCGAGCTCGAGCACTCGCCGGTGCCCGAGATTCATCGCTTGCGTCACGTGGTGCACCTGCGCACGCGCATCAGCGGCCTTCTCCGCGAGCCGCTGCACGTGCTCGAGTTGGTCGAGCGGCTGCATCCGACTCCCGCCGTAGGCGGAGTACCGAGCGCGCGCGCCCTTTCGTGGATCGCCGAGCACGAACCGGACGAGCGCGGTTGGTACGCGGGCCCGATCGGCTGGGTCGACGCTCAAGGCGATGGCGCCTTCGCGGTGGCGCTGCGCTCGGGCCTTTTGGAAAAGGAGCGCGCCAGCTTGTACGCGGGCGCCGGCATCGTTCAGGGCTCCGACGCGCGGAGCGAGCTCAATGAAACCCGCTGGAAGCTGCAAGCGTTGCTGGGGGCGCTCGGAGTCTCCCCGTGAGTGACACCACGCTCACGGAGTGGGCGCGGCTGTTGTTCGGAACGCTCGCCAAGTGCGGGGTACGAGATGTGGTGGTGAGCCCCGGCTCGCGTTCCACGCCATTTGCCTGGGCGGCGCTTCACACCGAGGGGTTACGCTGCCATTCGTTGTGGGACGAACGCAGCGCCGGGTTCTTTGCGCTGGGGCAAGTACGGGCAACCGGGCGCCCGAGCGTACTGCTCTGCACCTCCGGCAGCGCGGCGGCGGAATATTTTCCGGCCGTGGTGGAGGCCGCGCAGGCGAACTTGCCTTTGGTGATCGTGACTGCCGACCGCCCGCTCGAGGTCATGGACGCGAGCGCCGCGCAGACCATGAATCAGCTCGAGCTCTACGGCCGATTTGCGCGACGCTATGTCGAGCTCGGCCACCCGGAGCGCGCGAGTGCCGCGCTCGACGGGCTCGTACGGCGAGTCGCACAGGCCGTGGACGAAAGCCGCGGGCCGAGGCCGGGACCCGTGCACATCAACGCGCGAGCGCGCAAGCCGCTCGAGCCCGTGGCTCCCCGCAGCGACGATGACAAAGCGTTGTCGCTTGCCGTCAGCGCTCGCCTCGAACGCGGCCCGACCTCACGACTGCCGACCGTGTCATCGACTCCTTCCGACGCTGCGTTGCAGCAGCTCGCCGACCGGATCCAGGCAGCGAGCAGCGGGCTCATCGTCTGCGGTCCGCTTGCGATGACCGAGGGCGTTTCGTCCCACATTTTTAGCCTTGCGCACGCTACCGGCTTTCCGCTGTGTCCCGAGATGACGAGCCAAGCGCGCGGGAAGCCGGGCTATCAGCAAGCGGACGAGGTCACGGTGCTCGGCGCTTTCGACGCGCTCCTTGCCTCGCGTTTCGGCCAGACCTTGAAACCGGATTGCGTTCTGGTTCTCGGAACTCCACCGACTTCGTCGGCCTTTGAACGCTTCCGCGCCTCGACCGAGGCGGAGGTCATCGTGGTCGGTCAAGGGGAATGGGCGGATCCGTCCAATCGGGCGCGCTTCCTGATCGATGCGGAACCGTCGCGGTTCGCAGCCGTTCTGGCGCGAGCGCTCGGTAGCTCGGGCGATGCGGAGCGAATGGCAGCCCGAAGAAGCTTCGCCCAGCGCTGCGCTCGAGCCGAAAACAGCTATTGGCGGATCGTCGATCAGGTGCTCGCCGAGTCCCCCAAGGACGAACTGGGCGAGGGTGCCGCGGTGCGTGCCGCCATTGACGCCGCGCCGCAAGGCTGCTTGCTCGGGCTCGGCAATAGCTTACCCATCCGCGACGTCGATGCTTTCGTTCCGCCGAACCCGGGCAAAGCAACCCGGGTCTGGTGTCAGCGCGGCGTGAACGGGATCGACGGCTTGGTGTCCGGCGCTGCCGGCGCAGCCCACGGCGCGCGCCTACCGAGCCTGACGATTTTGGGCGACGTCAGCTTCCTTCACGATGTCGGCGGGCTGGCAGCGATGCGCGGGCTCGAGCTACCCGCGGTTCTGGTGGTGATCGACAACGGCGGCGGCCGTATCTTCGACGAGTTACCGGTGCAGAGCGCCGTGGCCGATAGCCCGGAGCTCGCGCGTTTCTGGCTCACCCCACCGAACGTCGACTTGCAGCACGCCGCCGCTCTTTTCCGAGTCGGCTACCAACGCGCGTCGCAGGTTTCCACGCTGAATGCTGCGCTAAAAGTAGCGTTCGAACAGAAGGGCTGCACGTTGGTCCACGCGGTGGTCGCCCCGCACAGCGCGCGCACGAGCCGGGCGCGCATTCGAGCGCTGTTCGAAGAGTCGCTCGAGCGCGAGCTGATCTGAGGTGACAATGGCGAACCTTCTGCTCCTGCATGGGTTCACCGGAGCGCCGAGTTCCTGGGATACGGTCGTGGCGGCGCTGCCCGGGTGCCACCCGGTTATGCCCTGGCTCACCGGTCATGGCTCACCTCCGGCCGCGCTGGAGCGCGACACCTTCGAAGGCGAAGTCGAACGTCTGTTGCTCCTGGCTCCGGCGGAGTGCGTGCTTGCCGGCTATTCGCTCGGCGCGCGGCTGGCGCTCGGCATGCTGGCTCGCGCGCCGAATCGCTTCAGCGCTGCCGTGCTCGTTTCCGGCAGCCCGGGTCTCGCCGATGAAAGCGAGCGCGCGCTCCGTCGTCAGCGCGATGCCGCCTGGTGCGACGTGCTGAGTCGACAGGGTCTCGCGGCTTTCGTCGAGCGTTGGCAGGGCGAGCCGCTGTTCGCGTCCCAGACCGGCCTGCCCGAACGCACGCGAGCAGCCGAGCGCGAGCGGCGCTTGGGCCACACCGCCGCCGGCCTGTGTCACTCGCTGCGCGTCACCGGCCTCGCAGAAATGCCCAGCTACTGGCCCGCGCTTTCGCGGATAAATTGCCCCGTCAGCCTGCTCGCTGGCGCGCTCGATCGCAAGTTTTGCGACATCGCGGCGGGCGTTGTACGCAAGCTCCCGAACGGCTATTTCGCCGAGGTTCCCGAGGCCGGACACAATCTCTTGCTCGAACGACCGGAAGCGGTCGCGAGCGCTATCGCAAAAGGACTCCGATCATGACTGACATCGAGTGGCAGCGCGTTCCCGGCTACGAAGACATCCTGTACGACAAGTCTCCGGATGGCATCGCCAAGATCACCATCAATCGGCCTCAGGTCAGAAATGCATTTCGTCCGCTCACCGTGACCGAGATGAGTCGCGCGTTCGCCGACGCCCGGGATGACGCTGAAATCGGCGTGATCATCCTGACTGGCGCAGGCAAAGACGCTTTCTGCGCGGGCGGCGATCAAAAGGTGCGCGGCACCGGCGGCTACGTCGGCTCGGACGGCGTGCCGCGCTTGAACGTGCTCGATTTGCAACGTCAGATTCGCACACTGCCGAAGCCCGTGGTGGCCATGGTCGCCGGTTACGCGATTGGCGGCGGCCACGTGCTGCACATGATCTGCGATCTGACGATCGCCGCAGACAACGCGCGCTTCGGCCAGACCGGGCCCAAGGTGGGCAGCTTCGACGGCGGCTACGGCGCTTCTTACATGGCGCGCATCGTTGGCCAGAAAAAAGCCCGAGAAATCTGGTTCTTGTGCCGGCAGTACGACGCCAAACAAGCGCTCGAAATGGGCCTGGTCAACACGGTCGTGCCGTATGAGCGGCTGGAAGAAGAGACGGTCACCTGGTGCCGCGAGATGCTGCAGCACAGCCCGCTCGCGCTGCGCTGCCTGAAGGCCGCGCTGAACGCCGACTGCGACGGACAGGCCGGGCTGCAAGAGCTAGCCGGTAATGCAACGTTGATGTTCTACTTGACCGAGGAAGGTCGCGAAGGGCGGGACGCCTTCGTCGAAAAGCGCAAACCGAACTTCAAGAAGTTCAAGCGTCTGCCATGAGCGCGAGCACCGCGGCATCGCCCGCTGGCGCCGCCCAGAGCGCGGTGCCGCTCCCGGCGCGACCGGGTTCGCTCAAGGCCTGGGTGCTGGCGGCGCGCCCGGCCACGCTCACCGCAGCGGTGGCGCCGGTGTTGGTGGGCAGCGCGTGCGCGTTCGACGCGGGCGTGTTTCGCGCGGGACCTGCGCTGGGCGCGCTGCTCGGCGCGATGTTACTGCAAATTGGCGCCAATTTCGCGAACGACGTGTTCGACTACGAGAAAGGTGCCGACACGGCTGAACGCTTGGGGCCCGTGCGCGCCGTGCAAGCGGGGCTGCTGAGCGCCGGCGCGGTGCGCCGCGGCATGCTGGTCGTCTTCGGGCTGTCTTTGTTGGTCGGCGTGTACCTGATACTGCAAGCCGGGCCGGCCATCCTGGCCGTTGGGCTGCTTTCGATCGCGTGCGCGGTGGCCTACACCGGTGGCCCCTACCCGCTCGGCTATCACGGCCTCGGCGACCTTTTCGTTTTCATCTTCTTTGGACTGGTCGCGGTGTGTGGCAGCGCGTTCGTGCACGCACGCTCGCTCACCAGCCTGGCGCCGCTGGCCGCAATTCCGCCCGGCGCGCTGGCGACCGCCATCCTGGTGGTGAACAATCTGCGCGATCGCGAAACCGACGTGAAGGCCGGGAAGCGCACGCTCGCGGTCCGGTTCGGACGGGGCGGCGCGCTCGCCGAGTATTTTGCGCTATTTTTCGCGGCCTATGCGATTCCGGTGCTGTTCGCCTTACTCAAGCTCAGTGGGCCCTGGGTGCTCTTGCCCTGGCTGAGCGCGCCGCTCGCGATTCGCCTGTTGGTGCGAGTTTCACGCACGCAGGGTCGCGCGCTGAACCCGCTGCTGGTGGCCACCGCTCGCTTGCTGTTCCTGTTCGGCGTGCTGTTTGCGCTCGGCATCGCGCTCGGAGCGCACCCAGCGTGACCTGGAAAGCGCGGCTGTCCCGCTATCGGCTCCCGCTCGGCGGCACGGTGCGGACGGCGCGCGCAGCTTGGCACGAGCGCAGTGGCGCGATTCTCACCATCGAGGATGGTCGTGGCGGCTTCGGTCAAGGCGAGGCCGCGCCACTGCCCGGGTACTCGGACGAGACGCTCGCCGAAGCCGAGCGGCAGCTCGGCGCGCTCGACCTCGCCTTGCTAGAAGCCGCGCTGACCCGCGCCGTGGACGAACCGCACCTGCTCGGCCCGGCGCTGCGCCAAACTCTGCCAAACGCCCTCCCCTCGGCGCGATTCGCGCTGGAAACCGCGGCCTTCGACTGGCTCGCGCGACGGCGCGACGAGCCGCTGCATGCGCTTCTCGCGCGCCTTTCAGCTACTTCGAGTGACGCCGCAGGCTCGCTTCCGCTCGCCGCGTTGCTCGAAAGTGACGACCCGATCGCCAGCGCGGAACGCGCGGTCACCGCTGGCTTCGCCAGCCTCAAATTGAAGGTCGGCTTGCCGGGTCGCGAGCACGAAGAGCTCGCTCTGATCCAAGCGCTGCGAGCGCGCTTCGACCCGCAGCTCCGCATTCGGCTCGACGCAAATGGCGCGTGGACGCACTCGGTCGCTCGCGAACGGCTGAAGGCCTTCGCCGCCTTCGGCATCGAGTTCATCGAAGAGCCCACGGCTTTTGGCGAAACGCCGCTGATTGCGCCCGCGGTGGCGGTCGCGCTCGACGAAACGCTTCGACGAGCGCCGTTGCCGGCGCGCGCCGAGCTCGCCGAGCGGCGGGTGACCGCGTTGGTGCTCAAACCGACCGTTCTCGGCGGATTGCTGACCACGCTCGAGCTGGCCCAAAAAGCGCGCATTTTCGGCTGCGCCAGCGTATTCTCGCACTGCTTCGAAGGACCAATCGCTTACAGAGCGACGTGCGAGCTCGCGCTCACCCTCGGAACCAGCGCGGTTGCACAGGGGCTCGCCCCACACTCGGGCCTCACGGCTTGGCCGGTGCCTTCGAGCACCGGCGCAGCAACCGCGCGGCTCGCGCGCCACCAAGCGCCCGGGTTGGGCCTTGGCTCCATACCCCTCGAGGTGCCGCCATGAGCCTCGACGTTTTCGAGGTGTCCGCGCGCCACCCCGACGCGCTGGCGTTGGTCACAGCGGACACTCGCCTCACCTTCGCGCAATTGGCGTCCGAAGTAAGACTGCGCGGCGCTTCGCTCGCCGCACGCGGTTTGCTGTCCCCGGCGAACGCGCCCATCGCGCTAATCGCGCGGCCGGGGCTTTCGGGCCTGCTCGCGCTCTACACCCTGTGGAGTTATGGAATCACGGTCTTCCCGTTGCCACCACGCTTGCCCATGGCGGAGCAAGAAGCGTGGGCCGCTCGAGCCAAGGCCCGCGCGCTCCTGGATCCACGGGAGCTCTCGAGCGAAAGCTCGCTTGCGCCCGCGCCCGCGCCAACGGTCGCGCCCGCGAGCTCCGCGCCGTTCGCGATCGTGTCGACCTCGGGCAGCAGTGGCACGCCCAAATTGATCGAGCTGAGTCGGGCCGCGTTTTTGGCCGCCGCCAGTGCTTCGGCCAAGAACCTGCCTCTCACGGCTCAGGATCGCTGGCTGCTCTGCCTGCCGCTTTCGCACATCGGCGGGCTGTCGATCCTCACGCGCTGTTTGCTTTCGGCGAGCGCGGTGGTCGCCTTCGACCCGGGGGCTTCCGGGCTGCTCGCGCAGGTGCCCGCGCTGGCCGCTTGCCTCTCACGCGAACGCATCAGCGTGGTCTCATTGGTTCCCACGCTGCTCGATGCCCTGCTCTCGCTGGTGCCGCGCTGGGAGCCCTCCCCCGCGCTGCGCGCCGTTCTGCTCGGCGGCGCTGCGACCAGCCCGCAGCTCTTGGTCCGAGCGAAAGAGCGTGGAGTGCCGCTGCTCACGACCTACGGACTCACCGAAGCGTGTTCGCAGGTCACCACCACGCCGTTTCCGCGTTCGCCCGTAGTTCACGCCGGGCTCGTCGGCTCAGGGCGAGCACTCCACGGAATCGAGCTGAAGATCGACGTAGATCAGCGAATTTGCGTGCGCGGGCCCAGTCTTTGTTCACGCCTGCTCGATGGTGAGCTGCCCATCGACGAGCAGGGCTGGTTGCGCACCGAAGATCGTGGTTACCTGAACGCAGACGGCGAGCTGTTCGTACTGGGGCGCGCGAGCGACCTGATCGTGACCGGGGGGGAAAACGTGGATCCCTTGCGTGTCGAGGCCGCGCTGCTGAGCGCGCCGGGCGTGTCCGCGGCGGCGGTGTTTGGCATCCCTGACACGCGCTTTGGCGAGCGGGTGGCTTGCGCGCTGGTAATGAACCCAGGCTGCGATCTGGTGGCCGTGCGAGCTGCCCTGCAACGAACGCTCGCGCCGTCCGAGTTACCGCGCCTCTACGCGCGGCTGGAAGGCCTGCCGCTGCTCGAGAACGGCAAGCTCGATCGCAAACAGGTTCCGGCGGCGGCCGAAGGCGCGCTCGAACCCTGGCCCGACGCTAGTCGCTGAGAACGGTCACAATCAGGCTGAAGGACGCGCAAGGTCGCCAATGGCTTCCAGCGCGACGCGGAGCGTTTCGGGCAACCCTATTCGGGTGAAGGTGCGCGCATCGACGAAGGTGTGTACGCTTTGGGCGACCGCGCAGACCTCGCCCGAACCGTCCCGCCGTGCAACGCGAAACCCGAGCGTCACCTCGCTGGTCGATAGGTGCGCCGAGACGAGGGCGATCTCCACCGGGTCGCCGAAGCGCAGCGGCTTGAAATAGTCGACCGCAGCGTGCCGGACCGGTGCGAGCCAGTTTCCTTCCCGCAGTACTTCTGGCAGGGCCGCGCCATTTTCTGCAAAGAAGCGCACGAGCAGGTCATGGCAATACTCGAGCAAACGTGGGTAGAAAATTATACCAGCGGCGTCTACGTCCTGAAACCGGATCGCCCGGTCTTCGGCGTACGCGGTGGCGGGTCGGGCTCGCAGCGTGTCGCGTTCAAAACGGAACATGTTCAAAAAAATGATCGGTTTTGGGGGTCTACTGGCACTCGTGTAGGGACGGTCCGAGAGAAAGCTTTGGCCGCCTTCTCACCACTTTGATGCTAGGGTTATCTTCATCGTGACAGCGACAAAATCGTACTCGAATCCGTTGGTTCGGGAGCGGGGGCGCCCCGAATCCAGGCGTCCGCGGTGGGTCGGTCTGGCAGCGTATGCCGGCCTCGGAGCGGCGGCGCTGCTTTGGGGCTGCGCAGGCGAGCTCGACAAGGATCCCACTGTCTTCAAGAACGCCTATACGAACGGCATGAGCCCTGGCACCGGCGGGACGGGGACCACGACCGGTGGGACGGGGACCACGACCGGCGGGACGGGGACCACCACTGGCGGAACGGGAACCACCACCGGCGGGACAGGGACCACCACCGGCGGCTCCTCGGGCATGATTCCGCCGGACGATCCTTGCGTCGCCAGCGTGATCGCCGCCAAACAGTGCACCAGTTGCCACAGCACCGCTGCGGCCAGCTTCGTCGGCGCGAATTTGGTCCTTGAGGGTGCGAACCTCGGGCAGCGCTTGAGTATGACCAAGGCGACTTACATGGGCGTCACCACGAACGCTGCCGCCTGCGTGAAGGATGCACTGATCATCGATCCCGTAAACCCTGCCAACAGCATCTTGCTAAAGAAGGTCGCCGGCACCCAGGTGTGCGGCGATAAGATGCCGCAAGGCACGGGGCTCTCCGGAAGTGATCTCCAGTGCTTCCAGGACTGGATAAATAAGTTCTGAGCTCGGGCAGCCAGACCCATCGCCGACAAGAAAGCCGAAGTGACGATGATGATCCGATCCGCTCTGCGCGCGGCGCTGACCGCGCTCGCAGTGTTGCCCTTTGCCGTTGCGCCCAGCTTCGCGTTCGCCAAGCCCAAGCCAAAAAGTGAGGAAGCGGCCGCGCCCGCGAAGAAAAAGAGCGTGGCGCTCGGCGTGATCGAGGGCAAGAAGAACCCCGACGTTCGAGGCTGGGTGCGAGACGTCATCCAGGGCAATTTCGAGCTCACCGACGCCGAAGACTTCAAAGTGAAGACCGACGACGCGAGCATCGCCAAGATGGCGAAAGACCTCGGCGTGGAGGCGGTCGTCATCGGCAAGCTCGAGAAGGGCCGCTTGGTGCTCAGCGTGCGCGACGGCGCGACCGGCAAGCAGCTGAAGGAAATCGAGCTGAAGGCGCCGCAGGGGCCCAAGCTGAAGGCTGCGGTCGAAAAGAAGTTGCCGAAGCAACTCTACGCCGCGTTCGGCCTCTCGACTCCCGCCGAAGAAGCCAAGAAGAAAGCCCTCGCCAAGCAGGAAGCAGAAGAAGCGGGCGCCGAGGAAGAAGGCGGCGCCGCCGAAGAGAGTAACGCGGCAGAAGGCGGCGCCGAGGAAGCGAGCGCCAGCGAGGAAGGTGGTAGCGAGGCCGAGCCGGACAAATCGGAAGGCGACAAGCCGGCAGAGCCGCGCGAAGCGACCGATACGCCGCTCGACCTGCGCCTGGGGCTACACTTCTCGAAGCGCGACTTCACGTTCAAGGACACGTTGAGCCAGCTGTTGCCCAACGCGAGCGTCAACATCCCGCTGCGCGACTATCACGCTCAGCTCGATCTTTCGCTGTTCCTGCGGGCCGAGTTCTACCCGGGTGCGATGCTGGGCGGGCAAGGCATGGCGGCCAATATCGGGCTCGCGGCCGGCTTCGACTACGGCATCCCGTCGAAGACGGTGTACACGCCCGCGGGCGGCGCACAGCTGACGCTGAAGAGCAACGCGCAGGATTGGTACGTCGGCGCGAAGGTGCGCGTGCCCGCTTCGCCCACCTTGGGCTTCGGCTTTTTCGCCGGCTATGGACAGCAAAAGTACATCCTGAAGGGTGATGAGACCGCGCCTCTCGTCCCCGACGTGGCTTACAACTCGATCCGGGTAGCCGCCGACGTTCACGCCACGCTCGGCAAACTGTTCGTCGAAGGGCAGCTCGGCGCGCGGCTCGTCACCAGCGCTGGGGAGCTCGGTGACAAGAACATCTGGTTCCCGCACGTCGCAGGGCGCGCGGTCGACGCTCGGCTCGGCCTCGGTTACCAGGTGACGCCGCTGATCGCCGTGGTCGCCAGCGGTGAGTTCGTGCGCTACGGGCTGGACTTCAATCCGCTGCCTGACAACTCGCCCAAGGTGGCCGGCGGCGCGGTGGATCAGTACCTCGGGGGTACCCTGGGCGCGCGCCTCACGCTGCCCGGCTCTCCCGCCGTTACGGCCGAGTAGTCGCCCCGCGCGCGGACGCTATACTCACGTCGATGCTTTTTCGCTGCGCGGCGGTTCTTCTGTTGGCAATCGGGGGGAGCGCGTGCCGCACCTCCTCCCCCGCTCCGGCGTCCAAGCCGAGCGCGGCCGCGGCCAGCGCTGCAGCGGCCGCGCGCGCTCCCGAGCGGTTCGGATCGCCCATCGACGGGGCGCGTAAAGCGGAACCGATCGCGACCGTGCTCGCCAATCCGGAGCGATATCAGGGTCGTCCCGTGGTGGTCGAAGGGCGCGTGCGCCGCGCTTGCTCGCGGCGCGGCTGCTGGATGGAGCTCGCGGAGGCTTCCGATCCGAAGCTGCCCGGGTGCCGCGTCACGTTCAAGGATTACGGCTTCTTCGTACCGACCGATTCGGCTGGGGCCTCGGCGCGCGTCGAGGCAGAGCTCGAGCTCGCCACCCTCAATCCTGCCAGCGTGGATCACATGGAGAGCGAGGGCGCGTCGTTCCCCAACAAGAACAGTGATGGCTCGGCGCGCGAAGTTCGCTTGATCGCCAGCGGCGTCGAGCTCACGCGATGAGCGGCACCAAGCCGCGCGCTATCGTCTCGTGGAGTAGCGGAAAAGACAGCGCGTTTACCCTGCACCAGCTGCGTGAGCAGCGCGAGTTCGAGCTGGTTGCGCTCTTTACGACCGTGAACCAGGTGCACGATCGCGTCGCCATGCACGCGGTGCGCCGCGAGCTCTTGCGCGCCCAGGCCGAAAGCGCGGGGCTACCGCTCTGGGAAGTGGATATTCCGAGCCCCTGTTCGAACGAGGAGTACGAGCACGCCATGCGCGGGCTGGTGCAGCGCGCGCTCGCCGAGCGCGTCGAGGTCGTGGCGTTCGGCGATCTGTTTCTCGAAGACATCCGCCGCTATCGCGAAGAGCGCCTGGCGGGCACCGGCCTGCGCCCGGTGTTCCCGCTCTGGGGGATCCCGACCGCGGAGCTTGCCGAGCGCATGCTCGCAGCAGGGCTCTCCGCGATTCTGACCTGCATCGATCCCCAAAAGCTGCCCGCAAGCTTTGCGGGCCGCACGTGGAACGCCGCGCTGGTCGCCGAGCTCCCCCCGTCGGTCGATCCCTGCGGGGAGAACGGCGAGTTTCATACCTTCGTGACGCGCGGACCGATGCTCACTCAGCCGCTCCAGGTCGAGGTCGGCCCGGTGGTCGAACGCGACGGGTTCGTGTTCGCCGACGTGCGCCCGAGCCCGGCCCTCTAGCCAGCGCAGTTTGGCTTTTCCGCGTGGGGTTTCCCATTCCGCACTGGGTTATGCTAGCGAGCGTCTCATGCGGTGGTTAGCGACCGTGCTCGCTGTGGCTCTCTCTGCGCTCGCCAGTTCGGCTGTGGCCGCGCCGGAAGTGCACACGGTCGCGACCGGCCAGTCGCTCGGCAGGATCGCCAAACGCTACAACGTCTCCATCCAAGCCATCTGCAACGCGAACGGCATCACTCGCCGCGACAAGCTTCGCGATGGGCAGAAGCTGCTGATTCCCGACCCGGCAGACAAGGATGGCAGTCGCGCCGCGGAAGAGCTGAACCAACCGGTTGCCGACGAAAAAGAAACGCCACGACCGAGCGGCGCCCTGCAGGAGCTCACACTGCCGGGCAATCAACGCGCTTTTTACTTCGAGCCGACCGGCGCCGGTCGCTTGGCGATGCGACCGATCCTGGTCTACCTGCATGGCCGCGGCGGAAACCCCGAAGAGGATTGTAAGCGCTGGGCACCGGTGGCGCGTCGGTTGGGCTGGCTCGTGTGTCCGAGTGGGCCGAGCCCCTACGGCAGCGGGCGCACCTGGGACAACAACTGGCCCGTCGCCAACCAGATCACCATGGGCGCCGTGCAGGCGCTGCGCACCCGCTACGGCCGCCGCGTTCAACTGTACGGAAACACGCTGGTGGGCTTCAGCGAGGGGGCATACGCGGCCATGAACGTGGGCGTGCGCGAGCCCCACACCTTCAATCGTTGGCTGATTTTGGCGGCCAGCACCCACTATTGGGGCGGCGCGGGCCTCGAAGCGCTCGAGAGCGCGCGCGATCGCGTGCGCCGCGTGTTCCTGCTCACTGGCGAACACGACGAAGTGGCGGACGCGACCCGCGCGGTGGAAGCCTGGTTGCGCAAGGCGCGCGTCACCACGCGTGTATCCTTCCCCAAGGACATGGGGCACGAGCTCGCGCTCGACCGCAAGCCGTTCCTCTACCAGCAGGCGCTGCGCTGGCTCAACGGGGCTGACGATCGCAAGGCGCCGCGCGACGACGACGCCGGCAAGACCGCGAGCCGCTGAGCGGTCAGTGCCAGGCGCTCGCGCTCGCCACGGGGTTGCCCGTGCGATCGTGCTCGGCGATCAAGTAGCGGGCGGCGACCTGACACTCGGTGCAAGCCGGGAAGCTCGATTTGTGCTCGCACACCAAGTAGAGCGCGGTCGGCGGCGTAGCGTTGAACTCTGGGGGGTCGATATGTCGCCCGCACGAGATGCAGTGAATATGGGCCGCACTCGCGTTCACGCGTTGGGCTCGGTTCGGATCGAGCGCAAGGCGCTCCTTCTTGGTCAGACGCTTCTCTCGTTTCATGGCTAGCGGGGCGAAGAATAGCCAAGGGTCGACGCAGCGACCAGGCGCTTCCCGCTAACGACGATCGAGTTCGGCGAGCAAGGCGCGCGCTTCCGGGTGGTCTGGGGTCTCGCTGATGGCCTTGGCGACCAAGATCTTGGCCTTGCGCGGGTCGCCCGCCCGTTGAGCCAGCACCGCCAGGGCGTAGTTCGCGTCGGCCTTGGTCTCGGGCCGGGCACCCTCGGGACCGTCGGCGTCCGCGGTCTTCATGATGGCGACCGCACGCAGCGCGCGTTGGGCCAGGTCCTCTTCCTCGGCCTCGAGCGCCAAGCGCCCCAGACGTATGCCGAGCCGGCCGTTCTTCGGATCCATTTCGAAGGCCTTGGCCAACGCTGCGAGCGCGTCGGTCAGGAAGCCCTCCTCCAGGTGAACGTTGGCCTTCTCTTCGAACACCGCACCGAGCGTGCGCAGGCGCTTACCGCGATGCGCGTCAATCACCGCGCCCAAGTGCGCCAGCGCCTCCTCCAGCCGCCCTGCGCGACTATAGGCGCGAGCCAGCAGCACCACCACTTCGAGGTTATCGGCCGCTTCGCTGCGAGCTAGCTCGAGCGCGTGCACGGCCTGCTCGATCTCATCACCCGCGAGGAATAGTTCCCCGGCATGGCGCAACATGGCCACGCGCTCGGGCGAGTGCTGCATGTCGAGCCCTTGCGCCAGCGTCAGCTCACCGAGTTCACGGTGCGCGCCGCTGGCTTGCAGGACGGTCGAGAGCGCTGCACGAACTTCCGCGTTTTGCGGTTCTGCTTCCATCGCTCGCTCGAGCAGCGGGCGAGCTTGTTCGGGCTTTTCGGCGCGCTGACACAGGGCCGCCACGGAAAGCGCGGCTTTCGAGAGCGCGCTGCCTTCGGCGGATTCTGCGAGTTGTGTGTACGCGTCGATTGCACCGTCCAGATTGCCGAGCCGCATCTCCAACGCCGCGAGCTGTTCGAGCACGGCGGTGTTACCTGGAACATCCCGCGCAAGCTCGGCCAGGCGCTGTCGCGCGCCTTCGGAGTCTCCGTCTTGCTCCAGGATTTCGACCAGGCGCAGCGCCAGCGGCACGCGTCGCGGAGAATCGGATCGAGCCATGGCGCGTTCGAGCACCTCGACCAACTTGGCGCGAGCCGCAGGATCTTGGGCGCTCACGCGCTCCAGATCCTCGACCGCATCCTCGTCTCGCCCGAGTTCCGACAGCAGACTCGCGCGCACGCGGTAGAGGCTGGCCTCGTTCGGGTGGCGACGCAAAAATGGCTCCAGCGCCGCCAGCGCCTGCTCGGGTCGACCCGCGGCGCGCTGCGCCTCGATCAGCTGTTCCAGCAGCTTCTTGTCATCCGGGCGTTCGCTCAGCGCGCGCTCCAAGACCTCGGCCACGCGCGCCTGCTCGCCGCGATCGCCGTAACGCCGACAGAGCTCGTCGCACAACTCGGCGTCACTGGGGCAAGCTGCGAACCCGAGCACCAGCGCGCGCTCGGCCCCGGCAGGATCGGAAAGCTGTTCGCGCAGCGTTACCAGACGCCGGCACAGCGCCGCAGCCGAGGAGCCGCGCTCGACCTTGAGCAGGCTCTCCAGCGCCTCCGCCAGGCGATCCGGTTCGCCCGTGGCCTTGGCCAGCCGCACGCTTTGTTCGAGCAGTTCACGGCGTGTCGGCTCGCGCTCGAGCGCTCGCCGACACACGTCGAGCGCGTCGGCGGCACGCCCTTGACGTTCGAGCAGCGTAGCCAAGCGCCCCGCGAGCGCGATCTCCGCCGCGACGTCGCCCGCGTCCCGCGCTTCATCGAGCTCGGCCAATAACAGCTCCGCGAGCTCGTCTTCACGACCGTCGGCTGCGAGCAGCTCGGCCAAGCGCAGGCGGGAAGTCCGCTCCCCGGGCGCGTCGCGCACGATTTCCTGAAGTAGAGCGATGGCTTCGTCGCGTCGCCCGAGCTGTTCCAGCAGCACGTCTGCTTGCTCCAAGCGCAAGGACTGACGTTCCTCCGCGCTGCTCACCAGCGGTGCGGTCGCGTCGAGCAGCTCGACCAACTTCTCCGCGGGGCCACGCTCGCGGTAGAGGTCGAGAAGCGGCAGGTAAATTTGGCTATTTTCTGGGTCTTCTGCGCGTAGCGTCTCCAGCACGCGCGCGGCGCGCACCGATTCCCCGAGCGCGAGCGACTCGCGCGCGATGGTGAGCAGCAACGGGCGCGCCTCCGCTGGCGACAAATAGCCAGCCGCTTGCTCTTCCAGCTCGAGCGCCGCCGCAATGTCACCCACGCCGCGGTAGCGCTTGGATAGCTCGAGGCGAAGCCAGGCCGCCGTGCCGCTCTCGCTGTCGAACGCGCCGCCAACCAGCGCCGCCGAGAGCAGACGGCCCACGAGCTCGGAATCCTGCAAGCGGTCGGCCAGCTCGATGCCTTCACGCACCGCCGCGATATCGGCGTCGCCCGCCGCGATGCGCCGCTCAATCGCGCGCACCAAAGCACTCGCATCGCCGCGTTCGCGCGCAATGCGCTCGAGCAAGAGTGCCGCGCGCGGCGGGACCTCGTCGGCCAAGGCGCCCTTCAGCAGGGCTTCTGCCCGCTCGAAATCGGGCGCCAGGCCCAGCGCTCGCTCCAGCAAATCGAGGGCGCCATCCAGATCCTCGCTGTTCGAAAGCCGCGCTGCGGCGAGCCGGTACAGCAAATCGCCGTCGGGCGGCGGGCGACTCGAGCGCGCGCTGGCCTCGATGCGCCGCTCGAGCACACGGCCTTCGCCCGCAGCGTCGCCAAGCGTGGTGTACACCCGCCCGAGCGCGGCCCAGGCGCCGTCGTCCATCGTCTCTTGCTTGTCGATTTCGCTCTCGAGCTTCTTCGCGCGCTTCAGCAGCGGAGCCCGCACGCGATCCAGATCGGCAGGTACGGCCGCGTGAATCTCGGCCAAGTCGCTGAGCACCCGCAGCGCTTCGTTGGGCGCCAGAGCTTGATCGATGCGAAGCTCGAGCACGCGCACCAGATCGGCCGAGCGCCCGCGCGCTTTCAGGGTCAGCTCCAACGCGCGCGCTTCGCGCGGGTTCTCGCTCGCTGCCTCGAAGGCGCTGGCCGTGAACTCCTCTGCGCGCAGGGTGTCGCCGCGGCGAGTCGCGACGTCGCCCAGCGCGTACAGGGCTTCGCTCCGGCTGGGCGGATTGGGGTCGCCTTCCTTCACCGCAACCAGCAACAGCGCGCGATACATGCGCTCTGCGCGATCGAGCTCGCCCTGATCGAGCGCGGTGCGCGCGAGCATTTCCAAGATGCTCGGGTGCGCCGGATCGATCTTCGAGGCCGAATCGAGCTCGAGCAGCGCAGCGGCGCGATCGTTCGCGGCCAGCAGCGCCCGCGCGAGCTCGAAGTGCACGAGCGCGCGGTCCTTCGGCCTGCGGCCGCCGTAGCGCGCGAGCTGCTCGCGGAGCACGGTGGCCGCGTCCTCGAAGCGTTGCCGCTCGTACAGCGCCCGTGCCAGCAGAAGCCGCAGACTGGAGTCGTCGGCGTCGAGCTCGATCGCGCGCGCGAGCAGCGGAATCGCGGGCGCCGGCTCGCCGCGTCGATCGAGGTGCAAGAGCGCGGCCTCGCGCAGCAGCGAGAGGCGGGCCCGGCGCTCGGTAGCGCGTTCGGCCTCCTCCTCGGTCAGCTTGGCGAGCGCGGTGAAGTCCTCGGCTTCGCGGTAGAGCGCACCGAGGCGGGCTCGCAGTGGAGCTCCGTCGATCACGCGCGGAGCCGCCCGCTCCAGCGTGTCTCGCGCCTTCAGTGGCTTGCCGAGCGCAACGTAGGCTTCGGCCAAGGACAGCGCACGCTCTCCGAGTGTATCGGCCGCGGATTCACGACACAGTCGCTCGAGCGCGTCGGCGACCAGATCGATGCGCCCCCTTCCACCGTGAATGCGCGCCAGCGCCTCCAGGCACACTTCGCCGGCCAGGGCCGCGCCGCTGTCGTAAGCGGCGAGCGCTCTCTCCACGTCGCGCAAGCGTTCTTCCGAAAGCTCGCCGGCTCGCGCCCACAGCACTTGCGCCGCAGCGATGTCGCCGGCCGAAGCGCGTGCCCGCGCTTGATTCTCCCAGAGCTGAACGATTTCCTCGAAGCGTCCCTTCTCTTCGAGCAGCAGCGCGAGCCGCGTGACGCTGGACACCGCCACGTCATCGGCCGGGTTCTCCGACAGCAAGGCCTGAAACAGCTCGATTGCCCAATCCGGATCACCCAGACGATCCGACACCAAACACGCGGCTTCGCGGCGTAAATCGCGCCGTCGCGTGTCGCTGAAAGGCAACTCGGAGCCATCGAGCAGACCTTCGACGACCGCCTCGTACTCGCCGTCTTCGAGTAGCCGCTCGGAGAGCTCGGACAGCGCCCAGTCGGCAGCCCGGGCCGGCTCGCACTCTGGCCCAGCTTTCGCCTCCTGCCAGGCCGCCGTGGCGAGTTCGAGCAAGCGCGCACACACTCGGCGCCCAGTCGCGCGATCCGGTGGCGGGGCGCCCGCAACGCGAATGGCGCTCGGCCAATCGCTTGCCGCCACATAAGCCTCGAGCGCTGCGACGCGATCGAGGGTTCGTTGTTCGTGGAGCGCGCCGAGCTCGAGGTAGAGCGAACGCTTGCGCTCTGCCTCGGGCTCCTCGTTGATCTCCAGCGTGAAGAGCTGAGCGAGCTCGGGCCAGCGCTGCTCGGCGGACAGCAGGTGTCGCTGAGCCTCGAAACTGGTTCGGTCGCCGCCATGAAGCGACACGACGCGGCGCCACGCTTCGATGGCGGTGGCGCGATCGCCACGAGTGTCCGCGTGTAGTTCGGCGATACGAACGCGGTCGCGGCGCGCTTCCGGTTCGTCCTCGATCGCGGCGCGCGCTTCCAAAGCCGAGATCAGCTCGTCCCAGCGACCAATCGCGGTGAGCGCGTCACAAAGGCCGTTCATGGCCTCGAGATCGGTGCGATCGTCGGCCAGGCGCCGGCGATAGGCCGCGATGGCGCGCGGCGCGTCGCCCAGCGTCTCGAACGCAATCGCGGCTGCCTCGCCCAGCGCCTCGCGGCGCTCGCTCGACTCCCCAACCAAGTCGGAGAGCCGTTCCAACACCGCGACGCGTTCAGCCGGATCGCCTGCTTCGCGCAGCAGTTGCGACAGCGCGCGCGCCGCGACCAGCTGCTCCGCCGGCGGCGCCTCCGCGAGTTCGAGCGACTCGCGGTACAAGACGATGGCTCGCCCGGGCTCGGAGAGCGCCGTACGATGCACCGCCGCGGCCTCGTTCAAGAGCGAGGCACGAACATCGGCTGTCTTTTCGGCGCGCGCTGCCGCCGCGAGCACCTCGGCTTGGCGCGCCTGAACCTGCACGTGCGCGGCCAGCTGAGCCAGCGTGGCGCGGTACTTTTCCGCCGCAGAATCGAGCAACACGAGCTCAGCCGTGGTCTCGAACGCGCCGAGAGCGTCGCCGAGCTCGCCGAGACGCAGCGCGACAATCTCTTCCAGCAAAACGCGCCGTTCTTCACGTGAACGCGCCACACCTTCTTCGATCTCGAGCATACGCACGACGTCGACCGTGCTCTTGGTCTTGCGGTAGTGAGTCTTCAGGTGTGCAATCGCGAGCAACAGCGGCGTCTGGTCGCCCTTTTCGGCACCCTCGGGGAGCTCGCGAGCCGCCGGCAGAGTGATCAGCCGCTCCAAGAGTTGCACTGCTTCTTCGCGCCGTTCGGCATCGGCGAGCAGCGTCTCGGCCAGCGCGAGCGCCGGCGTCGGCTGAGCCAAGTCGAGCCACAGCGCTGCAATGCGCGCCACCAGGTCGCCGCGCTCGGGGACTGCGGCCCCTTGCAGGCGGGCCGACAAGAGCTCGATCAAAGGACGCTTCTTCGCGTGCCGCTCGTAGAGTCGCTCGAGCGAAGCCTCCACCCGCTGATCCCCAGGCCCCTCGCGGTTCAGCGCTTCCAGGTAGCCGATAGCGCGCTCGGGGTCGCCAGCGAAATCACGCGCGGCCATGGCTGCCTCGCGCAGCAAGTCGATACGTTCGGGCGGCGCTTGCGGGGCCGCCAAGCGACCGTCGTACAACGTGAACAGCTCTTGCCAGCGCCCCGCTCCGCTGAAAGCGAGCTTCAAGCGATCGAAAGCCCAGCCAGCGGTGGGCGACAGCTCGAGAATGCGCTGCAACATGCCGACCACGCGCTCGGGCTCGTCGAACCACTCGCCGTAGAACTCGACCATGCGCTGCCCGAGCTCCTCCGCCACCTCCGGCGTCAGGGCTCGCTCGAAAGCACGTGTGTAGGCGTCCACCACCGGGTGCGGGTTATCGAGGCGGCGCGCCATCTGCTCGGCCACCTTCCACAGCTCGAACTCGCCCGGGGCGGCCTCGGCGCCACGCAGCGAAATGCGCAACGCTTCCTCGGGCTGGTCGGCCTTGGTCTCGAGCAGCTGCGTGAGCCAACGGCTGCGCGCGGCCGATAGATCCGGCGCCTCGGCGCTGACCGCGAGCAGCGCCTCGATCACGTCGGCGCGCCGCGCGGGATCGTCGAACGCGTCGGCCGCGTGCTCGAGCAGTTCCGCCGCTTCCGCCCGAGTTTCGGGCAAGGCCAACGCGCGATGCACGATGCGCAGTGCGTCCTTGTCGCTCGGGCTGGCCGCCAAAATCGGCCGCACCAGGGCGAGCGCCTCCGCGGCCCGCCCAAGGTGCTCGATCAGCAGGCCTGCGGTGCGCAGATCCACCGCGGTGCGAGCCTCTCCGTCCAACCGCTCGCGTAGCGCGCTCAGCGACGCCAACGCGTTTTCGGGCTCGCCATCCAGCGCTTGCAAGCGGGCAAGCTCGGTCCAAGCCTCATTTTGCTCGGCGTCTTGTGCAGTGATTCGTTCGTACAAAGCGCGAGCCGCCTTGCGATCCCCGAGTTCGTGCTCTTCAACCCGCGCCCACTCGAGCAGCACCGACGCCGGGTCGCTCGTGCGCTCCGCGCTGAGCCGGAATAGCCAGCGCCGGTCATCGCGGCGCCCAGGGCTCTGCTCCGCCTTCTGTAGAAATTCCGAGAAGGCCTCGATTTCTGGCCCCGCTTCGTCGCGTGAAGCCTCGATCAAGCCGCGAAAAATCGCGGCTACCTCGTCGGCTCGCGCAGGGACCGTGCCGAGCGCCCGCGCCTTGGCCAGGGTCAGCGTGCGCGTGCGCTGCGCATCGACGCGCCGCTCGAGCGCGCGGTCGACCAGCGCCACGAACTGCGTCGCGGCTCCCGCCCTCTCCGCTGGTTCTTCTAGACCGAGCAGCGTCGCAACGATCGCGCGCTCTTCGCTGCCTTCGAGCACGATCGCGAAAGCGTCGCCGAGCCGCGTCCAGTCCCCGTCCGCAGCGCACAGCTCCACCAAGCGCTCGGCTGCTTCCAGATTCTTGGGATCGGCGTCCAGCACGCGATCGTAGAGTCGCCGCGCGCGCTCGGGATCGGCGGCCGCGCCCTGCGACAAACGCGCCCCTTCCAGCCAGAAATTGGCTGCAGAAACCGCGTCTCCGAGCTGCCAGCTGCAAGCGTTGCCCAGTCGCTCGAGCAGCTGCACGCGCTGCCGTGGGTCGGTAGTGCCGAGCAGGCGCTGCTCCAAAACACTCCTCAGGGTGACACCGTCACCCTGCTCGAGCGCCAGGCGCTCCACGTTCGCGAGCACGTCGTCCGAGAGATCGGCGTGCTCGAGCAACTCGCGGTAGCGCGCGAGCGACCCGGCCTTGTCGCCCGCGCGTTCGGCCGCTTCGGCCAAGCGAAGCAGCGCCAGACTGCGCCGGTCGCCCTCGAGCAGCGGCAGCATGCGCTCGAGCTCGAGCGCGGCGCCGGCGAAATCACCGGCTTCGTTCAGCGCCTCGAGCAACGCGTCGTGCGCGGCCAAATCGCGTGGCTCTTCGGCCACCGCGCGGCGCAATGTGACGGTCGCGCCGAGCACGTCCGCGAGCTCGACGCGCTGCAGGCGCGCCATCGCGTGCAGCAAATCGCGCCGGCGCTGCGGTTCCTGCTCTTCGGCCAGGGCCGCCTCGTACAGCGCGAGGCGCTCGCTCGGGACGCCCTGCTGCGCCAACAGCTCGTCGATCGCGTTTACCAGCTTGCGCGACGAGGGATCGAAGGCAAGCGCATGACGATAGATCTCGATCGCGCGCGGTAGATCCCCTGCGGCTTGCGCGGAGTCGCCCGCGGCCTGCGCCAGCTCGAACAGCGCTCGCGAGTCGATCTCTCGCCCGGACAGCGCGGAGAACAACAGGCGCGCGCGCCGCTCGGGGTTGTTCGCCCCGAGCCGCTGCACCTCGGCGAGCCAGCGCTCGATCACGTCGGGCGCGTGCGCCACCGCGTCGGACAGCGCGCGAGCCGCAACCTCGAGCGCGCGCTCGGGATCGCGCAGCGGGCCTTGCGCCAGGCTCACCGCTTCTTCGGCGGCCGTCAGACGATCGCGAACCTCGGGTTCGCCTTCCGCGCGAGCCTCCAGCACACGCAGCTGGCCGACGCTCGGCTCACCGCCCGCGTAGAGCGGTGAAAGCAGCGCGGCGGCGCGCAATCGCACTTCGGGTACGCTCAACAGCTTTTCGAGCGCGGCTCGCAGCGTGCGGTCGGCTGGGTCGAGGCGCAGCGCCTTCTCGAGTGCGTCGAGCGCGCCGAGCGGATCGCTCAGCCGAGTTTGGCGAAGCTGCGCCAGGCGCAACCAGAGCTTTGCCCGCTCGCCGTCCTCGACCAGCGCAATTTCCCGAGTCAGCACCTCGGCGAGCTCCGAGAAGCGGCCGGTCTGCTCGAGCAGCGGCATCAAGCGCGCGTTCACGTCGCGCGACGCGCCGAAGCTATTGCTGAAGCTGTAATACGCCGCGATCGCCGACTCCGGATCCCGCGTGCGCGCGGTACGGAGCTCGAGCGCCTGCGCGGCGAGCTCGCGTGCCTGATCCGGATCCTTGCTGCGCTCGGCGCGAAACGCCAGCACGTCCGAGAGGCCCACGTCGTCGGCCGCCTCACGATACAGGCCCTCCAAGCGCGACAGCGCTTCGTCGGTCCAGGGCGAGCCCACGAGCGCACGAAAGGCCAGGATTGCCCGGGCGTTGTCGGGCACCTCGGCGTCGCACAGCCGCGCCAGCCGGCGCGCGGCAGCCTGGCGGGCCTCTTTTTCGGTCTCCAGACGTACGATGGTCTCGAGCACGCCCGCGAGCAGCTTCAGATCGCCGCTGTCCGCGTGTAGATCCGACAAGCGGTGCGCGGCCGCCAAGGTGGCCCGCTCGTCCGCGTCGGTCTCGAGCACCTTTTGAAACGCGATCTGGGCGCGCTTCACGTCGCCCGACTTCAAATACACGTCGCCCACGTCGACCCCGACCCGGGCGCGGACCGCGGGATCGCGGTGACTTTGCAGCGCGCGAGCGAGCAGCCGTGCCGTCTCCGCCGGCTGATTCAGATTCAAGCTGAGCTCGACGAAACGTCGACGGAGCGCGTCGTCTCCGGGATCTCCGGCCACCACCGGCGCCAATAGCTCGAGTGCCCCGGCTGGGTCGTTCAGCGCGTCTTGCCGCAAAATGCCAAGCCGCCGCTGCACGTCGATGCGACGCAGCCCGCGCACGTGCCGGAGCTCGAAGGTCAGCATGGCCACCGCGCGCTCCACGTTGCCCGAGCGCTCGAAAGCATCGGAGAGCGCGGCTGCGGCGCGCAGCATCAGCGGCTTGTTATCGAGCAAGGACTCCGCAGCGCTGAGCGCCATCTCGTGCCCCGGCTCGATGCGCAGGAGTCCTTCGACGTGGGTCAAGGCGCGCTCGGGGCTCTTCAGCACCGTGAAGCACAGGTCGACCAACTGCTCGCGATGTAGCTTGTCTTCGTCCGCCGGCGGCGGGGGCTCACGGCCCAGCGCTTGCTCCAGCAGTTCGACGACGTCCTTGTGACGCCCGGCCCCGATCAGGCGCCGCATCAATTCTTCCCTCACCTCACCGTTTTCGGGGGCGAGCTTGAGCAAGCGCTGGCCGGACTCGACCACGAGCTCGCTGGCGTCGATGCTGACGGCGATGGAAAAGGCGCGTTCCAGCAAGCTGCGTCGGCGCTCCGCGTCGGTCTCACGCTGACTGGCGTCCAGATAGTGCTGGGCGAGCCGTGACAGCTTGCCCGCAGCAGTGAGCAAGGCCTCGAGCCGCGCGAACGCCTCGGTGTGTCCGGGAACGGCCGCGATCGCTCGCTCGGCGTAAGCCGCCGCGCCCTCCGAATCACCGAGGATGGTGAAGAACTGAGTCGCTTGTAGGAAGATGAACGCCTGCTGTTCGGGCTGCAGGAGTTTCACGCGCTTGTCATGCGTGACCTGCTCGTACGCGAGCGCCAGATCACCCACTTTGTCGAAACGGGTCGCGGCTTCGTGCAGCCGCTCCCACGTCTCTACCGCCTGTTCACCCTTGGCGGCTGAACTGACGAGGATCTCGAGCACTTCACTGGGATTGTCGAGCCGCTCGTCGAGCGCCTCGGCCATCTCCCAAAGTTTCAGTGCGAGTACGCTAACCGGACGCCTGCGAGCTTCGGACTTCGGAGGGAACGAGGACATACCGCGAATCGCGAGGGTTGTCTGAGAGTGGAGAAGGCATCTTCGCTTTTAAACTCACCCCGAGTAAAGGACGGCTTCCATTCGCGGTGCGCACACTCGCTCCAGTTGTATAAGTGCGCTCACACCGGCAGGGCGGATCGCGGCGCGACCGGCCCCTGAGCGGATGATCACCGAGAGCGCGGCGGAGGCGCCGTGCTCGCTGCGTTGCTCGCTGGGGTGGTGGCAAAACGACGAAAGAGCGACGGCAAAAGCGCCGGTGTAAGTCGTTTCAGCAGATACAACCCCCAGGCCTGCAAACCGACCGGGACGACCGCTTTGCGCCCGCGCGCGGCGCGCACGATCGCGTGCGCGACGACCTCCGGCCCGAGCCCACCTTCGCTGACGACGCGGCGCAGCTCCCTGCGCTGTGGCTCCTCGGTGTAGCGGCCGCGCAAACGAAGATGATCGATCAACGGCGTTTTGACGACACCCGGGCAAACCACGCTCACGCCCACTCCGCGCGGCGCGTACTCTTGGCGGAGGGCCTCGCTCAGCCCGAACACCGCGTACTTGGTGGCGCCGTACGCGCCGAGCAGGACCGGATTGTAGAAAGCCGACGCCGAGGCGACGTTCATGATCTGACCGCTGCCCCGCTCGAGCATGCGCGGGGCGAACGCGCGCGTCACGTGGATGAGCCCCCACAGATTCACGCCGAGCATCCACGCCCAGTCCTCCACGCGGGTATCGAGGAAGCCGCCCACTAGGCAGACGCCAGCGTTGTTCACCAGAACGTCCACCGCACTGCCGCGCCCATGCACGACCCAGGCAAAGGCCAGCACCGCCACCGGATCGGAGACGTCGAGCACCGTCGTGTCTGCGCGCAGGGCGCCGCGACGCATCGCCTCCGCGGCGACGCGAGGCAAGCCGGTGCTGTCGATGTCCGCGAGTTCGAGGGCCGCGCCCTGCTCGGCAAAGGCGAGGGCGGTCGCCTCGCCAATGCCGCTCGCGGCACCGGTGATCACCACCAATTTCCCAGCATATGCAGCGCGCGACATGGTCAGGGCAGGGCTCGCGCCTCCGCCAAGTCCGCAAGGTAGCCGAGAGCTCGCAGGCTCGGTAGAAACCCGTACAGGCCGCCGCGCGCCCGGACCAGGTCCGGCAGGCCGAAGAGCCTTTTTCGCACCGGTTCTGCGGGTAGCGTGAAGTGACGCAAACCCTTTTCACCGGCCCCGGACGTGCCGAGAAAAGCGTCCGTTTCTCCGCGCAGGCTCAAACTTCCCTGGGCTACCGCCAAACGGCTCTGAACGTACTCGAACTGCCTTCCGAGATCGGCATTGAGCGCGAGAAACAGCAGTCCGCGTTCGCTGGCTTCGCCCTCCGCATCCCGCTCCGGGCCATACAGGCGTCCGCGGCGCAGCAAACGGTGCCGTTCGCTCTCCCGTGCATCGCCGCTCAGCGCATCGCGCGGATTGGCTCGGCGCACGTGAGCTCCGAGCGGACAACCATATCCGAGCGGATCCAGCTCACGGTAACCGAAGCGAGCTTCACTCTCCGACGACCCCGGCTCGCGTTCCGGGTGGAGCGCGAGCGACGCGCCGTTCGGCCAGCGACCGACTAACTTGGCCGCGCAGAGCTCGCGAGAAACGGAGTGACGCTCGGCGTGCCCGAGGAAAGCTCGAAACGCATCCACGCGTTGCTCCAGCTTTCGGAGTACCAGATAGCTGCCGTTGAAACCGAAGCTCGCTCGCCGATCCCGACCAAAGCCTTTCAGTGGCTCACGAGTCGTTCGACGAGGCGGCACGCCCGGCCGCAACGTACGGTCCCCCACCCCATCTTCGTAACCAAGCAAAAACTCCCCGGTTGCGAGCCGCGGACGCCGCGCACGGCCTCGCTGAATCCCGCGCACGAAAGGCTGGGAAACGCTCATGCGAAAACCGAAATGTTCGCGACCGTCCGGCGGCAGATAGGTTTGCAACACCTCGCACTCCAGCCCGAAGCGAGCGAGCGCTTGCCGTTCTTCCTCGAGTTTCGTGCCGAGCGCCTCCGCGCTCGGCGCGTAAACGAACAAGGCACCATCCACCGCTCGCGCGTCTCGATCGCTGAACTCCCAGGTGGAAGGATGGTTCGGCCCGAGATCCCCGAGCACCGCCGCGCGTTCGGGATGCGCCATGCCTTGTCGAAACTCGTGCGAGAACTCCGCCAAGCTAGCGGGTGGTAGGCCGAGTTTCTCGAGACCCACGAACGTAAAGGCGAGATTCACGCGACACGGGTCGCTCCGCTCCGACGTCGCGCCCGAGCTGATTTGCGGCAAAGTTCGACGCAGCCAGGCGTTCGGAAAACCGCTCGCAAACTGGATGCGAAGCAATGCCGACGCGGGTTGCGCGGAGTAGCCCGAGAAGAGCAGGCCCTGAATGTCGGCTCGATTCATTCAGGTTCCCTGAACTCAGAGCAGCGCGCACAATTCGAGGGCGCGCTCGCGGTCGATGTTCCGCCCGAGCAGCTCGCGCACCCGATGATTGCGCTCGATCTCGGACACGCTGAGTCCCGGGTAAGCAGTGTACCAAAACGCGGTCGGCAAGAGCGAACGCCGTAGCCACTCGCGAAGCGCAGCCTCGCGGCGGTCCCCCCCGAGCACCGCGCGAAGGCCCGACGGGAACCCTTCGGCTTGCAGCCAAATCAGGGCGCTCAATCGCCGCTCCCAAGCGCTGCGGCGGGGCAGCAGCGCGCCCGGGCCGAGATCGGTGTGAGCCAGAAACAAGAGACGCGACCCTTCCAATATCAACCAGCGCGCGCTGTGCACATGTGAGAGGGCGGGCCCGAGCCCGCTCGCGCGTTGGCCAACCCAACCATGGATCAGCCACAAAAGCAGCCTCACGACGCGAAGCCGCGAGCGCCCGGGTTTCAAGCGCAGCAACTGGGCGCACGGCCCTTGCTCACGCAGGAGCAGAGAGTCCGCACCTTCGCCTACTGGCACTCGGGTGCGACGAAACAGGCCGGACAGAGCCTGGCCGAAGGCAAGCAGCGGCAGCACGAGAAGCGATAACAACACCTCGGCGAGTCGGCCTCGGACGGGGGCCAGCGGATCTCTCCGCTGCTGTTCGCGCCCGACGCTGCCCAGCCAAGTTCCGTGATTCGCGCGAGCGCGCGACTGAAGCGTCGTCGCGATCTCGAGCGGACCGTGTTCGGCTACCGCCTCCGCCTCCACGGCGCGATCGAGCTCAGCTTGCAGCAGTCGGTCGAGCGCGACGTCGTTATGGATCACGGCCACGCTCAGACCATCGTGCGCCGCGAAAGCCGCGTCGGCGCGACGCGCATGGCGCGCACAGAAGCGCGAGAAGCTCCGGCCGTCCGCCGGTAACTCCGTGGAGTGACAGTACCGAAAGACGCGAATCAAATACCCCCCGGCAATCGCCCAGAGCGCGACCAAAAGCGGCTCGAGCGCCCCCTCGAAGCCGAGCTCCAGCACCAACTCCTCGGACGCGGCCCGCGCCGGAATGACCACGAAACGCGCAAAATGCAGGGATGGCAAGGAGCGAAACGCCTCCTCGAGCGCTGATGCCAAGAGCGAAAGCTCTGCGCGCAGGGCCCGCTGCGACTCACTTCGAACTTCACATACCAGAGTCAGGGCCTGCTGCTTCGATACCGGCGTCATGAGGGCCGCGCTCGTCGCCCGGGAGGCTTCGGCGCGCCGCGCCGCTCGCCGTGGTCCGGCGGAACCAAGCAGCCCGCGCCGCGCCCGATCAGATCACGCCGACCCGCCGCCTGCAGCGCTTCGCGCGCGAGCGGCCATTGCGCCTCGTCCCACCACAATATTAGCGCTTTCATGCGGCGCTTGTCGCGCAGCTCGCGCACCACCGGCACCGGCTCCATGCTCAGCGGATCGATGCCGGTGTGGTACATCGTGGTGGCTACCGCCATTGGCGTCGGGATGAAGTCCTGTACCTGTCGCGGGCGCAAATTGTTGCGCTTGAGGTAGAGCGCGAGCTCGATGGTGTCCTTCAGCGTCGAGCCAGGGTGGGCCGTGATGAAATACGGCACCAGGTACTGCTCCTTGCCCGCCGCTTCGCTGGCGGAGCAAAAGGCTTGAGCGAAGCGCTCGTAGCTCTGAATCCCCGGCTTTTTCATGCGTTTCAGCACTTCGGGGTTATTGTGCTCGGGAGCCACCGAGAGCTGTCCGCCGGTGTGGTGCTCGGCCAGCTCGCGGATGAATTCCGGGCTGCGCTCTGCCAAATCGTAGCGAACACCGGACGCGATCAGCGTGCGCTTGATGCCGGGCTCCTTGCGCACCTTACGCAGCAGCCCGATCAGAGGCTGATGGTCGGTGACCAAGTTATCGCACACGCCTGGATGCACGCAGGAAAGCCGCCGACACGCGCTCTCGATTTTCGGATCTTTGCAGCGCATCTTGTACATGTTCGCGGTCGGCCCACCGACGTCCGAGAGAACGCCGGAAAAGCCCGACATGCGAGACAGAGCGCGCACCTCTTTCAGTACGCTCTGCTCGGAGCGGCTCTGAATGATTCGGCCCTCGTGCTCGGTGATACTGCAAAACGTGCAACCGCCGAAGCAGCCGCGCATGGTCACGATCGAATGCTTCACCGTGTCGTAGGCGGGAATGCGTTCCCCCCCGTAGCCCGGGTGCGGCAGGCGGGTGAACGGCAGATCGTACAACCCGTCCATGTCCGCTTCTTCCAAGGGCAGCGCGGGTGAATTGAAGTACACCGCTTGCTCGCCGTGGACCTGCAAGAGTGGGCGGCCATTGTGCGGATTGGTCTCGAGCTGAAAGATCCGCGACATGTTGGCGAACGCGGTCTTGTCCTCGAGCACTTGTTCGTACGACGGCAGCACGAGCAACTTGCGGTCGGTCACGTAGCGGCTGGTATCGGCCGCGAGCGGGCGCCAAAGTGCAGGGTTATTCAGCACGTGCGCCGTACCGCGAATGTCCCGGAGCGCGCTGAGCGGCTCGCCCGCCGCGAGCCGTCGCGCGATCTCCCAGGCCGCGCGCTCGCCCATGCCGAACACGAGCAGATCCGCCTTGGCGTCGAGAAGGATCGAGCGGCGCACCGAATCCGACCAGTAGTCGTAGTGCGCGATGCGACGCAGCGACGCCTCGATGCCGCCGAGCACCAACGGCGACCCCGGAAACGCTTGCCGGCACAGGTTCGCGTACACCACGGTGGCGCGGTTGGGACGGCAATTGGTGCGGCCTCCCGGCGAATACTGGTCCTCCGAGCGCACCTTCTTCTGGGCCGTCAGCTTGTTCAGCATCGAGTCCAGGTTGCCCGCGCTGATCCCGACGAACAGCCGCGGGCGACCCATGCGCAGGATGTCGTCCGTAGACCTCCAATCGGGCTGTGCGATGACCCCCACCCGATAGCCGCGTCCTTCGAGGAAGCGCGCGATCAAGATCGGCCCAAACGCCGGATGGTCGACGTAGGCGTCGCCAGTGATAATCAGAATGTCGAGCTCGTCCCAGCCACGCGCGCGCATTTCCTCGCGTGTAGTCGGTAGAAACGCAGAGCCTGGAAGCACGGGGCGCCGGCCCGCTGAAGGGCGAAGTGGAACGAACGACATGGCGAGGCCCTTGGGGGCTCCTGGGAATTGGGGCCCAGCCTAACCTCTGGGCCGTGCGCTCGCCAGCCAACGCGTCGCGTCAGCCGGACGTAAGTCGCTGAGAGGTGGCCGGTTTCCGAACGAGACGCTACGCTCCATTCATTGTCGGCGCGCGCCCCAGGGGCAGCCGATCTTCTTTTTTCGACTTTTGCTTGTGCTTGGAGGCTTGAAAATGGTGAAGGGCTCGCTTGTCGCTGTTCCATTCCTGTTGAGTGGCTTGTTTGCCCTCGCAGGGTGCGGAGCGAGCGACCCCGAGTCGCGCCAGAGTGAGCAGGACCCGAGCTTCGAACCCGGCGGTGGCAAAAGTCCACCCACCGGTAACGTGTCGAACGGGGTCAGTCGCTGCGACCGAAAATTGACCGGCGTCATTCGAGATTTCGATCCCCGAATGCACCCCGACTTCGAGCCGGCCGACAAGACCCTGACCACTCCGGCCGCACGCAACGGGATGGCCAAGGCATTCAAAGCCGAGACCGGTATCGTCGAACGCACGCTGGGACCGGACTTCAAGCCGCAGTACGCGAAGGACCCCAGCGCGGGTTCGGCGACGACCTACGGCGCGGCTTGGTTCCAGAGTTGGTTCCGGGACACGCCGAACCTGAACTCCAGCATGGAGTATGCGATTGAGTTCAGCGACCCCGATGGCGACCGCGTGTTCACGTTCGACAGCGGGGCGTCGCAGTTTTTCCCGATCGATCACATGCTGCTCGGCAATTGGCCCGACTACCCGCCCAACGACCCGCAGGGCGGTCTGCACAACTACAGCTTCACCTACGAGCTACACGCGAAGTTTCTATATCGCAAAACGGGCATGATCTTCCGCTTCTCCGGGGATGACGACGTTTGGGTCTTCATCAACGGCAAGCTGGTAGTCGACCTGGGCGGCATCCACGCCACCGAGGTGGGCGAAGTCAACCTGGACAAGCTGGGACTGAACGAAAACGACGAGTATCAGCTCGACTTTTTCTGGGCGGAGCGGCACGTGGCGCAGTCCAATTTCCGCATCGATACCAGCATGGAATTCAGCGACTGCAACGTGGCGGCGCCGCGCTGAGGCGCGCCCCGCTTCTCGCCCAAACCAAAGCTGCTGCGACTGCGCTACTCGAGCGCGTCGAACACGTCGCGTAGGCGCACCAAGTCGGTCTCCGCGACGTAGCCGCCGAAGCCGATGCGCAAGGAGATGGTGGTCTCGTCACCCCACGGCCACCACAGCCCGAACGCGAACAAACGCCCGCCGAGCTCCGAGCTGTACAGGCGCTGGTCGACGCGCACGCCGCCAGTGGTCTCGGCAACCTCACGCACGGTGGGCGGCGCATTGGCAACCGTCTTCGAGTTGTACTCGTTGGGCAGGTAGCGAAGCACCACCGCGCGCGCATCCGCGTCTTGTTCCACACTGAAAGAAGACGCCAGACAATTGAAGCGGTTGTCCCAGCTCCATCCCCCCTTGATCCAGTTCTTCCGCAATTGTCCGAGGGTTTCCAGCAAGGCTGCGGAAGACCCAGGTCGAGGATCCATGGCTGGAACCATAGCGCGGGCCGCGCCAAACGTGCAGGCATTCGTTCAAAGTTTGGGCTGACCAGCGGTAGGCTTTCCACCGACCCCGACCGCAGAAGTGCCCCCGTTTCTGGCTGCCGGGCCCGTTCCCGTGCTGGCAGGGCCCCGCGGCCGCCCGTAGACTCGGGCCGAATGCACATCCCCGTCGACGACGTCCGAATCGAAAACCTGAGGCCGCTGGTGCCGCCCGCGATCTTGATGGAAGAATTACCACTGGACGAGCGGCAAACCGCGCGGGTGGCCAGTGGTCGCGCCGAGGTGGGAGCGATTGTCGACGGTCGCGATGACCGCCTGCTCGTGGTGGTCGGCCCCTGCTCCATCCACGATCCTGCGGCCGCGCTCGACTACGCGGGGCGCCTGAAGGAGACCGCGCAGTCGCTCGAAAAGGAGCTGTGCGTCGTGATGCGCACCTATTTCGAGAAGCCGCGCACCACCGTGGGCTGGAAGGGGCTCATCAACGATCCAGACCTCGACGGCCAATTCGCCATCAATCGCGGCCTGCGTGTGGCGCGTAAGTTCTTGCGCGACGTGGTTTCGCTCGGGCTCCCCACGGCGACCGAGTTTTTGGATCCGATCACTCCGCAGTTCGTGGCCGACGTCGTGTCGTGGGGCGCCATCGGTGCACGCACCACCGAGAGCCAGGTTCATCGCGAGCTCGCGAGCGGGCTGTCCATGCCGGTAGGCTTCAAGAACGGCACGAGTGGCGCGGTGCAAACCGCCGTCGACGCGGTGAGCTCCGCCGCTTCGCCGCATCACTTCCTCTCGGTCACCAAGCAAGGCCTCGCCGCCATCGTCGCGACGCGCGGCAACCCGCAGTGTCACATCATTTTACGGGGTGGTTCCGCCGGACCCAACTACTCCGAAGCGAGCATCGCCGAGGCCGTCGCCACGCTCGCCAAAGCCTCGCTGCGTACGAGCGTCATGGTCGACTGCAGCCATGCCAACAGCGGCAAAGATCCCACGCGGCAGCCGCTCGTGGCGCGCGATATCGCGCGCCAGCTGAGCGCCGGCACGCGCTCCATCTTCGGCGTGATGATCGAGAGCTTCCTGGTCGCAGGCCGGCAAGAGGTGGTGAAATCTCGCCCTCTCACCTACGGGCAGAGCATCACCGACGGCTGTCTGAGTTTCGACCAGACCAAACCGCTGCTGGAAGAGCTTGCCGGCGCTGTTGCGGCGCGGCGGAAAAGCTGAGCTTCGGTCGTCGAAATTTACCGCGCGTTTACCTGGCGCTCACCCCGGCGACACAGCCGCGGGTGAAGAATCGGGAAATGACGATGAACACACCTACGCGGCGAATGGCTTCGCCGAGGGGCGCTTTCGCCCCCATCATTCCCCTCCCGCGACGCTGGGCTCGCGCCAAAACCTGGGCCCGCCGCGTGCACACCAGCCCCCTCAACAGCGAGACCCTGCTCCACATGCGCCAAATGGAGCGGCTGAACCGCGGCTGACCCAAGCCGCGTTCAGGACTTTTTTGGTGGGCGGGACAGGGCTTGAACCTGCGACATCCGGCTTGTAAGGCCAGCGCTCTACCGCTGAGCTACCCGCCCTAGCGAAGATGGCCGAGTCCTAGCGCGGGAAGGCGGTGTCCCGCAAGCGCTCACGCCGGCGCGGAGCGATCGGGGCGCGCCACCAGCGTCGCCCCGAGCAGCACCAGCGCCGTCCCTAGCAATTGCATCGGTGAAATGGGCTCGCCCAGAAACCAGTGAGCCAGGAACAGCGTGGAAACCGGCCCAATCGTGCCCAAGATGGCCGCCACGCTCGGGCCGATGCGCTGGATCCCTGCGGCCAGCGCGAAGGCCGGCAGCACGGTCGCCAGCAGCGCCATCGCGAGCCCCAAGCCGTAGATGGACGCTGGGTGACCGAGCAGCGGTTGACCGGTCGTCGCAAAATGCAGAAGTGTCGAGACGGACGCCGCCGACAGCGCCACCGCGGTGAAGCGCTGCGCACCCAGGCGCCGGATGTACCGCGTGCTGCCGACCAAATACGCCGCGTAGGTAATCGCCGACGCAAACACCAGTCCCGCACCGACGAAGGCGTGCTCGCTCGGCGAGCCGCTGCGAAGCTCGGAGCGGAACACCAGCGCAATGCCACCGTAGGTGATGCCCAGCGCGAGCAGCTGTTTTCGCCCAATCCTTTCGCGCAGCACCACGCCCGACATCAACACTACCAACGTCGGATACGTGAACAGGATCAGCCGTTCGAGCCCCGCCGAGATGAAGCGAAGCCCCATGAAGTCGAAGGCAGCCGACAAATAGTAGGCAACGCCACCCAGCGAGAGCGCCGCACCCCACTCGCGACGCGAGAGCGGTCGCGCATCGCGCGCGGGTAAGCTCGCGGCCAGCAAGAAAACGGGCAGCGCGAAGCCCATCCGCAACGCGAGAACCGTGATCGGCTCGGCGCCCTCGCGGTACATCAGCTTCGCCATCACCGCCTTGCCAGAGAACGCGATGCTCGACAGCATCACGAGTGCGGAGCCGGTCAGCGCGGCCCGCCGCGATGGTCGCGCTGGCGCCAGGGACGGGCTTTGATTCATGCGGGCCTGGTCATCGCTCGAACGCCCATCATCGCATTGCCGAGCACACGCGGTTCGCCCTGCGCTGGGCCGCGCCGATCGGCCAAACGGCCAGGCTTTTTCGTGTCATTCGCGTGCGGAGCTCGCGCTTTTCCCTTGTGGACAGCGGGCGGCCCTATGGTATGAACCGCGCGCCGCTTCGGGGCGGTAGTTAAGTTGGTTATAACGCCGGCCTGTCACGCCGGAGGCCGCGGGTTCGAGTCCCGTCCGCCCCGCTGAACGAACCCCGCAAGTACCAAGACTTGCGGGGTTTTTCGCTTTTGTTTGGGCGTGCGCGTTGGAAGCTGCGCGACCTGGCGCGCTCCGCGTTGACGGTTCGCCAAGCAAAACGCCGTGCACCTTGCGGTACACGGCGTTCGCCGCTTTCTATCTCGTTCTGCCGTTCAGTGGCGCGGGCCGCGATCGCGACCACCGCCGCCTTCGCGACCGCCGCGACCACCGCCGCCGCCTTCGCGACCACCGCGGCCACCGCCACCGGGACCGCGACCGCCACCACCGCGCGACGGCGGGCCGCCGCCTTCACGGGCGCGCGCGATGCGCTCCTTCGCGCGCTCGCCCTCTTCGCCCTCGGGAAGCGGGAGGAGCTCACGGCGAGTCAGGCGGATCTTGCCTTCGCGATCCATGCTGATCACTTTGACGTCGACCTCTTCGCCTTCTTTCAGCACGTCGCCGGGGGATTCGACGCGCTCGTGCGCGATCTCCGAGACGTGCAGCAGCGCCTCGGTGTTCGGCAGGATCTCGACGAACGCCCCGAAGTCGGTGATGCGCTTGACCACGCCGTGATACACGGCGCCCACCTCGGCCTCGGCGACCAGACCCTCGATGATGGTCAGGGCGCGCTTCACCGCGGCGGAATCAGCGCTGGCAATGTTTACCGTGCCGTCGTCTTCGACGTCGATCGCGCAGCCCGTCTGATCGACGATGCCCTTGATGGTCTTGCCACCGGGCCCGATGATCAGGCGGATTTGATCGGGCTTCACCTTGATGCTGGTGATGCGCGGCGCCCAGCGGTTGATCTCCTGGCGCGGAGCCGACAGCGTCTCCATCATCTTGCCCAAGATGTGCAGGCGCCCCTCGCGAGCTTGCGACAGCGCCTGCTCGAGAATCGAGCGCTCGAGGCCCGCAATCTTGATATCCATCTGAATCGCGGTGACGCCGCGCTCGGTGCCACAGACCTTGAAGTCCATGTCACCCAGGTGATCCTCGTCACCCAAGATGTCGCTCAAAATGGCGACCTTGTGGCCCTCTTGAATCAGGCCCATGGCGATGCCAGCAACCGGGCGCTTGATGGGCACCCCGCAGTCCATCAAGCTCAGAGTGGCGCCGCATACGCTGGCCATCGAGCTCGAACCGTTCGACTCCAAGATCTCGCTCACGATACGCATCGTGTACGGGAACTCTTCGTGCGTCGGCACCATGCGCACCATGGCGCGCTCCGCCAGCGCACCGTGACCGACCTCGCGGCGACCTGGGCCGCGGAGCGGCTTGGTCTCACCGGTGGAGAAGGGCGGGAAGTTATAGTGCAGCATGAAGCGCTTCCAGCTCTCACCGATCAGCGCGTCGATCTTCTGCTCGTCGGTGGAAGTGCCGAGCGTCGCGGTGACGATGGCTTGCGTCTCACCGCGCTGGAACAAGGCCGAGCCGTGCACGCGCGGCAATAGCCCCACTTCGCAGCTGATGGGACGAATGGTGCGGGTGTCGCGGCCGTCGATGCGCTTGCCTTCGTCGAGCACCATGCTGCGAACCACGACCGACTTACGCTCTTCGAGCTCGCCCTTGATCAGCTTTTCCGCCGCCGCGAAGCGCTCGGGACCGAGCTCGGCGCTCAGCGTCGCGACCAGCTTTTCCTTGATCTTGCCGTAGGTCTCGTAGCGCGCCTTCTTCTCTCGGATGACGCACGCGGTCTTCAGCTCGGGATCGCAGATCTCGGCGACCCGGCGAGCGATCTCGGCGTCGAGCTTCGGCACCGAGAACTCGCGCTTCGGCTTGCCGACGGCTTGGCGGATGCGCTCGATCAACTGGATGATCGGTTGGGCGGCGCTGTGCGCGAACATCAGCGCGTCGATCAGCTCGTTCTCCGGCACCTCGTCGGCGCCGCCTTCGACCATGACGATCGCGTCTTTGCTGGCCGCGACCATGATGTCGATCTCGGCCTTGGCGAGCTGCTCGAAGGTCGGGAAGGCAATGAATTCGCCCTCCACGCGCGCGACGCGCATGCCGGCGATCGGACCGTCCCAGGGGATGTCGGAGACGTGAAGCGCCGCGCTGGCGCCGCACATGGCGAGCACGTCGGTCGGATTTTCCTTGTCCGAAGACATCACGGTCGCGATGACCTGCGTGTCCTTCTTGTAGCCCTCGGGGAACAGCGGGCGAAGCGGACGATCCATCAGGCGCGAAGTGAGCACCTCGGTATCGCGTAGGCGGCCTTCGCGCTTGAAGAAGCCGCCCGGGATCTTGCCGGCGGCGTAGGTCTTTTCCGCGTACTCACAGGTGAGCGGAAAGAAGTCGATGCCGGGACGCTCGTCGCTGGAGACCGCGGTCACGAGCACCACGCTCTCGCCATAGGTCACGAGCATCGAGCCGTGGGCAAGCTTTGCCAAACGGCCTGTTTCGAACGTGAGAGGACGCCCTCCCACGACGACGGTTTCACGTACGAACATGGATTTTTGCGCTCCTTAGCGCGAAGCCACCGCCTACGTGCGGTAAAAACGCCGATCGTGAGCGCCCAGGTCTTCAGCCTCGATTCCTACCGTCGACCGTTCGGCGGCACGAAGCGAAGTTGAAGTGGCGGGCGCCTCACCCTCGGAAATAAAGGGCTCTACGAGCCCGCGAGAGTCTTATTTGCGGAGGTTGAGCGAGCCAACCACAGCGCGATAACGCTCGACGTCCGAGCGCTTGAGATAGTCGAGCAGCCGACGACGCTGACCGACGAGCTTGAGCAGCCCGCGGCGCGAGTGGTGGTCCTTCTTGTGGACCTTGAAGTGGTCGGTCAGATACTCGATGCGCTGGCTGAGCAGCGCCACCTGGACCTCGGGCGACCCAGTGTCGGACTCGTGCAGACGGAACTTGGTGATGACGCCCTGCTTGGCTTCGGGCTGGAGAGGCATTGCTAGCTTTTCCTTCTTCTCTTGGTGCTTTTGGGGCGGCGAGTATACGCCGGGCGATCGATCGGTCAACCGCTCCTGACGTGCGCTGCGCTTGAAATTTGCTCGGCTCGCCCCCCGGCAAGCGATGGATCCCCGAGCACTCAGTATAGGCCAGCGGGCCGACTACCGCGACTAGTCGATGTCGAGGCGCTCGCCAAAGCGCTCGAGCAAGCAGCGCTCGACCTCGGCGGACGTCAACACCTCGGTAACTTCGCGGGAAACCTGGGCGGCTTCGGCCAGGGTAACTTCGGCGATGGCCTCACGAATCGCCGGAATCGCCGAAGCTTCCATGCTGAGCTCGCGCAACCCGAGGCCGAGCAGCAACACCGCTGCAAGCTGGTCGCTCGCCATGGCGCCGCACAATGCAACTGGGCGCTCGTGGTCCAACCCCGCGCGCACCACCATCGAGATCAGGCGGAGAATGGCCGGGTCGAAAAACGACGCCAAATAGGCGAGCTCGGGGCTCGAGCGATCGACCGCGAGTGAGTACTGCACCAAGTCGTTGGTGCCGATGCTCAAAAATTCGGCCTCGCGAGCGAACTCGTGCGCCATGATCGCGGCAGACGGCACCTCCACCATCATGCCGAGCGGGATGTGCTGCGCGCGGCGGTGGCCGGCGGCGTCGACGTCGTGCACTGCACGCTCGAACAAGGCTCGCACCGCCCGCAGCTCGCCAATCGACGCGATCATGGGCACCATGATGCGCATCGGACCGTGCGCCGACGCACGCACCATGCCGCGCAGCTGAGTGAGCAAGAGCTCCGGGCGCGCTAACCCGAGGCGCACCGCGCGCAGCCCGAGCGCGGGATTCATGTCGTTCGGCAGCTGCAGCGAAGACACGAACTTGTCGCCGCCGATGTCGAACGTGCGCAGGGTGACCGGCAGCGGCGCCACCGCCTCGACCACGCGCCGGTAGGTCTCGTAGTGCTGGTCTTCGCTCGGCGGCTCCGAGCGATCGACGTACAGAAATTCGGTTCGATAAAGCCCAATTCCGCGCGCGCCTTGCGCCAGCGCGAGCTCGGCTTCAGCCGGTAATTCGATGTTCGCGCGCAGATCGATGGGGATCCCGCAGCGAGTCACGATCGGACGATCTTTGAAGCGCCGGCGAGCGTTCACCGCCGCTTGGAAACGCTGCGAGCGATCCTCGTGCTCCGCCATCAGATCGGCGAACGGGTTCACCACGATGCGCCCGTGCACGCCGTCCACCGCAAGAATGTCGCCGTCGCCGACCCGCGTGAGCAGCCCGCCGGCGCCCACCACGGCCGGGATCTCCAGCGCGCGCGCCAGAATCGCAGTGTGGCTCGTGCGAGTTCCCACCTCGGTCACGATGGCCAGCACGCGGTCGCGCGTGAGACCGACCGTTTCGGTCGGGGACAGGTCGTGCGCGACCAGAATGCACGGCGAACGATCTCCGGGCAGCGCCAGAATCGACGCGCGGCCGGCCAACGTACCCAAGATTCGATCCGCCACGAACTCGAAGTCATGGCTGCGCTCGGCCAGGTACGGGTCGCCACCGGCACGGAGCTGCGCGGCCATTTCCTCGACCGTCGCCGTGAGCGCCCACTCTGCGCACAAGAGGTCGATGCGAATGCGCCGCTCGACTTCGTCGCGCAGCGTTTCGTCCTCGACCATCAGCAGGTACGCGGCAAGGATCGAGCTCTCTAGCCGGGTGGTCCGCGCTCGCAGGCGCTCCTCCGCCTCGCGCAGATCGCGCGCGGCGAGCTCCACCGCGCGATCGAAGCGCGCCAGCTCTTCGTCCGCCAAATGCTTGGGAATGTGGCGCCGCACACCGCCCTGGCGACGCGTGTCCACGACCACGGCGCGGCCCACCGCATAGCCCGGCGAGCCCGCGATGCCGTCGAGCACCACCGACTGGGCCCCGGACAGGGGCACGTCAGAAGTGGTGTCCGCCATGGTTACTCGTCTTCCCCGAAGCGGTTGGTAATCAGCTGTCCGATCTCGTTTACCGCTTGTTCCGCTTGCGTGCCTGTCGCCTCCACGTCGAGCTGCGTGCCCTTCGAGCCGCACAGCAGAAGAACGCCCATGACGCTCTTCGCGTTTGCGGACTGGCCGGCGCGGCTCAGCAAGATTTCGCAGGGAAAGCGGGAAGCTAGCTGCACCAGCTTGGTGGCCGCGCGCGCGTGCAGGCCGAGCTTGTTCCTGACCTCGAAGGTCCCCCTGGCTTGCGTCATTCCTTTCCTCCAAATGCGAGGCTCGGCGGCGGCTCCGCGTGGTCCGGATCCGCGCCCTTGCCCTTCATGTTGACGCGATCGATATCGCGATGCACGACGTCGAAGCCAATTCCTAGCGCTCTTCCCACACGATCGGCGAGGTGCTCGGCCACCGCCACCGACCGGTGGCGGCCGCCGGTGCAGCCCACGGCCACGGTCAGATAGCTCTTTCCCTCGCGTTCGAAGCGCGGCAGGCAATATTCGAGCAGAGTCGCGGCGCGCTCGGTGAATCCGCCGAAATCCTCATTTTCCAGCAGATAGCGGCGCACCGGCTCGTCCATTCCCGAGAGCGCCCGAAGCTCTGGAACGAAGTGCGGATTTTGCAGGAAGCGCACGTCGAGCACCATGTCGGCGTCCACGGGCGTGCCGAACTTGAAGCCAAACGACACCATGCGCACATGAACGCGTGGCAAGCGGCCGCCCCCCGGACCGAAATGCTCGAGGATCTGCCGGCGTAGGTCGTTGGTCGAGAGCGTGGTGGTGTCGACCACCACGGTGGCGCGGGCGCGCAGCGGGGTCAAAAGCTCTCGCTCGATGCGGATACCGTCGAGCACGGCCACGGCTGAGCCTTCGCCGCCGGGTTCCATGGTGGTGCTGAGCGGATGCGGGCGGCGCGTACTGCTGAATCGCCGCAGAATCGCCTCGTCGGACGCATCGAGGAACAGCACCTCCACGTTGCGTTCGCCGGGCTTCGACAGCTCGTTGATGGTGGCCGCAGCGTCGTCGAGGAAGCCGCGCACCCGTACGTCGATGCCGAACGCGATGCGCTTCAGCCCGGCCGCGGTCAGCGCATCGACGGTACTCGCCATGACCGGGGTCGGCAGGTTGTCGACGCAGAAAAATCCCAGGTCTTCGAGCGCGTTGACCGCGGTCGACTTCCCCGCCCCACTCACACCCGTCACTACAGTCACGGACGCAGGTCCGGGTGGCCGCAAAGAAGGCGGCCGCAGCGTCATCGCCGCCGCTCCACGGGCATGACCGGCGGCGGCGCCGAGCTCTCGTTCGGGGGCACGGGCGGGCGGAAGGTCACGCTGGGTGGCCGCGACGTCTGGGTCGCGTCGTCCTGGCGGAGCAGACCGCCCTCGAGCCGTTGCACGAACTCGCGCGCCGAGTGATGCCCGGCTTGTCGCAACAGCTCGTTGCGCGCGGCGATCTCGATGATGCTGCTCATGTTGCGGCCCGGCCGCACCGGCAACACCACCTCGCGCACGGGAATGCCCAGAATCTCGCGGTGGCGATCTTCGAGCCCGATGCGATCGTAGTCGGCATCCGGCTGCCAGAGCTGAAGCTCGACCACCAGGTCGATCCGCTTGCGCTCGCGAATCGCGGTGACGCCGAACAGATCCTTGATGTTGAGCACGCCCAGCCCGCGCACTTCGATGTGGTGCCGAAGCAGCGCAGCGGGCTGGCCGAACACCATGGTCGGCGGGCGATAGTCACACTCGATCACGTCGTCGGCCACCAAACGGTGACCGCGCATCACGAGCTCGAGCGCGCACTCGCTCTTGCCGATGCCGCTCTTTCCGAGCAGCAGCACGCCGACCTCGAACACGTCGACCAGCACACCGTGAATGCGCGTGCGCGGCGCCAAGCGCTCGTCGAGCAGGCCGTGTACCGCGGCGATCACCGCGGACGACCGCTCCGCACACACGACCAGGGGCGTACCGGTGCGCTCGGCCTCGTCCGAGAAAGGCCGCGGCGGATCGATGCCGCGCGTGACCAATACGCAGGCGAGCTCGAGCGAGAACAGACACTCCGCCGCATGGCGCTGCGCTTCGGGGCTCAGCGTCTCGGCATAGCTGAGCTCGGTCTCGCCCAGCACCTGAATCCGCGACGGCACCACGCCGCGTACGTGCCCCACCAGCGACAACCCCGACTTTTGGATGCGGGGATGATCGATGGTGCGCCCGAGGCCGCGCGCCCCGGCCACCAAACGCACGTTGAGGCCAATCGCCGGATCGTCGAGCAACTCACGCACGGTGATTCCGCGCTGGAGCTCGGACGATTCCGACGGGCTCTTCACGCCTTGGCCTCGGCGCGTGCGTCGTGGTCTTGAATCAACTCGTAAGCCGCGGTCGCGCTCGGCGACGCCAGCAGCCGTGCACGCGTATTGCCGTCGCGCAGCAGGCGCGAGATGCGCGCCAGGGTCCTGAGGTGCTCGCCAGTCGCGCGCTTCGGCCCCACCACCCCGAACACGATCTGCACGCTGCCGCCGTCGATGGCTTCGAAATCGATGCCCCGCGGCAACAAGAGCAGCGCGGCGGCTTGGTTCTCGGCCTCCTCGACCGCGGTGTGCGGGATGGCGACGCCGTCGCCGATCCCGGTACTTTGTAGCCGCTCCCGCTCGAGCAGCAGCGCTTCGACGTGGGCCTTGTCGATGCCGAGCGCGGGAGAGAGCAGGCCCGAAAGCACGCGCAGCGCCTCGGGTTTGTTCCGCACCGCCGAACCGTCGGCGTCGACCAGAATTCGATCGACGCTAAGAATCTCGCAAAGTCGCATACTTGGCTCCATCGGCCGGAAGCCGAAAAATTCGCCGCTTCTAGCGCGCCTTCTTCTTGGCGATGCCGCGGGCGCTCGCCGTCTTGGCTGCCTTCTTGCTCGCGGCCTTCTTCTTAGCGCTCCGCGGAGCGCTCGCAACCACCGCTGGCCGCGGCTCCGAACGTACGCTCTCCGCGCCTTTGCGTTTGGCCTGGGCGGCGCCCTTCACGCCACGGATTTGGCGCTCCAATTTGCTCATGATGTGGTCGATGCATGCGTACATGTCATCGCCGCCTTCTTTTGCCTCCAAGTGTTCGCCGCCGCTCGAGATGCGCGCCTCGGCGATCTTGGTAACCCCGTCAATCGAGAGGGTGACTTTCGCGGTCATGGGCTGGCGCAAGAACTTCTGCAGCTTGCCTAGCTTGTCCGACGTATAGGTCTTGATCGCTTCACTGGACGCCATGTGACGAAACGTGATGCTGATGTTCATTGGACCTCCTGCCAGCCTGGACCGGCTAGAGCTACATTAGAGCGACTTTTCCCCGCTCGTAACAGAAACCGTCAAAAGTTCCCGAGCGATGCCGGCCGACTGCGGGCCGGGTGCGCGCTCTCGGCGGTCGCGGCATACGGCTCGTTACCCCTCGGGCGTCGCCCGGAAACGAAGGCTTGCGCCTAGGCCCAATGGCCGTCGACCGGCACGCGCAGGCCCTGCGCCGGTTCAGAACAGTCGCTTGCGCTTGGAGGACGCCAAGATGCCGAGCATCTCGCGGTACTTGGCCACCGTGCGGCGGGCGATCTTGATGCCCTCGGTCTTTTCCAACATCTCCACGATCTGCTGATCGCTGATGGGGTTGGCCTTGTCTTCCTCGTCGATCAGCTTCTTGATGGCCTGCTTGACGCTCTCGCTCGCGATGTCTTCGTTGGCGACGCGACGGATACTCGAGTTGAAGAAGTACTTGAGCTCGAACAACCCCGCCGGGGTGTGCATGTACTTGTTGGTGGTGACGCGCGAGATGGTCGACTCGTGCATGCCCACCGCCTCCGCCACGTCCCGCAAGATCATGGGCTTCAGGTAGGACACGCCCTTCTCGAAGAAGTCGCGCTGCTTTTCGACGATGCACTCGGCCACGCGAATGATCGTCTTGCGGCGCTGCTCGATGGCGCGAATCAGCCACTGTGCGTTGCGCAGCTTCTCGCCGATGAACTCCTTGGCCGAAGGATCCTTCATCAAGCGCTTGGTCAGGTTTTCGTTGATGAACAAGCGCTGCACGCCGCGGTCGTTGTCCACGACCACGAACTCGGTCCCGTCCTTGATCACGTACACGTCGGGTGTAATCCCGATCGTGCGCTCGTCCTGATCGGTGAAGTTGCGCGCCGGGCGGCTCTCGAATTCTTGAACCTCTTTGGCTGCTTCGTAGACGTCCTCGATCGAGATCTTCATCTCCCGCACGATCGCCTGGTAGTTGTGCTTCTCCAGGTGGTGCAGGTGGTTCTTGATGATCTCGATCACGGTCTCGCCGTCTTCGTATCCGGCGGCCCGCGCCTGAACCAGCAGGCACTCGCGCAGATCGCGGGACGCGACGCCGATCGGATCGAAGGCCTGGATCATCTCCAGCACCAGCGGCGCGTCGTCCGGATGCAGACCCGCCTCCTCCGCTAGATCTTCGATGGTGAGATCCGGGGTGCGGGTGCCGTCCGGTCGCTCGATGCCGATCAGATCCAGGTAGCCCTTCTCGTCCAGGTTGCCGATCACGAGCTCGGCGAAGCGCCGTTCACCCTCGGTGAAGTCGCTCATCTGCAGCTGCCACAGCAGGTGGTCCTGCAAGTTGTTCGGCTTGGTGAGGTTCTGCTCGATCGGCGGCAGCTCCTCGAAACCACCCCGCTGGGTGCCCGGCGCCTGCTGCTGAGTGCGGTTCTCGAGAAACTTCTCCCAGTCGACCTCGCGGGTGGCCCGCTCGCTGCTCTTCTGATCCGCGCTCTGCGGGTACGCTGGATCCTCGAGCGTCCGAACCTCGCTGGTCTTGCGGTTGTCCCCAGGCTCGGTTCGGTTGCGGGCTTCCGGTTCATCCTCGGAGAGGACCGGGTTGTTATCGAGCTCCTTGCGAACCTCCTCGATGAGCTCGAGGCGGGAAAGCTGCAGTAATCGGATGGCCTGCTGCAGCTGGGGTGTCATCACCAGCTGCTGCGACAGCCTTAATTGCTGTTTGATCTCCATCTCGGCCCATCGAGCCCGGAAACAGGGGTCCCCGGAACGAAAGACAGTCTAACACCCTGAGGCAAAAAGTGCGCCTCTCGTGTTTCGCGATCTTTCGCCTACATCAGGCCAAGGCCCGAATACCGGTTAGCGGGCCGGGGAAGGGACCGGGATGGAGCCTTCGACGTCGTTCAAAACGACCTTTTTCGTGGAAAGGTCGATGGTCGCGCTGTCCGCGGTCACCCATCCGCGACCGCGGCTCAGCTTGACCGAGCCTTGAAGCCGGACGCTGTGCCGAGCCACGTCCACCTCCACGGTCGAAGCGGTTGCGGCAAACCCCTTGGCGCGCGCGCTAACGCCGCCCGACCCTTTGGCCCAGCGCACATTGGGGGCCTCGTCGTAACGGACCTCCACCTTTTCGCAATCCACCTGCATATCCCCGACGACGGCGTGCACTTTACCCTCGAGCAGCGCCGAGCCTCGCGCCATGTCGACCTCGAGCGAGTCCGCCCGCAAGTCCAACGTTTCACCGGCCACGACCGCGAGCGGGCCGGCTTGCGCGGGAACCGCAGGGCCAGCGATCAGCGCACCGCACGCGGCCGCGAGAGCCAATCGCCATACCGTCGAAACAGAAACTTGCACCACGGAAACCTTAGCACGGGGTACGGGCGCTGACCCGTCCACCTCCCCTGATTATCAAGCAAATATCTCGGTCCGGTGTCGTCGCGGTTTCACTCCACCTTCGGTGTCTACGCCAACCTTCTAGTGAGGCGAGAAGCGGGAGCGAAATTCCGTGAGGCGTGAAGCCCCGGCTTCTACTTGACCACAATCCCCGCGTCCGGGAGGCTTGAGAGCGGTGCAGCGACGGGCAACACAAGGGAAGACGACGGCGTCGCGCCTGAAAACGCTCTACCTGTTCGTACAGGCGGCGCATGGCCCGGCTGCCGCGGACGCGTTCTTGCTGAGCACGCGCCTCGATCGTGATTTCTTGTCTGACGAAACACGACTCGTGCCGGTCGAACTCTGGCACTCCGCGCTCGTGGTGTTCGCTTCGCGCTGGGGCCGTGACAGCATCGCGCGCACGGTGCGTGCCGCCGTGCACCCCGACAACCTCGGAGTGTGGACTCACGTGCTTCGCGGAGCAGAAAGCGCCGTCGCGGCCTATCGCCGCCTCGATCATTTCGGTGGTGAGCACGTGTGGACCGAACGCTGGCGCACGCTCGACCACGGACCTGGCTTCTGGCGCGGGTCGATCCGCACGGGAATGGAAGAGAGTCTGGAGCGCGACGGCTTGTGCACCGAAGCGCGCATGGCCGAGCTTGCGAGTGTGCCGCTGTTGTTTGGGCTCTCAGCAGGGACGGTAACGCGAAGATCGGCGGATGGCTCGAGCGCAGGCGCTCAGGAGTTCGAGGTACGCTGGCTCGAACCGTCGCTGACGCGCCCCGCGCTGCTCGGCGCCGCCGCCGGCGCAGGAGCGGGCGCGACCTTTCATGCGCTGTTCGGCGAGCCGCAAAGCGTGTTGACCGCGGCCGTGCTGGGCGCAACGGCGCTGAGTCTGGGAACCGCGATCGCGCTACATGAAACGCGCCGGCGCGCTCAGTCCGCCGCCCAGCTGATGCGCATTCAAGCGCTCGAACGCGCCGCCACGCTGCGCGAAGCCCGTGAGCATGGCGCAGTGGGCTTCAACGAAGGGCAAGTCGTCGCGGGCCAGTATCGACTGACCGAAAAGCTCGGCGTGGGCGCCAACGGGACCATTTGGGAGGCCGAACGCATTTCGGACGGTGAAGTCGTGGCGATCAAGTTGCTGCGCGCGGCGGTCGCACACGACACCATCGCGGCCGATCGATTGCGGCGCGAAGCGGCGGCGCTGGGCCTGGCCTGGCACCCGAACGTGGTCGAAATTTACGACGATGGACACCTGCCCGACGGCACCAGCTACTTGGTGATGGAGCGCCTGCACGGCGAATCGTTGGCCGCGCGCTTGAAGCGCAAGGGCCAGCTCACGCCGGCCGAGACGTTGCCCATTGCGCTGGAAATCTGCGACGCGCTCGGCGCGGTGCACGCTGCCGGCATCGTTCACCGCGACGTGAAGCCGAGCAATATCTTCCTGGCGCATGAACCGGGCCTGAGCGACCTCAGCACGATCCGCAGCGAGCACGCGAAGATTTTGGATTTCGGCGTGGCGCGCGTGGAGTGGGCCGAAACGCGCCTTACCAACGCGGATGTGCCGCTCGGCACGCCAGGCTACATGCCTCCCGAGCAGGTCGACGGCCAGGAAGTCGACGCGCGCAGCGACGTCTATGCCCTCGGCGCCGCGCTCTACGAGTGCCTTTCCGGCCGCGCGCCGCCGACTCGCGCCGGTGAGCCCTGGGACTTCACGCCCGATCTCGGCAACTCGGAAAGCGGAGTGCAGCCGGCGCTGCGCGTGATTCCGGTGGAGTGGCGCGCCATCGTGGCCAAGGCCATGGCTCCCCTGCCCCGCGATCGATTTGCAGATACCAAGGCCTTTCGTGAAGCGCTGCTGGCGACTCCCGAAGGCCGGCTGGAATCGGCGTAGTCAGCGCGGGTCGCGGCGCGCCACCAGGTAGTGCTGGCGGGTGCCGCGCAGGGGCAGGATCCCCACCACGCGGAAGAGCTCTGCGCTCGCGAGCGTGGGCACCCGCCGTTCGACTATGCGAGGAAACCGTTGTTCGCTGAGCGGAGCAAAGGTCGGGGCTTCGGCGAGCAGCACCACTGCATCGACCTCACGCGCCTCGAGGAAGCTATCGGGCAGACGCTTGCTGGTATGACCGCCGGCGAGTCGGGCCACGGTCGGATCGGTAACGCCCGCCAGGTCGACGATCGTGGCGGCGGTGGCAGCGCCCACCCAACCCACGTCCAGCGCCGCGACGCGCCGTGCGCCGGCCAGCAACGGCCCAGCGCCCTCGATCAGCTCGCGGCGCTGCGCCAGAACACCGCGTGCGCTCGGGCCGAGCGAAATGGCGAGCACAGCGCTCGCTCCGAGCGCGAGGGCGAGCCGAACTCCGGACGCAAAGCGCGAGCTTCGCTGGGCGAGCTCTGCGCCGACCAGAATGACGCTCGGCAGCACCGGCACGAACAGCCGATAAAGAGACATCCAATCGCCGCCCGCCAGCGCCAAAGCGAACACGTGCACCAGCGCAGCGACGGCCTGCACGCGACCGCGTCCGCTCAACCTTCCAAACGCGGGGCCCGCTGCCAAAAGCCAGAACGGCCCCGAAAGCAGCAAGCCGCCCAGCGCATAACGCAGCCCGGAGCTGAGATCCGAAGGCTTGGCGAGCAACGACAAGGGATAGGCCGCGCCGAACAGCAAGTCGCGAAGCAGCGCGACCACTACGAACGGCCCCAGCGCAAGCGCGAGGGCGGAGACTGCGCTGCGCAGGCGCTTCGCGGTGGACTCCGAGCCGACCAGGGCGTCCCCAAGCGTGACCGTCAACGCCCACGGCAGAAGCTCGGGACGGAGCGCCGCGCAAAGACCGAGCGAAAGGCGCGCAAGGAAGCCGCGCGCCAGCGAAAGCGTCGCGAGGGCGGTCACCAACCCGGTTTCCATGCCGGCCACCGCCCACGCGGCGAGCGGCACGGTCGCGAGCAGCGCGAGCACCCCCACGACGACCGCGCGCGTCCCAAGCGCCGCGAAGCGGAGGCCCAAGTATGCCGCAGTCAGAAACCAAGCGCCGGCGCCCAGCCACCTCGCGGCGAGCAGCGCCGCCCAAGGGCCGCTCGCCGCAAAGGGGACCAGTAACGGCGCCCAACCGAGGGGGGTCACCGCGTCCACGATCGGACCGGAAGGGTTGAACCGATAGCCATGCCCGGTCGCCAGCTGATGAGCGACGCGGGTGCTGATGAGCGCGTCGTCCACCGTGAAGCCCCAGAGCCAGGCCATTGGGACTGCCACGGCCACCGCCGCCAGCGCCGCGGCGGCCAGCGGCGTGAACCGCCAGCGTTGGACCGTGGGCCGCTGGTCAAGATCCCCAGACAATCCCGCTGGTTCTGACGGTAGTGGCGACTCGTCGGGCGGTCTCGGCACGGCCAACTAGGGGGGCTAGCGGGCCCGCGCGCCCGTGTCCACTCTTGAGCGATCCGGTCGAAAAAGTGGGGAGCGCGCGCCAGCCTTCTTACGATGCGGGTCTAGATGTCAGCCATCGAGGTTGTCGTCCGCCCACGACCCGAGACCGCCCCCAGCACCGCGCTCGCGCCGCTTCATGGCCTGTTCGACGTCATCGTCGACGGGGTGAACATCACGGCACGACTCGGCGAAGGTCAGGCTCTCGCCGTGCTGTCGGATCTGGGTCATGCCGTTTCTGCTCTCAGCCGAGGTAAGCGCGATCGCATCACGCTGCCGCTGTACGCCGAAGATCAACCCTGGGAGTTGGGTCTCGAGGCCGACGGCAGCGAAGTGTTGGTCAGCGTGTATCGAGTCGGGCCTCAACCCGAAGTCGCCGTGCACGAGCGGCGGGTCGACCTGATCCTGCTTCGCGCCGCGGTCACGCGCGCGATCGACGAGACCAACCTGCGCGAAGCGACCGCGGGCGCGGCGACCGCGCTCGCCACCGCGCGTCACCTGCTCGAATCACCGTGGCCGAGCTATGGTCGGCGGCCGATCGAGCGGCGCACCGCCACGGTCGCTTCACGCGCCGCGGGCGGCCTGGTTTTCTCCGTGGAAGCGGCGTTTCGCTGCGAGAACGCGGAAAGCCCCGGCCGGGCTTCGGCGGATCTCGAGCGCGCCGATCTGCACGCGCTGCTCATGAAGGGCACCCTCGCCGCCAGTCTGCGCGGGCGCAGCGTGCGCAGCGACGGCGTCTATCCGTTCTTGGTCGCGGAGCGCTTGGTCGCGCTCGCCGACGAACTGCTCGACGCCTGGCGGGGCGAGCGCGCCCTGGTGCGACGAGTGAGCGTCGACGGGGCCTACCTCGCCGTGCAGCGCGGGCCGGGTGACGGCACCTTGACCTTCACGCTCGCTCCGCGCGGCGCGAAGCGCGACGGCGCGGGCGTCACGCTGGTCGAAATCGAGCCGCCGTCGTTCGTGAAGGCGGTCGCCCGCTTTGCGCGCGCTTTGGCCGACAAATTCATCGAGCTCGACAAGAGCCAGGCCAAGAACCTACGCCTGGTCGCGCTGCTGCGCGCCGCGCAAGAGCTCGACTCCGCCATCGCGGACGCCACCGCCGACGACTCGCTCACCAATCCCGAGCCCGAGAGCTATCGCTCGTTCGGCTTGCCGCGCGCTCGTTCGGAGCGAGGCACCTGGGAGCACGGCGGCAAGATGCGCTTCTTGCCGCGCTGGGTGGCGACGGTGCCGGGCATCGATCTGCGCGCGACGTTTCATTGCGGCGAGCGCATCGTGGTCGGTAGCCAGCGCGAAGTCGCTTGCCTCGAGAGCACCAGTGGCCAAGTGCTGTGGCGGGTTCCGGGGCCGCGCGCGGCTTGCGTCGCGACTCCGCTCGGCGTGGCTCGCGTGCACCAAGACGGCCTGCTCGAGCTCATCGACTTGGAGCGCGGCGAAGCGCGTTTTTCCACGCGCCTCCGCCCGCGCGCGACGATCGGCGCGGCCGGCGCCTTGGTCAACGCTCCCGGCCTGCCCCGGCTCTTGGTGCTGGCCGAGGGCGACCGCTCGGTGACCGCGATCGATCTGGTCTCGGGCGACGTCCGCTGGCGTTACAGCGCGCGAAGGCCTACGAACTACCGCTTGCGGCGCGCGGGCAAGCTCCTGCTCGCCGCCGGCGGCGACTCTGCCCTGGTCGCGCTGGACGTGGTCACCGGCGAAGTGGTCTGGCGGGTGCGCGATCGTCTACCGTTCAGCGGCGACTTGTGCGTCGATAAAGACAGCGCCTTTGCGCTCGCCGGGGGCCCGATCGGGCCAGCGCGTCTATTCCACGTCGATCTGTGGAGCGGCGCGGTGCGCTGGATGCACGAACTCGACGATCGCCCGGTGTCGGGCCAAGCACCGCTCGTCGCCTCTGGCCGCGTCATGGTGCCGGTGCGCGATCGACGCGGCGTCGGCGTCACCGCGCTCTTTCGAGACAACGGCGAAGCGGCCTGGCGCCACGAACCCGGGCTCACCTCGCCGATGACCGCCTGGCTAGCGGTCGACGACACTCTGGTCGCGAACAGCGCGAGCGGCGCGCTGCTCTCGATTGAAGCCGAAACCGGCTGCCTACGCTTCAACCACGTATTCTCGAGCCCGGTCGACGCGGATCAGCCGCGCCGGCTGGAGCCCGTGCTGCGCAACGGGGCGCTGTTCGTTCCGCAACACCGCGTGCACGTGGTGCGTCCCCGTGACGGCGAAGTCATCGGCAGTGTTCCGACCGACCTGATCCCCGATTTACTCCGGGTCGACGAGCGCTGCACCGTGTACATCGCGGAAGAAAGCGGGCACCTGGCGGCGTTCGCGGTCGCCCCCAAGCTCGAGCTCGTGCGCTAAAGCGCCGTCACCGAGGCCGCGGGGGGAGCGATTGCACCACTCGCGGCAGGGGCAGCGCGCCGCCCACGGCGTCGGCCTTGTCGCGCACGAAGCGCGCGAGATCGCGGAAGGCCACATTCGTCGGGCAGATCCGCTCTTTTTCGAGCAACACCGCTTCTGGCACGAACGAGAAGCTGTACGCCGCAGCGCGATAGTCCGGCATGCTGCGCGAACCGGAGATCACGAGCGCCATCACCCCTCGGTAGGCGCCTCCGGAAGCCGCGATGCGCTCGGCCTCGCCGCGATCGCAGAGCCCGCACGCGATGCACGGCTGGAACTTGGGCATGATCGCGCGTTCGGCCTCGGTGACCGGCGGCAAACCGTCCGCGTCGTAGTTGTCTCGGAAAGCCTGGATGCCGGTGCCTTTGCGGCTCACCAGGCGCCGAACCAGGGTCACGAGCAGCGCCATCGCCAAGAGGAGGAGCGCCTTGATCCGGCCTTTCACCCTGGAAAGCGTAGTACGGGCGAGGAAGAACCGGGCCGGGTCGCGCCGTAAAACGAGAAGTGGCGTAACGGCGCAGCGTCACGCGTAACGCAACGAGGAGCCGTGTTACGCTCACCAAACCATTGAAATCATTGGTTTAATCAGCCGGCACAGAGCGTGCTCTTAGGTCCAGCGCGGCGCCAACGCAGCGCCCGACCTCAAGGAAATCCGCTCATGTCAGACCGTGCCTTCGTGTCCTCCGGCCCACAATCCGGCGCCTTTCTGATCACCCCGCCGAGCCCCACGGCGGACGACGAAGGCGCGTTGCTGTCGCGACTGCTGAATGACGAGGCGGCAGCGTGGCGCGAGTTCAACGCGCGCTATTCGAGGCTGCTCCTGAGTTGCATCTCGCGAATCACCGCTCGCTTCGGTTGCGCGAGCGCGGACGACGTTCAGGAGATCTACGCGACCCTATGCCTCCAGCTCCTGAGTAACGACAAGCACAAGCTGCGCAGCTTCGAGCCGGGTCGCGGTACGCGGCTCGGCACGTGGCTCGGCTTGCTCGCGAACCACGCTGCGTACGACTTCTTGCGTTCGGCCAGGCGCGCGCCGCGACTCGACGAGCTGTCTGGTGCGGAGAGCGTGTGCACCGACTTGCCCGATCCGAGCGAAGCGACCCTGCTGCGCGAACGTGCGCGGCTGCTGTCCGAGGCGCTGTCCGAGCTCAGCGACAAGGACCGGGAGTTCGTGGACCTCTACTACGGTCGTGGTCTGTCCCCCGAGGAGGTGGCAACTCGCATGGGGATTCAGGTGAAGACCGTTTATACGAAGAAACACAAGCTTCAGGGGCGCTTGCAGAGCCTGCTCGGCGCGCAACTGCTGGCCGCCTGAGAAGACCCTGCAAGAACCGAGGGAACGTGTGGTAAACGGGCGAGCGTGTCGCCCGGACAACCCAACGCCCGCTGGCTCGCTCGCGCGGCCGCGGGCGCTCTGCTTTCGGCGCTGCTCGGCGCAGGCTGCGGTGGGCACGCGGCTCGAGCGCGCGCCGCGCAGGCTCGCTCGGAGGCTGGCGGTTCGCCGCTCGAGCGAGTGGTCGTCGCCGGGCGGCCTCCGCTGACTTTGGTCGCGCGCAGCGGGGATCCACGGCCAGCCGTCGCTTTCGCAGCGAGTCACGCGCGAGGAAGCGCGGTGTCTGCCGCGCTCACCGGGCTGCTCGCGGGGCGGCTCGAGGCCGCCGGCGTTCCGGGTGTCGAAGCGCGGGCCCACGGGCTCGGTCTCGAGCTCTCGCGCTTGCTCGACAGCCCCGCCGATGTGGCGCTCTTCATGCGCGCGGTGCGCGACGCGTTGGCCCGCCCAGTCACGGCTTCGGATGCGGCGCTCGTGCGAGCACGCCGTGAGCTGGACGCGCTCAAAGCCCTCAGTTTCGCGGGCCCGGGCGAAGCCGCTGCCGCAGCGTGCTCAGGCGAGCTTGGCCTGCCCGACGGTGCGCCCGCGCTCGAGCTCGGTACGTCGGCCGGACTTGCGCGCCTCGACGCCGCGCGGGTCGCGCTCTTTCAGACTGAGGCGGCTGCGTTCGCGGCGCTTGGTTCGGAGCCCGTGCTCGAAGCGGCCACACGCGCGGTGTCTACCGGTGAGCCGTGGCCGAGCGGAGACCCCGACGCCGATCCGTGGCCCGACAAAGACCAAGTGTTCGTGGACACGGCCAGCGGCGCGCGGCGACTGACTCTCGCACTCCGTCTCGGCGATGCCGACGCGGCGATCGGCGCCGGGCTCGCGCTGGGAGCCCGGGACTCGGAGTTGCTACGCCACCTCGAGGCCCAAAATCCGCCCTGGCGCCTGGAACGCGCCTCGGCGATCGCGCGCCGTCGCGGCGCCTGTTTGCGGCTCGACCTCGCGCCGCCGCGCGGGGATCCAGGACCGAGCGCGCTCGAGACGGCACGCGTCGCTGCCCTGGTCGAGCAAAGCGCGCTGCGCGCGCTTTCCAGCGCGACGCCCGGCGCGCTCGACGAGAGCGTGCTGCGCCCGAGTGACCCGCAGCGCGCGGCCGCGCTCGCGGCCTGGCGCGCGTTGCCTGCGAACGTCGAGTCGGCGGCCCCTCAAAGGACCCTCACCTACACCATCGAGCCTTCGCTCCACGCTACGTCCGCCGAGCTTGCCGCCGCTTTCGCGGCGGTGCGCGGCCAACTGCAGCGGCCAAGCTTCGAGGTGCTGAGTCGCGCCGAGCCAGGCCAAGGTGAATTCTGGCTGCTGCTCGCGAGTGGCTGCGGCACTACGGCGGAAAGTAGCAAGGACGCCGGCGCGCTGGCGCTGGCGCTGCGGGCGCTGAGTGCGCGCCCCGGCGACCCGGACGTCTCGCTCGAGCCATGGATCAGCGTGGACGGCGCGGGGCTGCTCGCTCACGCGCCACGCGCGGCAGCGGGCGAGAGCCCCGCCGAGCAAGCAATCCGCGTGGCGCGCGCGCTCGGTCGAGCGCTCGCGCCGCGCTTGAACGGCAGCGAAGTCGGCGCGGCGCGCGCCCAATTGCTCGACGAGCTCGGCTCGCGTCCCTTCGCCGGCTGGTCGCTTGCGCTCGAGGGCCTCGCGGGCGGTCACCCGTCATGGCTCGAGCCGCGTGGCACCTGGAGCAGCATTTCCGAGCTTTCGACCGAGGAGCTCGAGCGTTCGCGCCGGGCGCTGCTCGGAGGCCCGTTACGCCTCGCCGTCCTCTCGAGCCGTGGCGACGGGCAGGCAACGGCGGCGGCCCACGAACTCGAAAGCTGGCTGCTCACCAACCGGGGCGAGCCCGGCGCTTGTCCAGAAGGTCGCGCGGAGGGCCCGCGCCGCGGCGAGGCCCGCTACGAAGGCAGGGGTTCGGGCAACTCCAGCGAAGGGGCGTACGTGGGAGTGGTGCTCGGCGAGACCGGCCCGACCGCGGCAAGGGTCGCCGAGCTCAGCGAGGCCGCGCTGAATCGCAGCGGTGGCTTGCTCGAGCGCGCCCTTTCGGGTGCCGCCGGCGGCGCGAGCGCACGGGCGCGGGCGCTCGGAGCCACGCGGCGACCCGCGTTGATCATCGAAATCCGAGCGCTGCCCGACCAAATCGCAGACGCGGTGGCGCGCGTGCGCGCTCTGCTCGACCAGCTCTCGCGCAGCGGGCTCAGCGCTGACGACGGCGCGCAGGCCCTACGCGAGCTTTCGCGCGCCGAAGCGAGCGCGCGCTTCGATCCTCGCCGCCGCATCGTCGAGCTGTGGCGTGGCGCGCGGCCGCTGGAGCTCGACCCCAGCGCGCTCCGCCGGTTCGCCGGAGCCTTCGGCTCGAGCTCCCACTGGGTGGTCCTCGAGCAGAAGCCCGAGTGACCGGCAAACGCCAGCGCGGCGGCGCTGAACGGCCCCCGGTTTGCTCTCCGCGCGCCCCGTGTTAGCTCCCCGACGCTAGATGGCAAAGCGACAGAGCGTCCTCATCCTCGACTACGGCTCCCAGTACACGCAGCTCATCGCGCGGCGCGTCCGCGAGAACCACGTGTACTGCGAGATCCACCCCTGCAACCTGCCGCTCGAGACGCTGAAGAAGCTCGAGCCCTCCGCGATCATCCTGAGCGGCGGGCCGCAGAGCGTGTACGACCCCGAGTCTCCGCGCAACGACCCCGGTGTGTTCGAGCTCGGCGTTCCGGTGCTCGGCATCTGCTACGGCGAGCAAATCCTGGCCCACCAACTGGGCGGCAAGGTCGAACGCAGCGCGAAGCACGAGTACGGCCCGGCGCGCGTCTTGGTCGAGGAGAGCACGGGCATCTTGGCCTGCTTCACCAAGGGCGAGGAAATCGCAGTCTGGATGAGCCACGGCGACCACCTCACTCAGGTGCCCGCCGGCTTTCGCAGCATCGCCAGCAGCCCGAACGCTCCGTTCGCCGCGATCGCGAACCCAGAACGCAGAATTTACGGCATCCAGTTTCACCCCGAAGTCGCGCACACACCCCGCGGGAACGAGCTCCTGCGAGCATTTCTGTTCGACGTCGCAGGCCTCTCACCCAGCTGGACCCCGGGCTCCTTCGTCGACGAAGCAGTGGCAGCGATCAGCGCCCGCGTGGCGCCGGACGAGCGGGTCATTTGCGGCCTGAGCGGCGGCGTGGACTCCTCGGTCGCGGCCGTGCTCTGTCACCGCGCGCTCGGCGACCGCCTCACTTGCATCTTCGTGGACAACGGCCTGCTCCGCGCCGGTGAGTTCGAGAGCGTGGTGCACATGATGCGCCAAAGCTTTCACCTGAACCTGATCCCGGTCGACGCGCGCAAGCAGTTTCTCGACGCGCTGAAGGGTGTCACCGATCCCGAGCAAAAGCGCAAAGTGATCGGCCGCGTGTTCATCGAAGTGTTCGACGAACACGCCTCGCGCGTGGAAAATGCGCGGTTTTTGGTGCAAGGCACGCTCTACCCAGACGTCATCGAGAGCGTCAGCGTGAAGGGCCCAAGCGCGGTCATCAAGAGCCACCACAACGTGGGCGGCCTACCCGAGCGAATGAAGCTCAAGCTCATCGAGCCGCTCCGCGAACTATTCAAAGACGAAGTGCGTCGTGTGGGTGAAGCCATGGGCATGCCGCACGACGTCCTCTATCGCCAGCCGTTCCCGGGCCCGGGCCTGGCGGTGCGCTGCCTCGGCGATCTCACCGAAGCGCGCCTGGACGTGCTGCGCGGCGCCGACCTCATCGTGGACGAAGAAATTCGCGCTGCCGGCCTGTACGAGAGCCTCTGGCAAGCCTTCGCGGTGCTCCTACCCGTGCGCAGCGTCGGCGTCATGGGCGACGGCCGCACCTACGAGGAAACCTGCGTCGTGCGCGCGGTCAGCTCCAGCGACGGCATGACCGCCGACTGGGCGCGTCTCCCTCACGACGTCCTCGCTCGCATCAGCAGCCGTATCATCAACGAAGTGCGTGGCATCAACCGCGTCGCTTACGACATCAGCTCCAAGCCGCCCGCGACCATCGAATGGGAATGAGCCGCAATCGGTTCGTCTCGCTGTTCGTCGGCCTAGCCCTGCTGGCCGCGCTCCCCGCTTGCCAAACTGGCGTGGGCCGCGCCGCTGTCTCGCTGCGCTTGAACCGCGCCAAAGCCACCCCCAAGGACGCGGGCGTGTGGATCGACGAAGAATACCTGGGCCCCCTCACCTACGTCGTCATCCACGGCGTTCGCCTGCCGGTCGGCAAGCACCGCATCACCGTCCAGAAGGCCGGCTACTTCCCATGGGACCGTGAAGTGGTCGCGGATCGCGAGGCCATCACCCTCGACATCGTCCTCGACCCGGTGCCCGATTGATTCGGGCCTCTGACCGGATGCACTTTGCGCGCTCCTTTGCTATAGAGCGCTCCCCTTCGGGGTGTACCTCAACCTGGTAGAGGGCCGGCTTTGGGTGCCGGCTGTTGCAGGTTCAAATCCTGCCACCCCGACTCAGTCTCGCGACAACCCGCAAGTCCAAACGTTTGGGGCCGGGGCCCCAAACGTCACGCGACCGTCCTCAAATCCTGCCACCCCGACTCAGTCTCCCGACAACCCGCAAGTCCAAACGTTTGGGGCCGGGGCCCCAACGTAGATGTAACTGCTTGTTGGGCAAAGCTCTGGAACGGGCGCGCTAGTCGTCGAGTCCGGCGCTAGGCAACGGGCGCCGGCGAATAGAGTCCGTGCAGCCGCGCCTGTGCGAGTTGGCTACGAACGGCCCAGCGAACGCGGGAACGGCGGCAATCGCTTTCACGTGCGGGACGCACACTCTCGGGACGCCGGCGCGTTCTGACGGCGAGCGCCTTGGGCGTGGTGGGGGTCGAACCGTCGGAAGTCGGCGCACGTGCGGCAGCGCCGAAACAATGACCACGGCCGATAGTACCCAAAAAGGCGGGCGCGGCTTATCGTCCGAGTTCCACCCAAGCACCGATATTGAGCCAACATGACTGAGATTCGGTTTCTGGTTCCCAGCCGCACCGGCAGTCGGCAAGACGACGCAACCAGGTCTCGGGTGGAGGCGAGCGCGCGTGGCACCGCACCGCAAGGGCAAACCCTGAGCCTTTCGGCGACTGTCGACCGAGACGTGGTCAAGGTCGAGATCGTGAATGGGCCGGAGCTCATTCTTCATCCCAAAACCGCGCGCGACCTGTTCAATGCGCAAAGCGGGAGCGGAACGCCGACGCGCCGCGGTCAAAACGAAGCGCCCGCTGACCCGACCGCGGACGTCGTCATGGTGCCGACCCGCCTGGAATGGCGTGGCTCGCAGCAGGTGGCGCAAGCTCGCGGCAACGCCGCGGCGGGCACGGGGCAAGTGGTCGTTCACGCCTTCGAAGTTCTGAAGGACGTCGTCTCTTCGAAGGGCGCCAACTTGGCGGCAGGCGTGCTCGCCCAAGCGGTAGACGGCCTCGTCAGCCCAGGTTTGCACCGGTTGACGGAGGCGTTGCCAAAGCTCGAGGGCCCGCCCACGCCCGTGTCGGGCAACGAGCCGCTGCTGGTGCTGGTGCACGGAACGTTCTCGAGCACCGCCGGATCATTCGCTCCGCTCTGGCGCGAACGCCCGGACTTGGTGAAGAGTCTGCTGAAAACGTTCAACGGGCGAGTCTTCGGCTTCGAGCACGAGACGTTGACCCGAGGGCCACTCGACAACGCCGTGCAGCTCGCGAAGCTGTTGCCCGCCGGGGCGGACGTCCATTTTCTTACCCACTCGCGCGGTGGCTTGGTCGCTGAAGCGATCGCGCAACTCGCGAGTCGCGCGCTCTCGGCCAACGACGCGAAGCCGTTCGAGAATGCCAAGTACGGCAAGCAAGGCGACCAGCTGGCGGAGCTCGGCGCGCTCGTTCACCAGCGCTTGCGCATCAAGCGCATCACGCGCGTGGCCTGCCCCGCGCGCGGGACGCTGTTGGCCTCGGGCCGCCTCGACGCCTACCTGTCAGTACTCAAATGGGGATTGCAGCTGGCCAAGCTGCCCGTGGTGCCGGAGATCGTCGACTTTCTCGGCGAGGTCGCCAAGCGCCGAACGGAGCCAGACGAACTGCCCGGGCTCGAAGCGATGATGCCCGAAAGCGCGTTCATGAAGTGGCTACACCAGGCGCACGACCAGATCGCGGGAGAGCTCCGCGTCGTGGCTGGCGATACTCAGGGCGATTCGGTCGTGTCCTGGTTGAAGACGTTGCTCTCCGACGCATTCTTTTGGACCGACAACGATCTCATCGTGCAAACGCGCTCGATGTACGGCGGAAGCCCGCGCGCCGGCGGATCGATCTTCTTTCTCGATCGCGGCGGCAAGGTCGGCCATTTCAGCTACTTCAGCAACCCGAGCTCTGCAGAAGCGATCGTTCGTGCGGTGGAGAGCGACGAGCCAGCGGGCTTCAGGCCAATCGGGCTGCAATCGAGCCAAGGTCTTTCGAGCTCCGGAAGCCGTGGCAAACCCCCAGCCGTCGCCAGAACCATCTCGCAAATCGTCGAGGAGTCCGCGTCGCCGACCCGGCCCGCGGTCATCCTGCTCCCCGGAATCTTGGGCTCGCACCTGTTGGTGGACGGCGTGCGCGTCTGGCTCGGCCCGCGGATACTCAATGGGCTCGAATTGCTGAGTTACGACAGTAGATCGCCGATCAAGCCCGACTGCCCGATTGGCGTTTACTACGACGCGCTGACCGAGCACCTGGCGAGCTCCCACGAAGTGATTCTGTGTCCCTTCGACTGGCGCAAGCCGGTCGAAGCGGAGGCCGCAAATTTAGCGGAAAAGCTCAGCACCGCCCTCGACGCTCGAAAAACGTCCGGGCAGCCCGTGCGAATCTTGGCGCACTCGATGGGCGGCCTGGTGGCGCGCAGCTTGGAGGTTGCAGCGCCAGAAGTCTGGGATCGGTTCATTCGACAGGACGGCGCGAGGCTCGTGATGCTGGGCACGCCTCAAGAAGGCGCCTGGGCGCCAATGCAAGTGCTGAGCGGCGACAACGCCGTCGGAAACGTGATCACCTGCTTCGGCGCGCTGTTCGACGAGGCCAAGGCGCGACGGCTCTTCGCTAAGCTCCCCGGTTTCATTCAGCTCCAAGCCGGCATGTTGGATCCGGCATTGAACCTCGTTGAGCCCGCTTCGTGGAAGGAGCTGGCTCGACAGGACCAGCTGGTTTGGCGGGCGAACCTGTTGTGGCATCACTTGGAGATCCAAAAATCGGCATCTGATTGGGGTATTCCCGATAAAGATGTGCTCGCCGGCGCGCGCGACCTGTACCTGCGCCTGCGCGCGCAAGACTTGAGCGCGCTTCGCGAGCGTGTGGTGCTGGTGGTCGGCCGCGCCAACAGCACGCCGTCCGGTTACGAGGTTGGCGACATGGGCCTCGACTACCTGCAGTCAGATCGCGGCGACGGCACCGTCACCCTCGAAAGCGCTCTACTCACGGGCGTAAGGACTTATCAGGTGGACGTCCACCACGCGAAGCTCCCGACACCCGCCGAGCTCTTCGATGGCTACGTCGATCTGCTGAAATCGGGCGGCACCAACCGCCGACAATTCGTGCCGCTTACGACTTCACGCGGCGGATCGACTGCGCGCCAGGGCCAACTGCTGGAGAAGATGCCTCGCACCGCACGATTTCGCGGCTGGACCGACGATGCAATCGACGCGGTCGAAGGGACACTGACGCAACCGGCCGAGGGCGGTCGAGACTCACGCGACGGCGCCACGCCGGCGCTACGCATCTCGGTCGTCAATGGAGACCTGACGTTCGTGAGCGATCCATTGCTAATCGGCCACTACCGCTCGGTGGCACTCTCGGGCGCTGAGGGCGTGATGGATCTGTTCCTCGGCGGCATCATGTCCGAGGCGCTTCACCTGCGCCGCTACCCCACCAAAACCGAAGAATCCGAGGTTTTCAATAATCTGCAAGGCGACAAGCGCAACCCACTCGCCACGATCCCCCGCCCCGCAGCGGTCATCGTGGTCGGTTTGGGCCCCGAAGGTGAGCTGCGCGCGGAGCATTTGTCGAAGTCGGTGCGACAGGGCGTGATCGGCTACGCGCAGCGGCTCGCCGAAAACCCCACTTCGGTGAATAGCTTCGAGCTGTCCACGACGCTGGTCGGCAGCGGTGGTCTCGGTGTTTCCGTGGCTACTTCGGCGCGCGCGGTCGCGCAGGGCGTGCGCGCGGCAAACGAGCGCCTGCTCCGAGAAGGCTGGCCCATCGTGTCCAAGCTGAGCTTCATCGAGCTCTACGAAGACCGCGCGACCGAGGCGTTGCGCGAGCTGGTGACGACGGCCGAGCGAGCACCCACCGCGTTCGAGGTGGAACATCGGCTGCAAACCGGCCAAGGGCCGCTGCCGAGGCCAGAAACGCAGAGCTATCGCGGCGCCGAGTACGACCTCGTTTCGGCACTCGACGGGCCCAAGGACGCTGGACAGAGCACCATCGCATTCACCATCGATACACGGCGTGCGCGCTCCGAAGTGCGCTCGTCGACCACGCAACTCGCGTTACTGCGCGATTTGATCCGTGAGGCGGAGCTCGACCGCCGCTCCGACTCCAAGCTCGGCAAGAGCTTGGCGCGCGTGCTGATTCCGGTCGAGCTCGACTCATTTTTCGGCAACTCAGAAGCGGTCATGCTCGAGGTCGACGAGATGACTGCCGCAATCCCCTGGGAGATCCTGAGCGTCATCGACGACGACGACCAACAGGACGACAAGCCATGGGCAATTCGCTCCAAGCTGGTGAGAAAGCTCAAGACCAAGACTTTTCGAGAAAATCCAAACCCCGCCGGCAAGCAAGCCGAAATGCTGGTGATCGGCGATCCCGAATGTGACCGCAGGTTCTATCCCGAGTTGCCCGGCGCGCGGCGCGAAGCGGGGCTCGTCGCCGCAGCGCTCGGCACTGGGCAGCTCATCCAGGCCAGCGCTCGTTCGTTGGTCGCCGCCTTGCTCGAACGGCCCTACTCCGTCGTGCACATCGCCGGGCACGGCAAAGAAGACGGCAGCGGTGTCGTCATGGCTGGCGATCAGGTCCTCGGCGCCGGGCTGATCGAGCGCATGCGCCGTGTCCCGGACTTGGTCTTCGTCAATTGTTGCTATTCCGCTCACACGGTGGTCGGAGAAGCCACGGGCGAAGCCCCCAATTACCCGAAGCGCGCAGCGACCATCGCCGAGGGCCTGATCCGCATCGGGGTGCGTTGCGTCGTGGCCACCGGCTGGGCCGTGGACGACGACGCGGCCGAGCGATTCGCCCGCGTTTTCTACACTCGCCTGCTGGCGGGCGATCGCTTCATCGAGGCCACCAGCGCGGCGCGTGAAGAGATCTGGCGAGAGTTTCGTAGCAGTAACACCTGGGCCGCCTATCAATGTTACGGCGACCCAGATTGGGTCATGACGCCAAGCCGTGACGACGAGCGCGCGGACAAGGCGCGCACGGCCGCGCTCCGCGAGCCGCTCATCGCCTCCGCTTCGGCGTTGCTGATCACGTTGAAGAACTTGGCTAGCCAGGGCGCGTCTCAACTCGACCGGCTGGTCCGACTCGAGCGCGCCCACGAGCAAGCCTTCGGCAAGCAGGGTCACGTCGCTGAAGCGTTCGCCGCGGCCTTCGCCGCCTTGGGAGAAACCGACAAGGCAATCGAGTGGTACCGCCGGGGTGTCGACGCCCCCAAAGGGGAAGCCTCGTTTCGCAGCCTCGAGCAATGGTCCAATTTGAGCATCCGCCGTGCCGCGGAGCAGGTCGACGCAGCGTACGCGCAGTGGCAGCGCGATGGCGACACAGGGCCCTTCGACGCCGCGGTAACCGCAGCCAATGGCCAAATCGACAAAGCGGTCGACCAGATCGAACGCCTCCACGCGCTGCTTCCAACCTACGAACGAGCGAACCTGCTGGCATCGGCCTGGAAGCGCCGCGCCATCATCGCCCAGCTCGTGGGCCTTCAGCGACAAAGCTCGACGCGAAGCGCGGAGCTGAAGGACGCCATCGAAAAAATGCGTAACGGCTACCAGCAGGCAGAGTCCTTGGCCGAAAGCGAGAAACGCAGCGACGCCTACTACGCGACGCTGAATCGCATGAACGCCGAGCTCATCCTGCGCGGCGACGACCCAGCCTTCAGAGAAGATTCGGCCAGCGCAGAGCGCTTGAAAAAACATCTGGACGCGCTGAACCAGAAAAATCCCGAATTCTGGACCGTGGTTCAAGACGCGGAGCTACTCATCTATCGTTCGCTGTGCGCGAAGCGCCTCGAGCACGATTTAGGCACGATCGTGGAAGCGCTCGACAAGCTTCACCAGCGAGTGACTGATCCACTCAAATGGGCGTCCGTGCGCGATCAGCAACGCTTCGCGCTGCGAAATTACCTGACCAGCGCGAGCCCCGCAGAAACGGCCGCCGCCACGAAGCTGATCCAAAAGTTCGAGGCCTACGCAGCAAAGCAGACAGAACCGTGAAGCGCGCACTGCTGATCGGCAGCCAGACCGGCGGCCTGACCGGGGTCGACGGTGACGTCGAGCGCATGAGCGCCGCGCTCGACGCGCGAGGGTTCGCGATCCAATCACGCACCGGCGCGGACGCATCGCGAGACGGCATCTTGGCGGCCTACGAAAAGCTCATTGCCGACAGCGCGTCGAGCGACGCGGTTTGTCTGTACTACTCCGGACACGGCGGCTTCGCGCTGAACCCGCAATTCGCGCCGGGCCGCCCCGTTCCGCAGTTCCTGCAGTATCTGATCCCGACCGACGACGGCCCTCAACTATTTCGCGGCATCATGAGCTTCGAGCTCTCCCGCCTGCTCGCACGGCTCAGCGAGAAGACCGCCAATGTCACCGCGATCTTCGACTGCTGCCACTCGGCGCAGATGTCGCGCGCGGCGCGCGCGCGACATCTCAGGCCCAAAGCCAGCGGCCCCCGGGTGAGCCCAGAGCAACTCGCCACGCTGTTGCGAGACGCGGGCGCGGCGGATGCGCTGGTGGACGCCGAGAGCAACCCGCGCGCGGTGCGCCTGGTAGCCGCCGAAGCCGATAGCATCGCGTACGAGGGTGAAAACGAGCAAGGCGAGGCCTCGGGCCTGTTCACGCAAGCGTTGTTGCGCGCTTTGCAAGAGGCTGCGGGCGAGCGTGTGTCCTGGGCCGCGCTCATCCTGCGCGTGCGCGAGTTGGTGATGGCGCAAATGCCCGAGCAACGGCCTGACGCAGAAGGCCCCCGGCGCCGCCGTTTGTGGGACGTCGAACAAGTTCCCGACGAGCGACCGCTCGCGCTGTTCTTCAACGGCGAGCAGGCCTGCATCCGCGGCGGTGCGCTGCTCGGCGTGGTGACGGGTGCACGCTACGGCGTAATGCCGCCCCTCGCTGAGTCGTACCAAAAAGAACGCGCGCTTGCGGACGCCGTGGTCGAAGAAGTTCATGGCGGCGTCGCGGCCGTGCGCCTGGAGCCCGCCTGGCAGGGACCGCAAATGGCCGGCTTGCTCGCGTTTCCACTAGAAGTGCCGTTTCGCAAGTGTCCCGTGGCTTTGGCGCACGACGTCCCGGTGGAGCTGCGCGAGCAGCTGGCCAGCAGTCGCTTGTTGTCGGTCGTCGAGCTGGCACCCGGCGAGCTCGCGGCCAGCGTTGCGCGCGAGGGCGACCAACTCGTCCTGCGCGACCCGCTCGGCCTACTGATGGGGCACACGCCGCTGAACGCAGCGCGCGAACTCATCGAACGATTGGAGCGCATCGCGCGCGCCGAAGATCTGCGACGCCTCGAGCCAGGCTCTTTGAACGCACGCCTGCAAATCGCGCTCGGACGCATCGAAAATGGCACCTACGTGCCGATGCAGGAGGGCGAAGCGCTGCACGTCGGTGATCGCCAGTACGTCGAGATCACGAACCGCGGTTATTCTCCGGTGTACGTAGCGGTCTTCGGCATCGACGCTGGGTATACCGTGCGACTGTTGTCGCGTCGGGCCGCGCGGGGGGTTCGCCTTGCGCAGAAAGGCGTTTTCGACTTCGGCAGAAACGCTGCCGGGCAAATCGTGGGTATCGCCGTGAGTTGGCCCGACGGGCTGCCGAGCGACGAGCCGCGTCGAGAGACATTGCTGGTGGTCGCCGCCGATTCCGAGCAGGAATTCTCGCTACTCACGACGGATGGGGTGCGCGGTGAAACTCGCGCCGCCGCATCGGCCTTGGAGCGGCGTCTGCAGCAGACGCGCGGTGGGCTTTCACGTAGCCGCGGTGAGCCATCGTCAACGGAGCGCGTCGAGTACGCGCTCCGCCGCGTCGAGTATCAGTTGCACCCCGAACCGCGCACAGGCGTGCGCGGTCGTTAGCCGATATTCAGGAAACCCTCGATGTAGCGCTCCGGCAAACGCCGCTTGAGATTCAAATCCTTCTCGCAATCGCGGGCCACGTTGTTGCGAAATTCCTGCATCAAGTCCGGCAGAGCCGCAAACAGCGCCGCAATGTTCTGCTTATCGAGGCTCGCCTCGATGAACGGCAGCTTCGTGTACCAGGTGAAGCTATCCAAGAGCTCGCCAATTCTTTCTTGCGACACGTCACGAAACTTGTCGCTCAAGCCAGGCTCGCCTCTTCGCGGGAACGGCACATGCTTCAGCGCTGCATAGTTACCCGGCGGCAGCTGCTTCTCCGCCTGGGCGGTAAACAGCTCGACCAGGGAGGCCGCCACCGCCGCTATCGGTTCGGCGATCAACGGGGCGGTGGCATCCTTCGACACCAGAAACAGCTGACCGTCGCAGCGCGTGTACCACCGGTCGCCCTTCGCATTTTCGACCGCCAAGCCTTCTTCATCCCCCAAACCCGCTTCGCCCTCGGCGTGCACGCTATGCACGTGGCCGTCTTGGTCGTGAAGCACCTTGGAGAGCAGGCCCGCGAGCTTCGGGCTGTAGCCTTGCCTGGTCGCCCAGGTGCGGATCTCGGCGCGCGGTACGCGAATGTGACCGGCAGCAAAGCCGTCGGTCAAGAAATGGTCGGAAAAGCCGTTCCAGTACAGCGCGCGCAGCCAATTCTCGTCGTTTGACCCGCGGGTCGCGGCGTCCCGCGCGTACTCCAGCGCCCTCTGGTGGTGCCGGCAGTAGGCCAGCATGTTGTGCCACCCGAAATGGTCGGTGTTGTCCTCGGCAAGCTCGAGGTAGCTCTTGGCGTTCCACCAGAAGCCGAGGGTGTTGTTGGGGTAGCCGGCCGTGGTCGCCCGATTCTCGGCTTCAATCCAGGACAGCTCGGCCGCGAACAGCTTGCGTAATTGGCCCAGGTCGTTGGGCTGCGTGAGCCAGGCCCAGGGGGGCGGACGCTCTTCGAACAGCGCTTCCGGTGAGCCATAGAAATCACCGGACAACGCGACGATCTCCCCGTAGCTGAGCTCGACGTCACCTGCGCGCCGCCGTAGCCGCTGAAAGCTGCCGATGTCGACCCCAAGCTTCTTCAGCGCTTCGCAGGCCGCGGCGGCGCCGCGCATGCCGAGCCACTGATGCTCGCCCGCTTCGAACTTGCCCTTCAGCTTGGCAATTCGCGCTGCCTCGCTCTCTCGAATCTCTTCCGCTAGCCGGAATGGATCTTTGACGTCGCTCATGGTTTCCCGATTTCCCTAGCCCACGAGAATCGGCTTTTTGGGCGACCACGGCAAGGCCCTCCCCATAGTTGTTTTTCCAGGCGGCCAGTCGCCCCAACCAATTCTACTTGCGCCCTTTCCGCTCTCTCTTCTTCTTGTTGCGCTCGGTGCTCGTCGGGCGTCGCAGCAAGGTTTGCTCTGGAATCAGCGCGCCCACTTCCGCCAGATCGCTCGCCGCGAGCGTTGCGTCCGCGTCGTCGCTCGGAATGCGCGCCGCGTCGAACAGCCGCTCACCGCGCGTCCAGCGCTCGCGCGCCTCGGGGAATTTCATGGCGAAAGCGACGGCGTTCGTAAGCTCGAAGGGGCGGTCGTCCAGGCCTGCGTTCTGGCACGCGTAGCGAACCGCCGAGCGCGCCGCGCCCCAAACCGCGTCGATCAGGGCCCGGGTGCGCACGCGACTTTCGCCGCTGCCGTCGGCCGCGGCGCGTTCGCACTCGAAGACGTCCACCGAGTGGTGCTGGCGACACGCGAGCGGGCGCACAGGATAGATCGAGCACTGGCCCGCCTCGGTATCGAGAAAGACGCAAGGCACCTGCTCTCGCCAACGCTCGCGAATATCGAGCTCGCGCATTTGCGCAGCTGCGCCGACCACCTGACTCTCGAGCTCTGCACTCTCCTCGCCCGCAGCGTTGCGGAGCACGTCCGCAATCGCCAGCGCTTCGGGCACCGAGACGTTGACCTTGGTTCCATGGCAACAGCGCGAGCAACCGGGGCGACAAGCGACGGGTAGCTCGAATCGCGCGAGGGCGTCTTCGACGCGCAGCGCGGTCCCCAGGAACAATTGCGCGATCGCGTCGGGCCGACGCTCGCCGGCCAGAGACTCACTCGAAACTTGGAGCTCGCCCCGATAGGCCAAGCGAACGACCGGGGGCGCCGCTGCGAGCTGCGCCTCGTACTCGAGCTGGGTCAGCTCGCGCGGCAGCGTCGTGCCTTTGTGCTCGTCACCCACGTCGTCGCTCCGTTCGCCGTCTTGCTTCTGAGCCAGTTTGTATCACGCCTGACGGGAGCAACCGCTGCGCAGCCGGTGGAAAAACCCACCCTCCGCGGACTGCCTTGTCTCTCCCGTGCCGAGTCGGGTTAAAGTCGCTCGCCATGCTGCGCCCCCTGGTCTCCTCGACGTGTGTTCTCGCATTGACCCTGCTCGTCGCTTGCGACGAAAAACCGAGCTCGCAACCCGCGGCGCCGAGCGCCACGGCCGCAGCCACGCCAGCCGCGGACGCGCCCAAGCCGGAGCTTTCGGCTCCGCCTCCTGCGCCCACCCCAGCCGCGGAAGCCGCCGCGCCCCGCCCCAAGAAGAAACTGGAGGAGTGCTCGAAGGGGCCGAACGTCGAGTTCGAGCAAAAAGAAATCGAAGCAGAGATTAGGAAGAAGCTGCCGAAGCCCGACGGGCCGATCACGATTGCCGATCTCGCCAAGCTGCGCTCTTTGAACCTGTCTCAGGTAAAGCTCGCCGATCTCGACCCGTGCGTGTTTTCGCGCATGAAGAGCCTGAAGGAGCTGTTCCTCGGCCCTGGCACGTACGACGATCTGTCGCCCATTTCAGTCGCGACCCAGCTCGAGTCGCTGCGCGCCTCCATCAGTCAGGTGAAGGATCTAAAGCCGCTCGAAAAGCTCACGTTGCTCGACCGACTCGATCTCGGGCGCACGCAAATCACCGATATCAAGCCGCTGGCTTCACTCAGCAAGCTGAGCGAGCTTCAGCTCGACGACACCGCGGTGGAGGACGTGACGCCGCTCGAAAAGCTGACCCTGCTCACCACGCTCAGCCTGAAGCGAACCAAGGTGAAAGACGTGAGCGCGCTCAAGAACCTGAAGAAGCTCAAGTTTCTGTACACGGGTGGCTCGCCGCTCGACGCCGATCCGATGTCGGTCGCGCCGGTGCGCGCGAACGGTACCAAGGTCATCGCCGAATAACGAACCGGCGCTTTCGCAGGATCAGCCCTTCGGAACGTGTAGGCCGCACTCGCGTTTGGTGGCTTCCTCCCACCACCAGCGCCCGGCACGCTCGTGCTCGCCCGGGCGCACCGCGCGCGTGCACGGCTCGCAGCCGATCGAGACGAAGCCCTGATCGTGGAGCGCGTTGTACGGCAGCTCGTTCTCACGGATGTAGGTCCACACCTCGCCGAGGGACCACGCCGCCAGCGGATTCCACTTCACGAGCGGACCGGTTCGCCCCTTTCGCGACGAATCACGCTGCACCAGCTTCACGTCGGTGCGCGTCGGGCTCTGATCGCGACGTTGCCCGGTCATCCAAGCGCGGCATTCGCTGAGCGCGCGCCCGAGCGGGCCGACTTTGCGGATGTCGCAGCACTCCCCGTGTCCGTCCTCGTAGAAGCTGAACAAGCCCTTCTTCCGGACCAGGGCCTCGACCCGCACTGCATCCGGAAACCACAGCTCGATCTCGACGCCGAAGTGCGTGCGCACGCGATCGATGAATCGGTAGGTTTCAGAGTGCAGCCGCCCGGTATCGAGTGTCAGCACACGAAACGGCTGCCCGCTTTTGGCTGCCATGTCGATCAGCGCCACGTCTTCGGCGCCGCTGAATGCGATCACACAGTCGCGGCCAAACAACGAAAGCGCGCGCGTCACGATTTGCTGCGGGTCGAGACCAGCGAGCTCCCGGCCCAGCGCCTCCACGTCGATTTCGCTCGCCCCCGCGTCAGTGATTGGTGCTGGTGGTGCCAGCACCTCCGCGATGAGCTTCAGCACGCTGGTGTACACCTGAGTGCCCGAGTCGCGCTCGACCACGAAGAAGGGCGCCAAGTTCAGCTGGTGCTCTTCCGCGAGCCGCATGCCTTCGGAGGTCGGATCGGCTTCCTTGGCCCAAGTCACGCGCTCGATGCGGTCCCACAGGCCCCGCCGGCGCAAGAGCTCCTCGGCCTGCACGCACTTTTGGCAGGTGCTGCCGTCGGCGAACTGTTTCTTGACCATCGTGACGCGCATTCAGTGTCCTTTTCGGAAGCTCGCGGACAAACTCGCCGCGAATGATGGGGCCGCTGCACGAATACGCAACCTCGCCGCCTGCTCCGCAGCCCGGCCGCGAGGCCTCGATTGAGCAGGAAAACTGCCCTCTCCGCCGCTGCAAACCACGCGCAGCCAGGCGCGTTCCCTGCGAAACCCGAGCCGTGGCCTTGCGCGCCCCGGCAAACTCCGCTAAACGACCGCTCCCAATGGCGAATCGAGCAATCTGGAACGTCCGGATGCGGCATGAGTGGCTGGTGACCCCCCTCAAGGGCAAGCGCCTGAGCAAGCGCAAGCGCGCCCGCATCGGGATCGAGCAAGCCCGTGAGCGCAAGGCGTCGGCTACCCCGGCTGCCACCGAACCCGAAGCAAGCTGAGCGGTCGCGCTCGGAACTTGGCCCGCGCGGCGCGAGCTCGCTAATGCGGCGAGTATGCGTGCGCGGGCATTCGTGTTTTGTGCGGTTTTGGTCGCCGGTTGCGCCGAGCCAAACCCAGATCACGACGCCAAGACACCGGGCACCTTGCTGGGCACCTATGCGCTCAGCGGTCCGATCACCCGTGACTCTTGCGGCGCCGACCTACTCGGAGCGCCCGACCCCTGGACCTTCCAGGTGAAGCTCTCGCGCTTCGAGAATGACCTGTACTGGCTGAACGGGCGCGAGGCGATCGTCGGTGACATCGCCGCAAACGGCAGCTCCTTTCACTTCAGCACGCGCGTGGACGTGACCATCAGCCCGGCGGGCCGAGGGAACAGCGGCTGCGTGGTCTCCCGGTACGACACCGCGGACGGCGTGCTCGCGCTGGAGGGCGAAGACGTGACCGCCGTCGCGACCAAATTGACCTTCGAGTACAAGCCGAAAAATAACTCGGAATGCCTTGAAATCATTGGTATTCCTGGTGGAGTCCAGGCTCTGCCTTGCAGCCTGTCCTACAGCCTTTCGGGTGGCCTGGTCGGGGCTGACTAGCCCCCGTGGAGCACTAGCGCTTCGAAAGCTTTCCCGCTGCTCCCCCTCTGGTGGCGCGGTAACCCCGTGCTATGTTCAGTGGTGAGAAGTGCAGCGAGGACCCCAATTCCCGGAATTATCCGGCGGGGGAGTACCCCCGCAGCGGCACAGGGCCGGAGCCCGCCGTAGTCCGGCGGTCTCCCTTTCGGAAACGACCCATAACCGAAGTTGGTCGATTGAGCGAACTGCTCTCGAGAGCTTCGGCGCAGGGATCGTCCGGCGTTTGCCGGAGGAGGTAGCGGACATGAAGAGTAGTTGTTCCCCTAACCCGGAGGTGTGCCCGACTTAGCTCGCTGCGATGACGCTGGCCATTGGTGGCTGGCGGAGTCGTTCGAGCCGCCTGTGCAGCGAACAGGCGCGCCGGCACGCGAGGCCTGGTGCCTCGCTTCAGCAGCCGGTTGGGCTTTGGGTTCGAGTCGCGCGTCGATCGCGCGGGTCGCCTGAAGCCCCGCTCTCCTGAAACCTTCCGGGGTTTTGGGCTCGCTACGGCGGGCCGGGTCTCCAAGCGGTGACCCGGCCCGTTTCTTATTTGGGGTGGCTTCTGGGCTCGAACGAGGGCCCAGCGTACGCACGGTTCCGAGGAGGTTGCGGGAGAGGGAGGGTTGGTCTACGAGGTGGGGTCAAAGGCCCCAGAGACCGGGAGGTTGCGGCCGCTTATGACCCTGATTTCAGCTGTTTACGCCTCTTCTCTCAGCTGGCTCTCGGGCCCCAACGATTTCTTCTGGTCGAATCCGATCTTCGAGAAGGACTCGTGGGAAGCCTTCACCAAAGGCTTTCGCATCTTTCTCGCGATGGCGGGCGCGCTCTTGCTCATTTACGAGATCCGCGCGCGTCGTATGGGCGAGCATATTCCGGAACGCACGCGCCGGCGGTTTGCGTACCTGCTCACCGCGCTTTCGTTCGCTGTGTTCCACGACTTCGGAAACCCGAACACGCGCTACTCCGAGTACTACCACCGGCACGAGCTCTATCACTATTACCTCGGCGCCAAGTACTCCACCGAGCTCGGCTACACGCGTCTCTACGAGTGCACGCTGGTCGCCGAGGTCGAGAACGGGCGCGCCGATCAGGTGCGAAATCGCGATTATCGCGACCTGAACGTGAACCTGATCAAACCGGTGCAGGGATCACCCATTCTGAACGATCCCGACCACTGCAAGCAGCACTTCACCAAGGACCGCTGGGCCACGTTCAAGCGCGAGATTGACTGGTTTTATCACTCAGCTGCCGGCAGCTATTGGGAGGGCATGCAGAAGGACCACGGCTACAACCCGCCGCCGGTCTGGACGATGACCGGCAAGCTGTTCGCCAGCCTTCACGAAGCGAGCGACGGCTTCTTCAAGTTCCTGGCGAGCTTGGACGTGATGCTGCACGCCGGGATTTTCCTGTTGTTCAACTGGGCCTTCGGCTGGCGAGTGATGGCCGTGGCCGCGGTGTTCTGGGGTGCCAACGCGCCCGCAGACTTCTATTGGACGGGCGGCGCGTTCTTGCGCCAGGACTGGTTCTTCCTGCTGGTTGCCGCCACGTGTTGCGCGCGCAAGCGGCGCTTCTTCTTGGCCGGCTTCGCCCTGACCTGGGCCGCACTGCTCCGCATTTTCCCGGGTCTATTCATTTTCGGTTGGGCGATCATCATCGGCCTCTACTTGCTCGAGTCGATCCGCCGCGGTCCGAAGAAGATCAAAGGCGACACGGCGACCGGCCTGCTCACCTACCTACACCCCGACCATCGGAGGGTCATTGCAGGCTGCGTGGTCGCGCTCGCCACCTTGGTGCCGACCAGCATCATGGTCTGCGGCGCAGACTCTTACGGCGACTTCTACAAGCACACGTTGAAGACCCTGCAGAACACGCCGCTCACCAATCACATGGGCCTCGAGACCATGATCGTGAGTGACTGGCAGGGTCGAATGCGCTTCGGTCAGGACGACAACCTGAACGACGCATTCGAGAACTGGAAGAAGGGGCGACTCGAGCGTTTTCAGCAACGAAAGCCGCTGTTTCTGCTGATCGTGGCCAGCATCTTCGCCTGGACGGTCTGGGCCTTGCGTCGCACCAAGCTGCTTTGGGTGGGGACCGCGCTCAGCCTGCCCATGGTGATGTGTCTCACCAACATCACCTGTTATTATTATTGTTTCTTCATAGTCGGAGCCGTGCTGACCGCAGCTAGACCGCAGCTCGGCGCCCCGTTCTTGGTGGCGAGCGGCATCGGGAAACTACTGCAGTGGTCGCCCGTGGGCTTCTATTGGGTCGACGATCGCTGGGTCGCGCAGAGTTGGCTGTACTTCATCCTCTGCTTGATTCTGCTAGCCGGTTATTCGCGTCCATTCAGCATCGAACGGCTGAAGGCGTGGTGGGACGGCAAGCCCGAGCCCAAGTCAAAATCGGCCAAGGCGCCGCCCACCGCGGAGCCGGCCGAAAGCACCTAGGCTCGCCAAGACTATCGCGGCCGTCGACAGACGGCCGCGAGCCAGTTCTTGGCCGTCAAACCGCGATACGCGAGCGGAACTCCGGGCGCCCACGGGCGCGGGTCCGCAAGCGATACAGCGTCCCATCGGCGGTATCGGAGCCCGCGCTGCCACCCGCGGTGGTGACGTACAGCGTGTCGAGCCCCGGCCCGCCGAAGGTCACCGACGAGATCTTCGCAACCGGAAATTCGATGCGCTCGACCACGTTGGCGTCGGGGGTCATGCGCAGCAGCGCGCGGCCGTCCCAGCGGGCAGTCCAGATCTCGTCCCAGGCGTCGATGGTCATTCCGTCGGGAGTCCCCTCTTCGGCTGGCACCGTGCAGAACAACTTGCGATTGCTGAGCGCGCCGGTCTCACGCTGATAGTCGCACACGTAGATGCGCCGCGTGGTGCTGCAGGTCCAATAGAACTTCTGCAGGTTTCGGCTGAACGCCATGCCGTTCGCGCAGCCGGTGCCCTTCCACAGGGAGTGCACGCTGCCGTCGCGATCGATGCGGTAAAGCCCGCCGCTCTCGTCGTTCTTGCCCACGGTGCCGACGAACACGCGGCCCTCGGGATCGGCGATTGCGTCATTGAAGCGGGTCATGTCCGCGTCGATGTTCTCTTTCAAAACGCGACGCTCTTTGGTTTCCGGATCGAGCAGCGCGATTCGGTTCGCCTCGAACAAGAGCAACTTGTCGTCGTCTTGGAACGTGAAGCCACCGACCACCTCGCCCTGATAGAAGCACTCGTGCGCCCCCGTGGCGTGATCGGCGCGAAACAGGCGCCCAGTCTCGATGTCTGCCCAATAGATACGATCGTCAGAGTCGTTCCACAGGGGGTTCTCACCCACCTGGCAATGGTAGTTCGCAACCGGAACGATTACGGGCTCGGTCATTGTCATTTCCTCGCAAAAAAAACCGCGCTCAGAGCGCGCGGCGCACGCCGTCGATCGCTTGCCCGACTCCGTCGGGAAAAGCGCGCAGCGCCACCTCGAGATGGTCGTTTTCGGTCTCGATGGCCGAGACGGTGATGAAAGGCACGAGCACGCGCACGAGGCGTTTGAGCCGCGGGTCGCGCCCGATCTTGGGATGACGGAACAGGTCGAGGCTAATGCGATCGTCCTTCGCTTCGACCAGCATCGGAGGACGTTTGGGCATGTAGGCGACTAGGTTGCCCGGCTTGCTGAGGTCCAGCGCGCCCGAGCGAAGCAGTGCCGCCAGCGGGCTTTCCACCCGGTCGTCGAGGACCTTGAGCGAGACTTGGGACAAGCGAATGTCCAAGCGCAATTCGTCCTCCCCGAGCTTCACGCGCTCGACGAACACCTCGGCCGCGGCGCGCAGCGGAGTGCCCATCAGCTCGAAGCTGGCGGCCACTCGTACCCCCGGCGGAACCGCGGTAATTTCGATGTCGCGCGGCGCCTTCTTGCCCTTGGTCTTGCCCGCAAGCCAACGGAGCGCGGCGATCGGCACACCGAAGCGCAGCGCGATGGCGTTGCGCAGGACACGAAGAAGCTCCTCGGGATGCTGTCGCAAATAAGAGAAAGCGGCTTCGACGACGGGGATAGCTTCCATGTAGGTGTTTTGCGCCCGTCAGTCTTTAAGCGTTCGGGTCACGGCCCGGGAGTAAGCCACAGCTTGCCCGGAAGGGCGAGACCTCTCCGCGCGGGCCCTCTGGCCGGCGAAGCCGTCCGCCCCACCGCACGGAAGGCGCGTCTGGAATGCTAGAACAAGGGTATGAGCCGTGTCGAACCGGCCGACGTCCACGCCACGTTGCGACGGCACCTGCTGGTTACCGGGCACCCGATCGTGCTCGACCTGGAGCGCAGCCACGGGCTCTGGGTGCGCGACGCGCTCGGGGGCGGCGAGTTCCTGGACTTTGCCGGTTTCTACGCATCGAACGCGCTCGGCTTCCACCACCCTGGTCTCGAGGACGAGCCGACCCGCAAGCGGCTGCTCGAAGCTGCGCTGCTCAAGGTTGGTAACCCCGATTTCTATACCAGCGAGCTGGCCACGTTCGTGAATACGCTCGAGCGGACCGCCGCACCCTCGACCCTGCCGCATTATTTTTTCGTCGAAGGTGGGGCGCTCGCGGTCGAGAACGCCATGAAGGCGGCCATGGACTGGAAGGTGCGCAAGAACCAGAGCCGCGGTCTGGGCGAGCTGGGCACCGAGATTTTGCACTTCGAACAGGCGTTTCACGGGCGCTCTGGTTACACGCTCAGCGTCACCAACACCGACCCAGCCAAGACGCTGCATTTTCCGAAGTTCGATTGGCCGCGCATCCCCTCCCCGGCGGCACGCTTTCCACTCACGGGCGCGAACCTCGAAGCGACCGAGAGCGCGGAAGCCGCCGCGCTCTCGACGATTGCGCGCGCCTTCGACGAGCGTGGCACACGAATCGCCGCAATCCTCTGCGAGCCGATCCAAGGCGAAGGCGGCGACAACCACTTTCGCCCGGAGTTCTTGCAGGCGCTGCGGCGTGTAGCCGACGAGCGTGAAGCGCTGCTGATTTTCGACGAGGTCCAGTGCGGTGTCGGCATCACCGGCAAGTGGTGGGCGCACGAGCACGCAAACCTTCGACCCGACCTGCTGTGCTTCGCCAAGAAGCTGCAAGTGGGCGGCTTCTTCGCCTCGACCCGCATCGACGACGTCGACAACGTGTTCAAGGTTCCGAGCCGCATCAGCAGCACCTGGGGGGGCGCGCTGGTCGATATGGTGCGCGGCACGCGGATCCTGGAGCTCATCGTCGCCGAGAACTTGCTCGAGAACGCCGCGGCGCGCGGGCGTGAATTGCTCGCGGGACTCGAAGCGCTCGAGGCCGAGTTTCCGACGCGCGTGACCGGCGCGCGCGGACGCGGGCTCATGTGCGCGTTCGACCTGCCCGATACGGCCGCGCGCAACGCGCTCGTGAAGCACTGCTTCGCCGCAGGTATGTTCGTGCTAGCCGGAGGCAATCGCACGATCCGGCTGCGCCCGGCGCTGACCGTGAGCGCCGAGCTCGTCGCGGAGTGCTTGGCTCGGCTGCGTGGCGCGCTTTCAGCGCCGGTTTAGCGCCTCGTTTTGCTCGGAAGCGCCGCTCGGGAGCTGCGCGTGGCTCGCTTCGCCGGCGGCAATCGGCTTGGCCTCGACCGCCCCGCGCGTCGCGAGCTCATGGCGCACGCGATCACCGAGAGTGTGCGCGAGCTTGCCCAAAATATCCGGAACCTCCTGGAGCAACGCCGACCAAGCGCCTTGCTGGTCACCCTCGACAGTGAGCAGATGCGCGGTCCCGTCCTTACCCACTGCGATCGCGGCGACTGGCTCGAGCTCCACCGCGCCGCCAGCGCCGTGACCTCCCGATTCACCGCCCACGCCACCGCCGTGCGCCCCCGCGGTCGCGCTGGCTGCGCCGAACGCGATCTTCAAACGATGCACCGGGATCACCGTCGCCTCGCCCGCTTGCTGCGGCGCACCGATGATGGTTTCGCTCCGGGAAATGCCGTGAACACCGGAGAGCAAGCTGCTCACGATCTCGGAAATATTGGTCTTGCTCATGGCGTGCTCTCGAGCGCTCGCCCCGGGGAATGCCCTGGTGGAGAGCGCCGCGTTCGAATTCGAAGCATGTACCAAAGTACCGTCAGAAGCACGAGCGCAGGATAAAACGAGACCCGGCCGTTCGCGCTGAGCTCCCAGCGCTCCGAACCGTCCCAGCTCGGACGCTGAGTCAGCCGCACCTTGTCGGGCAGAGCACCGGAGAGGGCGTAGAGCATGCCGGCCACCCGCCCTGTGAGCACGATGTCGCGAAAGCCGTAAGCCGCATCCACTGACAAACGATCGAGCTCGAACAGACGCAGCGCACGTAGCACCATATCGAGCTCCAACGGTGAGTCGAGAAAGCGCTGGATGCGCGCGGTCAGCGACTCCGTCGGCGCTGCCTGCTCGGGCAACGGGGACGCGGGCGGGGCGCGTCGCCAGCGCCATTTCAAGGGAAAACGACGTCCAAAAGCGTGCACCTCGAGCGCCAAGGGCAAGCCGCGACCGCACACGCCGGACAGCGTCCCTGGACCTGACGCGACGCCGAAAGCGGTTGCCCACGCGCCGCTCGGCTCACCGAAACCGCGCGCCTCGAGCTCGACGCGCAGCGCAGCAAACAACACGATGACACCGAGCACGACGCCGCAGCCGAGCAGAACGAGCCACAGCTGCACGACCGCCTCCGCGCTCAGGAGCCTTGTTTATCGTCGTTGCCCGACCCGAGCCGCGGCACCACAGCTGGGGCGAGCGCCTCCGGTGTCGGCTTTTGCGGCAGGATCTCCACGCCCTGCCGCACGACCGCGGCCTTGCCGCGCTCCAACGCGAGCAAGTGCGGAACGCCGTCTTCTCCGACCACCACGAAGGCACGAGGCTCGACGACCAAGGCGCCGCCCGCTCCGCCGCCCGCTGCGCCGGCGTCACCTTGCTTGCCGCCGCTCTGTGATTTGCCGCCCACGTCGCCAGCCGCAGTACCGAAGCCGATGCTCACTCGGCTGAGCGGCAAGATCTTGGCCTTGCCTGCGTCGCGCACCGCACCGACGACCGCATCGCTTCTGGACACTTTGCCCAGCTCCGATAGCAGCTCGGTCACGAGCTCCTTCAGATCCATGACCGAAAAGAACCACGAACTCGGGGTATTCGCAAACGGCCCTGGGTTCGCGGCGCCTTCGCGGCAAGTTCATTGCCCCAGCGCTCTCCGCGGGGCACGCTCGCGCCATGCGTAGGATCGTTCTCGGCGGGCTCCACGCCCACATCACCGGCGGCAGCGACGGGCAGGGCGGCGGCACGGGACCAATGGTCATTTTGCTGCACGGTTTCGGCGCGTCGGGCACCGATCTCGCGCCGCTCGCGGCCGAGGTCGCGGCGCCTCGCGCGGTGCGCTGGCTTTTCCCGATGGCGCCGATCGTCCTCGATCCGGGCGTACCCGAAGTCGCCGCTCCGCGCGCGTGGTGGATGATCGACATGGTCGAGCTCCAGGTCGCAGCCATGACCGGCCAGATCGCGGCGCTCGCCGAGCGAAAGCCGGCTGGCATCGACGACGCTCGCGAAAAACTGATTGCGTTGCTCGACGCCGCCGAACGCGAATTCGGTGTCGCGCAAGACCAAGTGGTGCTCGGCGGCTTCTCGCAGGGCGCGATGCTGGCAACCGACACGGTGCTGCGCAGCACGCGCCCGTTCGCCGGCCTCGCCATTCTCAGCGGTACGCTGCTAGCCAAAAAAGATTGGCAGGCGCTCGCGCCCGCACGTCGCGGCTTGCCCGTACTGCAGAGCCACGGCCGCGCCGATCCGATCCTGCCTTTCTCGCTCGCCGAAGAGCTCCGCGACCTGCTGAAAGCGAGCGGCTTGGTCGTGGATTGGCTGCCTTTTTCGGGCGGACACGGCATTCCCGCTCCGGTGCTGAGCCAGCTGCAAGTGCTGCTCGATCGCCTTCCGACTTAGGTCTTGCGCGTCAGGTGACGGTGAGCACCGCCGCTCCGCTGAAGCGACCATTGCGGAGATCGTCGAGGGCCTCGTTCGCTTGCTCGAGCGGGTAGCTGCGCACTTCGGTCTGGACTGGCACGCGCGGCGCCAACTCCAAGAATTCCATCCCGTCGCGGCGCGTGAGGTTGGCGACCGAGCGCAGCGTGCGCTCGCCCCACAAGAGCTCGTAAGGAAAGGCAGGAATCTCGCTCATGTGAATGCCGGCGCAAATCACGGTTCCGCCGCGACGCACCGCGCGCAGCGCTCGCGGGACCAAAGTGCCGGCGGGCGCGAAAATGATCGCCGCATCGAGCGTCACCGGTGGCAAGACGTCCGACCCCCCTGCCCACTCCGCGCCCAGCCGGCGCGCGAAATCCTGCGCTTGGCTGTCACCGGGGCGGGTAAACGCGTACACCTTGCGTCCTTGATACCGCGCCACCTGCGCGATGATGTGCGCCGATGAACCGAAGCCGTAAAGCCCGACGCGCTCGGCGTCGCTCGCCATCGACAGCGCGCGGTAGCCAATCAAGCCGGCGCACAAGAGCGGCGCCGCTTGCACGTCCGGAAACGACCCCGGCAGTGGCAGCGCAAAGCGCGACTGCACCACCGCGTACTCGGCATAACCGCCGTCCAGCTGGTAGCCGGTGAAGCGCGCATTTTCGCACAGGTTCTCGGAGCCGAGCGCGCAGGGGCGGCAAACCCCGCAGGCTCGCCCGAGCCAGGGCACGCCCACCCGTTGCCCCTCGACCACCCCGTCCACGTCGCGGCCGGCAGCGACGACGATGCCGACGATCTGATGCCCGAGAATCAGAGGGAGCTTCGGCCCTTCCAGCTCACCATCCAGGACGTGCAAGTCCGTGCGGCAGACTCCGCAACAACGGACTCGAATCAACAGCTCGTCGCCGCGCGGGTTTGGTACCGAAACGCGACGCGCTGCGAGCGGAGTGCGCGCAGCTTCGAGCAGCATGGCGCGCATCGTCTGTGCCAAGCTGGGGTTCCCTCTGAGTAGAGACCACAGAGTACCCGAGCTCCCCTCCCCGCTCAATCCTTCCTCAGCTCTTTGCGGTTCGAGCACAGTCCAAGAATTTTTCTGTGGGGTTTCGAGCGGCGGCTGCGCGCGTCGCGGCAACCTGGCCGATCTGAGAGTGCCCCGAGCCCGCGTTCGTGCTACCGCGTTCGTCCCCTTGAGAGCCGCAACGCCCTCGGCCAATGGGCCAAACCAGGCAATGTCCGCAATTTCCGAGTCAAAGTCGCACGAGCCCGCAGACACCGAGCGCGAGCGAATCGTCGAGGAGGAGGAGGGCTGCCTCGGGCGCGTGCTCAGTCACCTCGCCGAGCACAAGAAGGAGCGCGGGCCCTCTGCGCGCGATGTGGCGGAATACGACGCGCGCCTACTCGACCTGCGGGATCAAATTGCCGCCGCGCGCATGGAAGACGTGCCCCCGCTCGTTCAAGAAATGGAGCGGCTGCAGAGCCTCGCCGTTCGTTTGCGCCAGGTCACCGAGACCGAGGTCGACGCGCGCTCGCCTTATTTCGGTCGCCTCGTGTTGGAAGAAGGGCCGCGCACGCGCGAGGTGCTGATCGGCCGTGGCACGCACCTCGATACGCGGTCCGGCATTCGCATCGTCGATTGGCGCGATGCTCCGGTGAGCCGTCTTTTTTACCGCTACGAAGAAGGCGAAAGCTACGACGAGGAATTCGGGGGGCGCGAAATTTCCGGCACGGTCAACGTGCGTCGCAGCCTGGTCATCACCGATTCGGCCCTGCGCCGAATCGGCTCGCCGCAGGGCGCGTTCGCGCGCAACGCGGACGGCAGCTGGCGGCGCCTCGGCGAAAGCTCGGTTCGCCTTGCCGGCGGCGCGGGCAGCGCGCTGCGCGCGGAGCAGCACCATCGCCCCGGCAAGCTCGGCACCGGGCAAGACGGCGGTGAAGAGAAGCAGCTGAAGGAAATCACGCCGCTCATCGACCGCCGGCAATTCGAGCTCATCACGCGACCCGACTCCGGGCTGGTGGTGATTCAGGGCGGCGCGGGCAGCGGCAAGACCACGATTGGCTTGCACCGTCTGGCCTATCTGGCGTTCCAGGATCCGCGCCGTTTCCGCCCGGATCGCATGCTGATTATCGTCTTCAACGAGGCGCTCGCCCGCTACATCGCCGGCGTTTTGCCCGCGCTCGGCGTGAACGGCGTGGCCATTCGCACCTACGAGGACTTCGCCGGCCGCTTGCGACAAGCGCTGTTTCCCGGCTTGCCTGCGCGCTCGCGCGAAGACACTCCCGCGGTGGTCACGCGACTCAAGAAGCACCCGGCGATGCTGCACGCCATCGACGCGCACGTGGCGCGGCTGAACGCGAAGCTCGACGGCGAGGTGAAAGCCGCGCTCGCCAATGAGGGCGCGAACGGCGAGGGCTTGCTCACGGTCTGGCAGCGCAGCGCGGACAAGGTGCCTGCGCACCGGCTGCACGCGCTCGCCGCCCGCCTGGAGGGCCCCGATGGGCGCAGCGTCTCGACCAACGCGCGCGTCAGCCTCGAGCGAATGATCAAGCTCGGCTTGGCTTCGACGCGCGACGTGGTTCAGCACTGGGCCGAACTGCTCTCGGACCGCGGCTTGCTGAAGCAGGTCTTCAGCGAGCGCGCGCGCGGTGAGCTCAGCGCCGCCGATCTGGATCGCGCGCACGCCCTGTGCACGGCTCGCATCAGCGACGTCTTGGAGGAGGTCGCCCAGCGCGAAGAGCGCAAGGCCGAGCGCGCGCGCAAGGCCGAAGAAGAGGGCGATGACGAAGAGCGTCGCCCGCGCAGCAGCGAAAAACGTCGCGACGACGACGAGCGCGACGAGGAGGACTCGGACGAGCGCGAGCTACGTCAAGGTGTCGATGGCCGTGACGTGGACGACGGCGCCCGGCTCGACTTGGAGGACGACGCTTTGCTCTTGCGCCTGAGCCAGCGCTTACGGGGCCCGCTCACGCGCAACGCCGCCAGCAAGGATCCGGTGATCTACGAGCACATCCTGATCGACGAAGCCCAGGACTTGAGCCCGGTCGAGCTCGCCATGGTGCTCGGGACCGTCAATCGCTCGGAAAGCGTCACCCTCGCAGGTGACGTGCAGCAGCGCCTGCTGCTCGACAATGGCTTCAGCGACTGGAACCACGTGCTGGGCGAGCTCGGCCTTTCGCACGTGGAGGTCGAACCGCTCAAGCTCAGCTACCGCTCGACCCACGAAATCATCGATTTTGCGCGGCACGTGCTGGGGCCCTTGAGCAGCGCGGACGCGCCCCAAGCCACGCGCAGCGGCGCGCCGATCGAGCTGTTCTCGTTTGGCCACATGGGGGACTCCGTCGCGTTCTTGGCCGAAGCGCTACGCGAACTCTTGAGCGACGAGCCGAACGCTTCGATCGCGGTGGTCACGCGCTTTCCCGAACAAGCCGATGCCTACTACGACGGCCTGCACCGGGGCGAAGTGCCGAAGCTCCGCCGCATCGCCGATCAGGATTTTCCCTTCAAACCGGGCGTCGATGTGACCGACGTGCGCCAGGTGAAGGGCCTCGAGTTCGACTACGTGGTGCTGGCCGAGGTCACTGAAACCTCCTATCCGAACGAGGACGAGGCCCGGCATTTGCTCCACATCGGCGCCACGCGCGCAGCGCACCAGCTGTGGATCCTGTGCGCTGGCAAGCCGAGCCCCCTGCTGCCCGCCGAGCTGGTCGAGAGAAGCCTGTGAGCACCGAAGCGTCGTTCGGGCCAAAAACCTGGCTTGCGCTGCTCTGCCTGCTGGTCGGCTGCACGCGCGCCAACACTCCGGTGGGTTATGAGCTCGATCTGCCCCCGGATCCGCCCGCGCACGTGAAGCCGAAGCCGCTGGTTAGGCCAAAGGTCGCCGCGGACGCGGTTCAGCGCGCGGCCGGTCCAGTGCGAGTGGTTCGGCTACGCGATGACGCCGAGCTCAGCGGGCCGGCGCTCGGCCGGGAGCTACTCGAATACGACGCACTCTGCGCTGGCGAAGAGCACGACTCAGCGGCCCAGCACTACGGGCAGCTCTGGCTCGAGCAACGCCTGGCCGCTCGAGCCGAAAACCTGGGCTTGGAGCTCGGCGTTGGCTTCGAGATGTGGGCCAATCGCTTTCAGGGCACGCTCAACTATTACGCTGCAGGCAAGCTGTCCGAGGCCGATTTCCTGGAACAAACCGAGTACGAGAGCCGCTGGGGCTACTCGTTCTCTTACTACCGCCCGCTGCTCGACAGCGCCCGAAGCCTCGGCTTACCGCTGGTCGCGCTCAACGCGCGCAGCGAAGTCACGTCTCACATCGCACGCGAAGGGCTTTCTGACTTGCCCCAGAATCTCAGCTTCGATTTGCCCGAGCTCGACCTGAACGATCCCGAGCATCGCGCGGATTTCGAGCGGCGCATGAAAGATCACCCGGGGGTCACGCCGGCAGATCTCGACCGCTACTACGCCGCGCAGGTCGTGTGGGACGAGACCATGGCTGAAAACGCGGCGCGCTGGCTGGATCGACACGCGCCGGTGCGCAGGCTCTTGATCATCGCTGGCCAGGCCCACTGCCAGCGCAGCGCGATTCCGAGTCGAATCGAGCGCCGCGCCGCGCGCCACGCGGCCGCACTGTTGCTCGCGACCGCGGTGCCGAACGCGGAAAAGTCGCACTTCGACTACGCGCTGATCGTCGGCCCGGCCGAAGCCTCACGTTGAGCGCCGCTTAGCCGGCGAGCGGGAGCACGCCGCGCGCGACGTGCGCGCGACGCGGGCGCATGTGCCCGTCGATGCCGATCATTTCGCCGGCTTCCAGCGCCACCCACACGTTTTCGCCGTGCAACGGCTCGCTCGAAAGCACGAAGTGGTTCACCTGACCGTTGGGCGAAGGCCCTTCGCAGGCGGCCGAAAGGCTCTTGCACACGTCCCGGTCCGCGCAGCGGGTTTTGTGAGTCGATACGAACAGGCTCTTTCCGCCATGGGTCGCGACCAGCACCTCGCCATCGGTGGCCATGAGCGTGAGCGTCGAGGGTGTCTCCGCGTCATCGGCCAGCTCGCGCGCCGCTTGCACGGTGGCACGCAGCGCGGCGAGCGCCGCGTCGAGCCCGCGCTGCGCCGGCGACGGCGCGATAGCCGATAGCTTGGTCAGGAAGATGAAGAACAGAACTTCACTGTCCGTATCACCCAGAATGAAACGACGTAGCTCGGGCGAAACCTCGCCCAGCAGAACTTCGCGACGTCGGTCGAAGTGGGTGATGTCGCCATTGTGCGCAAACACCCAGCGCCCGTGTTGAAACGGGTGGCAGTTGAATACCGTCTTTTCACCCCGCGTCGCGCGACGCACGTGCGCGAGCACCGTTTGTGAAGACACGGCGCCGCTCAGGCGATGAAACAGCGCATCGCCCACCGCCGTCAGCGGGCTGCGAGTTACGTGCGGTGAGCCTTCGATGTAAAACGCCACACCCCAGCCATCTGGGTGCTCGTTGCTCTGAACTCCGAGCGCGTTCTCGGCCGCCAGCAGCGAGCGGTGGACCTGACTCGGAATGATGCTTCGAAAGCCAAACAGCCTGCACATGCGCCCAACTATCGCCGGAAGATTCTTTTCAGCCTGCCACAACGGCCGCTACGCGGCATGAATTCAGCTGTTGGATGCATTCTCCGCCGCCTAATCACCCGCGGGGTGTGTTCCCCCCACCGGTAACCGAAGCGCACGAATCACCGTACTCTTCTCGAGGATCATGAAGAAGTCGCCTACTTTTCCGGAGCTCGAGCGCTCGCTCGACCGACGGCTATTTCTGCAACGAGCGGCGAGTGGCACTGCAATCGTGGCCCTGGGCGGCGGCCTGTATGCGTTGAGCGACGACCTGACGCGGGCGGCCCACGCCGAAACGCTATCGGATGGCAGACCTCGCCTGCCTCCCGGTCAGCGGGTGATTCGCGCTCTCAAGCCCATGGGCGGCGAAGCCGGTGATCCAGACGTCGCCCACTTTCGTTTACGCATCCACGGTGAAGTCGAGGCCCCGTTCGAGCTCACGTTCGCGGATTTTCTGGCGCTCGGCCAAGTCGAACGAAGGCTCGACGTGCACTGCGTGACCGGCTGGAGCGTACTCGGCGCTCGCTTCGAAGGCGTTGCGCTGGGGAGCCTCGCCGAGCGCGCCAAACCGAAGCCCAGCGCGCGCCACGTGATCTTCGAGGCTGCACACGGCTACACCTCGAATGTCTCGTTGCGCGACGCGCTCGCGCCCGAAGTCATGATCGCGCAAAAGCTGGAGGGGGCTCCCCTAGCCCGTGCTCATGGTGGGCCGGTGCGCGCGGTGATACCGAAACTCTACTTTTGGAAGAGCGCGAAATGGCTGACCGGAATTCGCTTCGTAAGCCGCGACGAACCAGGGTATTGGGAGACGCGCGGATACAACAACCATGCCGATCCGTGGCGTGAAGAACGCTATGCCTGACTCTGCACCTCGCCGTCGTCGACTGAACCTCCGCCCCTGGCTGCGCGCGCTCCATCGCGACATCGGCTACCTCGCTGTCGGCTTCACGTTCATCTACGCGCTCTCGGGTCTGGCCGTGAATCACATCAAGGACTGGGATCCGAACTTTCACCAAATCAACGTCACGCACCAACTCGGGGGCCCACTCACCGGCGCGGACGAACCGCTTTCGCACCGTGTACTGTCGGCTTTGCGCATCGACGAGTCGCCGCGCGAGATCTACCGCGCGAGTGATACCCGGCTGGAGATCGTCTTCGACAAACGCACTCTGCACGTCGACACGCAGACTGGAGTGGTGCTCGAGGAAGGACAAAAGCCCCGCTTCTTCCTGCGTGCAGCCAATTTCCTGCACTTGAATCGCGGTAAGAAAGCCTGGACCTACCTGGCCGACGCCTACGCGATCTTCTTGTTGTTCCTGGCTACCTCGGGCCTGTTCATGATCCCCGGCAAGAAGGGTTTGATTGGCCGAGGGGCGGTAATCGCAGGCGTCGGCGCCGCGATTCCCATGCTCTACGTCGTGCTCTCCCGCGCGCCGTGAGAGTTTTTTTCTCCGGAAGGGTGCATGTCGCGAGCGCGCTAGATTCGGTAGCTAAATCGTCGTGGCTCGCTGAATTAGTTGCTCCGCCAAAGTCCAGTCGTCCCGAGAGCCGACCAGGACACTCGAGCACAAACGCTGGTTACTATTGACATTTATCGCGCGGTAGGCGAGCTTTCGTCGGCCTGGGCGTGCGCCGGAAAAGCGAGCGAGAACGAGCACGGTGCGATTAGCAATTCGCTTGCTGCACTGGGTCGAAGCGCGGAACAAAGCCGTGCGAAACCGTGTGGAACTGTTTCCAGCTTTGTATGCTTCCCGTTCCGCTCCGAGCCTGGTATGAAGCTCGCGCCAAGGTCTGGCCGCGCCACCGGCCGACCCGCGGCGCGAATCTCAACCTAGCGAGCAATTCACGATGCGCACTCTCCCGATCGTCTTCACCGGTCTGTTCGTCGCCATGCCGGCGTTTGGTCAAGCACAGGGGGGCCCGTCTCCCGCTCCCACCGACAAAGCCGCGCCCGGTGCCGAGAAAGCCGAGCCTTCGGAAACGAAGCCGGCCGAGCCGCCCGCGGCAGCAGCACCGCCTGCCACCGCGACCGCCGGCGTTCAGGCCACGGCGACCGCGACCCCTGCGCCCACTGCCGGCGTCGTCGCCATGCAGGGCGCTACCCCGCCCGCCGCGGAAGCCACGACCAAGAGCAGCGACTCGAACGTCGCTCAGCGCGGCAGCGCAGCGGCGGCCGCCGACAATTCTTGGAAGCTCGAGTACCACGGCTACTTGCGCGCTCCGATGCGCGTCGGCATGGGCCGGCGCGATAACCCCACCGCGGGTCAGAGCTCCAACACCTTGCACTACCCCGTGCTGCCCGATGACCAGTATCTGAACTGGCAGTTCACGTCGCACAACAAGAAGGATTGGGCGGAGATGTTCTTCACCTACGGCAACTCGTGGGCGAAGGGCACCTTGGCGCTGCAAGGCTTCAACTTCACCGACGCGGCCTGGGCCGATCAGGTTGCACAGTTCGGTATCTCTCAGGGCTGGGTCACGCTCACGCCCGACCTCGGGTACGAGAACGTGCGGCTCGAAGCCAAAGCAGGTTCCTTCTGGTCGCGCTACGGCCTCGCGGGCAAGTGGGACGCGGGCGAGTACGACACCTACTTGTTCGGCCGCACCCACGTGATGGGTGAAACGGTCAAGGTCGACTACGACATCGACGACGCCACCACGCTCTGGTTCGAGCAGGGCCTCGGTGCCAAGCGCCCGGATCCGAGCCAGTTCAACAACGCCCGGTTCACCATGCTGAACCACCTGCACGCCGGCCTCAAGCTCGGCTCGGACATCGAGTTCAGCGGCCACTACCTGGCGGCATGGACGCAGGAAGAAGATCGCATCATGCGCGGCGCCAACGCGATCAACCCGAGCGCGCCCACGCCCAACACGCTGCAGGACCCCTACAATCCGCCGAACTATCCGTCCACGTTGGTCGGTTTGCCCGACGGAAAGATGTGGATCGCCGGCGTCGACGCACGCATGGAGCTCGGTCGTTTCGGCTTCGTCTATGCGGGCTACAGCCACATCGGCGCAACCGACGCCATCTCGGTCGCGCCCGCGGTCGAGGTGCTACACGCTTTCGGCGGTGGACAGTATCAACTCGGTCTGACCGACAACTACTTCGGCCCGAGCTGTCAGGCGGACAGCACGCCGGGGGACTACGCACAGGGCGCCACCACCAACCCCACGAACGGCATGTCGACGACCGACGGCCGGCCGCTGCCCGGAAACGGCACCATCACCAACACCCTGCCCACGGGCGGCTACCAGAAGACGCCTGGCAACCACTGCAGCATGGGCACGGGCTCGGTCGACAGCGTGCTCGCGCAGTGGGAGTTCAGCCTCACCAACTTCAGCCAGATCTCGAGCGGCGGGCAGAAGTTCTGGGGCGACGGCACTGACCTGAAGTTCACGCTCTACGGCATGCTGAACAAGGTCAAGTCGGACGTGAAGGACGTGCTGGTGAAGAACGGCAAGAGCATCTTCGACGGCAACACCAAGCTCAAGTACGGCATCGATCTGCAGTACCAGGCGCTGCCGTGGCTCACCTTCGCGACTCGCTTCGACCGCGTGCAGCCGAACAGCAATATCCCCGAGCAGTCCTTCATGATTCTGTCCCCGCGGGTGGTGTTCAAGAGCAAGTGGAACACCCGCGAGCAGATCTCGTTCCAGTACTCGCGCTACATGTACAACCAGCGTGAGTGCGACGCGGGCGCGAGCCCCGCATATTACGCCAGCGGCACTCAGGGCATTCCCTTCGCCGGGCACCCGTACACCGAGGCCCAGCAGTTTTGCACGCAGCCGCCCGCTGCGCCGACTTCCGCTGAAGGCTTCGGCTCGACCTACGAGACCCAAGACAACGGATTCCGCGGCGCACCCACCACTCGCCCGGACGTGAACGTGTTCAAGGTCGAAGCCAGCATGTGGTGGTGACCTCGAGCTCGGTTCGTTGACACGGCGCGGCGGCGACTTCTCGAAGGTCGCCGCCGCAGTCGTTTTGTCCGCCGTTCAGCGGATGATCACGATGATGTCGCAGGGGAAATCGAAGTCGATTTTCTTGCCGGTGGCACGCCAGTCGTCGCACGCGCCGCCGTTCAACTCGAGCTGGGTCTCCGTGACCATGTGCCAGCCATTCTGCGCGCCCCCGTCGAAGGGCACGTCTTTACCGTCGATGGTGACCTTGCCCTCCGACTGCTTGGTCAGGTCGACCTTGATCTTGCCCTGCAGGTCGAACGTGCAGGTCTTTACGTTGTTCACCAGCGCCGCGATTTGATTGGTCAGCGTGGTCTGATCGCCCGCGTCGGGGCGGTACACCTTGGCGGTGCCGCCGGTCGGCGAATAGGTGCCTACGGTTTGCCCTCGCTCCGCCGGCTTGCCCGTCGCCATGAAGTCGGTCTTCCACCCGGCAACGCCATTGCACTGATCGTACATGGCGTTGGGATCGGTCGCGGCCTGACCCCAAAGCGCGACTGGCTGCCCTTGGCCTGCGTTCGCCCACGCCTGGAGCGAAGCGTCCGACACCGTCGACAGGGACGCCTTCAGGCCGAGCACGAAGGTCTTGATGGAGTCGTGTGTCATGCCCGCCGAGTCCTTGCCGGCAGCCAGCTGTTGCAGGCGATACACGACGCTGTCCGGAGGGCACAGCGCGTTGCCGTCGTCGCAGTAGTCCGGCTCGCCGTCGGTGATGAACAGCACGTAGCGAGAGCCGTCGGTCGGATCCGCCCAGAGTATGTCGCCGACCTTGGGAAGCACGATTCCGGTGGGCGTCTCCTTGTCAGCCGTGTTCGCGGGCTTGTCGAGCGGCTGATAGAGCTCGGAGATCTTCGCGTAGTTGTTGAAATCCGGCGCGATGGTCGGAAAATCCGGGCAAGTTCCGCCGTTTTGGCCAGTAAACGCGCCAAAACCGAAGCGAACTTGAGACTGCAGCTGCTCGATCACCGGCAGTGTCGCCGCCTTCAGACGATCCCAGGCGCGGTACTGCATGCCATTGGCGTCGGTTTGCTGGTCGAACATGCTGCCCGAGCGGTCCACCAGGATGAAAACCGCCGGATACTTGGGCGAGAAGACGACCTCGGCTTGCTGACAAGCTCCGCCGTTGGCTCCCCCATTCGGGGTCACCGAAACCGAGTTGCCGGTTCCGCCGTTGCCCGTCGAGCTAGAGCCACCGGCGCTCGTACTGCCGCCGGTGATCACCACGCTGCCGCTCGACCCGGTCCCCGCGGGTGGCCGCGTATGCGTCGTGTCGGAGCTGCAGCCCCCGAGAGCAGCCAAAGTCACACCACAACCCAACCAACGACCTAGTCTATTTGTCCGCATAATTATGAGCTCCAAGGATACAACGCCGAGGCAGCTCGGGCGAGCGAGCGCCGGCGGCGTGGGCGTGCAGCGATAAGGATTCCACTGCGCCGACCCGAGTGGCTGCACGCCGATTGCAGTGTTTCCGAACCGGCCGCCTGGCTCGAATCTGGCGTCGTAAACGCGCCGGCGCACGCGCGCGTGTTCCGGTCGCGCGTGCGTGTTCGGCGTCAGCACACACGCACACCCCACGGCGTGCGGGGCCGTTCAGGTGGGGCGAGGTACGTGTCACGGGCCCCCGAATTCGCGCCGCACGCGTGCAGAAAGACGAGTAAGCTCGGAGGTCACGCGGGCACGGCAAGTCGGCTGAGCGCGGAGGCATCGAGAATCATGGGTGACATGTCCGAAGACAACAAGCGATACGAGGAAGCTAAATCGTTCGTCTCAGGGCTCGGCGCAGGCCGAGAGGCGTTCCACTCCGAAGTGACGGAGTTCTGCTTGCGCATCGGCGAGCGTTCTTCCGAAGACTTCATGCGGCACTTCACGTCCTCGCACATCATGCGGGCGCTCACCAGCCGCCCCATGGAGCGAGCGCGCATCGTCAGCCAGTCGACGGGCGTCAACGAGAAGGTCGCGCTCAAGATGTCGCCCGAAGCCTCGGGCGAGGCCCTGCAAATCGCGCTCGAAGAGAAGGTCACGACGCCGGCCGACGTCGTGCGTCTGTTCCAGCCGGACGATCGCCAGCGCTACTTGGATCGCAAGGCGCTGTGGGCGTTCGACGTCGAAGGCGAGCCGTTCAAGGTCACCGCGTCGAACCGCCAAAGCTTCGAACGCGCCAAGGCATATATCGCGTATATCGTCGAGCGCGGACTGGCCAATCTGCTGCTCAGTCACGCCGAGCTGCTGGCCGCGATCACGGTCGAGAAGCTCGCCGCTTTGCTCCCGCGTGAAGAGCTCGGCGCGATCATCGCCTCCAGCTTGCGTCAGCCGGAGAAGTACACGGAAGAAAACCTGATCGCTGCCGTACCGCCGCGCACGCTCGTCGATCACTTGCCGCTCGACTACGTGTGGTCCCGCGTCGTCTCGCCGCTGATCGCCGAACGTCATGACTACGCAGCGCGCATCGGGGGTCGCAGTGAGTTGCCCGCCAGTGAGGACAACGCTTCGTGGAGCCTCACGCCGTCACCTGAGACCTCGTCGCTCAACATCGACGCCTATGCGGGTGACGCCGACGTCGTGACCGCCGACGACATCATCGAAGAAGACTCGCTCGAGAGCGGTGAATCGGGCGGGAAGAGCTCCAAGAAATCGGGCTCCGAGAGCCGAAAATCCGCGCGCAGCGCGTGATGCCGGTCACGCGAGCGAGGGCGGCTCTCGACGCTGCCCTCGCTCGGTGAAACCCCTTCAGATCTCGCAGAGCACGTCGACCGTGCTGCCGGGAGGTGCGTAGGGCACGAGCTGCCCCGCGACGGGTTTGCCGTTCACGGTCAGCTTGGGCTGGGTGCCGCCCGAGTTCTTGACGCGAATTTGGTAAGTCGCGCCCCGGCATTTGCGGCGCACCGAAAACTCCGGAATCGACGCCGGCAGGCACGGCTTCACGCTCAGCCCGTCGTACTCCGGCTTTACGCCGACCAGGTACTGGCTGGCGGTGACGAAGTTCCACGCCGCGGTGCCAGTGAGCCAGCTGTTCTTGGCTTCACCGGGGTTTACCGCGTCCTTGCCCGCGATCATCTGCGCGTACACGTACGGCTCGAGCCGGTGAATCTCGCTGATGTCTTCCAGATAGGCCGGGCAGATCTTGCGGTAGTACTCGAACGCGCGATCGCCGCGGCCGAGCACGGTCTCGGCAATCGAGATCCACGGGTTGTTGTGGCAGAAAATGCCGGCGTTTTCCTTGTATCCCGGCGGATACGAGGAGATCTCGCCGAGCTCGACCTGGTAGCGCTTGTAGGCGGGGTTCTGCAGCACGATGCCGTAGGGCGTATCGAGACGCTCGGCCACCGCATCGAGCGCACGCTTGGCTTCGCCCGTCTTCACGCCGATTCCGGCCATCACGCAGAAGCCCTGCGGCTCGATGAAGATCTGACCGTCCTCGCACTCCTTGCTGCCGACCTTGTTGCCGAAGAAGTCGTAGGCGCGCAGGAACCAATCGCCGTCCCAGCCGTGCTTCAGCACGACCTTCTCCATCTTCGCGACTTCGTCGAGCGCGCGGCGGGCCTCGTCCTTCAGCCCGCGCTTTTCGCACAGCGCGGCGTATTCGGGGCCGATGTACACGAACATGCCCGCGATGAAGATCGACTCCGCAGTACGGCCGGTCTTGTTACCGGTAGTCTGGTACGACTCGTCCGGCGTCTCCGAGAAGCAGTTCAAGTTGAGGCAGTCGTTCCAGTCGGCGCGACCAATCAAGGGCAGCCCGTGCGGGCCAAGGTTGTTGAGCACGTGGTCGAAGCTGCGCTTCAGGTGCTCGTGCAAGCTCGCAACGTTGTTCGGGTCGTTGTCGAACGGCACCGGCTCGTCCAAAATCGCAAAATCGCCGGTTTCCTTGATGTAGCCCGCGACGCCGAGAATGAGCCAGAGCGGGTCGTCGTTGAAGCCGCTGCCGATGTCGTTGTTGCCGCGCTTGGTGAGCGGCTGATACTGGTGATACGCGCTGCCGTCCGCGAACTGGGTCGAGGCAATATCGATGATTCGCTCACGCGCGCGCTCGGGCACCAAGTGCACGAAGCCGAGCAAATCCTGATTGGAATCACGAAAGCCCATGCCGCGACCGATGCCCGACTCGAAATACGAGGCCGAGCGCGACATGTTGAAGGTGACCATGCACTGGTATTGGTTCCAGACGTTCACCATCCGGTCGAGCTTGTTTTCCGGTGAGGTCAGCTGATAGCTGCTGAGTAGGTTCTGCCAGAACTGCTTCAGGTGCGAGAGCGACGCCTCCACCTGGGCCGGCGTAGAAAAGCGGGCGATCAGCTCTTTCGCGCGCTTCTTGTTGATGACGCCCGGCTTCTCCCACTTTTCCTCGTTCGGGTTCTCGACGTAGCCGAGCACGAACACCACGGTCTGCTCGGCCCCGGGCGCGAGCTCGACCTCGACGCAGTGCGAGCCGATGGGGTGCCAACCGTGGGCGACCGAGTTCTTCGACTTGCCTTCCCGCACGACGTCAGGTTCGCCAAAGCCGTTGTAGGTACCCAGAAAGCTCTCACGATCGGTGTCGAAGCCGACCACTTTGCCGTTGGTGTGGAAGAACGCGTAGTGATTGCGGCGCTCGCGGTACTCGGTCTTGTGATAGATGGTGCCGCCGTCGACCTCGACCTCGCCCGTGCTGAAGTTGCGCTGGAAATTGGTCTGATCGTCCCAAGCGTTCCACAAGCAAAACTCGACTAGCGAGAACAGCTTGAGCTGCTTTTTCTGGTTCGATTTGTTGCGCAGTGTTACCTGGTGCACTTCGCAGGTTTCACCCTGCGGCACGAAGCACAACACCTCGGTCTCGACCCCGTTGCGGGCGCCGGTAATGCGGGTGTAGCCGAGGCCATGACGGCACTCGAAGCGCTCGAGCTCGCGCTTCACTGGCATGAACGTCGGCGTCCAATAGTCGTTGCCGTCGACGACGTAGTAGTAGCGACCGCCCGAATCAACGGGCACGCCGTTGTAGCGGTAGCGCGTGAGCCGCCGTAGGCGCGCGTCGCGATAGAAGCAGTAACCGCCGCCCTGATGCGAAATGAGCCCGAAGAAGCTGTCCGTACCCAGGTAGTTGATCCAGGGATACGGAGTCTTCGGGGTCTCGATTACGTACTCGCGGTTGTCGTCGTCAAAATGGCCGAAACGCATTGCTATGAGCCTTGATTGGTCCGATGAAACGCGGGCGGGGTCGGGTTACTTCTTGGCCTTCTCATCGAGCCAAGCAGCAGCCCAAGCCAGCGGCGCGTTCCAGTTGATGGTGATTTCGTTGACGCTCCACGCCTCGATGTTGTCGATGTAGCACTTTTCGGGAACGCAGCCTCGCAGCCCCGCGCCCTTCGAATACGGATCGTCGATGGTGGAGTTTGGCCCACCCGAGAGCACGCCGGCTGGCGCCTTCGGATACTTGCCGTTCGCCTGATGGGCCCAGAAGCGGTGATGCGGATTTTGTAGAGCTTTTTCGCCATATCCGCTCACGTAAGACTGAGCGAGCGGATTTCGCCCGAGCAGATAGTCCATGCCCAAGACAGCACCGTCGAGGTACTTCTGCTGCTTGGTGAAGTCGTAAGCCAAGCCGAGCACGATCACGTTGTTTACGACGAACGAGTTCGAGCCCCAAATGTACTTGCCGTCGGGCGTGCGCGCGATCAGCGTGCGGTACCCTTCCTTCTCGGCAACCTTGAGAAAGCGGTCTGCGGCCTGGGTAATCCGCGCGCGTAACGCTTTCTGCGCGGCCGTCTCGAGCTTGCTCGGCACCACCGCCATCGAAATCATCCCGAGCCCGTCGGTGGTGCCCCAATTCATGCTGGACTTGTGGCCACCGGCCTCGGTCGGGAAGCGCGCGTTCAGCGGTGAGGCATCGAGATACTGCTTGTACTCGGGCTTTCCCGTGGTCACGAACAGCTCGGACGCGGCCCAATAGAACTCGTCGTTGACGTTGTCGTCAGCGTACGTGCCGCCGCCCTTGTCGTCGGTCGCCGCCGCGAACAAAGCCGGATTCTGCCGGGCTGCAGCCCACGCCCGCTCGGCCGACTTCAGACACTTCGCGGAGAATGCGGCGTCGATGCCCTTCCAGATGCGCGCGCCCTGCGCCGCGGTGGCCGCCAGGTTGAGCGTCGCGGCCGTGCTCGGCTTGTGCAGATAGCGTGTCTGAGTGTCTTCGTGCGGAGCGACGCCGAGCGCGGTCCACGCCTCGTCGTGCATCTTGTGGTGCGCCATGCCGGAGAGCGGCTTGCCATCGGGCACCTGCATCTTGAGCAAGAACTCGAGCTCCCAGCGCGCCTCGTCCAGGATATCGGGGACGCCGTTCTTGCTTTCGGGAATGGCGAGCTTACCGTCCGCGAAATCTGCGCTGGACGTGCCGAGGAACTTGCTGCGCTCGTACCAGTTCAGCAGGGTCCACAGCGAAATACCGCCGTTTACGACGTATTTTCCATGGTCACCGGCGTCGTACCAGCCGCCCGCGACATCGAGAGTGTAGTCGCAACCGCTACCCGGCAGGCACTTCACGCTCTTGTCCGAGAGGTGCCCCGCCGGACGTACCAACGAAGCGTCGCCCGCGTAGGGCATCGTGATCTCGATGCCGCTTCGGTTGTGATAAAAATAGGCGAGCGCGTCGTACTTCAACTTCGAGTAAATGCCGGTCCCGATGTCGAACGGATAGCTCGTGTCGTCTCCGACCCGCAGCACCAAGTTTTCGCCCGCGGTCTTCACGCTCGAGAAGTCGATCAGGTGGACGTGCTCTCCGGAGGCCGCGTCGTCCCCAAACACCTTGGTTTGGCCCTTCTGCAGCACTTTGCCGCTGGCATCCACGAGCTCCCAGGTCTGCGCTGAGGACGAGGCGCTCTTCACCGAAGCGATCTTGATGGCCTGCGGCAGATACCCGACCTGGTTGGCCGCGACCTTCGGCACGGGCGCGGCCGCGGCGGCGACCTCTGGCGGCGGGGGCGTAAACTGCGGGTCGTCGAGGTGCACGTCGTCGATGCAAAGCTCGAACGGAACCGGGGCAGTCGCCATGTCGGCCCCAATGTGAAAGGCGAGCTCGGCGGTCGCGTCGTCGTTCGCCATCATGGTGAAGCGACCCACGTAGGTTTGCGGCGCCGTGCCAACGTCGATGGGGCTCGACCAATACTCCGCGTAGGGCGGACCGGACATACCCACCTTGGGCCGCGCCTTCGTGGGTGCGGACGCCCAGGCCTTGAAGTGCACGTCGTAGGTGTGATTCTTCTGAATCACCATCTCGCGATGCCGGAACTGCGCATCCCAGCGCTTGCTGCCGATGTTTTTCACCGTGACGCAGTAGGCGCCATTCTTCACATCCGCGACGCCATCGGCTGGCGCGGTGAACGAAGTGGTCCACGGCACGCTCTTACCGTCGTCGAAGCTCGAGGCTTTGATCAGGTTGCCTCCGGGCGGCGCGTTCGCCGCTATCTCGGCCTCGGAGGGGGTCTTCATCGGCTGGAACCCGCTGCCCGCTGGCGCACACGCCAGCAGAGTCAGCACTAGCGCGAAGGCGCACCCAACACCGGAGTGACGGCGCAGCGAACGGCTCGAAGCGGGGACACCGGATGCGACCTGGGGCGAGCTCATGGTTCCTTCCTGGAGCGGCAAGAGGCTGCCGCAAATAGCACAAAAGGCGGCCGAGCCGCGAGCCATCACTCGCTGCCGGCCGCCCGTTGCGAAGGACCCGGTTACTGACAGCCGGTGAACTGGATCTCGTCGACCCAGATGTCGAACTTGGCGTTCTTTTCGTTCACCTGGAACTGCATGCCGTAAATCTGCTTCGGCACGATGCCCGACGTGTGCGGCGAGCCCCAGTCCTTGATCTGCTTCATGGCAGAGAACGGGACCGTGTACTGCTGCCAGGTCTCACCCAGGTTGAGGTCGACGCCAAAGTCGTTGAAGCAAGCGGTGCAAACCTTGCCGTCCGGATCGGTGTTCACGTCCGGCACCTTGAGACGCACTGAGCCGGTCGAACCCGGCCCCTTCTTCGCCCAAAACGACACGCCGCCGTACTTGGAGGCGTCGTACTGGCCCTTGGGATCCACGAAGTTCAGACCCATGCCGGCGTAGACGACGTCCGCGCCGCCGACCGTGCCGAACATGTGCGCGGCGTACTTGGTGTTGTTCGCGCCACCCTCGCTCATCGCGAACGTGCCGCCCTGGTCGCCGGAGAGCGGAGTGACCGTGGAGCCGGCCTTGTCCAAGAACGTGTACCAGTAGCCGCCGCGACCCTGGATCGGATTGGTTTGGTTGTTGTTGGCTTCACCGTCCGAGATCATGCCGATCGCGGCGGGGCACGGCCGGCCCTCGGGCAACTCGCGCGCCTCGGCTGAACCGGGGTCGACGCGCTTCCTGCAGCCGCCCAGCGCGACGCTGCCGACGAGTGCCAATACCGTGAGAGAAAGGATCTGTTTCATGGTTTCTCCTCGACGCCGCGAGCGCTGACCGCGTCTCGCTTTGCCCACCCTGCTATGTCGCGGGTGAGCGGAAGTCGACGGGGATTTCGCCTGCTTCCCGGGCGAAGTCAACAGCGGAGTGAGGCTTGTGGAACCGATTCCAGTCGCCCCTTTCGGCGTAGCCGCGATAGGGAACCACAAAACGAGAAGCCCGCGGGCAAAACCCGCGGGCTTCAGGGATACCCTCGAGGCGGCCCCGAGGGCCTGCCGCTCTTACTTCAGCATCTTGATGTGGCTGAGGCAGAAAGAGTAGGCGCCCGCAGTGCCGGAGGGCACGTGAAACTGAATCCCCATCAGGGTCGATGGATCCAGCATGGGCACGTTCACCGCGTCGGGCGACTTCACGTCGGCCCACTTGATGACGTTCACGCCTGCCTTGACCGGCGAGGGGCCGTAAGACGTGGTGGCGCCCCAGTATGCGGCCGCCTTGCCGTTGGTGGCCATGTCCGGGAACTCCACGCGAATGCCCGCGGGCGGAGGCGCGTCGATCTCGAACGAAACGCCGATGACGCCCTTGGCCGTCGCATTGAAAGGACCCTTGGAGGTGCCGGGGTTGTTGAAGTCCAGACCCACGCCCGCGCCCCACATGTTGGAGTAGTCAGGAGCGCCATTGAGCATCAACACCGCCTCGACCGAGCCTTTGGTGCAGAGCTTCTGATCAGCCGTTTCGTCCGTAGGAGCGAACGGCATTCCGGGCGGCGGCTCAGTGACCTTCGAGCACTCGGCGTCCGTGTGCATGCCGGCGCTCTGGCACTTGCCAGGCGGCATACCATTGTCGCCGAGGCTGTCGGCGTAGGCGTACCAGGCACCCTGAACCCCGAGGTCGTTCGAGTCGCCGGCGACGAAGCCACCCTTGTCGGCCTTGAGCGGAACTTCAACGCCAGTGCCGCTGCTGCCACCGGTGCTGCTGCTGCCACCCGTGGAGGTGCCGCCACCGGTGCCGCCGCCGCCGCCGGAGTCATCACAGCCCGATGCAAGCGCCATCACCGCGCCGACAAAAATGGTTAAGAACAGATTTTGCTGATTCATGGTGGAAAGCCTCGCAGGACTAATAGAGCCTAGGTCGGAAGGTCGCCCTCCCGTTTTGCCCGCGCAGAGTATCCGCGGCGGTCGGGGGGTCGTCAAGGAAACTTGGAACAGGGATGCAAGGGGCGGGCCCCGGGGGACACGGCCCGAGTTGCGCTCTCATTTCCGGTACCGGTACCAGATTTTCAGAAACAGGCGGTTCATCGCAGATTCTAACCCTGACAGCGATGTCACGGTTGGTGGCGTTCGATCACCCAATCGACCGTGCGCTGGCCGCCGCCCGGCAACTACCGGAAGCGTTAGCACCACCGCCTCGGGCGGCAGCGCTGGAAGTGCGCCGCAAACTGTGGCAACCCGGCAACCGGCGGCAAACTGGCAGTGGTGTTCTCTTGCTGCTGCGACGGGCGGCAATTTGGGGAACCGACCCAATGACTCAGAGCTTGCCGAGGTCGATGAAGTTTCCGGACATCATGAGCAGCGTGATCACGCGCAGTGATTGCGGGTAGTACGCCTGATCGCCGCCGCCATTCATAGTGCCGAAGTTGAACGCACCGTCGAGCAAGCTCGGGTGCGCGACCATCCCCGCCACACCCGCGGGGCCGATGAACGCCATGTTGCGAACGTTGCCGATGGCGGTGCCATCAACGCGGTAGCCGTCCACGATATTCCCCGCGCCAATCTTGTCGAAGAACGGAGCAATCTTCTGCAAATATTCGAGCGCCCGCGGCTCGCCGTTGAAGCAATAGTCCATCGCGATGCGCCAGGGCGTGCGACAAGCGTCGTACTTGTAGTCTTGAAACCCAGCGGGGGGTTGGTAGCTCCCAGTAGTCTTGTCCGGAACCAGGCCGTAGGTGCCGCTCGAGTTCTTCAGAATCTCGTAGTTGCGGTCGATGATGCTGAGGCCCCAGTTGGGGTTGCCGGAGACCTTCGCGAACACGCGGTAGTAGGCGGGCGAGAAATAGTCAGGGAACGTGTCCATCGTATTGCCCCAGCTGTCGCCCGGCTTCAGCCTGCCGTCGGCTGCAATCGAGGTCGTGTACATGGCGTCGATGACCGACTTGGCATCACTCAAATAGGCGGCCGAGCCCCACTGCGCGGCCGCGCCAATCAGCGCCCAGGCCATGTCTTCGTCCGCGTCCGCGGCCGAACCCATGTCCATCTTCGTTCCGTTCGAGGCAATGTGCCAGCTCATCAACTTGTTCGCGTTGAATTGACTCTTGGCGTAGCTCCACAGCCCGTCGAAGGTTGCTCGATCGACCATGTAGAGCGCCGCCAGCATGCCGTAAGCGATGCCTTCGGAAACGGTGTCGTCGCTGTTGCCTGGCCTCCGGACGCGCAGCGCGCCACCCGAAGGAGTGACGAAAGCATTGCGCCATGATTGGTAGGCCGACTGCGCCAACGTGGAAGCACCCGCGACGCTGGTCAGGTTGCAGTTCGGTGGCTTTTTGTTCTGCGGAAATGGAAATGGCGTCGCGGTTACGGTAGCTCCACCGGTGGCGGCCGGAGTGCCACCGGTCGTGGCGGAAACCCCACCCGTGGTCGTTCCACCGGTCGTGGCTCCGCCCATGTTCGCCGGACGGTCACCGCTGTCCTCCCCCGCGTCGCACGCGGCGGCCAGAGTCAAAGTGAGTGCAGCGAGCCAGCGGACTTCAACGTTTCTCAAGTTCAAAACTCCTAGCGAAGAATGGGCTCGGGGCCCTTAGTCGAAGCGATCGTAGTTGGAGGCTATCGCCGAGCCACGAGAATCGGTGGCGGGCCCGTGCGCTCCCCGGAAGATGCACCAAAGTGCGCCGTCGCGCCCGAAGATAGTGAAGCCGGGGGAGCTCACAACCCGCGTCACCGTGTTCTTCGAATCCGCCTGGAATACCGCGGAAAGGTACCTGAAATCGGTTCCAGTCGGTGCCCCCTCGGGGCGCGCGCCCACGAGCAAAAATTGCTGCTCGCAGCGAACGAGCCGCGATTTCGATCGTAGCCCGCGCTCGAGGGTATCTTCACAGCTTCCGCGACCGCGGACGCGCTCTTTCCTACGCGGTGCCGGGTACTACTCTTCGTCGCGCTACGGCACGAACGCGATGTCGTCGATCCAGACGTCGGCCGTTGGCTGAGTCGCAGCGGCAGCCACGGTCGGGATCGCGAACTGCACCGAGATTAGCTGCGCGCTATTGAACGTAGTTTGATAGCCCCAGCCCGGCTCTTGCTTGAAATCCGCCCAAACGAAGGAGACCTGCTTCCACGCGGTCGTCACCGCGAGCGGAGCCGCGAAATGGTTGTCGCAGCCGTTCGTCATCGTTTTGCACGCGCCGCCGGCGTCGGCCACGGTGTCTTTGACGGCGATGCGCAGCTTGACGGTGGAGGTTGACGCCGCCGCTGCCTTCACCCAAAACGTAATGCCTTTGTAAGAGCTCGCGTCGTAGGGCAGTTTGGACGGCGTAGTGGTCGCAGGCGTATGGAAGTCGAACGCGCCCATGGCACCCCACATGGTGCCTGCCGTGCCCTTGAAATGAAACGCGTGCGTGCTGCCCTTTGCGCCGGGCGTACCCGTAATTTCGGCCATCGCGAACGCCTTGGCCATCGGGGGATCCACCGCGCCGTCGTCGACCGCCGTGTACCAAGCGCCGTCGCGCTTCTCTTGTTGGATGATGTACTGATTGCCATCCTCCATGTCGTCGATGAGCTCGGGCGGATAAGTCGGCCCCGTGCCGCCGGTCGCCGCGCCGCCGGTCACTGCCCCACCGCCAGAACCGCCACTAGCTTTACCGCCCGTCGTTGCGCCCCCGGTGTTGGCGCCACCGGTCGTTGCGCTGCTGCCGGCGTCGCCGCCGTCGCCGCCGTCGCCGCCGGTCGTGGCCTTGCCGCCGGTCGCGGCTTTGCCACCGCTGCCCGCTCCGCCAGAGGTCGGCTGAGCACCGCCGCTGCCGGCAGCGCTGGTGGCGCCAGAGCCGCCCGTTGTTTTTCCGCCCGAACCCCCGGAGGCGAACCCTCCGGCACCGGTTCCACCCAATGGGTTACCACCACCCGAGCCAGAAGCGCCGACTGAGCCACCGCGACCGACACCACCCGACGCGTTGCCCCCTTCGTCGAATGTGGCTCCGTTGTTTCCGATGTCACTCGGGCTGTAGACGGAGCACGCCCAAATCGAGAGCGCACCCGACACTACACTGGTAATAAGCAAGCGCCGGCTCACGGTTTCAGCATTACTCATGCCCGGAGTCGGTTCAAGCCTCATCGCGCCGACCTCCACCGCGAGAGGCGGACATAGACACACATAGTGCGCGTTAACCGGTCGGCCCCACCAGACGATTGCGGAACCGCTCCCGGCGTCGGCCGGGACGCAAGCTCAACCCAGCGGGTGTTCCCGCGCGCCCTCGCATGCAGTGGTGGGAAACAGCTCTGGCTGGATTCCAAACGCGCTCACGAAGCGATCACGCACGGCGTCAAGCAACGCGGGGACCGCGCGAGTCTCAACCAGGGTTACGGTACAACCACCGAAGCCCCCGCCGGTCATACGGGCCCCGTAAACACCCGGAACCGCAAGCGCAGCTTCTACCGCCACGTCGAGCTCCGCGCAGGAAACCTCGAAGTCGTGCTGCAAAGATCGGTGCGAGGCGACCATGAGCGCCCCAACGGCTGCCAGGTCGCCTCGTTCGAGCGCGTCAGCGGCCGCGAGCGTCCGCGCATTTTCGCTTACCACGTGGCGGCAGCGCCGTCGCACGAGCTCGGGCAGCAAGTGCCCATGTCGTTCGAGATCTTCGACGGTCACATCGCGCAACGCCCGAATCCCAGGCAGCGCCGGCTTCAGGCCTTCGACGCCAGCCCGACATTCGGCGTGGCGCTTGTTGTATTCCGACGAAGCGAGCTGGTGCTTCACCCGCGTATCGCAGATTACGATGGTGGTGCCTGGGGCTGACAGCGGAACCGCTCGCGGCTCGAGTGAACGGCAATCAATCAGCAGTGCTTGGCCCGCGCCGCCGAGCGCCGAGATGTATTGATCCATGATTCCGCACAGCGTGCCGACATACTCGTGTTCGGCAGCTTGCCCCGAAAGCGCCAACATCCGGCGATCGGGCGGCTCTACCCCTGCGAGTACGGTCAAGGCATACCCGACTGAAAGCTCCAGCGCCGCCGAAGCGGACAGGCCAGCACCCGCCGGCACCTCGCTCTCGATCAAGAGGTCCGCGCCTGCCACTGGGATCCCTCGCGCCCGAAGCGCGTGCGCCATGCCCTCGACGTAGTCGCCCCACACTCCGCGCTGCGGAGGGCCGGGGCGGTCCAGATCGAAGCTGAAGTCACTGCCGAGGTTTTGCGAATGCACGCGCACCACGCGGTCGCTGCGCGGAGCCGCAGCAACGTAGGTGCGCCGCTCGATGGCCATGGGCAGCACGAAACCGTCGTTGTAGTCGGTATGTTCCCCGATCAGGTTCACCCGACCGGGAGCCGAGAACACCCGCGGAGCGCGGCCGAAACGAGCCGAAAACGCACGCGCCAGAGCTAGCGGTTCGACACCGGTGAAACTCATCGAAACGCTTTCAGCCTTTGACGGCGCCACTTGTGAGCCCACTCACGAACTCCTTCTCGAGTGCGAAAAACAACAACGCTGGCGGCACTATCGCTAGCAGCGTTCCAGCCAGGAACACTCCGTACTCGCTCGCATAGAGCCCGATGTAGAGGTTCAAGATCACCGGCAGCGTCAGCTTCTCCTGCGTTTGCAGGAAGATGCTGGGGCCGAAGAATGAGTTCCAGCTTCCAAGGAAGGTGACCAGGCAGAACGCGGCGCTCATGGGCCGGACCAGCGGCATGACCAGCCGCAGGTAAATCTCGAACTCACCGCAGCCGTCGATGCGGCCGGCGTCGATCATTTCGTTCGGCACGGCCAAAATCGCCTGCCGGAATAGGAAGATGCCATACACACTGACAATGCCCGGAAGCAGCACGCCGTGATAGGTGTCGATCAGGCGGAGTTGAACCATCATTTGGTACACGGGCGCGAGCAGCAGCACGCCCGGGATCATCATCGAAGCCAACATGAAGGTCATCAACGCGCGCTTGCCATGAAACTCGAACTTGGCCAGGGCGTAGCCTGCGGCGGAGCAAAACACCAGCTGCAGCACGGTTCCCATGCTGGCGAAAAACACGGAGTTTAACAGGTATTGCCAGAAAAAGACCTTGCCCTGAACGCTGTCGTCGCCCGCAAAAAGCCGGCGAAAGTTGCCAAGGTTCATGGTTTTTTCGGACCACTCGCCGAGCGGCGGAAAAAACACGTATTCGTTGAAGACGCTCTTGTCCTTAAACGCCGCGGCGATCAGCCACACGAACGGCGCCAAGACCAGCGCCGAGGCCAGCACCAGCACCAGCACCCGTAAATAAGAGAAGGCGAGCCGCGGCTTTCGCGGGTTCGCGAGCAGCAAAACCACGAATACGGAAGCGGCGGCCAGAAGGAACCAGCGCAGCGGGTTCATCAGCCCTGCTCCCGCAGCGCGCCCGACGCGCGGACCTGCACGAGCGCGAGCAGGAAGATCACCGCCGCCACCACCCAGCCCACCGCCGAGCCGAGACCTAGATCGCCCGCGTTGAAGCCGACCTCGTACAAATAGCCGATCACGGTTAGGCCGGAATTGTCTGGACCCCGACCATTGCTGTCCGGAAGCAGCGCGAGCGGCAGCTCGAACAGCTGGAACGAGCCGCTGATGCAGGTGATCAGCACGAACACCACCACGTGGCGCATCGACGGTAGCGTGACGTGCCAGAACACTTGAAAGCGATTGGCCCCGTCGATGCGAGCGGCCTCTTGCAAGCTCTTGTCGACGCTCTGCAGCGCCGCCAAGAAATAGATCATGTTGAAGCCGACCCAGACCCACAACGACGTGAGCACGATCGCCGGCATCACCAACGCCGGATTGCCGAGCCAACGCTCTTCTAGCCCCCAACCGGAGAGCGCTTGGAGAAAGCGGTTCACGAGGCCGTAGCGCGGCGTGAGCATGACCGAGAACAGAATGCCGACGAAGATTTGCCCGACCAAATTGGGCGAAAACAACACGAGGCGAAAGAACGCTTTGGCCCGGCTCTTTCCCGAATTCAAAAGCAGGGCGAGCCCCATCGACAGCGGCAGCTGCAGGAACACCGAGCAGAGCGCGAACACCGTGGTGTTCTTCAATGCCGTGTGAAAGACCGTATCTTCAGCAAGAAAGCGAAAGTTATCGAGACCCACGAAGGCGCGCGAAGCCGGGCCGTTGGTTTGATAGAAGGCCAAGACCACCGCATTCAGCAGCGGATAAATCGTGAACGCGCACGCGAACAGTAGATACGGCAGTAAGAACAAGTAAGGCGCGGCGCCCTTGTACAGCTGGCGCGGCGCTGGGCTCGAGCCGCGCTTAGCCATGTTCCGGACCCGAAAGCACGTTGCGCGACATCACGCGTTCCACGTAGGCCGCCGCTGCGCTGATCTCACGCCGCAAGAGCTCGCGCAGTCCGGCGTCGCCTCGAGACTGATAGTGGGCCGCGCCGCGCAGAAAAGCTTCGCTCACTTTCCCCTCAGCAACGCTGTTGTACGCGGTCGACCATGCCTCCGGCGTCTCGGGCGCGAGCGCCGCGAACAGCGCGCCCAACCGCTGGCCTGAGAAGTACGCGTTCGGCTCCTGAAACTCCGGTAAATCCCAAGCGTCCTTGAAGGGTGGGATGATATTGTTCAGCAAGAATCGCCGTCCGAGCTCCTTGGGGTTGAAGTAGAGACTCTTGGTAAACTCCCAGGCCAAGTCCGGGCGCGCCGAAGCTTTGGTGATGGCCAAGCCGGTGCCGCCCCACACGCTGGTGCGACGGCCCCCGGGTTCCCAAGCCGGCAGAGGCATCAACTTCATCTTGCCGCGGAGCCCCGGCAAGTCGCCCTGGGTAACGAAGGTGCGCCAGTCCGGAGCGATGTAGAACAGCGCGAGCCCGTCGGTCATGGCCTTCATCAGCGACTGACCCCAACCGCACTCGAACGCGATGCGACCCGGGCCAACGCTCTGATGCAGGTACCAAATCAGCGTGTCGACCGTACCCTCGGTGTTGAACGAAACCTTGCCGCGAGCGTCGAACAGGCCAATTCCGCGCTGGCGCAGCAAGATCGTCAGGCCCCAAGCGCCGGACGCGGGCAGATCGATCATGTAGCGATCGGGCACGCCGTCGCCATCCAAATCACGGACGACCCGCCGGCCTGCGGCCGCGAACTCGTCCCAAGTGGTCAGGCGATTCACGTCGATGCCGAGCGCCTCGACCAGATCGGCCCGGTACATGAGCATGACCGGGTGCACGTCGTGGGGCACCGCGAACACGCGATCGCGCGAGGTCCAAAGGCTGAGCCGCGCCTCGACCAGGCGCTCTCGGTAGCCTTCCCGCTCGAGCCGATCCGTGAGGTCGACGAAGCCGACGTCGGACAGCGGCCCGCGCGTGAAGTAGCTGAGCGAGAACTCCGGAAGCTCGACCATGTCCGGCACCGTCGTGCCCGCCAGCATCGCGTTCTGAAGGCGCGTTTGTAGTGCGCGCTGGTTCACGAGCTGCAAACCGACGCGAACCCCGTGCTCCTTCTCGAACTCCGGCACTCCGCGCCGGTAAAACGGCAGGTGGTTCGACGCGAACAGCGCGAAGACCAGATCTGGCTTTTCGGCTTTGGCGCGCTGCCCGAGCGCGACGACCAGGAGCGCGGACGCGAGCGCAAGCACCGACAGCCAAAACGGTGCTCTTCCATACGGGAAGCGTTCGATCACGGACACGGCGGGGGCGAAGCGAGGGGCCGGCAACCTAGCATGACCGCCGCCCTAACTTACGGGTAGATTCGAGAGCCGGTCCGGGTATCATGGCGCCGCCCGCGACCGGCCGTGGTTCGGCTGAGCCGGCTTTTTCCGCGATTCGAGCTGTTTTTCCATGGCCGGCGTCACCCTGACCGACATCGTGAAGGTTTACGAGGGCGGCGTTCGCGTCGTCGACTGCTTCAACCTCGACATCCGGGACCGCGAGTTCGTGGTGCTCGTCGGCCCCTCAGGCTGCGGCAAGTCGACCACCCTGCGCATGATCGCGGGTCTGGAGGAGATCACCAGCGGCACGATCAAAATCGGGGATCGCGTGGTCAACGACGTGCCGCCGAAAGATCGCGACATCGCGATGGTGTTCCAGAGCTATGCGCTGTACCCGCACATGACGGTGTACGAGAACATGGCCTTCGCGCTCAAATTGCGAAAGCAGAGCAAGGCCCAGATCGACGAGAAGGTGCGGCGCGCGGCCAAGATCTTGGTCATCGAACATCTGCTCGACCGTAAGCCGAAGGCGCTCTCCGGCGGGCAGCGTCAAAGAGTGGCGCTCGGTCGCGCCATCGTGCGTGACCCGAAGTGCTTTTTGTTCGACGAGCCGCTCTCGAACCTCGACGCCAAGTTGCGGGTGGAGATGCGCGCAGAGATCAAGCACCTGCACATGAGCCTGAACGCGACCACCGTCTACGTCACCCACGACCAGGAAGAAGCCATGACCCTGGGCGATCGCGTGGTGGTGATGAAAGACGGAATCATGCAGCAGTGCGGCGGCGCCCTCGAGATCTATCACCACCCGAAGAACCGCTTCGTGGCCGGCTTTCTCGGCAGCCCGCCCATGAACTTCCTGACTGGGCGCCTGACGAAAGACGCCGGGCGCTTGTGGTTCGAGGAAGGCTCCGGGCGGCTGCCGGTCCCAGATTGGGCCAGTGAAGAGCTCGTAAGCCGCGTCGATGAGGAGCTGGTGCTCGGCGTACGCCCCGAAGCTATCTCGGATCGGCAGCACGCGCGCTTTGCTTGCGAGGACAACACGCTGAAGTTGAAAGTGACGCTCGTGCAGCCGCTCGGCGACAAGATGGACGTGTACCTGGCCAGCGAGCGCCATCCGCACATCGTCGCGCACGTCGATGCTTTCGGTGGCATCGAAAGCGGACAGCTAATCGACATGTTCGTAGACATGGCGCGCGTGCATTTTTTCGAGCCCGGCGAAGTGGGTAAGCGCGTCGCGACCAACAAGACCCGCGGCATCGACGGCCTGCCCGTCTGACGCGCCGCGCCGGAAGGGCGATCAGCGAAAGCCCAGCGGGTTAGGCCGAGGCCCGGAGAGCTTGAAGCAACGCCCCCGCCGAGCGGATTCGCTCCGCAATGCCTGCGGTCAGGGCTTGCAAACTCTGGTATACGCAAGCCTGCCCCCTATGACGGAAAAGAAGAAAGTTGCGATTCTGGTCGGCGGCGGCCCGGCCCCCGGCATCAATAGCGTGATCGGCGCGGCAACCATCCGCGCTTGCCTGTCCGGCTATGACGTCGTCGGCATCCGAGACGGCTATCAATGGATCATGCGGGGAGACCTCGGCAAAACGCGCCCGCTCGACATTCAGGCCGTTTCCCGCATCCATTTCCGGGGTGGCTCGTGCTTGGGCACGTCCCGAGCGAACCCCACGAAGGATCCCAAGAACCTCGCCACCGCGCTCGATTCTCTGGCCAAGCTCGGTGTGGGCTACCTGATCAGCATCGGCGGCGACGACACCGCGTTCTCGGCCATGAACCTGGCCAAGGAGTCCGGCGGCGCGCTCAAGGTCGTGCACGTGCCGAAGACCATCGACAATGATCTCGATTTGCCGGAGGGCATTCCAACCTTTGGCTATCAGACCGCGCGTCACGTGGGCGCGGGGCTGGTGCAGGATCTACTGACCGACGCGCAGACCACGTCGCGCTGGTACTTCGTCGTGGCGATGGGCAGAAAAGCCGGGCATCTCGCGCTCGGTATCGGCAAAGCCGCCGGCGCCACCCTCACCATCATCCCCGAGGAATTCAGCAGTCAACACATCACCCTCGACCAGATGGCGGACATCCTGGTCGGCTCAATCGTCAAGCGTCTGGCCTACGGGCGTCCCGACGGCGTGGCGGTGCTCGCCGAGGGTCTGGTCGAGCATTTGGACGAAAAAGAACTCGAGCGCTACGTGCCCGAGCTAGAGCGCGACGAACACGATCACATTCGGATCGCCGAGGTCGAGTTTGGGCCGATCATCAAGGCGCGCGTCACGGAGCGCTTGAAGGAGCTCGGCATCCGCACCACGATCGTCTCGAAGAACATCGGCTACGAGCTGCGCTGCACCGATCCGATTCCGTTCGATATGGAGTACACGCGCGATCTCGGTTACTGCGCAGCGAAGTACCTGATCGAAGGCGGCTCCGGCGCGATGGTCACCATCCAGCGCGGCCATTTCAAACCCATCAAGTTCGGCGAAATGCTCGACCCCAAGACCGGGCGCACCCGCGTGCGCATGGTCGACACGGACACCGAGCAGTACAAGATCGCTCGCCGCTACATGCTGCGCCTGCGCCGCGATGACTTTCAGGACTCGGAAGAGGTCGCCAAGTACGCCGCCGTCGCGGGCCTCTCGGCCGACGACTTCCGCAAGCGCTTCGAGTACCTCGTCAAAGAGGAAGCCCCTCCCCTGTCTTTCGAGGCCGGCTGAAGGCAGCCGCCTCGCATTTTGAGCGGGACATGGGGTTCGAACCCACGACCCCGAGCTTGGGAAGCTCGTGCTCTACCAACTGAGCTAGTCCCGCAAAAGGTGGGGTCATCTAGCACGACTCGGCGGGGTCGGGGAAGCACTGTCGCTAGGGGAGGCTTGACCGCGCCCGCGGCGCCCGATATTTCGTCGGCCCCGGCTGCGCGTGCGGCCGACGAATCGGCAACCCCTCCCATGAAGACCGCCGTCCTCTACTCCGTCTGCGAATGCCAGGCCCGTCTCGGGGTCGAACTCGATGAGCACCGCGTGGTGATCCGTGGTTGGGCGAAAGACCCGCGTCGCGGTCAGGAGCTCTTGGCACCCGCGAACGCGATGCGCACCGATACGCCACGCTTCGACGTGGGCTGGATGTGTCCAATTTGCACGCGTAACACGTTGCGCTCGTTCGACGCGGCTTCACTCGCGTTCCGCGAAACGCGAGCGAACTGAACGCAGCAAGTGCGGTTCTCCGCACTGCTGGCGCCGTGATTTCCGGGCGCAGCACGTAGTGAAATGCGGGCTCGATGGTGTGGGTCCATCAATCCAAACGGATTGGTTCGACCCGAACCTGCACTCCGACTGAATGTTGCGCGCCGGGAACAGTCGCCCCTAGCCTCCAGCTCAGCCACCCCGCCGCCGTGTCACCCGCATGGTGGGTCTAGCTCGCTGTCCTATCCCAACCCAAACCCCGCAAGCTCGACTCCTTGGGCGGGGTGGCGATTAACGATTCTCGTGGCCGTCAGGCGGCGCGCACGAGCTCGGGAGCGACAGCGGATTCCATTGCCAGAAGCAGTCCGCGCAGCACGTGCGCGCGCGCCTTGTCGCGCTCGCGATCGCGAAGCCAGAGTGCTTGGCGGAGCGCTTGGCGCGCCTCGTCCCGCTGCCCCATGCGCCAGCACTGAACGCCGTAAAGCGTCCAAAGCCTGGATTCGTTCTCAGAAAGACAGCAGGCTTCGCGCAACAGCAACAGGGCCTTACGCTGGTCGCCTCGCAGCCGCTGACGCCGCGCCCGTTGCAGACGATCGTTAACTGCGTCGTTCAAGGATGCGGAAGGCGTAAGGCGTCGGGACATGCCCGGCGCTCTAGCGAACATCGTGCCAAGGCGGAGAAGCAGCGCGTCAACCGCTCAAAATTCAGGGAAGTTGATGAATTGCTCTGGCGGCGTCCGCGCTAGGCCCCCTGATCGGGCGGTCGCATGTCCGGGTGAAACCCGGAACCGTCAGAAACTCGACACTTGGAACTCGCGCGACTCGTCAAACCTGTGACGGCCCGAGCGAGGTCAGCCGTCGTGGCTGTCCGCAAACCGCCAAAGGCCACGCACCAACAAGAGGAGCCCGGCAACGCAGAGCACCCCGGCAATCCAGGTCGGGGGCCGCAGCTCGCTCGCAAGGCCCGGATTCGGCAAAGTACGCGCGTCCACCAAGGTGAGCAGCGCACTGCCAACGATGAGCGCGAGCCCGGGGCCGAGCGCCCAAACGAGCGTCGCTTCCGGGCGGAGCGGCGCGACCCGCGCGACCTCCGCGATGGGAATCGATCGCACACTTTCGGTGCGCGCGGTCTGGATGCGCACGAACCCGGACGTGCGCGGAGGCGGCGTGCTCGCGCTGCGAGGCGCCTCCGTGCCCGAATACTCCGCCCAATCGGTGATCCAACTCGCCGGCTCCGGCGGGAGGCTCGGCGAGCGATCGAGCTCCGCTTCCAAGTCGCGGTCGTCCGCGGTGACCCCTAACGGAGGCGGCACCGACGCTCGCGGAGCGGCGGGCTCCAGGTCGGGGATCTCGGGATCGTTAGGGGATTTCGGGCGCACGACGCAGCATCGCTCAGTTAGCGCTAGCTCGGTGAGGTGTAAAGCGTGACAAGGCCGAACGCGATACGCGTCAGTTTTCGGCGAGCGTGACACCGAGCTGGCGACGCAGCTTGAAGTAGCGGTCGCTGGTCACGAAGCAGATGAGATCCTTAGTCAAATCCCCGAACTTCCCCGGTTCCGGGTCGAGCAAGCGCGCGCAGGTCAAGAGGTCGTTAGCGAGCACCAGACCGGCGCGACAAGCGGTCTTGTCGACCGCATTGCTCCAGCGCAAGAGGTTGGTGCGGCCACCCTCCTCCACGAATCGAAGAAAACAACCGCGGAGCGTGTCGAGCTGCCCCGGCTCGAGCATGGGCGCAATGGCGTCGGCGATCGGCTGAACGCGGCGCTTCATGTCTTCGGCGATCGGCAGCCCGGGACTGCCGATGGTAAGAGCCGCAAGGAATAGGTCTTCCAGATCTTGCACGGCGTGAAACAGCGTCTTCACGTAATGCTCGGCGCGATACGCCGCGAGATGGCGCCCCACCAGGAATGCGTGTTCGAGCTGTGTCTTGCCGCTGAGCACGCTGCGTCCAACGACCGTGACAGGCGGGACAGCCGGCACGTGCATGTAGCCAACGTCCCGCTCCCGGTCGAGGAACACGGGCGGCGACTGAATGCCTAGGGTCGCGGCGGCCCAGGGCAGCGCGCGCACGGCAGTGAGCGTCGCTTTGCTCGGATCCTGCTTGGTCTCGGGCGCCGGCAAGACCAACTTTTTGTCGCGTCGCAGCGCGCTGACACGCCCTACCAGCACCGCCGGCACGATAGTGGCGAAAATCTGCCCCGTGAGAACTTCCTGTTCGGGATGAAACAAGAGGTCGTGCCAAGCGGATGCCGAGACGCTGTTGCGCGGGGTAATCAGGGTCTGGCAACGATGGGTTTCGAAGAGCGATCGCTCTTCGGCATTGGCCGCGCCGAGCAGCACCAGAGCTTGGGCCACGCAGAAGGCCGAATCACGGTCGCCGCGAGCTCGGTAGATGCGAAAGAGCGAGCGGAGCGCGGCTTGGTTCAGCGGATCGCGGCGAACGTGCCGCCAAACCTCGTCCGGGTCCTCGCTCGCCGTCGCGGCCGCGCTCTCGACCTCGGTCAGATCCACCTCGACGTTCACGGCCGCTTGCGCGGCCCGAAGCTCGGACTCGAGTTCGCGCACGCGCGCTTCGAGCTGCTCGATGCGCTTGAGCAACAGCGCCCGGCCCGCGTCGCCGTCCGCCGAGACGCGCAAGGGAGCAAGCGATTGCGCAGACTCCTCGTAGTGCTCGATGATCTCCACCTTGTGGCGCGCTTTGTAGGCGGCCAACATCGCTTGCTCGAGCCGAACCAGGCGAGTCCGATCGAGGCCTAGATTGTCGGCCGCTCGTTCCAGGCGAGCGCGTTCCTCGGCGGTGATCACGCCGTCGGCCATGGCCTCGGCGAACAGCTCCTCGTATTCGATCTCGAGTGGGCCGAGGCCCAGCATGCCGGACACTTCACCGGGTACGAATCCTTGCGTGTGCTCGAATCCCGCCTCGCGCATCGGCTCGTCGCTCATCTGTTGACTCCCTCGTCTCGGGATCTCCCGAGCCAGTCTCTGAGTATAATCACCCCGTGACGCGACTCGAAACCCTCTCGCTGCTGGTTTCGCTACCACTCTGGGGGCTCATCGCCTGCTCGAGTCCGTCTGTGGTTACTGCGCGCTCGGAAGCCCACACGGGCGTGCCGACTCCTCCACCGCCGCCGTCTGCCACGACGGCGAGCGCAGCGTTGAAAGCGCCCTCCGAGCCACCCGAGAGCCCGCAGGAGAGCGCGCAGCCGACTGCGGACCCCGAGCCTCGGCCGCTGCCACCGTTCGAACTCGAACCGCCCTACCCACCCGGGCGCCTGCCACGCCCCGGTGGCGCCATGGCCGCCTCCGCGTTTGACGAGCAGCTGGCGCGCTGGAACGTCGGGGGCCTCACCGACCCGCGGTACCCGAGTAGCCGCCCCACTTACCACCCTGCCCCACGAGTGTTGGTCGACGCCTTAACGGTGCCTCGCAGCGTGCCCCGCACCAGTAGTCAGCGGCAGGTTTTTACGATGGCCACGCTGCGGGCGGAGGCGCGCAATCAGGGCTACTGGCCATTCCGTTTGTGCTTCGAGCAGGGACTGCGCGTCAGCCCAACGCTGTCGGGGCAAACGCGCTTGGTGCTCAGCATCGTCAGCAGCGGGCGCGTCAGTGCGAGTCGCGTGGTCGCGAGCGAGCTGGCCGAGCGCAGCGCCGCTCAATGCCTGGCCAATGCCGCCCGGTCCCTGACGTTTCATCGCGCTCCACCCCGGCGGGTGAACGTCGAGCTCGCGGTCAGTCTCTGGCCCGGCGACGCACCGTTGCCGCCGCGCACTTCCGCGGTCAAGCCGACGAAAATCGACAGCGCGAGCCTGATGAGCACGCTCGACGATGCGACGCCTGCGCTCGCGCGCTGTTGCGAAGCGGCGCTAGCCCGCGATGCTGGCGTTTGGGGCCGGGTAGCGCTGTGCGTGGAGGCCAACGCGGACGGCGAAGTCCTCCACGCGCAGGAAACCGAAAGCCATTTCCCGGACCCCGAAGCGAGCGCTTGCATGGCACGGGAAATCAGCGCGCTGCGCCTGCCGACCGGCGGGCAAGCGCTGCACGTGATGTTCGCCGCGCGCTGTGGCCGCCCGCCTCAGGCGCCGCCCGTGCCGCCTTCGCCGCTCGGTGCGCCGCCGCCGCCGCCCGCGCCGCCGCCGGCCGTACCCGGGGCGCCGCCTGATTCGCCGCCGCCGGCGCTTTCGCCACCGGCGCCACCGCCGCCACCAGCCCCGCCGGCACCGCAGCTCGGAATCACGACGTCACTGGGGTCGGCCGTCCCGCAGTAGCCCTTGCGACCGTAGGCGATCTCGTAGTCATCGAGCCCCGCCGCGGCAAACGACAAGCATTTGGCCGTGGGGTTCCGGCAATCGGCGTTGCAGTCGCAGAGCTGACCGCAATAACCGAGGTCTCCCGCGTCCGGCGACGACTTCACGTAGCGCGGGACGAACAGGCAGCCGGCATCCGCTTTGCCCGTGCCATTCCAACCGCAGCCACCGAGCACGCCAAACGTGCAGATGCCGCTGCACAAAGAGAAGGTGCCCGCTGAGTCGCCAATGCACATACCCGCACACGGATCGGGCATCATGCCCGGCTTGCAACTGGAACCGACCGCCAAGCCCGAGGGTTTGGTGGACTGACAGAAGCCGGTGCCGATGTTGCAGAAACCGCCCGTGCAATCATCGTCGCTCGCACAGTTCGGCTGGCACGCGGTGATGACCGTGAGGCACGTTCCGCTGTCACACACCGAGCTGCTAGGACAGTCGTCGTCGTTCGAGCACAGGTCCGTAGTCTTTACGGTATCGAAGAACTGACACGAGAAGTCGCCGCGATCGTGGCACTTCGTTGCGGCGCCCGAACCAACCGAGCAGCCTTCGATGCACAAGTCGGTGTTGCAGAGTGAGCCGGCCGAAAGCTTTTCGCAGTCAGAGTTCACCGTGCAAGCGGCGGAGCACAGGCCATGTGGGACCGCGGGATCGGTGATGCACGTCAACCCCGCGTTGGTGCCGCAGGTCGCGTCCGTAGCGCAGGCGCGCCCCAGGTTGCCGACCTTGCCCGGTGAACCGCCCGTCGAGCTGGTGCCACCGCCGCCGCTGCCGCCGCTCCTGCCGCCGCTGGAGACGCCCGCGCTGCCGCCGAGCAGGCCGCCGCTCTTACCGCCGGTCGCCTTGCCGGTCACTTCGTCGCTGCCGCAACTCATCGTTAGCGACGCGATCGCGGCTGAAACCAACGACCAAGTCACCCAAGCTCGTGCTCTGATCATGAAGATCTCCTAAAGTTCGCCGACGAGAGCGAGCGGCTCTTGCGTTCGACCGCGCGGCGTCCGGGCACCGGCGCCCTCCAGGGCAGTGAGCGGTGCAAGTCTCGAAGTCACCGGTTTTTAGCTTGCTCGGCCGCGATTCCCCGCGCAAGACCAAAACACGCGTTGCGCTCTCCGGCACCGCTCGGAAACGCTTTCGCGCCTCACGAATGCCACCGCGCCCCGAGTTGCGCGCTCGCAGGCATCGATGCGAATTTTCCGCTGCGACGAGCGGCGGCGCCGCGTGGCGCGAGTTGTGGAGTGGGTCGACTGGGATTCGAACCCAGGACCAACGGATTAAAAATCCGCTGCTCTAACCGACTGAGCTATCGACCCGTGCTTGGGGGGCCGAGGTGTTTCACACGCCGAGCGCGCGGTCAACGGGAGGATGTGGGGTTCGAGCAGCAATTCGACGTCGAATCGAAGCGGTTCATTCAACGTCAGCCGACCGGCCTAAGCACCGCCAGCATGGGCGTCACCTGACGGGCTAGCTCCGCCTCCGCGCCTGAACCCAGCACCGCGCCCACGCTGAAAAGCGCGAAGCTCACGTACTCGTGCAGCATCTGCCGCAGTACCTGGGCCGGATCAGCGCCGGCCGCGACCAGCACCGAGTTTTCGACCACGACGTCCGCTGCGAGCTCACCCTCGGAGTTTGGCCCCGCACCCCGAAGCAAGATGTCGTAGACCCCTGCCCCAACCGCAAACGACGCCAGGCTGCTCGCAAGCTCCTTCACGTGTCCGTCCGCAGCCACGGCGCTGAAGATCGCCGACAGCGCAGCGTTCGCCGCTGCCACGATAGCGTGCGGCCCGCCCGTCACCGGCGGCGGTCGAATCGCGACGCAGTGCGACTGCACCAGAGCGTACAGGTGCTTCGTGGTCTCGAACTCACCGAGGCCGGTGATGCGCCCCACTTCCTCCACGCTGCGCGTTCCGTCGACCGCACCGTAGACCGCCGCGAACTCGGAGGGCGGCAAGCTACCCTCGCTGCGCACTGGAACGTGCTCACTGGACGGGATCTTTTGCCGAAAAAAGCGCACCTCATCCATGCGGGTCACGCTATCGATGAGCAGCGCGCTGGCTCCAACCGTATGACGGACCACGAGCCGCGCGTCGTCGAAGCCATCCAGGAAGAAGAACATGCCGTCGCTCACGCCGAGCACCGCGAACACGATCTCCTCGATCTGGCGCGACATGAATTGATAGAGCTGCTCGCGCGTGAGCCAACCGAGCTCGAGCACCACCTCGCCGAAGCGTTTTCCCCCGGCCTGCGCAACCAACGCTTGCTCGAGCTGCGCGCGATCGATGGCGCCGAACTTGTAGAGGACCGAGCCGATGCGCTCGTGTTCGACGTTGGTGACCGCGCCGACCACGTTGCCCTGGTCGAAGAAGATGCTGCGGACGTGGTCATCGTCCAGCACCGCGAGCTCCCCGCGCCAACCGGTCTGAGCGAGCAGCGCAAACACGTCGCATAGAGCGCCGGGCGCGGTAATTTCTCCAGCCAAACGCACCACCGCGCCGTCGCTCGCGTCGCGCTGACCGTCCTCGCCGGTGTAGCGCATGAACACCACGTGTCGCGGCGTCGGTAAGAGCCGGTAGGTCCCTTCTCGAGCACGCAACCGCTGGCTCGCGACGCTGCCGATGGCGTGCGCCTGGCCGTGCGAGTCGATGCGAACGAGCTCTGCGCGCGGATCTCGCATGAAGTAGCTAATCACTACTTTACGAGGCGTTCCCCCGAATCGCCAAGGATCCGCCGAAAACCTGGGCCGGAGGCCGCTCGGCCGGGCTAGCGTAGCTCGGCTACCGGCGCGCCAAACACCCGCTCCAGTCCCCCGAGCAGGGCATCCGAAGGGGTCACCCGTGCCGCCTGAAGGTCGAGGACCGCTTCCGCGCCGTCGCCCAGCAGCAGCACGAGCTCGACCGGGCAGGGCCCTGGGGATTTGTCGAGCAGGTCCCGCAACGCTTGGAGGTCGCGGCGCCCGGTCTTCTCGGCGTCCAGCCGGATGCTGACGCCGCGGGTCGCCTTGAGAGCCGCGTCCGAAAGCAGCTCCACCTGGTCGACGAGCAGCGTTGGCTCTCGCTCCTCCTCGGCTGGCTCCTCGGTCATCGGGAAGCTGACTTTGCCGGAAACCAGCACCGGGTCACCCGAAGTGAGCAACGGCGCGTACGTTTCGATTCGGTCGCCGCGCAGCTTGGCTTTGACCCGCCCCGACATGTCCTCGATTTCGAAGAAGGCGGCGCGTCCGGCCGCCCCGCCCTTGAACAACTTCTCCTGGTAGTTCTCGACCATGCCCGCGACCACGGCGATGGACCAGGGATCTTGCTCGGCCACCTTGGGGCTCGCAACCACACCCAGGCGGCCGAGCTTGGTGCCGTAGCGGAACATCGGGTGCCCAGACACGTAGCATCCGAGAGCCGCCTTCTCGCGACGCAGCAGCTCGAGGCGATCCCATTCCTCGACTCCGCTCGGGTATTCGTCGCCGGAATTCGCCGCGGCATCGCCGCCCGAAAGCAGGCCAAACAGCGAGGTCTGCCCGCGCTCGCGGTCGCGGCTCGCGCTGCGTGCGCGCTCGAGCGCGCGATCGACCGCGGCGTAAGCGCGAGAGCGCGTGATGCCCCGCGGCTCCAGCACCGAGTCGAACGCGCCGCACTGAACCAGCGCTTCGAGCACGCCCTTGTTCAGGCGCTTGGCGTCCACGCGCGTGGCGAAGTCGAACAGGTCGCGGAACGGCCCGCCCGCGCGGCGCGCTTCGAACATGGTCTCGAGCGCGGCTTCGCCCACGCCGCGCACCGCACCGAGACCGAAGCGAATCTGGGGGCCCAAGCGATCCCGGAATTTGCTGCCCGGCGTGGCCGGCGCGCGACCGTCCGGATGCGAATACACCACGGTAAAATCGGTCTCGCTGGCGTTGATGTCCGGGGGCAGCACCGCCACCCCCCAAGAGCGCGCCTCGGCGATGGTGCGCACCACCTTTTCGATCTTGTCCTTGTCTGCCGTGAGCGCGGCCGCGAAGAACTCGGTGGGGTAGTGCGCTTTCAGGTACCCCGTCTGGTAGGTCACCACCGCGTACGCGGCCGAGTGACTCTTGTTGAAGCCGTACGACGCGAAACCCTCGATTTCCCGGAAGATCGAGCTCGCCTTCTCTTCGGGGACGCCGTTTTTCTCGGCGCCTTCGACGAAGATTTTCTGCTGCTTGGCCATTTCTTCGGCCTTCTTCTTGCCCATCACGCGACGCAGCACGTCGGCGCCGCCCAGCGTGTACCCGGCCAGACGCTGCGCGATTTGCATCACCTGCTCTTGATACACGGGCACGCCGTAGGTCGGCGCCAGCACCTCGTCGACCAGCGGGTGCAGCTTACGAATCGGCTTTCGTCCGTGCTTACCCCCGATGAAGTCATCGATCATGCCGGTGCCGAGCGGACCTGGGCGATAGAGCGCGACCACCGCGACCACGTCTTCGAAGCAATCCGGCTTCAACTGGCGGAGGAGTTGCTGCATGCCGCTCGACTCGAGCTGAAACACGCCGGTGGTCTCGCCGCTGCCCATGAGCTGGTACGTTTCGCGATCGTCCAGCGCCACCTTGGACAGATCGAGCGGGCGGTTCACGCGGTCGGGGCGTGCGTTGACCAGCCGCTGCGCGATATCGATCACGGTCAGCGTCTTCAGCCCCAAGAAGTCGAACTTGACGAGCCCCGCAGCCTCGACGTCGTCCTTGTCGTATTGAGTGACGATCGTCGCGTCGCTCTTGAAACAGGGCACATGGTCTGCCAGCGGGCCCTCGCTGATCACCACACCCGCCGCGTGCATGCCGGCGTGTCGAGTCAGCCCCTCGAGCTTGCGACTGTGCTTGACCAGCTCCGCCACGCGCGGCTCGCTGTCGACCAGCGCCTTCAACTTGGGCTCGACCTCGAGCGCCTCGTCGATGGTGAACATTTTGCCTTGGCCCTTTTCGGGCACCATGCTCGCGATGCGCTGTGCTTCCGGCGCTGGCATCCCCATCGCGCGCGCCACGTCCTTCAGGACGCTGCGCGCTTTCAAGTTCTGAAACGTCGCAATCTGTCCGACGCTCTCCTGCCCGTATTTGTCCGCGACGTAACGAATCACCTCGTCCCGCCGCGACATGCAAAAGTCGATATCGAAGTCGGGCATGCTCACGCGCTCTGGATTCAGGAAGCGCTCGAACAGCAAATTATAAGGTAGCGGGTCGATCTCGGTGATACCGAGCGCATAGGCCACGAGCGAGCCCGCGCCCGAGCCACGACCCGGCCCCACCGGGATGCCGCGAGCCTTGGCCTCGCGAATGAAGTCCCAAACGATCAGGAAGTACCCCGGGTACTTCATGCCCACGATCACGTCGAGCTCGCGGTCCAACCGCGCCAGGTAGGTGGCTTGATCCACCTTCTTGTTGGTGCTCTCGAACTCACTGAAGCGACGCAGCAAGCCCGCGTGCGATACGTGTCGGAAATAGGTATCGAGATCGTGGCCTTCCGGAACCTGGAAGTGCGGCAGCATCGGCGTGCCGAGCGTCAGCTTCAGCCCAGAACACATCTCGGCGATGCGCAGCGTATTCGAGAGCGCATCGGGCACTGACGAGAACAGCGCATGCATCTCGTCAGGGCTCTTCAAATACATCTCGAAGCTCTTGTGATGCAGCGGCTCCGCTTCGTCGTACGTGCGACCTTGGCGGACGCACTCGAGGTAGAGCTGCGCCGCACCGTCATCCTTCTGGGTAAAATGCACGTCGTTGGTGGCAACGATCGGCAGCTCCAGGCGGCGCGCGGCCTGCACCAGAATGTCGTTCACCACCGGCTGCTCGGGAAAGCCGTGGTCCTGCAATTCGACGAACAAGTGGCCAGGCTCGAAACGCTCTTTGAGATCGCCCAGCATGGCGTCCGCCGCGTCGGGGCCGTACTCGAGCACTCGTTGCGCGAGCACGCCGCCGAGGCACCCGGTCAGCGCGATGAGGCCGGCGCTGCGCTGAGTGATGGCGTCGAGCGTGATGCTCGGGCCCTGGTCGCTCGCCGGTTGCAGGTGCCCGTCGGACACCAGGCGGATCAGGTTCTTGTAGCCATCACTGGTCGCCGCGAGCAGCACCAAGTGGTCGACGACGTTCCCGGTCGGCCGCAGAACGTTCACTTCCGAGCCCAGAATCGGCTGAATCCCAGCGGCGCGGCAGGTGGTGTAGTGCCGAATGGCGCCGAACATGTTGGCCTGATCGGTGAGCGCGACTGCGCGCATCCCCAACGATTTGGCGCGCTCCGCCAGAGCGCTCAGCTTCACGGCGCTGGTCAGGAACGAGAACTGGGAATGTACGTGGAGGTGAACGAACTCGGCCGACATGGCAGGGGGGGGAGCCTAGCAGTGCCGCGCCTACCCGAGACCAGGCCGGCCACCCAGCTTTCTTCGATTGTCGGTTGAAGCGGCGTGCCGACTGCTCCGTCCATCGGGTGCCGAGGGCGGTGCGCCCGAGGCTTGCGCGTTACCATCTACTTGGACTACCGCTGGATTCGCTTACTCGCGGAGCGCTCGGCACGGCCGGCTGCGCGGCGTGAGGCCCCAGGAGGAGACTGCATGACCGCCAAAGCGTTCTCGTTTGCCCTGCTGACCCTGGCTGCACTTCCCGCCATTGCGGGTTGCACCGCATCAGCGTCATTCCAATCTGGAGGCGCGCCATCGGCAGCACCGCCGCCTCCCCCGCCGCCGCCTCCCCCGCCGCCGCCGGCGACGACCGCAACGGCTGAGCCCGCTCCCACCGCAACCACGCCGACGCCCGCGCCGACCACCACCGCGACCACGCCCGCGCCGGCCACCGAACAGAAGCCGAGCGTGGTGGGCAACGCGATCACCATTCCCGGCAACATCGAGTTCGAGACCGGCAAGGCCACCTTCAAGGCCGGCAGTGACACGGAGAAAACGCTCGGCCAGCTGAAGCAGTATCTGGACGAAACGCCGCGCGTCACCAAGCTTCGCGTCGAAGGCCACACCGACAATGTCGGTAGCGCCGCAGCGAACGAACAACTCTCCGGCGAACGCGCGCTCGCGATCAAGAAGTTCTTGGTCGACAAAGGCGTCGCGAAGGCGCGCCTGATTGCGGTCGGCTTCGGTCAGAGCAAACCCATTGCCGACAACGCAACCGAAGAGGGTCGCGCCAAGAATCGGCGCACCGAATTCCGGATCGCCGAGCTCAGCGGCAAGCCGTACCTCGGTAAAGATCCGACCGGTGGCGGCAAAGTGTTCGACTTCTGAGTTGCGACTCCCGCGACAAAGTCCGGAAAAGGGCGTGCGCGGCGCGCCCTTTTCTTTCCGCGACGCAATCCTGAGGCTATAGAAGCGCTCGAGGTTCCTGTGCGCCGCCATCGCTCGACAGCCCGCTCCGCGTTCAGCGCATTCAGCACATCGACGTTCGGCGCCGGTCTGCTGCTCTTGGCTTGCGAGCGGCCCGCTGCCGATCTGCGCGAATGGCGCGTTTCGGATCACGACCACACGAGCAACCCGAACGCGACTCAGGTGGAAGTGAAGCCCGACGCTGGCAGCCCGCTCGGCGTGCAAGGTGTCGACGAAGTCACGATCGTCACTTGGAAGGAAAACTGCGCCAAATGCCACGGAACCGTGGGCGCGGGCGACGGGCCCCAAGGCCCCATGACCCACGCGCGCGATCTCACTAGCCCGGAGTGGCAAGCTGCCACGACCGACGCGACGATTGCGCAAAGCATTCGTGACGGCCGGGGTCGCATGCCCGCGTTCAAGCTCCCCGATTCCACCGTCGCCTCGCTCGTGCGTTTGGTGCGCTTGTTCGACGCGCGCAAGCGCGGTGCTGCGGTCGGCGAACCTTAACGTGCGCGGCAACTCTCCGTGAGCGAACCGAGCGGCGCCGATCACGAGACCCTCCGCCGGCAGCGGCTGCGCCGAATCGGCGGCTTCGTCCTGCTCGGTTTGGGGCTCTTGCTCGGCAGCCGGCTGCTCAACAAGACCTGGCCGAGGGAGCAGACGGTCATCTTTCGGCTCCCGCGAAACCTGGCTGAGGTGGCGACTCGGCTGGACGCCAGCTTCACCCCGCTGGGTGCCTCAGAACCCGCGCGGGGGCTCAGTTTGACGCTAAATCCCCCTGGTCCCCGCGACCTGCGGCAGACCGTCAACCTACCCGAGGGGGAGTACCTTATCGCACTTGAGCTTACATACAGCGACAAGTCGGGGCCTTCCGCCCCCGTGAAGTCGGAGACAAGCCGCGCGCGCCGAGTTACTCTGGCGGGACAGGAGACCCTCGTCGTCTTCGACGTGGAAGGTTCGGAGTGACTCAACCCTCGCAGCCCCCCGAGATTTCGACACGCGTTCAAGGAAGTGTTCCGCCCTTACCGGATGAGCTCGTGTTGCTCGTTCTAAGCGGCGGTGCGCGCGGCAAGAAACTGAAAGTCGGTGAGCAGCTCACTGTCGGAAAAGCTCCCGACAACGATCTCGTGCTGCCGGACGACACGGTCTCACGCCATCACTGCGTACTCGAGCGACGCGCGGAAGGCATCGTCGTGCGCGACCTCGAGTCGACCAATCACACGCGGGTGGGTCGCACGGCGGTGCGCGAAGCGACGGTCGAGCCCGGCTCGACGATCACGGTCGGCAACGTCGAGCTGGTGCTGCGCTCCGAGCCGAACCGCGCCCAAATTCTGCCCAGCGAGTCGCCGCAATTCGGCGACGCGATCGGCGCGAGTTTGGCCATGCGCAGCATCTTTGGCCTGCTCGAGCGCATCGCGCCGAGCGACGCCTGCGTGCTTTTGGAAGGCGAAACCGGAACCGGTAAAGACGTGCTGGCGCGCTCCATTCACCAGCAGAGCTCGCGCAAGGACGCCGAGTTCGTGGTCGTGGATTGCGGCGCGATTTCCTACAACCTGATCGAGAGCGAGCTGTTCGGGCACGAACGTGGGGCTTACACCGGCGCAGTCACCACGCGTCAGGGCGCGTTCGAGCTCGCCGGCAAAGGCACGGTGTTTTTGGACGAGGTCGGCGAGCTACCGCTCGACGTGCAACCCAAGCTGCTACGCGTGCTCGAGTCCGGTGAGTTTCGTCGCGTCGGCGGCAACAAAACGATGCGCACCGAGGCGCGCATCGTCGCGGCTACCAAGCGCAACCTGCGCGAAGAGGTGGAGCGCGGGAAGTTCCGGGAGGATCTTTATTTCCGGCTCTCGGTGGTGCCGGTCACGGTGCCGCCGCTGCGCCAGCGGCGCGAGGACATTCCGGCGTTGGTCGAGCGCTTCCTCGACCAAGCGCGCAAACGCGTGCCCGAAGCTGCGAACATCACTCTGAGCCGCGAAACGCTGGCAGCGCTCAGCGCGCACGACTGGCCAGGCAACGTGCGCGAGCTGCGAAACGTACTCGACCGCGCGATCTACGTCGCGGCCGCAGGGGGCGAGCGCGACGTGCGCCTCGTGGACGTGCCGGTCTCGGCGACCGCGCTGGGCTCGGTGCCCGCGCCGTTTCCACAGTTCGAGCCGGGCAAGAGCTACCGCGAAGTGCGGGCCGATTTCGAAGCCGATTTCGAGCGGCGCTACGTGTCCTGGCTGCTCGATCGGCATTCGGGCAACATCAGCGCGGCGGCGCGCGAGGCCAAGATGGATCGCAAGCACCTGTACGATCTGGCGCGCAAGCACGGCCTGCGCGGCGAGCGCGGCTAACGTCCCGCGCCCCAGAACCCTAGAACTCGCCGCTCAGCCCGAGGTGGAGCAGCGCGGCGAACGTGTCGTCCGGTGTGACGCCGCCCCAGGTGAAGCTCTTCAAATGAGTCTTCATCAGGTCCAGCCCGACATTGCCGGAGATCCCCAAAAACGCGCCCAGAATGCGCTGCTCCGGCGTCGCGCGCTTCGAGTAAACGAAGCGCCCGCCGAGGAGCACGCTGTTCAGCGGCGAGAGCTCGCGATCTCCCGTCCAGTACTGCCCTCGCGGTCCGTCCACCGGTTCGCCGCCGGTGTAGTCGTCGCTGTAGAAAAGCGCGCCAGTCTGCGTGTAATAGCGAGCGCGGATTTGCACGCGCAGCCCGGGCAACAGGTAGCGCTCGCCGTCGACCTCGAACGTCTGTCCGAGCAAGTCCCAAGTGTCGCGATAGAGGTTCACGCCGACGCCGAACGCGGTGCGAATCGCGCGCACGTACAGGCGCGCGCGCAAGGCGGCTGCGGCGCGCGCCCGATTCTCGGGGTGGTTTTCGAGCGCCACGTCACCCGCCGGCGCGATCACCACGCCGCGGTAGGGGTTGCCCAGAAAGCCATGCTGCAGCGCGCCGGTGAGTACGAACTGGGTCGCCAGCACCGGGGTCCAGGTTTGGGTCCAACCCGCTTGAAAGCTGTCGAGATCCACCTTTCGCACGTCGCGGCCTTCGGCCTTGGTGAAGCAACCCTTCGAGCTATCTAGAGTCGGGCGGGAGCTCGGGGCGTCCGCTTCGGCGAAGCTCGAGGTGCAAACCTTGTCGAAACCGCGCGCGTACGAGAGCCGCAGCTCGGTGTTCTTCTGCAAGAAGTTGGTGGCGCCGCTGACGGTGATCGCCTGCGAGTGGTAGTCGCTCTCGGTGCCGTAGCTGTAACTCGCGGCGAGTTCGGTCGATTCGCGGGTCAAAGTGAGGCCGCCGCCGAACTGGTGGCGCGTGTCGTGGAAATCGGTGGCCGCAGAGACCACGTCCACCCCACCCAGCCGTCCCGCCTTGACCGGCTCACTGGCGCCCGAGACGATGTCGGCCTCGTAGTTGGCCTGAATTTTTAGCCAGTCGACCGGCGTTGCGGCGACGCTCAGCGCAGGGTTGATGACCAACAACTTGCTCGACTTACTCGGCTCGTAGAACGCGCTGCTGCGCAAATCGACGTCGAGCACCTGAGCGCTGGCAGCGCTGGCGATGAGCGCCACGCACGAAGCCCCCGCGACCGCAGAGGACCAGAGCGATTTTCGAGTGCTGATTCGCAAAGCAGGCCCGTCCCTCAGTTGCAGCCGCAACCTCCACCCTTGATCGAGGTTCCGCCGAGCGACCCTTCGCGATTCTCGAGCACGTGCTGGCGCGCCGCCTCCTCCCCCGGTTCACTCTCGAACTGCATGACCGGATCCGCGAGCACCGCCCGCTGCTCGGGCCGCACGGTCGCGCAGCCACCCGCAGCGAGTGAAAGAGAGAGCAACCCGAGCGCGACCGCGACGATTCGAACGCACTTGCCCGCTGCAGATTTCGGCATGGAATTCTCCATCAAAAGTAGGTCCCCAGCCCAGCGACGTAGGCTTGGGTATTCTGGTATTCGTCCTCGCCGAACAACACCACGTTCGTGGCTTCCAGCCGAACCAACACGCGGAGCCGAAATGAAACCAGGAGGCCTCCGCCGGCGCGAGTGTGAAACCACTTGCGCTCCTTGCGTATGAACTCGTCCTTCGGCTGCTCGAGCATGCCGCCCAGCCCAATCTCCACGAAAGGCGCGATTGGCCAGTCGGGGGCCAGGTTCAGGGTGCCGGCTCCGCCGTAGATCAGGCGGCGGCCGTCGGACTGCATTGCCAGCCCAATGTACGGCTCGAACGCGATCGCGGGCGCGATCACGAAGGCCGGGCGGAACTCTGCGTAGCCGTCGCGATCGTAGATGCCGGCGAGCAGCGCGAAGCCGCCGCGCGCCTCTTGCAGGGCCGGCGGCGCGAACAGCCCGGGCTTCGAAGGACGCTCCGAATCGTTCTCGCCGACGCCCACGGTTTCTACGGTGTCACCGAGCACATAAGCGGTGCGCCCGTCGGCCATCTCGATCTCGAGCCAGAAGCCTTTCGTCTCGCGCCCGCGGATCAGAAATGCATCGCCGCGCCGCGCGCGGTGAATGACCCGGTACGACACGCCCGGCCCCGAACGCAGCTCGGTCTCGTACACGACCACGCGCGCGAAGGCGTCGACCTCGGATTGCGCGCGCGCCGGCAGCGCGCACAACACGACCGCGGCGGAGAGCGCGAGGCGGCTCATTTGGTCGAATACTGGGTTGCCCATGCTCGAATGACGTCCGCCTCGGGACTGCTGGGGTCGAAGATCACGCGTGGATGCTGCGCTTTACCGGTCGGTCTGAGCAGGAGCGGTGCGTTGTCCGGGTCGCGCCGCATGCGGGCCTGGGCGCCCTGATAATTCTGCTGGGCTACTGGCGGGATACCCACCGTGCCCGGCGTCACGGAGCCTCCACAGGTGTCCGCAACCAGTGGCATGTACTCGGTCAGGCGAAAGCTGGTCACGCTCGCGTGGCAACCATTCGCGGCCTCTCCGCGCGCAGGATCACCTGGACCACAGCGCTGCGCAACGAGGATGGGTTCGACCTTGCAGTAGTAGTAGCCCTCATCGAACACGACATCCGCGACGCCAAAGTCGTCGCCCCGATCGACCGTGGTCGGCAGCAAGCCATGCTCGCCACACGCGGCCAGCAGCAACAGCGCGCCCGCCGCGAAGCGCGCGCTCGTGCAACCCAGGTAACGCGGGGGCATCACGCCCCATGAAAGTACACCGTTCGGCCCCCGCCACGCGAGAGATCCACCGCGATTTCCTGAAAATTACCGCGACCTTGCTAGGGGAGCCCCACCTCCCCTCGGCGACTCGGACCTTCATTTACCTACATAAATAACTAGCCCGAGCTCGAAGCTCTTGAACGCGCCGTCACGCCTCGGTAACTGTTTGCCCCGCGCTTCGTCCTTGTGGCAGAGTGCCGTACATCAACTTACTTTATCCCACCTTGGGGTTCTTGCGATTGAGGGGGCTGGCCAGACCAGCAGCGGAGACTCGAATCAGCATGAAGCTAAACCCGTGGTATCTCGTCGCTCCTATCCCCGTCGCTTTGTTGGCTTCGCACGGTGCCTTTGGGGCCCAGCTGGCCGTGCTGGGGGTAACGCTCGGCATCTTCTTCGGAACCCTTTCTCTGCGCCGCCCGGAAGCGGGTGACGCGACCACGACGCACCACTGAACGAGCCCGAAAGCGAGCCGCCGCGTTCCTCCGAACGCATTTCGACGCTCCCGCAGGGTGCGCGGCTCAAGCGTCTCGACGAGTTCTCGCTGCACGACCTCGAGGCGGTGCGAATGATCCTCACCGGCAGCTCGGTGGTGGACTGGCACCGGCTAAACCTCGGCAGTTTGCAGCATGCTCGGCGGTTTCTCGCGAATCACGAGCTGAACCTGGACGACGAGCGCGACCGCAAGTTCGCCCAGCATATTCAGCGCGAGTCGGTCAGCTACCTGCGCCGGCACTTTCACTTCGCCATCCCGAAGCCCGTCGAACGGCTGAGCGTGGAGGAGCTCCTGCTCCTGGCGTCCGGCCAGGGCCACCGCCAAATCTGCGCCTGCACCATTCTGAAGGTCGTGCAGATCATCAATCACATGGCCGGGCGCGAGCTGCTGTTCCGCTTACCGGTCAGCGACCGCGACCTGTTCCACCTGGTGGAAGAGAAGGTGTACCGCGTGGTCGGCACCATGCTGAGTGAAGGCTTTCCGATCACCGAGTTCATCGGCGGCCGGAAAAACCTCGACTCCACGTACACCAAGCTGCTCTCGAAGCCCGAGGCCACGGCCGCCGCGCTCTACGACAAGCTTCGCTTTCGGATCGTCACGCGCACGCGCAGCGACATCTTGCCGGTGCTCCTGTACCTGACCGAGCAGCTTTTCCCGTTCAACTACGTGGTGCCGAAGCAAAGCACCAACACCATTTTTCACTTCCGAAGCCTGTGCGACGCGCACCCGCACTTGGCCGGGATGGTGAAGCAATTTCAGGAGCCCATCGAGGACGCGCTGACGCCGAACGACAACCGCTTCAGCGCGCCCACGTATCGGGTGATTCAATTCGTAACGGACGTCCCTGTCCGCGTTCCGCCGCACTTGATGGAGCTCGCGCCGCCCGGGTCGGACAACCTCGGGCCCATCGTCTACGTTTTGTGCGAGTTTCAGGTGCTCGACGCCGAGAGCGAAGCGGTGAACGAAACCGGCGACGCGAGTCACGACCGGTACAAACAACGGCAGCGAGCGGCAGTTTTTCGCCGACTCCGCCGTGGCCCCGCGCGCTAGCCGAAAGCGTGGGCGACCGGTCGCCGCCGCGCTTCGCCCGATTCCCGCGAAGCCGCGCTGACCCCTGTTTCGCCCGATTCACCGGCCGCCCAGCCGGTTACCGACTGAAGCTCAAAAACGGTGGGTCCCCGCGCGGCAAAATGCGGTAGTGAAGCCGCATGCGCCTCTATAGCGCGAGAATCCCCAAGTTAGCGGCGGAAATGGTCACGGCCTTGTTGAAGGAAGGCGAGGTCGAAGCGGACTCCCCCAAGGAGGTCCAGGCCGACATCGAAGCCGTGCTCAACCAGTACATGCGTGACGAACAGGCGGTCTCCGATCGCGCCAAAGAAATCGTCAGCCAGCGCGGGCTCGCTCAAACCGAGTTCGGGCGCATGAAGAAGCTCGTCGCGGACGAGCGCAAGATCAAGATTGGGGAAGACGCGATCGACTACGTGCTCGACCAGCTGGTCGAGATGCTGATGCACTCCGCGAACGTCGGCGAGATCTTCGTCGAGGACTACGTCTTGCGGCGCAAGATGCGAGATCCGCTGCGCAAGCTCGCGGCGGAGGAAGACGACTTGCAAGCCGAGGTTCGCGCGCAGCTCCGCCACGTCAAAGAGGGCAGCTCGGTCTGGGAGGTCGAGTACCGGCGGATGATGGACGACATCAAGCGGCGGAAAGGGCTCTAACCCGGGCATGCAAAGCATGACCGGCTTCGGTCTAGGCGAAGCCGCCTTTGGTGAGGGGCGCCTGACGCTGGAGCTGCGCGCGCTGAACCATCGTTTTCTGGACGTGCGGGTCCGGCTACCCAACGAAATTGCCGAGCAAACTTCGTTCTTGGAGCAGCTCGCGCGCGAGCGCTTGACCCGCGGCCGCTTCGAGCTGGGCGTGCGGGTGGCGGGCGCGGCCCTGCCGGTCGCTCGATTCTCTCTCGAGCGAGCGAAGGCCTTGTATTCGGCGTTGCTCGAGCTACGCGACGCGCTCGCGCCGAACAGCGAAGTACCGCTGAGCGCGGTGACGGCGCTGAGTGAGCTGGTCACGCTTCCGGCGGAGGTCGACACCGATTCCATGCGCTCCGCCCTGAGCAGCGCGTTCGACGAAGCGCTCAGCCGGCTGAGCGAGATGCGGAGCCGCGAAGGGCAAGCGCTGGAGCGGGAGCTCGCGACCCGCATCGCCAACGCGCGGAACCTGTTGAAATCGATTCACGAACGCGGGCACTGCCTGGTCGAGCTGCAGCGAACGCGCTTGCGCGAGCGGGTCGAACGCTTGCTCAGCGGCAGCGGCATCCAAGCCGAACCCAATCGACTGGAGACCGAGCTCGCGATTCTCGCCGACAAGAGCGACATCGTGGAAGAGGTGGTGCGGCTAGGCAGCCATTTCGACCAGTTCGACGCCATTGCCAGGAGCGAGGGCCCAGTCGGGCGTCGTTTGGAGTTTTTGTTGCAAGAGATCGGACGTGAAGCCAACACCATCGGTGCCAAGAGCCAGGACGCGGCCATCGCGCACCTGGTCGTGGAGCTCAAAGCGGAGGTCGAGCGCATGAGAGAGCAGGTGCACAATGTCGAGTGACGCGCCGCTGAAGCTCATCGTCTCCTCACCTTCCGGCGCCGGCAAGACCACGCTCACCGCGCGCCTGCTGTCGCGCGTGGAGAAGCTACGCTTCAGCGTGTCGCACACCACGCGTAAGCCGCGCGCCAATGAGCAGAACGGTCGGGAATACCACTTCGTGGATCGCGCCGAGTTCGAGCGCTTGATCGCCGAAGACGGGTTTCTCGAGTGGGCCGAGGTGCACGGAAATTTTTATGGCACGAGTCGCGGCGAGCTCGAGCGCTCGAGCGCCGCGCGCGGCATCATTTTCGACATCGACCACCAGGGCGCGCGCCAGATCAAGAGCAGCTCGCCGGACGCGGTCGCCGTGTTCATTTTGCCGCCCAGCATGCACGTGTTGGAGCAGCGCCTGCGCGGTCGTCGTAGCGAGGACGAAGCCACCGTGCAGCGACGCTTTCGCGTCGCGCTCGAGGAAATCGCGCACTATGGCCTGTTCGACTACGTGCTCGTCAACGACGATCTCGAGCAAGCGACGACACAGCTCATCTCGATCTTTCTAGCCGAAGAGTGCCGGCGCGGGCGGGCTTCGCGCCGCGCCGAGCGACTGCTCGCCGAAGGGCGTGGCTTCGGCGGAACCATTCCCCCTCACCCCTGAGTTCCCTGCTCCGGATCCTTTCCTTCTCCTTCACATTGGACCTTCCATGACCTCGAACACGAAAAACCCCGCTCAACCCGTGCTGATCATCGGCTCGATGGCCTTCGACGATCTCGAGCTGCCCAGTGAAAACGCCAAAGACGTGGTGGGCGGCGCGGCCACCTACGCGGCCTACGCGGCGAGCCTGTTTGCGCCGGTTCGCATCGTAGCCGTCGTTGGTCGGGATTTTCCGGAGTCGGAGCTCTCCGAGCTCTCGCGCCACGGCGTGGACGTGAGCGGGGTCGAGCGCAAAGACGGCAAGACCTTCCGCTGGGCGGGGCGATACGCAGAAAACCTGCAGAGCCGCACCACGCTGGACACGCAACTGAACGTGTTCGCGGACTTCAAGCCGCGCCTGCCCGAAAGCTTCCGTGACAGCCCGTTCGTGCTGCTCGGCAACATTCAGCCGGGTCTGCAGCTCGAGGTGCTCGAGCAAACGCGCGGCGCCAAGCTGGTCGCCGCGGACACCATGAACTTCTGGATTTCCGGGGAGCGCCAGACGCTGTGCAAGGTGCTCGAGCGCGTCGATCTGCTCGTGATCAACGACGAGGAGGTTCGGCAACTCGCCGGTGAGCACAACGTGAAGCGCGCAGCCCGCGCGGTGATGGCCATGGGCCCGAAGCGTCTAGTGGTGAAGCGCGGTGAGTTCGGAGCGATGCTATTCGACGACCACGGTTCTTTCTTCGCTCCCGCCTACCCGCTCGAAACCGAGATCGATCCGACCGGCGCGGGAGACACCTTCGCGGGCGCTCTGCTCGGGTTTTTGGCCAGTCAGAGCACGCTCGATGCCGGTACCTATCGGCGCGGGCTGATGACGGCCACCACCGTCGCGTCGTTCTGCGTGGAAGCGGTCGGCACGCGCCGCACGCGCACGCTCTCGCGCAAAGACGTCGCCGATCGCCTGGAAGAGCTGCGCTCGCTGGTTCACTTCTCGAGCTGACGCTCGAGCGGAGCGCTTGCTCTCACGCCGCGAGAATGTGCGGATCGGAGGGCAGCGTTCCGGTGGCAGGGCCGCCCAGCGCGGAGCGTTCTTCCGCTACGATTGCCAAGAGCTCACTCTGAGTCGCGACGCCCGCGTCGAGCAGGGCGCGCATGTAGCCGTCCACCGCACCGTTGGCGCGCGTCAGCTTCGCGTGGGGAACCCCGGCGCTTCTCAAGACCAGCGCCTCGTGTAGGAGGCTCCGAAGGGTGCTCAGCATGTCCGACTGCGATTTTTTCGCCATTTGCGTCACTCCCGCGGAGATCGGCGCTCGCCGTCCGCTAGTCGAGCCCTATCGGACCACCGGTACTCGGGCCAAAATTTTTGCGCAGACGGGAACTGCAGCTGAGCCCGGCAAACCCCTTTGACGGAGCACCCCCGGCACCTTATCCTGTACTGGAAGTCCGACAGGTGGACCCGCAACCCAGCGGGCCGCCATGACGCGACGCACCAGGAGCTCCCGTGAAGCTCAACGTGTTCAAATCCAAGATCCACCGTGCCACGGTCACGCACGCGGATCTGAGTTACGAAGGCAGCGTCACCGTCGACGCTAACCTGCTCGATGCGGCAGACATTCTTCCGTACGAAGCGGTCCACATTTGGAACGTGACTCGCGGGACTCGGCTGATGACCTATGCTCTACCCGGTCCGCGCGGCAGCGGCGCGATCTGTATCAATGGCGCGGCCGCGCACCTGAATAGCCCCGGGGATCTGGTGATTTTGGCCACTTTCGCTGAAATGACGCGCGAAGAGGCCCGCGTGCACGCGCCGACCGTGGTCCGCGTCGACTCGCGCAATCGCATCTTGGACGAGACCGGACCGGAGCTACCCGGGCCGCTACTCGATTCCATCGGCTTGTCTCCCTGAGCTCGCGCATGAGCGGACCCGGTTAACCAGGCTCGGGGTTTTTTCTGCGTTTGGTCGAGGTTCTCGGGAGTTCCGTGGTAAGCAGGCTCGGAAACCGTCTGAACCCACGGCATGGATAGCGCCTCGCTCGTGGAGCCGCTCGCGGCTCACCCACACCTCTCCGCCCTCGCCAGTCTGGTGCGAGCGTCCGCGCTCGACGCGACTTTGGCGCGACGGGCGGACTACGCGAGCCGTCCGCGCATCGGAACCGGGCCGGCCACGGGCCCTGGCCATATCCCCGAGGGTTTGACTCGCGAAGACGCGGAAACGCCCTTCGGGAACGTGCTCACCGTGCTCGAGCGCGGGGTATCGACGCTCGATGAACGCGCGTTGCTGGGGGCGTTGATGGCCCTGTCCTTGCGGCTCGCGCCGCCGTCGGACAGCGAAGCAGCGCGCGAGGTCGGGACTCACTTGGTCTGGCTCGCAGCGCATACCCCTTGCGACGCGCTCTCCGCGCTAGATGTCGCGCTCGGCGAAAACGCGGTCGAACTCTGGGACGGGGTCGCAAGTGTCCTGCTCGATCCTGAGTCGGTGCCCCCTGATTTCGGCGCAACCGAAGCGCTAATCGCGGCTGCGGCCCTGCGCCGCAGTGTGAGCCCCGAGGCGCAGCAACTCCGCTTCCAGGCTGCCGAGCAGGTGAGCGATCGCGCACTTTTGGCCCTGCTCGCGCCCAGCGCCGAGGAACTCGGCGGCGAGCTATGGGGCGAGGTGCAACCGGCGCCACGCGGCCCGCTGCTCACGATTGTGATGGCCGTGACCCTGCTCTTGTTCGTGGTCCAGGTAGGGCGGTTGATTGCGCGCTACGCGTTCGCCTATCGGCGGCCAGCGGCGCTTCGTCTCGGGCCCCAGGGGCTCGAGCTGGTCCAGCGTATCGAGCTCATGGGCCGCGTCCTTCGCGATCGCTCGACCGTGGTGCCGCTGTCCAACCTGGCGCGCGTCACGCGCGAGGTGAAGTACGCGCGAGCCGGCCTGTATGTCGGCCTTTTGGCGCTCACGCTGGGCACCTATTTCGGCACCGGCTACTTCGTGGACGGCGTGCGCCAGCCGGGCGGCTCCGGTGAGCTCTTGGGTCTCGGCGCGCTGTTCGTCGTGGTCGGGCTTCTGATCGATTTCATGCTCTCCAGTGGTGCGGAGGCGCTGCGCGGTGGTTGCCGCGTGGTGGTGGTGCCGCGCCGGGGCCGAACGCTGTGCGTTGGCGGGCTCGACGCGATGCGCGCGGACGCGTTGCTCGCCGCGCTCGTCGAACGCACGCGTGACCCGGAGCCCGACGTCGCGCCGAAGCCCGACGCACCGGAGCCGGCGGCAGCCTAGGGCGACGGCGGAGCCAGCGAACCCGGGCGAGAGCTCGAGGCAGGACCCGACGGTGGCGTGGCACTGGCTGCGGGCCGCGCCGGAGGCGGAGGCGGCGTAAGGCGCTCGCGCGCGAAGCTCAAGATGTCCACGATCTGGGCTTCAGTGAGTGAAATTTGCCCGTAAATCCGTGTGCCTTTGGACTCGAAGTGCACGCTTTGCACGAACCGCTTCACGCGCGCGCCGAGCACCTCACCGATGAAGCCGAGATCGAGCTGGGTCGCAGCGGTCACCGCGCGCCCCAGATCGTCGGCGTTGCTGCGCGCCGCCTCGACGCTCTCGTCCTCGGCCTCGATGTTGATGAGCGCGCCGCCGTCGGCGGTCGGTTCGACCGAGGCGCGAGCCCAAGCGATCGAGTGTGGCACGCGAAAGTTGATGCCCTTGAACGCCCGCCAGGGCGTCTTCACGCGCACGATGGCCACCGCTGCTCCCGCAATCTCGGGCAGCCGCCGGAGCCTCAGACGCTGCGCGCTCGGTCGTAGCGCTTCGGTGCTGAGCACCACGATCGACGGCGACGGCATCACGAACAAGCGCGCCGAGCCATCCGCGTGCGCCATGGCCACAGGCACGCCGGCGTCGGCCCAAGCCCCCTCCGGATCGCTCTGCACGAGGCGGTCGAGCGCCGCGCGCATGCGCTGCCCGCCCAAGCGATGTTGCACGATAGCCGCCACCTCCGCGGACCGCCGAAATTGCGGGCCCCAGATCCAGATCGCGTCGGTATCGCGCACCGGGTCGATGCCGGTCGGACCGAAAAAATCGCGCCATTGATGCACTGAACCAAGCAGGGCACCGACCCGCGCGCCAAGTTTGTGGGAGCGCAGCTTTTCGGTGCTCACGTTCACGCTTACATTGGCGTTCGAGTCGACGACGGAGCGCGCGGCGCCCGCCACGGCAAACGGATCCGCGACGCCTGCGCCTGCGTCGCCTGCGTCGGGTAAGCCCGCGGGCCCCGCGTCGCTTGGGCCAGCGTCGAGCGCGACGCGCTCCGCGCTCCCGGCATCGCTCGGGCCCGCGTCGTGCAGACCCGCATCGCTGACCGCCGCGTCCGGCGCTCCGGCGTCGGCAATGCCGGCGTCGCGAGACACCCCGCCATCCGCGAGCACCGGCTTCGGCGGCTTTTTTTTAGGCGTTTCCACGGGCACAGCCGGCTCTGCAGGGTCGCTCGGGGCTTCCGCGGGTGGCGGCGCCGGAGGGGGGGCGCTAACAGCACCGGAGCCCGGCTCCTCGCTCAACAAATCGATCGGGATCTCGGTCAGTGTGGGCGGCGGCTCGTCATCGTCCTTGGAATCAGGCACGAACAGGGCGACCAGACCTATCAACCCTGCGAGTGGTGTAATGGGTGCGTGCAAGAGCAGCGACACCGCCAGCCAACGGGCCCAGATCCCTCGACGCGTGTCGCGCTGGCCACGCCAAAGCGTCTTCCGATCCACGAGGCCACCATAGTACCGCGCGCGCAATCGGGCGAACTCACTCAGTTTCGTTGGCACGCTCCTTCCATTGGAACGTGGTGAGAGCCGCTCACTAACACCAGGAAGTGGCCCAACCTCACTAGCTGTGGAAAGAGAGTGCCCGAACGATGATTGTCCGACCCCTCCTCCGCGCGCGCCTCGGCCATTGGGTCGGAGTCTTGGCCCTCGCGGGTTGCGATCGCGAGCCCCCTCCGGCGCCCAGTCCGCAGACTGCCGCGAGCGTCTCGATACAGGTGGGCACACCGAACCTCCCGCCCGAGCTGGCTCCGAAGCCACGCGCACCGCAAGCCGTGTCTTCTGGCCACGCAGCAGGCGAAGTCGCCGGTTCCGAGGTCCCGGCAGCACCCACCGCCTGGTCGGTCCCCCCGAGCTTCCCCGCTGACTACAAAGGCGCCTGGTTCTGGGTCACCTCGCTCGGCGCGGGCGTGTACACCGAGCCTAGCTTCGAAGCGCGCAAGATTGGCTACCTTCGAAACGGCAGCCGCGTTCCGATCGCGCACGAGCCAGTGTCGAAGAAGAACTGCACGAGCGGTTGGTTTGCGCTGGCTTCGGGCGGGTTCGTTTGCGGCAATCTGGGCACGACCAACGCCGCGAGCCCGGACGTCAAGTTCGCCGCTGCCACGCCGAACTTGGACGAGGTGCTGCCTTACACTTACGCGCGCAACGCGAAGAATGGCACGCCGCTCTACCGCAGCGTGCCCTCGCGCGAGCAAATGGAGCAGTACGAGCCGTACTTGCTGGAACACGCGGATAGCGCGAAATCGGAGACCAAGCGGGTGTCCGACAACGGCGATTCCGCGCGTCGCGGCAGCGACAGCGCGACCGCAACGGCCACCAGCACCGGCGCGACCCCGAGCGCGCCCGCCGCAACGGACCTCGGCGCAGCGCTCGCCGATGGCGGCTTGCTGACCGCCCCAGCCGCGGCCGATCCCGCGCCGGAAAAGCCTTGGTGGCAACGGGAAGACAGCAAGGATCGCCTCCACGAGCTGAAGCTCGAGCAACTCGAATCGGACGCGGACGGCGTGCTGGCAAAGCGCATGGTGTCGGGCTTCTACGTCGCGGTCGACAAGACGTTCCGCTGGAATAATCGGGGTTGGTACAAGACCACCAAAGGTCTGGTCGCGCCGAGCGACCGCTTCTGGCAAACGTCCGGGCCGAAGTTCAAGGGTGTCGAACTGAACGGCGAAACCTGGAAGCTGCCCGTTGGTTGGGTTTATGGCGGCCGCAAGAACATCGGGAGCTATCGTTTCGACGAATCCGGGAAGAGCCCGAAGAACGAGAAATCGTTCGATCGCTTCGAGCCGGTCGCGCTCAGCGGAAAGACTCAAGAGTTCGGGGGCACGACCTACGCCGAGCTCAGCGACGGCACCTGGGTGAAGCGTTCACAGATTCGCATCACCGCCCCCGGTCCCCTGCCCTCGGGGCTCGCGCCCGGTGAACGCTGGATCGACGTGAACCTGAGCACTCAGACGCTGGTTGCATTCGTCGGCGACCGTCCGATTTACGCAACCCTGATCTCGAGCGGCAAAGAGTCGAAGATCAAGGACAAGGATCATCGCACGCCGACCGGCGAATGGCGGATCCGCGAAAAACACATCACCACGACGATGGATGGGGACGGCACCGCAGCCGGGGATTTGCCGTACAGCATCGAGGACGTACCGTACGTGCTGTATTTCCATCGCGCCTACGCGCTGCATGGCGCGTTCTGGCACAATAACTTCGGTGTGCAGATGAGCCATGGCTGCGTGAATCTCGCCCCGCTCGACGCCAAGTACCTGTTCTTCTTCGCCGAACCGGCGTTGCCCCCGGGCTTCCACGGGGTCTGGGCGAGCGAGGCGCACCCCGGGACCCGAGTGGTCATTCACGAGTAGCTTTCAGCACCCCAGGGAGTGGGAGACCACCCTGGTCGAAGCGCACACGAAGCCGGCTGGCGAAAGCCGTGTTACGGCCACGGGGCCAAGCAACAATTCGGCTCCTCGGTGGCGCCCCTTAAGGTGCGCGTCAAGAGGCCGGATGGAGTTGACGGAGGCTCGTCTCCGGACCATCACCTCGTCGGCATGGATCAATTTTCGGCTCACCTAGATCGCGGTTGGGACCTCGTGCAGCGGGGCGATCCCCGCGGCGCCGAAGTCTCGGCGCGGCGAGCTCTGGAAATCGACAGCCAGTCGCCCGAAGCCTACAACCTGCTCGGGTACGTGGCGGCACTGAAGGGCGAATACGAAGAGGCGATCGACCATTATCGCCAGGCGATCGCGCTCGACGACACTTACCTCGAAGCCATGCTCAACGCGGCTGAGGTGTACGTGCACCCGCTCGGGGACTTCGACGAAGCCATCAACATGTGCGACCAGGCCCTCGAGCTCGCCGAAACCGATGACGAAACGGTGGACGCCCTGTTGCTCAAGTTCGACGCGCTGCTCGGGAAAGGCGAAATCGAGGAAGCTGCGGCGACGTGCGCGCGCTTTCCGCGCGGGCCGTTCGAGAACCCGAGCCACGTGTTCCTGGTCGGGCGCGCGCACTACGAAATCGGGGACGTCGAGCGAGCGCAGCCGCTGATCGAGGAAGCCGCCAAGACCAACCCGCGCAATCCCGAGGCGTTTTACTATCTCGGGCTGGTGCGCGACGAGCGCGGTGACACGCGCGAAGCGACACAAGCGTTTCTGCGCTCGCGCGAGCTCGATTTGGAGGTGCCGGCGGCGCCCTGGACCCTTTCGCACGAGACCTTCGAGCTCACCGCCAAGCGCGCGTTTCTCGGCCTCGACGAAAAACTCCGCTCGTATTTGCGCGAGGAGGAGATTTACGTCGCCGACGTGCCGGGGGTTGAAGTCGTGGTCGACGGCGTCGATCCGCGCGCGCTGCTCCTGATCGATGGCGTCGGCACCGCTGGCGCCACGCTCAGCGCGCGCGTATTCGTGTACCAGCGCAACGTGGAGCGGCTCGCGGGCTCGATCGAGCAAGTCGAACCCGAGATTCGGCTGGCGCTGGAGCGCGAAATTACCGCGACGTTCTTGGAGCCCGAAGCGACGAGCGACCCGAACCGCGCGCTCAACTGAGCGTCAGGAAACGCGGGCGGAGAGCTCGCTCGCAACGTGTTCGAGCACCGTGCGCGCCGGGCTCGGCGCGACCGGCTTGAGGGCGTCGATCGCGGCCAGCGTGCACTCCGTCGCGCGACGGCGCACCTCTTCGCAGGCGCCGCTCTCGATCACCGCGCGGCTCACCTGCGCGACTGGCTCGCGATCCCCCGCGTAAATGCGCCGCAGCGAATGAATCAGCTCGGGCTGCTTGGCGACCGCGAGCACCAACGGCAAGGTCATCTTCCCCTCGCGCAAATCAGTCAGCAGTGTCTTGCCAGTCGCTTCTCCCGAGTAGTCGATCACGTCGTCGACCAGCTGGAAGGCAAGACCGAGCTGTTCTCCGAAGGCCGCTAGGCGTTCTTGATCCGCGACGCTAGCGCCGCCGACGCGCGCGCCGGTCCCTGTCGACCAAGCGAACAGCGAGGCCGTCTTGTCCTGGAGAATGCGCTGATAGGTCGCTTCGGAAAGGTCGAGTTCGGTGCGACCGCGGAGCTGAATGATCTCTCCGTCGACCAGACGGCGCAGAGTCTGAATCAACGCAGGCATCAGATCGGGAGCCAGCCGCGAAGTGCGCTCGAGCGCGTGTACGAGCAGCAGATCGCCGGCCAACACGCTGGTCGCGTTGCCCCACACCAAACGCGCGGTGGTGGCGCCACGACGCTCCTGGCCCTCGTCGATCACGTCGTCGTGCAGCAGCGTCGCTGAATGAACCAGCTCGGACACCACCGCCAGCTCGCGAGCGACGGCTGAAATCGGACCAAAGCAAGCCGTGCTCAGCATCAGGGCCATCGGTCGTACCCGCTTGCCGCCGCGCACGACGAGATGGCGAGCCGCATCGACCCCCGGCGCCGGGCCATCCTCACAAACCGCGGCGAGCGTGCCTTCGACCCAGCGAAGATCGTCCGCAAGCAGCGCCTGGATGCTGGCCAGGCGCTCCGCGACGCGCGGCCCCGCCTGATTTGCCTGTGCTGCTTCGGACAAAGCGGTCACCGAGGCATCCAGCACCAGGGGGGAAGTCCCTTCGAGTTTCTGAGGTTTCAAATTCTTGTGAAAGCACTATGGTGGAGGCCGGGCCGAAGGTCAACGCCACGCGCGGCCCGCGACTGCATGGACGGCCAGCCGACCCGTTCCCCGAGACCGTCCTTGGCCCCGCTCATTTGACGATTAGCTCGGATGCAGGCAAATGGCCCATTCATGCTAACGGACGAGGCGCGCGCGCGCCGGACACGTGCGGGCCGGCGTCTCGGCTTGGTGGTGTTCGCAATTCCAGTCGCGGGCGCCACGCTAATCTGGACTCTCCAGATCATCCGTCAGGTCTTTCGGCCGGCTTTTGTCGAGACATCGCTGGACTGCCGACCGGCGGTGCTCGGTCTGGATCGAGCCGTGCGCCGCGCCCGTGAGGCCGCGGCGGCCGAGATTCAGGGAGAAAGGCCGGCGCTCCAGCGCTTCCGCGACGCCCTCGGCCCCGAATGGGCGAATCGCCCGAACGTGACCCGAGCCTGCCAAGGAGATCCCGCGGCGATCGCGGCTTTGTCAGACTTGGACGCCCTACGCTATGCGGAGGAGCACGCGGTGCGCTATGAGGCGGTCGCTCTCGCGAAGCAGCGGCGCCGCTCTGACGCCATCCGCCGCGAGCTCACGAGCCCCGCGCCCGTGAAGTGACTCGAGAAACAGATGGCTCCAGAAACAGAATCCACTTCGTTACCGACTTTCGACGTACTGCCGCTGTCCTCGGAGCTTCGCAAAGCGGTCGACGACCTCGGTTACGTGCACCCAACGCCCGTGCAGCGCGCGGTTTTCGAGCCGGCTTCGCGCGGTCGCGATTTGGTAGTGCAAGCTCGGACCGGCACCGGCAAGACCGCCGCGTTCGGCCTGCCGCTGATTGATGCGGTCGTGCGCCGCAAAGAGGCGCGGGTGCAAGCGCTGGTGCTGTGCCCGACGCGCGAGCTCGCGCTGCAGGTGACCCGGGAGCTCGACGCGCTCGCCAAGCATCGCGGGACCAAAGTGGTGGCGATCTACGGCGGCGCGCCGATGCCGCGCCAGGTCGAACAGATCCGCGATGGGGCACAGATCCTGGTCGGAACGCCAGGCCGCGTTCTGGATCACTTGTCGCGCGGCACACTCGACCCCTCATCGATTCGAGCGGCGGTACTCGACGAAAGCGATGAGATGCTTTCGATGGGGTTCTTGCCGCAAATTACCGAGATTTTTTCGCAGCTGCCGGACAGCAAGCAGACGCTGCTGTTCAGCGCCACGCTGCCCGCCGACATCCGCCGAATGGCGGAGACACGGCTGAAGAACGCCGAGTTCATCACGCTGAGCGGGGACCACATCGGCGCCCTCGAAATCCAGCATTTCGTTTACCTGAGCCGCGGCGACAAGCTTGCGGAGTTCGTGCAGGTCATCGAGACCGACAATCCCGAGAGCGCGATCGTGTTTTGCAACACGCGCGACGAAACCAAGCGGGTCGCCGCAGGTCTCAACCAGCAGGGTTACGCCGCCGATTGGCTGAACGCCGATTTGCCGCAGAACGATCGCGAGCGCGTGATGGCCGCGACACGGCAGGGCAAGCTCCGGTTTCTGGTGTGCACCGACGTCGCGTCGCGCGGCATCGATATCTCTCACTTGACGCACGTGATCAATTTCGACTTTCCGGAGTCGGCGGAGAGTTACGTGCACCGCACCGGTCGCACCGGTCGCGCCGGGCGCACCGGCACTGCAATCTCGCTGATCGAGCCGCGCGACATCGGAAACCTTTACATTCTGCGGCTCACCTACAAGCTGAAGCCGATCGAGCGGCAGCTACCCTCGGCGACCGAGCTGAAGACCCGGGCCGAGTCGGATCTCGTTCGCTGGTTCGTGGAAGGGGTCGGGCAGCGCAAAGTGCACCCCGATGACCTCGCGCTCGCACGGCGATTGCTGAGCCACGAGCAGGCCGAGCTCGTGGTCGCAGGCCTACTGCGCGACCACTTGGGGGCCCGCCCCGACGCGCAGGATGATGCCACCGCAGCACGGCGCACGCGTATGCCCAAGCCTGCAGAAAGCGGGTCTGAGGGAGCCGGCGCGCCCCAACGCACCGAGGCCGCTCCTCTACCGCGTGCTGGCGCGCGTGCCCCGGGCCCGGCGCGGGCCGCCGCTCCGGCACCCGCTCCCGCGCGGGTGCCCGCGCGGATTGCGGCTCCTGCGCCGGTCGCGAGCCCGGTTCCGCGCGCGGCACCCAGCGCGGACGCCGGGGGAAGGCCGAGCGCCGAATCTTCGAGCGCCTCAGGCGGCGTCACCGCGACCCCAATCGGCTTGGTTTCGGCTCCGGTGCCAACGCGCGCCGCCCCAGCGCCGATCGTGCCCCCACTTCCACGCGCGGTTTTGGCTTCCGCCGCTCACGTCGATCCGCTGGCAACCGCGCCAACGGTCGCGGCAGCGCCTCCGCAGCTCGCTGTACCGCGGGTTCGTTCGGAATCTGGGAGTCCGCGCGTCGTAACCCCAAGCGTGGTGCCGGCCGGCGACGTCGTCGAGATCTATGCCAGCGTCGGACGCCGGCATGGCGCCAAACCTAGTGACTACGAGCACCTGCTCCAAGCACGAGGTGTGCCAGCCGAAAGCGTGGTCTACGTTCGCGTGCGCCATCGCAATGCTTTCGTCGCGGTCGACCGCGGCGAGGTCGATCGCGTGCTCTCGGCGCTGGACGGCGCCACCGTCGCGGGCCGAACCGTGAAGGCGGAACTCTCTCGCGGTGGCACCGATCGCGAACCCGACGACGCGGAAAGCGACGACGCGATTTGAAAAGTCGCTGCTTTTGGTGAAAATGAACGGGTCGGATGCCCGTTGAGCTCGAACGCCTGGTCGGTGACGTAAAGTGGGCGAAGGCCAATCGCTTCCCCGCGCGCGAACTGACCGCCATGTTGCGCCGGTTGGTCGCAGCCGCGCCTGAAGGCTCCGAAGAGCGCCGCTTCGCGCGGCTCGAGCTGGCGGCGATGTTGATGCAGAGCGATCCCTGGCTTGCAGCGCGCCTGGCGACGGACGCGCTGCGTGCTCGTTCGGACGATCGCGCATGGGGAATTTTGGGCATCGCGCATAGCGTGCTCGGCAACTTTCGTTCGGCGCTGCGCGCGCAGCGTCGAGCAGTGGAGCTGGCCCCCGGTTCCCCGGAACACGAACACAACCTCGGTCATCTCTTGGACGTCGCATTTCGGCGACCACTCTCGGCGCTGCCGCATTTGCGGCGCGCGCACCGCGCGCTGCCCGACGAGCCCGAGATCACGAGTTCGCTCTGTCACGCGTTGGTCAAGCTCGGTCGTCTCGCCGAGGCGGAGCGGTTGCTGACGCCTGCGCTCGGCGGCGACAGCACGCGCGCGCGCAGCCTGATCACGGCCTGGACGGGCGTGAACGGCTAGCGGCGCGCGGCAGCAAAGCGCTCGCAAACGTGGGCGTGACGGCGCAGAGCCGTGCTATCCAGTCGCCCATGTCGAATTGGTCCAACGCCTCGCGGCTGTGCTTCGCGAGCTTGTTGTGGGCGAGCGCCGCGTCAGCGCAGAGCGCCGTCCCTCAGAAACCCGGTGCGCCGAGCGCTGCGCCCATCACCAAAGTTCCGGCGCCACCCGTGGCTCCAGCAACCACTGCGCCCGCAGCGCCCACCGCGAACCCAACCGCTGCACCCGCGCTGCCGCAGGTCGAGGATCCGATGCTGGCGCCACCGCCGCCCGCGGCCCACGTGCTCAACACGTGGCAGGAAGCGCTCGCGACGCTGCGCCGCGATTCGACCTCGCTGAAGATCGCTCAGGCGCGCATCGAGCAAGCGCGCGGACGCGCGCGCACGACGCTCGCGGGCGCCTTGCCTTCGCTGAATGGCAGAGCGAGCGCAACACAGCAGCTGCTCACCGGAGAATCGCCACCGTTCCTCATCCCTGGCCCGCCACCAGCGATCGCTACGAAAACCATTCCGGATCCTTCCTTCAGCTGGGGCGCGGGTCTGAATATCGAGATCCCGGTGTTGGCGGCTAGCTCTTGGTACGAACACGGTACCGCCAAGGACGTGATCGAGAACGCTAAGCTCGACGCCAAGGAGGTCGAACGGCAGCAAATCGCGCTGGTCGCCAACTCGATCGTAGACGTGGTCACACGCGAGCGCCTGGCCGAAGTCAGTCGGGTGGCGCTTTCGAGCGCGCTCTCCACTTTGAATCTCACTCAGCGCCGGGCCGCGCTCGGAGCGGCGAGCACGGTCGACGTGCTCCGCGTCGAACAGGAAGTGTCGGACTCACGCGCACAAGTGGTCGCGACTCAAGAGGACGTACTTCGAGCACGCGAGGCGCTCGGCGCTGCCCTCGGCTCCGCCGAACCGTGGAGCGTGACCCCGGAGATTCACCTCGATAGCCTGGCGAGCGACGCGCGGAGCAGCTGCACCGTCGAGACCTCGATCGATCAGCGCCCGGACGTTCGAGCGGCGAACGCCGCGGTCGGCGTGGCTGAACGCAACGTCAACGGCGTCGATCAGACCTTCATTCCGACGGTGAAGCTCGGCTCGGACCTCGCCTATACTCAGCCGCGCTCGGCGATCAACAACGAACACGTCACCTGGTCGATCTACGGCGCGCTGAACTGGAACATCTACGATGGCGGTGTGCGGACCGGTAATCGCGAGTCGCGCCGCGCCGATCTCGATCTCTCGCGCCAGAACGTGTCCGACGTGCGCCGACGCGCTCAGATCGAAGTCAACCAAGCGATCCGCGGGGTAGAGGTCGCGAGCGCGAATCTGGCCGTATCGACCCGCAGTCGGGAGATCGCGAGCGAGACCGCGCGGCTCACCCAAGTGGCATATCTGAACGGCACCGGAACCAGCTTCGATTTGGTCGATTCGGCGCGTCGCCTACGCGCTGCCGAACTCGATCTCGCGATCAAGGAGTTCCAAGTGTTAAGGGCCAAGATCGCGGCGCTGTTGGCGCTCGCGACCTGCCGCGTCTAGCCGGACTGAAAGCGATGGTGCTAGGCTCCGGAGCCATGCCTCGCCGCAGCTTCGAGATTCTGCTCGCAATCACCTTGGCGACTTTCGCCTACCTGATTGCGGTCGTTTTCTTGAAGACGCCCACGGCCCAAATGCAGGCCGGCGGCCTAGCCCAGAAGATCTTCTACTTCCACGTGCCCGCGGCCTACGCCATGTATCTGTCTGGCGCGGTGTGCTTCGTTTCGAGCGCACTCTATTTGGCGGGCGCGTCCGACTCGCGCGATGCGTGGGGCAAGGCCGGTGCGGAGTGTGCCGTGGTGTTCGGGGCGCTGGTGCTGACGAGCGGCCCGCTTTGGGCCAAGAAAGCCTGGGGCGTGTATTGGACTTGGGATCCACGACTCACCACCTCGCTGCTCAGCGTCCTGGTCTACGTAGCAGTGGTGGTGCTGCGCGCGTTCGGCGGTAACGGCGACGCCGAGCGACGCTTCGCGGCCGCGCTCGGGGTGCTCGGCACCGTCAACTTGCCGATCATTCACTACTCAGTGCGAAAATGGGGTGGCAATCACCCGACCGTGATCACCAAGGGCGGCGGCGGGCTACACCCCGACATGCGCTACGCCCTGCTGATCGGCTTCGTGGCGTTTACGTTGCTGGCGGTGCTCATGCTCTGGAGTCGAGCCCGACTGGCACTCGCCAATTCGCGCCTCGGCCGCTTGGAAGAACAGGCTGCCGCGCAGGGGCTGCTCGACGCTTGAGACCCAGTCAGGGAGAATTAGAGTGAGGGAAATGTCCGCTTCGCAGGCCGCGCCGGATGATCGCTCGACCGAATTCGTCGCCGTGCGGGGCGGCGGCGAGGAAACCAGCGCGAGCTCGCTCTTGGTGTCTGCCTATGTGGTGATGTGGGCGTTGCTGCTCGGGTTTTTGTTCCTGAGCTGGCGCAAGCAGCAGCGCATCGAAGCCCGCTTGACCGAGCTCGATCGAGCCATTTCCCGCTCGCGGCCAGCCGATCCGCGCCCCTGACATGACCATCGAGCACGTCATTTTCATACCAGGTGTGCTCTTGGTCGGCGTCGTGATCGGGTTTACGCTCGGTGCGCGCGCCGTTCGCGCGGAGCTCGAACGTCTCAAACGCAAAGCCAAGGAGTGATGCAGCATGCTGGACTTTTCCTGGACTGACGAGCAGAAGGCCCTGGTCGAGACTGCGCGGCGCTTCGCCCGTGAACGCATCATACCGATCGCCGCCGAGTGCGATCGCGAAGGGCGCTTTCCGAAGGACGTGTTCGAAGCCGCACACGAGCTCGGGCTGGTAAACGCCACCGTTTCACCCGAATACGGCGGCGCCGGCTTCGGTGAGCTCGACAACGCTCTAATCGCCGAGCAGCTCGCGTATGGCTGTACCGGCATTCAGACCAGCATGCTCGCCAACACGCTCGCGCTCACTCCCATCAAGCTGGCGGGCAACGAGGAGCAAAAGAAGAAATACCTGGGCATGCTCACCGCCGGGCCGCTCTTCGCCAGCTACTGCACCACGGAGCCGAGCGGCGGCAGTGACGTCGCGGGCCTACGCACCACGTTCCGCGCGCACGGCGCCGATTACGTGCTGAACGGCGAAAAATGCTGGATCACCAACGCCAGCTTTGCGAGCTTTTACGTGGTTTTTGCCACCGCGGATCCGGCCAAGCGCCACAAGGGCATCGCCGCGTTCATCGTCGACCGGGACACCAAAGGTCTGAAGGTCGGCAAGCACGAGGACAAGCTCGGACAACGCGCCAGCGACACCGCGGCGGTGCACTTCGAAGACGTGGTGGTGCCCAAATCGAACCTGCTGGCGCCCGAGGGTGAAGGCTTTCGCCTGGCCATGGAGACCTTCAACCAAACACGGCCCGATATCGGCGCGATGGCCACGGGGCTCATGCAACGCTGTCTGGACGAGTGCCTGGCCTACGCGCGCGAACGCAAAGCGTTCGGAGTGCCAATCGGCGAGCACCAGCTGGTTCAAGCGATGCTCGCCGAAATGGGCATCAGCACCGAAGCCACGCGCTTGCTTTACCAAAAGGCTGCTTGGAATTTGGACAACGGCGTCCGCGACCCGATCATCTCGAGCTATGCCAAGGCGTTTGGCGCGGACCGGGCCATGCAAACCGCCGTAGACGCGGTCCAGGTGTTCGGCGGAAACGGCTACGTGCGCGACTACCCCGTTGAAAAGCTGATGCGGGACGCCAAGGTGCTGCAAATCTACGAGGGCACCAGCCAGATTCAGCGTCTGGTGATCGCGCGCAACTTGCTCAAGGGCGGCGCCTGAGACGCGCCGCTCAGCGCGGGCCGATGAAGATGCCCGCCTGATTGGCGTGCCAGATTCGCTGCCTGAGTTCTTGCTCGCTGCGATCGATCGAGGCGTCGGTTTCGCCGCGTCGCTTTCTGTGCTTCAAGAACGAGAGCTCGATCAGGGCTAGTTGCTTCTGACGGCTCTTCGCGTAGCCAGAGCTGCCGCCCAACAACGAAACGAAGTTCCAAAATGGAACGAGCATCCAATAGCTGGTGGTGCGCGCGAGCTCTTTGGGGTGAAGAAGGCGGCCCGCTTCGTCGATCAAGCCGCGCAGCACGATCGAGCGATCGCGCAAGGCGAGCATCAGGATAACGACGAAGAACAGGGTGTCGAACATCCAGAACACGACGAACTTCGCGGTCAGCCCGGTGCCGTCCGCGTACAGGAACGTGACCAGGAAATTGTGCAGAAAATGCAGGCCCACGGCCGACAGCCAACCCCCGACCGGCGCGATCAACTTGAGCAGCCCAGGCGAGGCTTCGGCGGCGATGCCGACGCCGAGGCCGGTCATTGCCGTGAAGGACGCGTGACCGAGCCCCGAGAGCACGGTGCGCAGCACGAACACGCCGAAGAACGCTGCGAAGCCCCCACCCTCCGCGGCCCGCGTCACGTACAGCATGTCCTCCGTCAGCGTGAAACCGAGGCCCACGACTCCGCCGTAGATGGCGCCGTCGAGCGCGCCATCGAGCTCACGTAACCAGACCGCAGATAGCGCCCACAGCAGCAGCAAGCCCACGCCCTTGGTCGTCTCCTCGACCAAAGGCGCGACGAAGGCGGCGGTCGATTCCTGAACGAGCTCTTTGCCCGCGCCCTTACCGAGCGCAGCGCTGACTGCTCCCTCCCCGACCGCGTTGCCCACAATGGCCAATACCGTCGCGACCACGGCGCCCCACAAGAACATCACGGTCAAGAGCCAAAACGGCTCCGGTTCGAAGCGGTCGGTGGCCTTGATCACCAGGAAGTAGACGAACACGGTCGGGGCGATGACCGCGAGCGCGAGCAACCAAATCACACCGGGAGCTTAGGCCGGCCGCGGGCGCCTTGAAAGGAAGCGTGTGCGAACTTGACTCACGCCCGACAGCTTTGTGGGCTGAAAAGGCCGCTGCGCGCGGCTCGGCGAGGGCCGCGCGGTTGCCTCGACCCGCGAGGAACGCTAGTTTGCAGGCGTGTTCGGCTTTTCGATGGGCGAGTTCCTGCTGATCTGCGTGGTCGCGCTGGTCTTCGTAGGTCCCCAGAAGTTGCCCGGAGTCTTGCGCACGCTCGGCCAGTGGATTCGCAAGGCCCGCAGCATGGTCTACGACATGCGCACGCAGAGCGGCATCGACGACATCTTGCGCGCCGAAGGCCTGCATGGCGGCCTGAGTGAGCTCAGGTCGCTGATGCGCGGCGGCGGCCATCACGTCCCCGCGTACGTGCCTCCGGAACCCCAGGCGGACCCGACCCCTAGCCCGCCCGTGCGCCCGCAGCGCCACTATGAGCCGGCGTTTGGCTTCGTCGATATCGATCCGACCAAAGAGTATCCGCCCGAAGGCCCGGACGCTTACGGCGCGCTGCCCGACGACCTGTTCGATCCGCCCGAGCTCGGCGCTGCTGCCAGCCCACCCCCCGAGCCCGTGCCTGTTCCTGCTACTCGCGAGAGTACGCCCGACGAATCCGCGCCACCCGCGCAATCCGCACCTGCAGCGTAACCCATGACGATGAGCGCCGATCCCGAAGACCATTCGATGACGCTGTGGGAGCACCTGGAAGAGCTCCGCTCCCGCATCATCCGCATGGCGTTGTCGTTTTTGGTGGGAGCGTTCATAGCGTGGCACTTCAAAGAAAAGGTGCTCGGGTGGCTGGCAGAGCCATATGCAGTGGCGTGGCGACATTTGCACGAAGCCACTGCAACGAAGGAGGCGCTGGAAAAGGCCGCCAATCCGATCATCAATTTCCCTACCCCGGCATCGGCGTTCCTTGCCTACGTCAGGCTCTCGGCGATCGCAGGTCTAATCTTCGCGTTGCCGCTGATTCTCTATCAAATCTGGGCGTTCATCGCGCCGGGCCTCTACTCACGGGAGAAGCGCTTCGCAATTCCGTTCGTGGTCTCGTCGTGCGCACTATTCGCCGGTGGGGCCTGGTTTGGCTGGCGCTTCGCGTTTCCGCTCGCATTCGAGTACCTGCTGAGCTTTGCCGGTCAAGTGGGCGAGATCACGATCACGCCGACGCTCATGATCAGCGAGTACATCGAGTTCGTCTCGCACATGCTGCTCGCGTTCGGATTCGCCTCCGAGCTGCCAATCCTGATCTTCTTTTTGAGCATCGCAGGGCTGGTCACGCACAAGACGCTGATCGGCTTTTTCCGCTACTTCATCGTGGTCGCATTCGTCATTTCGGCCATTCTCACGCCACCGGATCCGCTGAGCCAATTGATGCTCGCGGTGCCGCTGTGCTTGCTCTACGGCCTGTCGATCGGCGTCGCGTTCATATTCGGGCGCAAGAAGCCGAGTGACGAGCCGCCGCCGGCGGATGCGTAGCCTACTCTTCGCGCGCGTACGGCTCGCCGCGCAGAATGCTGAACGACCGGTAAAGTTGTTCGGCGAGTAGCAAGCGCGCCAGCCGATGCGGCAGCGTCAAGCGCGAGAGGCTGAGCTCGAAATTGGCACGCGCGCCGATCTCCTTCGGCAGCCCCTCCGCGCCGCCGATCACGAAGGCCACGACCCCTTTGCCGTGTCCCAACCAGCGCTCGACCCGCTGCGCGAGCGCCGTGCTCGATAGCTCTTGCCCGGAGACCTCGAGCGCGACCAGCGTGGCCTCGGCCGGCACCGCAGCGAGCAACTGCGAGGCTTCCTTGACCTCGATTTCCTGGCAGGGCGCGTAGCGCTTGATCCGGCCGAGGTAGTCGTCCACCAGGGCACGCAAGCCCTTGTCTTTGAGCTTGCCCTGGGCAATGAGCAGAAGCTTCACACCGGTCCGCGCGAAGACTCGGGAGGCGAGAGGCGGCGCGCGTCCATCCACAACCCGTCGAGATCGTACAGCGAGCGGGTGCGTTCCTGAAACACGTGTACCACCACATCGACGAAGTCGATCAGCACCCACTCGCCACGCGGCAGACCTTCCACCGAAATGCTGTGCCAGCCCTTCTTGCCCAACATTTCATCGACTGATTCCGCAATCGCGGCGACATGACGGTCGCTGTGGCCGGTCATCAGCACCAGGAAATCCGCGTAGTCGACCTTACCGGTGACATCCACGATTTCGACTTCCGACGCCTTCTTGTCGAGCCCGGCTTCCGCCGCGGCAAGCGCCATGCGCTGGGCGTCCTTGGAGGGGCCGGTCGGCGGCCGCGGTGCATTGCGTGAAGGAGGCGCGCTCAAGCTGGCGGCGCGCCGCGCCGTCTTGGTCCGTTGCTTCAATTCAGATTTCCTCCGCCAAAACCAGCCAGCGCGCGCACGCGCTCGCTTCGATCAATTGCCAGAAACACGTTAGTGGGCTCTCCCGCGTTCGAGGTGAGTCAAGCGCGCGCCTGCCCATCGCCGATCACCACCCATTTTTCGGTGGTCAGGCTCTCGAGGCCCATCGGGCCGTAGGCGTGGAGTTTCGACGTGGAAATGCCGATTTCAGCGCCGAGCCCCAGCTCGCCGCCGTCGTTGAAGCGCGTGGAAGCGTTCACCAGTACGCAGCTCGCGTCCACCTCGCGAAGCCAGCGCTGCGCGTTGCTTTGGCTCTCGGTGCAAATAGCCTCGGTGTGGTTCGAGCCGTAACGCACGATGTGATCGAGCGCCGCGTCGATACCGGAGACAACTCGCACGGCGAGCACTTTGTCGAGGTACTCCTTACCCCAGTCGTCGTCACTCGCAGGCCGCGCGCCGGGAACCAGCTCCAAGGTGCGCCCGCAACCGCGAATTTCGACCCCCTCGGCCAGAAGGGCTTCACACACCGGTGGCAACAAGCGCCCCGCGTCGTGCGCGTGAACGAGCAAGCATTCGAGCGAGTTGCACGCCGAAGGCCGCTGCACCTTGCCGTTGATGGTCAGGCGTACCGCCTGCTCGAGATCGCAGCCAGCGTCCAAGAACAGGTGACAGACGCCCTTGTAGTGCTGAATCACCGGCACGCGCGCGTTTTCGGTGACGAACCGAATCAGCCCTTCACCCCCGCGCGGGATGGCCAGATCGATCAACCCGACCAGACCCAGCAGCTCGCGAATCCCTTCGCGATCAGTGGCCGGAATGATTTGAATCGCATCGCCGGGCAGGCCGCTCTCGACCAACGCCTGTTGCAGCAATTGCCCCAAGAATTGATTGGAGTGAAGCGCTTCTTTGCCGCCGCGCAGCAGCACGGCGTTGCCGGATTTGAGGCACAGCGCCGCCGCGTCCACCGTGACGTTGGGGCGCGATTCGTAAATCATCGCGATCACGCCGAGCGGTACGCGCTGACGACCCGCGAGTGGGCCACCCTTGATGCGCTGCATCGAGCTGCGGCTACCCACCGGATCGTTGAGGCTCGCGATGTACTCCACACCGCGCGCGGTCGCTTCCGTGACCTTGGCATCCATGCGCAGGCGATCGAGCAACGCGCTGTTCAGGCCTGCGCCCTGCCCGGCCTCGAGGTCCCGCGCGTTGTGCTCGGCGATTGCACCGGCGCTCTTGCGTAGCTTGTCGGCGATCGCGAGCAGCGCGCGATCTTTTTCGGCGCGGCCGAGCGCGCGCAAGGTTCGGGTCGCACGACGCGCCCGCTCAGCCTGCTGGACGATACTGGTCACGAATTTGCCTCGGTCTGTTCAGCCGCGTTCGGCCAATTCACCCAGGCAGAGTCCACTGACCGTCCGCGAACCACGTAGGGGATCTCTAGCAGATCAGCCGCGCGTTGCCCGCCGCCAGAACCAACAAAAAAACCCGCTCACTCGCCGGGAGCGCCGGCAGCGCCCGGTACCGCGGGGGGCGGGGCCGGGGCTTCCTCGGCCTGCGCCGCGCCGTCCCCGAGCGGCACGACCCCGGCATCGGCGGGAGGCCAGGGTGACGCGCCGGGCTGCTCGTACTCCGGCGGAGGGAGACCGGGTGGAACTCGGGCGGCGCCCGAGCAAGCGGCAAGCACCAGGCCAACCGCGAGACCGACGCGCGCGAAACTAGAGCGGCGCGCCGTCACAGCGTGACCCCTTCCGGTGGGGGCGGTGTGCCCGCGTCCTTCTTACCGAGGTCAGGGGCGGACTCGGCACTACCGTCGCCCTCGGCGTCCGGATCGGGTGGCGGCGACGGCGGCTCGATGGGCATCGCCGGCGCTGGGTTGCTCGCCAGGTGCGCGCCGAGCGCCGCCGGAGGCGCAGCCGGAATCTCGTGGCGCGATGGCGGCGGCGGCGGATCGGCAGTGAGCCTCTCGCACGCGACGAGCACGAAAGCGCCCAGCCACAGTAGCCCTGCACGGGCTTCAATCGAGCCAGCGTTCATCGTCCACCGCGCCCAGAGTTTTCGCCAAATCGTATTTTGGTGCATAGCCCAGGATCTCGCGCGCTCGTGAGTCATCGACCATGCAGACGTAGCGAATGAAGTCGAGCTCTGGCGCCGGGAACGAGGTCACCCGAAAGCGAAACATCTGCTCGACCATGAAACGCGCCGCGGAGTGCGGCACTGGCAACTGCTGTCGCCCGAGCATCTGAATGGCTCGCGAAAGCGGTACCGGCGGCGGCCCCGCGAGGTTGAAGATGCCACGCACACCCGGCTGCAAGGCGCGCCGAATCGCGTCGACGACGTCTCGCTGATGCACCACTTGCATCATCGGATCGAAGCCCAGCAGGGTCGGCACGCGCTTCAGGCGCAGGTAGTTGCTGGGCGCATTGCGCACGCTCCCCAGGATGTGCGACGGCCGCAAAATCACGGTCTCCGTGTCCGGCTTGCGCCAGAAGAAGCCCTGCGCGGCCATGTCGAGCTCCACCAAATCGCGAATATCGCTGAAGCGCCCCGCCGCCAGCAGCGGCGCTTCCTCGGTGAGCAGCTGGGGATTGTCCGGGCGCGGGCCGTAAACGTTCGCGCTCGAGAGCACCACCACCTTACGCAGCTCGAACTGCTCGCTGAACTCGAGCAGCTGTTGCATGGCAAGTATGTTGAAGGCGTGGTGCTCCTCGGCGTTGCGCTTGGGATCGTGCATCACCCCCAAATGAACCAGCGCGGGCGGCTCCGAACGTCGAAACAGATCGCGCACCCGCTTGCTGCGCAGGTCGAGCTCGTGATGCTCGATGTCCGCGGGGCGATCCGGAAAGGGCCTGCGGTCGATGCCGATCACCGACGTCTCGCGATGTAAAACGCGCGCCACGCTGCGTCCCAGGCGACCGCAAATCCCGGTCACGATGACCGGCATGGTCAGCGGTTCGAGCGCAGCGGCGGTCATCAAAAGAACACACTCCGGCGCGCTTTCAAGCCTTCGCTGAGCAAGTGCGAAATGGTTTGGCGCACTAGCCAGACCTTGTCCGAAATCACCGCTTCATCGTCCTCCGGATCGCCGTAGAAACGCATCGGCTCACCGAAATGCAGACGATACTTGGTCGGCAGCGGCATTTGCCCCCCGGGCAGCAGCACCTGCGGAACCAGCGGGAATACCGGCAAATTGAGGACCCGGGCCGCCCAATTGAAGTTTCCGAGACTTAGATACTGCTCCTCCGCGCCGATCACTGCGACCGGCACGATCGGAGTTTCGGTTTCCATGGCCAGGCGCATGAACCCGAGCCCGAACTCTTCGAGCTCGTAACGACGCGAGAATGGCTTGGCGACGCCGCGCGTCCCCTCGGGGAAAGCGAGCAACAGCTCATCCATGGCCAGCAAGCGGCGCGCATTCTCGGGCAGACCGACCACCTGCCCGACGCGATTGAAGAACATTGATACGAATGGCAACGTCGCTGTCCAGCGATCGACCATGGAACGCGTAACGCGCGGCGGGTTCGCGTCCAGAAACATCGCCGAGCCGATGATGGCCGCGTCGATCGGGATTTGACCCGAGTGATTGGCGATCAAGAGCACCCTGCCCGGGGGCACGTTCTCGATGCCGAACACCTCGGTGCGGAAATAGAGTCGATGAAAGACCGCACACATGGTCGCCGCGCGACGGGCCGTGTCGATTTCGAGACCGAACGGATCTCGGCCGCCCTGGTAGCGGCTGGTCAGAAACGCCACTCGCTCATCGAAGTCGGCGCCCAACACACGCGTCGTCAGCTCGTCGCGAGCGCGCTTCGCCCCCTGCCATAAACGGCCAAGAAGGGGTCCTCCCTGGGCGGCGACGTCGCCGAGACGCGCTAGAGCAGTCTTCTTTTGCATCGCTCGAATCGTTCCGGCCGCACGTTACACGAAGGGGCTCGCGGAGTGAGCGATTCGTACCCCCGAACCTCATCGGGCGCCCGGCCCGGCGGTCCCGAGCGTCCCTTGACAGCGCCCGGTTTCGACTGGCACTAGCCGGAGGATGCCCGGCGATTTCATCCTGCCCAAGGCGCTCCGGCCGGGCGATCGCATTCGCGTCGTGGCCCCGTCGAGCCCGTTCGATCGCGACCTATTCGCGCGTGGCATCGCTTGGCTCGAGCAGCGCTACCGGGTGGAGCTCGGCGAGCACGTGCTCGATAGAAACGGCTTCCTCGCAGGCGACGACGACGCGCGCCTCGCCGATTTGAACGCCGCCCTCGAAGCTCCCGGCGTGGCCGCCATCGTCGCCGCGCGGGGCGGTTATGGCGCGGGGCGCATCGCTCACCTCGCCAACTGGACCGCTCTCCGAACGAATCCGAAGTGGCTGGTTGGCTTTTCGGATACCACCCTCCTTCACCTGGAGGCGCAGCGGGTCGGCGTGTGCTCGCTGCACGCCGAAAACGCCGCTGGGCTCGGCCGCGTCGACGAAGCGGCACGAAATGAGTGGCTCGCAGCACTGGAATCGCCGGGCGCTCCGCGCTCGCTCATTGGCACGCGCTGGATCCGCCCGGGCTTTTCAGAAGGCCCGCTCGTCGGCGGCAATCTCACCCTGCTCTTCACGGCTCACGCCTCGGGGCGCCTGACCCTGCCGCGGGGCGCGATTCTCGCACTGGAAGACGTGACCGAAGCTTCTTATCGCGTCGACCGCATGCTGAGCGCGCTGTTCGTGAGCGGCGCTTTCGATAACATCGCCGCCATCCTGGTAGGCGACTTCACCGATTGCCCGGCGGGACCGCACGGCGTGCCCATCGACGCCGTCCTCGACGAACGACTGGCAACGCTCGGCATCCCGGTGCTCGCCGGCCTCGGTTTCGGCCACGGCAGCCCGAATCATCCGCTGCCGTTTGGCCTCGGTGCGCGACTCGATCCGCACACGTGCACCGTCGAGCTCGCGCTCGAAGCGAGCTAGGCCGCGCACTGTGCGCGGCCCATTCTTCTCACTCGTCGATCAGCTCGTCGTCATCGACGCTGAGCTCTTCGTCGTCGAGCTCGCTGCCGACCGCTGACGGCGCGCGTACGCCGCCATTCGCCGGGCTGCTCCCCGCGCCCAGACTCGCGTCGAGCATCGGAGGACCCGAGCGCTTGGCGATCGGCGGCGGAGGGGGGGCCTTGTTGCCGGCTCGACCGCCCGGAGGCGGGAGTGGAGGCCGCGAACCGATGGGCGGGGGCGGAGGCGTCGCACTGCGACTCTTCGAGGCCGGCGGAGGCGGACGAATCGACGAAGGCGGCGGAGGCGGCGGGGCTCCAGGCCGCGATTGAGACGGCGCGGAGGGCGGAAGATCCGGCTTCTTTCCCGGCTTTGCCGGCGGCCGGCGCCCGGTCACCGCTTCTTCCAAACCAGCCAGCCCTTCCGCGGCAACCGGCGCCGGAGGCGCAAGCGCTTCGCTCGCGGGCTCGGCGGCAGGCTCGTCCATATCAACGGGGAACGAGGTGTCCTCGGGCTCGCTGATAGCGGCCGCAGTTGCCGGCTCGGGCACCACGACTGCCGGCTCCACCACGGGCGCCGCGGGCAGCTCGACCGGCTCGACCGGTGCGACCGGCTCAGGGGCCGCTGCTTCCACAGGCGGCGCCAGCGGAGAGCGAACCGGATCCTGTACGGTCTGCGTGAGATCCGCGAGGGTCACACCGGCGAGCGGCAACGGCTCATCCGGTTCCTCGGAAGCCTTGGGCGCCGGCGCCGGGGCTTCTTCCGAAGCCGCAGAAGAAGTCGCAACCGGCGGCGGCTCAGCAGCCTTCGGGGAGCTGCGCTCAGCGGGCGGCGCCGCGGGCGGCGCAGGCGGCGGCTTGCCCACCGCGTCGGAAACGGGCTCCGACTTGTGCTTGAGCATGTTGCTCTTGGCACGCTCGAGCCCCTGCGTGGCCTCGGCGTCGCCCGCCTTCATCCGGAGCACGCGGCGCCACGCGTCGGCTGCCTCGCGCGGATCATCGAGCTCCTCTTCCCACAAACGCGCGACCTTGCGCGCCAGCTCCGCGCGGCTCGCGGGGTCTTTGCCACGAAGAATCTGATCTTCGTAAAGCTGGACCATACCGCGGTAGTCCTTGAGCTCGGTGTAGAGCCCGGAGAGCTGCTCCATCACCTGCGTATCCGACGGCGACAGGTCGTGGAGTCGCTTCAAGTCCACCGCTGCGCCGGTCAAATCGTCGAGCCTTTCGCGCCGTAGCGTGGCGCGGCGAGCCAGAAGCTTGCGCACCAGTGGCCCGTCGAACACCTCTTCGAGCGCGCGGCTCAGCACGGTCTCGGCGCGTTTCGGCTCACCGACTTCGTTGGCCAACGCTTCGAGCTGCCCGAGCCGCTCGTCGTCCACGTGCGCGACGATCGCATCTCCGAGCCAAATGAAAGCCTGCGCCGTGTCTTGCAGGTCGTTGTAAGCGAGCTGCGACGCGCGCCCGAGGAGCGCGCCGCGGGTTCGACCGCCATCGCGCGAGCCCTGACCTCCGGCGGAGAGCGCTTCGGCCAGCGTGCGCCGCAGGCGATCTCCGCCGCGCTCGAGATCACTCTCGCGCGCCGCGTCTTCCAGCGCTGCCAGCGTTTCTTCCTGCACGCTGCCGCCCAAGGCGACATCCAGGAACTGACGGGCCCGATCGAAGACCTCGTGCTGCGCAGCGACTTGGGCCGCTCGCGCCAGCGCTTGCAGGCGATCCGCCGGCACTTTGCAGCGCGTGACCTGGCGCTCGTAGATGTCGATGATCGCGCCCGGCTCTTTGGTGATCTTGGCCAGACGCTCGAGCAGCGGGGCCACTTCGCTCGGCGCGACGCTGGTGAGCGCTTGTTCGCCGTGTTGAACCGCCTCGCCCGGCTCCACCCCTGCTTCGACCAACACCTCGGCCTGGCGCACGAGCTCTTCCGCCCGCGCTGGACCGGCCAGTTGCTGAGCGATCAGGTCGTGCGCGATACCGAGCGCGTCGAGATCCTTCAGGTTGACCGCGATGGTCTCGAGCTTCTGCGCGAGCTCCACGTCCGCGCCGCGCGTGCGCGCCAGCTCCTTGGCCACGTTCGCGGCGTCTGCGTCGCGCCCGACCGCCAGGAAGCGGTCGAAAGCGCCGCGCAGCGCGTCGTTACGTGCGGGACCGATCGGCGCGTCCACGTACCACTCGACGAGCTTGCTCGCGACGATACCCTTCCAGCCGAGCTCGTCGCCGAGCCGCACGTACTCCTCGCGACACGGCTCATCGCCGGCGTCGGCCACGCCCATGAGCGCCGCCAACGCCTCGTCGCCCTTGCCCACGTTCTTGTGCAGAATCTCGGCCAGGCGCCGGGTCATGCGGCTGACCTCTTCCTCGTCGCCTTCGACCTCGATCAGCACGGCCGTGAGGTCCGCGACGCGCGGCCAATCCTCCACGCGCTCACACAGCTCACACAGCCGTTGCACCGCGTCGAAGTTCTCCGGCTCGAGTCCGCGAATCACGTCGAGCACGCGAATCGCCGCGCGCGGGTCGTCGAGCGGGCCCTCGTAGAGCGCCGCCAGCCGCTCCGCCGTGGCCAGCTTGGCGTCGGTCTCGGTCAGTAGCTCCAGGCGTTTTTCCAGCGCTTCAGCCGCTTTGGCCGGGCGCTCCAAACGATCGTTCAGGTCCGCGATGCGCTCGAGCGCCCCGACGTTCTTGGGATCCAGATCCTTCAGCACCACGCCGTAGCGCTCGACCGCGCCCTCGAGATCGTCGAGACCATCGGCGACCAGGCTGGCTTCGCGCAGGGCGTACTCGACCTTCTTCTCCGGATCGGTGCTGACCTTCACCAGGCGCGCCAGATACTCGGCCGCCGCCTTGGGTTCGCCGCCCTGCTGCGCGTCGTCGGCCAGCCAGAGCAATGCCTCCGGCTCGTCTCCGTCGTCGAGCACCGCGATCAGCGTCGCGCGCGCCGACTCCACGTCCCCGAGCGCGTCACGTTGCAGCGTCGCGGCACGCTTGCGCAGACCGATGCGCGCGGCCTTGTCGCGCAAGCGATCCGCACGCTTCAGCAGGAAATTGGCCAGATCCTCGCGGCGCTCGGCCTGGTCGTAGCGAGCCTCGAGCTTGCCCGCGAACTCTTCGTTCTCGGGATCGAGATCCGTCGCCTGTTCCAGGCGCAGGACCGAGCTCGTTTCATCACCCGCGCGGGTTAGATATTCCGCTTCGGTCGCGTACAACACGGACTTCTCGATGTCCGCGCTGGCGAGCCCTGCCCGTTCGTCGATGGCCGTGGCCGCCTGATCCCAGGCCTCGGCGTGCACGAACGACCGTTCAGCGGCGTGCCACAGCTTGGCGTTCTTGGTGAGCGCGCCGCCTTCTGCGAAGGCTTCGCCAGCGCCGAGCGCATCGCCGAGCGCGACCCGCAGCTCGCCGAGCTTCTCCAACAGGGCGGCGCGCGTGCGCTCGTCACTGATCGGCTCGAGGTTGTCCGCGATCGCTTTGGCAGCCAGATCCGAGCGCTGCGCGCGCTCGAAATGCCCGACCGCGGTTAGAATCGCTTCGTCGTCATCGGGCGAAAGCGACGCGATGCGCGCCCAGGTCTCACCGGTCGCGATTGGATCCTTGCGCCGCTGCTCGTGCAGCTTGGCCAGCGCCTTCTCGAGCGAGATGCGCGCCTCGACGTCGATGGTTTGCTCCGCCTCTTGCGTGAGAACCTCGGCGAGCGCGTCCCATTGACCCGACTTCTCGAGTAGCCGCTTGAGCTGACTGCGCGCGGTCTCGTCGTCCGGATCGAGCGCCACGCTCTCTTTCAACGCGGTGATGGCCGAAGCCGGATCGCGCAGCTGCGACTCGCACAGCGTGGCGACCTCTTTCAGCCAACCCTTGCGCTGATCGACATCGGCGTTCTCACTGCGCGCCGCCACGAGCAGCATGTCGCGCAGCTCCACGAACTTGCGCGTCTGCCGGAAATAGCCCTCCAAAAAGCCGAGCGCGTCGGTGTTGTCGGGCGCGATGGCCAGCACTTCGCGGTACTTCGCCGCGGCTTCGTTCTTCTTGGCTTTGCGCGCGAGCGCCTGAGCCACCTCGACCAGACTCGCGACTTGCTCGTCTGCTCCCGCACCTGGCGCGGGGCCGAGCGCGTCGAGCAGCGACTCGTCGCCGCCGAGCTCCATCGCTTGAGTCACGATGTTGCGCGCTTCTGCGGTCAGCGCGCCCTGCGGATTCGCGCGCAGGTAAGCGGCGGCATGCGGCGCCACTTCGTTCACGCGTCCGAGTTGCTCACCGTAGTAGATGGCGAGTTGCATCGCGCGGTCGTGACCCTGCGACAACTCGAGCGCACAAATGGAGTACGAGAACCCGTGTTCACCCGGGTATTCCTCGGCCAAGTCGACGAACAGTTGACCGGCTTCCTCACGCTCCTCGGTGGGCACCGCTTCGCGCGCTTGCACGCGCTCGAGCACCACCGCGGCGTATTGCTGCTTGAGCGTTGCGTCGTTGCCGCCCTCGGCGTCACGTGCCGCGCGGAACGCTTGCGTCGCGCCGGCCAGGTCGCCAGCGCTGCGTCGCACCTCGGCCTCGTCGAGCAAGAGCGCGATTCGGCGCTCGTTGTCGTCCACCAAGCGCAACTCGAGATCGAACAGCGGAATCGCGTCCGCCCATTGCCCTTGCGCCTTGTACATCTCGCGCAGCGCGTAGATCGAATACTGACTCGACGGATCGAACTCGATTGCGCGCCGGAAATTCTCGACTGCCTTCTTCGGCTGCGAAAGCGGCGCTTCCGACCACAGCCGCCCGAGCTCTTCGTGAATCGCCGCGACGTGCGGGCGCATCTCCGGCGATTGCTGCGCGATCGGAGCGAGCGCCTTTGCGCGCCGCTCGAGCAAGGCGACCAGCGCTTTGCTGTCACCCTTCTCGCGATACAGATCGGCGAGCCGCTCCGCTGGCGTGGGCTGAGTCGGATCGCGATCGATCGCGATCATCAGCGCGCGCGCGGCGCGGTGCGCATCGCCCAGCGATGTGGACCAAACGTTTGCGGCTTCAGTCAGCCAATGAGACGCAAACGCGGGGTCGGCGGTTGCCGTCCCTACTTTTTCCAGCAGCATCGCATAGGAACGGGGGTCGGCCTGGCCCGCTTGATGCGCATAGCCAATCGCATCTTGATCGTGCGGGTTTTGGACCAGACGCTGAACGAGCGTCTCCATTTCGCGTGGGTCCATGTCGTTGCAGGGACGCTAACATTTGGCCTCTGCGCGTCGCAAAGTGAAAACAGCATGTTTTCCAGTCGAGGCCGGCCAGCCGCAGCGCTCTGCGCAGCGCGTCAGACGCACAATGACGGTTCAGTCACTCGAAGCGACCGTATCGTTCATTGGCTTTGCGCGGCAATGACACTGACGATGAGGCAGCGGTGCGCGGTCGCGCCACACGCGGGCGCGGCGCAACGCGACTCCCACTTGCCGAAGCCGCGGCAGAGCTGGAATTTTCCGTCGAATCTGCTTGTTCTGTGGTTGCTTCGTTGGATGTGGGGAGCGCACTTACTACCGCGCTAGTCGATTCGGGGGCACGCACCGGCGACGGCGAGGCAAGAGTGGAGTTCTCTCTCCGAAGGGTTGTTGCTGCCGTGCGCCAACCAAGTGCGGCAAACAGGGCACCCACGATCAGCACTCCAGCGAGCAGCCCGAGCGCGAGCCCTCGCCGCGATCGCGGAGTCCGCGCGCTCTCCGGCGCCGCTTGAGCGGGCTGAACCCCGCTGGCTGAAACGAGTGAGGACTCCACCGCGTGCTCGAGCTCGGCGCTCATTTCCTCCGCCGACTGCGGCCGGTCAGCGGCGGATTTGGCCAGTGCATGAAACACTGCCTTCTCGAGCGCCGCCGGGACATTCGCATTCGGCGAAGCCACGGAGAAGGGTTGCGGCTCATCCTTGATGTGCCGCGCCATCACCACCACTGCGTCGTCATCGACGAACGGCGCCCGCCCCGTCAGCATCTGATAGAGCAGCACGCCGAGCGAGTAGAGGTCGCTCCGTGCGTCGAGCACGCTCCCCTGTGCTTGCTCCGGCGACATGTAACGGGGAGTTCCGAACACCGTTCCGGCTTGGGTCTCGAGCTGGTCTATGGGCGTGTCGCCCACGCCCTGCCACTTGGCGATGCCGAAATCCAAGACCTTGCAGATCTCTCGGTGACGCCCGTGGCTCTCCGGCAGCTTGACCAGGAATAGGTTGTCGGGCTTGAGGTCGCGGTGAATGATGCCCTTCGAGTGCGCTTCGGCGAGTGCCTTCAGCGCGTCCTGGGCGAACCGCACGGCGTCGAGAAAGTCGAAACGCTGCTCACGTCGCAAGCGATCGCCAACTGTCTCGCCATCGAGCATCTCCATCGCCAAGAACCAGGAACCATCGTCCGACTCCCCGAAATCGAACGCGGTGATGGTGTGTGGAGAGGTAAGTGAGCTGATCGCACGTGCCTCGCGCTCGAAGCGAGCCTTCGTCTCCGGGTCATAAGCTCGGTCGCGACGCACGATCTTGAGCGCGACGTCGCGACCCACCGCTTGTTGCCGAGCGCGGTAAACGGAGCCCATCGAGCCGCGGCCCAGCCGACCGAGCACCGTGAACCGCCCAGCAATGGTGGTCCCGAGTAGCGGATCGGTATCCCCTCCGGCGAGCTCGTGGCGATCGACGAAGGCCAGCCCGTGCCTCGGGCATTTCGGAATGGTGCCAGAGGGCGGAGGGAGATCGCTAAATGCAGCGATGGGCTCTCGGCAGCTCGGACAGACCTGATCAAGGTCGTCCTCCCTGTCGGACGGGAGCAGCACGTCAGGAGCCACGACCGGCATCAGAGGGTCAAGGAGCGCCCCCCTGTTTTAACCGAGCAATGGCCGAACGCCAACGCTCGGTCTCGGTCCTCCCAAAGTCGGCCCAACGACCTGATCACATGGAGCCTGGGTCACGTCCTTGAATTCCGCCTGCACCGCCCGCGTCCCCATCCCCTTTGGCGCCCGCGCTGCCCTGCCCGCCTCCTTGGCAGCGATCGTCGCGCTGACCGTTGCAGTCGTTGTCGATTCCATCGCCGCACACCTCGCTAGCGATGCAGGCTCGGCAGCGAAACGCCACGCAAACCTGTCCAGGATCGCAGCCAGGAAGACCGATCGCACCGTCGGGCGAGCACCGCAGCTCCGCAAGATCGTTTTGCACCAGCAAGGAGCAGTGGGTGGAGAGCCCGCAAAGCCCCAAGAGCAGCAACAATCCTCTACCGACCCGGCGCATTCAGAAGCTTCCTCCGACGCTCACGCCCAACGGGGCTCGAGCGAGCCGGGGCTCCGGGCAGCGGTCGGAATCTCTCAGCCAGAGCACGGCCGCGCCAGCTCCGGAAAGCAGGCTCACCGCGAACGAAACATCGGCGATCACGGCCGAATCCTCGGCCCGCGCTTGATCCGCTCGGATGTCGTCGATGGACTTGTCGGGGCTAGCGATCGCCTCCCGACTCGGCCGCAAGCTGAGCGCACGCACGCCGAAGATCACGCCGACGACCGCTGCGGCCGCGGAAATACCAGCCGTGGTTATCAGCCAGGGATTGGTCTTTTTAGGCTCGGCGCCCGCAGCGGCGAGCGGCGCCACCGGCAGCGGCATCGGGACTCGCGCCAGAACCACCGGGGGTGCGAGTTCTGCACGCGCGCCGCGCATGCGCACGATGGCCTGCCGCGCGCGTTCGAGCTCCTTCGGGTCGCGCTCGATCTCGGTGTAGCGCTCCAGAACCGAAATCGCGCGATCGAGCTGACCGAGCTTCTCGTGCACGAGCGCGAGATTGTAGAGCAGGTCCTTGCTCGTAGGATCGAAGGTCAGCGCGGCCTCCAGTTCCGCCACGGCCGCGCGATAGTGGCCCTCTCGGTAGTGGACCAGCGCCTCCTCGAAGTGTTGTTTCGGCGCGGCTTCGCCGTTGGCGGCGCGGGGATCCTCCCCGGCGTGCGACGGCGATTCCGCGAAACAGGGCCGACTGGTAACCAGAGTGAGCGCAAGCACGGCTAAACCGCGCCAGGCACAACCGAAAGCGGATTTCGAACGCCTGCCTCGGTGAGCGGCAGGGGGGCAAGGCACCATCGCGGCGGAGCATAGCCCATGCCGAGCCAGCGAGAGGGTGAGCAACGGCGCCGCGCAGCACTATACTGGAGAGGGTGACACCCGCAGGACTGGCTCCCAAGACGAACACCACCGCGATACTGGCGGTGTTCGCCGGTCTGTTCGGCTCTTGCTTCTGTGGTCTGGGCGGCGTCTTGGCTATCGTGCTCGGGCTCGCGGCGCGCGGAGAAATTGCACGCGCTTCAGGGCGCGAGTCGGGCTCGGGTCTCGCCACGGCAGGCATCGTGCTCGGTGGCATCAATCTCGCGCTGGTCGTGCTGGGCGTTGCCGTGAGCATCGCCATGGTTGCGCGGCCCGCGGCGATTGCAGCCTTGGCACCGCCGCCGACTCCCCCATTTGCTGGAGTGGCGCCGGCTCCGAGCACGCCGGCCGTGCCAGCCCCGAATCCGGCTCGAGCGCCGTTCACGCGCGAGCAGGGTACTCGCGAAACCTCGTTCGGGAAGATTCGCGTGGTCGACCCGAGCCCCGGCGCGGTCAGCCTGCGCACGGCGTTGGCCGAGCAGCAGAAAGCGGCGCGCGCCGAGAAGGAGACGCTCGTCGTCTTCGTGGTCGCACCGAACTGTCTGCCGTGTAACGGAGTGATGCTGTCGCTGCGTGACCCCCGGATGCAGACGGCGCTCGCCGGCGTGCGCCTGGTGCGTCTCGATGCCAGCGAGTTCGGAGCCGAACTCCTTTCGCTCGGGGTGCCCACCGAAACGGTCCCTGGTTTTGCCCTGCTCAGCGAGAGCCTGAGGCCGACCGACTACGTCCACGGGGGCGAATGGGATGCGGACGTCCCAGCCAATATCTCGCCGGTGCTGGGGCCGTTCGTGCGCGGCAAGTACACAGCTCGGCGTCATCGTTATCGAGAAGCAGCGCGGCCCGACGAAACCGCGCTCTAGGAGAGCGCCCATCGGCGTCCAGGCCTGAGCCCAGGGCCGCCCGCCCCCACCCAATTGCGGTACCGCTGGACGCAGTCGACCTGTTGCGACCGATTCTTTGCTAACATCCGCGCCCCGGATGACGAGTTCGCAGCAGCATTTGGTCACGCCCATCCCGGTTGGCACTGGCGTCATCGCCGGCACCTTGCGGGCCCGCATCGAAGAACTCCGCGGCCGCGGCACTCTGCTCAATCTCAAGCAGGCCGTCGGCATCTGCGTGCCGCTGTGTGTCCAAGCTTCCGAGCTGCACAAGCGCGGTGAGCGGCTGTTCTTGCATCCCTCGAGCTTGGTCGAGGACGAATTCGGCTTCTTCCAGATCTCGGTGGAGCTCGCGTCACGCGCACCACTGCTGCCGCGCGACAAGGCCTGCCTCGCGCCGGAGGAACGGAGTGGTCAGCCCGGGGTCGCGCGAGCAAGCGTCTTTGCGGTGGGCGCGATCCTCTACGAGTTACTCACGGGACAGTCGGTGGGCCCCGGTATGCGTCGTCCCGGCGAGCTCGCGACCACGCCGCTTCCGCCCCAATTCGAGGCGGTTTTGGCCAAAGCGCTGGTTTCGGACCCCCGTCACCGTCCGGATGATTTGCTGGCGCTCGCGCAGGCGCTGCACCAGTTCGCGCCACCCGGTAGCGTGCCGCCTCCGCCGCCCGCCGATACCTCGCATTTGGATCACGACGAGCACTTCGACGTCGACGTCTCGATGTCGATGCTGCCACCCGAGCCCTCCCCGAACGCGCCGCAGCGCGCGGTCGCCGCAGCGCCGGCACGCGCCGCACGGGCGCCCGATGCCACTTCCGAGCTAGCCTCACTCAAGGCTCGTCTCGAGAGCGATCCGCGCCCGCGCTACGTAGTGGTGAAGGACGGCATGGACCACGGCCCGTTCAACGCGGTCGAGCTGCTGCAGCAGATCGCGAACCACACGTTTTTCGAGGGCGATGTGGTGCGCGATGCGCTCAGCAAAGACGAGCGGGCCATCAAGGATTGGGAAGAATTTGCCCCCTTCGCCGAGCACGCCAAGCTGCATCGCGAGATTAAAGCCGAAAAGGCGGCGATCGAGCGCGTGGTGGTGCAAGAAACGCGAAGCACGCGCAGTAAGGCCTTCCTCGGCATCGTGCTGGTGGGCAGCTTGCTCTTGATTGCTGGAATTTGGATTTTGACCAAGCGCGGCAGCCGCAAGGACGAGGTCGACGTGCACGGCGACACCGCGTCGAACGTCGAGGTCGACGGCGGTCTCTCTGGTGGCAAGCGGCGTCCCGGCGGCGGCGGCGCCCGGGTGATCGGCAAGAGCGGCGGAATCCCGATCCTCGGCGGCGGCATGAGCTGCGAGGCGGCACAGTCCGCCTACGTGGAAGAGATGAACGTGGGCGGCCCGCGTGGACAGGCGGACATCACCGCCGGGCAGTACGGCGCGGTCCTCAACCGCGGCTCGTACTTCAGCCACTGCGGCGTACCCGAATCGATGGGGCTCAGTATCTGTGCGGCGGTTCAAAACGGCCGCGCCGTGGGCGTCACCATCATTTCCCGCCCGCGTGATCGGCGCGTCGAGTCCTGTGTCGCGGCTTCGGTGCGCGGCATCAGCTTCCCGAGCCATCCGAAGCTCGACGTGACGCGCACGCAATTTTGAGCGGTCCGGCGCGCAAAGACGAAGATGGGTGGGTGGGCGATGCGGTACGTGAAATTCCTCATGAGCGCAGGCGCGCTCGCACTGGTCGCCTGCAGCGTGCCCGTCGCGGGAAACCTGGACGAGGCTGACGCCAATCAAGCGGTCGCGCTGTTGGCTCGCGGCGGCGTCGGCGCCGACAAGGAGCGAGATCCCGAACACGAAGGGCATTTTCGAGTCAGCGTCGCCAAGGGCGATGCATCCACCGCCATCGGTTTTCTAGCCGAGGAGAATCTGCCCCCAAAGTCGAGTCCCGGCGTGCTGGAAGCGCTGGGTCAGGGTGGCGTCGTGCCTAGCCGCCTCGCCGAGCACGCACGCTGGACCGCGGGCGTCGCCGGCGATCTCGAGCGTTCACTGCGCAGCTTGGAGGGCGTGCTCTCCGCGCGGGTGCACCTCGCGGTTCCGGCGCGCGACGGCTTGAACGCCGATGAAACGCCCGAAAAACCCAGTGCTTCGGTGCTGGTTCGCCACCGCGGCGCGGTTCCCCCGGTGGCCGTGGGCGAAGTGCAGCGTTTGGTGGCCGGCGCGGTGCCTGGTTTGAGCCCAGAGCAAGTCAACGTGGTCCTGGCAACGACCCCTGCCGGTCGCGCGACCACGCCGGACCTCGCGCGCTTCGGACCGCTCACTGTCACTCAAGGCTCGGCAATGGCGCTGCGCGCGCTGGCGGCGGGCATCGTGCTTTTGAACCTGGCCTTGCTCGCAGGCATTCTGCTGCTCTGGTCCCGACTGCGCCGCAGCGAGCAAGCCTTGGCTGAGGTGCGCGCCGCGGCCGAGGGCGAGCCGCAGCGACGCAAGTGATCGCGCTTCAAGGCCTCTACAAGAGCTTCGCGGGCCGGCCGGCCTTGCGCGGGCTGGACCTGTCGGTGCCCAAAGGCTGTTTGTACGGGCTAATCGGACCCGGCGCGGCGGGCAAAACCTTGGCGCTCAAGGTGATCTGCGGCCTGTTGAGGCCGGACTCGGGGCGAGTCTGGGTAGACGGCCGCGACATCACCGATCTCGGGCCGGTCGAGCTGGACGCGCATCGCCGGAATATCGGCATGCAGTTTCAGAACAACGCGCTGTTCGACTTCATGAGCGTCGCGGACAACATCGCCTTCCCGCTGCGCCGCTTGTTCCAGCTCAGCGATGCAGACGTCGGGGCGCGAGTGGCGGAGCGCCTTTCGCGCGTGGCGCTCCCCGGCTTTCAGGATCGGATGCCCGGCGGGCTGAGCGGCGGGCAAAAAAAGCGCATCGGCATTGCTCGGGCCACCATCACCGACGCGCCGATCGTCCTGTACGACGAGCCCGCCGCAGGCCTCGACCCGGTGACGAGCCTGCGCATTTTCGAGCTGTTGCGCGCCGAGCAGCGCAAGCGCGAGAGCACCGTGATCATGGTCTCGAGCGACATCGATCGCCTGCTCACGGTGACCGATCGCGTCGGCGTGATGCATGAAGGGCAGCTGGTTTTCGAAGGCTCCACCGCGGAAGCCCGCGACAGCGATCACCCGGTCGTCCGCCAGTTTCTGCGTGGGTTGCTGGAGGGCCCGCTGTGACCGAGAGCCCGCTCTAGCCGGAGCGCCGGTCCGCCGCGCGCTTTTGAGCCGTCGACAGCTCGCAAAGAGCGCGCTCGAAGCCCGCGCCGTCGATCGGCAACGAAAGCGGGCGTTCGAGCAGGCTCGACCACAAGATGGCGTTGGCTACCTCGACTGCGGCGGCGGCTTCGTGCGCGGGCGCAAGCAGGGGCTCCGTGCCGCGGATCGCCGCCACGAAGTTCGAAAGCAGCGCAAGACCGGTCGCATTTCGCACAGGAAATTCCTGGCGCTCCACGTCCGCTAGCGGCCGACCCGAGGCCTCGCGCCGTCGATGCACGCTGCTCGGTTCGCGATTTCGGTGCACCAGCGCGACCCCTTCTTCGAGCACGATCCGCCCGCGGTCGCAGGAAATTTCGAGGCGATTGGTGCCCGGCGCTTCCCCGCTCCCGGCCACCACCAGCGCGCTCGTCCCGGAGGGAAAATCGAGCAACGCAGTCACGTCGTCCTCCACTTCAATCTCGTGAAAGCGCCCGAAACGGCAGCGGCCGAGCACCGAGCAGGGCGTCCCAAACAGCCAAATCAGCAGGTCCAAGAGGTGCGGCGCTTGATTGACCAGCAATCCCCCGCCCTCGCTGTCGAAGCGACCGCGCCAGGAACTGCCGCGGAAATAGGCCTCCGTTCGGTACCAGTCGGTGGCCTGCCACAGCACGCGTTCGACCCGCCCGAACTCACCTCGCAGCAGCTGGGAACGAAGCCAAACGAAGCGCGGATCCGCTCGGTAGTCGTGGACCACGCCGAACACCGGGCGCTCGGCACCTAGGCTCGCATGCAAAGACAGGACGCGAGCGCACTCCGCCTTGTGCACCCCGAGGGGCTTTTCCACGAGCACGTGCTTTGAAGCAAGCAGCGCCTCGCGGCTCAGCTCGACGTGAGCCGGGTGCGGCGTCGCGATCACGACCGCGTCGGTCGCGGCGAGCGCCAACAGGTCGCGAGGCTGCGCCAAGTGGGGCACCGCAAACGGGGCACACCGCTCCAGAACCGGATCGCACACGGCAGCCAGGCGAGCGCCGGGCACCCGCCCCTCGGCGAGGGCACGCGCGTGACGGCGCCCCGCCCCGCCGAGGCCGACCACCGAAACGCCCAGCTCAGCAGCCATTCGGCTCGATTCGCGCACGATCCGTAGGCAGGGAGCGACCGCTCATGGCGGCTGGACCGTAGCCCGGGCGCCCGGGTCGAGCCAGCGAAAGCGGCGCTGAACCAGACGCGGTCGAGCGTGTAGACTGAGCCCGATTCGCCATGCCGACGCAGCTCGATCCCACCTTTCCACCGCCGGCACCGAAGCTGGACCGCGCGGCGCTCGGGGTCGCCGAGCAGGCGCGCCTGGTGGGCACCCTGGGTTTGCTGCTTGCCGGCATCGCCGGCTCGCTCGTGCGCCGGCGCTTCGACGGCAACGAGCTGACCGCAAACTTGCACCGGATGGGTGTGAAGAGCCTGCCCGTGGTCGCCACCACCGCGCTGTTTACGGGCGGTATCATGGTCATCCAGGCGGGGCCGATCGTCGAACGCTACGGTGCGCACGGCTTGCTCGGTTGGGGCGCCGGATTTGGCACTCTGCGCGAAATCGGCCCGCTCCTCACCGCGCTCATGATTTCGGGCCGCGTGGGCGCGAACAATACAGCCGAGCTTGGCACTATGGCGGTCACCGAACAGCTCGACGCGCTGCGCGCGCTGGCCATCAATCCCATGGATTTCTTGATCGCCCCTCGCTTCACGGCGATCGTGATCACGTTGTTTCTCTCGACCTTGTTCGCGGACGCGCTGGCGCTGTTCGGCGCCGCCCAATGCGGCTGGGTCCTACTCGGAGTGGAGCCCAGCATTTTCTATCGCGGCTTGACCAGCGAGCTGCTCGGCTTCGGCGACGTCGCGCATGGCCTCGCCAAGAGCCTGGCGTTCGGCGGCGTGATTGGCCTTTCCAGCTGCCATTTCGGCATGACCACCGGCGGCGGCGCACCCGGCGTCGGCCGCTCCGTGAACGCCACGGTGGTCGTGAGCGCCGCGGGCATCTTCGGCCTCGACTACCTGCTGTCGTTCGCCCTTAAATGAACGCCGAGTCTGACTCCGACCGCGCGTTCGAGCCGAACTTCGACGCCGCGCGCCCCTCGCTGCTCGAGTCGTTCGCGGAGTCTGCGCGCGGCCTGTACGCGACCTTTGCGCACACGCTCTATTGCGTGTTTCGCGGCCGTAAAGAGCCGGGCGCGGTGATTCGCCAGATGTACGAGATCGGCAATCGTTCGCTGATTTTCGTGTCGGTGGTGATGGGATTCATCGGCATGATCCTGGTGTTCCAGGGTGGGCTCCAAACTCAGCGCGTGGTCCCCGACCTCAGCGGGTTGGGCGCCGCTTTCCTCGAAATCCTGGTGCGCGATCTGTCGGCCTCGATCTGCGCGCTGATGCTCGCGACCCGCGTCGGTGCTGGCATCGCCGCAGAAATTGGCTCGATGGTAGTCACCGAGCAGATCGATGCGCTGCGCATGTGCGCGGCCGATCCGGTCGATTACCTGGTAAAGCCGCGCTTTTTAGCCTCGATTTGCATGACTCTGGTGCTGGTCGTGATCGCCGGCTCGGTCGCATACGGCACCGGCATGGGCGCGGGTTACGTGTTTTTCGGCATCAATCCCCGCACCTTCATCAACCTGAGCCTGGTCGATCCGGGTGACGTGATCGTCGGCGTCGCCAAATGCCTGGCCTATGGGGCGGCCATTCCGGTGGTGAGCGCGCACGCGGGGCTGACCACGTTCGGCGGGTCGGCGGGTGTCGGAGCCGCCACCACGCGCGCGGTCGTCAATTCGTCGTTAGCTGTGATCGCGCTGGATTTTCTGATCAGCGGCGCGGGCTATCTGGCGTTCCCCTGAACCTGCGCGCAAAAAAACTCTACCTCAGGCCGCCCGCGGGCATCCGCGAGCACCAGCCGTAACAGCAGCTGCCGTCGCCACGCTGATGGCGCGCTTGGGTCTCGGCCACGTCGAGCGGCGCGGCCTTGGGCACCGAAAATGAAACCGACTCGGGCGGAGTCACCGCGAGCGGACAGCGGTCGAGGGGCGCGGGTGCGGCGCGAGTGGTGCCCGACTCGAGCTCCGGAAAACAGTAGTTTTCGCGCATGGCTCCGGGCCGATCACAACCCGCGTAGGGCAACACGTCATCCACTTCCGCCAGCTTGAGCGCCGAACACCAGCTGTAACAGCAGGTGTGTCCCGGCTGCGCGCGACGTCGCGCCCACTCGGTGTACGTGGCGTCGAAGCGCGCCACATGCTCGGCCCGCGGATAGGCGCCGGTCGGAGCTTCGATACCCGCCGGGCAGCTGTCGTACGGCGCTGGCGCGCCGACCGCGGTGCTCATCGGCAATAGGCCGTCGCAATAGAACTCACGCACCTGGTCGACCGCGCAAACACCGGAATCCGCGTTGGCGCGCGGATGGGCGGCCTTTGCGCCGCTGGAGCAACCACTCGCCACGAGCAGCGCCAACCCGAGCAACCAAGGCCAGGCCCGGGCCGCGCCACGCGAACCGACACCCGATAGCGACACCCGCCACGACCCGCGAACCTTGGCCTTCGCCACCTTCGTTCGGGTATACCGGACGGGCCCGCTTTGTCAAAGCCACGCCTTGCCGCAGTCCATCGCCGGCACCCCGAGCGGAGCCAGCCCGACGCGACACCCCGGCGCATCGGCCCAAGCGAGTGCGCCAGATGATCTCGTTTCGCCACGTGTCGAAGGCGTTCGGCCCGAAGCAGGTCCTTTTGGACGTGAGCTTCGACATCGCACCCGGCCAGGTGTTCTTCATCATCGGCGCCTCGGGGGTCGGGAAAAGCGTGCTCATCAAGCACCTGATCGGCCTGCTGCGCCCGGATTCCGGGGAAATTTGGCTGGACGGAGAAGAGGTCAGCCAGCTGAGCGAACAAGGTTTTTACCCGGTGCGACGTAAGTGCGCGATGGTGTTCCAACACTCCACCTTGTTCGACTCGATGACTTGCGCCGAAAATGTTGCGCTCCCGTTACGCAAGCACCGCGGTCTCAGCGCCCGGGCGGCGCTTTCGGAAGCGGACCGCCTGCTCGACGAGGTGCACATGCGCAAGTTCGGTGAGCGCCTCCCCTCCGAGCTCGGTGATGGCATGCGCAAACGCGTCGCCATCGCGCGCGCCCTGACGCTCGAGCCGCGCTATGTGCTGTTCGACGAGCCGACGACCGGCCTCGACCCGGTCAGCGCTCGCCGGGTGGACCACCTCATCCGCGAGCTGTGCGACCGGCGCGGCGTCACGAGCCTCGTAGTTTCCCATGATTTGACGTCAATCTTCACGGTCGCCGACCGCATCGTCATGCTGTACAAGGGAAGGGTGCGGCTCATCGGCACCGCGAACGACTTCAAAAATAGCGAGGATGGGGTCGTCCAGCAGTTCGTCCAAGGGCGCGCCGAAGGGCCGATGGAGTTCTGAATGCCGCCTGGAAAGCTCGAGCGATGAGCCAGCGTTCGATTGAGGTCAAGGTCGGAGCCCTGATCATGGTCGCGCTCGGCTTGCTGGGCGCGTTCGTGGTGGTCATGGGCGGGCTCAGCTTCGAGCCGAGCTTCACGGTCTATGTGAGCTTTCATAACCCGGGCGGTTTGCAGGCGGGCGCACCGGTCCGAATTTCCGGGGTGAAGGTCGGCCGCGTCAGCAGCATTGAATTCCGCGGTGGCAAACTGGACCCCAAGACTCGCGAACCGGAACCCATCATTCGCGCGGTGGCCAAGCTGGAGAAGCGCTACCAAGAGGCAATCCGCGAAAACTCCCGCTGGTTCGTGACCAGCCAGGGCGTGCTCGGCGAGATGTTCTTGGCGGTCGAACCAGGTTCCTACGAGCGCCCGATGCTGCCCGACGGCGCCGTGGTGCAAGGCATCAGCCCCCCTCGCCTCGACCTGCTGCTCAGCGAAAGTTACGAACTGCTCCACCGCGCCTACATCGGCATTACCAACAACGAGCAGAAGATCACCGAGACGTTCGACGGTCTGCACCGCACCCTGCGCGGAAGCGGCGCCTTTTTCGAGCGCAACGAGGCCAAGCTCAACACCATGGTAGACAACTTCACCGGCCTGTCCGGCGAAGCGAAGGAGACCTTGGCTGCGGCGCGCGATCGCTACATCGACGGGCCTCAAGTCACCCGCATCTTGAACGATGTCGAGCGCACCACGGGCGCTCTCGGTCAGAATCTGCCCCCGCTGCTCAGCGATGGGCGGGAACTCGCTTCCAGCGGAAAAAAGCTGGCCGCCGCGCTCGCCAGCGACGACCAACTGGAGCGCTACAGAAGCGCCACTCGCGACATCGGTGAGGCAGCGGGCCAGGCGAAGCGTCTCGCCCACGACGCGCAGTCGCTCGTCGCACACGTGCAACAGGGCAAAGGCACCGTGGGCGCCCTAGTCATGGACGAAGCGCTCTATGACGATCTGCAGGAGATGTTGCGCGACCTCAAGCACAACCCCTGGAAGTTCTTCTGGCGCCAATAGCGCCGAGCACAGAGGTCAGCGAGTTCGGTCTCGATTAAGCGCCACCTGCGCTACCGCCAGTGGCGGTCCCGCCCGTCGGCGCCGTGCCCCCCGTGGTAGACGCGCCGCCGGTCGCAGCCCCGCCGGTCGCAGCCCCGCCGGTCGCAGCCCCGCCAGTCGCAGATCCGCTTGCGCCGCCCTTACCGCCGCCCCCGCCCGCGCCTCCCGTTCCGACGCGCCCGGCCGATGAGCCGGCGGCGCCCGCGGAGGGCAAGCCGGCATCGACCAGGGAAATCAGGCCCGTCACGTCCTCGGTGCAGGAGCGCGAGCTTCCGCCGGTCTGGGCAGCGCAAACGAGTCCGTAGGCGCATTCGTCATCGCGAAAGCAAGTCGAACCGCTACCGCCCTGCCGCTGCGGACCGCCGCATGCGACCACGCCGACAAGCAACGCCCAACTCCAGACCGAGTGTCGCGCCATTGAGGCCGAATTGACGCTACGTGATCCGCCTGAAAGGTCAAGAGGGCGCGCCCCAGGCGCCACACCACACACACGCAACGACCATGTCGCTTCGAATGGCGCTTTACGACGACGGATTCAGGCGCAGCAGCACTTCGCCTTCTTCCACTGCTTGTCCCGGCGCTGCCAAGACTTCGACGACCGTCCCCGCCTCCGGCGCTTCGATTGGCATCTCCATCTTCATCGACTCGAGAATGACCAGCGTTTGGCCTTCCTCCACGACTTGCCCCGGCTGTGTTTCCACTTTCCACACCGTGCCGGTGATGTGCGCGCAAATGTCGAGCGGCATGTGCGCCATAGTACACGACCAACAGAGAATTCGAGGGCTGCTCGCTCACCCCCCTCGCGACACCCAAGCAAGGGGGGGAAAAGCGTGTCCATGCTGGGCAGGCGGCGCAACATCGAGTACGGTTCGCCCGCTGCTCGGGCGCCCGAACACGCGCTCCGAAGGCTGGGCCGGGCCCGCCGCCCAGACAGTCTTGACTCTCACGACAACCGAATGCTACCCGCGTGGTGCGGCGCGGGACGTGTGAAGCCGCCGCCCGATCGAGGAAAACTCTGACATGGCCGAACAGAAGGAAAGCTCGGTTCTTTTCTCGCTCAAGGAACTCATGAACCTTGAGGAGAACCGCATCAAAGAGGAGGAGGCGGACAAGGAGCGGCGCGCCCGACAGGAAGCCGAGGCACGCGCGGCCAGCGAACGAGCCGCCCGGGAGGCCGAGGAGCGCCGTCTGCGTGAAGAGGAAGAGCGCCGCCGCGCGGAAGAGCAGCGTCTCCGTGAAGAAGCCGCCCGCGTCGAAGCCATTCGCCACGGCGAAATCGAGAAGGCCCGCTCTGAAGCGGAGCACCGCGCGCGCATGGAGGCCATGGCCGCGCAGCAGGCCCACGAACACCAGCTCGCCGCGCTGAACTCGGACCAGACTAAGAAGCGCCTCAAGATGATCGTGGGCGTGGGCGTGGTCGCCGTCATCGCCGCCGGCATTGGCATCGGCGTCGCCTACAACAACTCACAGCAGGAGCATCAGCGGCAGCAGGCCGCCCTGCTCGCCCAGCAGCAGAGCGCCGCCGCCGAGCTCGCTCGGCTCAAGGCGGACTTCGACGCCGCTCAGAAGAAGGAAGAAGAGCTGCGTCACGGGCTCGAGAGCGCCAAGGACGAGGCCACTCGCGCCAAGCTCGAAGCCGAACTCAGCAAGGCCAAGCAAGACACGGAGAGCGCCCGCGGCCGCGTCCGCGCGCCGTCCGGCGGCGGCTCGAAGCCCAGCGGTGGGGCCGCCAAGCCGTGCAACTGCCCCCCCGGCGATCCGCTTTGCTCGTGCTTGTGAGCCGACACTTCGGCGGCGAGGCCGCCCAATGAGCGCGAGCGGCGCCCGCGCCCGCCTCGCCTTTCCTCTCGATTACCCCACGCTCGACCAGGCTCGGCAGGGCGCGGAGCAAGTGCGTGCATCGGCCGGTGTGCTCAAGGTCGGCCTCGAGCTCTTCGTCAGCGAGGGACCGAAAAGCGTCGGCCTTGGCCGCGAGCTCGGCTGCGACGTCTTTCTGGACCTGAAGCTGCACGATATCCCGGAAACGGTGGAGCGCGCGGTGGCCTCGGCCGCCGGTCTCGGCGTCCGCTATCTGACGCTCCACGCGAGCGGCGGGCCGCGCATGCTGGAGGCGGCAGCACGGCGCGCCGAGCGAGAGAACACCGGCCTCACGCTCCTGGCGGTCACAGTGCTCACCTCGCTCGATGCCGGCGATCTCAGCAAGACCGGCGTCTCCGACGGGCCTGCGGCGCAGGCACTCCGCCTGGCTCGGCTTGCCGAGCAGAGCGGCGTGAGGGGCTTGGTATGCTCCGTCGCGGAGGTCGCTGAACTCCGTCGTCAGCTGGGCCCCGCCACCGTGCTGGTCACCCCTGGTATTCGTCCCTCCGGCGGCGCTAGCGGCGACGACCAAAAGCGCACCGGCACTCCGGCCGCGGCAATCCATGCCGGCTCGAGCCTGCTGGTGGTGGGGCGGCCCATTCGCGACGCCGCCGATCCAGCGTCCGCCGCGCGCGCCGTATTGCGCGAAATCGCCGAGGCCAGCGGTGAGCCGCTTCCAGCCTGACCGGCGCCCTCCGCGCAACCCCGAGCCCCTACCCACGGGCCCAAAGGGCAGCCCGCGCCTCGTGCTTGGCCTACAAGCCGTGCGCGCCGCGATCCGCGCCTTGGGCGCCCGACTCGGCGCCGTGCTGCTCGAGTCCGAGGACAACCCGCGACTCGCAGCGGTCCAGCGTTTCGCGCGGGATCAGGGCGTCGCGTCTGTCGAGGTAGTGGGCCGTTCTCAACTCGATCGGCTGTCCGGGGGCGTGTTGCACCAGGGCGTCGCCGCCTGGGCGCCCGAGCTCGCACTGACCGAGTTCGACGAGCTACTCGCTGATCCCGCCCTCCTCGCGGTGGTGCTCGACAAGGTTCAGGATCCGCAAAACTTCGGCGCGGTGCTGCGGAGCGCGGTCGGGCTGGGTGCGGGCAGTGTCGTGTGGGGCGAGCATTCGTCGGCGCCGCTCGGGCCGGCCACCCTACGCGCTGCCGCAGGCGCTGCTGAGTTCGCTCGGCTCTGCCGCGTGAGTTCGCTACCCAAAGCTCTCGCGCAAGCCGCCGACGCCGGCGTTACCGTGCTCGGTTTGGACGCACAGACCGACCGACCGCTTTCCTCGTGGAACCTCTCCGGCCCTACCCTGCTCGTTATCGGCAGCGAGCAGGCCGGCATGACCCCCGCAGTTCGGCGTGCGTGCACCGGGCTCGCGCGTTTGGTTGCGCCGGGTCCCATCGAATCGCTGAACGCTTCGGTCGCCGCAGCCATTTCTCTGTACGAAGCGCATAGACAGCGAATGAATCCCAGTACTTAGGATTCACCTCTAAACTTAATTCGAGCTTTGTTCGGCGTACTGAACAGACGTCAAGAAACTTGGCCCTTTCGTTCCATTGAAGAGAACCCGCTCTTCGCTCGGAGATCCGCGAAATAGCCTTTTCGTTTCAGGCAGTTACGAACTGAACACGCAAGCAAAGATCGAGCGAATGGACGCGCGGATCAAGCGCTACCCGAGCCTTTTGCGCCTGCGGCCCCAAGCGCTTGGAAGAACAGGGCTTTTGCTTCAGACAGCTCTTCAGCTGAGGTCTCGTCGCCGAGGCTGATGCGAACCGCGCTGCGAGCGCGCTCCCGACCGAGCATGGCCAGGATCACCGGCGAAGGCTCGGCGGTCCCCGCTGCGCACGCGCTACCGCTCGAAACCTGGACGCCGAGCAGGTCGAGCGCGGCAACCAGCTCGTCCCCGTTCACGCCCGCAAAGGACAGATTGCTGACGTGCGGCAGGCGCGGCTCCGCGCCGTTGATCGCTGCGTAGTCTCGGAACGCCGCTTCGAATTGGTCCCGAAGTGCTCGCAGCGCCGCCCAACGCGGCGGCCCACTCGCCGCAAGCCCGAGCGCCGCACGGAAGCCGACCGCGGCTACCGCGTCGACCGTCCCCGGGCGCAGGCCACGCTCCTGGGCACCGCCGACGAGCAGCGGGGGCGGCGCGGGCCCACGAAAGGCCAAGGCACCAATCCCCTTGGGACCCCGAATCTTGTGACTCGCTACCGCGACGGCGTCCGCGACGCGCAGGGCGGCCGGGTCGACCTTGCCGAAGGCTTGCACGGCGTCCACGTGCAAACGCAGGCCGGCCGCGTGGACCACCTCGGCCAGGTCCGCGAGAGGCTGGAGCACGCCGGTCTCGTGGTTGGCGGCCTGAACAGCGACCCAAGCACCTGCCGGGAGCTCGGTGCACGCCGCGCGCACAGCCTCCAGCTCGAGACGCCCCTCGGCCGGAGTCGGAAGCCAGCGGACTTTCCGACCTGCCGCCTCGAGGGCCTCGGCCACTCGCACGACCGATGGGTGCTCGAGCCGACTGGTGACGAGCGCGGTCGCGCGCCGGAGCCCGAGATTGTTGGCCTCCGTGCCGCCCGAAGTGAGCACCACGTCACGCGGCGAAACGAACAGCGCCGCGGCGAGCTCCTCACGCAATGCTTCCACCTCGGCTCGCGCCTGACGACCACGACCATGCACGCTGGCAGGGTTCGCCCACGCCCACTCCGACGCCTCTCGCATCGCGTCGAGCACCCCGCGATGGGGCGGCGTGGTCGCGTTCCAGTCGAGGTAAATGCTGCGTCGGCGCTCGCTCGCCATGCCGACCTACGCCTACGCAATCGGACGCGACGGTAGCTCGCTCACCGGGCCCATCGAGATATCCGCGATCACGAAGTAGAACGCCGCCCCCGTAAAGCGCTCGCCCACGATCTCTTCGTCCGCAGGCGAGGCCATGCGCACGTCGCCGCCATGCCCCTGAGCCACGCCGCGCACGATCGAGAGCCCTACCCCGGTGCCGCCGTGCAGGCGCGTGGGGGAGCCGTCCACCTGATAAAATGGTTCGAATAGACGCGGACTCTTTTCCTGCTGAATGCCGGGGCCGGTGTCGGCGATGCAGATCTCGAAGTGACCCGAGGGAAGCCTTCGCGCGCGCACGCCCACGGTACCGCCCACGGGCACGAACTTGGCCGCATTGTCAAACAGCTGGTCGAGCGCGCGGCCGATGCGATCGACGTCGCCCGCGCCACGCAGCGCGCCGCGCTTGGGCAGATCCGCAACTAGCCGCAGGCGGCCGTCGTCGAAGGCCGGTTGCCGCGCAATCGCCGCGCGCACCACATCGGAAAGGTCGTACTCGCGCGGCGCAAAGCGCATGCGCCCGGTCTCGAGCGCGGTCACGTCCAGCAAGTTGTCGATGAGCCGCCGCAGACGCTGAACGCAGTCGTCCATCGCGCGCAGCGCCTTCTGCTGCGGCGTGGTCAGATCGCCCAATTCCCCGTCGACGAGCAGCTTGATGTAGCCGACGATTGGGGTCATCGGCGTGGCAAGCTCGTGCGAGATATTGCGGTAAAACTCCTTTTTTGCCTGGTCCGCCTCGACCAAGCGACGGTTCGCCGAGGATAGCTGCGCGATCTTCTCTTCCAGATGGGAGACGATGCGCTGACTCTGCAAACGCAGGTGCTGTCCGGTCGCGTCCGGGGAGGCGCTCTCGCGTTTTCCCTGAAGGTAGCCGCGCACGGTGTCGGCGAACGAGCGCGCGTCGATAGGCTTTTGCAGGTAGCCATCGCAGCCGACTGCCAGGCTCGCGTCCCGATTGCCTTCCGCAGTGATGGCGACAATCGGCACCCCCCGCAGCGTTGGCTCGGCCCGCAGGCGAAGTGTTACTTCGTAGCCGTCGAGGCCCGGAATCGAGATGTCGACCAGCACCAAATCCGGGCGTTCCGCGAGCGCCATGCGCACGCCCTCGACTCCGTCCGCAGCATCGACCACGTCGAAACCGGCCGGCGAAAGCAGCTTCCGCACGAGGAGGCGATTCGCGGGGTCATCCTCGATGTGGAGGACTTTGGGCATGTGTCGGACCATTTACTACCAGCGGCCCCGACTTGCCATCGTCGTGCGCGAGTCGCGACACGCCCGCGGCGCCAATTCGTGCTACCCAAAGAAGCTCGAACCGTGTCAGCCCCCAAGCCTCCCGAAGCATCGCGCAAGCGTATTCTCATCGCCGAGGACGACCCGGCCATCGCGACCATGCTGACCCGGGTGCTCGGCCGCCACTACGACGTCGAACACGTCGCCAGCGGCGCCAAAGCCCTGGCCCGCGCGACCGCCGAACCGTTCCCTCACCTGATCATGCTGGACGTCATGATGCCGGAGCTGGACGGCTTCTCGGTCGCCAGCGGGATCCGCGGCAATCCCCGGCTAAAGCAGGTGCCGATCATCTTTTTGACCGCCCGCACCGCAGCCACGGATGTCATCAAGGGCATCCAAACCGGTGCTCGACACTATCTCCACAAGCCGTTCTCGATTGACGAGGTCCTCGCGAAGGTGAAAAAGACCATCGGCGAGTGAGTTCCCCATCCGCGCCGTCCGGTTCTAGCCCCGCACCGACCTCCACGGGCGAGAAAGGCTCGCTCCCATTCGCGAAGCGCCCCGCGATCGCGCTCGCCGCAGCCTCCGGGTTTTTGTATTTTTTGGCTTTTCCCGGGGTGGATCTATGGCCACTCGGGTTCGTCGCGCTGGTGCCGTTGATCGTCGCACTCGAGGGGCAATCGCCGCGCCGCGCGCTGCTGCTCGGCTGGGTGGCGGGGCTGACGATGACCACGTTCGGCTTCTATTGGCTGCTCGAAATGCTGCAGACCTTCAGCGGCTTTCCTACGCCAATTTGCGCGATTTTTCTGGTGCTGTTGTGCGCTTACCAGGGCGGTCGCATCGGGCTTTTGGGCTTTCTTGCGGCGCGCGGACGAGCCCGGGGACACGCGGCAGGCCTCACGTTCGTGCTCGGGTTCATCGCGAGCGAAACCGTTTTTCCGCTGATTTTTCCCTGGTCCTACGCGGCCGTGGTGCACCAGGTTCCCGCGCTGCTCCAGACCGCGGAGTTCGGCGGTCCGCTCGCGGTCGCGCTCCCGCTGGTCGCTGCGAACCTGGGCCTTGCCGAGCTCTGGCTTGCCCGGCGCGCCGGGCGCACGACTCAGAAGCGCCTGGTACTCGGCTTGTTGCTGGTGCCCGTCGCCAGTGCGCTCTACGGCGCGCTGCGCATCCCATTCGTCGACGCCCGCACCGCCGAGGCGCCCGCTGGCCACGTGGGCCTCGTGCAGGCGAACATGAGCTTGTTCGGCAAACGCCAACACATCAACGAGGGATTGCGACGCCACCTCGAAGGGACCCGCAAGGTGCTCAGCGAAGGGCCCACCGACTTGGTGGTCTGGAGCGAGACCAGCGTCATGGCTCCGGTCTGGGAAAGCGACCTGGAAGCGACGATTCCGCGCGTGGTCGGCCGGTACCTGCACGCCCCCGCGCTGTTCGGCTCCGTGCTCGCGCGACCGGTCGATGACGCACGAAAGCGCGTGTTCTTCAACTCCGCGCTCCTCACCGACGTCACGGGCAAGGTGGTGGGCCGCTACGACAAGCACTTCCGCCTGCCGTTCGGCGAATTCTTGCCGTTCGGCGATCAGTTCCCGATCCTGTACGAATGGTCGCCAAATTCCGGCCATTTCGCGGAAGGCACCAGCTTGGTTCCGCTGCGCGTCGGCGACCACGAGGTGGCCGCCTTCATCTGCTACGAAGACGTGATCCCGAGCTTCGTGCGCTCGATCGTGAACAGCGGGGAACCGGACCTACTCGCCAACCTGACCAACGACGCCTGGTTCGGCGACACCACCGAGCCCTGGATTCACCTCGCCCTGGCTCAGCTGCGCGCGGTCGAACACCGTCGCTTTTTCGTGCGCTCGACCAACAGCGGAGTCAGCGCGGTGGTCGATCCGGTAGGCCGAGTGGTGGCCCACACTCAGACCTTCGAAGAAGCGGCTCTGCGCGTGCCCGTCGCGTGGCTGCGCGGGAAAACACCCTACGGGGTGTTGGGTGACGCGCCGTGGTGGTTGCTCTCCCTGGTGTCGTTCGGGCTCGCCTGGCTCCCTTTACGGGCCCGCAGCAGCGCCGCGGTCGGAGGTGCGACATCCTCCGCATCAACCCCGGCCGCTGACTCGGAAAATGAGTTCAACCCGCTTGAAATGATTGAGCAATTTCGACGTAAAGCGCATGCGCGCCTCACCCGTCCGGGAATAAAGAACGAATAATCTGCCGCCCCGCGCCGTAAAACGAAGCAGCCGGACACCTGGGTGATAATCTTCCACACCGGACGCCGGTCGCTTATCGGGGACCGATTCACCCTTCACGAGGACACGCAACGATGAAGACCGCTTGGCTCAATCTCTTGGCATCTGGCTTGGTTCTCGCGCTGGCCGCGACCGCTTGCAAAGTCGAGGTCAGCGATGGCGACGACGAGAGCGGCGGAACGTCCTCCACCGGCGGCAAGTCGACCGGCGGCTCCGCGACCACGGGTGGGACCAAGACCACGGGTGGCATGAGCTCGGGCGGTACCAGCAGCACCGGTGGCACGGCGACCACGGGTGGCAAGGCGACGACCGGCGGCACCACCAGCACCGGCGGCTCGGAGCCCGTTGCCTGCGACGGCGTTGGCAAAGCGAGCACCCCCCTGGCCAGCTGTGAGTTCGAGCCTGCTGATCTGATGGGCCCGGTAGGCCCCTGCCTCACCTGCATCTCCAAGGCGAACACCTGCTGTACGCTGTTGAAGTCGTGTTACGGCGATAACCCGCTCAATCAGTGTGGTTACGGCGGCCCGACCACCAGCGACAACGAGTTTCTCTGTTACCAGGATTGCCTGGTCACCAAGGCCAAGGCCGCCGGGGGCGCCTACGACCCGGATCGCGACCCGGAAGTCTGCGCCGACATGTGCGCGACACCCGGTTGCGGCGCGATCGGCGACGCCACCAACGAGCTCATCGGCTGCATGCACATGAACTGCGAAGACGAGTGCTTCGTCGCCCCCGCGCAATAGCCGCGGCCGGGCTGTCGGCTTCCTCGGCTGAGACGTCTCGGCCGGGGAGCTGACGCGGGCAACACCGTAGATTTCCGGGGTCACGGCCGGGCGTTCGCTGGGGGCGTGTGTTACGGTTGCCCCCGCCATGATGGTCGTCGGATGCGCGGGTTTTGCAGTGCCCGCCACGCGGTACTTTAAAGAGTACCTTTTCGTCGAGGTGCAGGAAACTCACCTGGCGGTCCCCGGACCGGGGACGCTCAGGCGTTGGCGGCGCGAGGCGCCCTCGGGGTTCGAGTTCGCGTTGCTCGGGCCGCGCGAGATCGGGCAAGAAGGCTTCCGCGACGGCAAGGTCATCGAGACCGCTCTCCGCACCCTCGGAGAGGTCGCGCAGGAGCTGGAAGCCCGTACCGCTGTGTTCGTGGCTCCGCCGGACTTCCCGAACACGCGTGCCAACAAGAGCGCGCTGCGCGAGTTCTTGAAGAACGTGCGCAAGCAGTTCGACACGGTGGTTTGGGAGTCAGGGCCAGCTTGGAAAGCCGACGAGGCCGACGACCTGGCGGAAGAGACCAACACCCTGGCTGCCCGCGATCCCCTGCACCACGGTCTCTCCAAACGCAACGTGGCCTATTACCGGCTCCCGGGCCCCGCTGGTCACAAGTCGCGCTACGAGGATCCAGCTATCGAGCGCCTCGCGGACATCGCGCAGGGGGGTGGCTCGCAGAACGCCACCTACGTCTTCACCAACGTCGACATGTTCGCAGACGCCAAGCGCTTCAAGCGCGCGATGGCGGGCTGAAACGCGCTGGATCGGTATTCAGCCCTGAACGTCTGAGCCGGCCCGCCAATCCGGTGGCTTCCAGCGGGCTCATCGCCAGGTGTGGATAAGCCTAGCGCTCTTGCGACACGTCCTACGGCAGTTCATCGCTCGGCGTGGGTAGCCCCAGCACGCGACGGGCGAGGTCCCGACCGAGCTCGAGCGCGGCCGAATCGAGCCCGCGATCGTGGCGCACCCCTTCGAGCAGACCCGTCGAGGTCTGGAGCCGGGCGACCCGGCGCAGGTCCCCTGTGTCACGTGAAATGGCCGCTCCGGGCGAGCGCTCGACCCAGGCTCGCCCGACGAGCGCGACCGAGGTGCCGCGCGCGCGCGCCTTCTGCGAACCGGCGACGCTGACGGCTGCGACGCCTGCCGGAACTTCGTCCACCCGCAGCAGCTCGATTCGCAAGCACGGATATTGGTCACCATCGGCCAGCGCCGCGTGCCGCGACAATTCTTCACGCGCCCCGTCCAGCACCGCCTGCACCGCGCCGAAATCCGGAACCTTGTTCGGCGCAGCCAAGACGCAAAGCCGCTCCCCGGCGCCCGCCGACTCGGCGGGGCGATAGCCGCAAGCAGCCGCCAATGCACCAAGCAGTCCGAAAACGGCGACTGCCTTGCGACGCCCGGCAGCGCCGCGCCTAGCGCAAGGTTTCACGGGAAACAACAATATATCCACATCGCCTCGCACGTTCAGCACGATACATCCGTGCCGGCGCGAGGCGTTCAGGTGTTTCCAGCCGTGGGCGCACCTTAAAGCCAAACGCCGCGATCTCCAAATTTTCGTCAGCAATTTACGGCGACCGCCGGGACACCGCGAAAAGGCTCAAGAAAACGCGGTAGGCGCGGTCAGCCGACGATGAAGTTCAAGGCCCTCCCCGGAACGTAGATCAGCTTCTTCTCGGTTTTGCCGACCAGGAACTTGCTGACGTTTTCATCCGCGAGCGCCGCGCTCCGGGCTTCGGACTCACTCGCGGTCCTCGATAGACGGGCGCGGCCGCGCACTTTGCCGTTCACCTGTACGGCAATCTCGACGTCGTCGTCGACGATCAGGGTCGGATCGAAGGCTGGCCAAGGCACGTGTGCGATCGAGGGAGCATGGCCGAGGCGCTCCCAGAGCTCTTCCGCCAAATGCGGGGCGAACGGAGACAGGCACAAGACCAGGACCTCGACGGCCGCACGGGGCGGGTGCTCGAAGCCGTTCAGATGATTCGAAAAGATCATCATCTGGCTGACCGCGGTGTTGAGCCGCAAAGACTCGATGTCGTCCCCGACTTTCTTCAGGGTGCGGTGCATCAGCTTTTGGGTCTCGAGCTCGGGCGTGGCCGTGGACAGCTCTCGGGTCGCCAGGTTGTACACGCGGTCGAGGAAGCGCCGGGTGCCCTGGATGCCGCTCGTTTGCCAGGGTTTGGTCTGCTCCAGCGGACCCATGAACATCTCGTAGATGCGCAGGCTGTCGGCGCCGTGCTCCTGGACCACGCCGTCGGGGTTGATCACGTTGCCGCGCGACTTGCTCATCTTCTCGGCAACCGCCGCCAGGCGGACCCCGTTCGCTTTGTGGAACGGCTTGCCCTCGCGGAAGTCGACGTCGCCCTCGGCGAGCCACCGTTCCTCGACCCGCTCGCCGCTCGGCAAGCGGAGCTCGCCCTCCGGCGTGGATTCGACGCCCTGGGCGTCGCCGTCTAGCGCGCGTTGCACCTTGCCGTCGCCGTCTACGACTGCGTACCAGCGGTACGCCATGCCGAGGATCATGCCCTGGTGAACCAGCTTTTGAAACGGCTCCGGGTGACGCACGATGCCCAGATCGTGCAGCACTTTATGCCAAAAACGCGCGTACAACAGGTGCAGCACGGCGTGCTCGGACCCACCGACGTAGAGGTCGACCGGCATCCAATCGTCGTACGATTGCTGGGAGAAGATGCGCTCGGCGTTGGTCGGATCCAGGTAGCGCAGGTAGTACCAGCACGAGCCTGCCCACTGCGGCATGGTGTTGGTCTCGCGCGCGAACCACTTGCCGTCCTTCTGGAAAAACCGCCATTCGAGCGCTCGCGACAGCGGCCCTTGCGGATCGCCCGGGTGATAGTCTTCGAGCTCGGGTAGGCGCAGCGGCAGCTCAGTCTCGGCGACCGGGATCGGCGTCGAATAGTCGATTTCGTAGGCCGCGCCCCGACGCGGATCGCCCTCCGTGCGCACCGGGAAATAGATCGGAATTGGCTCGCCCCAATAGCGTTGGCGCGAAAATACCCAGTCGCGCAGCTTGTAATTCACCTTGCGACGGCCGAGCCCCCGCTGCTCGAGATCGGCGATGATATTCGCCTTCATTTCGGGCGTGCGCTGGCCGTCGAAGCGACCCGAGCGCACCGCGATGCCGTCTTCGGTGTAGGCCCGGTCGAGACCTTCGTGCAGCGTGCCGTCGGGGCTCACCACTTCGACGATGGGCAGCGAAAACGCCTTGGCGAACGCGAAATCGCGCTCGTCGTGCGCGGGCACGGCCATGATCGCGCCAGTGCCGTAGGCCCCCAGCACGTAGTCCGCGGTGTAGATCGGGATGCGCTGGCCGTTGACCGGATTTTCCGCATAAGCCCCGGTAAAAACACCAGTCTTTTCGCGACCGAGCGCGGTACGCTCCATGTCGCTCTTGCGGGATGCGGCCGCGGCGTAGGCCTCGACTTCGGCCTTTTTGTCAGGTGCGCTGATCGAAACCGTCAGTCGATGGTCGGGCGCGATCACCATGTAAGTCGCGCCGAACAGCGTATCCGGGCGCGTGGTGTACACCGTGATGGTGGCCGAGCCATCGACCAGCTTGAACTCGACCTCGGCGCCTTCGCTGCGCCCGATCCAATCGCGCTGTTTTTCCCGGGTTTCTGGCCAATCCAGGCCCTCGAGTTCCTGCGCGAGCCGGTCGGCGTAGGCGGTGATGCGCAGCTGCCACTGCCGGAGCGGCAAGCGCACGACCGGGTGATTGCCGCGCTCGCTGCGGCCATCGATCACCTCTTCGTTGGCCAGCACGGTGCCCAGTTCCTGACACCAATTCACTGGTATTTCGGACTGGAACGCCAAGCCGCGCTCGAACAGCTTCAGGAAGATCCACTGCGTCCAGCGCACGTAGCCCGCGTCGGTCGAGTCGATTTCCCGCGACCAATCGAAGGAAAAGCCGAGCGCCTTCAGCTGCCGGCGAAAGATCTGAATGTTGTCGGCGGTGGTCTTGCGCGGATGAGTTCCGGTCTGAATCGCGTGCTGCTCTGCAGGCAGCCCGAACGCGTCCCAGCCCATGGGGTGCAGCACGTCGTAGCCCTGCATGCGCCGATAGCGCGCCACGATGTCGCTTGCCGTGTAACCCTCCGGGTGTCCGACGTGCAGGCCAGAGCCTGAGGGATACGGAAACATGTCGAGCACGTAAAACTTGGGGTGCCCAGGTCGGCGAACCGCCTTGAATGTCTGGTGTTCCTCCCAATACCGCTGCCAGCGCGGTTCGATGCTCAGGTGGTCGTAAGCCATGGCGCATCATAGTCTGCCGCAGGCGAAAGTGTGCCGCACGGCGCAGGCGCGGAGCACGCAGCCTCGCCGATTGCGCGGGGTGGCCGAATCCTCAGGCGCGCGGAGGCTTCTTGCGAGCCGGTTCGCGCGCACGGGCGGCCTTGCGTTCGAGGCGCGTTCGGCGCCGGCTGAGCGCAGCTTCGTCCTCTCCGGTCCCCTGGTCGAGCAGCGACAGCGCCAGGGCCGGAGTGCGCTGATAGTGCTCGTAGAGCTTGGCCAGCTCGAGCCGCAGCCCGGGATCATCCAGCTCGGAAAGCAGCCCCTCGAACTCGGCGAGCGCACGCGCTCGGTCGCCGCGCGCCTTGGCGATGTCACCTCGCGCGCGCCGGGCAACCACTCCCCCGCCCCGTTCCACGGCGACGTCTGCGGCCTGCGCCGCTCGCTCCAGCGCCCCCGCCCGTCGCAAGGTGCGCGCCAGACCGACCAGATCTTGGGAAGGGAGCAGGTCGATGGGCTCGCCGTACAGGCCCACCAAGGCGGCCATGCTGAGCACGTCCCAGGCGTTGTGGGTGACCACGCCCTCGAGCGCCGACTCGTCCCCGGTGCGCAGAAAATGGCCGTAGCGCGCGGCGATGTCCGCGCCCGCGACGTCAGGGCCGCGCTCGAAGCCGAGGACCGCGCCTTCCAGTGACGTCAGCCGGCACTGCTGAATTCTGGCCGCGTGCAGACGGCGCGCAACGTGGAGCAAGTCGAGGTGCGGGCGCTCCGGCAGCGGCGGCAAATGATTCATCACGTAGCGCCCCGCGAGCAGCGGCAAATCGAAGGATTTGCCGTTGAAACTAACGATGACCTCTGCCCGCTCGACGCATTCACGCAGGTGCGAAAGCAGGGCGGGCTCGTCCCCAGGGCGGCGCAAGAAGAGTTGCTCGAGGTGCACGCGCTGGTCGGCATCGAACCAGGCGAGCCCGATCAGAAACGGCACGACGCCGGCGCCGCCGCCGAGACCGGTGGTCTCGGTGTCGAGAAATAGGGCCCGATCGAAGCGCACCGAAGAAAGTCGTGGATCGAGTGCCAGCAGCGCCAGAAGCTCGGCGTTGGCAGCCGCGGCAGCATCGACCGGCATTCGCCCCACATGATGCGAAGGAGCAAGACGCTCGAGTCGACGGTAAAGCGCTCCCTCCGCGCGTTCGAAAGGCTGAAAGGGCAACGACGTTTGGCTCGGATCGGCGCGGAACACCGGCGGCGCCGGGCGCCCGAGCACCGCCGCCATTTTCTCGCGCAGCTCCGCGAGCACTTGTTCACGACCGCTTGCGGCGGGAGTGCTCGCGGCGATGAGTTCGACGCTCGCCCGCGACGCAGGCGCAGCCGTTCGCTCGGGACGTCGATCCCCGAGCAATGCGAGCTTTTGGCGCAGGTCCATGGCGGTGGGGCCTAGGGTACCTCGAATGCCGCCAAAACTCCCTCTCTAGCGGTCACGAGCACGCGCCGGCGCGCGGCGTCCAGCACCGGCGACCCGAGCGGGGAATGCCCGACCTGCATGCAACCAAGGGGCGCCCCCGAGCGCGACAGGGCCAGCAGAGCGCCACGTTTCAGCGGCACGAACACGCGACCGAGAGCGTCCACGGCTGGGGCCGCGCTCGCTGCGTCGGGCAAGGCCACGGTGGCCAGGTGCTCCGCGCTCGCGTCGTACAGCTCGAGCTGCTGCTCACTCGAGATCAAAGCCAGCCGCTCCTCGGTGGCGGCACCGCGCAGCGCGGGGACCTGAAAATTCTGGGTGCCCGCGCCCAACCCCTGCAGCTTTCCCGCGACAATTGCGCACAAATCGCGCTTCGGACAGGCGAACAGGCCGTTTGCCACGCCACCCAGCTCGAAACGCAGGCTTTTTCCCGCGCGTACGAGCAGCACGCTGCCGTCTTGCCGGGCCGCAGCCAACGCACCACCCGGAAGCGCGACCGGCAAGACCGCGAGTGGCACCCGACCTGGCACGTGCGCGACCAGCGCTCCGCGACCGGATAGCGCGAACACGCGGCCATCGTCGCTCGCAAAATGAAAGCGTCCGAGGTCGTCGCGAATCAGGTCCCCGAGCACTCGAATCGGGCTCTGAAACACCCAGAGCAGGCTGCCATCCGGGCGAATGGCGTAAATGCGGCGCGCGGTCGGAACCAGGATCGCTCCGGCCGCTCCCAGCGCCGGGCGCCCGGTGGCCGGGCCCTTCAGCGTGTAACCCCACCGATAGCTGCCATCCGCGCCCAAGGCGTGCAGGTAGCCCTCGCTGGTGCCGATGTACACCGACCCATCGTCGGCCACGGTGGGCACCGCGACCGGTGCAGATCCAGTTCCAAAGCGAAACACGGGCAAAAACGGCGGATAGCGATCGCAGACCGAGTCGAGCGACGTCGCGCTCGGCTCGGCACCGGCGAGCGCTGGGAAGAAAGCGAGCGCGAAGACGAACACCGCGAGAGTCCGTGCGAGTGCCCGCCCAGCCCACCGCTTGCGGCGCAAAACTCGGCGCGAACAAAGGGAGCTGACCAAGGCGTGCACGAGCCGAGCCTTTCGCCGCGCGGGCGCGGGTGCAAGCGATGAGAGGTGGTAAGCTCGCTCCGTGCGCCTGCACGTGTTCGGCCTGAGTGGTGGCATTGGTTCCGGAAAGAGCACGGTCGCAGCGCATTTCCGCGCGCGCGGGCTGCCCGTGGTCGATGCCGATGTGCTCGCTCGGGAGGTGGTCAGCAAGGGTTCCGAGGGGCTCACTGAAATCATTGCCGCGTTCGGCGCAGGGATCCTCACGAGTACCGGAGAGCTCGACCGAAGTGCGCTCGCCCACCGCGTGTTCGGCGACCCGGCGCAACGCGCCTTGCTCGAAAGCATGACTCACCCGCGGGTCCGCGCGCTCGCGCGAGAGCGCCTTTCCGAAATCGAAGCTCGAGGCGAGCCGCTCGCCTGCTACGAGGTTCCGCTCTTGTTCGAGGCCGGCCTGACCGACACCTATCGGCCGACGGTGGTCGTGACCTGCTCCCCGGAGCAGCAAATCGAGCGTGCGATGCGCCGGGACGGCGCGACCCGCGAGCGCATTTTGGCCAGAATTTCGGCTCAAATGCCGCTGAGCGAGAAGGCGCGCCGCGCGGACTACGTCATCGATAACAGCGGCGATCTCGCCACCACGAAGGCCAACGCGGACCGAGTGCTGGCCCTGGTTTGCGCCGATTGCGACGTGGATTCGGCGCGCTACCTGCGCGAAAGCTGAAGCGCCTTCAACCGCGCAGTCGCGCTTCCGCGGCGACCACCGTGTTCTCGAGCAGCATGGCGATGGTCATCGGACCCACGCCGCCGGGCACTGGCGTGATCGCCGAGGCCACCGCGGAAGCCGACTCGAAATCGACGTCGCCGCACAATTTGCCGGCTTCGTTGCGGTTCATGCCCACGTCGATCACGACCGCGCCCGGCTTGAGCCATGCTCCGGGGATCATCTTGGCGCGGCCGACCGCGGCCACCAGCACGTCCGCTTCGCGACAAACCGCCGCCAAATCCTGGGTTTTCGAGTGCGCCATCGTCACGGTGGCGTTTTCGGCCAGCAGAAGGCCTGCGATCGGCTTGCCGACTAGATTGCTGCGACCCACCACCACGGCGCGGGCGCCCGCAAGCTTCACCCCGGTCTCCGCCAGAAGCCGCATGCAACCGCGCGGGGTGCAAGGAACCAAGCGTGGCTGCCCGCTCCAGAGTGCGCCCGCGTTGCTGGCATGCAGCCCGTCCACGTCCTTCTGCGGATCGATGGTGGCGATGACTTCGCTCTGGCGAATGCCATTCGGAACCGGAAATTGCACCAAAATCCCGTCGACATCCGCGGCCTGGTTCAGCTCGCGCACCAGACCGAGCAGGCTCTGTTCGCTAGTGGTCGCGGGTAAGCGATGCACCGTGCCGCCCATCGCCAGCTCGCGCGCGGCTTTTTCCTTACCGCCCACGTAGACCTGAGAAGCCGGATCGTCGCCGACGAGCACGACGTGCAGCGCGGGCGCGCGGCCGTGTCGCGCGTTGAACGCCCGCACGCGCTCCCCCACTTCCGCCCGAACCTTTGCCGCGATCGCTTTGCCGTCGATGATGCGTGCCACGCCGGCCGCATACCAGAGCCCCAAAGCTCCGTCCACGCGCAGCGCGCGCGCCCGCCGCCCCTTGCTCGACTAAATCACAGCCAAGAATTGAGGCCCCCTTCACAACCCGGGCCCGCTTTGGGGCCGGGCCCCAGTCCGGCTCCGCCGGGCGGGGCGGACAACGTCCTCCGATGACAGCTACAGCGGCACGCCGACCAGAGACACCGCGTCCGCCACCACTCGAATGTCGATGAAGCCGCTGCCTGTTCCGCTCAGGAAAATGCGCTTGCTGCTGCCCGGGAAGGCCGTTGCCGGGATATTGCCCACCACCGCCAGGCCCGAGCTCGACGTACCCGCCACATCCGAGCTCCAGACTGCGCCATTGGCGTAGGCGGTGAACGCCGCGTCGCCGAGCGTCGCCTTCACCCCGGCAACGCCATTGACCGAAGCGCCGGAAGTCTTGGTGAACACCAAGACCGCTTGCGCCGTGCTCGCGGCGCGCTGGGACGGCACGGTCAGAATGCTGAAAATCGCGTCGATCGTGTCTGCTCGGACCAAGCCGAGATCAACGGTCCGGGCGATGTTGGTCGCGATCGGGTGCAACGTTCGCAGGCTGCCCGTGCCAACCGTTGGGCGGACGCTGACCCACGCCGTGGTCGAAGGTTCGATGCCCGCGAGTTGAAACGGGTCGTTCCCATTCCAGCTAGCGCTGATCAACGAGCCGCTTGAGGATTGGGCCTCGACGATCGCGGGATTGCCGAATGGAATGCTCGAAACGAAGGTGTCGTCGATCAGGTCCACGACGGTGCCGCTGACCACGCCCGCGTTCGCGCCGGCGCTGCCGCCCGCGCCATTGCCCCCAGCGGTGCTGCCGCCGGTCGACGAGGGGCCACCCACCTGACCCACCCCGAGCGAACAGCCTTCGCCGGGCGCGCACGGATCGGCGAGCGGCGGATGCGGCTCGGACTCCTGGCACGCTAGCGCGCTAAGCGCGGTGAAATGGCACAGCACGAGCGAGCGCCAGGAAACGCTCATGCCGGGCTCTCCGTCGGCGGTGGCGGCGCGGCAGGGGGCGCCACAGCGCCGTCGCTGCGGCGGGACAGAAGCTGATTGACGCGGTACGCGCCGATCAGCAGCACGAGCCCGATGAGCTGCGAAGTGCTGAGCCCGAGCAGGCCGCCGCGATCGTCATTTCGCAGGAATTCCAGGATGAAACGCACTGCGGCGTACAGCGCCACGAAGGCCAGGAACACCTGACCGTCATAGCGCTTACTGCCATGAAGGCGCAAAATTAGGTAAGCCGCGATCGCGAAGCAGGCGAGCGACTCGTAGATCTGCGTTGGATGCACGGGCAGTGAAGCCTCGCCGGTCGACAGCAAGAGCCCGGCCTTGTGCTGGGCTTCGCTAGCGGGGCTGCCGCCCGGAAAGCTCAGCGCCCACGGAGCATCGCTTGGCTTGCCGAAGCAGCAGCCAGCCAAAAGGCAGCCGATACGACCGAAACCCAGGCCAATTGGCACCACCATGCCGGCCATATCCGCCGCTTTCCAAAACGGAAATCGGTCCGCTCGCAGCAGGTAATAGGCGACGCCCGAGGCGGCCACGAATCCACCGTAATAGGTGAGCCCACCGGCGTAAAAGCGGGCCCAGGCGAAGCAATCAGCCTCTTTTGGCCGGCAAAGTCCGCTCACCATGTCCCAGTAGCCCTTGTACTCACCGAGGCACTGCGGCCGCGTCACGTGCCACTCGACCTTCGAAGGATCCGTGCACAAGTGCACGTAGTCCCAGAAGTAGCCGTCCGCGAACACGTGCAAGAGCCTGCCCCCCGCGACGCCCGCGAGCAGCATGGCCAGCCCGAGGTCCACGATCACATCCGGGTTTTGCCCGATGCGCTTGGCCCAGATAGTCCCGAAAATGGTCGCGAACAGAAACCCCGTGAGCAGCAGCACGAAGTAGCTCGGAAAGGGCATCGTGTAGTCCGAGCCGAGCCACGCGGGGAGTTGGAACTCGAAGAGCCGTCCTTGCATCGAACTCTCTTTCGAAGCGTGCGCTAACTAACCGACAGGCGGCTCGCTCATGCTCGCGACCGCGGTTGGCGGCAGCGAATGACCGCGCCCTTGGCCATGGCCGTGGCCGCGCCGCGAAGTGAACATGTCGACCGCCATCAACCCAACGCCGATACAAATCGCGATGTCGGCGACGTTGAACGTCGGCCAGTGGTCGGTGAGCGCCCAACCCTTGGCGCCTTTGGCGATCAGCTTGTTCATCGACAGCACCCACTCCGCGCGATAGTCGATGAAATCGATCACGCTCGAGCGCGTGATGCGATCCGAGAGATTGCCGAGCGCGCCGCCGAGCACCAGCGGCAGGCCCCATTTCAGCGCGTTCTGCCCTGGCCCGAGCTTGCCGTAGAGCGACACGATGAACATCACCGCCAGCACGCTCACGGCCAGAAAGAAGGGCAAGCGCACGAGCTCGCTCGAATCCTGAAGCAAGCCCCACGCGCCACCCTTGTTGTAGGCGAGCGTGAGCGTCAGGTGATCTTTCACCAAAAGCAGCGAAGGCTCGTGCGCGGGACGCACGGTGAGCGTGATTTCGGCCCAGGCTTTGCTGGAGATGTCCAAGAGCAGCGTCACCGCCGACACGATTCCGAAAAACAAGAACCGCGGCCGCTCCCCCGCAGGTACGCCGGAAGGGCGAGTTTCTGCGGATGAGCTTGGACCGACCGAAGCGGGATCACTCGAAGGGGCCGTGCCCAGCGAGGGCGACGGTTCCGCTTCGTTCTGGCTGCTGTCACTCATGTTGAGGAGCTCTTTCCTACGACAGGTCGCGGAACTGGGCCACTCCCGCGGGCAAGTGGCCCTATCGGCCTGTCGACCGGACCCCCCGCGCCCCAACTAGTTGACGACGCAGATCATGTCGCAGGCGGGCGCGTAAGCGGCCGTGTTTTCGCCACTCGATAGAATCTGCGAACACTCCGCCGCGTTCACCTGGTCCACGCATTTGCTGGCTTGATCAGCGTGATACTTTTGGCTGCCCGTGCAGGCATTGTCGGCCGTGAAGGAATCGCAGCCCTGAGCCGCCTTTTGCTCCGAGACGCAGGCAGGCTCGGTGTCAGGGAAGCCAAGCCCGGTGATCAGCGCAGGCGTCAGACACTTGTAAATCTGGCTGCACATGGCCACGACCAGGTTGTTGCAGAGTTGCGCGGGGCTCTTGCTCGAGCCGCCGTCGTCGTCGTCGCCACAGGCGGTCGTCAACATCGCCACCAAGCTCAGCGCCAACGCGGTTCCACCAAATAAGCTCTTCATCGATTCCGTCCTCCAGGTTCGTTGCGGGGTTCTACGCTCCTGAGCCGCCCAGCCTACCAACCCGCACCTCGCAAAAGCGAGCTTGCGGGCGATCGCTCGCCGGCCGATTCCGTTGGCCCGCGGGCCTCGGCAGGCTGGCCGCTTGAAAACCACCGCACATCTGTTTAGTCTTTGGCCATGCCGGAACCGCCCTGGAAGCGTGCCCACGGCGTGTCCGCCGTGCTCGAGGCTTGGCAGGCCGAAGGCAGCGTCAAACGCTGCCTAGCGGCTGAGCGCGCGCTCTCGGCGAGCCCCGCTTCCCTCGCTAATGTACCCGCCGGGCTCGGGTCCGAAGCGCGGCGCGCACTCGCCGAACGCGGCATCGAACGCCTCTACTCGCACCAGGTGGCAGCGGTGGAAGCCGCGCTCGCGGGGCGCCACGTGGTCGTGGCAACGCCGACCGCGAGCGGTAAGAGTTTGTGTTTTCACCTGCCCGTGATGGAGGCGCTCGCGCGCGATCCCGCGGCGACCGCGCTCTATCTGTATCCGACCAAGGCGCTCTCCCGCGATCAAGAGCACGGGTTGCTCGGTCTGCTTGGCGCTGCCGGGCTCGGCAGCAAGGCCATGGTCTACGACGGTGACACACCGGGCGACGCACGGCGTGTCGCGCGCGAGCGCTCGCGCGTGGTGCTCACCAACCCCGACATGTTGCACTCTGGCATTTTGCCGAGTCACGCGCGCTGGGCGAGCCTGTTTCAGGGGCTCAAGTACGTGGTGCTCGACGAACTGCACACTTATCGGGGCGTGTTCGGCTCGCACCTGGCGCACGTGCTCGCTCGTTTGCGGCGGATAGCCGCTTTTCACGGCAGTTCCCCGGTGTTTTTGGGAGCGACCGCGACCATCGGCAATCCGCGGGAGCACGCCGCGCAGCTGTTCGGCGTGACCCCGGAAAGCGTGACCTTGGTCGATCGCTCGGGCGCGCCGAGCGCGGCGCGTGAGGTCTATCTCTACAACCCGCCGATCGTGAATGCCGAGCTCGGTGTACGCGGCAGCTCACTCAAGCACGCGGTCGCGCTCGCCGCGGATTTGATCCGCGCACGCGTACCCACCATCGTTTTCGGGCCCTCGCGCAATTCGGTCGAGGTCATGCTCAAGTACCTGCGCGCCAAGGCCGGCGACGTCGCGGGCGCCGACGCGATCATGGGCTATCGCGGCGGCTACTTGCCCGATGCGCGTCGCCGCATCGAAGCCGGGCTGCGCAACGGTGAGATCTTGTGCGTGGTCGCGACGAACGCGCTCGAGCTGGGGATCGACATCGGCGACCTCGATGCCGTGATTTGCGCGGGATATCCGGGTTCAATCGCCGCGACCTGGCAGCGTTTTGGCCGGGCGGGGCGGCGCGGTGGCCGCAGCATCGCGGTGCTGGTGTGCGGCAGCTCGGCGCTGGACCAGTACCTCACGCGCGAGACCGACTACTTGTTCGAGGCCGGCGCGGAAGAGGCGCGCATCGATCCGAGCAACGTGGAGGTTTCGATTCAGCACCTGAAGTGCGCGGTGTTCGAAGCGCCGTTCGAAATCCGCGTGCGCGGCTCGCAGCCGGCGCATCCAGCGCCGGCGCTCGGGGAGCAACACTTGGGCCTCGATCGCGAATCGACGCGCGACGCGCTCGACTACCTGGCAAGCCACGGGCTCGTGCACGCCTCCGACGGGCGCTACCACTGGGCGGGCGAAGCGTTCCCCGCGAGCAGCGTTTCGTTACGCAACATCGGCTGGGACAACTTCGTGATCGTCGATGTCGGCACCGACAAATCGATCGCCGAGCTCGACTATCGCGCGGCGCACACCATGCTCCACGAGCAAGCCATCTACCAGCACGACGCCGAGCAATTTCAGGTAGAAAAGCTGGATTTCGAGAACCACAAGGCGTTCGTGCGCAAGGTCGAGCCCGACTATTTCACGACCGCCCTCACCTACCGTACGGTGAGCGTGCTCGAGGAGGCCGCGCTCTCCGAGCTCGGCCGCGCGCGCATCGGCCACGGCGACGTGAAGGTGCTCGAGCGTGTGACCGGTTACAAGAAGATCAAGTTCTTCACGCACGAGAACGCCGGCTACGGCGACGTGCATTTGCCGGAGATGCAAATGCACACCACGAGCTTTTGGCTCACCGTGCCGGAAGCGGTGGTGGCGGCGATGGACGAGCCGCGCGCGACCGTGGTCGACGCGCTGCGCGGGCTCGGTTCAGCGCTCGAAACGGTGTCCACCCTTTCGCTGATGTGCGACCCGCGCGACATCGGGCAAACGCTGGGCGACGGCTCGACTCCCACCGACGGGGCCGTGGCCGAGCTCGCGCCTGGTCGCGATCCGTTCAGCGGGCGCACCGGCGGGTTCGACCCCACGGTATTCTTATTCGATGCGCACGCAGGGGGCGTCGGCCTTGCGCCGCGCATTTTCGAGCGCGCCGCGGAACTACTCGAGCGAGCCCGAACGCTGATCGAAGGTTGCCCGTGCGGTTCGGGTTGCCCGGCCTGCGTTGGGCCGACCGAATTCGACGGCGCTCGCAAGCGCTTGAGTCTCCGCCTACTCTCGGCGCTCGCTCTGCGCGAGGCGAGCCCTTGGCCGCCGGCGGTCGAAGCAGGCTAAATCATCCCGCGGAATGAGCATGTGGGCGTGCGCACCGCCTCGACCATGCTAGCGTTCAGCGGGCGGATGGCTGCGTCGACTCGGTTGGTCTCGGTCGTTGCGCTCTTGAGCGTGCCGCTCGCCATGGGCTGCCGTGCGCGCGGCTCCGCGCCGTTCGTGCGGCCCACCCATGACGATGCGGGCAGCGGCGTTGGCGTAGTGGTCGATGCGGGCACCGTTTCACCGGACTCGGAGCCGATGACCTCACCGCACGCGCTGCTTGCGGTGCAGCCGCCCCACGGCCCGTTCTCCGGCGGCACGCTGGTGATGCTGCGCGGCAATGGCTTCTCCAGCAACGCCCGCGTTTGGTTCGGCGCGACCGAAGTTCCAGCGAGCGACGTGCTCTCCATCGATCCGCACCGCGTGCAGGTCACCGCGCCCGCGGGCGACGCAGGGCTCGCGGACGTCAGCGTGCAAAACGGCGATGACGTCTCGACGCTGGTCACGCTGCCCGGCGGCTTTGCTTACGATGCTTTCTACGCGGAACCTGCGACCGGCCCCACCTCGGGCGGCACGCTGGTCACCGTCCGCGGCCAAGGCACGAGCTTCGACGCAGACACCACCGTCAGCATCGATCGCAACCCGTGCGAGGTCGTGGAGTTGCGCGGCCCCGACGAGCTCGTTTGCCAGGCGCCTGCGGGCACTCCCGGCGCGAAGCCGATGCGGGTCACGACCGGCGACGGCAGCGCGGTCGACGTGCTCGATGCGTTCTCTTACGAGAACAGCGACAATGGCTTCCGCGGGGGGCTCAGTGGCGCTCCGCTCCGCGGCTCGCTCAAGGTGTTGGTGCTCGATAGCATCCAGGGCAACGCCATCCCCGGCGCGCAAGTGATCGTGGGTGACGACGCGCCGTTGCTCTCAAAGACCGACGTCAGCGGCGTCACCGTGCTGAACGATCGCAGCCTCGACGGTAAAGCGACCGTCACCATCGCGCGCAAATGCTTTCAGCCGGTGACGTTCGTCGACATCCCGGTAAATACGCTGACCGCGTACCTCGATCCGGTACTTTCGCCAAGCTGCTTTAGCCCCGAGGGTGACTTGGAGGGCGGCGGGGGTAACCCGGGGCGCGGCGCTTCGGTGAACGGCGAGCTCGTCTGGCCCGAGTCGCGGGAGTTCGAGCGGGACAGCTGGAGCAATGTGCCCGAACCAGCGTCGTCGGAGGAGGCCAAGGTCGCCTACGTCTTTCAGCTTTCGGGGCGTCCCACCGACACTTTTCGGCTGCCGAGCGCGCTCACCGCGGTTACCCCGACCAGTGAGGGCACCACCGGCTACCGCTTCAGCCTGTCCACGAGCCCTGGCAATGCCACGCTGTACGCGCTGGCAGGCATCGAGAACCGCTCGCGTACCCCTTATTCGTTCACCGCGTACGCGATCGGCTTGATTCGCGGCGTGTCCGTGCCCGCGGGAAAAACCACCGATGACGTCTTCATCAACGTCGACGTCACGCTCGATCACGCGCTCAGCATGGTCATCGATGGGCCGACCAAGACGGCGGCCGGCCCCGACTTGATTCAGGCGAATCTGGCGATTCGAGTTGGAAGCGACGGCTACGCGCTGTTGCCGTCCGGGCTTCGCTACTCGCTGCTGAACGACAACCAAAGCCTCGACTTCGTCGGGATCCCGCCGCTCGTGGGCACGCTTTCGGACACGACGTACGTGGCCGCGGTGCGCGCGGTGACCGGAAGCGCAGGGGGTTTGCCGCGCTCGGTGCTCGGTTTTTTGGGTGCCACGTCTACGGCCGCGCCGCTCGCAGTGGGGCCGTTCGTCGAGGTTCCAGTGCTGTCCACGCCCTCGCGCAACGGCGCGTGGAACGCACGCGATTTGGCCTGGAGCTCCGCGCCGGGCGGGCTCGCCGCCGATCTCGCCATCATCGACGTCGAGACTTCCGCTGGCCTTTACAATTGGCGCATCGTCGCTCCGGGCGCGCGGCGCAGCGTGCGCCTGCCGGATCTAGCCGCCATCGACGAGGACATCGCTTGGCCTAGCGGCGAACAAACTTTGCAGATCGTGCTCGCGCAAGTGCAAGACTTCGACCTCACCAACCTGCGCTATCGAAATTTGCAGGAGCGGGGCTGGACGGCCTACGCGATCGACGCATTTTTCGCGAGCTATTAGCCTTCCCGGCGGGGCAGACTAGGGCAGCACGATGCTCACACGTTCTCCGCGCCGTTCGAAGCTCGCTCCGCTCGCCTTCGCGGGGCTCGGCGCGGCGCTCTTGATTTCGGCCTGTATGGAGCGCGCCGACCGTTGGTACCTCGATGACAACACGATGCGCTGCGAGGTCGGGACGCGTCGTTGCTCGGGCACCCGGCTCGAGCGCTGCATCAATACCGGGCGTGAAAGCACGTGGGATTTGGAGGGGGATTGCGCGCTCAGTGACCAGGTTTGCGCACCGACGCTGCTTTCGTGCACCAATTGTACGCCAGGCGCCGGTCGCTGCAGCGGCCAGCGCGCGGAGGTCTGTAGCGCCGAGGGCGATGCCTTTTCTTTGGTCGAGCGTTGCGACACCAGTGCGGGCACGGCCTGTCGCGACGGTCATTGCCTGAATTTGTGCGCCCAGGCCGCCGATCGACGCAGCAACGTGGGGTGTGAGTATTGGGCGGTCGATCTGGACAACGCCGCGATCAGCACCTCGCTGAATGCGGCGGCGCAGCAATTCGCGGTCGTGCTGAGTAACCCGCAACCCGACGTGGCCGCGGACGTCGTGATCGAACAAGACGACGCCGCGCCCGGCCAGAAAAACCGCGTGGTGGAGGTGGCCCGCGAGCGTATCCCGCCGTTCTCTCTGCGCGTGTTCAAGCTCGGCCCGCGCGAAGTCGACGGCTCTGCGCCCGGCACGTACGACACCGGCACCGGGACCGCGCTTTCCCGCGCGGCGTATCGGATCCGCGCGACCGTGCCGATTGTCGCCTACCAGTTCAACCCGCTCGAGAACGTGAACGTCTTCTCCAACGACGCTTCGCTGCTGAAACCGGTAGAAGCGATCATCCCGACCAGCAATGCCTTCGGCGACGCGTACGTCGTCGCGGGTTGGCCGCAGACCATCGCGGTCACCGACGATCCGCGCACCAACTTTAGCCCAGGCAATCCGAATCATCTCCGCGCGTTCGTGACCTTGGTCGGCACGCGCGCCCAAACGCGGATCCGCGTCACGCCCACGACGCGCGTCATCCCCGGCGGGCCGGTAGCCGAGACCCTACCGCGCGGCACCATCGAGGCCGTGCTCGACCCGTTCGACGTGCTGAACCTGGAGACCGGCGATTTCAACGCTGACTTCACCGGCTCGATCGTTGAAGCGGATGGGCCGGTGGTGGTGTTTTCCGGCAGCGAGGCGAGCGACGCTCCGTTTTTCTCCGACCTTTCGCACCGCTTTTGCTGCGCCGACCACCTCGAAGAACAATTGGACCCCATCCGCACGGCAGGTCGCACGTTCATCGCGACCGTGTCCCCGAATCGATCGGCGGCGTTGGTCGCCGCGGGCGCAAAGATCGGGCTCGCCGAGCAGCCCGAGTCTTTCCGCGTCGTCGCCGCGACCGACGGCGGAGCGCGCGTCACGACTACCCTCGCGGGTGACGAGGCGCGCTTCGAGTTACCCAACAAGGGTAGCTTCATCGACCTCAGCAACGCCCAACATTTTGCGCTGAGCAGCGATGCGCCGGTGACACTGGCCGCGATTTCGCCGAGCCAAGAGGCCGCGGGCGTTCCCAACCGTTTTCCCGGTGGCGACCCTAGCCTGCTGATCGTTCCGCCGCTCGAGCAGTTTCGCAGCACTTACGTGTTTCTGACACCCGACAAGTACAGCTTCGACTTCATTCGCGTGATCGCCGAGACCGACGCGACCATCGTCTTCGACGGGGAGCCGCTTTCTTCGCTCGACGGTTGCACCACCGACTCGATTCCCGCGCCGAGCGGGCTGTCGACCGAACCCGGCAGCGTCGGGGCAATCAGCGAAAGCTGGGTCGTTTTCAGCTGCCAGCTCAGCTATCCGCGCGTCGATTCGGATACCGTACCCGTCACCGTGAGCAGCGGGCTGCAGAACGACGGCGTGCACCGACTGGTCGCGAGCAAACCGGTGGGTGTGCTGGTCGACGGCTTCGACGCTTTCGTGAGCTACGCCTACGCCGCCGGAACCGAGCTCGAGTTCATCGTGCCGGAGTGACCAGGGGCCAGGCCTCGAGCAATGGCCAAGGCGAGAGCGGGCCGCGCGTGCGCACCGCCCGCTCACACTCTTCCACCGACAGCCGGCGCGGCCCGAAAATGCTGGGATCGGTCGCGTCGGAGTCCATCAGCGCGGTCGGTTGATCGACGCCGTAGTCGTCGGGATGACCGGGCATATCGAGCAGCACGTGGCCGAGCTCGTGCGCCAGCACGTGGCTGCGCGCGCCCGAAAGGATCGCGGCACGGTCGACCAGCACCGTGTTGTGTACGGCCGCGCCGCTGCCATCGAGAAATGATTCCCCCACTCGCCCGCTCGAGGAAAATGCAGGGATCACGAACACGTCGATCGTCGCTGGGTCGCGGTCCGCGTAGGCTTTGATCAGCGTGCGCTCTTCGAGCGTGCCGGACACCGCGTCTGCATCGGCGAAATGCGACAGACCGTCGCTCAAATCGACCGCGCCCACACACACCGAAAGCGAGGGATCGCTCGAGATCGGAAAGGCGCCATCGCGCTCGACCGTGGCCAGCGATTCGCCTCGGCGCACCAGGACGTCCGCCGATTCGAGCGCGCCCGGTTCGATGCGCGGATTGCGACTCACCTCGGCGTTGAAGCCGGCCGCGCGCAGCGCTTCGGCCACGCGATCGGCGATCAGCACCGGCACCTCCCCCTCGCGCGTGGGCACGCGCAGCGGCCGCCCCCCCGCCTTCAGCCGAATTTCCCCGCCGCTGGCGGGCAGACCGAGGCCGCAGCCAATGGCCACCAAATAGGGCGGCGGCGGGTCGACCAGCACGACCTTGAGCTCGCGTTCCAGGCCGAAATGCACGCCGCATTGGCCCCAAAGCAAGCTGGCGGTCGCCACTTCGTTTTGTACCAGCGAAACCGCGCGAGCGTCATCGCCGCCGACCGCGGGCGCGCCCCCTGGCGTCGAGCGCAGCAGGTGAACGTTGAGCCGAGCACGCAAGCGCTCGATCGGCCCGACCGCGGTTAGCCGCGGGCCGCCCACGCGAATGCTGGCGCCCTTGCGACCCGCGACGCGCACGCTGAGCTTGCCACCGACCTCCGCGCGCAGCGAGCGACCGGACGACTCCGGGTGCCCGCGATCGATTCGATCAGCCGTGGCGCGGATCAAAGGCGTGGCGCGGCAGGCCAGGCCTTGCGGCACGCTGGGCGGACACGGCAGCTCCCAAAGCTCGATGCGAAGCAGCGCGTCGAGCTGCTTGCCGTCCGCGCCGAGCGACGCCACGTCGACGTGCTCGGGCAAGCTGTCCTCTTCACCTACCGCGAGCCAGCGGAGGGCGTCCTGGTCGCTCGCCCCCGCGTCGTCGTTGCTGAGAAACGACGGCAAAACCCGGGAGATCGAGGCGTGCGAACGGGTGAGCTCCACGCGCGTTCCGTGCGCGTCGATCGCCGCGAATTCGACCACCGATACGTCCAAACCCCGCCCGCCGAGCAAGAGATGAGTACGCCCTGGGGCCAAGCCTTGAAGTCCGATGCGCCGCGCAGCGGGCGGCGAAACTCCGCCGACCGGCACGCCTTGATGATCAGCGACGAATCGCACGATCGGGCTCAGAATGGGAGTCGCGCTGGCGGGTCGCGGCAACTCGGGCGTCCCCAGCCAGCGCACGTCTTCGAGCGCGGCATTCGGCAGTCGCGCTTGGGTGCCATCGGGGACGCCGTCGTCGTCGTCATCATCGCTATCCGCAAACAGCACGACCTGAGGCGTCGGTGGAGGGTTGGAGCGCGCCTTCGGCAGTGCTTCCGCGTGAGCACCGGGCGCCGCGGAGAGAAATCCCAGCACGAGCGCAAAGAGGCGGTTTTTATGGCTGGAACGTGTCATTCCACCCACCCGAGTTGCACGCGACGAAAGCGCAGCTCGGAGACCACCGCGCCGTCGAAACGCGCGGCCTCGCGAGCAAGCACCAAGCGAGCCCACGCGCGGGCCGTCAGGTGCCGGCTCTGCAAAAGCTCCTCGAGCGCGGTCAACGCCGCCTCGCGAGCACCAACGTCGTACAACGCGGCCGCCGCCAACGCGCGCAGCGGATCCTTGCGCGGCGCGCGCGCGACGACGCCCAGCTGATCGCGATAGCGTTCCTGCCCATAGTCTCGACACAAGTGCAACATGGCTCGCACGCCGCACTCGTCACCGAGCAAGCTCCCTTTGGCCAAAGACTCCAGCATGGGGCGCGCGCTCGGCGCCCGTGCCGCAGCGAATCTGAAAAGAAAGGTGGGATCCTTGTCGGCGCTCGGGCGATCGCTGAGGCGTGCTACGAGCTCCACGGTGGGCCTCACGTTCGGAGATTCGCCGTTGGGCGAAAGCGCCCAAGCTACCAGTGACCAGGCCGCTCGCGCGCTCTCCGGGCCGCTACGGGCGCGCTCGGACGCCTCCGCTTGGCAAGATCCATCGCCGGCTCGCCCAGCGATTTCGGCCAGCACCAGCCAACGACCGAGGTGTCGTTCGGAATCTCTGAGCACACTGAGCGCTGGCGCCACACCGCGGGACAGCGGCGGCGCCGCGAGCAAGGGCACCATCAGCTCCAAGCACAGAGCGATGCGATGGCTTTCCTTGATTTTGGGGGCCAGCGAGGCGAACGCCGCGCCGTTCGATTCGCCACGCGAAAGACGCGCGATTTCGGCGGCGAAGGCGAGGTGCGCGTGACGGCTGATCGCCGCACGGGCGAGCGGCTCGCTAAGCCCGGGGTGCTTGCAGAAGCAGGCCGCTGAGAGTGTGGCAAGTCCGCCGCAATCATCGGCTACGAGCGCCCGTGCGAGCAGCTCAGCGGCCGGCGCTTCTCGCGCCTCCGCCAAGGCGCGGACCACCGCGCCGTAAAGCGGGCGCTCGAAGGAGCCTCGGCGGACCATCACGTCGAGCGCGCCAACCAGATCGGCGCGCAGCCCGACCGACAGCGGAGTGAGCGCGCGCACCACGCCAGCAAGGCGGGTTTCCTGCGCTGGACGGCGCTTCAGCGCCGAATGCACATCGGCTCGCAAGCGCGCTTGAGTCTCGCCGTCAAGCGCCTCCACCGACTCCGCCTCGAGTGTCATGAGGCCAGAACGAGAACATAACACGATGAGGGGGCCGCCGGGGAGTTGCTCGACTGCCGCATGTAACACTCTCCCGAAAAGTCTGCTCCGAGCGTTATTGGAGCGAGTCCATGTTTCGGGTGCTCGCAGGATTTGGCTTCGCTTGTGCGCCGGACCCAGAAATCTGATCGGTCACGTTGAGTACTTGCTAGAAGTGGGCCCTCGGAGGAATCGCCGATGCGTCTCTTCACCTTTTCCCTCATTCTCAGTGCCGCCTGCGTCGCTACCCTGGCTTGCAAGAGCGAGGATCAGCCCCCGCCGCAACAGGGCGGTTATCCACAGCAGCAGTACCCTCAGCAGCAGTACCCCCAGCAAGCCTATCCGGCTCAGCCGGCTGCAACCGCCGCGCCGGTACCGGCGCCTGCCGCACCGGCGCCTGCCGCCGCACCAGCGCCGGCACCCACTACCGCGCCGGCCGCCGCCGGAACCATGTCTCAGCCCTCGCCCATGGCTTTTCCGTGCTCAACGGACGCGCAGTGCATCACGCACCGCTGCAACACGCAGTTCGGCAAGTGCGCGTGGCCGTGCCAGAGCGACGCAGACTGCACGCCCGGCAATCGCTGCCAGGCTCCCGCGTGCATTCCAGGTCAGTGAATGACACTCGACGAGCGACAATACGACGAGCGCGCGCTGCCCGAATTGCGCGCGCTCGTCGAAGCGCTGGATAACCTGGACAGCGACGCCTTCGAGGCCGAGCTCTCGAGCGACATCCTGACGCTCGAGTTTCGCGATGGCGCAAAGTTCGTGATCAACTCGCACCGTGCGGCGCGCCAAATTTGGATGGCCGCCGATCGCTCGGCCTGGCACTTCGACTGGGTCGCGGACAACCACAGCTGGGTTGCGGCCAAAACCGGGGACGAGCTGTGGTCGACGCTGTCCCGCGTGCTCACTAGCAAGCTCGGGCACGGCGTTTCGCTCGCGCGCGGATGACTCAGTCGCTCGGGGCCGGCCACACCACGCCGGCCTCGAGCCGGTAGCGTTCGCCCGTTTTGGGACACAGCGCGGCGCCGTCCGTGAACTCGAGTCGCTCGCCGTAGCGGCTCACGAAGCCGCACGCCTTGGCCGGGGCGCCGAGCACGAGCGTGTACGCCGGCACATCGCGCGTGACCACGGCGCCGGCAGCCACGAATGAATATTCCCCCAGGGTTATTCCGGGTAAAATCGTGGCGTTCGCGCCGATGGTGGCGCCGCGACGGACCAACGTCGGCCGATACTCCGCCTTGCGCGCCACGAACGCACGCGGGTTTTTGACGTTCGTGAAGACCGCGCAGGGCCCGACGAAAACATCGTCTTCGAGCTCCACGCCTTCGTACAAACTGACTTGATTCTGCACGCGCACCCCGTCTCCGATGCGCACGCCGGAAGCGACGAAGCAGCCCTGCCCCAGCATCGAACGCGCGCCGATGCGCGCGCCGCTCATCACGTGACAAAACCGCCAGACCGAAGTGCCGGGCCCGACCTGCGCGCCCGGTTCCACTTCGGCGAGGGGGTGAACGAACGCCGTCTCTGGCACGACGCCGCTATACCACGCGCCCGGACTCGGCTCAGCTCCGCAGCACGCCCAGGGCCCGCAGCATCGGCAAGGGATCCTGCGCCTCGAACACGCTCGAAATTGCGGCCACACCCGCAGCGCCCGCAGCGAGGCAGTCGCTGGCGCCGGCGGCGTCGATGCCTCCGAGCGCGAACAGTCGCGGCCCGCCGACGCGCGCTGCGAGGTGCGCCGCCGCGGCCGAAACACCCTCTATGCCGAGTGCCGGGTTTCCCTTGCGTTCGGCCAGAATCGGCGAAAGCAAAACGATGTCGCACTCCACCTTGGACACGAGCTCTTGGCGGTGGCAGGCGCGGATGACGAAGGCTCCTGGCAACAGAGCTCTGGCGCGCGAAGTCTCGACCGACGCTTCCCTCAAATGAATGCCGTCGGCACCGAGCAAAAGGGCCAGATCCAGGCGATCGTTGACGACCAGCAGCTGGCGAGCCGCCCGCGCGATTTCGGCGAGCCGCTCGCCCAACGAGAGCAGCGCTCGCGCCGAAAGTTCGTGTTCGCGCAGATCGATAGCCAGGGTCCCCGGCTCGGCGGCGTGCGCGAGGAGCTGCCATCTGTTGAGCACAGTGCGCTCTCCGAAGCGCGCCGCGTCGCTCACGACGAGCAGCCGCAGCGCGTCGACAGCGCTCACATCGCTCCCGTCGAAACGCGCTGACCCCGACCGGCGAACGAGCGGCTCACCCAGCCGAGCGAAGCCGCTCCCACCACGGCGCCGATCGCATCGGCCAGCAAGTCCAGCCAGTCCCCGGAGCGGTAAGGGAGCGCGGTCTGAATCAGCTCCAAGAGACCGCCCGCGGCCGTGCTCAGGCACACCGAAAGGACTTGGCGGCGGCGCAGCGAACCCGTGCCCAGCCCGAAAAATGCCAGCACCGCGAGGCCGGCAAACGCCAGCGCATGCAGCAGCTTATCGGTCGCCACGAAGGTGACGGTCGGCAGCGGGCCGATGTCGATGACGCCACCGTAAAATATCCCAGCGGCGTAGAGCAGCGCCGGCAATGCGCGCCACGGAAAGCGCCCGGTCGCCGCGCTCACGAGCGAACCTCGGCCGTGCTCTCGAGCTCGCGACCTTTAGTCTCCGGCAGCAGAACCCAAATCAGCACGATGGCAACCACTGGAAATACCGCGGTGGCGCGCAGCACTGGGCCCCAACCGAGCGGCTTCACCAGCTGGCCAATCACAAACGGCGACAGCCAGTAACCGATCCTGCCAAGCAGGTTGTTCGACCAGGCAAATGCAGCACCGCGCTGCTCGGTCGGGAACAGCTCGGTCGTGAAAGTGTTGAGCAGCGTCAAGGTTGCCTGAACGCCGATGGTGGCCGCGATCATTCCCGCCGCGAGCAGGGCCGTGCTCGTAGCCGTGTAGCCGAGCGCGACCCCGAACGAGAGTAGACCGAGGATCACGGTGCCGCCGATTTTACGCCCGACCGCGTCGAGAAAGTGTCCGGCAGCAAAAGCCAGCGGCATCGAAACCAGCGCCGAAATGGCAATAATCTTGGCTACTTGCGCGTCAGTCAGCGAGCGCTCGTGGACTGCGAATTCCTTCCAGAACGTCACCGCATTCTGGGTGCAGATGTAACAAAAGAACCAGATCGCGCCGAGCTCCAGCACGCGCCGAGCGTGGGCGGTCTTCCAAATCGCGAACTGTCCGCCCGGTGTCGCCACACTCCGCGCCTGAAAGCGCTCGGTCTCACGCAGTCCGCGCCGGCCGACCGCGGCCAACAAAAGCGGAATGACCCCGACCAGGTAAACCGCGCGCCAGCCGAGCGGCGTCTTCAAGAGCAAAGGCACCACGCCCGCGCACACGATCGAGCCGAGGCCCGCCGCCGCGCTCACCACCCCGATCACCAAACCGCGGCGCTCGGCCGGATACTCCTCCGAAGCGATGACCATGCTCGTAGCCCACTCGCCGATCAGGAAGATGCGCGCGACGAGCTGACAGATCGTGAAAATGATGGCGTTCGGTGCCAGCCCCGAGAACAGCGTAAACAGCGTGTAACCGAGAATGGTCGTGGTCAGCACGCGCCGCCGCCCCCAGCGATCGGCGAGGCCCACGATCAGGTAAGCGAGCACCGTGCCGATGCCGATGACGCCGACCATGTTCGACCCTTGAGCCTCGTTCAGGCCGAAGTACACGCGCAAGTTCGGGAGCAGCTGGCTCAGCGCGAAAAAGTCGTACCCCTCGAAGAAGCACGCCACGCTCAGAAACCCGAACAACCGCTTTTGGTAGGCGGTAAAGGGCACTGGCCCCGCGGGCCTCGGCGAGCCCGTCTCTCGTTCGACGGCCATGCTGCTCGGCTCTGTTACTCGATCAGACCCGCCGTGGGGCTCGACGCGTTCGCGTGCAGCTGCTTGGTCATGCGGCCCGCGAGGAACGCTTTGCGACCCGCGCTCACCGCTTCCCGCATGGCCTCGGCCATCAGCACCGGCTTTTTCGCCGCCGCGATGGCCGTGTTCATCAACACGCCCGCGCAGCCGAGCTCCATCGCCACCGAGGCATCGCTCGCGGTACCCACGCCCGCGTCCACGATCACGGGCACCTTGGCGTGCTCCAAAATGATGCGCAAATTGTAGGGGTTGCGGATGCCGAGCCCTGAGCCGATGGGCGCTGCGAGCGGCATCACCGCGGCGCAGCCCACGTCCTCGAGCTTCCGACAAATGATCGGATCGTCGATGCAGTACGGCAGCACCGTGAAGCCTTCTTTGACCAGAATCTTCGCGGCTTCCAGGGTCTGCTCATTGTCCGGATACAGCGTCTTCGGATCCCCGATCACCTCGAGCTTCACGATTTCGGCGATGCCGAGCTCTCGCGCCAACCGGAGCGTGCGCACGGCATCGTCCGCGGTGTAGCAACCCGCTGTGTTCGGCAGCACGGTCCAGCGCTTCGAGCCAACCAGGCCCATCAAAGACCCCGCGCTGCGATCCTTCAGATCCACGCGGCGCAGCGCCACGGTGACGATTTCGGCGCCGGTCGCCAGTAGCGCGGCCTCGGTCTCGGCCACGCTTGCGTACTTGCCGGTACCGACCAGCAGCCGCGAGCGAAAGCTCAACGAACCGATGCGCAGCAGGTCTTCGTCGCTCATGGACCCGAGCCTCAGGCGAAGCCGGCTTTGCGGGCGCTGCCGCCGCTCGTCGTGTCGATCGCGCCCGCGTAGACGTCTTTCAGCGACAGAATGAACAGCTCGCCCTTGCTGGTTCGGGCGTGGAGCAGCTCCTTCTCGACTCGCAACGAATCGACCTTGCTCACGGTCAAGCTCGCAGAGCCGGAGACCACGTACAGAGTCCACGTTCGCCCTTGCGCGGGCCGCATCGATCCTTGGTCGTCCTTCTTTGCCTCGCCGGCGGCCAAAAGCGCGTTCAGGTGCTCCTCGGTCATGGCCGGGAGCATGCGGGCTCCCTAGGCGGTGTCAAGTGCGACCGCGGCTTGCCTTGCCAATGCCTAGGAGGGATGCTCGACACAATGCCAGCCGCGGAGCCCAAACCGCCGCCCGAGGCGCCCCAGGCGCCCGAAAACGCGGACTCTGCGAACCCCGAACGACACCTGGCGGTCGAGCGCGTGCAGCGTCGCTTCGGCGACTTCGTGGCCCTGGAAATCGAGAAGCTCAGCATCGGCAAAGGCCACGTCGCCGTCATCATCGGCGGCTCCGGCGCCGGCAAGACCACGCTCTTGAAGATCCTGATCGGCTTGGACCGGCCCACGAGCGGCGCGGTGTACGTCGATGGCGTCGACATCACGCGCCTCTCCGATCGCGAGCTCAATCAAGTGCGCCGAAAACTCGGCATGGTCTTTCAGTATTCCGCCTTGCTCGATTCGATGAACGTGCTCGACAACGTCGCATTCCCGCTGCGTGAGCACACCAAGCTCAAAGACAAAGAAATCAAGTCCAAGGTCATCGAAAAGCTCAAGACCCTCGGCCTCGAGAACATCGAAAAGCGCACCCCCAGCGAGCTCTCCGGCGGCATGCGCAAGCGCGTCGCGCTCGCGCGGGCGTTAATGCTCGAGCCTCAAGTCATTTTGTATGATGAGCCGACGAGTGGGTTAGACCCGATTACGAGCCGGATGGTCGACGATTTGATACTAGAGACACGCGAGAAGTTCGGCGTGACGAGCGTCGTGATTTCGCACGATATGACGGGGGCGCTGCTGATTGCGGATGAGATTCACGTGTTGGCGAAAGGACGGTTGGTGGCATCCGGAACGCCGAAGGAGCTCGTGGAGTCCAATCAGGAGCTGATCAAGAAGTTCCTCGACTCGAGCGGGATCGCGGCGGAGCAGCTGTTGGAGACGCGGAAGCAGGCGGGGTGAGGAGCCTGTCAGAATTTTCGTGTAAGCTGGCGGAAGCAGTCGCGCTGGCCAGTCTTTACGAGCTGACCCCTGAGTAAGCAGACCCGATGGCCTTACCGGTCCGGGAGGGCTGCTGACACCGCTGACCGGCACACTCGAGGAGCTGGCCGCGCAGGATTCCTCTTCAGTCCTCGCTCGACGCATCCGTCGCTACACCCTCCCGCACGTCTTGTGCATCGATGAGGTCGGCTACCTTTCGTACAACAGCCGCTACGCCGATCTGCTCTTCGAGATAGGTAAGCGTCCGGTGAGCGCCGTCGCAGCCTTGGTGCAGGGGTTCGGATAGGAGTGTCCGCAGGAGTGACCTGCCTGGGTTCTTCGTAAGCGCTGCACAGAGCCCATCTTGCAGACAGCGGGGCGAAAGCTCCGCGAGTTCTTGCTACCGCGCGAAGTTGAGCGCGGCTGGCGGGACGGTGAAGGAGCAGAGGGGGGAGTCGAGGTCGGCGGGAAGGAGGTTGCTGCGCGTCGCGCGCCAGTACTTGGGCGAGAGCTCGAGGTATCGCTCCTTGGGCCAGTCCGGCAGCGCGCGCATGACTTCGTCGAGGTACTGCTGAGGGTCGATGCCGTGCAGACGGCACGAAGCGACGAGGCTGAAGATGGCGGCGGCGCTCTCAGCGTGCGAGTTGCTGCCGTAGAACATCCAGTTTTTGCGGCCGACGACGACTTTTCGAAGGTTTCGCTCGGCACGCGTGTTGTCGAGCGGCAAGCGGCCATCAGCGAGAACGCGGCGCAGCTCTTGCTCTTGATTGGCGGCGTAGCCAAGTGCTTTGGTGACAAGATTGCGTCCGTGCTCTGCGAAGCGAGCCTGTTTCACCCACTCGAAGAAGGCCTCGATGAGCGGGCGGACGTGCTCGTCACGCGCGAGCTTGCGCTTGGCGGGCGGCAGCTTTCGGAACGAATCGTCCACGGCATAGATGGCACGAATGCGCAGTAGGCCCTGCACGCCGACTTGATACTTGCAGATAGCGGCCTCGAAGAAATAGCGGCGGCAGTGTGCCCAGCACCCAACCAGCTTGACCGTGTCGTCCGTGTCGTCGTCTTTCGGAGGTCCGCGCTCGAGGATGTCGTAGACGCTGCTCGCGTCAGACTGGAGAAATCCTTTGAAGTCGCCGAAGAGCTGGCGCACCGCCTCTTGCGTGTGCCGCTCGGTGTACGCGAATAGCACGTGATCGCAGTCGACGACGGCGACAAAGAAGTGGCCTTTCTTGCAGGCCTGCCGCTGTCCGTCCTGCCGTTTTTCCGGCTGAACCAGTGCACCTGTGGCATCAGTCGAGATAATAGCCGCGTTTTGAATCGCGTCTTGCCACATGGCGTGCACGATGGAGGCGCCTAGCGAGCCGCCCGCCTCGTCCACGTAGCGACTCATCATGCCTCGGTCGAGCTCGACACCTTGGTCGAGGATGTGCTGCTCGAGCCGATAGTGCGGCACGCCGAGCCCGAACTTCTGCACCAGGATGTACGCGACAGCAGACGAGTGCAGCAGGCCTCGCGGGAAGAGCGTCTCCGGCACCTCCACGCCAAGTACGGTGGGGCCATCCTTGCCGGCCACCTCGTACTTGGCGGTACGTTTCACCAGCACCGAGAAGCCACCGCGGCGGTACATCAGCTGAGGTGATTCGTCCCAGCCGATGAGCTTGCCGATTTGCTCGAGCTTGGGGTCGCGGAGGTCGACCAGGATTCTCGGCAGGTCGCTACTGAGCAGGTCGCGACGCCCCTTGGGTTTGGCTTTCGGCGTCGGAGGCGGTGCTGGGTCGTTGCTCTGGCCCGCCTCCGCCTTTGCCTTGGCAAGAGCCTCATCCAGCTGCTTTTGCAGCTGCTTTTCGTCATCCAGCAGGTTGCCGAGCGCTAGCTGATTTTCACTCGTCTGCAGCCGCTCGGTCTTGGTGCCGTAGAGCCGGCGTTTGAGCAACTCGTTTTCGTGCGCCAGATTGACGATGGCTTCCTGCAGCGAGTCGACCTGCGTTTCGCGCTCGTTGAGGCGCGTCTTGATGCCGAGCACCTCGGTCTGCAACGTAGAAACGAGCATCGCGAGCTCATCAGCGGAAAGCCTGCTCTTGCTTTCGGGAGGCTGCGCGCTCGACACACCTCGTCTATACACGAACGCGCTCGAACATCTCAAGCGTCGCGAGCAAGGTCCCTCAGTGCACGCGACGTCGTCGTGGCTTGGGCGTCGTCGACACGCCCTTGTAGATGACTTCGAAGATCGCGTCGCTCACGATCACATGCTCGTCCCCCACGCGCGTCGCCCTCGGCAGCTCGAACTTTCCGGCGTCGAGCTTCTTGTGGATAACGATCGTGCCCGTACCGTCCCAAGTCAGGACTTTCATCGTGTGGCCTCGTTTACCTACGAAAACGAAGAGCACCTTCGATCGCGGCTCTGCTCGCATCCGCTCGCGCACCAAGCCACCGAGACGCTCGTAGCCGAGCCGCATGTCCACCGGGTCAAGCGCGATGTAGATCGGCAAACCGTGCGCGATCATCTCGGGTCGCCGAGCGCCGCGACGACGCTGCGCAGCAGGTCGACATTGAAACCAGGCTCGACTCGAACCATTGCTGCGCCAACTTCGATCACGATCGAGCGGGCTGCTACGGAAGATGTCGACTTCACCACTCGCGCAAATACGGGCGCCGGCCCGCCCGACGCGACACCGGCCTCCTTGAGCCACAGGTATGCCGACGACGGCGTCACCCCAAGACGCTTCGCCACCGCTGCCACTCCCTCACCCGTGGCGCGCACCTCCGACAACAGCCGCTGCTTATCTTCTGCCGTGTATCGCCGTCGCATGCCCCGCTTCTGCCAGCCTTGCGAACGGCTCGCCAGATGGGCCTGGTGCAGCGGTTACGTCCCTCCACGCTCCGACATCCTTCCCCTGCTCGCCAAGGCTCTCGGCGTGCGCGTCGAAGACATCCTCTCATACCCGAGGGAGAAAAAGAAAGAGGGTCCTCAGGGTCGCTGGGTCAGCGGCGGTCCGATCGCCATTTAGTCATTTTTCCTGATCCATTGACTTCACGGTCTGTAGCGCAGAAATCGCGACGCCACTAAGCGCCTGCGCACGCTACGGCGCAAATCTCGCCACGAACACGTCGCTGGCGCTCGCTGCCGTCAGCGGACCTTGACCAAAGTCGATTTGAGGCGAGAACTCTCCCGTCACCCGTGCGACGCCGTCGCGATCGAGGGCCACACCCGAGGAGTGTTGCGTGCCTTCCCCACCAAAATGAGCACTCGAAAGATGCCGGCCTTGCGCGTCGAACCTCGCAATGACGAGATCGGTTCCATCGCCGTCGTTGGTCAGTGGTCCCCCTCCGAAATCGATACTTTCGCGAAAGAGGTCAGCGGTCAGCACGAAGTTCCCACTCGGCTCCGCGGCAAGCCCGGTCGGCTCGACAAACGTGGAGTCGCCGAAAGAGTGACTCCAGACGGTAGTTCCGTCGACGGCCAGTTTGGACAGGAACGTGCTGACCAGCAGTTGTATCGTCCCTTGGGGGTCTGCGACTTCGGTGTATTGACGCCCAGCAATCAAGATCTGGTCATTGCGGTCGATAGCCAGAGCGGAGACTTCAGCGTTTGCCGGCAATCTTCGTGATGACAGCAGCGCCCCCGTGGCGTCGAACTTCAATAGAAACGGCGTCACATCGGTAGAGCCGACCGGCTCGAAAACTGGTTCTCCGTCGAGCAGCAGGGAAGGCCCGCTAAAACGGCCTTGAACCCATACATTGTTGGCTGAATCGATGCGAACCTGATGAACGTTTGCAAGGTCGGAAATTGTTCCGGCTGAGGGGGTCGTAAGGCGCCGCGACCAGGATAGAGATCCGTTCGAATCGTATTTGAGGACAAAGCTACTAAAATTGCCACCAGCAATACCCACCACTTCATCACTCATGACGCCGGCGACGACACTGTGATCCACGCCGATTGCGACCGACTTTGCGATGTCGTAAGCGGCTGCGGTCCCGAATTGCCTAGACCAAAGCACCTCGCCGTTCGTGTCGAATCGGGTTACGAAGGCATCGGTCGTCGAACTTCCCAGCGACGCGAGGCGGGTATCACCGAAAGCGAGCGTCCCCATGAACTCGCCGCCGACAACCCCGCGGTTGTCCGCCCCCGACGCCACTGAGTAAGCAACGCTGTCTCCTTCAGTCGGACCCGTTGCCCAGAGCACCAAACCGCAGGGGTCCAGCTTGACGAGAAAGGCGGTGAAGCCGTTGCCTCCGTTGGGCGAGGGCACGCCGAGCATCACATCGCCGAACTGGATATTCGCGCCGTAGTGGCCCGCGAAGAGCGTGTTTCCGCCCGTATCGACGGCGATACCCTGGCTCCGCTGAAATTGAGCTGCGGTTCCGTAGCTGCGACTCCAGGCATTCCCATTGGGGCACTGCGGTGAGCCCCCAGAGCCGCCCGTACTTCCGGTGCCGCCCGCGCCTCCCGCTTCCGGGCAATGGGAATGGGAATGTCGTCGTGATGAATGGAAGCGGCGCGGTTGATGCTCGTTGCGCAAGGCGATGGAAACGCCGGTGCTTTCATCATCGACGCTCGCTTCACCGGCGTCCGCACAGGCAGCTGAAAAGGCCGCAAGTATCCCCAGAATCGCCGAATTTCTTGCAAGCATGACCAGCCTTCCTCGATTCGGTATCCAGACCCGACGGACGCCCTTGGCAGCACCCGACAGTGAGATGCCGCCGACCCGCGAGCGGTTCACTACCGACCGTTTTTTTCTCGCCCTACAGGTGTCGCAGTGCCCGGTGCGTTCAAGGGAAGAACTCGTTTGGACTCTGGCACAAGAGAAGAAATGCATGACCACCCGCGAGAAACGTCGCCAGCCTCGGGGCTCTCGCTATGAGACCACCTCACGATGTCTGACGGCGTGCCGCTACACTTTAGGTTGACTTCAACCGTTCGCGAAGAAGGGCGCGCTACGGCGCTTCGAAAAACTGACGCACGGTTCTCGCCACGTGATCTAGCTGATCAAAGCTAAGTTCGGGGTAAAGCGGTAGCGAGAGGACTTGTTCCGCGGCGCGTTCCGCGTTCGGTAGCGCCGTCCAATCCAGGCCTAGCCCCAGCGCGAGCAAGGCGGGTTGTCGATGAAGTGGCAGCGGGTAGTGCACCGCTGTTTCGATTCCATGCTCGGCGAGAAACCGAGCAAGCGCGTCTCGCCGGCCATCCGTTACTCGCACGGTATAGAGCGCGTAGCTTTGGTCGGCTCCCGCTGGCCGCGGGGGGGTTGATAGTGCCGCGAGCCCGACGAATGCTGCGTCATAAGCTTCGGCTCGTTCTTTGCGGGCCGTGAGGAAGTTCGGAAGACTATCGAGTTTCTCCGCCAAAACAGCAGCTTGGACAGCGTCCAACCGATAGTTGCCGCCCGCTTCTTCGTGTAGATGCTTGGACGAGGCGCCATGCGTGCGGAGTCTTGCGAGCCGAGCCGCAAGCTCCGCGTCATCGGTCACGACCAAGCCGGCGTCCCCCCACGCACCGAGCGGCTTAGTCGGTTGAAAGCTAAAGCAGCCGACTTGCCCGAAGGTTCCCAGCGCCCTTTTGGCGCTTCTCGCGCCGAACGCCTGGGCCGCGTCCTCGATCAAAGGCAGACCGGCCGCGTCCGCAGCTGCGCGCCAAGCCTCGACGGCGCCCGGGCAGCCGTATAGGTGTACGCCGAGTATCGCCCGGGTCCGCGGGGTCAGCGCCGCTTCCAGGCCATTCGGGTCGAGGGCGAAGGTGTCGTTGTGAATGTCGACGAAGCGAGGCCGCGCGCCCACTCGAAGGATACTCTCGACACTGGCGAAGAAGGAAAACGGAGTGGTGACGACCTCGTCGCCGGGACCAACCCCAAGAGCCTGCAGCGCGAGCACCAGCGCATCGGAACCGCTGGAGCAACCGACCGCGTAGGATGCACCAAGAAATCTCGCCGCCTCGCGCTCGAAGCGAGCAACCTCTCGACCTAGAATGAACCGACCGGATTCGACGACTCGGCGGACGCTGGCAAGCAAGCGTTCACCGAACACTTGGTTCTGCGCAGCGATGTCGAAGAGCGGGACCTTCACCGAGGCACCGCGCTGAGCTCTTGGCTTCCGTTCACTACCGGCCAGCCTAGACGAAGCCCGGGCCCGTGGCAGCCCTTGACTGAAGCAGAGAGCTGTGAGAATTCCGGAGCTTGCAGAGCAGCGAGAGCGAGCGCATAACCGGCCGCGAGCGCCCCATGGTCCGGATTTTCCTGCTGATTCGAAGCCTGGACCGAGGCGGCGCGGAACGGCAAGTGGTCGAGCTTGCCAGCGGCCTGGTCGACCGCGGCTTCCACGTAACCGTCTGCACGTTCTATGACGGTGGGGCGCTTCGTCCGCATCTGGAGGCCACCCCAGCGGTCGAGCTGGTGTCACTTGGAAAGAAGGGTCGCTGGGATGTCGGGCTTTTTCTATGGCGATTGCAACGAGCGGTTCGCCGCGCCAAGCCCGACATCATCCACGGCTACATGGGCATTGCTAACGAGCTGTCGGTGGTGCTGGGGCGCCTCTCGGGCGCAAAGTCGGTTTGGGGGCTGCGGGCGTCAAACATGAACCTTTCTCGTTACGACGCCGTGTCTCGATACGCATTTCGCGCAGGCGCGCTCGCGTCTCGGTTCGCTGACGCGATCATCGTGAACTCGGAGGCAGGTCGAGCGCACCATGCTGAGCATGGATATCGATCCGACCGCATGGTCGTGGTGCACAACGGGATCGACTGCGAACGCTTCCGCCCCGACCCCGAGGCGCGCGCACGATTGCGAGCCGAATGGCAAATCACTCCCGACGAACGCCTGTTAGGTCTGGTGGCGCGACTCGATCCCAAGAAGGATCACGCTACTTTTCTAAAGGCGGCGGCGGAGCTCTCGAAGCGCGAACCCAGGGCACGGTTCGTCTGCGTGGGCGCGGGAGCCGAGGCGTACAAGGCAGAGCTTCAAGTGTTGGCTCGTGACTTAGCGATCGCGGACATACTGAGGTGGGCGGGGCCCAGGGATGACATGCTCGCCGTGTACAACGCGCTTGACGTTCTCGTACTTTCGTCTTCGTTTGGTGAAGGGTTTCCGAACGTGGTTGGTGAAGCCATGGCGTGTGGGACGCCGTGCGTCGTTACCGATGTCGGTGACGCCGCGTTGGTGGTCGGGGAAACCGGAGCGGTCGTACCACCCAGCGACTTCGTAGCTCTGGCTGATGGAATGCACTCCGTACTCATCCTGCCGGAAGTGAAAGCCAAAACCCTCGGGGAGGCCGCACGGGACCGAATCGTCAGCAAGTTCTCGAAAGAGGCGCTGATAGGTGCCACCGCGGAGGTTCTGCGAGCAAGCCTTCGGAGCGCTCGATGACCACGTTCCGCGAAGCCTTCGAGGCGATTCGACACACCGAGGTCGTAGAAGCGGCTAAATGGTTACCCAACCGGACGGATGTCCTCGAACTCGGCGGCGGTGATGGTTTCCAGGCACGCATTCTGAGCGAGCTCGGCTATCGGGTGGAATCGATCGACGTCGCACCACGTGAACCGCAGGTGTTCCCGGTCAAACGATACGACGGCGACACCATCCCATTTGCGGACGCGACCTTCGACTGCGTCTTCAGCTCGAACGTGCTCGAGCACGTCGTTAACTTGGAACGGACGTTCTCCGAACTCCGGCGAGTCCTCAAGCCGGGTGGAATCGGTGTTCACTTGGTGCCAACGCCTGCGTGGCGATTTTGGACTACCGTCACCCACTACCCGCGATTGATACGCACGGTTCCATCCAAGCTGGCGCGTGGGGAATCGCCTCGCCCTTCGCCCACACCTGGTCCCCCTAGCAGGACCTCGCGCTCCGCAGCCGTGCTCCGCATCTTCGGGCTGGACCCTCATGGGGAGCATCGAACAGCCGTGGAAGAGCTCTACTATTTTAGTCAGGTCCGCTGGAGGCGCGCCTTTCTCGCCAATGGGTTCGGTATCGAGCAGTCCTCGCCGGGCCGCCTCTTCTATACCGGGCACTTGATGCTTCCGAACGTTTCGCTCGCGGCGCGACGCCACCTTTCGACTTTGTTGGGCTCTGCCTGCCGAGTATTCGTGACGCGACGAGCCTAAGCGCAAACAGTTCGCAACAAGGCCCAGACCGACTACTCGGGCCAGAGAACCAATCTTTTCGCGGTCCTGCCAAAGCGGACCGACCGGGCAGCCGAAGTCTTCTTTCGCGCCGTTCCCTAATCGCGTGAGGGTGCGGCCACTAATGATCGAGAAGCGCCCTTGGCGCATCCAAACGTCGTTGTGGAAAGCTCTCGTGCGCGCCTGAAAGAGCGTCTAGTGTGCGCTAGAGAACGCCGATACCGCGCCCTCCCCGCGGTTACGGTAATTGCTGGGCGAAAGAGGGAGCGCTATTCTTCGTGGTTGATTTTGTGGAGGTTAACGTGAAGCGAAACGCGCAGAATTCCGGGTATGTTCTTCTCCTGTTGGCAGCCGCGGCGTCGGCGAGCTGCGCAGGCGCAGGCGATAGCAGCTTTGAGGACGAAACCGGGACGCTAGGGCAGGATCTCTGCTCGGCGGTGACTCTGGTTTCGAACGATGCGGACAAAGCGGCGGTTCCTGGCCAATTGGTCACCTGGACCGCCACCCCCACATGTACGGGAACCGCCCAGTATCAGTTCGTCGTCCGCGATCCCGCGGGCGTTTACACGGTGAAGCAAAACTGGAGTTCGACCGCGACCTTCGCGTGGGACACGACCGGCCTCGCGCTGGGAGATTACAGCATCGAGGCACGGATTCGAGATAGCGCGGGGGCCGACGGCTACTACCAAAAGTCCGTGAAGTCGAAGTTCTCGCTGAATGCTTCGAACCCCTGCACCTCCGTGACCACTACGGCCTCGCCGCCGACGACTACCTGGGCCGGTCAGACGGTGACGTTCACGAGCTCCGCAGCCGGCTGCACCAATCCCCAATTCGAGGTGCACCACTTGAACCCCGGTAGCGCGACCTGGGAGGTTCTGAGCCCGTACTCGACCATGAATTCGACATGGGTGTGGAACACCACTACCGCTCTCCCGGGGGAGCATCGATTTTCGTTCTGGGCACGTGGCCAGGGCTCGCAAAAGACGAAGGAAGCTGCGGTCAACCCGAAGTACGTCATCACCGCTAGTAGCCCGTGCACGGCTGCTACGTTGAGCGCATCGCCAGCAGGCCACACTCCGGTCGGTTCGCCTGTCACTCTCAGCGCGGGTGCAACGTGCGGCGGCGCCCCAACGTTCCGTTACTTGATGTACACGCCCGCGGGTGTTTGGCAGGTCCTACAGGAGTGGACCACGAGCCCCACCGCAGTTTGGAACACGCGCCTGGCGACGCCCGGCACCTACAATTTGAAGATTTACGCGCGGGTGACTGGCTCGAATAAGTCCTACGAAGTGACCAAAACTATTGCGTACACGCTCGACGCGGCCACACCGGCCACGGCGCTCGCGATTCGCGGAGGCTGGGAACACTTTTGTGAGTTGCTCGGCACCGGCAAGGTCGGTTGCTGGGGCTACAACGCGAACGGTGAGCTCGGTAACGGCGTGGTAAGCACGGTTTCGACGACGCCGGTCGCTGTCTCGGGAATTACGCAGGCGATCGCGCTCTCGGTCGGCTACTCACATTCCTGCGCCGTGCTCCTCGGCGGCACTGCGAAGTGCTGGGGCTCGAATCTGCACGGCCAGCTCGGAAATAATTCGACGACCGACTCGAATGTCCCTGTTAGCGTCTCGGGCATCATCAGCGCGACCTCGATTGGGTCAGGAAACTCGCACGTGTGCGCGTCTCTATCGGACGGGTCGGTGCGGTGCTGGGGCTACAACAGTCGCGGCCAGCTCGGCGTCGCCGCCAGCGCCGACAAGACGACGCCAGTCACCGTTCCTGGCATTAGCACGGCGCGTCAAGTGGTGGCCGGCTACTATCATAGCTGCGCGCTCCTCGCCGACGGAACCGTGCGCTGCTGGGGCACGAACCAAGCCGGAGAGCTCGGCAACAACACCGGTGTCAACTCGTCCTCCCCGGTCACGGTGAGCGCCAACAGTATGGGTGGCACGTTGAGCGGTGTCGTTTCGTTGAACGCAAGCAGCGGCAACACGTGCGCGGTCAAATCGAACGGTCAGGTTTGGTGTTGGGGCGGTAATTCGGCGTACGGTACGCTTGGCGATGGCACGACGAATTTTGCCTTGGCTCCAGTGCAGGTTCAGAACGTCACCACGGCCGTTGACGTCGCGGTCGGCAATCTGCACGCTTGCGCGGCGCTTTCAGGCGGTACGGCAACTTGCTGGGGCTTCAACAACCGCGGCCAACTCGGCAACGCGACCAACACGGATTCGCTGGTTGCGGTGCCGGTGTCGAACCTGACTAACGTAGCTACGGTTGGCGTGTCCTACTACTCGAGCTGCGCCACCAAGACCGACGGCACGGCCTCGTGCTGGGGTCACGGCACGAATGGCGAGCTCGGGCGTGGCTCGACCGCGAACTCGAACATCCCGGTAGCGGTCAACGCAATTCCCTGAGTTCGACTAGAGGGCGGGGGTGAGCGACCGGTGGTTGCTCGCCCCCCTCCTCCCTAACTAGGTCTGGGCTCGGCCGTTCTGCTCGAGCCAGGCCTGGAACATGAGCACAGCCCACAGCCGATGGTGCTCTTGCGAACGCCCGGACTGGTGGCGAGCCCACGCCTCTTGGATGGGTTCCGGGCGGAAGAACCCGCCCGCCTCCAGGCGTCGGCGATCGAGCAGGGCGTTGGCCCACTCGCGCAGCGGACCGCGAAGCCAGCTATCGATTGGCAGGCCGAAGCCGGTTTTCGGGCGCTCGACGAGGTCGCGCGGAACGTAGCGATCGAGCACCCGCCGCAGCAGCCATTTGCCGACGCCGTGACGCGACTTCATGGCCATTGGCAGGCGCCAGGCGAACTCGACCAAACGATGATCGAGCAGCGGCTCTCGCGCCTCGAGGCTGACGCCCATGCTCGCGCGATCCACCTTGACCAGGATGTCGTCCGGTAAGTACGTGACGAGGTCGAAGTACATCATGCGCAGCGTGGCGTCCGCGATGGGCGGCTGATCGGCGCGCGTGAGCAGAGTCTCTGGTTCGGCGCTGCCGATTGCGACGTTCGTTGGGTCGCGCCACGCAGAAACGAGATGCCGATAGACTTGATCGAGCTCTGCTAGTTCGAGAATGCCGGCGACCTTGGCCACCTTGTCAGCCGGATGCTCCATGCGTAACCGGTGTGGCAGATACGGTCGGGCCGTCGACAAGGCGCGATCCCAAGACCGGGGGGCCAGCGCACGGAGTGCCTTGGCGACTAAGCGCCGGGCACGCGCGGGAACCGGGCCGACCCAACGCCAGAGCTGCGCCGCGTGATTGTAGCGGTTGTACCCGGCAAAGAGCTCGTCGCCGCCATCTCCGCTCAGGCACACCGTAACATGTTTTCGCGCCATGGCGGACACTAGGTAAGTGGGAATCTGCGAAGAGTCCGCGAACGGTTCGTCGTACAGCGCTGGTAGTTTGGGCACGACGTCGAGCGCGTCCCTGGGCGTTACGTAGAGCTCGGTGTGCTCCGTACCCAAGTGCTGGGCGACGCGCTTGGCGTGCGGGGCTTCGTCGTAGGCTGGCTCCGAAAAGCCGATGCTGAAGGTGCGCGCGGGGCGCGAGCTTGCCGCTTGAGCGATTGCCGCGACGACCGAAGAATCGATGCCACCGGACAGAAAGACCCCGAGCGGAACGTCCGAAATAAGACGCAGACCGACGGCATCGCGCAAGAGGCGATCGAGCCGTTCGGTGAGCTCTGCTTCGTCTTGCAGCAACGGGTCTTTGATGCCCGCGCAAGCGACTTCGCGCGCCGACCAATACGGTTCGGGCGCAGGCAGCGGTCTTCGAGGGTCCGCGATGCTCAGGATCGACGCGGGAGGAAGCTTGAAATACCCCTCGAAAATCGTGTGCGGCGCAGGCACGTAAGCGTGGCGAAGATAGAGCGCAAGCGCGCCGCGATTGACGGCACCCCGAAAGTTCGGGTGCTTGCGCAGCGGCTTGAGCTCAGAGCCAAACAGCAGCGTGCCTTGTGGACAGCCGTAGTACAGGGGCTTGACGCCCAGCCGGTCACGAACCAAGTGCAGCACGCGTTCGCGTCGATCCCACAGCGCGAATGCGAACATGCCGATGAAGCGCCGCACCGCCGCGTGAAGCCCCCACGCGTCGATCGCCGCCAACATGACCTCGGTGTCCGAGTGACCCCGGTAGTTCACCGAAACCCCGGACTCCGTGAGCTCGCGACGAATGGCTTCGAAGTTGTACACCTCTCCGTTAAACGCGATTACGTAACGACCGCTCCCCGAAATCATTGGCTGTCGACCTGCCGGGGAAAGATCGATAATGGAGAGGCGACGGAAGCCGACCGCGTAGCCGGCAGCGGGTTCGCTCCATTCGCCGGCAGCGTCCGGTCCGCGATGAACGATGGCGCCAGCCATGTTGCGCACGAGGTTGGACAGCTCTTCCTCTGTGAGGCCTGCTTCAGGACCCCAAAAGCCGGTGAGACCGCACATCGGCTAGTCGCCTCGGCTCGCCGAAAGCCGGCGCTCGGGCGCATCGGTGGCTGGCAGTCCGCCGTCTCGGTCGACTCTGAACACGGGCTGCCTCGCGCGCACCGAATGCACTTTATTCACGCTTCAGGTGTAGTCGCGATACTCCGCGCGGTAAAGGCCCGCCCTGCGGGGCTTCGCGGCGCCAGGCGCGCTTGACAAGGGAGCCACCTGGCCGTTAGCTCCGAACGATGCGCTCGAGACAGGCTCAAGCAAAGTGGCCACGCTGCTAGGTAGCAACATGAATCGGAAAGACAGTGTCAAGGAGCTCGCGATCTTCAGTGGTGCTCCGGCCTTCCCCGAAACGCTGCACGTTGGCTGCCCGAACTTAGGCGACCGGGCGCGCTTCCTGGCGCGCGTGGAGGGTATCCTGGATCGTCGTTGGTTCACCAACAATGGCCCCATGGTGCTCGAGCTAGAGCAGCGCCTGGCGAGTCTGCTCGATGTCCGCAACTGCGTGCTGACCTGCAACGCCACCATCGCCCTGCAAATGGCGATCCGCGCGCTGGGACTCAAGGGAGAGGTCATTCTCCCGTCTTTCACGTTCATCGCGACTGCTCATGCCTTGGCATGGCAAGAAGTGACGCCGGTGTTCTGCGACGTCGACGCCCGTACTCACAACATCGACCCGAAAGAGATCGAGCAGCTCATCACGCCGCGCACCACGGGCATCATCGGTGTTCACGTTTGGGGGCGCCCCTGCGACGTCGACTCGATTGACCGCATCGCCAAGAAGCACTCGTTGAAGGTCCTGTACGACGCCGCGCACGCTTTTGCCTGCTCGCGCGGCGGGCGCAAGATCGGAGGTTTCGGCGACGCGGAGGTGTTCAGCTTCCACGCGACCAAGTTCTTCAACACCTTCGAGGGTGGCGCGATCACCACCAACAACGACGCGCTCGCCGAGCGTCTTCGGCTCGTTCGAAACTTTGGCTTCGTCGGCGCCGACAAAGTGCAGGAACTGGGGATCAATGGGAAATTGCCGGAAGTCTCCGCTGCAATGGGGCTTACGCTGCTCGAAAGCCTCGACTCATTGGTGGACACCAACCGTCGAAACTACGACGCCTATTCACGTGAGCTTGCAAGCATTCCGGGCCTTTCGCTGTTGCAATTCGATCCAGCCGATCAGAACAACCTGCAGTACATCGTGGTCTCCGTGGACCCTGGCGAGTACGGCCTCGATCGCGACCGAACGGTAGAGATATTGCATCGCGAAAACGTCCTCGCCCGCCGCTACTTCAATCCCGGTTGTCACCGCATGGAGCCGTATTCTTCGACGGGCGCGGGCCCGCGCAGGCCTTTGCCGGTCACCGAGCGCCTGGCGAGCTCTCTCATGACTCTTCCGAACGGCACCGCAGTGGGCCCGGCCGAAATCGAGACTATCTGCCACCTGCTTCGCCTCGCTCGAGAGACTGGACAAGCGCGCGGGTGACATGCGGCTCGCCATCATGCAGCCGTATTTCTTCCCGTACGCGGGCTATTTTCAGCTGATCGCGGCGGTGGATCGCTTCGTTGTCTACGACGACGTCGCGTTCATCAAGAACGGCTGGATCAATCGCAATCGCATCCTGGGCTCGAATGGCCCTGAATACTTCACTGTGCCGCTCGCGGGGGCCAGCTCGTTTCGGCCCATTCGCGAAACTCGTTGCGCTCCCGCCAAATTATGGCGCGACAAAATGTTGAAAACCCTACAGCAAGTGTACGCGCGCGCGCCGGAGCGCGACGCCGGCATGGGCTTGGTCGAACGGGTGCTAAACGCCGCGGATGGGGGATCGATCCGCGACCTCGCGGTCTTCAGTTTGCGCGAAGTGTGCCACTACGCCGAGCTCGCTCCGAGCTGGCAGGAAACCTCGACCGCGTATGAGAATGCCGAGCTCTCCGGGGTCGAACGAGTGCTCGACATTTGTCGGCGCGAACGGGCAACGACATACCTCAACGCGCCTGGTGGCCGCGCGCTCTACGACTCGGCAAGGTTCGAGGCAGAAAAGGTTCGCCTGCTATTTCTAGCGCCGGTTCTCGAACCTTACGCGCAGTCGCGCGGGAAAACCTTCGTTCCCGGTCTATCGGTGGTGGACATGCTCATGAACTTGCCTCGCGCGGAGCTTTCGCGGCGACTGAGGGCGGGCCTGGAGGTTTCGTGAGCGGCGACGCTGGCACCGTGGGCGGGTTTCTCGCGCTGGAGTTGCCGACGCTGCGCGGAGAACTGCCCCCGCCCAGCGCCACTTTGTTTCGCTCGGGCCGAGCTTGTCTGCGAGCGATCCTGGAGAGCGAGCGCCCTCGACGGTTCCTGGCACCGTACTACGTGTGTGACGCCGCAATCGCGCCCGCGCTCGCGCTCGGTATGCCGGTAATCTTCTACGAGATCGATCGCGAGCTCAGCCCGCTGCTTCCTGAGACGCGAAGCGACGACGCGATCCTGCTCGTCGACTACTTCGGGGTGGGGGCAACAGCGATCTCTCGGTACGTTTCGCTGCCTGGCGTCGTGATCGTGGATCAAACACAAGCGCTATTTGCCCGCGGACCCGAGTCGGCGTGGCGCTTCACGTCCGCCAGAAAATGGTTCGGGGTTCCCGATGGCGGCTTCTTGTGGGGGCCGCGCGCACTGCCGGCCCAAGCGCCACGACCGATCGCCTCGCTTCCCACGCACCTGGTCGAACGTCGCTGGGGCGATCCGGCGCGAGCATACGGCGCGTACCTCAGTGCGGAGGCCAATTTCGACACGGAAATTGCGCCAATCTCGACGACGAGCGTCAGTTTGCTTGGCGGCGTGGATGCAGATCTCGTTCAGGTCAGACGCCGACGCAATTTCGAGATCTTGCACTCACGACTTGCCGCACACAACACGCTCGAGACAACACTCCCCGTGGATGGGGCGCCCTTTTGCTATCCGTTCTTGCCCCAAGCGGAGCTCTCGCGCGAAGCCCTAGCTCGCGAGGGCATCTTCGTTCCGCAATTTTGGGCGGACTGCCTGGCACGCGAGCGTTCCGGGTTCGACTGGGAAAAAGACTTGTCGCGCCGCTTGCTCCCGCTCCCCCTCGATCATCGCTACGTAGATTCCGACATGCTACGCGTGGCAGAGCGAGTCGAGCACTTGATTCGGCAGGTCGCCGGCTGAATGCCGCGCCAAACCTCGCTCAGATGGAACGTCGCGGCGAACTATGCCGGACAAATTTACGCGGCGGTCGTCAACGTCGTCTTTCTGCCGGTGCAAGTGCATCTGCTGGGCGCAGAAGCCTATGGTTTGGTGGGTTTCTTCGCCGTACTGAGCGGGTGGCTGATGCTGCTCGACGTCGGTCTCACCCCGACCGTTTCCCGCGAAACAGCCAAATTCAGTGCGGGGGCGCTGGAGCGCCCGGCGTACCAGGAGCTACTACGCTCACTCGAGATCCTGTTCTTCGCGCTCGGGCTCATGGTCGCACTGGGTGTCTTTGGCCTTTCCGGTCCCATCGCGAGGCACTGGTTGCACCCAGAAAAGCTGGCCACGAGCAGCGTGTCGAATGCGGTCGCGCTGATGGGACTTTCCTTCGCCTTTCGTTGGCAAGCCACGCTGTCGAGGAGCGTCCTTTCGGGGTTGGAGCGCCAAGTGTGGATCAATTTGGTGACTGCGGTGTTCGCGACGCTCCGCTCGATCGGCGTACTCGCGGTATTAAAATGGGTCGATTCGTCTCCGGGCGCGTTTTTCGTGTATCAAAGCCTGGTGGCGGCGCTGGAGCTTGTCGCGCTCCGGCTGAGCGTGAGAAAGTTCTTGGGGGTGAAGAGAGGTGAGCGATCGCGCTTTTCCTTTGCAGCCATTCGCCGCGTCGCGTCGTTTTCGCTGACTATCGCCCTCACCTCCACGGCGTGGCTCTTCGCGACGCAAATGGACAAGCTACTGCTTTCGAAGCTGCTCCCGCTGTCCGAGTACGCCTTCTTCTCACTGGCGGTTACGGCCGCCACGGGCGTCAACATGCTCGCGGGACCGATTGGGCAGGCCGTGCAGCCGCGGCTCACCTATCTCTTCGCTGAGCGGAACGATTCGGCTTTTGCGCTTACCTATTCGAACGCGACGCAGATGTTGTCCGCCACCGCGCTGACAGCGTCGTTCCTACTTGCGATTGCAGCCCGTCCCGTGTTGTGGGCTTGGACTGGGAACGCCGAGCTGGCACGACAGGCCGCGCCCGTGCTGGCGCTCTATGCGCTCGGCAACGGGCTGCTGGCGGTCGGCGCGGTCACCTACTACCTCCAGATCGCTGGAGGCGATTTGAGGCTGCATCTTCGGGGCACGCTGATCTTTTCGGCAATGCTGTTGCCCGCCGTCGTGCTTGCGACTCTGCGCGCGGGGATGCTCGGCGCTTCGGTAGCCTGGTTCGTCGGCAACCTGATCTTTTTCCTCGGCTGGATCCCCCTCATCCATCGCCGATTTTTGCCAGGCTCCCATTTGCGCTGGTTGGCTCGCGACGTGATGCTGCCTGCGGCCGTTGGCTCGATTCCGATCCTTCTATTTCGCCAAGCGCCTGTGCTGTCGCTGCCACGCCTCCAATTGGCGCTCGGCTTGATGCTGGCGGCAGCGATTTCCGTTTGCGGGGCTGCTCTGATGACACGACCTGCGCGCGGGTTTCTCGTTCGACTACGGCGCCGCCCCATGCCCGCGAATTCGCCCCGGTGAAAACAGCGATACATAACCGGCCGAGCCCCTTCCGACCTGGCTCGAGCAACCGCCTCCTGCTAGTTTGCGGGCGGAAATAACCATGGATCGAGGGTCAGCATGACAGCCGCGCGACAGAACTGGCTCGACAGCATTCGCTGGCAGAGCGACTTCTATCTCAGGGGCCTCAAGCGACAGCGAACCGATCTCGAGTTCGAGTGGGATTGGTTTTCCGAGTCACAGCTCGGCGGCGGTGGCGGCGTGAAGATGCTGGCCAAGCGCGCGCTAAGCCGGCTGCCCATGCGAAGCCGGTGGAACAAAGCCTCTCAATACTCGATGGCGTGGATCGAGCAGAACGCGGGCGTGCTCTGGCAAGCGCGATCTCACCTCGACGACGACCTCAGCAAGCTGCTGTTCGACCAACAGCTCGTGCTACGCGCCACGAGCTACGAGCAGTATTACTACCCGCGCATCGATTTCGAGGATTTCGTGAGCGTGGTCAGCAAGAGCCCGTTCGAGTCGAGCGATCTCCCTACCACGTATCTCGGACTTCCACTCTTTCGCTTCACGCTCCGCGTTCCTTCGCGAAGCTCGACCCCCGAGCTCACGATCATTTCCACGCGGAGCCAGGTTCAGCTACTAAACAGCTATCGACAGTACTTTGTCCGCCGTTCGGAGTTCGACTCGACGCCTCGCCCGGGCGACGTCGTCATCGACTGCGGCGCATGCATAGGTGAAATCTCCCTATTGTTTGCGGGACTCGTGGGGGAAAGCGGCGAGGTTCACATGTTCGATCCCGTGCCGCTGCACGCGCGCTTCTGCGAACTGCAAGGCGAGCTCAACCCGAAGGTCCGCGGCGCCCTCCGAATTAATGCGCTCGCGGTCGGAGATGCCACCAAGGAGCAGAGCGGAGGTACGCGCACCGACTCCTCGAGTATCGCACCGGGTGGCCTGGCCATCGACTCGTTCTCGGTGACGACGCTCGACGACTACGTCACCAAACACAAGGTGAGGCGCGTCGATGTCATCAAGATGGATATCGAGGGCGCAGAGGTGCCAGCGCTCGCTGGCGCGTCCCAGCTCATCCGAGATTTCCGCCCCACGCTCACGATTTCCGCTTACCACCGACAGGACGACCTTTGGGTGATTCCGGAACGAATCAAGTCGCTTAACCCACGGTATCGTCTCTATTTCGGCCACCATAGCCCAGTGCTCTACGAGTCGGTCTACTACGCAGCCGATCCGCAACGTTGACCACGAGAGCCGTCGCATGCCTCAGGGCCAACCGTTCGATCCGCGCGTCAGCGTCTGCGTGATTTCCTACAATCACGCGCCCTTCGTCGAACCGGCGCTGCGTAGCGTTCTTGCGCAAATAACGCCATTTCCATTCGAGATCGTATTCGCCGATGATTGTTCACCCGACGGCACACTCAAGCTCGCCGAAAGAGTCGCGGCGGAAGCATCGGTCCCGTTTCGGTTCTTGCCGAGAACGCACAACTTGGGGCCGCGCGCCAACTTTTTAGACCTGCTAGCAGAGACGCGCGGCGAGTACGTCGCCTATCTAGAGGCTGATGACTATTGGGTCGACTCGGCGCGGCTCGCCGAACAAGTGGCGTTACTCGACGCGCATCCCGAGCTTTCCGGGTGCTTCGGAAAAGCGAACGTCGTGGATGCTTCAGACCGCGTTCTTTCGGACTTTTTCGATCACCACGGGCGAAGGCCACCCGCGACGGAGATCGACCAGCGCATGGTCGTCCAACGCGGCTCCGTTGCCCCTGCTTGCACCATGGTGTTCCGCAGAAGCGCTATCCTCGATCTGCCGCCCTGGTATCTGAAGGACGGCTCTCACCAAGGCTTGAGCGTGATCTTGACGAGTAGCGGAAAGCTCAAATACGTCGAGAAGGTCTGGGGGCACTACCGGGTTCACCCCGGAGGTACTTGGTCCGCGGCCAGCGAGGAGCACAAGTGCGTGGCCGACTATCGCTACGCCGTCGGGCTGGCCAGCGATCCGATACTGAGCCAAGCGCATACTCGGGAAATAGGACGCAGGCTGGCGCTAGCCACCTTTGCGCTGTGCCGGCAACGCCTGCGCAGACCCGGGGGGCTAGCCGAACTGCCCGGCGATCTACGCCCTGCCGTCAGCCGCACCGCCCTGCGTAGCGTGGTCTGGGCGATACCGGAACTGGCGCGCTTGACCGCACGGCGAGTTGCAGGCGCACGACGCTGATGTGAGCGGAGTTCAAGTCGTCTGCGGTTGCGCGCTGCGCTCACCGGCCAAAATGGCCATCACGTCGACGTCGACGTAGCGACCGTTCTTGTACACCGCGCTGCGCAACGTACCTTCGTGGCGAAAGCCCGCGCGCTCATACATCCGCCGCGCCCGTTCGTTGTCGCGATTGACGTGGAGCCAGACGCGGTGAAGTTGCAGATCGAAAAACGCATGATCGAGCGTGGCTTGCGTGGCTCGTCCACCCAGGCCGCTACCCCAGCGCTGCTTGCGGCCGATCATGATCGCGAACTCGGCCGAGCGATGGACCCAGGAAATGCCGAGTAAGTAAGCGCACCCGGCCAGCTCGTCGTCATCATCGAGAATCGCGAGGCGGACGTTGCGATCGCGCGAGGACAGATAACCAGCAAACCACTGTGCATCGACCTCAGGGCCGATGAACGCAAAATGATTGCCGAGCCCGTTGGCGACGTCTCGATCGTTCCGCCATTGGTTCAGCGCAGTAAGGTCTTCTCGCCGCAGCTCTCGCAAGCGCATTCGGTTTCTTCCTCTCTACCTGAGCGATAGCGGTGACGCGGCAAGCTCATCCGACTGCGCACACGCAGTACACGCTCGAACATAGGTCGGGGAACGTTAGCCCCAATTGGTAACATCCCTCCAAATACTCGGGGGAAATGACGCTAGTGCGCAACGCTGCATCAAGCTGAAAGTTGGCGAGCCCTTTGAAGAAGACACCGCCGCGCGTAGTGAGCGCTAGGCCCGCCGCGCGCACGTCGGCGGCTAGCGTATCGATTGAATAGGTGACCCGATGCCCGTGTGCGCGCTCCGCGTCCGTCACCGCACACGCATGCGTGATGAGGCCCATGTTGACGGCGATTTGGCGCGACGCCGCGTGCGCGTTCGGCGTGGCGACGAACAACCGCCCACCTGGCGCGAGCCAAGAACCAATACGTCGAAGCGTTTCGACCCTCGCGTCGAGATGCTCGAGAGTATGAATCAGAAATACGTTGTCGTAGCTGAGTGACGGCTCGAACGTTTCGAACGTCGAGTGGTGAAACCGAACGTCTTTGCTGACCTGTTTGCTGGCCTCGGCGATGCACTCACCGGACGCCTCGACCACTTCCAAGTCGCGGAAACGTTGCGCGAGCAGGGCGGTGAAGTGCCCGTGAAAACAGCCGAGTTCCAGCGCCTTCCCGGGCCGTAACCAGTTTTCGAACGTGCGCATCATGAAGTGATGCATTCGAAAATCGAAATCGTACGCGTAACGATGCTCCGGATGGTCCTTCGCTTCGGTGTCGTAATCGCGGCTCATTAGTCGTCCTGCCCCCGCTGATAAAACCGGTCTGCGGTCGCCACGTAGTACTCCTCGAGGGTGGCCGGGACACGAGCGTTGAAGCCGATCACTTGTCGAAGGAACGGGCTCAACAAGTCTTTCTTTTCGTAGCCAACGAGGCGCGGGTAGTCGAGCTGCTGCTTAAAGAAGGGGCTCGTGAACGTGAGCGTCAACGCGCGTCTTGGCTGGTCGACCGTGCTTTGCCCCGTCGCATGCCACAAGCGAGAATCGAAGAATAAGAACGACCCCCTCGGACCGATCGCGCGCGCCGAGTCGCGCAGGAACACGTCAGTCGCGGGCTTCTGAGCCATGGTCTGCGACCCGGATAACAAATGCGTGGCGCCGTTCTCCAAAGTGAAGTCGTCCAGCATGACCAGAAGGTTGAGCATGAACCGCTTGACGTCCGACGAAAACCGGATGTCACGGTGCACTCCGTGGACATAGGCCGTCGTGCCGCGTTGATTGATCACGCCACCGTAGGAATTCAAGATGAAGTTGCCCGCAAAGTATGCTCGAAGTAGCGGTTCGAAGCGCTCCAACTCCCTCAGGAGCAGTATGAAGCAGGGGTGATCCGCGACCAAGTGATGCAGCGTGCCGTCGTTGTTGCCGTCGACCCGGTTGCGACGGCGAATCTCCTGGCGATACACGAGAGCGCGCTCTAGCTCGCGCGCCAGATCGTCCAATAGTTCGCCACCGACGGCCGCCGGGGCGATGGCCCAACCGTCGGTTTCGAGCTGTTCGATGAAAGGTGAGCCCTCGCTCATTGCTCTGAAGCATATCTGCTGCGGGGAACGCTCGCCTACCCCAAAAAATTGACTGCAGCTCGTGGTACTTCGCCCCACGAGCTGATTTCACGCTGGAACGCAGGGCCGGCGAACCGCACGCAAACTTCACGGAAAGAAGTTGTAGGAGAGGTCCTTCCAGGCGATGTCCGGGAGCGGCACGAAGGGCCGGTAAAACCCCCCGTGACGAGAGTAGAGGCCGTAAATTACGTGGTACTTGCCTTCCATGAACGCGAGCGGCAGCGCGGCGGCCCCGCCCTTTTCGGCGCGATCCCTCAAGGTCAGGCTCGTAAACGGCACGCCGTCTTCGCTCACTGGAACGTATTGATTGTTCGAGTCGACCACGACCCAACCTCTGCTGGTAAGCACTTCGGAAGTCGAATGACTCGACTGATTCGGCCAGAAAACGTCGACTAGGCCTACCGCGTGAGTGCGCCGATACAAAGACAGGTGCCGCGTTTCGTAGCCGGCGAGGCGCAAGGCCTTTTCGATTACCCTCGAGCGCGAATAGCAGCAGCCCTTGTGCCTGGCGAGCACGTCCGCGGGCTCGTGGGACACGGCGCCCCAACTGTGCACACAGTGCAGGTCTGGCACCCGTTCGAGCAACCGCTGTTGGACGAGGCGAAAGCAAGCAATTTCCTGGACGAAGTTGCCCTTTGCCTCACGGCACGCCGGCACGACACCTAGGCTTTCCAGCGCAGTTTGGTCCTGTGCCGTCAGCCTTTCGTTGACGCGCGTGAGGAGATAGATCGAGAGCGGCAGCAGCAATACGAACGAGACGAGCACGGGACGGCGCCAGCGCGAACGCCCCCACTCGGCTCTCCATCTCGACCAGAACATTGTCAGCAGCGTGCCCGGGATTTCGAACATCGTCCAGGGAATTTCCTTGCGAACTCGGCCGCTCGCACGGCACGTTTAGGTCTGCTAGACCGAGGCGCGTGTGCAACGGAAGAAGCACTTTTCTTTCATTGCTCGGCGCAGCATTGTTCGCGTGCTTGCTGACCGTCAATTGCACGTGCGCGCGCGGCACGGCGCTCGGGGATCACCGTCCAGCGCAACCGCCGCCGTTATCCACGGGAGTGACCGAATCGTCTGGGCAAGGCATGGGCGGGTGTTGGGTCCCGACGCTCCGCCCGCTCACACCGCTCGGGAAGCGGTTCGTCTCGACGTCGGAGGCTGCGCGGGTTTTGGTGGCCGGCGGCGCGACGACAGAGGTGCGCGCCGCGGCGGGCGTGCTGGCAGAGCACCTCTCGCACATCACGGGCAAGTCCTATGCGGTGCAGCTCGCGGACCCCAGCAGCGGCGCTGCAGGCGTCTGGCTGGGAACCGCGGCGGAGCTCCCGATGTTCGCGAAGGAATTCTCTGCGGACTCGTCCCCGGCTTCGGAGGCGTATCTGGTTCGTTCTCTGCCAACTCGAATCCTGCTGGTCGCTGCAAAGGCGAACGGCGTCCAACACGTGGTGTGGGACTTTTTGCATCAACTAGGCTACCGCCACTACTTCCCAGGACCGGAGTGGGTGCTCGAGCCACGGCTCGATCGTCTCGAATTGCAGACAGATCGCGTTTGCATACCCGCTTGGTGGCAGCGTCGCCTCTGGTTCAGCTTTGGCACTTGGCCTGACAACGCGAGTGAATTCGACCAGTGGTCGCGCGAGAACCGGCTAGGTGGTCTCCGCATCGAGACCGGGCACAGTTACGGGAGGATCGTCAGCGGCAACCGCGCAGAATTTTCAGCGCATCCAGAATACACAGCGAGCGGAGATAGCAGCGCTTCCGCCGTGAAATTCTGCGTCGCGGAGCCGGGCCTGGTCGAACTCGTAAAGCGCTGGGCGCTGCGACATTTCGAGCTCAACCCCACGGCCGACTCGCTTTCGCTGGAGCCGAGCGATGGGGGCGGGTGGGAAGGCTGCCCGCGAGACGCTGAGCTGGGGAGCCCGAGTAATCGAGCGGTAACGCTCGCAAACGCGGTGGCCGAAGCGATCAACCAGAACAGCGCAGCACCGCGCTACGTGGGCATGTACGCGTACAACGAGCACGCGCCTCCCCCGACCATTCCGTTGCATCCGAACCTGGCAGTGTTCGTAGCCAACGCTTACTTACCCGCGGGTCTCGACATGGAAGGCGCATTGCGCGGCTGGCGGGCGGCCGGCACCCGACCCTCTGGGCCCTTGCTGGGTATTCGCGAGTACTACTCCGTAAATACGTGGGATCGCGACCGACCCGGTGTTTCGCGCGCCAGCTCCCCCGATGATCTGGTGGATGCTCTGGTGCGCTACCACCGGCTTGGGGCGCGCCTATTCACGGCCGAATCGAGCGATGGTTGGGCTGCTCAAGGCCTTGGCTACTGGGTCGCGGCTGCGACGTTGTGGACAAGCGACGCTCCCGTGGCGACGTCGCTGTACGTCGACGACTTCTTGCAGGGAGCATTCGGAAAAGCCGCCCCGGTCATGCGCGAGTTCTACCAGCGCATCGATGGCCACAATAAACCGTTCCTGTGCGCGGAGCAGGTCGGCGAGCTCTATCGTCTACTTGGCCAAGCCAGCAAGTTGGAGGTCGCAGCCGACGTGACGCGCAGGCTGAACGCGCTTGGTCTCTACGTGCGCTACTTGGATTTGTGGCTCGACTACGAATTCGCGGACACCTCGCAGCAGGGCGAAAAACTAGACGCTCTGCTGCGCTACACGTTTCGCATCCGGCGTGAGCACATGGTGCACGGCTACGCCTTGCGCCGTGACCTCACAGCCAGCGACCGCAGGCGAGCTTTTGCCGATATCACGTCCAAGCGGCCAGAAGACGACCCCTGGCGCGACGATCGGCGCATTGCTCCGCAGGCCTTGAAGGCTTGGCTCGACGAAGGGTCACTGCGACCGCGCCTCCCCGAAGAACGTACCGTGGTCGGCCCGCTCGCTCGCCTCTTTCCGGCCAAAGCCATCGGCGACACCGCAAAGCACCAGGTGAGCCTGCGAGGCAATCAACAGTTCCAGCTACTGTTCGACCGGTCCGGTGACATCGAGCTCGGACTTCAGGCTGGGACCGTGCGACTCGGCGGTGAGGTCGAACTTCGGCTTTGCGCGGCTGACGACTCTCGCCGACCTTGTCAGGTCCGAAAAGTGCCGGCGGATCGCGCGATTCACCAGCTTTCATTCGCAATAGAGCACAGCGGCCAGTATGTGCTGGACCTTGTCGACTCGCGGCGCGGCGCGGTGCTCTCTTGGCCGGCGGGTACCGCTATCACTCTGCGCGCGACGCAGCGCGAACGTCCCGCGCTGAGTTCTCGCTGGAGTCTCTACCTCTTCGTGCCGCGCGGAACGCGAACGCTCGAACTGTATTCGGAGGGCGGAACCGGCAGCTTGCGCGACGCCAGCGGACGCGTTGTGCATCGTTTCGCGCCCCGTCCCGGCGTGGTCAACGTGCCCGTTGCGCCGGGACAAGACGGGACATGTTGGCTGTTCGATTCCAACAAGGGCTATCGTATACCGCTCAATGTTCCTGCTTTGTTCGCAGCCGCGCCCGACGAGCTCTTGGTACCGGCCGACTCGACGCGGGGCGCGCCGCAGAGGGACGCCGTGGGCCCTAGTCCGTGGTATGAGCGGCATCGGCAGGGACCGCCATGACTACACGCACATTCGAGGATGAGATCCGAAGCGGAGATCGCTACGGCTTCGGCAAGAACTGGCTCCGCTTTCTAGAGCTCGTCGATGAAGCTAGAATCGAGCGCTCGACACTGGCCTTGCGCGAGGCGCTTCGCGAGGAGTCGCTAGCGGGAAAGACTTTCTTGGATATCGGTTCCGGAAGCGGGCTATCTTCACTCGCTGCACTTAGGCTCGGCGCGCAGGTCACCTCGTTCGACTATGACGTGAACTCGGTCAGCTGCACGCGAGCGCTTCGCGAGCGCTTCGCGCCCAACGCGGAAACCTGGGACGTACGGCAGGGCTCCGTGCTCGACGCGGCCTTCATGCAGACACTGCCATCGGCGGACGTCGTCTACTCCTGGGGCGTCCTGCATCACACCGGCGATATGTACGGAGCGATTCGCGCGGCTGCTGAAAAAGTGCTTCCTGGCGGCAAGTTGTGCCTCGCCCTCTATCGCCAGACAGTGCTCTGTGAGGCGTGGAAGGTCGAGAAGCGGCTCTACAGTCGGGCGCCTGAACCGGTGCGAAAGCTCATGCGGGGAGCCTGGGTAGGAAAGACGCGGCTGGCCTTCGCCCTGAAAGGTCGCAGTTTTTCCGAAATGGTGGCGTCTTACGGCAGCAAGGCGAACTCGCGGGGTATGGACTACTACCGCGATGTGGACGACTGGCTCGGCGGATACCCCTACGAATCGATCACTCCGGAGAAATGCCGTGCGTTCGTGGGCGAACTCGGCTTCGCACTGGTTCAGGAAAAAGCCGTTCGCGACGGGGTCGCTTGGGCGCTCTCGAGCGGCTGTGACGAATGGCTCTTCGTTCGCCAGAACTAGGCGGACGAAGCCGACGGCAGCGCAGGTACGCTGACTTCGCGTAGCTCGGACAGTCCAGCCGAATCGGTTTTCTCCGCGCCGTTCCCCACGTTCGCCGGAACGGTCGGAGAATACTCGGGCACGATGGCGCGGAGGGCGCGGCGCACCTGTTCGGGCTGGCTGCTGGACGGAAGCTCTTCGAGTGCACGCATCGCAGCGTGCATTTGCGATAGCGACGCACCGTGCGTCTTGCCGATAAAGATCTTGGGGTGTCGCGTCTTCTCGGCATTCTCGTGCGTGGTCGAAAGCTCTTCGTACAGCTTTTCGCCCGGCCGCACGCCGGTAAACACGATTTCGATCTCGCCCTCGCCGTACCCGGAAAGCTGCAGCAGGTCACGAGCCAGATCGACGATCTTGACCGGTTCGCCCATATCCAGAATGAAGATCTCGCCGCCTCTGCCCATGGCGGACGCTTCGAGCACCAGCTGACAGGCTTCGGGAATGGTCATGAAGTAGCGCTTCATGTCCGGGTGCGTAACGGTGAGCGGGCCGCCGCGAGCGATCTGCTCCTTAAAGATAGGCACCACGCTGCCGTTAGAGCCGAGCACATTGCCGAACCGTACGGTGACGAAACGAGTGGAGCTCGACTTGCCAAGCGCCTGCACATAGAGCTCGGCCACACGCTTGGTCGCGCCCATTACGCTCGTGGGATTGATGGCCTTGTCCGTGGAGATCATCACGAACACCTCTACCCCCGAAGCGTGCGCGCAATCTGCCAAGAGCCGCGTGCCGAGCGCGTTGTTCTTCACCGCTTCGTTGGGGTTCCATTCCATCATCGGCACGTGCTTGTGCGCAGCGGCGTGAAATACCACTTGCGGGCGGTGGCTCGCGAAAACACCTTCGATTCTTTCGCGCTCGGTGATGTCGGCCAAACAGGGCTCGATGGTGATGTCAGGAAACGCTTCGCGCAGCTCCCGATGGATCTCGAACAGCGCGTTCTCCGAGCGTTCGCACAGAACCAGGCGCGCCGGACGAAACCGGGAAACTTGCCGACAAATCTCGGAGCCGATGCTGCCACCCGCACCAGTTACGAGCACAACGCGGTCGCGGAGCTCGGCGGCGATCGCGGCGTCGTCCAGGACGACCGCCTCCCGCCGGAGCAGATCTTCGATGGCCACGTCGCGAATACTGGTGAGGTTCACCTGGCCGCCCACCAGCCGGTACAACCCGGGTATGACCTTCACCTGCAAGCCTGCCTGCTGGCAGGCTTGCGCAATCCGGCGCACCGCGCTGCCTGGAGCGTTGGAGACGGTGATGATCGCCTGCTTCGCCGAGTGATCGTGGGCAATTTTCTGCAGATCCTCGGTCGAGCCGAGAACGCGCACGCCGTGGACCATACTGCCGCGTTTGTCGCGATCGTCGTCAATGAAGCCGACTGGCAGGATGCCGAGCTCTGGGCGCCCGGCAATTTCCTTGGCCACCATCACCCCGCTGCGCCCTGCCCCGACCAAGAGCGTGCGCACGCTTTGCTTGTTTTCAGGCAACAAGCGTCGGATCTCCGCACGCTCCGAGGTGATGCGACGTAGCACGCGCGCCCCGCTGATCCCCAGAAACGCGAGCGCGCAGTCGACCGTGATGACGCCGTAAGGCAGATAGGAGTATTGCGCGGGGCCGTCGATCGGAAGCAATGCGCCAGCCACCATACGAATCGAGGCGAGAATCAGCGCGCCCATGCCAATAGCCTGAAGAATGCGCACGGCCTCACGTAGGCCCACGTAACGCCAGGAGAACCGCGGCACTCCGAAGATCGCAAGCAGAGCATATTGCAGCCCCACCACGTACGGCCACTCGACGACCAGGCGCTTCAGCATCTGTGTCGGGATTGCGCCCTCGAAACGGAGGAGGACGGCCAGACCCAGCGCCGCCGATAGAAGCAACAGATCAAAGATGATCTGCAGCGAACGAAGAAAGACGATGCGGCGACTCACTGTGCGCCCCCGAAGGCAGCCCCGAGCGCCCGCGCAATACGTGCGCGCTCCGGATCGGTGAGGTTGCTTCCGCTCGGCAAGCACAACCCCGCCTGAAACAATCGTTCACCTACCTTACCGCCGTAGCAAGCGCAGTCGGCGTAGAGCGGTTGCAGGTGCATCGGCTTCCAGACTGGGCGAGCCTCGATGTCGTCTTTTGCGAGGGTTTCGAGCACCACACTCGGCGTCGGTGCAAGCTGCGGATCCAGCGTGCCACACGTGAGCCAACGGTTCGACCTCCCGTACGCCGCTTCCGGCATGAAGGACCAGCCACGAACACCAGCGAGCGTGGCCTGGTAGAACTCGAAATTTTTGCGCCGCGCTTCGACGCGATCGGAGAGAGACTTCAGCTGACCTCTCCCGAGCGCCGCGAGCAGGTTACTGAGCCTGTAGTTGTAACCGAGCTGGGAGTGCTGGTAGTGCGGAGCGGGGTCGCGAGCCTGGCTCGCGAGCTGCCGTGCCGAACGAATCCATTCCACTCGATCGGAGACCAACATGCCACCACCGCTAGTGGTGATGATTTTGTTGCCATTGAAGGAAAACACGCCCATTACGCCCTGAATACCTGCCGGACGCCCACGGTACGTTGCCCCAAGCGATTCACTCGCATCCTGAATCACAGGCACCTCGTAGCGCGCGCAGATCGCGACGATCTTCTCATAGTCCACGCACTGCCCGTAAAGATCTACGGCGATCAGGGCGCGCGGCACTTTGCCCCGGCGCGCTCGATCGGCCAGCGCCTCGGCGAGCAAGTCGGGGTCGATCGTCCAAGTGTCCGCGTCGCAGTCGACGAAGACGGGCGTTGCGCCGACGTAGCGCACGACGTTCGCCGAGGCCACGAACGTCAGGTCGGACACGAGCACTTCGTCCCCGGCGCCAACGCCGAGCAGCACCAGAGCAAGATGGAGTGCCGCCGTGCCGCTCGAAAGCGCAGCGGCCTCGCGAGCGCCGACCGCAGCGGCGAGCTCTACCTCGAAGGCATCGACCTGTGGACCGAGCGGAGCGATCCAGTTGGAATCGAAAGCCTCGAGGAGGAGAGCGCGCTCCTCGGCTGAAACGTGCGGCGGAGAAAGAAAGATTCGTGACATTAGCTACCGAACTCGCTGACGGCGCGGACCACCCGGGCCGGCACCCCCACGGCGACGCTGCGCGCCGGGACGTCCGTCACGAGCACCCCTCCAGCACCCAAAATGCTGCGTTCCCCGAGCACGCGCTCCGGCAGTATGCACGCCGCTGCTCCCACGTGCGAGCGAGCACCGGCTGCTGCCGCGCCGGATAGGGTCGCGTTTGGCGAAACATGGGCAAAATCACCGACGGTCGCGTCGTGCTCGACGACCGCACCCGAGTTGACAATGGCTCCGATGCCGATGCGGGCCCCAGTGTTCACCACAGCAGCGGCCAGGACCACCGAACCTTCAGCGAGGCCAGCGTATGGCGAGACCACGGCGCTCGGATGCACGATGCTCACCAATTGGAGGCCGGCCGCGCGCACGCGGGTCGCGACGACCTCGCGCGCGGCGTTCGCGCCGACGCCAAGTGCCACGCCAAGGCCAGCCTTGTCGGCGAGCCACGCAAAGCCACCGAATATGCGGAGGCCATCACGCTCGGTGCCTGCGAGATGCGGAGCGTCGTCGAGAAACCCGAGCACGGAAAAGCCCGCCGCTCGCGCGGCATCAGCCACTACGCGACCGTGACCACCTGCTCCGAATACAATCAGCCTCGCAGGGTTTTCGCTGGGCATGACCGCCTCTTCAAAACTCCCGGAGCCGCGAAGGCTAGCACACCGGCCCGCCGGCTCGCGCATGAGGCGCCATTCCCGCTACGCTGTAATCACGCTCATCGGTCCCAAAGAATTCGGGCATCGTTGCGTGATTCTCGGACGCGATTCCAGAGCGATTGAACACAGTGCGGACAGTCATCCAGAGAATACGGGCATCGAGCAGTAGCGACCAATTGTCGACGTACCACACGTCGAGCTCGAAGCGTTCCTCATGTCGGAGCGCATTTCGTCCATTGACCTGCGCCCAGCCCGTAATACCCGGGAGAACCTCGTGCCTTCTCGCCTGCCGAGCGGTGTAGCGAGGCAGGTACTGCATGAGCAGCGGGCGCGGGCCGACGAGGCTCATGTCACCGCGGAAGACGTTCCAGAGCTGGGGCAACTCGTCGAGGCTTAGCGACCGCAGAAGGCGACCCACGCGGGTGAGCCTCGCGCCGTCTGGCTTTTGCTGACCGTCAGGACCGACCGCATTGGTCATGGTGCGAAACTTAACGAGCACGAACGGCTCTCCCTCGCGCCCCGGGCGCGGCTGTCGAAAAAGCACGGGACTGCCATCCGTAACGCGAATGACCAACGCGGTCGCGGCCAGGACGGGCAAACCAGCGAGTAGCCCGCTGCCCGCGACGGCTACGTCTACTGCTCGCTTGATGCCAAGCCGCCAGCCACGTTGTCGCACGCTGTCACCTCAGGCGGAACCGATGTGCTCCGAGTTCTCCGCCGCGGGTTTCGGAGGCGCGGCCGAGGTGTAACCTTCCCGGCGGTACGAATAGTACTGATAGGCGCCATAGCTGCCGCCTTCCACGTCAGCCGCGTTGAGCACGACCCCCACCAAGCGGCTGCCGACATCGCGCAGCGACTTGATCGCGCGACGGACCAAGTCCTTGCGCGTCCGTGACGCACGGACCACTACGACAACGCCATCGACCAAGGTCGAGAGCACCGTCGCGTCGGTCACGGGGACGATCGGCGGGCTATCAATGATGACGCGGTCGAACTGATTACGCAGTCGGTTGAGAACCGCGCGGAACGCCTCGCTGTGCAAAAGTTCCGCAGGATTCGGCGGAATAGGTCCGGTCGGCGCTATCCACAAGTTCGGCACTTCAGTCTCGAAAACGATGCTGGACTCCGAGTTCGGTTCGAGAAGCGCCGACGTAACGCCCCAGTCGTTGGATCGCTTGAAAACCGCGTGCACGCGCGGGCGGCGCAAGTCGCAGTCGACCAGCACAACACGCTGACCGGCTTGCGCAATGGTGGTGGCGATAGCGCACGCCACGGTGGTCTTGCCTTCGGCCGGCGCGGCGCTCGTTACCAGCAACGTGTGGTGCGGGTTGTCCGGAGACATGAAGACGATGTTGGTGCGAATCGCGCGCACCGCTTCAGCCATGCCACTGGTCGGCCGGGCGTGAATCGCGAGCTCGATCGGAACGCCGTCCAGGGACGCGGCCGGCGCGCGGCCACGACGCCTGCGCGGCGAGTGGCGTCCAGCGCCATGAGCGTCCGGCGCCTCGGGCAGTACACCGAGCAATGACACGGCGAGCTCGCGCTCCACCTCGTCTGGCGCCTTGATGGTGCGGTCGAGCTGCTCGCGGCCGATCGCGCATAGGAGGCCAAGTACCAAGCCCGCCGCTATTCCACCCATGATGTTGAGCGGCACGTTGGGCGTGACCGGCCGCTTCGGAAGTAGTGGGCGATCGACCACGCGCACGTTGTTGATGCGGAGTAGCCGAGTGAGGTCGGTCTCTTTAGAGCGCTCGACCACCAGCGAGAACAGCTTCTCGTTCGTCTCCTTTCCGCGCCGCAAACGGCCGTATTCGATCTCCATCAGGTTCAGGTCGAGCGCGCGCCGCTCGGCTGCATCGTATAACCCCTTCAATCCGCCGATTTCACGCTCCAGCCCGGCAGCGTCCCGCGCACATGACTCCTGGATGTTTTTGACCTCAGCCACCAAGGCCGTGCGCAGGGAGTCGAGGCTGGCCCTAGCCGACTTGGTCAACGGGTGGTTCTCGCCGCGACCGGCGCCCTCCATTGCCTCGAGCTCACGCTGAGCTTCGACGTAGCGCGCACGCAACGTGCTGAGCGTGCTGCTGTCCATCAGCTCTCGCGCAGGCAGATCGACAGGGTTGTCCGGCGATATCTTCTTCAACTCGGCGAGGCGCGCGAGTACGCGCTCCCGACGAGTTCGCACGTCGGTGAGCGCCTGGCCGAGCTGAGTCATTTCTCCGCGCAGCATGTTGGACTGGTCGTCCATCGAGACCGACAGGATGTTGCGGTCTTTCTTGAACTGATGGAGCGCAAGCTCGCTCGATTCGAGATCCTGGCGCAGCGAGCCGACCTGACCCCTGAGCCAATCTGCCGCAGTAGTCGCTGACTCGAACACGTCGTCGAGGTTGTCTTGTGCGTAGGTGTCGACGAGCGCGCCCAAAATGCGCTGAGCGCGCGCTGGATCCGCATCACGATAAGTGACCGAGGTCAGGCGACTGTCCTTCACCGGCTCCACGTTGAGACGCTTGAGCAGGATCGCAGCGGTGTCCTCGACGCTTTCGTGAGCTTGCGGGTGGTTCGCGGAGCGCGGGACGTTGTCGATGAAGTTCGCGTCTTTGTTGAGCTCCAAGTCACGCACGACTTGCGACGCTACGCGCATCGACCGGATCATCCAGTACTGCGTGGTGTAGTACTCCTTGTTATTCCAATAAGAACTGAGGTCCCCGACCGCTCCACTCGCCCGCTCCCCAAGAGGCCGGGGGACGTTGGGGTCGAACATGATGGTTGCGCTGGCCTCGTAAATTTTCGTCTGACCTAGCGTGTAGAACGCAGTACCAGACCCCACCAAAGCAGTCAGCACCACCATGAGCAGCCAATTCTTGCGGACTGCAAGCCACAGCGCGACAACGGACAGACGGGATTCGGGAAGCTCGGAGGCAGGCGTAATTGGGCTCACGGGGACCCTTCAGCTAGCACACGCACACGAAATCGGACCACGAGTCCGCTATCCGTTGCCCACGGCGATCACTACGTTCAGGGCCGGCCGCTCGGCCTGTCTATAAAAACTGAGCGCAAGAGGTTTTGTCGGCGCTTTTCGATTTGTCCCGCGAGCGCCTCGTTCGAGCCGGAGCGGCTGGCCGCCAAAGCCAGCGCGCGTTCGGCAATTTGGAGGCGACCGAGCTTGTCCGCGGCCTCGGCGACTTTCAGGAGCGCCTGCACGGTCTGAGTCCTTCTCGCGGCGCGTTCGAAGTAGTCGAGCGCAGTCGGCCATTCCTCGAGTTTGGCCATCGCCTCCCCTGCCTGAATCAAAGCGTTCTCGCAGCCCTGATCGACCAGGCAGGCGGCTTTCACCAGGTGCTGCGCGGCGCGAATGACCATCGCGCTGCTGCCGTTTCCTTCACGCACGGCAAACAGCAGCGTGCGCCAGCATTTGACTCGCTCTTGTTCGGTTAGCTCGGGGCAACGCACGCTCAGCACGCGATCGGCTTCGGCGCCACGCTGCGCCTTCGCTAGCAGTTTCCCGAGCACTTCGCTGCCGGCAGCGGAGTCTGGTTGGAGACGATCCAGTGCCCGGGACTGCGCGAGGATCTCCGCCTCACAACGCGCTTCCGCCTCCCCTTCGCAACGCTCCGTGCCGAAACCCAGCAAGAGCTCGTCCGCGAGTGCGCGACGGCCCTGCAAAAACCTCGGATCGTGCTGAATAGCGCGCCTCAAGAGCTCCTCTCGCAGCGCGCCGTGCGCGATGGGATCGAGCTCGCGCGCGGCGAAGTAGCGAACCTGGCTTCCGCTCGGGCCAGGCGGGGCCGCGCGCTCGATGTCCTCCAATCGAGGAGACCAGCGTGCCACTGCCCCACCAACGGTGGCCGCGAGGCTGCTGTCGTATTCGACCGCGAGCCGTGCCTCCAACAGCGCCTGGGGTAAGTGCTGGTGCTGGTGAAGTGTGTAGGCGAGAATCCAGTGGGTTCGACTATCGACCGCACAGCGCTCCAGCGAGCGATCGATCCAAGGCAGCGGCTCGACGTTACCCAGGCGCACCGCGAGCGCAGCGCCGAGTCGCGGAAAGAACGGCTCCGCTGGATGGCGCTCGATTGCCGAGCGCAGCGCACCCCACATTTCTTTGGTCGCGCCGGCGTCTTCCACCGACAAGCGCCGATACTGGTTTTGCACGGCGAGGCGCTCTTGCGCAACCGGAACACTCCCTCGAACGACCGCCAACGCGACGCTCAAGAGCGCAAGGCCGACCAAGGCAGGCGCCCAGAGACCATCTAACCGCGCTAGTGCACGGGGCGAATTGGGCGAACCGCCGCCGCCAGTCTGCCCCCAGCAAGCCCCGAGAACCACGGTCACTGCGAGCGCCGGCGCAAATAGCTCGAGGCTGAAGTCCACGAAGTTTTGCAGCAATAGTGCGAAAACACCAATCAGGGCGCCCGAAGCGGACAAGTACTTGCCGAGACCGAGACGAGAGGGGCGCAGCAGCCATGCAAATAGGCCAATCGCCGCGAGGCCGACGCCGATCCCCCATTCGCACACCCACTGCGCGACCAGATTCTCCGGGTGCGAGTAGACTAGATTGTTGGCGACGGGCTTGTAAAACGGGAACGCGCTCTCGAACGCACCGCGACCCACTCCGAACAAGGGAAAGTCGCGGACCATCGGCAACACCCAAGCCCACATGCGAAGCTTGTCGGTGTCTTTCTGCAAGAGTTCATGCCACGACGCGTCTACACCGAGCACCGAGAACACCGCCGCGGCCACCAGTGCGGCGCCGACGCCCGCCCAATCGTACCATTTGAGACGTCGGGCGCGCTCGCGCGCGATCGTCGCGCGCGTCGAGAAGATCGCGAACGCGATGATGCCGACTAACAGCGCGCCGACACCACCCCGGGAGACCGAGAGCACGACCACACCGGCGATGACCGCAGTAGCAATGCCCCAGAGCCAGCGCGGTCCGAGCGAAGCCGACGAGAGCATGAACCCGAGACCGCAGAGCGCGCCCAGGACCAGGTAGCCAGCGAGGCAGTTCGGGTTCAAAATCGGTCCGATCTGCACGCTCGAGGTGCCGAACTCTGGTGCGTATAGGCCGAAGACGCGGCTTGCGCCTACGAGTCGATGGCCGAGCGTCGCGAGAGCCACCGCAAGCGCGCTGGCGAACACGAGCGCGACTACCGGGGTAGCGCCTCGCCGACGTCCGAACGAGCTCGCCAGCGTGAACGCGACGGCATAACCACACCACTTTGCCGCCTCGACGCTCGAAGCGCCCGGGTCTAGCGACAGGCTGCCAACCCCGACCGACTCGTGAAACGGCAAGAGCGAACGCGACCAGGCGTCGGCGGCGGACGGGCTGAGCACGCGCAGTAGCCCCATGGGCAGAGGCAGCGACTGCAGCAAGCAATACGCCCCGAGCGCCGACATCAGTAGCGCCGGGGCCGGAACGCGCCGCAACGTGCCGCCGGCGAACCCGAGTGCCCCGGAGCACGCGACCACGAACGTTGCGACCAGCACCACGCGAATGTGTGCGCCGCCCAGGGCCAGCGCCGAGGCGCACACGGTCAGAGCGAGACCGGTTCTCGCCCAGCGGCGCGCCCACAGTACCCCCGCCTGCATGCTAGGGCTCTGCCCGCTCCGGCGCCGAACGCCCGCTCAAAGCAAACTCCGATACCAATCGACCTGTGCAGCCCATAAATCCTGCTGGCGGAAATCAGCGACGGCCCGCTGCCTCGCCTGCGCGCCGAGGCGCAGTGCCAGGTCGGGCTCGCGCAGCAATCTTGCCAGTGACTCGGCCAGCGCACCAGCATTCCGCGCTTCGACCAGGAGGCCCGTTTTCTCGTGTAGCACGGCGTCTACGGTGCCCACCACCCGTGCCGCCACGACGGGTAGGCCCATCGCGGCGGCTTCGAGCGGGACGTTCGGGAAACCCTCGCGGTGACTGGGAAAGCCGACGATGTCCATTGCTGAATAAACCGGCCCGGCCTGTCCCCAGTCGGTCTTGGTAATCTTGACCCGCGAATCCCCCGCCAACCCGTGGCGCACCGCTTGCGGCAGAGGATCCCCATCCTCGAACGGGCCGACCAGCAGCAAAACCAAATCGGGAAACTCCTCGCGCAGCCTCGTCCAAGCGTGGAAGAGATCTTCGATGCCCTTGTCGCGAACCAACCTCCCGACGAAGCCGATTACGCGCGCTCGCTCAGCGATGCCCAGCGAGGTGCGCACCTTTTCGCGCTGTTCACCGGCGAGCGCGGGATTGAAACGCCCTTCGGTATCGACTCCGTTGCTGCTGCCACGCCCCAAAACGACGGTTTTTTCCCCAGCGCAAAATCCTCGCTCGACCAGACAGGCTCGCACCGACTCGGAGACACAAAGCACGTGGGTGGAACACGCGCAACTCGACCGCTCCGCCGCTTCCGCTGCCAAGGCGCGCGCTCGGCTGTTCGACATGTGGGCGAGGCCGCGCACGTGGTAGATTCGAACCCGTGAACGAGTCAGCCACGCGGCCGCGGTCCCGAGCAAGGCTCCTTTGGGGGTCCCAGCTTGCACGATATCGGGGCGAAGTCGGCCAAGGAGCGTGGTGAGCTGCGCCAGGGAACGTGCATCAGCGATGGGGCTGAGCTCACGAGTCATAGGTACGCGGTGCAGCGTCGCGCCCTCCCCCGGGTCCAAAGGGACATTACCCCCGCCGCTGGAAGCGATGACATGAACCTCGAAACCCGCACGCGAGCAGAATCCGAGCTGTCCGCGCATGAGCGAAAGCGTTGCAGGGACGGTGACCACGTGAACCAGCCGAGGCGACACGCGCCGACGCTACTAGCACGGATGATGCGGGTCCCGGCCATTGTTCGTGCATTCGACCGCAGCTCGAAACTTTCTCGCCCTCCAGGCAACCAATAGCCTGCCCATCTCGCCTGCCCCGCCCCGCTTCGTTCCGCCATGGCCGACTTCCTTGCCACTGCCCCCATACTGCTCGTCTTCGCCTGGATTGCGCTTCGACGCATTCGCCAATTCGACGCCGCAGAACGGCCGCTGCTCTGGCTCGCCTTTTTGATGCATCAGCTAGCCGGCTTCGTGAACATTGGGGTGACCAAGCTCTACTACGGCTATGGAGACATGCTGTCGTACTACCGGTTCGGACTGGTGGCCTCAGATCGGTTGCACTCCGATTTCTGGGGGCTGACGCCTGGGCTTCTAGGGTTGATCTTTCGCCAACCAGATCCAGTCGCGATTCCGGTCGATACGTTGTCACCAATGAGCAGCACCGGATCGATGCAAGGCCTCGCGTCTTTCATGACCTATTTCTTGTTCGACTCGCTATACGCCATTTGCGCAGTGATCGCAGGGCTGTCGTTCTTGTCGAAAGTGGCGCTTTACGTGGTCGCGCGCGAGGAGTTACCTGAAATCCCCCCGCGCTCGCTGCTGATGACTTGCTTGCTGTTACCCTCTGCGCTGTTCTGGTCGTGCTCACTGCTCAAGGAACCGATCGCGATGATCGGCCTACTCGTCGCCATTCACAGCTGGCACAGCGTGGCCAAGCGACGAAACATCGTTCGCTCAGCGATCTTGGGCATCCTGGGTAGCACCGTGATCATCCTCTTCAAAGGCTACATCTTCCCTGCGCTGGGCCTGGCCATCGGCGCGTGGTACTTGATCAAGAACGTGCGCAATAAGCGCGGTGATATCGCGCTCACGCTCGGGCACGCCGCGATCGCGGCGGGAGCCGCAATTGGCATAATCGCGATTACCGGGCTGCTGCTGCCACGATTCTCGGCGGATGCCCTGAGCGATCAGCTAGCGGACATTCAGAACGTTGGCGCACGCGTCAATGGCCGCGCCAACTACTCACTTGGCGAAAAAGCAGGAATCGCCAATAGCCAAGTTGCGCTCGCTCCCCTTGGCTTGTTCACCGCGCTGTTTCGGCCCACGCTGCTAGAGGCGACGACACCGCTGGTGTTGATCGGCGCATTGGAGATGACTGCGTTCCTGATCGCGACGCTCGTCGTACCGTTCCGTCGCGGAATTCCGGCTGCGCTCTCGGAGCTATTGAAGAAGCCCTTCCTCGGTTTTTGCGCGATGTTCGTGTTGATTTTCGGTACTTGTGTCGGTCTGGCGACGACGAATTTAGGCACGCTCTCTCGCTATCGAATGCCGCTCACCCCGTTCTTTGCGACCATACTGGTCGCACTGCTGACCCGACGACGGGTCAGCACCGCGTTTCGCGCGTCGGGCGCCCCGGGGCCATCGCCGACGCCGCTCGGAACGGCGAGTCAGTTGCCGGCTAGGTCCACGTAGAGCGCTTCGTACGCCGCAACGACCGACGCCAGTGAAAACCGCGTTTCGACGCGCGACCGGGCCCGTCGACCCATGCGCGCCCGCTCGCGTGGCCCGGCGTCGATCAGCGCTTGCCAGGCCTCGGCAACAGCCGCCGGGTCACGCAGCGGCACGATGCGGCCGGTGTCGCCCAAAACCAGCGCGCAGTCACCGACATCCGTGGCAACGCACGGCAAGGCGCTGCTCATGGCTTCACCCAGCGCATTCGGAAAGCCCTCGCTGTGCGAACAGAGCGTGAACACGTCGAGGCCAGGCAACAGCTCCGACGTGTCAGCGAGCTCACCGAGCAGGCGCGTGCTGGCCATAAGCCCGCGCTGCTCGAGTTGGTTCACGACTGCCGCGTTATCGAGACTGAGACCGCGCCCTGCGAGCACGAAGACCGCGTTCGGTCGCTCTGCGCGCAATCGCCCCGCAGCCGCAAAGAACGTGTCGTGGTCCTTGTAACGGTCGAAGCGCGCGACCATGCCGATCGCGATGTCGCCGCTCGACAGACCGAGCTCGGCCCTGACCGTCGCGCGACGTGACTCGTCGGGGCGAAATCGATCCAAATCGAAACCGTTGGGAATCATTTCCCAGCGGCGCGCCTGGTGACCGCTCTCTTGATGAAAACGCAGACCGGCTCCGGAATTGACGATGATCGCGTCCGCGAAGCGAGCCGCGAGGCCATGGGCCGAAAACACGGCGGAAAGCAGGCGCCCCGAGTTCTTCATGTCGAGATCGGAACAGCGGATGTTCCACGCGATCTTCGGCACGCGCGCGATCCGCGCGGCCGCGAGGCCCAGCAAATCGGCGTGATACATCCAGGCCTGCAGAATGGCGGGGCGTTCATGGCGCAGCAGCCGAACCAAGCTCCGAACTGCGCGCGGATCCGGAACTCCGCGCGAAAGTCCCAGGCTCTCGACGTGTACGCCGAGCGCTGCAATCTTGGGCGCCATGGGTCCGGGTTCGATCATCGAGACGACGCTCGACGGGAAGCGCTCGCGATCGATGTTCGCGAGCAGCTTGTGAAGCATCGTTTCGGCGCCCCCGACGCCAAGGCCGGTGATCAGGTGCACCACCGGGATCGGCTTCCCGCTCCGCGCACGCGCGTCAGGCGCCATATTCGAGCACGGTCAAGGAAACTGCCCGACGTTCGCCACGTACCACTCGTACAGAGCTCGCACCCCCTGCTCCACGCTGACCTTGGGCTCGTACCCAAGCAGGCGCCGCGCTTTGGAAATGTCCGCGTAGGTATAGGCGACGTCCGCGTCCATCATCGGCGCCGAGGTCAGGCGGGCTTTGCGGCCCGCCAGCGCTTCGAGCGAGCGCACGAAGTCCGCGAGCAACACCGGCTCGCCGCGACCAAGATTGATGATCTCGTAGCCCAGACGACGATCGGCTGCGGCGATTACGCCAGCCACGATGTCGGTCACGAAGGTCCAGTCTCGGTGCATTTGACCGCCATTGTAGAGCGGGATCTCATTACCGAGGCGCATGGTGTCGAACACCTTGTAGGCCATCATGTCTGGGCGCCCGCGCGGCCCGTACACGGTGAAGAAGCGCACCGACGCGAAGTCGAGCCCGTGCAGGTGATGGTACGAAAAACCAAGTAGCTCCGCGGCGCGCTTGCTGGCGGGGTACGGAGCGAGCGGGCGGTCACTGGCGTCGGTTTCGACGAAGGGCACCGCGGTGGTCGCGCCGTAGGCAGATGACGTACCCGCGAAGACGAAGTTCGGCTTGCCGCTCTCGCGCGCCGCGTCGAGCAGGTTCAGCGTGCCCGTGAGGTTCACGTCGTAGTAAAGCCAAGGATTTTCGACGGAGATGCGCACGCCGGCCATCGCCGCGAGGTGAATGACCGCATCGAAACCGCTCGCCATCAGGCGCTGCACGAGGGCGCGATCGCGAATGTCTCCCTCCACGAACGTGAACTGGCCTTCCTTTCGACTGGCCTGGCGCACTTCGTCCAGGTTTTTTCGCTTGCGCGTCGGGTCGTAGTAGTCGTTCAAGTTATCGAGACCGACGACCGTGTCTCCGCGACGAAGCAGCGTCTCTGCCGTATGACTGCCTATAAAGCCGGCCGCGCCAGTGACTAGAATGCGACGAGTTTCCACGCGCGGGTTCTAGCGCAAAACCCGCATTGTCCAAAAAGTCGCCGTGCCGCCGTCGCTTTACAGACGGCCGGTCACATGGCCGATCCAGAGAGCCTGGCTCGCAGACGTCTTTTGCAGAGCGGCTTCCGCGAGTAATCTGTCGATGATGAGGACCAGCGTCGGGCATCGGTCGCGGCCGAATCGACGTCGAGCATGAGCACTCCTGCCCATCGCGTTCGCCCCCTCCTAGCGTTGCTCGCCCTGCCCGCGACCGCTTCGTACGCGCAGGCTCAAGTCGACTCACCCCCGCAGAGCGAGCCGTCACCCGAAGCGCGTGCCGCAGCGAAGGAGCGATTTCTGCGTGGACTGTCGTCGGCAAAGGCGGGCGAATGGGCGAGCGCTCTGCCCGAATTTGTCGAGTCAGCGCGCCTGTTCCCGACCCGCGCGGCCTTGAACAACGTCGCCCTCAGCTTGTCGAACCTCGGCAGAAACGTCGAGGCCATCTCGGCCTACGACGAGGTGCTGCGTCGCTTCGGCGCGAGCATCGACGCCGGAGAGCTTTCGTCGCTGCGCGCGACCCGTGAAGAGCTCATGACCCGCGTCGGCGAGCTCGCGGTCGAGAGCGAACCCGGCGGGGCCTCGGTCAGCTGGAACGGTCGCGAGGTGGGTGTTACGCCGCTCGCCCCAATCTTGGTCGACACGGGTATGCACACCATTGAAGTGTCGAAGCCGGGTCACGTAACGTTCAAGAAGACATTCAGCGTTGCCGCGAAACAACTGCTCACCGTACAGGCCACGCTCGGAACGCAAGGCGCCGAGGGAAATATCGCCGCGCGCCCTGCGCGCGGCGGGCCCGCGCCGGCAGGGCCGGCAGCTTTGAGAGAAACGGGCCACGCGTATTTCGAACTGATGGGCGGCCTCGCTTTGGCAAGCAGCTTTGGCGGCGGCGCGGACGCTAGCTGCGACGAGAGCGTGGCGGATCCAACCGATCCAACGAGCGGAAACAGACCTGCGTGCTCCGACCGCTCCCGCCCATTTGGCTTGTTCGCGGGCGCGCGCGGTGGCTACGCCGTGACGTCGCATCTCGGAGTCGAGCTCTTCCTCGGCTATCTGAGCGTCCACGAGAGTCTCGTCCGGCGGCTCGCGCTAAAGGCGAACGCGGATGCCACGACCCTCTATTCCGGCCGCTACGAGGACAGCGCCAAGATCCGCGGCCCCGTGACCGCGCTTTCGGTGAGCTACGCTCTGCTGCGAGACTTTCCCGTGGTTGCTCGCGCGTGGGTCGGGCTGACCGTCGTGAACGTCAGCACGTCGAATTTTGGTTCGTACGTCGCAACGGAGGGAGATCCGGAACCACAATCGCGAAGCGTGCCGGAAGCGGATCAGCGCGCGTGGATTCCGTTCGTGGGCCCGGAGATTCAGGTGGGGTATCCGCTTGGCAAGAAACTCCAACTTGGCCTCTCGCTGGCCGCGTTCGTGGCCTTCGCACCGGAAACACCGCGCGCGGGGACGAGCGAGGGGCGGCGCTTGTTCACTTCAGTAAGCCCACTCGGCACCTTCGTTCTGCCACGCGAGGACGCCCTCGGCACATTCGTCGTGTTCGTGCCCAACGTGTGGCTGCGCGCGGGCTTCTGAGTCTAGACGAGGCTGCGACCGCCTTGCGCAACATAATGGCTATTGACTAGTTGAACCCAACGCCATCTGCTTGCGGGTAATAGGCGAACTGGAGGAACCGTATGAGCACCGTTTTCGTGGATTCCGTCGACTTCGGCGAAGTACGCATTCAACGCTCGGCGTATCGGATGGGGCATATTACCGTCGTGAGCGAACCGACCGACCCACTGCCGGTCCCGCTCAAGCTTCAGGTCACGATCACCAACAACGATCAGGCGCAAACGACCGTGCCGCCAGGGCTCGGATGGACCACAACGAACACGGGCAGCGGCCTCATGTTCGAGATCTCGATCTCCGATTTCTCGATTCCTACTGAGCTCCCGCTGCAGATCACAGACATCGCCGCGCCGACATCCGAGCCGCGCACGGTCAACGACGTGATCACGGTGCAGGCCGCCAATGGCGGCGGTGCCCCGATACCGGGCATCTCGAACACGGCGCCCCTGACTGGACAGATCGTGGACCCTGCGACCGTCCCGGTGACGGTCCAGCTGCTGATCGACCGCGGCCGCGGCATGCGGGACTACATCGGGACTACCCATGTTACCCGCACGGCTGCGGTAAAAATGGCCTGCCAATACGGCTTGCTTCTTCTCACAGAGGACGATTGGGTCGGGGTCATGGGCACGAGCAGCACCGCTCCGGCCCCGGGGTTCGCCAACTTCCTGCCTGCTCCGTATGCCGGAAACCACAAGACCGATATCGACACGTTGTTCGCGGGACTGATGCATCCCTCGTCAGGTGCTCCGCTTTCGTCAATCGCGGCAGGAGTAGCCGCCACAAGAAGCCAACTCTCGTCGATGGCAGGCGAGTGTGTCTGCTTCCCGGGCCCGGGCGCGATCATCGTCTTGACGGATGGCGCAGAAGGCACCCCGCCTGCAGTCGCCACGCTCCCGCCCTCCAGCATTCCGACCTACGCGGTGGGTGCAGGCTCCGCAACAGACCCCATCCCCGTAAACCTGACCACGATCATGCAGCTAGCGGGAGGCAACGGCTACGTGCTCGTGTGTCCTCCGAAAACGGGGCTCGGGTCGGCTGAGGCATTCGCAATTGCAAAGTATCTAATCCAAGTAATCGCGTCCCTGCGCAATGGCGGCGTGCAGGTGATATTGGACCCCTGCGGCAAGGTCCAGAACAAGAAAAAGCCGGTCCGCATTCCATTCACGGTGAGCAAGGCCGATCGAGAGCTCACGATCATCGTGCTCACCCAGGACGAAACCGCACTCAGGGGCAGCTTGATTGGCCCCAATGGAAAACCTACGGAACCCACGCGTCTTCCTGGCGCTGGAAACCGGCTCGTCTATCGCATCAATCGGCAGAAGCGTCAGGTTCGTGAGAAATGTGATGGGATTGGGCGCTGGCATCTCGAGCTCGAGCACTCCGGGTCGTCTGCGAATGACGCCGTCGACTTCAGCGTTGTGGTGCTCGCGGATTCGGACCTGCAATTTGAGGCGCAACTTCACCCTCGTGAGATCGAACTCGGCGAGTCGTTCGTGCTCAGCGCGCGGCTCCATGAGGGCGGTGCTCCGCTGAGCTCCGCGCTCGCGCACGTGTTCGCCGAGGTAACGTACCCCGACGGCAGCACGCGCGCGGTCCCGCTCAAGCAGTCGTCTCCGGGAAGCTATCAGGCGCAGCTCGCCTGTCCGATTCCCGGTGTGCTCCACGCACGGGTCCTCGCACGCGGCAGGAGCTTTCAAGGCATATTCCAGCGAGAACAGACGGTAACCGGACACGTGGTCGCACGTGAACGGCGGTACCGCCGATGCTGCCACTGTCACGAGAAGCACGAGCCCTCACATGGACATGAGCACGCGCCTAGCCGGAGCGAGGCGACGCCCGGAAAGGCCACGCTCGCGCACCGCGCTTCCGACGAGAACTGAGCCCCGCGAGCAGCGTGAGCAACCCGAGCTCGACCCGGGCCGAGCCCGGCGCGCCCGCCAAGCGACAACCGCAACCGTCCGACCCCCCACCGCTGGTGTCGAACGTTGCGGAAATGCACTTGCGCTGCTCGCCGTCACACACATAGGTGGGCGCGCAGTCGGCGCTGCTATTACAGCTCACTCCGCACGCACCGTCCGTACGACAGCGATACGCCTCGCAATCCTGCACGCGACCGTCGACGCCTTGTGAGTGGGTACCGTCTTCGAGACAGCGCGCCCCGCTCGTGCACTTTTCGCTCCGGCAGACGTGGTTTTCCGAACACTCGCCATCGCTGCGGCAGCTGCTGCGGCAGCCCGAATTGGTGCAAGCGTACTCGCCACAGGTTATTTCCGGCTCCGGCGCGCAAGTGCCGGCGCCATCGCAGCTAGCAGCCGGGAAGAAGGTCGACCCCTGGCATCGCGCCTCGCTGCACGCGACGTCCGAGCCGTGCTCGAATGCCTGACACGAAGATCTCGTCACGCCGTCACACGTTTTCTGTGCACAGATCTCGTTCGGAATGGCACACGCGGCGCGGAGTGGACCCTGCGGGGGACCCCGCACGGGCAGGCAAGTGCCAGCGTTCTCCTCCGAGTTGCAGGCCTCGCACTGTCCATCACATTCGGAATCGCAACACACCCCGTCCACGCAAAAACCCGAAGCGCATTCCAGTCCGTTCCGACAGGCCGTGCCGTTCAGCTTGATGCACGACCCGCGATACCCGGGCACTGCGCACGAGCTTCCCGCCTCGCAGACCTCGCCGCAACAGAAGTCTTCGCTGCAAACGAGTCCCGCAGTGCACTCGCCATGCGGACACGGGTCGCCGCGGCCAGGAATCGGAATACACTCTGTAGCTTGGCAAGCGTAGCCGGGCGCGCAGTCCGTGGAGCTTCGACACTCCCCGCGGCAAATCGACCCACCGCACTGATAGGGCTCGCATTTTATGCTATTTTGCTCGCAGCGGCCCGCTGCGCACTCGCCGCGCGGCGTCGCAACGCGTGCGGCGCATTCGGCCTCGCCGCACGGCGAGTGCGCGGCGGGCAACGTGCAGGTGTCGGTGTTCTGGCCATCGCAAACGGCGCCACATTCCGTGCCAGCTCCCACGCCGCCGCAGGCCGTTCGCCCTACGGGCGCCCCAATAACCGGCCAGCATAACCCCTCATGGCCCTCTTGATTGCAATTCTCGCATTGGCCGGTGCAAGCGCTGTCACAGCAGCGCCCATCCACGCACGCTGCCGCGTCCTTGCATTCGTCGAGCGTGCCGCACTTACTACCGCCGTCTTTCTTGGCCTGACAGTGGGTGCCATCGCAGTAGTAGCCAGCCTGACAGTCCGAGATCGTATTGCAGGTGGTCGCGCAGGCACCGTTTCTGCACAAGTACCCGTCAGCGCACGCCTCACGACCATTCCTGGGCTCGCCCGTAACCTTTTGGCAGGTGCCCCCTGCCCCGCACACTTCGCATTGACCGTCGCAACTCGTCTTGCAGCAGACGTTGTCGAAGCAGTGACCGCTCAGACACTGAGCCACGTCGGGATCGCAGCTCTCCCCGACCAGCACCGCACTCAGTATTTCCGCCGATGCAATTGAGCCACCCCCGTCGGCTCGCCCCCCTGCAACCAAGAGGTGATGTGCGTCGAGTACCGTCACCGTGTGCTCGCGGCGCGCGTCGATCATGGGTTCGAGCGAGTGCCACTCTTTCTGCGCGGGGTCGTAGACCTCGACCGAGCGAAGCGCCAGATCGGTCGAGTTGAATCCACCGGTTACCACGACCATACCGCCCAGCAGTGCGGCGGCGTGGTTCCCGCGCGCCGTCGGGACGGGAGCTTCGAGCGTCCAAGTCCCGGTGTTCGGATGGTAGAGCTCCACCGTGCTTAGATAAGCGTCGGGGGCGCTCCGCCCGCCCACGACCAAAACCCCGGCGTCGAACAGGGTCGCGCTATGCGCGTCGCGCGCGGTACTGAGCTCACCCTGCGCTTCCCAGGCGCCGGTCTGGCTTCGAAACAGCAATGTTCCGCGCGGCCGCGACAGATCAGAGCCGTTGCCAATCGTGCCACCGGCGACCAGCACGGAGCTCATGTCCGCGAGGAGCGTGGCGGTGTGCGAGCCGCGCGCTACTCCGATGAGTGATGTCGGGGTGCCGGCGGTTAGAAGCTCATCGCTACTCACCTCGACCGAAGTGGCGCCGCCGCGTTCCAGGTTGTAGCCACCCGCTACCAGGATTTTCCCGTTCGAAAGCCTCAGGGCGCCGTGCCCCCCGCGCGCGTGCAAAAGCGGCGTTTGCTCCAGCCACTGCCCGCCTGGCTGAGACCACGTGTAGCGGGCGATCGAGGTCGCGTAGAACAGTGTCCCGCCGACGGAGCGCAGCCCGCCTATGGCGAGCGCGGCGTTGTCACCGTCGGGGACCAGACTGAAGAGCCCGCGTTGTAGCGACATGGCCTCTACTCCGCTACTGAAGGCGCCGGTGTCTGCAGAGAAAATCTCGCAGCTGTTCAGGTAGCCCGTCTGGCCAAAGCCGCCACAAAACAAGGTTCGCCCACCGCCCAGCGACGCCGCGGCGGGGCCGTAGCGCGGCGTCGTAAAGCCGTTGGTTGACGTCCAGGCGAGGTTCGCTCGAGCGGCGCGAACCGACTCGCGATCGACAAAGCCTTCCCGAGCCGTACAGGCTGCGCAAAGAAGGAGCAAACCCAGGACCGAACGCGTTCGCGACCATATCATCGAGCGGCGCTTCCTCCTCCCTGAGTATTCCACCGAACTCCCGAGGTCGACAGTGCGATCCCGCGTCGATTTCTCTGCGCGGCAACGATATTGCTATGGACACCCCGAATTCGACCGATTTTACTCGGCGAATTCGGTCACCGCCTCGCCGAGTCGTACGAAGCGGTAGCCCGCCGAACTGAGGCGTCGGATCACGGCAGAGAGCACACGGAACTTGTCGGAAGCGCTCACACTCACGTCTGGCTGAAATCCACGCAGCGCACCGAGTCCGTCGCTTTCGCTAAGAAAGTCGATTCCGTGAAGCTCCAGATTGATGAACGGCTCGCCTAACACGAGCTCCGTCAGCGCGAGCGCGCCCAGCCGCCCGCCCAGAATCAAACCCGTGCCGATGTACGGCAGGCGTGGGCCGCGGGTCACTTGGATCGGAAGCTCCCAAAGGCCGTCCCCTGCGTGAGAATAGGGCTTACCAATGCGATACGGTCGGCGCGGCGCGCCGAGCACCGACGGCGGATCGAGGATCGCCTGAGAGCGCCGCCCGCGAAGCCAGAGCAGCCCCATGGCTGCCGCCTTGGCCGCGTAATAGGGCGGGCACGGGAACACCGACGAGTCGTAGGTGTGCCCGGCAGCGCGCACGATGTCGAGCAGCTGGTCGCTCACCGCGTACCCTGGCGCGCGAAAGCCCTGTGGGCGAATACTGAGGGCCGCCTCGAATTGGCGCAGGGCACCTTCCACTTGCTCGCGCTGCTCCTCCTGCGGGCGACGTACCAAGTCGTACAGGTGATCCTTACTGTGGCTCCCGAGCTCGTGACCGTGCGCGAGCGCTCGACGCACGTGCGCAACGTTGTCCACTCTGGCAAGGTCTGCCGATACGCAGAAAAACGTCAACGGAAGCGCTTGCTCGCGTGCGAATTCCAGGCACCGCGGCAGCCCCACGTCGTATACGACGTGCTCGATCACCGCGGGTGGCGCGACCAAACCGTGGATCCGAAAATAGTGGTGGATCTCGTCAAGGTCGACGGACACCGCGCAGAGCCGCATCTGCCGCCATTGCCAGAAGCGCCGCCGGCAGGCAAATGTCCGCGGGAGCGCCGTGGCAACGCACGGTTATTCGCGCAGCAAGCGAGCACGCCCTAAGGGGCGCAGGAGCCGCCCTTCCACCGCAGGCCCCGCGAGGTCCGGAGAGGAACTACTGCATCCGGAGGTATTCGCGCACGCGGGGGCCCTCCTCACTTTGTACGAGACGAGCGAGCTCCTTGGTCAGAAATGAGGTCGCCTCACTGGAAATATGCGTGCCGTCCGCAAAATTCGTGGGCTCGTTTTGAAATGCTGCATACTCGGGCCGGTTGAAGTCGACGACGATGTCGTCCGGTTGGAAGGCGGCCAGCGCGCTTTTGGCATAACGAGTCAAAAAGGTGCGCTGCGCTTCCCAGACCGGGCGCGCGTATGGCGGGATCATCGCCACCACTTGTTCTGCGTGAGCGTGCGCTTCGCGAACCAGAGCGACGAAATCGGCGAACCCGAGCGGATCCACGACCTCGATCGTTCGCGCCGAAGGTCGGCCGGCCGCGGGCGCCACGAAAACCGCTGAGTGAGAGCTCACTCCTTGCGAATCGTGCTCGGGTGGGCGCGCCGCCAAGCGCTCCAACGCGAGGCCGGTATAGGCACGAAGCAATGCGATCGAGCCGAGCCCGGCCCAGTACTCGCCTGACACCATATAGCTAGTCTTCCGACCGTGCGAGGCTGTCTGATAGGGAAAAACTGTGATGATCACCAAGCGCAGGCGTCGGCGCGCGAACACGTTTCGAGCTACCAACGCCTGCTCGCTGATGTTCGCTCCAGTGAAGGACGCGTTGTAAACTCGTGCGCTTTCGATCTTAGAGGTGTCCCAGTTTTCGGTGACCGAGCTTCCAATGAACAGGCCCGAGAAGTTCGTTGGGATGTAATCGAAAGATAGCAGAAACTTGGTGGTTCTCCCGTTGTGATAGACCTTCAACTCTCGATTCTTGGTGCTCCTATACACGCCGAATACATCGGCTGAGTAGTTCGCCGCTCCCGCGAGCAGCGAAAGCGCCAGCGTGGAAGCCAATACCCAAGTCACCCAGCGACGGTGCGTCATCATCAAAACCCCGCGTACACGAAGCCGCGACCGAGGTTGGAGTTCATGAACAGCATCGCCACCAGAAACAAGGCCACGGTCTGAACCGCCCGCCGCGGCGTTGGCGAGAAATTTGCCAGCGACTCGTTCGCCGTGCGCCCGAACGTCGCCGCTGCCAGCGCCAAAAGCCAAATTGGAGCAAAGGTCGCCAGGCCTTGCGCGCGCACCTGCTGGAAAAATGGATCGGGGACGGTGGAGCCGCCAGGTACGAGCATGCGACACAGTCGGCCAGCGTCCGCGAGCGTGGCGGATCGAAACAGCACGAAGGCAACGTTGACGAAGAGCATCGTCAAAAGCCAGCCGAGAATCGGCGGGAGGCGCAGCAGCTTCCACCGCTTCCAGTACTGATTGACCGCCAAGGCGACCCCGTGCAGCGCGCCAAAGCAGACGTAGTTCCACGACGGGCCGTGCCACAGGCCAGCGACCACCATGGCGATGAACGTCGCAAGGGCAGCCTTGTGAATGGTCGCGCGACCCATCGCACGCAGAATTGGGGTGTACAGATAAGTGGTGATGAATTGAGACAGCGTTATGTGCCAACGCTGCCAGAACTCGGAAATCGAGCGCGAGCGGTACGGTGCATCGAAGTTCTTCGGCAGATCGATGCCGAGCATGCGAGCTGCGCCGAGGGCCATGTCAGAGTACCCACTGAAGTCGAAATACAGCTGCAGCGCGTAGGCGATGCTGCATATCCACGCGCCTTGATGACCAATCGAACGGGTGTCGGCATATCCGACGTCCACGAGCATGCCGAGGCTGTCCGCAAGCACGGCCTTCTTGAAGAGCCCGATCGCGAATAGGAACAACCCATGCGCTAAGTCGTCCGCCGCGCTACGCGGTGTACCGGACGCACGGAGCTGCGGGATCATGCTCCGCGCACGAGTGATTGGACCTGCCGTGATCGACGGGAAGAATGAGACGAACAACACGTGGTCGAACAGCGAGTGCGGCTCCACCAGCTCCTCGTAGCAATCGACGAGGTACATGATCTGTTGCAGAGTGAAGAAGCTGATGCCGAGTGGAAACGCCCAGTCCGGCAACCGGAGCCAGGGGACCCAGCTCCCGAGCGAACCCAGCGCAAAGTTCGCGTATTTGAAGGCCGACAAGAAGCCCAGATTGGCACCGACGCCCACCAGCAATAGCCGGCGACGCGCCGGTCCAGTCGTGGCGCTCAGATAGCGAGCAGCCAGCGCATTGAAAGCGATGGACGCAGAGAGCAAACACAAATTCCGCAAGCCGCTAGTCGCGTAAAACACGACCGAGGCCGCAGCCAACCAAACACGTGGCGCGAGTCTCCCCAACGGCGACAAAACCCGGTACCCAGTCGCTACGACCGGGAGAAAGACGAACAAGAACGTGAATGAGTTGAGCGCCACGCTCAGAACACCGACCCACCGCCGAGGACGATGTTGGCTCCGTTCCACAACGGGCGGCGCGTCGACAACAACATCTGGATGACCTCGGCGACTTCATCGGCACTGGCGTTCCTCCCGAGCGGACTGGCCGCGGCGCTCAGCTCCTGGGCGGTCGCGGGGATTTTGTCGAGAAACCGCGTCTGGACCATGGACGGGGATACCGCGTTCACCACCACTCCACGCTCCGCGTACTCGGCGGTGAGCGAGCGCAGCAAGCCCAATTGGGCGTACTTCACGGTGGTGTACATCGCCATGTACTTGGGGGGCACGTTGACGGTAACGCTCGACGAAACCACGACCACGTCGCGAAGTTTGCCTTGGCGTCGAGGGGCGGGTAGCCAGTGCGGAAGGAGCCGCGTCAGCGAGCCTACTTGCAGCTCGAGATCCTTTTGGAAACGCGGCCAGTCGAACTTGGAGAAGCGCTCGTACACGAGCGGCAACGCCGGCAGATGCACGAAGTGCGTGGGCTGCCAACCGCTGTCATCGACTCGTGCCACGAACGCCTCGCAAGCGCCCACGTCAGCGAGATCGGCTTCCACGACCAAACATCTTCCGGCGAGGCGCCCGGCAAGGCTCGCCATGCGGGCGGCCCCGCGGTGGCAATGCGCGATGACGCGCGCGCCATCTGGGCTGCGCGCGAGCCGCTCGAGCAACGCGAGCCCGATATCGGCCGACGCCCCGCAGACGACGATTGTGTCAGTGCTCATGAACACCCACACGGATGCGCGCCCGAGACATTCGCCGGCCCGAGTCGTCGCGAATGGTCGCGGACAGCTCCACGCGACGCACCGCGTCACTCAAGAACGTGATCTCGCCGGATACCGTGAGGCGATCTCCCGCGTACACGGGTCGGTGAAAGTCCACGTCGATTCCGTGCAGAACCGCGAATGCACCAGGCAAGTGCACGCCGACCAGGGTCGAGTAAAACGCGGCGGTGAGCATTCCGAAGCCAACCGGCGCGGGGTGCCCAGCGGCCGCGGCGAAGGCGGCGTCGAAGTGCAACGGGTTGGTATCTCCGCTCAGATTGCGGAACTCTGCCATCATCGTCGCCGTCACGAAGGTCGTGAACTCGGCCTTCATGCCGAGAGAGAGGTCGTTCCACCGGTAGATGTTCATCGGCGCGCGAGCTTGCGCTCGATCAGATCGATCATGTCGCCGACGTTTTTCAAGTCAGCGAGCTCGCCGAGCGCGAAGCGGACTCCAAATTCCTTTTCTACCGAGGCCACTAGGTTGACATGGGCGAGCGAGTCCCAACCTTCTACGTTATCGGCGTTGGACGCGCGGTCGATTCGAAGCGACGAGTCGTCGAACACGTCTTTGAAGATTGGCTGCAAGCGTTCGAGCGCGTCGATCATTTGGCTGCTCCGGAAACCGAAATATGGCGGTTTTTTCTGTCATAGCGCCGATCGATGGCCAGAGTCCATTCGGAACGAGCCCCGTCCGGCTCACTCCCCATGGGGGAAAAACCCAACCTTTCGTAGTGGTCCGCGACCATCCCGTTCTTCTGCGTCCGGATATAGCTACCCAGAATTCTCGAGGCTCCGCGCTCTAGGGAGTGCTCCACGAGGGCGTCGAGCATAGCATGCTCCATGTTGCGTTTGAGGACGCGACAGCTCATCAGCCAAAGGTCCACGTGCACGGTTCCAGCCTCGTGCCTGCCAATGATGATCGAGATCAAGCCGTTATCCCCGAATCGGTCCGCCAGACGCCCGTAGAGGGTGATGACGCCCGGATCCTGTGCGGCCGCCTCGACCTCAGCACTAGTATAGCGGCGAGTCGTCAGATTGAACTGATTCGTCTTGTTGATGAGCTGCGTGATGCGATCCAAGTAGGTGCCAGAAAAAGCCGCTATTTCCGCGTGCATCTCGAGGGCGGCCAAGTATTCGTCGTAGCTCGCGTACTTGGCCGCCATCTGGCTGCGTTCCGAGTTGGCCTCGTACAGCTTCGAGCGATTCAGGTCTTCTGCCGATAACCCTACGGTCTCGAAATACCCACTCGCAGCCAGGATCTCCGGGTAACGGGTGACGTCCGCGCCGACCTCCGGAACCGCGACCATTGGCAGCTGCGCGCGTACGAGCTCGCGTTCAGCCGGGTTGTCGTCGACGAACACCAGCGAATCCAGTCCGATGTTCAGCTCCTCGGCAATCGACACGATATTCTGGGGTTTGGGCTCCCAGTTCGCGCGAAACGCCGAAACGTGCTCGAGTCTCAATATCGAGTCGGGATGCGAAAAGCCAAGCTTGGCGGTTACCTCATCGTTCTTCGAGCAAACGGCCAGCAAGACTCCGCGCTGGTGCAGGTCTAACGCGTGCTGTTGGAAAGCGGTGAAAGCCTCGGCCTCCGCGGTCTCCCTGCCGATGCGGATCTTGTCCACACCATCGTCCCCGATGACTCCGCCCCAAAGTGTGTTGTCGAGGTCGAGCACGAGACACTTCTTCGCACGGCCGAACGCGGCGGCGACTACGCTTGCGAGCGAGTGCGCGAGCGCGGCGTTTGCATCCGGTGCGACGAGTAGCTTGTAGGCATGGTAGCGAAGCGGGTCGAACCATCGGTCCGTGCCCAGCCGCGCGGAAAGCGCACAAATATCGTGAATGATCAGGTTCTTGCTCGAGCGCGCGCGATCGGCGAAGGCCAGGTTGAGCCGTTGTACGAAATGTCGTCGTCCCGAGTAAGCCGTGCCACCGAAGTTGCCGAGTACGTCGAGCGGTAGCTCGAAATTGTTCTGCACGACCGTACAGCGCAGCTTGGTCTGTAGGGATTCCCAAATTTCCTCGAAGCGTGCGATTTCCGTGCGCAGAGAGAGCTCGAAATCCGCTTCAGTGGCACGCTGACGAGGTAGCTCTCTCAGATTGACGACGCCCGTGTGCAGGTAGACGACTTGCGGCTGGAATTGCTCGAGCGACGCGGTGTCGAGCACCGCGTCCTCGTAGTATTTCTCGTATTCGGACTGGTAGATTTCAGCTCGGATGCCGAGCGACAGCAGGAACAGCTCGAGCAAGCTGGCGGTCTCCTGGCTCGTCCAGCCGCCCAGGATCGCGATGCGCAGCGGCAGCAAGTTCTCACGCGCTAGCCCCTCGCGTTTCAAGCGCTTCGCGTAGCGGAGGATGAGCCGACCGTCGAACGGATAGCGCAGCAGCTCTGCCCCGGAAGTTGCTGTTGGTTGTGGAACGAATTCGGCGTTCAAATCGCCAAAATGCTCATGGAAATCTGGAACGAAGTCAACAGGGCCGTGGCCAGGGACCATTCTCGAGCGGCGAACGACGAGCCGCGAAGCGACGGCGGGTGGGGCGAAAGCGACGCAAGAGAGGAAGTGATAAGGCGGTCGTCGATTGACGAGAGCTCGGTTTAGGATCGATGGTTCGGTTAGCTTTGGACACGCAGCACGGGGCGTGAGCTCTACCGAGGCTCCGAATCGACGTGCAGTCGTCGATGGTGGCGCAGCATGCCCACCGCTACGCCAAAACAGTCGTGGGCGCCGTGTTGCTGTACCGCACTAGGCAGGCTCTCACACGCAGGAGGCGCCGGCATGTGGCCGCGGCTTTCCGTGGTGAGGCGCCCTTTTCCGTTATCCCGAACAAGGACCGCTGGAGCACACCGACCGCGTTGGGCGGCAACAGCGCCAGCGCGTCCGCGGAACGCGGAATCGGTCCGGCGGGCCCGTTCTCCGGCGGGGAAGCTGCGACAGATTGCGCTCCCGGACTGGCGCGACCCCGCCTTCGCCGTGTAGAACCTGGGCCGCGAACCGCTTATTGGGCCGGCCGGGTGACCAACGCTCGTTTTTGAAGGAAACCGCCGCCCGCGCAACGAAGAACGACGAGACCCAACGCATGTCACTTGTCCAAAAGATTCACAACAAGTCCGCCCACATCGTTGTCATTGGCATCGGATACGTCGGCCTACCCCTGGTCGCGGAGTTCGCTCGCGCGGGCTTTCGAGTCAGCGGCCTCGACGCCGATCCGAGCAAGGTCGAGCGCCTCAATCGCGGTGAGAGCTATATCCCGGACGTTCCGCGTGAGGACATCGCGCCCTACGTCGCCTCCGGCAGCCTGCGCGGCACCACCGACCCGAGCGTGATCAAAGAGGCCGACGCGGTCATCGTCTGCGTCCCCACCCCCCTGAACAAGACCCGGGATCCGGACATGCGCTACATCGTGGCCGCGACCGAAGAGATCGCGCGCCACCAACACCCCGACATGTTGGTCGTGCTCGAGTCGACCACGTACCCCGGCACCACCAGCGAGGTCATGGTTCCGAAGCTCACCGAACGTGGCTTCGAGCTCGGCAAGTCGATCTTCGTCGCGTTCTCGCCGGAGCGCGTCGATCCAGGAAACAAGATCTACAAGACCAAGAACACACCGAAGGTGATCGGCGGCGCCACGCCGGGCTGCCTCGAGGTCGCCACGGCGCTCTACTCCCGCATCATCGACAAGCTCGTCCCCGTCTCGTCGACCGAGACCGCGGAGATGGTGAAATTGCTCGAAAACACCTTCCGAGCGGTGAACATCGGCCTCGTGAACGAGCTGGCGATCATGGGCCGCAAGCTCGGCATCGATCCCTTCGAGGTGATCCGCGCCGCGGCCTCCAAGCCCTTCGGTTTCATGCCGTTCTATCCGGGGCCCGGCCTCGGCGGACATTGCATTCCAATCGACCCGCTCTACCTCTCGTGGAAGCTGCGAGCGCTGCAGTATCAGGCCCGCTTCATCGAGCTGGCGGACACCATCAACAGCTCGATGCCGGACTACGTGGTCGAGCGCGTCAGCACCGCCCTGAACGACCACCAAAAGCCGGTGCGCGGTTCGAAGACGCTGATCTACGGCGTGGCCTACAAGCGCGACGTCACGGACGTGCGCGAGTCCCCTGCCTTCGCGGTCATTCACGGCCTGCAGCGCCGCGGCGCGGACATCAGCTACATGGATCCCTTCGTCCCCGAGTTCGACGAAGAGGGCATTTCTCTGAGGAGCGTGAATCCTCAGCAATCCTTCGCGGAGTACGACGTCGTGGTCATCGTTACCGACCATACCGAGATGGAGCGCGAGCGCCTGCTGAGCCAGGCCCGTCTCATCGTGGATACGCGCGATGCGCTGCGCGGCGTCCCTGGCCCTCGCGGCCACGTCTACGGCCTGTAGCCGACGGAGCTCGCGGGCCTTGGTTGCGGGGCGTGGTCCCGCATTCAAGAGTCCGAGTCTTTTCTAAGTCCGCCCGAGCTCGGGCCTTTCATGAGTCCTCTCGTTCGAGAGAGAGCGAGTGGAGCCCTCGCCCGCCCGACAGAACGGAGCTAGCATTACCTGCCAAAAGGGAGGCGTTCCCATGAAGCGCAGGTTGGTCGAGAAGGCGGATTCGAAGGCACAATCCACGCGCAGGCAGTTCGTGTCCGCGCTGCTCGCGGGCGGAGCGGTCGCGTGCTCTTCGGGTGGCGAGAGTGGTCCGACCAAGAAGGACGCCACCGACAGAGTCACGCTCGGCAACACCGGCATTCAACTGTCGCGTCTGGCGATGGGCAGCGGGACCCACGGGACCGGGGGCGCCTCCGACCAGACGCGCCTCGGACTCTCGGTGTTCGCGAGTCTACTCGTCGACGGCTACGACCGCGGGTTGAACTTCTTCGACACTGCGGACGACTACGGCGCGCACGCTCACGTGGCCCAAGCGGCACAGCAGGTCGGCAGAAAGAACGTCGTCATCCTGACCAAGACGATGGCTCAGACCGCCGCAGCCATGCAGGCCGACCTCGATCGCTTCCGTACGGAGCTCGGCACCGACATGATCGACATCGTGCTTCTGCACGGCAAGACCAGCGGCACTTGGACAGCGGAATGCGCTGGCGCGATGGAAGTGCTCGAGAAAGCCAAACAAGCCGGCGTCATCCGCGCCCACGGCATTTCCTGCCACAGCCTCGAAGCTCTACGTCTGGCCGCTGCCACCCCGTGGGTCGACGTCGACTTGGCACGCGTCAACCCCGCAGGCGTGCGCATGGACGCCGATCCCGCAACCGTGATCGAAGTCCTCCAGCAAATGAAAGCCGCCGGCAAAGGCGTCGTCGGCATGAAAATCCTCGGTGAAGGCAAACTCGCGAACGACCTCGACACCGCCATCGGCCACGCCGTGGCCCTCGACGCCATCGACGCCTTCACCATCGGCTTCACTGGCCAACCCCAACTCGACCAGGTCATCCAAAAAATCGCCACCGTCACCCCCGCCGCCGCATAACCCCCGAGCAAGAAGTGCTGCGCCCAGCGCCGCCCTCCAGCTCAAAACGAAGGACGTCCCAGGAGCCGCACGGCCCTGCGCCAGCAGCTCGGGAAGGGCCCCACCTCCCCCCTTCCCTGTTCTTTAGCCAATAGCCACCAACCCATGGCACAGCCGCCGAGACCCCTCCCAGGTGGGAAGGGCCCCGAGCTGCTGGCGCGGGGCCGTGCGGCGACGAGCCGTCCGCAGCGCCTCCCCGAGCTGCTGGCGCAGGGCCGCGCGGCGACGAGCCGTCCGCAGCGCCTCCCGCAGCGCCTACTGCGACGTCATCTTCGCGACTTCAGCCGCGAAGTCGTCGCCGACGGGCTTCTCGATGCCTTCGCCGCACTGAAAGCGCACGAAGCGCGTGAGCGTGACATCGCCGCCGAGCTCCTTGCCGAGCGCTTGTCGCAGGTCGTCCACGCTCTTGTCGCCGTCGAGCACGCTCTGCTGCTCGAGCAGACAGATCTCTTTCAGCCACTTGGCGATCTTGCCTTCGATGATCTTGGGGCGCGCCTTCTCCGGCTTGCCTTCCTCGGCCAGCTGCGCGTCGAAGATTTCGCCCTGCTTCTGCTTGGCGTCAGCGGGGACCTCCGACGAAGACAGATAGCCGGGGGACATCGCGGCGACCTGCATCGCCGTGTCGTCCAAGAACTTGCTGAAGGCGGGGTTCTTGCTGGCAGCGTCGCTTCCGCTGCGCGCACCGAGGAGCACCGCGATCTTACCGCCCATGTGGACGTACGACTGCACTTTGCCCGGACCGTCGATGGCGATGCGATCCCAACGCCGAACGGTGATGTTCTCGCCCAGTTTGCCGACCAGCGCTTGGCGCGTGGCCTCGACGGTTTCACCGCTAGGCAGCTTCTCCGCGCCCAGGTCGGCGCCCGTCTTGGCTTTGGCCGCGACGTCGGCGACGCTCTCGGCGAAAGCGACGAACTCCGCGTTGCGCGCGGCAAAGTCGGTCTGGATGTTGACCTCGACCAGCACGCCGCTCTTGCCGTCGGCGGCTACGCGGGCAATCACCAAGCCTTCGGCTGCGATCGCGCCAGCGCGCTTGGCGCTCTTCGCCAGGCCCTTCTTCAGAATAATCTCGACCGCCTTCTCCATGTCGCCGCCCGCTTCGACCATCGCGCTGCGACAGTCGTTGAGGCCGGCCTGGGTGCGGTCACGCAGCTCTTTAACCTGCTGCATGCTTACTTGCGTCATCGTATCTCTCCTCAGCTCGCGCAAACGGCTCAGTCCGCGAGCCAAAATCTGCAGTAATCAAATCGTTTGGAAGCTAGCCGGCATCCCCCACCCTTCGTTTTGGGGCCGGGGCCCCAAAACCTGAGGGAGGGCCCCGCTGGATTCACTCCAGCGGGGGGGAGCTGCGCTCCCATGGACCAGGTAGAACTAGGTTTCGCCCGCCAGCGGGCGAGGACCTAGTTCGAATCCGAACCGCGACCGCGACCGGAGTAAACCACGGTCGGCTCGTTGCCGCCGCGGCCGCCACCTTCGCGACCACCGTCGCGCGACATCTGGAATTCGCGACGTCGCGCCGAGCCGTACACACAGGCGTCGGCCACGGCAGCCGTGATCAGACGCACGGAGCGGATGGCGTCGTCGTTACCCGGGATCACGTAGTCGACCGTATCCGGATCGCAGTTCGTGTCGGTGATGGCAACGATTGGAATCGAGAGCTTGCGAGCTTCGCTGATGGTGATCGACTCTTGATCGGGATCGATCACGAACACCGCCTGCGGCAGCGCGCCCATGCCCTTGAGGCCGCCGATGTACTTCTCGAGACGAGCGCGCTCTTTCTCGAGCTGCACGGTCTCCTTCTTCGGCAGTTGCTCGTAGGTGCCGTCTTCGCGCATACGCTCGAGTGAGCGCAGGCGGTCCAGGCCACCCTTGATAGTGCGGAAGTTGGTGAGCGTGCCGCCCAGCCAGCGGTTGGTCACGAAGTACATGCCGGCGCGCCGCGCCTCTTCCTGCACGATTTCCTGCGCCTGGCGCTTGGTGCCGACGAACAGCACCGAACCGCCACGCGAAACCGTGTCGACCAGGAAGTCGAAAGCGCGCTTGAACAGACGCGCGGTCTGATCGAGATCGACGATGTGGATACCGCTGCGTGCGCCGTAGATGAACGGCCGCATCTTCGGGTTCCAGCGCTTGGTCTGGTGACCGAAGTGAACGCCGGCTTCGAACAGCTCTTTGACGCTGAGCGGCTGCGAGGGGTCTCGCATCTTCCGCTGCATGGAATCGGACTCGAGGGACTGGGATTCGGAGGGCGTTTCTGCGCCCGAGGTAGCTTCGGTCATGTGCGCTGTGCTCCTTTCGGTTGTTTCCTCCGCCCCACACTCGAGCCAACTCCGTGAAGGAGCACCGGGCTCGCGCGTTGCGCTGGGGCGTGCGTTTTTTGGGGCGCGAAAGCTAGCCTAGAGACCCGACCCAGGCAAGAGGCCCGACTGCGGCAAGGAGCCCTCGCCCGGCTTCTTTCCGGAGGCTCCGCCTGGCTTTGCCGAGGGCGTCGGCGCGTCGGTTTCACCTTCGCCACTCGGCGCTTTGGAGCTGGAATGAGCGCGGTTTTCCTTGCCTGCGGAAGCGGCCTTATTAGCGCGGTGCGAGGCGCTCACTGGAGCCACTCCACCCTCACTGGAATCCGCTCTTGGGCGCGACGAAGGCTCCGTTCCGCGGCCGGAGTCGACTTTGGCGCCAACCAACGGCGCCGGTGCCAGAACTGCCGTGGTCGCGGGCTGAGCCGCTGCCGCGGGCAGCGCTTCGGTCGTGGTGCCACGCGCTGCCGTGACTGCGGGCGCGACATTTGGCGCGGACGCGGGGTTTGGCCGTGCGACGAACAAGGCCAGCCCGCCGGCGATGCACGCGCCGGCCGAGCCCCACCATATCCAAAGCCGGCTCTTGCTGCCGGCGCCGACGGTGGCCTCGATCTCCTCCACGGGTGTCACCGGTGGTGGCGTCTCCGAACTCCGAAGCGCTTGCGGATAGGACGTGCGCGTGACGGCCGCCTCGGGCGCTGGCACCGCCGTGAGCACTTCGGTGCTCACTCGACCCAGACGGTCGAGCGGCGTGGCCGAGTCAGGATTCGACGTCGGGGGCAGCCCAACCAGCGTGTCCGCGCTAATTCGCGACCAGGGGCCGCTACGACTCGCCGACTGTGAATCGATTGCCGACCGCGGCAGCGTGGGGCGTTCGAGCCAAGACACGCCTTCCGGAACACTGCGCGATGAAGGAGTGACCGGCCGCACGGCGATGCCGTCCGGGCGCGTGGTGTCTGGCGAGTACGCCGCCGTTCGAGCCGGCCCGGGGCGCTCGCCCGCACGCGGCAAAGCGGCGCGCGCTTCCTCGAGGGTCGGAATGAGCTCCCGCAAACGCCGAGCCGCTTCACTCGCGGTGTCGGGACGGTCGTCCCTGCCTTTGGCGAGCATGCTCGTCACCATCGCGTCGAGCGCCGGCGGCACGCCCATCGCCAGCGTCGACAGGCGCGGCGGAGCCTTGGCCAAGTGAGCGAGAATGAGCTCGTTCGCGTCTCGCGCATCATCGAATGGGCTCACACCCGCGATGGTTTCGAACAGGATCAGTCCGACGGCGTATACGTCAGCGCGGCCATCGACGGCCTCCCCGCGCGCTTGCTCGGGCGACATGTAGCGCGGCGTGCCGACGGCCACGCCCCGCGCCGTCACCACGCCAGGATCGTCCGCAATTTTGGCCACGCCGAAGTCCAAGACCTTGGCGCGACCGCCGCTCAGCAGGAAAATGTTCGGCGGCTTGACGTCTCGGTGAACGACGCCGATTTGATGCGCCGCCGCCAACCCTTCCAGTACGCCTATCGCGATCTCCACGGCTTCGCGCACCGGGAAGCGCCGCGTGCGACGCATGCGCTGGGCGAGAGTTTCACCCTCGAGGCGTTCCATTACGTAGAATGGAACACCGTTGCTCGACGTGCCTGCATCGGTAACGGTGACGATATTCGGGTGTTCCAAGCGTCCGAGCGCGCGCCATTCGTTACGCAGGCGAATGACCAAGTCTTCTCGGCGCGAGAGCTCGCGCAACAAAGCCTTGAGCACGAACCGCTTGCCGAGCTCGGTGTGCTCGACCTCGTAGACGGTGCCCATCCCGCCCACGCCGATCAAACGCACTACACGGTAGCGGGTGCCGCTGATCGACTCGCCGTCTTGAAACTCCCGGTATTCAGCCACTCGCTTAGGAACCCTCTGCGCACTCGCTCCGGCGTACACGAAGTGCACGGTAGGCGCGAGCATAACGTCAGGGTCCGCAGGCGTCGAGGCTCGGCGAGAGTGAAGGCTTTTCACGCCAAGGGTGGTGTCGGCCTCAGCACCCGCGGAGTTGCTGGTTTCTCGAAGCACGAACGTGACTCGGCCGTCACGATGACGAGAGCAGCCAATAGGCAATGCCGAGGGCAGACAGCACCAGGTTGATGCTGCCGAGAACGATGCCCGCGAGGGCCAGCCCTCCCCCTCCAACCTCGTGAGGCCGAGCGCGCGCTGCCCGACGCCCGATGATGCCGGCAACCACCGCCGAAACTCCTGTGGGCGGTCCCAGGCAAAGCAGAATTCCGGCGATCGCGGCGACGACGGCGGCGGTGCTCGCGGGCGGCTTCTCACCGCGCGGCAGACCAGTCTTTGGATCGATGGTCATGGCGTGCAAAGCCATGGTTTCCGGCGAGCCGGTAATGGGCTTCGGGCCCCGTGGGCCTCCGGGCGGGCTCGGAGGGGGCGCCCCCCAATGACCTGCACCCCCGGCCGGCGAACCTGGAGGCGGCGCGCCGGGACCCCAGGGGCCATTGTTCTGGGCGCGGGCAACCGGACTCGCGGCTGGAATCACGCGAACGACCATAACCCTCCGGGCAACGAGACTCCACCGTCGTGAGCGCGGGTTTCCCGAGCCCCGCGCGTCGACTACGCTCCGCCGGCCGATGGCCATCACTCGCGAAACGGTCCTGCACGTCGCCCGCTTGGCGCGCCTCGACCTGTCCGAAGACGAGGTCGAGCATATGAAGCGCGACCTCAGCAGCATCCTCGACTACGTCGAGGAGCTGTCGCTCCTCGACACCTCACAAGTGCCCGAAACCGCGCAGGTCGCGGTCGAGGCAGCGCCACTGCGCGCAGACCAGCGGAAGCCGGGTGTCGCAAACGAAGTGGCGCTCGCAGAGTCGGCGCGCAGCAGCGGCGGCGCCTTCGCGGTTCCGGCCTTCGTGGACGAAACATGAGCGCGCTCGATCGAAGCATCGCAGACATTGCCGACGGCGTGGCGCGCGGCGAGCTGGACCCTCTCTCATTGGTCGAAGAGTCGCTCTCTCGCATTCAGGAAAAGAGCGCGCTCAACGCGTTCCTCAACGTCACTGCCGACAGCGCGCGCGCCGCAGCAAAGCGCGTCGCGGAAGCGCGGAGCAAGGGTGAGTCGCTGGGCAAATTGGCGGGCGTGCCCATCGCGATCAAAGACGCTCTGTGCACGGTCGACGCGCCCACCACCTGCGCTTCGCGCATTTTGACCCGCGCCGCGAGCGACGGTTCGGGCGGCAGCAGCCCCGATCGCGGCTGGCGCCCGCCCTTCGACGCCACCGTCGTCGCGCGCCTCCGCGCAGCAGGCGCCATCGTCATCGGTAAGACCAACATGGACGAGTTCGCGATGGGCTCGTCCGGCGAGAACAGCGCCTTCGGGCCACCCCGCAATCCGCACGATCCGAGCCGCACTGCGGGTGGCTCGAGCGGCGGCAGCGCGGTCGCGGTCGCCGCAGGCATTGCCCCCGCTTCGCTCGGCAGCGACACCGGTGGCTCGATTCGTCAGCCTGCGGCGCTCAGCGGCTGCGTCGGCATCAAGCCGAGCTACGGCCGAGTCTCCCGCTACGGCCTGGTCGCATTTGCTTCGAGCCTCGACCAAGTCGGGCCGTTCGCGCGGGACGTACGCAGCGCGGCTCGCGTGCTTTCGGTGATCGCTGGCCGCGATCCGCTGGATTCGACCAGCTCCGAGCGGCCCGTCGGGGCTTACGAGCTCGCCTGCACGCGCGAGGTGCGCGGCCTGCGCCTGGGCGTCCCGGAAGAATACTTCGGGGAGGGCCTCGACCCGGACGTCGCCGAAAGCGTGCGCGCGGCCATCGCCGGCCTCGAGCGCGAGGGCGTGAGCGTGCGGCCCGTGAAGCTTCCCCACACGCGCTACGGCATCGCCACGTATTACGTGATCGCCACCGCCGAAGCGTCGAGCAACCTCGCTCGCTTCGACGGCGTTCGCTTCGGACTTCGGCTGGAGCCTGCGCGCGGCGACCTGGTTGCGATGTACGGGAAAACGCGCGACCGCGGCTTCGGTGCCGAGGTCAAGCGGCGCATTCTGCTCGGAACCTACGTGCTCAGCGCCGGCTACTACGACGCTTACTATCGCAAAGCGCAGCGCGTGCGCACGCTGATCAAGCGCGACTTCGACGAGGCGTTCCGCGACGTGGACGTGATCGCCGCGCCGACCAGCCCGACGCCGGCGTTCAAGCTGGGCGAAAAGGCTGCCGACCCACTGGCGATGTACCTCGCGGACATCTATACGCTGCCCGCAAGCCTGGCTGGGATCGCTGGGCTCAGCGTGCCCTGCGCCCCGACGCCGGCGCGCGCCGATCGCCCCAAATTGCCGGTGGGACTCCAACTACTGGCACCGGCGTTCGAGGAAGAACGCTTGTTCACGCTGGCTGCCGCGGTGGAGCGGCTGGTCCAAGCGTGAACGCGAGCGAGTCTGCGATTCAGGTCGGCCCCGCGCTGAGAACCGACGGCGCGGCCCTGCGGGAGTTGTTCGAGCGCAACGACATTCGTTGCCATTGTCGGTACTGGCATTTTACCGGCGACAAGAACGCCTGGCTCGAACGCTGCGCAGCGAACCCCGAGGAGAACGCGCGCGAGCTCGTCCATGCTCTCGAAACGCAAGCCGGCCCCGAAGGCGTGGTCGCGCGCCAGGGTGAGCTCATCGTCGCTTGGATGAAACTGACCTCGGCCGCGCGCGTGAACAAGCTGTACGATCAGCGCCTGTACAAGAACCTCCCGTGCTTCTCGGAGGACCGCTCGCGAATCTTCACGATCGGCTGCTTTTTCGTGGACCCTGGCTATCGACGTCAGGGCCTCACGCGGCGGCTGGTGGCGGCCGGTGTCGAGCTTTCGCGCAGCGCTGGGGCGGCGGCCGTCGAAGCCTTTCCTCGCCGTGCCGAATTGCTGGCGGACGAAGAGCTTTGGACAGGGCCCTTCTCCGCATTTCGGCAGGAGGGGTTCGAAGTCGTCCACGATTTCGCTCCCTACCCGGTGCTGCGGCGAACGCTGTAGCGCCGCGAAAGACCAAAGATGAGCCAGGAACTCAGCCGCCGTCGCCTGGACACGCTGCTCGGCTTACTGGCAGGAGCGACGGCCGGGCAGCCTGGAGAGCGCCTGGACGATGCGCTCGACGCCCTGCTCGACGCCACACCGGCTACGGCAGCCGCGGCGTTCGATCGCGATACTGCGTCTGGACCGAGCGCCGCACGAAGGCTTCCGCCCCTGTTCGCCCTGAAGCCGGATCGGCTGACCGCCGCACTCGCGAACCTGGCCGAGCGGTGCCTCTCGACATCTGCGGTCACGCGGCTCTCCGACGTTCGCCGCGACCAGGATGGCGTCGACGGCGCGCAAGAATTCGCGCGGCTGGGGGCGCACACGGCCTTGGGCGTGCCAATCGCTGGGGAGCGCGTGCTCGAGGGCGCGCTGGTGCTGCTGTTCGCGGACAGCGCCATGCTCGACGCGGAAACGCTGGCGTACGTCGACGGCGTGGCGCGCATCACCGCACTCTGCCTGGAGCGCGATCGCGCAGGCGAAAACGAGGCCTCGTTCCGCGCGGAGCTCGGCGAGTTCAGCAGCATGGCCACCCTGGCGCTCAGCACCGAGAGCGTGGTGCAAGACCTGCGCGCACCAGTGGGCGCGCTCGCGCATCAGCACGAAGAACTCCGGGCGGTGGTCGAACAGCTGGCGTCGCTTTCGAGCCCGCACGAAACGGCGCTGAACGCCAGCGTCGGCGAACTTTCCGAGCTGCTGAAAGACATGGGCACCGCGCTGACCCGCGTGAGTGCCCTGGTCGCTCAGCTCGGCGCCCGCACCGGGCGCGACCAGCGTCCGAGCGATCTGCGCTTGGCCGAACTGGTGCGCGACGCGATGACGCTGACGCAACCGCAGCTCGAGCGGCGGGGAATTTTGCTGATCGACGAGCTGGACTCCGAATGTTCGACCCACGGACGACGGGATCATCTGACGCAGGTGATCGTGCACCTGGTGCTGAACGCGGCTGACGCGGCGCAGGTCTCGGCGCCGCCGAGGATCTGGCTGCGTCTCGTGCCCGAACCGAATCAAGTCGTGCTCACGGTCGAAGACAATGGGCCGGGGGTCGCGGCCGAGCACGTAGCCCAGATCTTCAAGCCTTTCTTCAGCACGAAGCAGCCGGGCCAGGGTCGCGGTCTCGGACTGCGCATTTGCAGCGAAGTGGTGAGCGCTCACGGCGGGCATATCGAGGTCGCCGAGCGCGCGGGCGGTGGCGCCTGCTTTCGCGTGCATTTGCCGCGCGCCGATCGCAAGCCGAGTCTGCGCTCGGCCGAATCCGCGACGCGCGACGCACCGCGCGCAACGAGCGAAGTGCAGCGCGTGCTCTTGGTTGACGACGATCCGGTGTTTTCGCGCAGCCTCCAGCGCGCGCTCAAGCCACACGACGTGCGCATCGCAGGCAGCGCGTCGGAGGCCGAAATCGCGCTGCTCGACCCGAGCTACGAGCCGGACTTGGTGGTGTGCGACGTGCTGCTGCCGGGCGCCAACGGTGACACGGTTCACCTGCGCGTCTCTGAGCGACGCCCCGAGCTCGCGCAACGCTTCGTGTTCGTCACCGGCGGCGGGCTGGCCAAAGCCGAAGCCGACTACATTCGTGCTTCGGGTCTGCTCACGTTGCGCAAGCCGCTCGACGTGCGCACGCTCCTCGATCTCTTGAGCCGCTCACGCGACGCAATCGCGGGCGTGCGCACGCTGACGCATTCGGACCCGCCCGACGCCAAGGGCTAGCACGAAAGAGCCGCGCTCAAGTTCCCGCGAAACCGGCGCTCGGAGCGCTGAGGATACCCGCCGACAACCCGACGAACGCGCCGCGCAGCGTCTCTTCCACGCTGGCGAGCCCTTCTTGATCCGCGACCGCCACCAAGCGCTCGAGCGTGCCCGCGGCGAGCGCGCGTTCGAGCGCGCGCCGCTCCGGCTGCGTCACGCCCAGCCGACCCGCGTCGACGCCGCGCGCTTCGCCCCGCACCAGGAGCGCGCGCGCGGCCGGACCCAGCAAGAACGCGAGCTCGTCCGCTGAGTAGTGCTCGCGGATACCACGCGTGACGAGCGACAAACCCGAGGCCTCGGTGCGGAGCTCTTCTTCTCCGCTGCCGACACCTGGAAAAAACAGCAACGACCCTTCGCGCCAGGCCAGAAGCTCGAGAAACCGCTCTTCGATTTGTTCGACCAGCTCGCGCAGCAGCGCGGTCGGCCCGAGCGCGCCGAGGCCAATCAAAATTTCGCCGAGGTGCAGCGCGCAGCGCGCCCGAGTCTCGAGCGCCGGCTTCAGCAGCTTTTCGTCGATCAAGCCGCGCCGGGCCAGGCGGTAGCCGAGTAGCTCATCACGCGAAGTGCTGGCCACGAAGCGCGGCGTGCCGTCGACCAAGAACGCGCGCTTCTCCCGGGCGCCCGCACGCGCCACCAAGAGGCCCGTCGCATCCGAGAGCAGCAGCGAGTACAGCTTGGTCGGCAGGGTACGGGCCTCGATCGGCACCGACCACGCCGCGGTCGCCGCGTCCGGATCGCCGAATTGAAACGCCGCGCGCCGCAGGAGCTCTGCGGTACCCGGCACCTCGACGGCTGGCCGCCCAATCCCGTCGCGGCCCACGAGCTTGGTGCGGCGGCGCACTCGCCCGGTCGCCACCAGCTCGAGCAAATCGACGCGGCCCGCGGCGCGCCCATCGTCGAGCGACAGTGCGGGCGGCGTTGGACGCCGGATTTCGCGCCGGGGCGCGGCCCCGCGCGTAGTGGGCTCTTCTTGCTCCGGCTGCGCAGTGGGCGGCAGAGCGCCCTTTGCGTCCACCGCATGCGTGCCGCTGCGCGACGCCAGGATGCCGAGCTGGGAGATCCACAACGAAAGCTCGCCGTGATCGAGCACGACGCGCTTGGACTCCGCGTATTGATCGATCGCGGTCGCGAAATCGCGCGCCGCCTGATAGCGATTCCTCGGTTCGCGCGCCAGAGATTTGCGCACGATCTTCACGAGATCGGGGTCGATCTGCGAGCCATGCTTCTCGAACGTCGAAAGATCGGCGTCGTGAATGCGCGTCAGCACCTCGAGCTCGTTCTTGCCGCTGAAGAGCGGACACGTGATCAGCATCTCGGCCAGTAAAATGCCGACCGCGAACAGGTCACTGCGCGGGTCGACCTCCGCCCCGATCACCTGCTCCGGCGACATGTAGCCGAGCTTGCCCTTCAGCTCCCCCGGATTCGTGCGCCGGTCCACGATCGCGCTGCGCACGATGCCGAAATCCGCCAGCTTGATCTCGCCGGCGCGGCTGATCAGCACGTTGCCCGGCGAAACGTCGCGGTGAACCAAGCCGAGCGGCTGCCCCTGTTCGTTCGTCGCCTCGTGTGCGTAGGCCAGACCGCGCAGCACGTCGCGCACGATCAAGAGCACGATCTGGTTCGGAAAGCGCTCGCGCTTGCTGGCGATGCTGCGCAAGAGCTTGGCGACGGAGACGCCGTCGACGAACTCCATGGCCATGAACAGCTCGCCCTGGCTCTCCCCGAAATCCACCACCTGAACGATGTTGGGGTGCTGGAGCGCCGCGCAGATGCGCGCCTCATCCACGAACATGGCGACGAAGCGCGGGTCCTTCGCCAGCTCCGGCAAGATCCGTTTGATCGCGAACTTTTTGGCGAAACCGTGCGGGCCCGCGCGCTGCCCGACGTACACCTCGGCCATGCCACCTAGTCCAAGACGCTCGGCAAGCAGGTACGGGCCTAATCGGATGGCCGCGGCGGCAGGCTCCACCATGGCCTAATTAGCTTAGACGACGCGCTGGCTCGGGGCTACGGTTTCGACTACGTTCCCGCTCTTCGAGGTCTTCCCGGCCCTAAAATCATCTCGGATAGCGTGTGAGCGACGAAACTACACCTTCTCACTCCGACGGGCGAGCAAGCTCGGCACTGGGCGTCCGACCGGCACACCGCCAAGCGGTGGCGATCACAGGCGCGTCCTCGTTTCTCGGCACCAACCTGGTTGGCATGCTCGAACAAGACGAGAGCGTGCGTCGTATCGTGTGCCTAGATTTGAAGGCGCCACGCACGGCCGCCGGCAAGTCGCGAGCTTACGAGCTCGACCTGACCCATCGTGCCGCAGAAGAACGGCTGACCGAAATCTTCTCTGCGGAGGCCGTCGACACGGTCGTCCATCTGGCGTTTTTGCCCTCGCCTTCACACACCAGCGCCTGGGCCCACGAGCTCGAAAGCGTGGGCACCATGCACGCGCTCAACGCTTGCCGGCGTTCGACCGTGCGCAAAGTCGTGCTGTGGAGCCAGACGTTGCTCTACGGCGCGCACCCCACGAACCCCAATTTCCTCTCGGAAAAGCACCCGCTGCGCGCGCCCCGGGGTGAACCGTTCTTCGTGGACAAAATCGACGCAGAGCGTGAAGCGCTGCGCTTTGGTCAACCCGGCCAGGGGCGCATCGCCACGGTGCTGCGCACCGCGCCGATTCTCGGGCCGACCGTCGACAGCTTTCTCACGCGCTATTTCAGCCATCGCCTCGTCCCCACGGTGCTCGGCTTCGATCCGCTCTGGCAATTTCTACATGAAGCCGACGCCGTAGCCGCGTTTCGACTCGCGGTGGTGCGCGATGCCCCTGGCGTTTTCAATGTAACGGGCGATGGTGTCTTGCCCCTGCACACGGCGATTCGTCTGATTGGCCGGAGCTCTCTGCCCCTGCCTCGCTTCCTTACCCGCACCATGGCCGGCGCGCTTTGGCTGGCCCAGCTCGCTGAAGCGCCACCCTCGTTCTGTGACTACCTGCAGTACATCTGCGTCGCGGACGGAGCCCCCGTGCGCCAAGCGCTCGGCTTCCGCCCGGCCTATACCAGCCGTGAAGCCGTGATCGAGTTTGGCAGCGCGCAGCGGTTGCGCGATGTCCGCCTGCTTTCGGAGAGCCCCGCGTGACTCACAATCGTAAGAAGCCAGCGCCGCATCGCGCGCAGAAGTCGCGGCCCGGGCAGCCGAGCGGGCTCGATCAATCGCGCCCCCCTCGTAAGGGCGTAGGGCACCCGCCCCCCCAGGGGGATCGCGCCGCTCCACGCCACGCTCGACCCGCGCCGCGCGCTGAGCGCGGGGCCCCCGGTGGTGATCGCTCCGGGCCGCGTCACGGGGAGCGCGGTGGCCTGTCCTCGAAGGCCGATCGCGCTGGCGCGCGTCACGATGGCAGGGCTGGGCGCCATGACGGCCGTGCCGTTGCGAGCCCACGCGATCGCTCGAACGCGCGCCCCGAGCGACCGAATCGCGATCGGCCAAACCGCGATCGCGCGAGGCCGAACCGCAACGACTCGCCACGCGACGTGCGCGACGTGCGCGATGCACGTCCCGGGCCCCAGCACGCCCACGGGCCCACACGCGAGCCGTTCGAGCCCCCGCGCGGTGAAGCTGACCCGACAGAAGTGCCGCCGGAATCACGCCGCCCGCCCGCGTTTCACTACCGTGAACCGCTGCCGTTCCAGGCGCCCGAAGACGACGACTTCGACGACGGCGATGTCTCGGACGTCGAAGCCCCGGAGCTTGGCATCGGCGCGCGCGTCATTCCTCCGCACATCCGCTTCGAGGCGGAGGCCGGCACTTCACCAGGCGCCACGCCGCCGCCCAGCTCGCCCCCACCGCGCGACGTGGAGGCTCAAATCCGTTCGCTCGAAGCCCGGCTCGATAGTCTGATTCGACGCTCGGTCGCCGCGGACGAAGCCGAGTCGTCCGCGAGCGACGAAGCTCCGGAGAGCCGCGCGCCGCGCGTTCGCAGCGCTTCGGAACCGCCGGAGACCGACTCCGCCACCGAGTACGTCGAGCGCCAATGGAGTCGCGAGGCCCTACGCGACCGGCTCGAAGACGTCGACGATTTCGGCCTCGATCCGGTGTTCGAAAGCAAGGTGCGCGCGGGCCTCGATTTGCTCTACCGTCGCTATTTCCGCGTCGAGGTCGAGGGCATCGAACACATCCCTTCCTCGGGCCGGGCGGTCGCGGTCGCCAATCACTCGGGCGCGCTGCCGCTCGACGGCATGATGCTGCGCGCAGCGATGCGCCTGGATCACCCGAGCGCGCGCGACTTGCGCTGGCTGGCGGAAGACTTCGTGTTTCATCTGCCGTTCGCCGGTGTGTTTCTGAACCGCATCGGCGCGGTGCGCGCCTGCCCGGAGAACGCCGAGCGTTTGCTGGAAAAAGACTCGCTGATCGCGGTCTTCCCGGAAGGCGTTCAGGGCATCAAGAAGCTGTTCAGCGAGCGCTATCGGCTGCAGCGCTTCGGGCGCGGCGGCTACATCCGGCTTTGCCTGCGCATGCGCGCGCCGCTCATTCCTTGCGCCATCATCGGTGCGGAAGAGACCAATCCTCTGATCTATCGCTTCGAGTGGCTGGCCGAGCTTTTGCGTCTGCCTTACTTGCCGGTCACCCCGACGTTCCCGCTGCTCGGGCCGCTCGGGCTCTTGCCGGCGCCGACGCGCTGGAAAATCCGATTCGGTGAGCCGATCGCCTTCGATTCCTACGGTCCCGAAGCCGCCAACGACGACGTGCTGGTCGGGCGCTTGTCCGAGCGAGTGCGCAGTAGCATCCAGGGCTTGCTCGACTCCGGGCTCCGCACCCGAAAGAGCGTCTGGTTCGGATGAGCGGTCGCCACGGCCTGTTGGTCGTCGACAAGCCCCGAGGAGTAACCAGCCACGACGTAGTCGCCCAAGCGCGACGGCTGTTCCGCGAGCGCGCGGTGGGTCACGCCGGCACCCTCGACCCAATGGCGACCGGGGTGCTGGTCTTGTTGTTCGGCGAGGCCTGTAAGCTGTCCGGGCACCTCACCGGTCAGGACAAGGTCTACCTGGCCAGTGTTCAGTTCGGTGTCGGCACCGACTCATTCGACGCGGATGGCCGCATCGTCGAACGAATGCAGCTTTCGCCTTCGTTTCCCGATCCGACGCAGCTCGAGGCCGCGCTCCGCCTGGAACGCGCTCGCAGCGAGCAAGTCCCGCCCGCGGTCAGCGCGATTCATCACGAGGGCGAGCGGGCGCACGTGCGCGCGCGACGGGGTGAAACCGTCGAGCTGCCAGCGCGCCCCGTGCACGTCACGCGACTCGAACTGTTGAAGTTGGGCACGAACTCGCTCGACTTGGAGCTCAGCGTCTCGAAGGGTTACTACGTGCGCGCGCTGGCTCGAGATCTGGGCGCCGCGCTCGGTGCACCGGCTCACCTGAGCGCACTGCGGCGCTCGGCGAGCGGCTCGTTCACGCTCGCCGACGCGGTGACTTGGCCGGCAACCGAAGCGCCGCCGCTACTGCCTTTGGCCGACGCCGCGCGCCGGGCGTTGCCGGTGACCAAGCTGAGCGCCGAAGCGGTCACAGCAGCGCGTCAGGGCAAACGCATCCCCCTGGAACTAGCGCAGGCAAGCTCTCCGGAGCAGCTGAGTGCCTGGCTCTCGCCGGAGGGTGAATTGGTTGCGCTCGGGGTGTCTCTGCCGGACGGCACGCACCGCGTGGTGCGCGGAATCGTGCCCGCCTAACGCACGATCAGCGAGTCCACCAGCAGGCCGCGCGCGGCGAAGCGCTCGCTCAGCCGCGCACCGAGCTCGCTGGCATCCACCCCGGGTGGCGCGTCCAGATCGATTTGCAGCCGCTCCCCCACCACTTCGACCTTCAGGGCAGTCCCCCCGTAGCGACCGGAGCCGAGCTCGATGCGAGCCGTGCCGCGCCGTCGATCCCCACCCCAGGCAATCGAGCGAAGCAGCTCGCTCACCAGAGGATCGATGGTGGCCGGACTGCGGGGAGGCGGAGCGACTGCTTCGGACAGACCGGCGCCCGTCACTCCGAACAGTGCGAGCGGATCGACGGCGCCTGCCTGCCACTCGGGGCCAACCTCGGGTTGCGAGCTCGGCTCTGGCTCGGGAGCAGCGGTCGCGGCGGGCTCCACGGAGCGCCGGGCCGCCGCCGCAGTTGTTTCTGGTCGTGTCGGCGACAAAACTTCCGGGGGTGACAACCGGCCAACCAGCCTTGAAATCGAACCAGGCCGGTCACTCGCCTCGAGAAACACCTTAAACCCGTTGTTTTTATTGATAACTTTGGAGCCCTCGGCGCGCGCTAGAATACCGGCCAAACGGCTGCCTGGCACTGAACCTACTTGCCCTGACATGATGGAACAGGGTCGGGTAAAGGGCGCGCTCGGTTGCGCGCTGATCACCGCGTCCGCTAGGCTTTTTGCACGCGCGGTGCCAGAGTTCAGCAGCGCCGCACGAAATACCCGTGGATTCAGTCCCACCAACTTCCGTCGGCGGCGTCGTCCTAGCCTGCCTGCCCGCAGTCTTCGCAGCCGCCTTCGCCGCCGCGAGCACGGCGATCTCTGCCCTCTCAGCCGCCCGCCGCGCCGCGCTTCGCGAAACGCTCGAGGGCAGTCGCCGGGCAGCGATGGAGCGCTACTTGGACAACGGCGTGGCCATCGAGTCGCGCTGGCTGGTCGTGCGCTCGTTCGGCGTGGCCCTGACCGCCCTGCTCCTGGTCGGACGCATGCCCCTGGAGTGGGGTGTGCTCCGGCTACTCGCGGCTGGCCTGGCTTCGGTCCTGGCTTACGCCATCCCAAGCGAAATTTTGCGCGCCCTCGCCAGCAATAACCCCGAACGGGTGGCGCCTCTACTGCTCGCGATCTTGCGGCCGGTGGAGCTCTTGGCCGCGCCGTTCTCCGCACCCACGGTCTGGCTGAGCCGCATCGTGGGCGGCTGGCTTTCGCCCGCGCCGGCCCGTGCGCCCGGCGTGACCGAGACCGAAGTCGAGATGATCGTGACCGAGGGCGAGCTGAACGGTTCGCTCGCGCGCGAGCAGTCCGAAATGATCCGCAACGTGCTCGAGTTCGGCGACATCACGGCGGGCGACGTGATGGTTCCGCGCACTCAGGTCACCGCGTTCGACGTCGAGACGCCGCTCGTGCAAGCCCTCACACTCATCGCCGAAAGCGGCCACTCCCGCTACCCGGTGTACAGCGGAAGCATCGATAACGTGGTCGGGCTGCTGTACGCGAAGGATTTGCTTCGCCACGCGACCAGCAAGGACCTCGAGGGCAAGACGCTCGAAGGCCTGCTGCGCACCCCGATCGCGTTCGTGCCCGACAGCCAATCCGGCAGCAGCGTGCTGAAAGACATGCGCGCTGGCCGCCACCACATGGCGATCGTAATCGACGAGTTCGGCGGCATGAGCGGAGTGCTCACGCTCGAAGATTTGCTGGAGAAGATCGTCGGCGAGATCCGCGACGAGCACGACGTCGACGAGCCGCCCATCGTGGATCTCGGTAACGGACGCTTGGCAGTCGACGCGAGCGTGCCGATCGCCGACTTGAGCCGCTACCTCGGCGCCGAGCTTCCCGCAGACGGCGACTACCACTCGCTGGCCGGCTTCATCATTGCGCAACTCGGGCGGGTGCCCGAGGTGGGAACCCAGCTCACGGCCTATGGCCTACAGTTCGAGGTGCGCGAAGCAGACGAGCGGCGCGTCTCGAAGGTCGAAATCACGCGGCTTGCTCCGCCCGAGTCGATCGTACCGCGCTCCGCGTCGCGAATTACCGCGGCGTAGAACGGGTCGGGTCGGGCGCGCCCTACGACTTCGTGAGCGTGCTCGCGAAGTCGTAGGCCCGCGTCAACGCTCGCTCAGGGAGCGTCCTTACCGATGACCTTGAGCTTGTCGATCAGCTTCTGGGCGCCTTCGATCACGCCGGTCCGCTCGTCGCCCGGGGTGTTATCCCCGCGCAGCACGGTTTCCAGATCTGACAGCTCGCGACGCAGCTTGAAGATCACGTCCGAGGGGCAGACCGCAGCCTGCGTACTGGGATCGATGGGCAGGTAGAACGGCGAATCGTTGTTGATTGGGTTGCCCGAGGTGTAACGCTTGAAGGACGCGGCGTCCTTACCACTGCCGACCTTGAGCTCGTCCGGCCACTTGTCCTTGGCGCTGAACGGCGCCGGAAGGGCCATCATGCCCGCCCACGGACCGTTCGGGCCGTTGGTGAGCAAGGTGGCCCAACGAACCTGCGGCTTGCTGCCCGACTCGAGCAACTCGACGATGCCCTTCTTCGTGCCCGACAGCACGTTCTGGAGCTTCTCTTTCTGGTCGTTCGCTTCGGTCGTGTTGTTCGCGTACTCGATCAACATCGCCACGATCTCGGGCTTGAAGCGGCCAATGCCCTTACCCGCCAGGTTCTTACCGCTGAACGGGATGTTGATGCTGCCGAGCGCCGAGACCTCAGCTTCGGGAAACTGATTCTTACCGAGCTTCTCCTTGGCTGCCTTCAAGGTGTCGGCGAGCTTGGTGACCTCGGCGTTGGCGGCGTTGATGTCCTTGATCAGGTCCTGCGCACCGACCACGGCCGCCTCGGCACCCTTGGCGCGCTGCGAACCGTCGCCAGCGGCGAAACCCACACCACCGCCGACCGCAAAGGCCGCCGCGGCGAGGAACAACACCTTCTTCCGACCCGCCCGACGGGCGGCCATGACTTCCTCCCCCATCTCGATGCGGATCTCTTGGGGGCGGGCTCTGGCGGGCGCGGCCTGCGACGGCATCGCCCCGTAGGGGTTCGACGCGTCGACCGGCCGCGACTGCTGCGCGAAGGGCGGCACCGGAACGCCCGATGGAGTCATTTGCTGGGGCGGCCCGCTCGGCCGGGGCATGGCCGGCCGGGCCATCCCGCCCGGCATGCCGCCTTGCATTCCGCCGGGCATGGCACCCGGAATGGCACTTGGCGAAGGCGCCGCCTGAGGCGGCGGAATCGAACCACCGCCTGCGGCGGGGGTGCTGACCGTCTTCTTACCGAGGCGCGCCTTGAGGTCGATCTTGGGCTTCTGTTCCGACATCGGGGATTCAACACCGCACGGGAAGAGAGCGCCGATTCGCTCGACCGGCTGCCTGTGCGACGGGCGGCACAGTAGCGGCCCACTAACCCGCGGGCAAGATTGAAAAAGCGCCCAAGGTGCCTTCAGCGAAAGGTTTTTTGCAGCGAAATAATCGCCCGAGAGCGAAACACTCTCGTGCTCGGAGCGCGACCGGCCCTCGACTCACGGCGCTTTTCGTCGAGGTGACGAACCGCAAATCGTCGCGCAAAAATCACATATTTACTAGCGCATGGCCATGCGGTTCGGCTCGCTGACGTGCGTCGCCGCTGGACCGTAGTAGAACGGAACCACCGTGCAGCCGACCGTCGTCGTCGTCGATAACTACGACTCGTTTACTTATAACCTCGTCCAGTACGTCGCCTCACTGGGCGCGAAGTGCGAAGTCCGCCTCAACGATCAGACGAGCGTGTCCGAGATCAGGGCGTTAGCTCCCCATGGCATCCTCCTCTCACCGGGGCCGGGGACCCCCGACGACGCCGGCGTTACGCTCGAGGTCATTCGAGAGCTCTCCGCTGAAACGCCGGTGTTTGGCGTCTGTTTGGGGCACCAATCGATTGGGCAAGCGTTCGGTGGCAAGGTGATCCGAGCCCCACGTCTGATGCATGGCAAGACTTCTCCGATCGAGCACGATGGGAGAGGCATTTTTCGCGACGTTCCCTCCCCCTTCGAGGCCACCCGCTATCACTCGCTGATCGTCGAGGAGAGCTCGCTGCCCGCGTGCCTCGAGGTCAGCGCCCGCACCGCCGAAGGCGAGATCATGGGCCTGCGCCACCGCACGAGCCGGGTGGAAGGCGTGCAATTTCATCCCGAATCGATCCTGACCGAGCACGGGCTTTCGCTCATCGACAATTGGCTGAAGTCGCTGTGAACCGACCATGACCTCCCCCACTGTTTCGTTCGCCGAAGTATTCCCGGAGCTCGCCTCCACGTCCGGGCTCTCGCCCGCGCGCGTCGAGCAAGTGTTCTCAGCAATTTTCGCGGGCGCTTGGACTCCGACGCAGATCGCTGGCTTCCTCGTCGGCCTACGCATGCGCGCCGAAAGCGCCGAGGTCATCGCGGCGGCCGCGTCGGCGATGCGCAAGGTCATGCTGCGCGTCGAGCACGATCTGCCGGTCGTCCTCGACACGTGCGGCACCGGTGGCGACCACTCGAGCACGCTCAACCTTTCCACCGGCGCAGCGCTCATCGCGGCGGCCGCCGGCGTGCCCGTGGCAAAACACGGCAACCGCGCGGCCACCAGCAAGTCGGGCAGCGCGGACGTGCTCGAGGCGCTGGGCCTGCCGCTCGACGTGCCGGCTGCCGCCCAAAGCGCGGTGCTGAAACACGCGAATATCGCGTTCCTGTTTGCGCTCGCGCACCACCCTGCCATGCGCCACGCGGGTCCCGTGCGTCGCGAACTCGGAATTCGCACCTTGTTCAATTGCCTCGGGCCGCTCGCGAACCCCGCGGGAGCGACCCACCAGCTGCTCGGTACGTTCGACGACTCGATGCGACCGGTCCTGGCACGCGCTCTCAACGCGCTCGGCACCCGCCGCGCATGGATCCTGCGCAGCACCGACGGCATGGACGAAATGAGCCCGTACGCCCGCACGCGCATTACCGCGCTCGACCAGGGGCGCATCGAGGAATTCGAACTGGCGCCGGAAGACTTCGGCCTTGCTCGGAGCCCCGCCGGCGTAGCCCAAGGCGGAGACTCGGCCGAGAACGCGCGCGTGCTAGCGCTGGTGTTGAGCGGCGAGCCCCAGCCGTCGACCGACGCGTTCGTGCTCAACGCGGCCGCGGCGTTGGTCGTCGCCGAAGGGCTCGAGCCTCGTGTGGCGGCCGAAAAAGCTCGCGAGACCTTGCGATCCGGCGCCGCGCTGCGCACGCTCGAGCGATTCAAGGCCGCCGCGCTCGCCGCGCGCCCCACCGCGAGCTGAAATGGGAATCCTCGCCGATATCCTGGCGCAGAAGCGGAGTGAGCTCGAAGAGCTCGGCCGTCGCCGGCTGCCCGCGCCGCCTCCGCGCAGGCCGCTCTCGCTGTCTCGCAAGCCGGGCGAGCCGCTGCGCCTGATCGCCGAAATCAAGCACCGTTCGCCGTCGGCCGGCGTGCTCTCCAGCGCGCTTTCCGTCGCAGAACGCGCGGCCGCGTATGAGCGCTCGGGCGCGCGCTGCATCAGCGTGCTCACCGACTCACGCTTTTTCGACGGCGCGTACGAGCACCTCGCGGCCGCCCGCGAGAGCGCGGGCCTGCCCCTCTTATGCAAGGACTTCATTATCGATGAGCGTCAACTCGACGCGGCTCGAGCGTTCGGCGCCGACGCCGCGCTCTTGATCGTTCGCTGCCTGGACGAAAAGGACCTCGGGCGCCTGCACCGGGCTGCGCGCGAGCGCGATCTCGTGCCCTTCGTCGAGGTGGTGAGCGAAGACGAAGCGCGCCTCGCACTCGACGTGGGCGCCGAGCTGGTCGGAGTGAACACGCGCAATCTCGACACCTTGCACATGGATCCCGCGCACGCCGAGCGGGTGCTCGCGCTCTTGCCGAGCACCGTCACCCGCGTTCAGCTCTCGGGCCTTCGGTCGGCGGAGGCGGTCGCCCGCGTCGCTGAAAGCGGCGTGGACGCCGCACTCATCGGCGAAGCGCTGATGCGCTGCGACGACCCCGAGCCGTTGCTCCGCCAAATGGCCGAGCGCGCCGCTGGTTAGCCCGAAATCGGTCACAAAATTCCGCCTTTTCGCGTAACGGTCGTACCCTCTTTCCATGGCGCTCGATGCGCTGGTCGACAGCTACCTCACTCACTTGCGTGTCGAGCGCGCCCTGTCGCCCCACACCATCGCCGCCTATGGGCGCGACCTCGGGAAATTCCTCGAGTTTGCGGAAAAGCAAGCCATCACCGAGCTCGCCCAGCTCGACCTCAGCGTGATCAGCAGCTGGCTCGGGTCATTGAGTAAGAGCGGGCTCGGCCCGCGCAGCTCCGCGCGTCACCTCTCGGCCGCACGCGGCCTGATGAAGTTCCTCATCCGCGAGGGTGAGCTCGCCGACGATCCGACTCGCCTCGCCCCGCGCCCGCGCGTCGGTCGGCGGCTGCCCCGTGCGCTCGACGAAGCCGCCATGCTGCGACTGATCGAGACCCCGGACGTCAGCAAGCTCCGCGGACTACGCGATCGCGCCATGCTCAGCGTGGCCTACGCCGCTGGCTTGCGCGTGAGCGAGCTCGTCAATCTGAGCCTGGGCGACGTCGATTTACGTCGCGGCATCGTCTCGCCGCTCGGCAAAGGGAACAAGCGCCGCCTGGTCCCACTCGGCGAAGTCGCGCTCGCGCACCTCGAAGCTTACCTCTTGGCCCGGCGCGCCGAAGAAGGCGAGCGCCCGCCCGCCAACGTGCTGTTCCGTTCGCCGCGCGGGGGCAAACTGACGCGTCAGGGTTTCTGGAAGATCGTCGGACAATACGCGCGCATCGCCGGGCTCCGCGCGGGCGTGCACCCGCACCAGCTGCGGCACTCTTTTGCCACGCATCTGCTCAGCGGTGGGGCCGATTTGCGCTCGGTGCAGACTCTGCTGGGCCACGCCAACATCGTGACCACCGAAATCTACACGCACGTCTCGCGCGATCACATTCGCGCCGCTCATCGCCGCGCCCACCCGCGGGCCTAGTTTGGTTGTTGGGCTGCCGGCATTGAAACGGGCGCGCTCGGCGGCACGGCGTGCCCTGGGCAGCCATCCCCCACTCGTTTCGGCCCTGCAGCCACGCCTGCTCGACACTTGCGCCAACCGCCACGCCGTGCGACGTCCAAGGCTTGCGACTGACGCTGGCTCACGATGGTGCGCTGTGGCGGCGGCTGGCCTACGCGGGCGCGCGCTATGGCCCTGATTTCTGGGTCAAATACAGCCCGCCGCTGTTCGGTGTGGCGTTCGCGCTGGCGCTGCGCCCGCAGCGCCAAAAGGTGCGCGACACGCTGCGCTGGGTGCAGGGTGAAACCGGCCAACTGCGAGAACAGCGCCAGCTGTTCGCGACTTTCATTCAATACGCTTGTTGCCTCACCGAAAGCCTGGCCGCAGAACGCCCGGAGGCGGCAAACGCCGAGTGCCGGGTGGAAGGCGAAGAGCGGCTGCTGGCCGCGCTCAGTCAGGGTCGCGGCGCGTTGATTCTAACCGCGCATGCCGGGCCCTGGGACGTCGCAGCGCGCTTGCTCCGCGCCAACCACGGTCGAGAAGTCGTGGTGGTGATGGAAGGCGAAGCAGATGAGGACGCGCGCGCTTTGCACGACCGCGTGCGCACACGAACGGGCGTGCGCATCGTGCACGTCGGCAAACACCCGCTCGACGCGCTGCCGCTGGTGCGCGAGCTCAAAGCAGGCACGCTCGTCGCGGTGCAGCTCGATCGCGGCGCCCCGAGCGGGCGCGGCATTTCGACGCAGCTGTTCGATCGCGAGCTTTTGGTGCCCGAGGGGCCATTTCGCCTCGCCGCGCTGGCCGGCGTCCCGATCGTACCGCTGTTCGTGGAGCGAACCGGGTATTTCCGGTACAATCTCGTGGTTTCCCCCCTGATCGAGCTAGCGCGCAGCGCAGGTTCGAAAGAACTTCACGCAGCAGCGCAAACAGCCACCGACGCCATGGCCGCTTTCATCGCCCGCGCCCCGACCCAGTGGTTCAATTTTTGATTCCGAGCTATTGCCCCGAGCGTTCCTGATGCGGCCCCCACCCCCCGCAAACGTCAAGCCCAACTCCCCCGATCTCGGGGAGAGCTGGTTCGACTGGAACGCGATAGCGCCGCCTCCGCACGCGCCCGGGGTCGTGGATGAAACGCTGCGCGACGGGCTGCAATCTCCGTCTGCGCAAGATCCGCCGCTCGACAAAAAGCTGGAGCTCTTGTCGCGCGCAGCGAGGCTCGAGATCGAGGGCTTTGCGCTCGGCTTCCCTGCCTCGCGTCCCCGGCAATTCGAGGACGCGCTTTGCCTGGCCAAAGAGATCGCGCGTCAGCGCCTGACCATCCAGGCCTGCTGCGCGGCGCGCACGCTGTCCGGCGACATCGCGCCGATCGCGAACATCGCGCAGCGCTCCGGGCTGAGAGTTCAGGTTGGCTTGTTCATCGGCGCGAGTCCGCTGAGGCAGCACGCCGAGGGCTGGTCGGTCGAGCAACTGCTGAGGCTCACCGACGACGCGGTCACCTTCGCGGTGCGTGAAGGTCTGGAAGTGCTGTACGTGGTCGAGGACAGCACGCGCTCCACCCCCGAAACGCTGTCCCAGCTTTACTCGGCGGGGATTCGCTGCGGTGCAACGCGCCTGTGCGTGGCAGACACGGTGGGCCACGCAACCCCCGAAGGCGCGGCAAAAATCGTGCATTTCGTGTGCGAGCTCGCTGCTTCACTCGATCCGCGTGTGCGCGTCGAGTGGCACGGTCATCGCGACCGCGGCCTCGACGTGGCCAATTGTCTGGCGGCGTGGGCCGCCGGCGCGGAGCGCTGCCACGGCACCGCGCTCGGCATCGGTGAACGCGCGGGCAACGCTCCGATCGAGCAACTGCTCGTGAACCTCTCGCTGCTCGGCTGGCGGCAGCAGAGCCTCGCCGGTTTGCCCGAGTACGTTCAAACAGCGGCAGAAGCGCTCGGCTTCTCGGTTCCACCGCATCAACCGGTCGTCGGCGAAGACGCATTTCGCACTGCCACCGGCGCGCACGCTGCCGCGGTGAGCAAAGCGCTCACGCTCGGCAATGCCTGGCTCGCGGATCGCGTGTTCTCGTCGGTACCAGCCGCGCTGGTCGGCCGGCAACAGCACCTGGACGTCGGCCCGGGTAGCGGCGAGGCCAACGTGGTCGCCTGGCTCGGCGAGCACGGTATTGTCGCCGACGCGAAGACGGTGGCCACCGTGCTCTCGGCCGCCAAGCGTGGCAGCGCGGTGCTGAGCCCCTCCGATATCCTCGCCCTACTGGCCGGGCCGCGCTCCGAAGCTGCGGACGCCCCCCAAACCCGCCCACTCAGCGAGCCCCCCCGAGCGGGCACGACCAGTTCGGGGCGCGCGCGGCTCAGGTAACATCGCCTGGGGCGGAGCCGGCCGTCTGCTGAAAGCGCGCCCGCGCGACGACTCAACTCCCACAAAAGCCCTAGAACGCCGAGCAACGCGAGTGCGCGGCGCTCAGTTCCAGCCTGGGCGCCTTGCGCGGGCGGCCGGGGCGTGAGAAGCCTCGCCCCCCCGCCATGCGTTTGTACGTCGGCCTCACCACGCTCATCGGGAGCATCGAACGCTACTCCGAGCGCTTCAACGTGCTCGAACTCCGCGCGGATTCGGAGCGGCTGCCTTCGCCCAAAGCCCTGCGCCGGCTGCACACGACCGCGCCGACCGTAGCCATGAGCTTGCTCGTGCCGCCGCGCATGACGAGCGACCTGCTCGACGCAACCGAGCTGCCGCCCAAGCTCGTGCAATCCGCAGATGCGCTCGGCGCCAACTGGGTGGTGATCCAGACCGGGCCGGAACTGGGACCGAGCCGGAACACGCGAGCGCGCCTCGCCGCGCTGGTCGAGCGGCTGCGCGCGCCGAACCGGAACATCGCTTGGGAGCCGCGCGGCATGTGGGAAGAGGATCTCGCGCGCGCCGAAGCGGAAACCCTGAAAATATCCTTCGTGCAGGACCTGAGCGTCAGCGTGGGTTACGCCGACGACCTGGTTTATACGCGCCTGCGCGCGCTCGGTCCGGGCGCGCAGTTGCGCGCATCGGCGCTGGAACACCTCGCCGAGCAGCTGGTTGGAACGGAAGAGGCGACGATCGTCATCGAAGGCCGCCCGAGCGGCCGTGCACGGGGCCGCATCGTGGCCGCACTCGAGGGCACTCGCTCGGAGCTCGACGAGGACGACGATCTGGATGGCGACGACGACGATACGGACGACGACGATCTGGACGACGACGATACCGACGCGGACGGCGACGACGTCGATGAGGACGACGACGAGGACGGCCCGGAGAGTTCGCGTTGAACCGCCTGCGCCAAGCAGCGCTGGCCAGCGATGCCACCGCACAAAAGGCCGCTGAAGATCAGCTAGCGGCGAGCGGCAGTGCCCTGGCCGCCGTGCTTTCCGGCTACTTCGCCGCCGCGGGTGCGAGCTCGGGCGTGCTGCTCGGCCCCGTCGCGATCCTGGTCGGCGGCGTGGGCCAGGGCGCTCGCGTGTTCGACGGGCGGCTCCGTCAACCCGGCCTCGGCACCCGACGACCGCGCGGCTTTCCGAGCGACGTCGAAGTACCGGAGGCCGCGTCGGTCGCCGTGCCGAGCGGTCCGTTTGCGGCGATCATCGCGCACGCTTACGGCGCCGGCGCGAGCTTGAACGCCGTGATTCGGCCCGGCATCGAGGCCGCCGAACGCGCGGGCGCGCCGCAACGCGCTGCGGTCCTTTCGCGTTTGGCCGCGGTTGGCGCGGCCGCGCTTTCGGAGCCCGCTTTCCGGCGTCCGTTACTGCACGTCGGCAGCACGAGCGAAGGCGGACTGGTCACGCCGAGTGATCTCGAGCCCCCGCCCAGCATCGATTCTGCAGCGAACGAAGTGAGCTCCGGCGAGGGTAGCTGGCTCAGCGCCCCGTGGGCGAGCAGCAAAGGCACCGGCACGCTCGTCGGGCGCGGTGCCGGCATTTGTGCGGCCGATTCACACGGCGTACTGGCCGCGCTCTGCTACCGCGTCGCTGAGAGCGGCGCGTGGCTCGAAGAGCTCGGGCTGCTCGCGCACTTGTCCGCGGTCCCGGTTCTGCGCGGCGTGGCTCGAGTGACGCCGGGCACGCGATTGGACGCGCCGTTTCCGGCAGCGCTTCGCGTGGATGGCAGCGCGCGTCCAGTGGAGATCACTCTCGAGCCAGAGAACGCCGTTCTCGACCCGCAGCTGCCGAATCCGCCGCGACTCACTCTGCATCGCGACGCGAGCTCACGGCTCGTTGCAACCAAGCGCCAATAGCGCCCGGAAGTCGTTTTCCGGGTCGCTGCGCGCTCAGTCGACTTTGATGCGAGGCTGCTGCGCGAACACGAGCAGCCCCGAGCTGTTCGAGAGCGCGCTCAGTCGACTTTGACGCCGTGCTGCTTCGCAAACGCGAGCAGCCCGATCTTGTCGACGGTGCGAAGGTCGCTGGTCGAGAGCTTGATCGCGACGTGGCGACCCAACTCGGGCACCCACAAGCGACGCGCTTGCACGTTCACGTGCTGCCAACGCCGCGTCTTGATGTTCGAGTGCGAGACGTTGTGAGCGGCGAGCCTGCGTTTACCGGTGATTTCGCTACGTGCCATGACGAGGGCGCGGAACCTAGCTCAGGCCGCCGCCTCTTTCAACCCGCCCTCTCAAAAAGACCAGCGAGTTCCGTCCCGATCGCGCGGTTCGGCCCGTTGACCTAACTGCGCAACACGTTCAGACTAAGAGGAGCCGAGCTCAGAGCGGGCCTGAGAGGGGGCAGCGAGGCGCGGGCGCACCTGAGCAAGCCGGCCCACGAGCTCGCCGCAGAAACCGCGGAGCTGCTCGAAGGCCTGCGGCTTTTTCTCGAGCGTGAGCTCGCTCATGTAGAGCTTGCGGTTGAGCTCGACCTGAATCGCGTGCACCGACTGATCGGGGCGGCCATAGTGGCCGGTCGAGAAGCCGCCGCGATACGGCTGGTCGTGAGCAATGCTGAAGCCCGCCTCGCGCGCGGCGCGGTCGACCGTATCGATCACGCTGGCTGCCGCGCTGGTTCGGCCGCGACTGCCAGGAACCACGTCGGCCCGTTCGCGGCCGGTGTCTTGGTGCCCATCGCGACCGCGACCCGGCATCGAGTGAGCGCAGAGCAGAATCGCGTAGCCGAAGGTCGCAACGCGCGCGTCGAGCAAACGACGCAGCGCCGCGTGATACGGGCGATAGTAGAGGTCGAGCCGACGCTCGAGCTCCGCTCGCGACAGGGGCCCAGCCAACGCCGAGCGCCCCTCGGTGGTGGTTCGCCAAATCAGCCCGTGCGGCGAAACGCGCGCGGAGCCGCCTTCCACCGCCAACGCGTCGAAATCACTCTCGGCGCGATTCAAATCGACGACATAGCGACTGACGTGCGAGGCGAGCAATGCGGCCCCGTGGCTCGGCGCATCTTGAAACAGCTCGTCCACGAACAAGTCAGCATCTCGACCGAGCGCGTTAGCGGGAGCGAGCAGGGTCGACAGCGCGGTCGCGTCCACCGCGAGCCCCGCGTGTGGCACCTCGACGACCAGCGGAGTCGCTGCACCTTCGGGCTCACGCAGGGTAAATGCCACGAAGATTCGTCTAGCACACCCCAAACGCCAGCACCGCAACCACTCGCCGCGCCGCAGGTTCCGCGCGGCGCGGTCGGCTCCCCCCGAGAGAGAGCTGCCGACCCGGCGCGCAACCCACTAAGGTAGCCCCGTGCCGCGCGCGTCCGACCCAGACCAACCCGGCGAACTCGACGCCCTCGAGCTGACCCGGGACTCACTCCTCGGCGGGGACGTACAATTTCAGCAACCCCGTAGGGGTTATCGCGTCAACGTGGACTCGGTGTTGCTCGCGGCCTTCGCGGCACGCGGGCGACGCGCCGCTCGTGCGATAGACCTGGGAGCCGGGGTGGGCTTGGTGGCGCTGTTGCTCGCGCACTTTCGTGCCGCGCGCGAGCTCTGGTTGGTGGAGCGCGAGGTCGCGCTCGCCCAGATTGCCGAGACGAACCTGATCGCCGCGACCGTGCCGACCCGCGTGTGGTGCGCGGACGTCAAAGCCCTGAAGCAGCTCGGCGAGCTGCGGCAGAGCGCCGAGCTGGTCGCCTGCAATCCGCCCTTTTTCGGCAGCGCACGGCACCGCACGCCCAAGGTCGCCGAACGCGCGCGCGCGCGGGTGGGCGAAGTCGCGCCATTCGTCAACGCGGCCGCTCACTGCCTCTCGGGCAACAAGAGCCGAGCCGTTTTCGCGTATCCAGCGAGCGAGCTCGGGGAACTACTGGAAGCGGCCACCCGCGCGCGACTGGTCGCCAAACGCCTGCGACTGGTGCACGCTTTCGCGGACAAGCCCGCGCGCCTCGCGCTGCTCGAGTTCAAGCTCGCCCGCCCTGGGGGCTTGGTGGTCGAAGCGCCGCTGATCGAATGGGAGCGGCCTGGGCAGCCGACCGCCGAGCTGCTCGCGCTCAACTCGCGCCGAGCAAGCGGGCAAAAATGATGGCCGCCGCAGCGCGCACGCTGAGGTGGTTGTAGCCGTCCGCGCGCGGCGAGCGAATCGGCGCAAGCTGCGCGTGCGCTCGTTCGCACACTTCGTCCGCGAGCCCCCAGCCCGTTCCGAACACCAACAGCACCGGCGGGCCCGGTTCCGAGAGCCGTGCCCGCGCCGCGTCGTAGTCGAGCATTTGGCCGCGCGGAGCCGCGCTGGTGACCCACAGTTCCGGCTCGCCCAGGGCCGCGCGCGCTGCATCGAGCGACTCGACGATGCGCAAAGCCTGCATCGCCGGTGAACGATCGGGGATGCGACGCGCACCCGAACCGTCAGTCCAATGGTCGCGAACGCGCGTCGCGAGCTCGCGCTGCGCGGCAATCGGATGCACCACGAAGTAGTCGCTGAGACCAAAGGTGTGCGCGCTGCGCGCGATGTCGTGCAGATCGAGGTTGGTGATGGCCGTGGTCACCACGGCCCGGGCTCGATCGAGCACCGGGTAATGCACCAAGGCCGCCGCAACCCGCCTCACGGCTTACCTCGCTTGGACGGCGGAGCCGCGGTCAACTCGGATTCCGCGAGCAAATCCGGACGACGCTCCCGCGTTCGCAAGAGCGACTGCTCCGAGCGCCACGCGGCGACCTTGGCGTGATCGCCGGACACCAACACCGCCGGCACCTCGTGACCGCGAAATTCGGGCGGGCGCGTGTATTGCGGGTACTCGAGGCGCCCCGAGCAGACCGGGCTGAACGATTCTTCCTCGGTCGAGCTCGCGTTACCGAGCACACCGGGGAGCAGACGCACCACCGCCTCGATCACGCACATTGCTGCGACCTCGCCACCGGTGAGAACGAAGTCGCCGAGTGAAACCTCTTCGTCGACGAAGTAGCGCACGCGCTCGTCGAAGCCCTCGTAGCGACCGCATACGAGCACGGCCGAGCCCAACTCAGAGAGCCGCCGGGCCGCGGCCTGATCGAAGCGCTTGCCCTGTGGTGTGAGCAAGATCCGGCGTTCGGCTCGCTCCACACCCAGTGCGCGTTCGGCGGCTTCGACACCCGAGAGCACGCAATCGGGGCGCATCACCATGCCCGACCCGCCGCCATACGGCGAATCGTCGACGCTCAGGTGCTTGCCGAGCCCGTGCGCGCGCAGCGACTCCAAATGCAAGGACAACTGGCCGCCCTCGATCGCGCGGCCGACGAAGCTGGTCGTCACGAACGGCGCGAACAGCTCCGGAAACAGCGTGAGAACGGCAGCCTTCATCGAACGCGCCTATTCGATGAGCCCGTCGCGATTGGCGAGCTCGATGCGCCGCGCAGCGCCGTCGATGCGAGCGATGAACGCCGGCAACAGCGCCTGCTCCACTACCTTGCCATCCGGACAGCGGATCAGCAGCGAGTCGGCGCTCGGATACACCTCGACGCCGATCACCTCACCTACCGGGCCGTCCGGCGCGACGACCTCGCTGCCCACCAAATCGACCAGATAGGCTTCGCCTTCAGCGAGCTCCGGCAGCAGCGAGCGCTCGACCAGCACGCGCGAACCGCGCAGCGCGAGCGCCGCGTCGCGATCGTCGATACCGACCAGCTTGACGAGCAACGCCTTGCCCGCGGGCACGACTGACTCCAACTCGAACTCACGCTCTTCGCCCGACGGCAGGCGCAATCTCAAGCGCTCGAGCTCGAACAAGCTCGTGCTGGCCGCCCAGTGCAGCTCGACCTTGAACGCCCCGCGCAGGCCGTGAGGACGCGCGACACGCGCAACGTCGAGCGCGCTCAATCGACGATGTCGAGCTGGGCGCGGCGGCCGAGCTTGATCGACGCCGCCGCGAGGATGGTGCGCATGGACTGCGCGGTGCGCCCGTCCTTGCCGATCACCTTGCCGATATCGCCTTTGGCCACGCGAAGCTCGAGGATCGAGCTGTGATCCCCGTCGATCTCGGTGACTTCCACGCCGTCCGGTTCATCGACGAGCGCCTGGGCAATGGTCGCAATCAAGTCCTTCAATGCCATGATCAACGCCTCCCAGAAAAAAGAAACACTACGCCGTGGCGGGAGCCGCGGGGTGCTTCTTCAGCAGCTGACCGAGAGTGGCGGACGCGACCGCGCCTTTGCCACGCCAGTACTCGAGGCGCGCGCGATCAATCTCGAACTTGCCCGACGGATCGAAGACACCGATGTTCTCGATGAAACGGCCATCGCGCGGGCTTCGGTGATCGGCGACGATGATGCGGTAGAACGCTGCCTTCTTGGTACCGTGGCGGGAAAGTCGGATATGAACGGCCATTCTGTTCCTCGGAAATCTTCGAACGATTCGCTACTTATCGGGGGCGACACCGTAGCACTGGGTGCGCAGGTCGCCACCTGCGGCGGCCCGGGCCGGGCCGCCCTCCCCGGAACACCGGGAAAACCGGCGCCCCGTCGGAGGGGCGGGACCCTAGGTGACCGACCGGGAGCGCGTCAAGCGCGTCTTTCCACAGGGGGCACCCGGCGCCCGCCCTGGCCGAATCCGGATGGGGCCGATTCGGGCGGTTGGCCTATCGCAACGGGGTGCCGAGTCCGAGCGACGAGGGCGATCTTTCTGAGGCGCCGTGTTAAAGTCTCTAATCGTGTCGACTCCGCGTGACGCGCTGCTCCGGGTCGTCCGAGACGTGATTGCGCCGCTAATCCGGGCGGACCAAGGCAGCCTGTACCTCGTCTCGGCCAGCGACGACGCAGTGAGCCTGCACCTCGCTGGCCGCTACGCGGGCTGCCCCGGCAACACCCTCGCGCGGCGGCGTGTGATCGAACCGCTGCTGCTCGCGGCCGCGCCCGGCGCTCAAATCATCGTCATGAGCGGCGCGCTGATTCCCCCCGGGGCCGAGCGACTCGCCTAGTTCGAACCGAGTCACGCAGCGCGACTCGGTTCGAAGATTCGGCGGACTCGACTACTTCTTGGCCGGCGGCTTGTCTTTGCCCTTGGCGTTCTTGTCGCCGGGCTTCGCGGGCTCTTCGGCTTTCTTGGTCACCGCGGCCACGTCCTTATCGATCGGCTCGGGTCCGGTCTCGACCTTCGTCTTGCGGTAACGGCCCAAATCTTCCTGAATCTTGCGGTCGGTGTAAACGACCGCGAGCGTCTGCCCACGATCTACCGCACGGATGATCTTGTCGGGATCCTTCCACTCGGCTTCGTCGAAAGGCCGACCCTTGTCATAGTCCGCGGCGATCATCTTCGGCGCGGCGCCGAAACGCTTGGACAGCGCCTTCACCGCTTCCTGGAAGTTCTCGCCCAGGTTGCCGTCCTTCTTCAGCTTGTGCTCGTCGTAGATCTTCCACAGGCGATCACTGAAAAAGAAGAAATGACGCTTGGTGCCGCTCGGCAGCGTCACCACGGCCAGGCTCTCGCCGTTGTTGTAGCTGTACTCGCCCTTCAGCGCGGATTGGTCCACCCCGGTCGGCGTGGCACCAAACTCGATGCGGCTGCGGCGCAGCGCGCCCTTTCGATTCTTCTGTTCCTCGTTCAGCGCGTCGAGCTCCAGCCCGGGCTGCGCTTTGCGAAACAGCGGCAGCATGTCCTGTTCGATGACGCCGTCGTAGATTTTGGCGATAGCTTCGAGCGAAAGGCCCCAACGCAGACCTTTCGGCGAGATCTGCATGCTCTTTTCGATGACGCCGGTCCCACCAGTCGCCGCGGGCGGCTTGGCCATTGCGGGGCGTTCCGCCGCCGCCAGAAGCCCAATGCCCAAACCGAGGGCAGCGAGCGCCGCATAACGTGAAAGCTTCATCGAAGGTTCCTCCAGAATTTCCGTGCCGAACCGGCGCCGGGAAAGTACACCTCAGGACGGTGCAGCTCAAGCTAGGATCTCCCCTTCGACGGCGGGCACGCTCGGATTAATCAATTGCGTCGCCCTCCCCGTTCTCGCTCCGTTCAGCCGCTCACCGACATGGGCCACGCGCAGGGTCGGCGCCAGAGGCCTTGGCAAAGTACAGTGACGCGCTGCGCGGTATTGCTCGCGCTCGGTCTTTCGCTCGCGTCGTCTGCTTGCGGCGGTAGCAACCCTGGCCCAAAGCCCGTGTTGCCGAGCTACGTCGGCGAGCAGGCCGCGCTCTTTAGTGACCTGTTTCGCCCCGAACTGTTCGGCATCGACGGGGCTACCCGGCCGGAGAACGACACGCTGCTCGGTGAGCGCCTCCAGCACGCCGATACCCTGGTGCCGGTGCGGGTGGTCACCATCAACCGGGAGACCCGCGGCGCACTCCGTAACTACACCATCGTGGTTCAGCCCACGGCCGAAGCGCTGCGGGGAAAGCCCGTCACCGGCGCCGTTTCGCTCAACGTCGCCGACCGCAGCCCTGCCTTCGCCTGGCTCGACGGCACGGGCGAAAAGTGGGTGGGCACCCGACTGCTGCTCCTCTTGCGCTACTACGAGGACGGCCCACACTTTTACGGCACGGTCGACAGCGCGCCCGTGCGCGAAGCATTGGCCCGGGTCAAACTGCAGCCCGCGCAGCAGCGGGCGAACTAAAGCCATCTGTACGGCAGGCCGCTCTAGACGCGAGCGGGCCGCCATGGTTTGGCAGGCCTCACGGGAACCAAGGATCAGGCAGTCGCATGGACATGTATCTCCGAAGCAGCACCGTCGAAATCAAGAGTGCCCGTGAAATTAGCGCGATGCGGGAAGTGGGCCGCCTCGCTGCTGAGACTTTGAGCGCGGCGGGTGCGCTGATTCGACCGGGCATCACCACTGAGGAAATCGACGTATTCGTGCACCAAGACACGCTCAAAAAGGGCGCACGGCCCGCTCCGCTCAATTACCGGGGCGGTGGCGGTGGCCCGCCCTTTCCGAAGAGCGTGTGCACCTCGGTGAACGAGGTCGTCTGCCACGGCATTCCTGGCGGCTACGTGCTGAAGGACGGCGATATCGTCAACGTCGACGTCACCCACATCTTCAAGGGCTTCCACGGGGACACTTCGGCCACTTTCTACGTCGGTCGGAGCCATTCAGAGGCTGCCAAGCGAGTTACTGAAGTGGCCCGCCGCAGCCTGGAGCTAGGCATCCAGCAGGTGCGGCCCGGTGGCCGCTTGGGCGACATCGGCGCCGCAATCAAAGAGTTCGCCGAGAAGCAGGGCTGCTCCGTCGTTCGGGATTTCGTCGGCCACGGGATTGGGCGCAAGTTTCATGACGAGCCGAAGGTCAGTCACTACGGCGACTGGGGCAAGGGCCTGCGCCTCAAGTCCGGCATGACCTTCACCATCGAACCCATGATCAACGAGGGGACCTGGGAGGTCGAAATCCTCGACGATGAGTGGACCGCGGTCACTGCCGACGGCAAGCTCTCCGCCCAGTTCGAGCACACGGTGTTGGTAACCGATACGGCGGTAGAAATTCTGACCGCGCGGAATGGGGTGCTCGAAAATAGTGAAATCTTTCCGGAATACTTCGGGAGCCAGGCCTGAGCGCGGCCCGGCTTCGAAAGCAGCATCGCCGATCACACTCGGCTTGACGTAGCGCGTGGGGGCCGACTACGTTGCGCCGGGGCGTTGCCCCAGGGACGACCGTCCTAAAGCGGCTGTCAAGCCCAAATCGCTAATGGCTGGGCTGCAGCTGGTTTAGGGCCAGTCTGCTGCCATTGTCCGCGATGTCCGCCCGAAAGAAGCACAAGACTCCGAGGCAAGTCTCCCGGCCGAAGCGCAGGGCGGGTAAGCCCGTTTCTCGGCCGGCCAGCCAGCGCTCGTCGCGCCCCGCGAAAGCCGCCAAGGCTTCGCGTGCGCGCAGTGGCCGCGCGGCGAAGCCGGCACGCAAGGCTTCTGCGAAGGCGGGCGCGCGCAAGCCCGACGCCGCCGCGCTCCGCAAGCAGAAGGAGCGCGACCGGCTGCTGAAGGAGAAGGCTCAACTCCAGAAGCAGAAGGAAAAAGAGAAAGAGCTGCAAAGCAAGCTCAAGGAAAAAGAGCGCCTCGCCAAAGAGAAAGAAAAAGAGCGCCAGGCGAAAGAAAAGCAGCGCGAGCTTCTCCAAAAGGAAAAGGAGAAAGAGCGCCTCGCCAAAGAGAAAGAAAAAGAGCGCCAGGCGAAAGAAAAGCAGCGCGAGCTTCTCCAGAAGGAAAAGGAGAAAGAGCGCCTCGCCAAGCAAAAGGAAAAGGAGCGCGTCCTCAAAGAGAAAGAGCGCGCGGCTCAGAAAGAGGCGGCTCAGAAGGCGCGCGAGGCCGAACGCGAGCGCATCCGGCTGGAGAAGGAAGCCGAGCGCGAGCGCATCCGCCAGGAAAAAGAGGCCGAACGCGAGGAGCTTCGCCGCCAGAAGGAAGCTGAGCGTGCCCGCCGGGACGCGGAACGCGAGGCCTATCGCAAAGCGAAAGAGGCTGAGCGCGAGCGCCTGCGCGCCGAACGCGAAGCCGCGCGCCGTGCCCTCGAGGGCAAGGTTGCCCGCGCCAACAAGCGCGCCCAGCGCGCTGACGGCGTCCTGGGTCGCGGAACCGCCACGACCCGCGTCTACCGACCGGACGCCATCCCCGATCAGTCTGGCACGACCCGCCGCGCCGGCGAAGCCGCGCGACTGGTGGGCATTCGCCCAGTCGTCGCCGCGCCGAGCGCGCTCGCCGCGGCGCTCGGAACCGCGCAGGTCGCCCCCTCGGTCCCGGCCCCCAACGCCGAAGCGCGCCCGACCCCCCCGCCCCCGCCTTCACTGAGCGTCGAAGAGCGTTGGGCTCGCATCAGCCAGCGGCTCGAGGCGACCGAAACCAGCTTTCAGCGCGAGTACCGCGAGAGCTTCGATATGTCGTGGATTTATCACGACAGCGCTCTCGAAGGCGTCGTCTACACGTTTCAGGAGCTGAAGACCGCGGTCGATCCGGCCGTGACCGTGGTGCCTGATTCGAGCCTGCAGCCGGTGTGCGAAGAGATTCGACGCAACCGCCAGGCGATCGAGCTGGTGCGTGAGCTGGCCGAAAAGCGCCGCGTGCCGCTGAACGTCGACATCATCAAGAAGCTCTACGTCACGCTGCACCCCGAAGAGGGCGACGTAAAGACGGTCAAGTACCGCAAAGACATTCCCCAGCACCGCCTGTACTTCCACGAGTATGCGCCGCCCGACAAAATTGCCTACAAGGTGCGGCAAGTGGTGGACTGGCTGAACGGGCCGGAGCCCAAGAAGATGAAGAACCCCCTGCGCGTCGCGGCGCGGGTTCATTACGATCTCTTGCGGGCCTTCCCGTTTCAGACCGACAGCGGCAAAGCCGCGCGTCTGCTGATGAACGTGATCTTGATGCGCGCCGGCTACCCGCCGGCCATCATTCACTCTACCGAACGGCAGAAGTACTACGAGGCGCTCAAGGGTCAGCTGCCGATCATCATCGGCATGGTCAACGACGCCATCACCAACGCGCTGCTCAGCATCGAAAAGCGACTCGAAGAGTACGAGGCGCGCGGGCGTTCGTAGCGCTCTCGCCAGCGAGCGCTGCTCTCGGCTGAAAACTATTCTTCGCGAGCGATCTGTTCCCAGCCGGTGGCTTGGGCCAGGTGCGCGACGGCCATGTTGTAGTCGAACGTCGCGGACATCTGCGAAAAGCGTTTGAGGGCGTATTCCTTGGCCGGATCGACCACGTCCGCATCTTCGAACGTGCCCACGTCGATGCCCTGCTGCACCTGAATCAGCCAACGCTTCGCGTAGCTGGTAGCGCGCGTGTAGGCCTCCAGCTTGCGGGCCGCATCCTCGGCCTCTCGAAAGGCCTGCTCGACCTCGACGCCCACGCCGCCCAGGGCGAAGCGTTCGGTCGCGCGCTGCTCCTCGAGCTGGGCCTCGGCTTGGTTGTAGCGCGCGGACTGCGGCAAGAAATCCAGCTTGTAACGCAAGACGAGCGCGGCGCCGAGGGAGCGGCCATGCCCCGCGTCGACCACGAACGGATTGCGTTGGTCGGTGACCTCGGGCGCGTTCACGAAGCGAGCGCTCAAGGCGACTCCGAGATCGGGAAAGAAGCGCGCGCGTTCGATGCGAAGTTGCGCCTCGCGCGCCAGCACGCCGGCGCGCGCCATGTTGATCTCGGGGCGGTACAGCCGCGCGGCCGACAAGTAGCGCGCGAGCGGCGCCAGGTTGTGCGCGACGCGCGCGAGCGGATGCTCCGGCAAGTTGATGCCCGCCGAGAGGCCCGTATAAAACTTGAGGCCGGCCAGGGCGATGGCTTGCTGCTTCTGCGCCTCGCTCTCGCGCACGATCAGCTCTTCCCGCTGGATTTTCAGCTTCAAGAGGTCGATCTCGTCGCCCTCCCCTTCGGCCAGGTGCTGTTCGAGACGGGTCACGTATTTGTCGACGCGGCTGAGCGCTTCGTGAACCAGCTCGAGCGCGTCGCGCGTGAGCAGCACACCGTAATAGGCGCGACGCACCGCGAACCTGAGCTCGTTCCGCTCCTTGCGCACTTCGCCCTCGCCGACCTTGACCTGCGCGCTGGCAGCGTCCCACAGGTTGGTGATTTTGCCGAACGTCCAGAGCGGCACCACGCCCTCGATGCCGACACTCCAAGCTGGCGCCATCTTCGAGGTGATCGGTAGATCGCTGGACGGGCTGTAAAGTGCGGTGCCGCGCACCGTCGGTGCGGCCGCGAGGCCCGCCGTGAACGTGAATTCACTGAACGGCGCGGTCTTCGACTGATCGTATTGCGCCTGCTTCTGGGCGAGCCGCGCGCGCGCCTCGTGAATCTTCGGATAGTTCAGCTCGGCGAGTTCGAGGCAGCGAGCCAGTCCGTAGACGGGCGCAACTCGCGCGGGCGGCGCCGGCGTGCTCGGGGCCGCTGTCGGCGCGCTTTGGGCGTTCGCCCCCGCTCCGAAGAGGGCCACCGCTGCCCACGCCGCCAAGTTACGCGAACTCTGAAAGTTCATCCTTCGTCGTCGCGCATTCTGACTCCGGCGCGCTTGGCTGCACGCCGGAAGTTGCTGCGATCGAGCCCGGCTTGGCGTGCCGCCTCCGACACGTTGCCGCCCGCTCGCTGCAGCAGGGCGCCCAAATACGAGCTTTCGAAGCTATGCACCGCGCGATCCTTGGCCTCACGATAGGGCAAGTCGGCCAAAGGATCGAGACTCGGCCCGACGGTCGAAGGCGCTTCCCCGGGCGGCTCCAAGCTCGCCCCCTGCTTCTTCGTGAATGGCAAATCGGCCGGTGAGATCGTGGAGTCGCGACAGAACACCACCGCATGCTCGATGGCGTTCTCGATCTCGCGCACATTTCCCGGCCAGCGCTGCGAGCTCAGGATGCGCATGGCCTCCGGCGAGATCTTGCGCACGGGACTATTGGAGCGCGCCGCGTACTTCTGCAAGAAGTGGTACGCGAGCAGCGGGATGTCTTCACGTCGATCGCGCAGCGGCGGCAGCGAGATCGCGACCACGTTCAGGCGGTAGTACAGATCTTCGCGGAACTTGCCGGCGGCGATGCGGCTTCGAAGGTCGACGTTGGTGGCTGCAATCACGCGCACGTCCACGATGCGCGTCTCATTCGAGCCGACGCGCTTCACCTCGCCCTCTTGCAGAGCGCGCAGCAGCTTCACTTGCGCGAGCGGAGGCAAATCGCCGACCTCGTCCAAGAATAACGTGCCGCGGTCGGCCGACTCGAACAGACCGGGCCTGGTCGCGGTCGCGCCGGTGAACGCGCCGCGCACGTGTCCGAACAGCTCGCTCTCCACCAAGTCCACCGGAATCGCCGAGCAGTTCACGGCCACGAACGGGTTACTGGCGCGCGGCGAGTGCTGGTGGATGGCGCGCGCGGTGAGCTCCTTGCCCGTGCCGCTTTCACCCAGGATGAGCACGGTCGACGAGGTCGGCGCCACGCCCACCGCGAGCCGGTAGACCTCCTGCATTTCGGGCGAATTGCCGATTAGCTCGCCGAACTTCTCGAGATGCTCGAGCCGCTTCTCGAGCATGGCGGCGCGGTCGAGCAGCCGGCGGCGCTCGGCCGCCTTGGTGATCGTGAGCACCACCTCGTCGTTCGAGCGGAACGGCTTGGTCAGAAAGTGATAGGCGCCCGCGCGGACGGCCTTGACCGCGGTTTCGACGTCGGCGAAGGCCGTCATGATCACGACCTCGACGCCCGAGTGCTCGGCCTTGACGTGCTCGAGCAACTCGAGCCCGCCGACCCGCGGCATCATCAAATCCACCAGCGCGACGTCGACGGGTTCACGCTGCAAGATGGTCATGGCCACGGCGCCGTCGTCGGCGGTGACCACACCCATGCCGCGGCTGAGCAGCAGGCGCGCCAGGCTGCGGCGCAGGGTTGGTTCGTCGTCCACCACCAGCACGCGAGGCGGCGTTTCCTCCAGCCGGACCGCACCAAACTCCCCCGAGTTAGCGCGCAGCGTGATGGTCACTCGGAACCTCGACGCGGTGGACCGTCCGAACCCCAGGAGCGCCCCGGCCGTACCGAGGGCGGCTTAGCGCCCGCGCGCTCACGCGACTTCTGACCCGCACGACGTTCCGTCTCTCCGTCGCCCGCGACCGGAGTGTAGATTTGCCCCTGCTGCTGGTAGACGCACACGCGATTTTTGCCCTCGCGCTTGGCATGATTGAGCGCGGTATCCGCGGCCCGCAAGAGTTGATCTTTGGTGCGCACGTCGCGCGAAGGAAACAAGGCGACTCCGAGGGAGAGGCTTGCGTGGGAGGGCTCCGGCAGGTCGCCTGAAATGGGGCTCTCGACCACGTCGCGCCAAATGCGCTCGGCCACGGTCACCGAGCCCGCAAAGTGAGTACTCGGCAGCAAAACCAAGAATTCGTCGCCGCCGAAGCGGGCGACGACGTCGACCTCACGCACGCTACGACGCAGAGACTCGGCCACGCTGCGAATGACCTTGTCCCCGTGGCCGCGACCACCGGAATCATTGTGCCCTTGCAGACGATCGATATCGATTACCAGGCACGCCAGGGGGTCGTGGTAGCGCTCGGCGCGCTTGAACTCTTCGTTCATGCGCGGGTGCAGATAGCGGTAGTTGTAGAGCCCGGTGAGCTCGTCGTGCATGCTGAGCTGCTCGAGCTTGGCCTTGGCTTCGGCCACGTGGTCGTGCAGCTTCTTGATACGCAGCATCGCTTCGACGCGGGCAATCAACTCGCGCTCGTCGAACGGTTTGCACACGTAGTCGTCGGCGCCGATCTTGAGCCCTTCGACGCGACTAGCACTGTCGGTCTTGACCGTAAGCAGCACGACCGGCAAGAAGCTATCGCTGGTCATGCCTTTGATCAATCGGCAGGCCTCGAGCCCGGACAGGCGCGGCATCAAGATGTCAAGCAGCACCAGGTCGACTCCCCCGCGCGCTACGCGCTCGACCGCGGCCTGCCCGTCGCTCAGTGAATCCACGGTGTAGCCGTGCGCGCGAAGAACGGTGGAAACCGCTTCGCGCGTGAGGCGGTCGTCGTCCGCGAGCACGATGCTCGAGCCACGCACTGGGCGAGAGGGCGGCGCAGAACCGATTGGATCACTGTCCGACAACGATCCGAGCGTACCCGAAGCGCAAACCTTTGACGACTCTACAGCTTCGCCAAACCCTCGAAATCAGGACACCGACATGCAGCCAGGTCACACCTTCGGCCAAGGGGCTCGTCCTCTGTTCAACGCGGCACGAGCTCGAGGTTCACGCCCAGGTCGAAGCCGCGACGGCCGAGTCGGCGCGAGCCGAATAGAGCAACCGACAGGCAACGACATGGGTGTCGGTAAGCAGCGGCCGCGCTCGACGAAAGCCAGCGCTTCTCACTTATGTCTACATCCGACCCGACTTCGGTAGAGATACTTCGTCCCCAGGGGACCAGAAGTCTCCCACCCACGCCCCAGCCGCTGCGATCGAACAGCAGGGCGGCCGGGCCTACGAAATCGTCGCGGAAGACGCCGCGAGCGAGACGCGTGTCGCCCGCAGCGCCATCGACCCGAATGCCGAACTGAAGATGTCCCGGCTGACCGAGCTCGGCGCGCAAAGCGGTCTCGGCCGCGGCGTTCGCGGGCAGGCTTCGTAGCTCTGCCGCAACCCTGCCAATACCGGCGTCCAGGCGCGCGCGCGCGGCCAAAACTCCAGTGGCATCGCGCGCGCTGGTCTCCACGCCACCCACAATCTTTACGTCGGCGGCAGTTCGGTCGGTGTTCGAGCCGAGCGCCGTCTCCAGGCCCGCGAGCGCGAACAGCCTTCGCTGCGGCGGTTCGAGATCCGACAGCAACGTCGCGAGGACTTCTTCTCTGGAGCCGACCAGGAGCGCCGCTTCGCCGAAGGGGGAGAGCGTGTGCGAGAGCGTCGTGTAGCGACGCAGCAGCGGCAAACCCGTCCGCACGCGAAGCTCGGAGCGTACGTCGAAGGCGTGCGCGTCCGCCAGGGTCAGCGCCTCGGCGCGCTCGCGCAACGCCGCTTCGAACAGCAGAGGCCCGAGGGCCGCAGAGGATGAAAGCGCTGCTTCGGCCTGGCCAGAGAATAGGTCGCCGGGTGCGCTGTGCGCGCTGCGGCCGTTGACAGAGATAGCGTAGCGAGCCCGCCGCCCCAGCGCGCCACCGCTGCCCAGCACGAACGCCGGACCGAGCACGCCGAGCTCGGTCAGCTCACCCGCTCGAGCCGAATCCGCGGAGACTCCTAAACCGAAGACCGAGCTCTGCGCGCCGCCGACGGCCACACGTAGTCGATCACTCGGCAGCGCCAGGCGTGAGAGCGTAGCGGGAGCGAGCTCTGCGCGCTCGCCGCGCAGCAGGTCGAGGCGCTCGGCGAAGACCTGGCCGCGATCCCCGAGGGTGCTGTAAGACGAAACCACGTCGAGTGCCGCACCGCGAAAGTAGTCGAGCTCCGCGGCCGTTCGACCGCCGCTCGTGTCGAGGATGAGATTGAGACGCGCGCCGCCTCGGAGGTAGGCCGAGGCTCCGAAGTCGAGACCGTGCGGACGCCCTTCGCTCGCGAGCGGTAGGTGCGCGCCGGAGCCCACGAGCAGCCCTTCTTCGCCACGATAGGCGAGCGACGGTGGCAACAAGCCCGCGCGCTCGGGGGCACGCAGCCAGAGGTAGGGCGACCAGAACACCGGCACGCCGCCCACGCGCAAGGTCGCGCTCTGCATGAGCACATCGGTTGGAGGCGCCAAATCGGCGCTACGAAAGCCGAACGTCAGCGGCGGTGCTTCACATGGGCAGAGGCCGAGCTCTCCCTTGCCATCGACGTGCACACCCCGGCGCGAGCGCGAGAGCCGCACCGCCTCGGAGGTGAGCCGGAAGCGAGCGAGCCGCACGACGACGGCGCCGGACAGCGCGAGCTCGCCGGGCTCCGGCGAAATCTCGACGCGATCGGCGCGAAAGTCGACCCGGTGCTCGGCGCGCGCATTCCCTACGGCAGCGAAGAGCGCGAGGCCGAGCGCCCCAGCGAACCCGGCGCGCATCTCAGAATCGAGCGTTGCCGAGCCGAGCCGCGGTGTGCGAGGACTCGGCCGAATGCCTGCCGGTGGCGTACTGATAGAGAACATCGAGCGCCACGGTGAAGTCGAGTGCGGCCTGCGCGTAAGGACTGTAGAAAACGTTGCGGCGGCGGCCATCTTCGCCCAGCTGCGGCGCCAAGTTTCCGTAACTCAGCCCAATTTCGAGGTAGTCGAGCGGGGAATAGCCGAGCGAAACGGCAAACAGCGTCTGCACGCCCCAGCGCGAGCGATCCGGGCTCGAGGGCACGCTGGCGCAGCCGGTCGCCAGCACTCCGCACAGCTCCACCGACTCGGGCAGCGCATAGCGACGGGCGTAGCGCATTCCGAACTCGGTCACCAGACCGACCTGTTCGGTGATCTTGGTGTCGACACGCAGCGTCGCATTCACTTGGTGTTGGGCAAGGGCCGAACCGCTGAGTTGATCGCTCGGTAAGGCGCGACTGTCGGGGTCGAGCCGTACGCGATCGATCTCGTTGCTGGTCGCCACGATCGCGTTCGCGAATTGATACGTGTAAACGAGCCGCGGCCTGAGCAACAAACTCGGCAGTACTTTCGCGCCTTCGCCGCGCAACGGAACGTTTTGATCGAGCCCGACGCCGAGGCCGAGACCCAAGGTGCGCCCGCTGTCGTAGCTCACCTTGGAGGTCGGCAGGACCAGCAGTGGCGCGCGAAAGATGAGCTCCGAATGGCGCCCCGGCGCATCACTGAGCGTGGCCACTTCGGCCAGCCACAGCTCGGTATCGAGGAACGTCCACTCACCGCGCTCCGTGGTGGTATCGCTATTCGTGAACTCACGCAGCAAGCGGATGTCGGCGCGGGCGCTAACGCTCATCGCCGCGTTCTCGACGAAGTAGTAGCGAGGCGCGAGACGAAAGGTCATCTCGTAAGTCGGGTTCGACGACTGGTAGTCCTGGCCGATACCGATCGTTTGCGTGCCGACCGCGTGCTCCCAGAAGAAGAGCGAGCCGTGCCAGGGCAGCGGAGTTTCGGATTTCGAAAGCTCTCCCGACGGGGTTGCCGTCGCGCCGCCGTCCCGCGCCGGCTGGGCCGCAGCAGCGGTCGAGACGGCCAGCGCAGCGAGCGCGGCCGTCAGGCGGAGGAGCTGGGAAGCTTCGAGAGCCACCATGGGTACGGGCCCACCCATGTTATCCGACCCGGTCGCCTTCCGCGACACAGTCCTTCTGCTGCGAGTGGATCCGCGGGCTTTGCTCGGCGTCGCGGAACGGCTATGAACCGAGGCGCCCATGGCCGCCCCGCTCCCCGCCACAGAAATCACCGCCTTGCTCGGCCGCGGCACCCACTTCGAGGGCAAGCTCGAATTCGAGGGGCGAGTGCGCATCGATGGCAGCTTTCGCGGTCAGATCCGCACCACCGGCGTGTTGATCGTGGGTGACGGTGCCGAGATCGACGCGGAAATCGAGACGGCCCTCCTGATCGTGAAGGGTGGAAGCCTGCAGGGCTCGGTGCACGCGACCGAAGGAATCGAGCTGTACGTGCCCGCTCGCGTCAACGGTACACTGCGCGCGCCCGAAATCTTCATGGACAAGGGCGTCCAGTTCTCGGGAAGCTGCAGCATCGAACCTCGACCCGAGAATACCGAGCCTCGCTGAACTGGCCGATCGGCCTGTGTAGTGTGGCTGCGTGCCCCGCGGCGGGTTTCGACCTGTTACTCCCGGTACGCACTGCAGATGGCAGAGTGTTGCAAACCAGCATCACCGGGCCTCGTTTTGGTTCACGCTTCGCGCTACTCGAAACTCGCTTCCGCGCCGTAGCGTAGCTAGATTGCTGCGAGCGGCGGGTCCAACCGGGACGGCATGCCGCATGCACAAGGACTGTCGCATGAAGCTTGGCAACACCTTGAGGCTTACTCGTCGATGGGGCGCTCTGCGCGCGATCGCGCTCGGTGCTCTGGTGCTCGCGTCTTCCAGTGCGGCTGCCTCGGACGGTAGTCAGCGCAAGGTCGAGCGCTACGATGTCAAGGCGGCCGGGCTCAACGCGGGGGCGGCGCGCACCGTGGTGATGGCGCCGGACCACGTGGTGCGCTCGGTGGTCACCGACTTCGCGCACTACGACAGCTTCATCAGCCGCTTCAAGTCCGCCAAGGTCGTGGGCAAGGTCGGCGACAAGACCGATGTGTACCTTCAGGTGCCGATCATCAACGGCGCCGTGAAGATCTGGGCGATTGTGCGCTTCGAGCCACTCAAGCAGGTCGGTGAAGATCAGGTGTTGATCGGCAAGATGGTGAAGGGCAACGTCAAGCGGCTCGATGCTTCGTGGCGCTTGCACCGCCTCGACGACCAGAGCACCGAGCTCCGGCTCGAGCTCTTGATCGTGCCGGATCTGCCCGTGCCCGAAGCCGTGGTTCTGCCCGAGGTGCGCTACGCAGCGGCCAAGGCGGTCAGCGGCACGCGCGACGAGTCCGAGCGCCGCGCGGTCAAACGCTGACCGAGCGCGCTTGACGGGCCACGCGGCCCTCGCTACCCGAACCGCGTGCACGTTTCCGAACCGCGCAGCGCCGAGCGCACGCTACTCGTTCCCACCGAACGGCACGTCGAGGCGCTCGCCGGTGATGGCCAGCCCGCGCAGACGCTGCGCAAGCTGGTGCGGGAGCTGGCCGCCGAACACGCCCCGTCGCTAGCCCCCACCACTCCGGAGATGACGCGGATGCTCACCGCGCAGCTCGCGCGGGTGCCGATCGCGCAGGCCGTGGCCATCGATGACGCAATTGGCAACCTGCGACGCGCCGGGACGCCGGAAGTGGCGCTCGAGCGCTCCGGCGTCGGGCGTGGTCCCCGCTTTGCCAAACTATTGCGCGCGGCGAACTCGACATTGGCCGAGCGCGGGCTGCGCGATGATCGGGAAGCGGCCTGGCTCGCAGCCGCTCGGCTCGCCGCCGAGCCGGACTCAGCGTTGAGGATGGGCGCTCGCACCTTGGTTCGCGGACTCACCCGCTGGGATCCTTCGACGCTCGCCTTCTTGGAGGCGCTCCACCAAAACCTGCGCGCACGCGGGGGTCACGGGCTGTGCCTGGAGCTACCGCAGCTCGATGTCACGCCACTCTCGTCTGCTTCGGACGCGCTCGCGAGCGAGCTCGAAGCGCGCTGGGCTGCGCACAACGACGCGCCCGAGCTCGTACTGAGCCCGAGCGCCGCACTTTCCGGCGAGCGCATCGAGCTCGTGGAAGCGCACGACGCCGGCAGCGAAGCGCGCGCGGCCGCACGCGCCGTGCTCGAGGCCATCGAGCGGGGCACGCCGCTCGACCGCATCGCGATCGTGCCGGTGGACCTGGCGGAGGCGTTTCTCGAGCCACTCCGCTTCGAGCTTTCGCGCGCGCGCATTCCCTTCGCCGAACCGCGCGGCAGGCCGGCCATCGCCGCGCCGCGTGCTCACGCCGCGCTCGAAATCTTGCGGCTCGCGCGCGGGCCGCTGGGACGTGACGCGCTGGTCGACGTGCTGCGGGTTCCCGGGCTAGCGCTCGAACGCTGGTTCACCACCGGCCGCGCGGGGCTCGGTGAGCTGCTGCACGAACTCGATACGCTGCCGCTACGTGTGGAGCGGAGCCCGGGCGAGCTCTTGACCGAGTTCGACGATCGCTTGGCGGCGCTGCGCGCCGACGACTCGGCGCAAGGGGCGCGGCTCTCGCCGCTGCGCGACGGTCTCGCGGCCTGGCTCAGCGAAGTTTCTGCGCTGAACCAGCACTCCCCCCGCGCGACGCACGCAGCGCGAGCGAGCGCGCTGTTCGGCGCGCTTCGCTTGTTCGAGCCGTCGGCGCACACGCTGCGCTTCGCGCTCACCCGCGCGGCGGCCGGTGAGCGCGAGTTGCTCACCGGGCTCGGCTACGACGCGGTCGCGGCCAAAGCCATGGAGACCGCGTTCGAGCGCACCTCGAGCGCGGCCGCGGCGCTCGGCGTGTCCGACGAAGCCCTTCCGCTTGCTGGCTGGCTCGAAGAAATCGAGCTGGCACTGGAAGGCGTCGCGCCCACGCGCGGCGCAGCGCGCGCCGCCGCCGTGCGCATCGCGCGCCCCGACGACGTGGCCGGGCTCGACCTTTCTCTGGTCGTGTTGTGCCGCGCCAGTGACATGAGCCTCGATCGCGCGACATCGTTCGAAAGTGCGCTGGGCAGCGAGCTCGAAGCGGCGCTGCCGCGTTCGCTGCGCCCGCCGAGCCCCGGGCTGGAACAGCACTTTTCGTCGCTGTCGGTGGCATCGGCGGTTTCACGCGCCGAAAGAGTGGTGGTGACCTGGGCGCTGCACGACGAGAGCACGAGCCTCTCACCGAGCCGCTTGGCCCGGGCCCTGTGCGGCCGCGCGAGCGCGCGGCGGGAGCCCGCCTCCCCGCTGTCCGTGAGCGCGCGACGGGCCGTCAACGTGAAGCCACCGAGCGCGACCGCGCTCACGCGGATCTCGGTAGACCGAGCTCACAGCGCGTTCTACGCGCGCCCGGACGCTGCCATCGATGCGCACAACGGCAGCGCCGGCCCGCTTGCGGCATTCTTCGGCGGTGAGCCGCTGCGGCCGCTGTCGGTCACGGCGCTGGAGCGCGCGTTGCGTTGCCCATTTCTGGCCTTCGCAGGGGGCGTGCTGCGCGCATCGCGCGACGACCCCATGGGCGACGCCATCGGCTATCGGGAGCGCGGCTCGTTGCTGCACGAGGCCGTGGCGGTCGCTCTCGAGGCGACTCGCGGCGCTTGGGGCACGAGCTCGCCCGAGCAATTGCTCGACCGCGGGCTCAGCGCCGCGAAAGCGCTGCTCGAGCAGAAGGGCCGCAGCGCGCTGCGTCGCGCCGGCCTGGCGGGCACGCTGGCCGACGTTCGCGCCATGCTCGTCTGGGTTTTCTCGCACCAAGACGGGCTCTCCTTTCGCTACGCCGAGCGCGCGTTCGGTGACGAGGCCGAGTGGGGGCCGCTCAACGTCGGCGATTTTCTGGTTTCGGGCCGGGTCGATCGCATCGATGAAAGCGCGGACGGCAAGCACGCGCGCGTGATCGATTACAAGACGCGCGCGCCGCAAAAGAGCGATGACGAGACGCTGCTCCAACCCTGGCTATACGCACGCAAGGTGGCTCTCGAGCTCGAGGCCGAGCGCGTGGAATTCGGCTTTCTCTCGTTCGATAAGCGAAACCCCAAGCTGCGCGTAGTGTACGACGGAGCGAGCGATGGCGAGGCCGTTCAACGCGCGGTCGAGCGCGCCGAGGCCACTCTCACCAGGCTGCGGTCTGGCCGAGTTCCGGCGCGGCCTGGGAGCAGCAGCTCCTGCCCGCGCTGCGACGCACGGGACGTGTGCCGCAGGCCCCTCTCGGCGCCCGAGAGCAGCGACGAATGAGCGCCGTCGCTTGGGTGCCTGGCGTCGAGCGCAACGCGGTGGTCGCCGCCAGCGCCGGCACTGGCAAGACGCACCTGATCACCAATATTTACCTGTGCCACGTACTCGGCCTCACCGAGGACGGCCGCCAGGTAGCGCCCGAGCGCATCACCGCGACGACCTTCTCGCGGGCGGCGGCGCGCGAAATCCGAGAGCGGCTCGAGCTGCGCCTGGGCATCATCGCCGGTGAGGTCGAAGCGAGCCAGGGTATCGGCCTGGACGCGCAGCTGTCCGCGCGGGTCGTGAGTCTGGGGCTCGAGCCACGCGCGATCGCCCAGCGCGCGGCGCGCGCGTTGGGCGAGCTGCCGCGGACGCTGATCGACACGCTGCACGGCCTCGCCGCGCGCGTGCTGCGCAGCCACGCGCTCGAGCTCGGCCTCTCGCCAGGCTTCGAAATCCTCGACGAACAACAAGCGATCGACGACGCGACTGCGACGATCGAGGACGTGCTGTCGCGAGCGCTCGGCCAGGGCGGCGCCCGCGAAAGGCTGGTGCACGGGCTGCTCGACGCCGGCAACGGCCTCGAATCCGGAGTATTCGGCATTTTCAGCCTGCTCTCTCTGCTCGACGAAGAAGGGCTCGACGCCACCGAGCTCACGCTCTCGAGCCACGAGCGAGACGCCACCGCGCTCCGCAGCTGCCTCATGGACGCGGCAGACGCCGTGCTCGCGTCGGGTCAAAGCCATCCGCTCTACGCCCCGGCGAGCGCCACGCGCTTGGCCCTTTCGGAACCCTATCAGCGCGACGCGCTGGTCGAGGCGCTGGGCGAGCTGTTCCGCGACAACAAGCCAAAGCTCGGCAAAATGCCGGAAGGAACCCGGTTGCTCGACGCTTTGGAGGCGTTGCTGCCGGGGTCCTCCAAGGCAGAGCGTATTCGCCGCAGCGCAACGTTCCTGCAAAACGCTCCGGCGCTCGACGCCGAAGTCCGCGGCGCAGCCGAGCTCTTTCACGAGATTCAGCTCGAGCTCCGCGCTCGCCGGCGCGCCCGAGCGCTGCTCGGCTTCGGCGACGTGTTGCGCTTCGCGCGCGACGCGCTGCGCGACCACCCCGCGCTCGCCGCGCGCTCCGCCGAAAACCTGGACCTGTTGCTGGTCGACGAGTTTCAGGACACCAGCCGCGTACAACGCGATCTGGTCTTTCTTTTGCGCGAGGAGCCGACCCGCGCGCGTGCGCGAAAATCCGGCACGTTGCCTGAGGCCAGAGACTTGTGTGCGCGCGGGCTGGTCGTGGTGGGCGACCGCAAACAATCGATCTACGCCTTTCGCGGCGCCGACGTCTCGGTCTACGCGCGCATGGCGGCGGAGCTCGCGGGGCCGGCGGCCATCGAAGCGCTCGACCTCCACGGCGTTGGCGCGCCCCAAGCGGCCGTGGCCGACCTCGTCACCCTGACCGACAATTATCGTTCGGGCTCGGCGATTCTTTCGTTCGTCAATCGCGTGGCCGAGCGCGATTTTTCGCCTGCGCCGCGACGCTCGTTCGAAATTCGCTACATGGCGAGTGAAGCACTGCGCTCGCCCCCACGCCCGGAGCCGAATCCCGGGCGAGTAACGCTGCTGCGGGATGATGGCGAGACCCCCGAGACCGAAGACCCTTTCCTCGACAACGCCGAGGGCGTGCTGCGCACCGCCGCCGTGGTTGCCGGCTTTTGCGCGCAGGCGAACCGCGAGGGAACCGCCTTCCGCGACATCGCCTTGTTGGCACGCCGCCGCTCCACGCTGCCGCTCTTGGAGCTCGCCTTCGACCGACTGCAGATCCCGTTCGTGGTGGCCGGCCGCGCGCTGTATGCCACGCCGGAAGTGCGCGACCTCGGCGCGCTGCTGCGACTCGCGCTCGACCCCTACGACCGGCACGCCCTGGCCACCGTCGCGCGCAGCCCGCTCGGGGGGTTGTCCGATCGGGCATTGGCCGAGCTCGCGCGCCCGGGGCGCGGGCTGCTCCCGGCTGCGCGCTGGGCCGAACAGCTTCCGAGCGACGGCGGCGATGCGGCGCTGGCCAGCGAGCTCGCCGCACGCCTCGCGGAGCTCGCTCAAGTGGGCCCGCGACTCTCCCCGCGAGACGTGCTCGCCTTCGCGGTGGAACGCTTCGAGCTCGAAGCGGTGCTGGCACGGCTGCCGCGCGGCGCGGTCCGCTTCGGCAACGTGGATCGTCTGCTCGAAATCGCGGCGCGCCGCGGCGGCAGCTTGCCGCAGTTCGTGCGCTGGCTGAATCGACAAATCGCGCTCGATGTGGACGAAAACGAGGCTGCCACCTTCTCCGAGGAAGACGACGCGGTGCGGCTGCTCACCATCCATGGCAGCAAGGGCCTGTCCTTTCCGGTCACCGTGGTCGTCGATTTGGGCACGACCGAAGCCGGCCGCTATCCGCCGTTCGCGTTGTTACGCGGCGATGACGGCGGCACCACGTTGGTGTTGCGCCACCACGGCGCAGACGGCGCTATTCCGACGCCCCTCACCGCGCGCTTCAACCAGGACGTGAAGGCACGCGCCGAGGCCGAACGGCAACGGCTCTCGTACGTCGCGCTGACCCGCGCGGAGCGCGAGCTGGTCCTCGCCATCCCGAACGGCGACGCGCGCTCGGGGAGCCTGGCCGCGACGCTCCGTTCGCTGCTCGACGATCCCAGCTTGGAATCCCAAATCCAGCAGCGAAACGCGGTCGAATTACTGGCAGCAGAGCCGGTCGTGCCGGTCAATCCGAGCTTGCTCTCACAGGTGCCGAAGCGGCCCGAGCAGCCCTCGTTTCGCGACGCCGCGATCGGCGTGACCGCGCTCGCCGATTTTGCAATTTGCCCGCGGCGCTTCGAGCTGCTCCACGTGTTCGGGCTGACCGAGCTCGGCGCGGCGCGCGCGGGCGGCGACGACGCCGCGGACGAAGCACGTCTGATCGGCAGCGCCGCGCACCGCGTGCTCGAGCGTTTTCCACTCGAACGCTTCGGTGAGGCGGTCGAGGAAAGCGAGCTCGCTAACGCGCTGGCCGCCGAAGGCTTGAACGCCGACGCGCCCGAGACCCTGGCAACGGCGCAAGGGATGCGCGCTTTTCTCAGTGGCAGTTACGCGCGCGAGCTGCGTGAGGGTGGGCTGCGCGTGCATCGAGAGCTCGAGCTCACGCTGGTGCTCGACGCGCAGGGCTCGAGCGAGAAGCCTCGCCGCCAGCTCGCGCTGTTTGTTGAACCGCCACCGCCGCGCCGCGCGGTGCTGCGCGCGACGCTGGACTTGATCGTCGAGCGCCGCGACGGCTCACTCGACGTGATCGATTACAAGCGCACGCGCGGCGAACACTCCGCGCGCTATGCGCTGCAACTCGATGCCTATCGCGCAGCCGTCGAACAACGATTCGGCCCGCGCCCAATCCGAACCGGGCTCGTGCACCTGCTCGGCGCCGCTGAACAGCCTGCCTGGATCGAGCCCTCCGGGGCCGACCTCGGCCGCTTGGTCGCTGACCTGGTCCTGCACCGGTACCGCGGCCAATTCAAGCCGGTCAACCGACCTCGCTGCATTGAAGCACGCTGCGGATTTGTGCCCGCCTGCCACCCGAAGCGGGACGACTGAGGTTCCCATCCGCAAATCCCGCCCCGCGAGCGGTGTGAAACCGGTCCCCAGCAGAAAGGAAGCGGAAACACTGTGTTAGCCGAACCGAGGGCAGTGTTCTGGGCGAGACCGGCACGATGACGCATTGCGACATTCTCACCCTCCACGATTCGCCTGACAGGTCGCCGAACCGCCATATACTTGGCTGGCTCGCGCGCCTGCCCTGTGGCACGTCGGCAACGCTCCTGAACCAGGGTGCGTCCGGCTAGGCACGCACATTTCAACCCACAAACCTACATCGAGCCCAGAATGCCGCTCCCTCCCCGCCGAGGACTGTACGACCCCCGCTTTGAGCACGACGCCTGCGGCGTCGGATTCGTCGCCAACATCAAGGGCGAAGCTTCTCACGATATCGTCAAGAAGGGCGTCGACATCCTTTTGAACCTGGTCCATCGCGGCGCGTGCGGCTGCGATCCGCTGACCGGGGACGGCGCGGGCATCATCCTTCAAGTGTCGCACGGCTTCTTCAAGCGTGAGTGCGACAACGCCGGCATCGATCTGCCTGAACCAGGGCGCTACGGCGTCGGTAACGTCTTTCTGCCCCGCGACAAAACGCAGCGGCGGCGCTGTCAGGAGATCTTGGAAGACAAGATCTTCGGCACCGGGCAAAAGCTGCTCGGCTGGCGCAACGTGCACGTCGACGAGAACGCGCTCGGCCCGATGGCGCGTCAAAGCGTTCCAGTCATTCGACAAGTATTCATCGGCTCGACCACCGAGGACGAGGCCACGTTCGAGCGCAAGCTGTTCGTGATCCGCAAATGGGCGGAGCGCACGGTGCGTGAGAGCAACATCGCCAGCAAGGGCATGTTCTTCCTGCCGAGCCTGTCGTCGCGCACGATCGTGTACAAGGGCTTGCTCTTGGCCGAGCAGCTCACCGGCTTTTTCCGCGAGCTCGAAGATCCGGAAATGGTCAGCGCGCTGGCCATGGTGCACCAGCGCTTCAGCACCAACACCTTCCCCACGTGGGAGCTGGCGCAGCCGTTCCGCGTGCTCGCGCACAACGGCGAAATCAACACGGTGCGCGGCAATTCAGCCTGGATGAGCGCGCGCGAGCAGCTGTTCGACACAGCCGCCGTGTTCGGCGACGACATCCGTCACATCTTGCCGACCATCGCGCCTGGCGGCAGCGACTCGGCGCAACTCGACAACGTGGCCGAGCTCCTGCTTCACGCAGGGCGCTCGCTACCACACGTGATGATGATGCTCGTGCCCGAGGCCTGGCAAAACGACCCGCTGATGCCGGAGCACAAGCGCAGCTTCTACGAATACCACTCCTGCCTGATCGAGCCGTGGGACGGCCCGGCCGCGCTGGCCTTCACCGACGGCAAGCGCATCGGCGGCATCTTGGATCGCAACGGCCTGCGCCCCGCGCGCTGGACCGAGACCAAGGACGGCCTGGTCGTGCTGGCCTCGGAGACCGGCGTGCTGGAGTTCGCGCCCGAGAACATCGAGCGCAAAGGTCGGCTCGAGCCGGGCCGCATGTTCCTTGTCGACACCGAGAAGGGTCGCATCGTCGAGGACGAAGAGATCAAGGACGAGATCTGCAAGCGCAAGCCGTACGCGAAATGGCTGCGCGAGAACAAGATCGCACTCGACGAGATCGAGTTCTCTCCGCCTTCGGCCACCTATCGCGAGCGCGCGTCGATGCTCGATCGCCAAAAGATCTTCGGCTACACGCAGGAAGATCTGCGCATGCTGATCTCGCCCATGGCGAGCGCGGGCGAAGAAGCGGTCGGCTCGATGGGCACCGACACGCCGCTGGCCGTGCTCAGCGACGAGCCGCAGCTTCTGTTCAACTACTTCAAGCAGCACTTCGCGCAGGTCACCAATCCGGCGATCGATCCGATTCGCGAGGAGCTGGTGATGAGCCTCAAGGCTTACATCGGCGGCGAGGGCAACGTGCTCAGCGAGCTGCCGGATCAGGCGCAGATGCTCGAGCTCGAGCAACCGATCCTGACCAACGCCGACGTGGCCAAGCTGCGCGAGACGCACCTGCAGCAAGTGCGCGTCCCGCCCACGCTGTCCATGCTCTACCCGGTCGCCGAAGGCGGCGCTGGGCTGAAGGAAGCGCTCGACGAGCTCTGCCGGCAGGCCTCGCAGGCGGTGCTGAATGGATACAGCCTGCTCATCCTCAGCGATCGCGGCGCGAACGAGCACATGGCGCCCGTACCGAGCTTGCTCGCGACCGGCGCGGTGCACCACCACTTGATGCGCAACGGTACCCGCATGCGCATCGGCATGATCCTGGAGACCGGCGAAGCGCGTGAAGTGCACCACTTCTGCTTGCTCACCGGCTACGGCGCCGGCGCCATCAACCCGTATCTCGCGTTCGAGACGATCGACTCGATGGTGCGTGAAGGCGCGCTGCCGAACGTCAAGGACGCCGAGACCGCCAAGAAGAAATACATCAAGGCGATCAACAAGGGCTTGCTCAAGGTGATGAGCAAGATGGGTATCAGTACCCTACAGAGCTATCACGGCGCGCAGATCTTCGAGGCCATCGGGCTCTCGCCCGAGGTCGTCGACCGCTACTTCACCGGCACCTCCAGCCGCATTTCTGGCGTGGACCTGGAGGTGATCGCGGAGGAGTGTCGCCTGCGCCACGATCGCGCTTACCCCAAGCTCGCGAAGGCCGCGCCCATGCTCGATCTGGGCGGGCAGTACCACTTCCGCGCGCAAGGCGAACGACACCTGTGGAACCCGACCACGGTGGCCAAGCTGCAGCACGCCGTGCGGATGGAGGACGTCAAGAGCTACCGTGAGTACTCGGACTTCATCAACACGGCCGCGAGCGGGCTCATCACCCTGCGCGGTATGTGGGAGTTCGATACTTCGCGCCCGTCGGTTCCGCTCGAGGAGGTCGAATCCGCGGCGGACATCGTCAAGCGCTTCGCCACCGGCGCGATGAGCTTCGGCTCGATCAGCGCCGAAGCGCACGAGAACCTGGCCATCGCCATGAACCGCATCGGCGGGCGCAGCAACACCGGCGAAGGCGGCGAGCGTGAAGAGCGCTTCCGCCCTGACGAAAACGGCGATTTGCGGCGCAGCGCGATCAAGCAGGTCGCCTCGGGCCGCTTCGGCGTCACCACCTACTACCTGGTCAACGCGGACGAGCTGCAGATCAAGGTCGCGCAGGGCGCCAAGCCCGGCGAGGGTGGCCAGCTCCCGGGCCACAAGGTCGACAGTGTGATCGCCAAGACCCGTCATTCGACGCCAGGCGTCACGCTGATCTCGCCCCCGCCCCACCACGACATCTATTCAATCGAAGATTTGGCCCAGCTAATCTTCGATCTGAAGATGACCAACCCGCGCTCACGCATCAGCGTGAAGCTGGTGGCCGAAGCCGGCGTGGGCACTGTTGCTGCGGGCGTGGCCAAGGCGCACGCCGATGTGATCTTGATCGCGGGCCATGACGGCGGCACCGGCGCTTCACCCCTCACCTCGATCAAGCACGCGGGCGTACCCTGGGAGCTCGGCATCGCCGAAACCCATCAGGTGCTGGTCAAGAACGACCTCAGAAGCCGCGTGATCCTGCAGGCGGACGGGCAAATGCGCACCGGCCGCGACGTGGTCGTGGCCGCGCTGCTCGGCGCCGAGGAGTTCGGGTTCGCGACCGCGCCGCTGGTCGCCTCCGGCTGCATCATGATGCGCAAGTGCCACCTCAACACCTGTCCGGTCGGCATCGCGACGCAGGATCCGGTGCTGCGCGCGAAATTCGAGGGCAAGCCCGAGCACGTCATCCGGTTCATGTTCTACGTGGCGGAAGAGGTGCGCGAGCTGATGGCGAAGCTCGGTTTCCGCACGCTGAAGGAAATGGTGGGTCATGCCGAGGTGCTGCGCACCCGTAAGGATCTGCCGCACTGGAAGGCAGCGCGCCTCGACTTCACGGACGTGCTGATGCCCGCCGAGGCCGCTCCCGGCGTGGGCGTGTGCAAGACCATCGAGCAGGATCACGGGCTCGAGAAGGCGCTCGACATTCAGCTGCTCGACCTATGCAAGAAGGCCATCGAGCGACGTGAACCGGTGAGCGTTGAACTGCCGATCCGCAACGTACATCGCACGGTGGGCGCCATGCTCTCGGGCGAGATCGCGCGCAAGCACGGCAAGGACGGGCTGCCCGCGGGCACCATTCAGGTGGCCTTCAAGGGCTCGGCCGGGCAGAGCTTCGGCGCGTTCCTGGTCGACGGCGTGGAGTTCTCGCTCGAGGGCGACTCCAACGACTACAACGGCAAAGGGCTCGCTGGCGGCATCATCTCGGTGCGGCCGCCGCGGGGTGTCTCGTTCCGCGCGGACGAAAACATCCTGATCGGCAACACGGCGATGTACGGCGCCACCAGCGGCAAGGCCTTCTTCAATGGGCGCGCCGGCGAACGCTTTGCCGTACGCAACAGCGGCGCGACCGCGGTCGTCGAAGGCGTCGGCGATCACGGCTGCGAGTACATGACCGGCGGTCGCATCGTGGTGCTCGGTCAAACCGGTCGTAACTTCGCGGCGGGTATGAGCGGCGGCTTCGCGTACGTGCTGGACGAAACCGGCCTGTTCGAGAAGCGCTGCAATCTCGGCATGGTGGAGCTCGAAGCGCTCAGCCACGAGGACGCCGCGTTCGTCGCGGCGTTGCTCGAGGAGCATCGCGAACGCACTGGCAGCCCGAAGGCCGCGCAGCTTCTGGCCCAATGGGAAAGCAGCCTCGCGCGCTTCGTGAAGGTCGTGCCGACCGAGTTCCGGCGGGTGCTGGAGGAGCAGGCGCGCCGCGAAAAGGCCGCAGCCCAGAGCCGGGCTGTGCTACACGGGAGCCCCTAGGCCGCCGAGCTCGTGTCGCGCGGTCCCTTGCTCTGCCCAACGTGAAACCGGCGCGCCAAAAGATCTGCGCGCCGGTGTACGGTGGAAACACAGAACCTCAACGTCTGAGACCTTAGGCCGTGGGAAAAGTCACTGGATTTCTAGAGTTCGAACGAGTGGACCCTTCGAAGCGCGCGGCGTCCGAGCGCGTGAAGGACTTTCGCGAGTTCGAGTTGCCCGTGCTGCAGGAGACGCTGGCAGGGCAAGGCGCCCGCTGCATGGATTGCGGCATCCCCTTCTGCAATACGGGCTGCCCGCTCGGCAACCTCATCCCGGACTGGAACGACCACGTCTACAAGAACGACGCCAAGCTCGCGAGCCTGTCGCTGCACCAGACCAACAACTTTCCGGAGTTCACCGGTCGGGTCTGTCCAGCGCCGTGCGAGGCGGCCTGCGTGCTCGGCATCAATGACGATCCGGTCTCGATCAAGCTGATCGAGCGCTCGATCGCCGACCGCGCCTGGGCCGAAAACCTGATCGAGCCGATTCTGCCGAAGGCGCGCACGGGCAAGAAGGTCGCTGTGGTCGGCTCGGGTCCCGCGGGCATGGCGGCCGCGCAGCAATTGAACCGAGTTGGGCACACCGTCACGCTGTTCGAGCGCGACGACCGAATCGGGGGGCTGCTCACGTACGGCATCCCGGACTTCAAGATGGAAAAGTCGCTGGTCGAGCGGCGCGTGCAGCAGATGACCAGCGAAGGCGTCGTGTTCAAGGCCGGCGTCGACGTGGGCAAAGACATCACCGCCGATCAACTGCGTTCCGAATTCGACGCGGTCGTGCTGACCATCGGCTCGCGCGCGCCGCGGGATCTGCCGATACCCGGTCGTGAATTGCGCGGCGTGCATTTCGCGATGGATTTCCTCACGCAGCAAAATCGCCGCGTCGCAGGCGACGTAGTGCCGGACGACATCGCGATTTTGGCCGGCGGTAAGCGCGTGGTCGTGATCGGCGGCGGTGACACGGGCAGTGACTGCATCGGCACCTCGCACCGACAGGGCGCGATCAGCGTGACCAGCTTCGAGATCCTGCCGCGCCCACCTGAGGAGCGCGCAGCGGTCACGCCCTGGCCCATGTGGCCGCTGATGCTCCGCACCTCGAGCTCACACGAAGAGGGCGGCAGCCGCGACTTCAGCGTTTCGACCCAGCGCTTCGTCGGCAACGGCAAGGTCGAGCGCCTCGAGTGCGCGCGCGTCGAGCTGAAGAACGGCCAGTTCCAGGCGGTGCCGGGCAGCGAGTTCGTGCTGGAGGCCGATCTGGTCCTGCTGGCGATGGGCTTCGTGCATCCGGAGCACCCAGGCATCGTGAAGGACCTGGGCATGCGCCTCGACAAGCGCGGCAACGTAGAAGTGGACAAGAGCTTCATGACCAGCGTGCCCGGGGTGTTCGCCGCGGGTGACTGTCAGCGCGGTCAATCGCTGGTGGTCTGGGCCATCGCTGACGGCCGTAAGGCCGCGCGCGCGGCGGATCAGTATCTGATGGGCCGCAGCGAGCTTCCCGGCTGAGAAAACCGGCAAAAATCGGGGCTTCACGGAACCCCGCTCGGTTCTGTTAGATTTGTTGCCGTGACCGACAAGCCCCGTCGCGGCCATACCCCCACCAAGGTTGCAGCAGCCAAGCCCTCGAGCCGCCCGGCTCGCCCGGTAGAACCGGAGATTCGCGTCGCCATGACCCCGGTCGGGCGCGAGACCATGGATGCAATCCAGGGCGAGCTGGGGCTAGCCCCCGAGCGGAGCAAGCCACGGACGTTGAGCGCGCGCGACACTGGCCCGGAAATCATTGTCGAACAGGCGCCGGCCGGCCGTGACACGCTAGCTGCGATCGCCGAAGAGCTCCGCAGCGAGCCGCGCGGGACACTGACCACCCTTCCCTATGGTGACCGCCTGTCCAACGCGCCGGGCGCGGTGACCCCCTCGAGGCCTCCACGCCCCAAGAGCGATGCGCCCGGAAAGGCCGAAAAACGGCGTCCTGCGCGCGCTGCTCAGCCGGCCCCCGAGGCCGGGACCGAGATCTTCCAGGTCGTCACGTTCCTGGTGCGGTATCCCGACCCCAGTGCCCTTTCGTCGGAAGATTCGCGGCGAAAATTCGTGGAAACCCGGCTCCGTTCGCGCCTCCCCGAGCAATCGATGGCGCGCGTCGGCCGGATCGACGTAACGCCTTGGACCGAGAAGGAGACCGTGATTCTACGCGTGTGGCTGCGTGTTTGAGCCCCGCGTGTGCCGCGCACACCGACTCGAGACGCTGCGCGATGATTGGCACCCAGGTTTCTATCGTGTTAGTGCTCGGTCGGCCGAGCCCCAACGCCGATTCGTATGAACGTCGCCTGCACTGCCTGTCCCGCCAAGTATGCGGTGCCCGATGAGCGGGTGCGAGGCAAGCGGGCGCGCATTACGTGCAAGCACTGCGGCACGTCCATCATCGTAGACGGCACGCATCTGGGTCCGTCCGAGGGCGGCAGCGTGGTCGCAGCGCGCCCGGCGCGAAAGACCATGGTGGGCATGGGCGCGGCCGGGACCAGCGCCAGCGCGCCGCCCGCCGCGAGTATGCCCACGCACAGCGCGCCCGTACACAGCGCGCCCACCCACAGCGCACCCAGCAACGCGCCGCCGAGTGGCGGCACGGCCTGGTTGGTAGCGCTCGCGGATGGCCGGCGTGAGCCAGCGAGTCTCGCGCGCATCGTCGATCTTTACGCGGCCGGAACCATCGACGCGGCGACCTACCTCTGGCGCGAGGGCATGCCAGATTGGAAGACGCCGTTTACGGTGCCCGAGATCGCGGCGGCGCTCACCGCGCGCGGGCTGGCGCCCCAGCGGCCCTCGGCAGGCGCGCTCGCGCCGCAAGAGCCGGATCCGGAAGAGGCCACGCGCGTCGGCATGGCGGCGTACGAGGATCCGCGTGCGCGTCGGCCCACGCTGCCGCCCCTCCGTAGCGGGAGCGGGTTGCACAAGCCGCCGGCCGAAGACGACGACGGCATCACCATCGCGCGCTCGGGTCCGCCCTCGAGTCCGGTCTCGTTGCCGCCGCTGCGACCGCGCAGTGATCCGCCGCCAGCGGCGGGGTGGCCCGCGGCTGCTCAGGCGCTGCGGCGCAATACGCCAGCTGCGACACGTCCTCCCTCGAATCCCCCGCCCCCGGCGGTTCCTGCGGCTGTTGCAGCGCCCGGCCGGCGGCCGCGCGCGCATACCCTGCCGGGTGATCTGGTGATCCCGCTCACCGGCCCGGGTGCGCCGCCGCCCACGCCGATGTTCGCGCCTCGCAATCAGCCATTTGCCGCGGCGGCTGCCGCAGCGGCCATGCGCACGCCGAGCTCGCCACCGCCTCCCGGCGCGCCGCCTCCAGCGCCCAGTAACGTTCAAGCGTCGAGTGCTCCGCCGCCACCCCCGCCGCCAAACCCGCTGCCTCCACCGAGCGCCCTGGCGAGCGCGCAGCAGATCTTGGCGCAGTCGCCCGCGTTCGCCTTGCCCCAGGTGGCGCCCACGCCGAGCAGCGTGAACCTGCCGGCACCCGCCCAAAGCGCGATGCACTTACCCGCCGCGGTGCGCAGCGCGGCCGATTTCGAGGTGCCGCCGCGCTCTGCCGCGCCGGTGTCGCTGCCGCTCGAGCTCGCGCCGCAGCGAATGCGTCGCAACGTCGCGACCGCAGCGACGATTGGCCTCCTCGCGCTCGCAGGCGTCGGCGCTGCCCTTTACTTCAAGTCGAGCGCACGCCCGACCAAGGCGGCCATTGCGCCCGTGGTTTCTGCGCCGGCAGTGGTCGCCGCGCCGCCGCCCGCTTCGGTCGCGCCCGCACCATCGAGCGAACCCGAAACCGCGCCTGCGCCCTCCGCAGAGCCGGAAAAACCTGCGGCCAAAGAGCGATCGGCTTCGGCCGCAACGCGCGCCGCCGCCAAGCGCGACGATGCTCCGCGCGCTGCGAGCACAAAGAAGACCGATCTGGTCAAGGCCGTATCCGGCGAAGCCTCGAGTGCGACCGAAGAGACCCCGAGCGAGGGTGAGAGCGAGGCGCGCGTCGAAGAGACCGCGAAGAAGGCGGACACTGCCGGCGCCGGCACTGCTCCGTTCGATCGCGATGCCGCCGCGAACGCTCTCAGCGACGCCGCGCTGCGCGCCGGAACCTGCCGCATGTTGGGCGGCCCCACGGGGTCGGCGCAAGCGACGGTCACGTTCGCCCCCAATGGGCACGTGAGTGGCGCGAGCGTGGGCGGAGACTTTGCGGGCAGCGTGGTCGGCGCCTGTATCGTGAAGTTGTTCCGCGGCGCGACCGTGCCTCCCTTTGCGGGGGACCCGGTCACGGTCGCCAAGCGTTTCACCATCGAGTAGCGCGAGCGCCGCTCATGACTCGCCTTTCCACGCGTTTCGTGGCCACCGCGAGCTTGTGCTTACTCGCGGGCTGCGGCGGTTCGGGGGGTGGCTCGCGCAGCAGCGACCCGGCAGACGGCGCCGGCTCGGATGAGGTGCTGATCGACTTGGCCGTCACTCACCAGCACATCTCCGGCTTCGGCGCCTCGAGCGCTTGGACGTTCAGCAACGCCAGCGACAGCTTGGCCGACCAGTTTTTCTCGGCCGAAACCGGGATCGGTCTATCACTCCTAAGAGTTAGAATAACACCCAGCGGCACGACCGGAGAGTTGGCCACCGCGCAAAAGGCCGTCGCGCGCGGCGCTCGGGTCTGGGCGGCGCCCTGGTCTCCACCGGGAGAATGGAAGAGCAACAACTCGGACAGGCAGGGCGGCCGTCTACTTCCGGAGCACTACGCGGACTGGGCCGAGCGACTCACTACCTTCGTGTCGGATCTGGATGCCGCGGGGGTTCCTCTGCTGGTGCTGTCGGCGCAAAACGAGCCGAACTGGGTCGCGACCTGGGAGACCTGTGAGTGGAGCCCGGAAGAGCTGACCACGTTCGTGCGCGACGAGCTCGGGCCGCGTCTCGACGCGCTCGGCCTCGACACGCACATTCTGGCGCCCGAGACCAACGACTGGAACACCATCGCGCGCTACGGCGACGCACTGTTGAACGACGCGGGCGCAGCTCGCTATCTGAGCGCGGTCGCGACACACGCTTATGGCGGTCGTGCGTTCGCCTACGCGACCCCGGCCATGCGCGGAAAAGAGCTGTGGCAAACCGAGATGAGCGACCCGACCAAGGTGAGCGATTCGGGTATCGACTCGGGGCTACGCATCGCGCGCTTGATTCACGATCACCTGACCATCGCGGAGGTGAGCGCCTGGCACTACTGGTGGCTCATTCCGGGCGCTGGCGCAGACGACAACGGCGCGTTGACCCGGGACGGTGCGCTCACCCGCCGCGCGTACGCGCTCGGCAATTGGAGTCGCTTCGTGCGCCCCGATTTCGTTCGCGTGGAAGCCACCACTGCGCCGCGCCCAGGCGTCTCGGTGAGCGCGTTCCGCGACGAAGCAAGTCGGCGAGTCGTGATCGTGGCCATCAACGACGGCACTCGCGATCAGAAGCAGGATTTTGCGCTGTCCGGCGGCGAATTCCAGAGTGTAACGCCATGGACGACCAGCGCCGAGCTCGCGCTCGTGGCGGGCGAGCCGCTTGCGCTCAGCGCTGGCAAGTTCAGCGCGCAGCTTCCGAAGCGCAGCATTACGTCGTTCGTCGGCAGCAGCAGCGATTCGCCGCCCAACGGCGCCGGCGGCGCGCCGAGCTCCCCCTGACTCGCTCACGCTCGAGGCGCGAGCGAGTCGAGGCGGGGGCGCCTAGTTCTCGAAGCGAATATCGTCGAGATACAGGTTGAAGTTGCGGGGCACCGACGACCACGTACCGAGCACGAACTCCCAGGCGGTCTTGGGATCGAACTCGGCCTTTTTCATGTCTGCCGTCGGCAAGGCGACCTCGTGCCACTGCCCGTCGATCAGGTTTTCCTTGGTGTGCTTCATGAGCGGGACATCCTTGCTCTGTCCTTTTTCTTTGTTGCTCGAGCACTTGAGCGAGATCGCCATCGAGTTGGGATCCGGCGCTTCTTCGGCGGACTTTGCTTCCACTCGAATACGCAGCTTCAGGAACTTGTACGGGGTGATGTCCGTACCGGCGTTCTCCGGATACCAGCCATGCCAGTTCCAGCCGAAGCCAATCCAGTTCGGTCCCTCACCGTGCGCCTTGATGCCGATCGAGTTATTGAAACCGACGCCCGGTGCTGCCGCAACCGAGCACTTACCACCCGTCTTTTCGTCGCAGCCTTGCCAACCCTTGGCGGCAAGGCCGTGCTCTTCGCCATCCCAAATGATCGCGTTGTCGCCGGAGGCCGGCGTTGCGGCCGCGCTCGGCGCGACGCTCGCCGCGACAGGTGCCGCGGCGGGCGCGGCCGTTGCCCCGGCGCACTGACACGGCGGTGTGAGGCAGGCAGGCGCAAGCACGAGCGTGGCGGCGCACAGAGAGAACCAGCGAATGACCGTGGCATCGAGCATGTTCGTGAGCTCCTGGGGTGGCCGCTAGCGAACGGCCAACAGTGGAGTCGCGCGATTACCATCCATTGGGCCGCGACTGAAGGCCTGTCGAAACACCGAGTCGCCGTGCGAGCGCACGTGAGCCACAGGAACGGGATCGCAAATTGTTGAGCCGAATTCACCGCCTCGCGCGACGCGAATTGCGAGCTCCACGCCACCGCATCGATTGGAGAGCCACAATCGGCCATCGAGACATTTCGCGCTTGACTCGTGCTCAAATTTCGACTGAATGACGAGCGCCTGCGCCCGCCGGCCCACCGCCAAGCGAGCCGCTAAGGACAGCCACGAGCAAGGAGCAGTCGGACGCCGATGTCGACACCCGCGGATTGCGTGCAGCACCAGAGCTCGGCCAATGCCGGCTGCGTCGGCTGCGAACCGCTCGACGACA
>DASZQI010000045.1:0-15690 GCA_035549735.1 Polyangiaceae bacterium | reverse complement strand
TTGCCGTTCCACGACTGGTTGCTGGCGGTGTAGAGCGAGCCGGTGTTGGCGTAATCGGCGCCCCACTGGGTGTACGGGGTGGACTCGTGGACGTCGAACTGGACCGACCAGGAATTGGTGGGCGTGGCGGTGTAGTTGGTCACGACGATCTGGGCGCACCAGCCGGTTGACCAGTCACTCGTGAGGGTGAGCGTGGCCGGCGGCGGACACGCGGCGCACGAGCCTCCGCAATCGATGCCGGTTTCGCTGCCGCTCTGAATGTGGTCGGTGCAGCTGTTGTGGACCTGTAGGTCGACCCAGCTGCGCACGGGAGCGGTAGCGTAGCCCGTACCGCGATCGCCACCAGGGTTGGTGAAGACCGAGAGATCGTAACGCTGGCCGCCTTGCGTGTAGAAGCAGCCGCTGCCTGAGTCGCCATAGGTTTGAATCTGACCGAGCGCATTCTGCAGGAACGTGTAGGTTCCGTTGCTCGCGTCGAAGCTTTGGACCAGCAACGAGGCGTGCCGGAGGGTTCCAAATCCGGTGCCTTCGACGGTGTCGTACCCGTACCCGTAACACTCGACCGTCTTACCGACGAGGTCGGCTGCAGCGAACGGCCAGAGCGGGTTCGTGTAACCATTCGCGCCAGCGCTGATGGGAAATGGAGGATCGACACGAATGAGACCCACGTCCGTGGTGAAGGACGACGAAGACCACGGAATCAGCTGCACGGCATTGCGCACGTCCCCGGTGGTGGTGCGCTCGACCGTGGTTCCGGCGGGCGTCGTCGGCAAGCAGTGCTGAGCGGTGAGCACCCAGTTGGGGGTAATCAGGGTGCCGCTGCAACCGGACGCCGGCGTTTGAATCTTCACCAAGCCGATACTTTCGGAAGTGACTACCGTGCCATTGATAATCGGCTGATCGACACTGGAGACTTCCTCTTGCGACGGCTCCACGGCGCAGCCAATCGGCGCGAGCGACGTCAGCAGCAAGACTTTGGCCAAGCGAAACGCTTTCATGAACAGATCCTTTCGCAAACTCAGGTCGAAGGCAGACCCCGGCCCCTTCCGTGCCGACGAGCCTCCTGCAACCGTGCGGGATTGGAGGCACCTCAGCGTTCGACCTTCGCCTTTTTCTTCGCGCCGCTTCGATGTGCTTCGGGCACAGCCTTGCGCCAGCGCGACACGAGACGCTTTACAGTTCAAACGCCGTGGTGAATTGCCTCGTCCGTCGACGACGCTCTGCTCGTGCAGCCGGGCGAGCCACCAGACCCCACTACGGCCGGTCTCGGCGCGCGAGCTTGACCGTCAAATAGCCGCTCACCGGCGCGTCCTCCCGAGGGTCGAAACGCGCTTTGACGAGCAGGGTCAGAATGCACTGCACGGTCCACGGTTCGATGTCTTCGGTGATCGCGCGGATCGCGGTGACGCGCCCCTGACAATCAATGCCGAACGCCGCGGACACCGTTCCGTATGGCCGATTGCCGTCGTGCTTTGCGGAACGCATGCATTGTTGCATTTGCGGTAGCAATGGTCCCATCGCTCTCTCATCGGAGCGACCCCAAGAGCCGTGCTTTCGATGCGAAGACCGCTTCCCCCCGGTGCGCAGCTCGAGGTCACGAGTGGTTATCGGGGGCTGTTTGCAAGCGCGGGTTTCGGAATCGTTCCAGACATACTGGCGCGGGATCGGCGGAGCCGCGACGGCCGTACCACCTCCCCCGCACCCCGCCGCCAGCCAAGCACAGACCGAAAGAATACTAGGCGCGCGCCACCCACGCACCACTTGCCCGGCGATGTTCGGAGCCACGTTCCGGCGACAGATTGCCAGAAGCGCGCAGCCTGCTCAAGTCGCGCGCGTTGGGACGCAGTTCGCCAGCACGCTTCGCGCTGGCTCGGCCGCGTATGACTCGAATGTCAGGGCGCCTGCTACTCTTTTCATGCAATGACGGGCCCCGGATGCATCGGCACGCTTTCTGCGTATCAGACGGCAGGGAGGTTCCTGATGAAAATGGTTGGTTGGGTGCTCGGATTTCTGTTCGCTGTGACATCGATCGGAGTGGGTTGTCTCCCGCATTCGTGCACCGATATCGGCTGTGTGGGCGGTGACGTCGCCGTCGCTTTGGTCGACGATTCTGGAGCTCCAGTGGCTGCTCGAGGGGAGGTGCGTCGGTCAGCGCACCGAGAAGTGACCTTTGATTGCACGGTCGCTTCGAGCGGGGGCGGCGCAGAGGCTGACTGTGTGAACAACGTGCTTCAGCTCGATCCGGTAAACGGCAACCGCGAAACCACCGAGCTGCGCTTCCGCCTCGAGGATGGGTCGTTCACCGATTGGCGACCGGTGGATGTCACCATCACCGAGGGAGTCGCCAAGGATCTCGGAGGCCCCGACTGCGATTGTCGCTATCTGAACGGAACCGCGGAGCCAGTCACCGTGCCCGCCGCAGCGCGCCTCTCGAGCAACTGACGCGACTCGCTGAGTCCGCTCACGGCGGAGAAAGGTGCGGCCACGCTGCCAGGCGAACCGTGGTGGGCTGCTTGCGGTCCGGGCCGCTGCCGCGACGCTCGAGAAAACGACGAGGGCCGAAAAATCGTGCCAAGCAAGCCGCCGAATCGCACTAAGTCAATATGGGGACCCATCGGGGCGTAGTAGACCCTTTCAGCTTGGCGATTTCGGCCAATCGAGTCGGTCCATGATTCCGCGAACAACCACTGCGCGCCGTGTCTTGCCGGGCGCGACGTTGCTGGCATTGAGCTGGGTGCTGCCGAGCTGTGGGCGCGTAACCGAAGACGCCGACGCCACGCACTCAGGCGGGAGCTCGGCCACAGGCGGACAGTCCGGAGCCGGAGGCCAAGCGACGAGCGGCGGGTCGAGCACCAGCGCTGGGCAAGCGTCGACTGGTGGTGCCAGCGGAGGCAGCGCGCCGCTTCCAGAAGGCTGCCTGGGCGTCCCTGAGTCGTTGACTGGGCCGGAGCTCGTCGCGCGGGTTCGGAAACGACTCGGTGTGGAGCTCAGCAGCTCTGACTTCGACGTCCCCGGTGAAAAGCCCACCGTGCGTGGGCTACGTCTGACCGAAGCCGTGGACTCAGCCGTACGCGACGCGGGTCCGCCGGTCGAGATGAGCGAGCTTCTTTACGACTTCATCGTCCAACAACTGCTGCATGACTCGCACTTCGAGACCGGCATGCCGGCGTTCGCGAGCGAGCTATCTCCTGAGCTCGCTGCCGACATGGACGAAGAGTTCGAGCTCTCGATCGCGAGCTGGGCTCGCGAGGGGCGCGCGACGATGAGTCACCTGTTCACCGACAGTACCGGTTTCGTGAATCCCGCGCTCGCGGCGCATTACGGCGTCGCGCCCCCGCCAAGTGACCAGTTTTCGCCCGTCGCACTGCCCGAGGGGCAGCAAATGGGCGTGCTCACACGCGGCGCATTCTTGGCTCGCTACGGTGACCTTCCCGCTCGCGCGCCTCACCTCGCGCAAGCGCTCGCTTGCGTCACGATCCCGCCCCTCCCGGTGATGACCACGGTCTGGGCTCAGCCAGGTCGACCGCCGGCCAAGCAGGTCGTTGCCCAGAGTTATGGCGATGATCAGGTAACCTGCGCTGCCTGCCATCGCTATTACGTGGGCTACGGCATCGCGCTCGATCGCTACGACGAACTGGGTCGCTACCGCGAAGCGCAAAACGGTATCGACATCGACACCAGCGCTCATCTCTACCTGCCCAGCGACATGCCCGAAACCACGGACGGTGATGCGGTCGCTTTTTCCGGCCCGCAGGAGCTGGGCCGCGCGCTCGCAGCGTCTTCGGGCGTTCGGCGCTGTTTTGCGACTCGCCTAGTCGAGCGACTGGGCCTGCCAGAGCTCGAAACGAAAGAGCTCGGCTGCGTGCTGCAAGCGTTCGCCGCAAGCGATGCGAGCTTGACCAGCCTGCTCGCCATTCTCGCTCCCCGCGTCGTCTCACTCGAGTGACTCGCCAGCTGAGGGACGAGCTGTCGTCCGCGAGCCGAGCGACGGACAGAACTGGTGCACTCGCGGCCACTTGGAGGCAGCCCCAGCAGCCGACCACGCTGGCGCTCACGCGATGACTATCCTCCGCGCCCCACCGCGCCGCCCTCGCCTCAATGATGTGCCGATTGGCTCTGTCTTGGGGCGCTCAGGTCCGGCCAGCGCGCGGCCGAAGACGGGGCACGAGCGGCGTGGCTGGGCCGAGCTGCTCTCCGCGGGGCGTGTGCGCGAGCAGACTGCAATTAGCCAGTGTGCCCGGCGCGCTACGCACACCCACGGCCCCAGCCAAGCGCGTCGCGAGCTCGGGTACGAACGGCGTGAGCGCGAGCGCCAGTATGCGCAGCGCAGAAAGCGACGCGGACAGCACCGTTTCGAGCCGAGCCCGTACGCCCGGCTCCTGCAAACGGCGCGCGAGGCGCCAGGGTTCGTTGCGATCGACGTAGCGATTGGCGGCCCGCACCAGATCCCAAACCGCGTCGAGACCGTCGCTCAGCTGGTGATCGGCGAACGCCGCGGCGAGCCGCGCGGGCAGCGCGCTCGAAACGGCGTTCAAGCTTTGCTCGGCTTCGCCCAGCGCATGCGAATCGAGCTCCGGCGCGCGGCCGGCACAGTGCCGCTCCACCAGCGTGAGCACGCGCAGCGCCAAATTGCCGAGCTCGTCGGCGAGCTCCGCGTCGTGCGCGGCGATCAGCCGCTCGCGCGAGAAATCGGCGTCCTTGAAGGGCGAAATGTGGCGGAGCAAATAGTAACGCAGTGCGTTCACACCGACCTCGTTGCACAGCGCGCGTGGGTCGAGCGCGTTGCCCAGCGATTTTCCGATCTTCTTCCCTTCCACGGTCAGATAGCCGTGCACGCGCAGCTCGTTCGGAAGCTCGAGCCCCGCTGACAGCAGCAACGCCGGCCAATACACGGCGTGAAAGCGCAGCACGCCTTTGCCGAGCACGTGCACGCGACGCGCTGCGCGTTGCCAGCCGCAATCGGACCCGAGTTCGCCGTAGCCCCCCGCGCTCAGATAGTTGCAAAGCGCGTCGACCCACACGTACACGACTTGAGACGGGTCCCCCGGCACCGTGAGCCCGAAGCCGCGTGCGCGCTCGGCTGAACGCGAGATGCTGAAGTCTTCTAGCCCCGAGTCGAGAAAACCGAGCACTTCGTTCTTGCGCTCCTGCGGAAAAATACGAAGCGCGTTGCTTTGAATCGCCCGTCTGAGCCGCTCTTCGTAGCGCGATAGTCGAAAGAACCAATTCTGCTCCTCGACGATTTCCGGAGCGCGCTCATGCTCCGGACAAACGCCAGCCACAAGCTCTTCCGATCGGTAAAATTGCTCACATCCGACGCAATAGGCGCCGCGGTAGCGCCGGGCGTAGACGTCGCCGCTCGCCTGCAACGCGCGCAGTAGACGCTCGACGCTGGGCGCATGCCGCGGATCGACGCTGGTCGACACGTCCTCGTCGAATTCGGCGCAGAGCGCGCCGCGCAGTTCGGCGAACGCCGCCGCGTTGCGCCGCACCAACTCGCGCACCGGCTCGCCGCGCGCCTCGGCTGCGCGCACGTTCTTCAAACTGTGGTCGTCACTGCCGGTCGAGCTGTGCACGGCATTGCCGGTCAAGCGCAAATACCGGCACAGCGCGTCGGTTTGCACGAGCTCGAGCGCGAAGCCCACGTGGGGCTCGGCGTTCACGTACGGAATCGTGGTCGAAACGAAGGTGGAATCGGTCATCGGGGCCTCGGCTTCTCCGGCAAACCGGAGTTTTTCGAGGACCGCCCACACGGCGATCGCCACGCCCCAATGCGCAACGGGCCGCCCGCGTGGGCAGCCCGTCGAAATCAGCGTTCACTCGCTCAAACGACGAAACAGCGCCAACGCAGCCAAAATTTGGCTGCGCATGCGCATGGTCGCGGAGCGGTGAGAGAAGTTCACGGAGGTCAGGATGAGGCACGCGGCGCGAGCTGTCAACCCGGGTCGTACGACGCTCGCCCGTGGACGCTCTCGCAAATTCCAGCTCCAGCGACACTTGCGACTACAATGCGCCTCCGCATGACCCGGAGCCCCGCATGAGTAAAGGACGTCTCGAAGCCTTCAGCGACGGCGTATTCGCGATCCTGATCACCATCATGGTGCTCGAGCTGAAGATTCCGCACGGCGACAGCTGGGGCGCCGTTCAACCGTTGGTTCCGGTATTTCTCACCTACGTGCTGAGCTACGTGTATCTCGGCATCTACTGGAACAACCACCACCACATGCTGCATGCCACCGAGCACATCAGCGGCGGCGTGCTCTGGGCCAACTTGCACTTGTTGTTCTGGCTCTCACTGGTACCGTTCGTTACCGGGTGGATGGGGGAGAATCACTTCGCGGCCCTGCCAACGGCGGCCTACGGCGCGGTGATGCTGATGAGCGCAATTTCGTACACCATCCTGCAAACCGTGATCGTCTCGCATCAGGGAGCGCACTCGAAGCTCGCGCTGGCGGTCGGCAAGGACAAGAAAGGCAAGATTTCGCTGGTGCTCTATCTCACCGCGATTCCGCTCGCCTTCGTCAACGAGCTGCTCTCGGACCTCATCTACGTGCTGGTCGCACTGACTTGGCTGGTGCCGGACAAGCGCATCGAACAGGTGCTCAATCGTTGATTGAGCGGGCCGCGCGCGCAGACTCGCTCACTGACTGGCTCCGCACTCTCCCGCGCCCGGCGTCGACGCGCGGAGCACGTGCTCGCCCACGTCGATGTCGAACGGAATCGTCACTCGACTATCGAAACGCCCGGTCGCATCGGTCGGCACCGAGCCGATCAGCGCCCCTTCACCCTGCGCGCCCGCGCCTTGTTCCACGAGCACGATGTCGACCCGCGCGTGCGGGCAGGGCGCCCCGGCGCTGCTCACACGCCCCATCACGCGCACGGCCGCGCCACGCCGCGCCTCGGGCGCGTCGAGCTCGAGGTCGATCAGCGAGCGCGGATGGTCGCCGTCGAGCGACGCAGGGGGCAATGACATGGCACTCGACGCGCTGCCCGCGGGCGATGCGTGCGCGCTTGCCCCCGGCGCTGCCCCCGGTGGGCGACGCGACGGATCCGAGCTCGCGCCGCTGCCCGAACCGGACGACGACGGCGCCGCACTTTGCGCAGCCGAGAGCGCACTCTGCGACTCTGCAGGCCACGCATACGGGTCGGGCGGCAGCGCGTGCGCCGGCGCGCCCGGCCGCGTATCGACCTCGAAGCGCCGCGCCGCACCGCCGAGATCGATGCGATGCCAAATCCGGGCATCGCGCACCTCGACCCAAGCGTGCGCCTCGTTGCGCACGAAACGCGCGGGCAACCCGAGGCCGAGCGCGGTCAACATGAACCCGAACGCGCGATGCCGGCACACGCCCTTCTTTTCCAGAACGAGCTCGGCGTAGAGCGCGCTGCCGCCCTGCGCGCTCGGCAAATCGCTGGAAGGCGAGAAGCTTCTGAAGTGCGAGACCAGCGCTTCCAGCGCGTCCCGCGGCTTCAGCGCGCGCGAGAGCCCGAGCCGATCGAGCACGCCGTTCACGGTCGCGCGCACCGCTGGCGGCAACGGTGTCGCCCAGGTCGCGAGCTCACCATAGGAAACCTCGCCGTACTCCGAACCGAATCCGGAACGCGGCGCCGCCAGATCCAAAATCAGCCGCACGCGCTTGCGCTCTTCCCCGACCGCAAACCAATTTTCCGCGCCGTCGTGCTTCAACTCGAGCTTGGTGGGCGGCTCCACCCGCAGCGCGAGCAGCCGCGTGCCCGGCCCCACCGTCGGCACGCGCACGGGCACCCCGGGCGCCAAGTCGACGAACAAATCTCCGAAGAATCGATCGTAACCCTCCGGCAGATCCCCGCCCGTGGGCAGCGCATCGAGCCGCTTTTGCTGCACCTTGAGCTCGAGCTCGTTGTCCACCGAATCGAACGCGTACAACCGCTTGAACGGCGCCACCGACGGCGTGAACGGGTCGTCGTAGCGCACCACCGAAGGCTCACTCGTGTCGCGATCCAGGCGAAACGTCGCGTCGATACTATCCGGCGTCGAGCCACCGCCGTACGCCACCTGGCGCGGCGCGTTCGGATCCAAAAAGCCGGGCGCGCTGATCAACCCGCTCGGCGTGCGCTCGGCCGCTGGCATCTGCCCATCCGGCGTGCGCGCGCCCAACTGCAAATCCTCCGCTGCGTTCGGCTCCACGAACTCATGCAGCACCGGCGCGTCCGCGTAGCTTGCGACCGACAGCGCGAGCGACGACAGCGCGAGCAACACCGCCGTCACGCGACCTCGAGACCACATTTCGCGAGTCTGCCACGAAAACCGCCCCCACGAGTTCCCTCACCCTATTCCCAAAATTGGCGCCCCAGCCTGCACGGGTTTTGGTGGTTTGGCTGCCCCCGCGGAAACGGGCGCGCTCCCCGCCGGGGCCCGTCAGAAGGCAGCCGAGCTCGCGAAAGCCCGTCCCGGCAGCCGCGCCTGGCCGCCCCTGTCACGGGGCCGGCTGCTCGCACAAATGACCATCGCAAAATCTTTCTTCGTTCAAAAGCTCTCTTGTATACCTAACTCTGAGGGCCTCTCCCACGTCGCCTCGAGAGCGGAGATTCGATGCCACGCATTTTCCTGAGCCATGCCAGCGACGACGTGGAGCGGATTCGGCCGCTCGCAGCAGCGCTGCTGGCCGAAGGCTACGACCTGTGGTGGGACGACGATCTCAAGGGCGGGCAGCGCTACATGGAGGTGATCGCGCGGGAGTTGCGCGACGCTGACTGCGCGGTCGTCTGTTGGTCCCAAAGCGCGCTCGCGCCGGGGCGCGATTGGGTGCGCGCCGAAGCCGAGGCCGCTCGTGCCTACCTCATCCCGGTGCTGCTCGAGGAAGTCGAGCTGCCGCCGCCATTCAACGTGCTGCATGCGCTCCGGCTGTTCGATTGGAGCGGGGATCGCTCACACCCCGGCTTTCAAGGGCTGCTCGGCGGCATCCGCACCAAGATCGAGGAGCGTATTTCGAATCCGCCGCGGTCGGTGGCCCAGGGCAGTCATCGCAAGGCGCTGCTGGTGGGCGTCGGGGGCTACGCAGCAGACTCGAAGCTCGCGGGCCTGTCGGCGCCACTCGCCAACGTGGAGCAACTCGCACGCGTGCTGCGGCTCGAAGCTTGCGGCTTCGACGTGACCGCGCTGCGCAACGTGTCGAAGCAAGAGCTCGAAGGGGCGATCGACAACTTCTTCAGCCCGGCGCGCGCGGATGAGCTGCTGTTCTTCTATTTCAGCGGGCACGCGCTGCTCACCGAGGCGGGGCTGCATTTGACCGGCCGCGACTCGAAGCTCGACAGCTACAAGTCCACGGCCATCGCGCTCGCTCGCATCGAGCACGATTTCCTGGCGCCCTGCAAAGCCCAACACATCGTGCTCTTCTTCGACGCCTGCTACGGCGGCGCGCCCGCCGCAGCCGTGGCGGCCGCTTTTCAGAGCACGCTGGGCGCAGGTCGCAGCTTGGTGGTCATCGCGTCAGACAGCAACCCGGAGAGCAACGCCAGCCCTTTCCAAGAAAAGCAGAGCGCGCTCACCAGCAAGCTGATTCGGACCATCGACTCGGAGGTGGCCGACAGCAACGGCGACGGCATCGTCACAGTCGAAGAGATCGCGCACTATTTGGCGCCGAGCGAAGCTCCGAGTCCGCTCGGCGCGGCTCGCTATTGGTCGTTTTTGAGCACGCCCTCGCAAATCGAAATTCGTCGTAAAAAAGGGCGCGCCAGCGACAACCTGACACTCAGCGACGAGCAAGCGCAGTTCGTCAAAACGTTCACGAACGAGCTCACGCAGGGAAAAATCATCCCCTTCCTGGGCGACGGCATTTACGGCTCCGGCAAGCTGAGCTTTTTTCGCGTCGCGCGCGCTCTCGCCGAAGCCGCAGGACTCAGCGGTGAGAAGCGCCAAGACATGATCGCGACCGCGGCTGAATCGCTCGAGCTGCACGCCGAGGATCGTGGCGAGTTTTTGAGCCAGCTGGCTACGTTGTTCGCGGCTCAGGCCGCAGGCATCGAGTCCCCCGCGGTGCACGATCTGATTCTGGAGATGAAGCCGCCCTGGTTGGTCGTCTCGGTCAACTACGACGATCTACTCGAGAGCCGGCTGACCGCCGAGGGGCGGCCCTACGTCCTCGTTTCCCACGTGCTGCGCTCGGGTGACGCAGACGACCCCGGAAGCTGCGACAAGCACGCCGGCAAGATCCTGGTGCAACGGAGCCCCCATCACCCGCTGGTGTTGAAGGAGCCGAGCAAGGCCGTAGAGCTGCACTCCGCTCAAGACGTCGCTCTGGCGGAGGACGACTGCGTCATTTACAAGCTGCTCGGTTCGGCCTGCCTGCAGTCGCTGCCGTTCGCGAAGCAGGAAAAGCTCGACACCGTGGTGATCACCGAGTCGGACCACGTCGATTTCTTGGTGCACCTTCGGGAAGCCGCGACCGGTGTTCCGCCGGCCATCAGCGGCCTACTCCGCATGGGTAAGCTGTTGTTCCTCGAATACAACCTGGACGTCTGGCACTACCGACTGATCGGCCACCTGTTCCGCGCCAGCACGGCGACGCGCACCCGGCCTGGCTCGGTGTACCTCAAGAAAACTCCTTACGCGCTGCGCACCGCCAGCTCACCGACTGAAGCGCTATTTTGGAAACGACGCTTCAACCCCGACAAAGTACCGCTCGATCTGGCGACGTTCGTGCGCGCGGTCCGGGCAGCGAGGGGCGGATGAACGACACTGCGCACGACTCGACCGAGCCCGAGCTCGGCGTCGAGCACGAAGCGCCCTACGTCGGCCTGCGCCCCTACGAGGAGCGCGATCGCGAGCTATTTTTCGGTCGCGACAGCGAAGGCACGCTGCTGGTCAACAAGATCCTGACCAACCCGGTCACGGTCGTGTTCGCCGCTTCGGGCATCGGCAAGAGCTCACTGCTGCGCACGCTGGTCGTGCCGGCGCTGCGCAAGCTAGAAACTCGCGTAGTCTACTTCGACGAGTGGACGCTCGAGCCCGTCGCGGGAATGCGCAGCGCGGTCGCCAGAGCGCTCTCGCTGGACACTGCTCCCGACGCCTCATTGCTCGAGCTCGCACGCAGCCTCACTGCTCAGGGTGATGACAGCCTGGTGCTGGTTCTGGATCAGTTCGAGCAATTCTTCCTGCGCCATGGCGACGCGGGCACGGTCGAGCGAGTGGCGCAGGAGCTCGCGGCGCTGGCCCGCACCGGCGCGGACGCGCACGTCGTGCTGGTGCTGCGCGAAGAGTTCGTCGGGCGGTTGGATGCCTTCCGCGACTATTGGCTCACGCTCTCGCCCGCGCGCTACCGCGTTGCGCCGCTCGCGGGCAAGGCGGCCGAGGAGGCGATCGAAAGGCCCCTCGAGCGCTTTTCCGGCAGCATCGACAAGGACTTGGTGAGCGAGCTGCTCAGCGCGGTTTCGCTCCGAAACAACGGTTCCGGCCTCAACGACGCCACGGCGGCGGAACAGGGCACGTCCTTGCCCATCCTGCAGATCGTTTGCCGCTGCTTGTGGCAAGAGGTCGCGGGCGAGCCGCAGCCGCACATCAGCAAGGATCTCTATCGTTCGCTCGGCGGGCGTCAGGGCATCGTCGATGGCTACGTGCGCGAGGCCTTCGAAAAGGCCGCGGCCGGCGAGCGCTTCAACCTCGCGCGCGTGCTGAATGCGCTGGCGCCCAAGGCGGGCGTGAAGATGGCCTACCCGGTCGACGTCCTGGCCGAACAGGTCGCGCTCGACAGCGTGGAAGTCTTGAAGCTGCTGGCTCGGCTCGAGCAGCAGCGCATCGTGCACTTCCGCGAAGAAGGGCGGGTGGTCGAGCTCACCCACGATGCCTTCACCGAAGTCTTGCGCGCGTTCATCGAGGATGAAATGCGCAAGGAGCGCGAGCGCAAGGCTCTCGAAGAAGCGCGTGTCCGGCGCAATCGCGTGATCGGCTCGGTGCTGCTCGCGCTCATCGCGACCCTGGGCGGAATGACCTACCGCTACCGGCAGGAACTCGTCGATCAGCGGGCCACGCTGCGGAAAGCGCTGGGTCAAAAGGACTGCGCCAAACTCACCGGCGCACTCCGCGATCTGCGCGCGCACGCCGACCCCGACACTTCCTTTTCCGAGCGGGTCATGAGCTGCTTTTTGACCCCACCGCTGGAAGAGCTGCTCACTGGCCTCGAGCGCAACGCCGATGTGGCCGCGAGCTGTAATGCGCCGCGCGAGCCGGCGTCCGACCTCGGGGCGCAGTCCGGGTCGTCCATCACCTTGGCCTATCGGGAGCGGGACGAACCTGGCGTCGCGCCGCGGCCCGTTCAGGCCGGGTCGATTCGGGCGCTGTGGCAGCACCTGAGCGATCGCCTTTGGCGCGAAAAGCGAATACGCTTACCCCCCTCGATCGACGTCGTGTTCGACGGTGCTCTGCCGGCGGGCAGCTTCGTGCTCAAGCTCGACCAGCGAGTCATGGTGCGCCGCTCGGTGCCGCCGGTCGAGCGCCAGCTGGCCGTGTTGGCCTGGAACTCCTCTCCGCCGTTCGACGAGGAAATCAAGGTCATCGAGAAGGGGGTGAGCTTCGAGCCCCGCCCTCTGATTGCGCTCGATCCGCGACGCTTGCGAGCAGGCCTCGCGGACCCGTGGAGCGCGCCACTCTGGCGAGTGATCGAGGAACGTGTGGCCGCGAAGATGGCCGTCTCGGAAGAACCGATCAACGTGGAGGTGCTGCCAGCGGTGGAAGCCGTGATGACGCTCGAAGCTTTCGAGAGCATGGCCAAGAGCCCAGAGCTTTACATCACGGAACCGCTCACCAAGCGGCTGCTCGGGCTGCGGTTGGAAGACGATCCGTGCCTCGTGCGCGCGAGCCTCGACCGCTTCGTCGAGTGCCCACGAACGTCGCGAAACGGCGCTGAATCCGAGAAATCCTGCCGCAACGAAGGCGTCCACCGCTTGACCGCGCGCGTGCACTTGGCGCTGCTCGAAGCGGCGCGGCTTGGACGCCCAGCCGGTATGATGACTCGCATTCTCGATCGCATCGCCGATCTGGAGCAGAGCGATGCCGAGGCGCGACCCGACCGGATCGCGGCTTGGGTGATCGACGACGACGGCAGGGCTCGCCCCCCGACCAGCATCCGTCTGTCCGGCGCGCGAGACTGGTCCTGTCCGACCGACCCGCTCTTCGAAGCGACGGGGTACTCGGAGACGGCGCCGACGCTGGACGCCGAAGAGAAACCGATTCGAGTTCAACTCGGCGCAGAGCTCGTCAAACGCTTGAGTCGGGACTCGGAGTTGGTGCCGGCCTTTCGGGATCGGCTAGCCGAGCTTCGCGTCAGCCTCTATCGCACGCACGGAATATCACCCTCCGGTATTCGCTTCGGGCAAGGATGGTGGGCAGACAATCGCTTTCAGATCGATCTGCTGGGCATGGCAAAGCCCGCGTCGGGGCACGCCGAAGGCGATGAAGCGGTGGTTCAGGCGATCGAAACGCAAGTGCTCGCCGCGCGCTCGGCGACCATCGGCCTGAACACCTGGCCGCTGCGCGAGCGCCTCGGAGAGTGGCTGCCCAAGCATTTCTCCCAGAACGACCTCAAATTGTTGATGCGCGCGGTGCTCGCCAGCGACACCGGCCGCACCATCCGCGACCTACCGTGGTTGCTCGCGTCGCTGCCTATCTGGACCGAGGTGTGCGGCCAGCAAAACGCGACTTGTCTGGTCGAGCAACTCGTCGAAACCGAAGCGGCGCGGACGCGAGTTCAGAAGGCCACCCCCGCGCCCTCCAAGCTGAGTCAGGCGATCGACGCACTGTCCTCGGACCATCCCGAAGACGCGGCGACCGCCTTTCGCAGCGCGCTCAACGACGATCGCGCGGGCTCGATCGCCGCGTTTACCGAGAGCTATGCGTCGGCCGCGGACGACTTGATCCTGCGCTACGTCGAGCACGACCTGTGTGAGGTTCCGGCTCACGGGGTCGGCATCTGGCGCAAGCTCTCGCCCAGCGAGCTGTCGGAAGTCAAACTCGCGCTCGAGCGCCCTCCGGCGGTTCGCGACGCGACGCGCAGCCTGAGCCTGCGGCTGTGCGCCTTGATGGCCGAGCTGCCGAGCGGCGACGCCACCTTCGACTTGGTGAAGCTGCTCACGTTCTTGAAGCGCCACGCCGCGGATCGAAAGTCGTTCAGCGTCGACCAGAACTTCTGGCTCGCCGAACGACTCGTGCAAGCGACCGTGGGTCCTGGCACACCGGATCGAGAGCGACCCAGGTTCCTGGACGAAGCCGAAAAGGAGCTCTCGACCCTGCTGGCCCCAGTCTTCGCTGCGGACGGATCGTCGCTACGGAATCCCGATGCCGCGTTCAAGCAACTGCAAGAACACTGTAAGGCCGCGAACAACGACCGCTGCTACTGGTCCATCGCCGCAATCGCGGAAAAGGCGGATCTGAGTTGGTCCACGCTCTGGGATTTGGCCCGCGCCATGGGCGCGCTCCCCACCAACGGCACGATACCGCGCTTGGAACAGGTCCGGGCCATGTGGGGGCGCGCGCAGGAGCGGCTGCCTGCCCGACTGCGGCCGGCAGAAAAGACCTACTATGCGCTCACCCTCGACATCTTGCGCTACGGCATCGACGTCGACCTGCTCACGCACGGAAAAGGCACCGCCCAAGACGTCTTGCGTGAGCTCGACGGCGCCCAGACCCGCCTAGAAAAACTGGCTGGGATCAAGGAGAGCGAGCGCGCCGGCTTACGCCGCAGCTTGCTGTTCTTCCGGCGCGATGCGCTCGACTACTCTGGGCGAAACAGCGAAGCGAACGCGCTGGCACACACGCTCGAGCGATCCGCGCGGGGGGAGGACGCGCTCGATCTCGTGCCCATTCAAATTCGAGAAGGCCGCGTCGGCGAAGCCGCAGCGACCGCCGACGACGCCCTGGAGCGGGGCATCGGTGATCAGCCGAGCGTGCTGTTCTCGTCCGCGCTCGCGCATTTGTTGCTCAACGACGCCGCCTACGCCGAGAGCGCCCGGCGCTTGTTGTTCTGGATGGACCACGCTTATCGCGATTACGTGCGCCTGATGCTCGCGTGGCGACTACTGGAGCGCGGAGCGGAAAGCGAAGCCCACGCGTTGCTCCAGGATCGACTGCGCGAAGTGCCAGCCGGCGACAATCCGGAGCAGCGCCTGGCGCAGGGCGATCTCAACCCCTGGCACGAAATCTTGGTCCGCTACTACCTGAACCCAACCCCGGAAACTTCGGCCAAGGTCTTCGATGCCCTGAAAGACCCGCAGGCGTTCGCTCGCTCGATGCTCTCGCGCGGCTCGCAGTCGCTGGCCTCGTTCCGCTGCGAAGCCTACTTTTACGACGCCTTGCTACAGTCAGTCATCGGCGACCCGCCCACTCGAGCGGCGCGTTACCGGAGTCGGTTGGAACAAGTGGTGGGCGAAAGGTGTTACACCACCTACGAGTACGCGATGGCAAGCTACCTGCTCCAGGCGATCTCGCCGCCTTAGCGGACGAAGCAGGGCAACGCAGGCGTGGCTGCATTTGCGAACCGCTGCGGACCACGAGACCTTTCGACGACCTACGACTCGAAGCGCGCCCGAACCTAGGGGGCGACCAATACCAGCGAGATCTCGGTTCGGTGACGCCGGCCGCACGCGCTCTGAGCCGCGCACTTGTCACTGTTCGATCGCGCGGGCCGACGCGCTCGGAGTCGCGCACCCGTCACTCGTTGCGAC
>DASZQI010000044.1:0-25239 GCA_035549735.1 Polyangiaceae bacterium | reverse complement strand
GGCGCGCGTTGCGCGTCTAACGCTTCTTTGCCTTCATCAAGCGTTCCAGCGCATCGACGTCTGCCAAGTCCTGCGGGCGGGCGGACGCCCGCTTGTTACGCAGAAGCGCGTCCAATCCGATGACCGGGCAGCGGACTCCGTCGCCGAAGTCAGCCTCGATACGTCCGGGCCATGCCTCTTCGAATGCGATGCCGCTGATCTTGGTGAGCACGTCGATACGGCCGGGCTCGACACCAATCTGCAAGCCTATCCCTGGCTTCTTCAAGTCCGCCTCCGTCAGTCCCATGAGTGGGGCACCGAACTCAATCAGCCCACGCATGACGCGGGACGAGTTCTCCTCGCTCGCCTCTATCCACACGTCGAGGTCTTTCGTCGCGCGAGGCCTGCCGTGTACGCCGACCGCGTAGGCACCCACGACAAGGAAGCGCGCGTTAGCGCCCGAGAACGCGCGCAACAGATCGAGAAAGTCGGGGCTCATAGTGCTGCGTCGGTTCTGAAAGCTCGTGCAGTTCCAGGCTGAGTCGCCAGACGAATTCAGCGCGTTCGTCCACCGGGATCCGATCCCAGTACAGCGCGTCAGCGTCGGCTTCCGCCTCGCCCTCACCCTGCCTAAAGATACGGACTTCTGCGCGGGCCCGGACGGCCTTCCTAGCTGCAGCTTCGGACAAAGTGCTCACTTCTCCAAGGATATCACCGAAACCTTCCGACTCCCACGGGCTCGGCCAACACAGGAGCGAGCTAAGCGTCGAGAATTACACGGTAAGTCTTCGCTCAAACCTGAACCTACCGCCGATTCGGCACCCCCGGCGTCCGTCGACGCCACGTTGCCACCGCGCGCCGAGCTCCGCTCGGGTTCAGCCCAAGCGGGGCGGTAGTGGACATTCCTTTGCGCGCCATTCGAGTTGTACTTGATGGGTCTCCTTCCTCGCGCTCAGGCCCCTGCGACGATTCATCTTCTCGACATGGGAACGCAGGTGAGCTCGGGAACGGGCGTGCTCGAGGCGAGGGGCATCAAGTCCGTATCGGTCGACGACATCATCGCAGTCCACGGAGAGGTGGGCCGCTCCCGGTCGGGGCGCGAGCTTTCAGGGCCGCCAGCGGCGCAGGCGCGGCTGGCGCGGCTGATTCGTCAACCGACCACCGACCTTCGTTCGCTTGATGCCGTCGATGCGACCAGCGTCGAGATCTTACTGGGCGCGAGCCGCACGAAAGACATCGCAGGCGCGCACTTCGTGATTTGCGCGAAACGCGCGCAACAGGCAATTGTGAGGAGCGATTCGGACGACCCTCATCCGCCTGGACCCCTCAGCGAGCCTTGTTCGGAACTGAGCCCGGAACCTGGCGTTTTCCGAACCGATCGCGCCGCTACTGCAAGCAATGGCACCTGGCCTCGAAGGCCACCGAAGGCGTTTGACGCTTCGTGACGCCCACGCTGCTTCGAGCGTGAGCTCTGCTGACTGCGATCGCAAGCCGACCCGGCGCGGGCACCGGCCCCTGCGCCGAACTCCCGCAGCCGGAAGCGTTCAGCGATATCGCGGTATACGGCCCGCGTTGCGCCCCCGCACAACCAACGCTTGAACGTCCCCGAAAAGGCCGCCTCTTCGCTGTTTCGGGACTGGGTTCTTTGTTGGTCCGTGGCGCTGTCGCGGCGGAAGCTCCCCGCGCAACGAAGGCCCGTTCGCCGATTCGGGATCGAAGCGTATAATGCGGGGCCGACGTTTCATGCCTTCTTCGGACTTCCCTTTCGAGGACCTTGTTAAGCTTGCGAGTGACGCCATTCTCATTCGGGATGCCGACGGCACGATCTGCTTTTGGAACGCCGGGGCCGAGCGCCTCTACGGCTGGTCCGCGGAGCAGGCGGTGGGGCGCAGCTCGCACGAGCTCCTTGGGACGCGCTTTCCCATTCCGCTCGACGAAATCAACGCGACGTTGACGCGTACGCGCACGTGGGAGGGGCTGCTTCGCCACCGCACCGCGAGCGGCGCCGAGGTAAGCAATACGGCGTGTACGATGCACCCACCGTCCAGGGTCTGACCGCGACGCTCAAGGCCGTTCTGAGCGCGCGACACTAGAGAGCGCGCTACGCGAGGGCGACGGACCCTCTGAACGCGAGGAGCGACTCATCTGCGAAGGAGCGCCGTCTCGAGAGCCGCGCCACCAAATGCGCCGAGCTCCTTTGGCGACCAGCGCCGCCGCAGGACCAACAAATCGCATAGCTCGGGAGCAGTGTACGCCCACATGATCTCGGCTGCCGCCGCGACGCTCATCCCTTTTCGAAGAAAGCCGCGGCGCTGGAGAACGCGGGCGTTCTGCCTCATGCGCGAGAGGGGAGAATCGTCCATCTCCCGACGCAGCGACGCGAGCTCGGGCTCCGCGGCCGCAGCCGATCGAATCAGCAGATGAAGAGGAGAGATCCCTTGGCCTCGAAGTCAGCAAGCAGTGGAAACTTCACATGGCGCGCTCCCGCGAATGCCGAGTCGCACCAGCCACTATCGACCGAGATACCGAGCAGCTGTGCGTCGAGCTTGCGAAAACTCGTCGAGCGTCTCGTTGTACAGCGCCATTTAGTCTCCGCACACGGGGCTGACAGTCAGCCGGGTAGAACGCCAGAATCACGGACCTGGCGCGAAACTCGCAAAGCGCGAGCTTCCGATCCGGTGCACTCGCCAAGGTGAAGTCTGGTGCTGCGCTGCCCCGAGCGAGGATTTGAGTCACGTGATGGCGCAACCCCGATGATCGCTCGACGGCCCGGCTCTGCCGAAGGTTCGTTGGCGGTCGAGCCGTGGGGCAACGTGGCGCTGGTCATCGGTGCGGTCTCGGGAATCGGCGTCGCGAGGCCACGAGCACGCGCCTCGCGCGTTGATCGTGATCAAGCGCCGCAGGGCTGCTACGGCCGCAAAGGGTTGCCTCGGGCGGGGTTGCCCCAAGCTCTCGCGCAGCTCGGTGTTTACCGAGCAAAACGCGCAAGCAAGCACTTGGCACTGCGAATGCAGGAGCTCGCGCTCTTCCAAGGAGAACACATGGTCCTGAAAAACCGCGATCCGAACGAGGAGAAGGTGGCGCTCGGGCCGTTCGCGGAGACGGTCGCGGTCCGGGCCCGACGCTGATGGAAGGAATGGCTCCGAGGGCAAACTCATGAAGCACGCACTCGCCAAGCAAGCCGAGGTAGGAGCCATCGAGGTCGCGGACGCGGCAGGTGACTACGTTACCGACGTCGACGGAAATCGCTACCTCGATTTCGCAATGGGATGGTGCGTCGGGAACCTCGGGTGGAAGCACCCGGAGATCGAAGCGGCGATGCAGGCGTTCGACGGACCGACGTACGTTCATCCGTCTTATCACTATCGCCCCGCGGAGCAGCTTGCCGAGCGCCTGCTGTCGTTCGCGCCGAGGAAGCTTCGCAAGGTGTTTCGAGCGACAGGAGGTACGGAGGCCGTCGAGCTCGCGCTGCAGGCAGCCATGCTCGTGACGCGTCGGCACGGGCTCTTGTCCCTCGACGACGCTTACCACGGCAATTCAATCGGCACGCTCAGCATCGGCTCGTCCGATCTCCGCGGCCGCGCGCACGCTGGACTTCCGCGGTGTCACAAGATCGCCGGCCCCTTCGACGCTCGCGCCGCGGAGCGTGCCGAGGTACTGCTGAAGAAGCGCGAGATCGCTGCATTCGTCATGGAACCGGTCATCTGCAACCTCGGCGGCATCGTGCCGGACGACGCGTTCGTTTCGAGGCTGCGCGCGCTCTGTCGAAAGTACGGGACGCTCTTCGTCGCAGACGAGGTTGCATGCGGCTTCGGTCGCAGCGGCCGCATGTTTGCGTGCGAGCACTTCGATCTCGAGCCGGACATCCTCTGCGTCGGCAAAGCCATTACCGGAGGTCATGCCCCCATGGGCGCCGCACTGATGACCGCACGCGTGGGCGAAACCCTGGAGGCGAATGGTGACATCTGGTCGACGTACGGATGGCACCCTCGCTCGGTGTGCGCAGCAGCCGCCACGCTAGACGTCTTCGAAGAGCGCGGCGAACAGCTATTCGCGAACGCGACGACGCTCGGGGCGCATGCGCGGGAGCGGCTCACATCCATGCCGTTCGTCTCCGAGGTGAACGTGCGCGGCGTCGGCTTCATCATCGGCGTGGAGTTCGAAAGGGAGCGCGAAGCGAAGCGCGTGAAGGCGAGGTGCCGCGAGCGCGGGCTCCTCCTCGCATCTGCCAGCGACGAGACCCTGCAGCTGTTTCCGTCTCTCACGATCGACGCCAAGACGCTCGACCACGGCCTCGACATCATCGGGTCGACGGTCGGCGCGACCCGTGGGAAGGCGGCATAGAAGCGGACGCCAGCTTGATCGTAACACCTTCCTTGTTCTGCTTGCTCTGCTTGTTCTGCGCCGTCGATCCCGGTGTCTCGATTTCCAAGACGCGTGTGTCACCGGCGTCGAGGACGTAGACGACAGCGCGTTCGGGAACATTTGCCACGTTGCATGCTCTCTCCGCCGTGGCCACTGTCGCGGTGAAAGGCGGTAACCGTGGTCTCAATTGCTTCTGCACCTCCACCTCCAGCCTCGGGCGTCCTCGCGCAAGGTCTGCCAGCCGGCACGCGCGCACCCGAGCTGGACCTTCCATCCACTCCTGATGGGCGACGGGTAAAACTTGCGGACCGGGAGGGCTCCCCCGCCGTCCTAGTCTTTTACCCGGCGGACTTCACTCCCGTCTGCACCAGCGAACTTGGGCTCTTCAACGAGCTGATGCCCGTGTTCGGTCAGTTCGGCGCGCAGGTATTCGGCATCTCGTGTGACTCCCTCTGGAGCCACATCGCCTTCGCGAAGGAACTCCACATTCACATTCCGCTCCTCTCTGATTTCCATCCGAAGGGCGAGATCGCGCGCCGTTACAACGTGTACCGGGAGGACATCGGCACCTGCGAACGATCGCTCTACGTCATCGACGGCAAGGGCGTCGTCTACTGGAGCTACGTCTCGCCTATCGAGCTCAACCCAGGCGCGGACGGCGTGCTCGACGCGCTCGAGCGGCTGACGGAGAAGAAGATGGAGTTCTCGAACTTCCAGCCACAGCAGCAGCCACCTCAGCCGGAGGCCCGGACATGAGCCCCCTCCGCAGAGGCGTGGACGCCAACGACTGGGCGACGGGGCCGGCCGATGCCCCTGTTACCCTCTTGGAGTACGGCGACTTCGAGTGTCCCTTCTGTGGGCGCGCTTACTGGGAGCTCAAGCGCCTGGCGAGTGCCGTCGGAGACCGGGTTCGCTTCGTCTTCCGCCACTTCCCTCTTACCCAGCTCCACCCGCACGCGCTGCTGGCCGCGGAAGCCGCGGAGGCCGCCGGCGCGCAGGGACACTTCTGGGAGATGTACGACATGCTCTACCAGAACCAGCAGAAGCTGGAGGCTCCCGCGCTGCTCAACGACGCGGCCGACCTGGGGCTCGACGTGGGCCGTTTCATACGCGACCTTCAAGAGCACCGATATCAGCAGAAGGTCCAACGCGACTTCATCGAGGGCGTGCGCAGTGGCGTGAACGGCACCCCCACCTTCTTTATAAACGGGGAGCGCCACAATGGCACCTACACGGCCGAGGCGCTGCTCGCGGCCATCGAGCAGCGGGTGGGGCCCGACATCGAGCCAATGACGGGGCTTCCCTGGGAAAGCGACCGTCTGCCACGCCTCCGCCGACCCCAGTCGCGCATCTAGGCGCCGTCACGATCGCATCGCGACGCGCGTGATGCGATTGCTCTGCTGCAAGCGCCGGGTGCCTTGCACCCGGCGCAGGTATCGCAGCGGATGAATCGAATGAATCAGCGACTGCACCAGCTCGAGCGTTTGGGCCCGATCCGCTCGGCTTCGGCGTGCGCCGCGCGCACTTCGAAGCGCCGGGTGGTCAACGCCGGTGCAATCGGAGTTCTCGCTACTTCAAATCGATCGACCTTTGGATGGCGTCGAGCAGGTCCTCGTCAGGGAACGGCTTTTTCAGAAACTGCGCGCCCGTTTTGGAGGAAGCGTTGATGGCGCGCGCATTGCTGCTGCCGCTGATGAAGACCACCGGCAGCGCGCGTCCCTTTTCGACCAGCTCGCGCTCGAGCTCGAGGCCGTCGATACCCGGCATGCAGACGTCCACGACCAGGCATTGAGGGTCGTGGGGCCCCGTGTAGCTCAGAAACTCGAGTGCGGAGGGGAAGACTTCGACCGTGTGCCCCGCTGAGCGCAGCAGGTTGCGCAAGGCCACTCGGACCGACAGGTCGTCGTCGACCACAAATACGGTGGGGGCCGGGCAGGTCATGACGAGAGCGCCTGAACGCCGGGAAAGGTGAACTGAAACGTCTCGCCAGAATCCGGGTTGGCGGTGGCCCATAACTTCCCGCCGTGCGCGTCGACGATCGAGCGGCAGATCGCGAGCCCCATGCCCATGCCCCGAGCTTTGGTGGTGTAGAACGCATCGAACACGCGGTTCCGCTCAGCCGTTGATAGGCCCGGTCCCGAATCGCGCACGAGCACGCGCACCTTGCCCGGGCCATCCGTCTGGGCGCCGATCTCCAGCAACCGGGGCCGGTTCACCACCGATTTCATGGCTTCGACTGCGTTGAGGGCCAGGTTCAGGATCACCTGTTGTAGCTGTATCCGGTCGCCCACGACCATGGGTACGTCTGGTGCCACGGAAGCCTTTACCGTTACGCCCTGCGCGCGAGCCTCGCCCTCGATCACGCTCACGGCGTCGCGGATTGCCTCGTTCAGTGGAATAACGGATTGGCTCGGTTCATCGCCGGCGAAGAGTGCACGAATCCTCTGGATGACATCGCTGGCACGAGTGGCGTCCTGCTTGACGCACCCAGCGGCTGCCCTCGCCTCCGCCACATTGGGCGGCTCGGCAGCCAGCCAGCGCACGCAAGCGCCCGCGCTGGCAACCACGGCCGTGAGAGGTTGATTCACCTCGTGAGCGATCGAGCCCGCCAGCTCGCCCATCGTGAGAACCCGACTGACTCGAGCCAGTTCTTCCCGCGCTACCCGCAGCGCTTCCTCGGCGCGCCGCTCCTGAGTGATGTCCCGACTGATCGTGGCGAACCCGATGGGATCGCCGGTTCGAGGCTCTCGGATCACGAACAAATGTTGCGACATCGGGATCGCTGCTCCGGTTTCCAAATTGCGGAACAGGAGTTCTCCCTTCCAACTGCCCTGCTCGAGCGCGGTCGGCGTCGCCTCAGACATCAGTCGGTCTATTTCGCCTGCGACCACGAAATCGGTGATGTGTTTGCTCTGAACGTCACTGCCGCTGTCCAAGCCAACCAGGCGCCGGCCAGCCGGATTTAGGAATAAGCAATGCCCTTGCAGGGACGCCATCCCAATGAAGTCGCTCGAGTGCTCGACTATCGAGGCGAGCTTCATCCGCTCCTGCTCGGTTCGCTCGCGCTCGGCAATCTCGCGGCGCAACTGTTCGTTCAAGCTCAGCAGCTCCTTCGTGCGCTCGTTAACTCGACGCTCGAGCTCCCCGGCCGTCCGTCGCTGCTCGTCGAAACGCCGGGCTTCCAGCAGACCGATCGCTACCTGGTTCGCGGCGACCTGCAGCACCAAGAGCTCGCTGCGCGTGGGAAAGCCGGCGCGACTGGAGCCGACCACGAGCGTCCCGAGCTCGTCATGTACACCCAGGCGGAGGTAGACAGCCGTGACCTCACCCGCACCGACCGGATTGGGCATTGGGCGCGGGGAACCGGCGGGTGTGGACGAGAGCCAAGACCGGATCTGATCACCGACGCTCTCCGGGGTGCGTGACTCGCCCTCCGGCGAGGCGCGTAGCGTTTTCAATTGCGCGCTGTCTGCTGCAGCAATCGTCCGCACGTAGGCGAAGTCGAGCCCCAACATGCCAAGTACCGACTCCAAGAACGTGCCAACGATCTGAGAGAATTCGAGCCCGCTCCACAGCGCTGGCAGCGTGACCACGCTCATCAAGTCGTTCAGGCAAGCCTGAAGGCTCCTGATTTCTTCGCTGATACCCTGCCGCTCTGGACTCATTCCACGCTCAGATGCGGAGCTGAGCGGCTTTCGAGTTCGCGCAGAAACTCGTCGGGCGGCACGAAGAAGGGGTTCTTGTGGAGCATGCCGCCCATGATGATCATTGGATGAGTCCTCATCACGTCGATGATGAAATCACCGGGGTGCTTCCTCAAGTCATAGGTGCAGATGACCACGTGCTGGCGGTGCGGCACGTCGTTGAACAGCGCCTCGTATCTGAGCAGATCGCTGACGCCGTCCCGCTTTTCGCGGCACCATTCCATGTGCGCCACCAGCCGGGTCATGGGGAAACCCTCGTCAGGCGTATGCTTGAGCTCGTTTCGCCACATCTCGAGCATGCGGTGCATGTCGAATCGCCCATCGGGGAGGTAAGCCTCTTCCCAATCGCAGAGCTTCAGCTGACCCTGTATGCGCGCGCTCGAGACGTCGATGCCAACTCGTTCGAGTCGCTGGACGTGGTCCTCATGCAGGCGGGGAGCGACGACGTGAAATGCCTTATCCCCTCGCTCAAACCCTTCCTGAATGAAGGGCAGCAAGACGCGATACTCTTCTTCGACGTTGTCGAAGAATGCGCAGATATGTCGCTCTTCACCCAGCTCCGAACCGGCAAAACGGATGGGTTGCGAGGCGTGTCGACGGACTTGCATGGGAGCAGCTTTCCTTGCGCAAGGGGCGGCAGGGGCGGCAGGGGCGGCAGGGGCGGCCGTTGGCCGAGCCTGCGAAACGGTGCCGAAAACTCGCTTCAGCGTGCGGGTTGTCCGACGTATTCGATGGCCGTGGGAACATGCCCCACATTCGCGGGGCTGCCAACCCAGACTAAAGTAGTAGTTGATTGGCGTGAGCGTCGCGTCGGCTACCCAATCGCCCCGAGCACGACATGCGCGCTGTCTCGCGCCCATCACCTTGCTGGCTCTCGCGTGCGCTGTAGGCCGCGGGGTGAACTAGCGTTTGGGCATTGCCCCGTGCTACTCGATGGTCATGGGACAGCTGGCGAACCCGTCGGGGTCGGGCACCCCGCCATCGGTTTTCGTGGTGGACGACGATGCAGGCGTTCGGGATGCGCTCGATCGCTTGCTGCGCTCCGCGGGATATTCCGTGATTTTATTCGCGTCGGCTGACGACTTCCTGGAGCGGTTCCGGGTCGACGCGCCCGCATGCCTGGTGCTCGACGTGCGCCTGCCCGAAACGAGTGGGCTCGAGCTCCAGGAGCGGCTGGCCGAGCGTGATTCGAGTTTGCCCATCGTTTTCATCACCGGTCACGGTGATATTGCGATGTCCGTCCGCGCCATCAAGTCGGGAGCAGTGGAATTCTTGCCCAAGCCGTTCTCGGATGAGGCCCTGCTCTCCGCCGTCGAGCAGGCACTCGATAGCGCGCAGCAGACCTGGAGCGCTCGCGCGGATCTACAGACTATTCGCGACCACTATGCGCTGCTGACACCGCGCGAGCGGCAAGTATTCGAGCTCGTAGCTAGAGGCCTGCTGAACAAGCAGATCGGGCATGAGCTCGACATCACTGAAACGACCGTGAAGATTCATCGCGGCCAGGTGATGCGGAAGATGCATGCGAGCTCTTTGGCCGAACTCGTCCGCATGGCAGACCGCGCCAATGCGCGGCCGCGATCCGTTTAGCTCTTCGCACCACGGTCGAATAGACGGCATGGCATCGGGTGCCTACGGCTAGGGTCACCTACCATGCACATCCCCGCCCTGCGCGGGCGGCGCTCGCGCAGGGGCCAGGTGTCATGCCGACGATGCCGTCGAGTGCATGTCGAGCAGAAGTTTGCCAATAGCGTGGGCTTTTTGCAGCGTGCGAAAGATCCCTCGCATGGTGCTCTGGAGTCGGACGGCAGTGTTTGGATTTCAGACACGCTCCAAACACTGCCGTTGCGTTGTCGGACATCGCGGAGTTTGCGCGCTGGGAGCGCCGTTACTAGCTCTGATATTTGAACTCTGGCAGCGCCTTCAATGCCGCCTTGGTAGCCCCGGGCAGCACGACCTTCGGCGCGGTGGGCGACAATTGAAGCTGACGCATGGGAATCGCCACTAGGTGCGCTCCGATACCCAAGAATCCGCCCACCTCGATAATAGCGATCGACAATCGCCCATCGGTCGCAATGACGAAGTCATCGAGTTTGCCTATCTTTTCCCCCTTGTCGTTGCGCACTTCGGCACCGAGCAGCTTCGAGCCGCGCCAGCCAGTGGCAATCAGCTCCGTTTCCGCAATGGTGATGCCAATTGGGATTTTGCCGGCGACGGGAGCGGGCGACGCTTTGGGTGTCTCTGCGGGCGCGTTGCCAGTCAAGACGAGGCCGGCAAAGAGGATTGGCAGTACTAGGGTCGTGATCATTCGATTCATGAGTTACTCCGTTCGTTGGTGATTTCTGTCTGAGACGTTGGCTCGAGCTTCCGCTGGCGCGGTGGAACAACCCGAATGACCCCGCCGAAGTACACTGCGCCTTGAAATACAGAGCGCAAACTGCGGCGCGCTAAGGGTTCCATCGGAGCTTCCACCGACTCGGCATATGCGTTAGCAATGGCCGCCGAGTGGCCGCTGCTCCTCGATCAATTGAAGCTTCCAGCGACCGGCCGTCAGGAAGTGTTCTTCACGCATGGTTCTGTCCAGTTTGGTCGTGGTTGGCGGGGCTTGTTCACGGCCCCTTTTACGAACGACGACTGGCGAAGCAACGAATGGGCCACCGCGTTCGCTGCATGACGTTTGCCTCATCAATCGGCACAGCTCATTCGGTTGCTCATTCGCGGAAGCGCAAGGTGTCCGAAAAGCGGACGTCGTACGACGTCCGCTCGCGTTGGCGCGCGCCAAGGTATGGCTTGGAGGCGGAGGTAATCCGGCTCGAGGGCGTCTTGAGGTTCGAAGGCGCGGCTGAAATGGACCGCTGGCTGTTCGGTCTCGTCGGCGCCGAGCAGCGTCGCAGCGGCATGGGGGCACGATGATTGCTTCCACCAGTGCGGAGGACGCAATCAATGAAACCACGATCCATGGCAGAGCAGATGACCGAGGCAGTGGCTGCAAGCTCGAACAACACGACGATGCTCGTGCTGTTTCGCCAGCGCTTCGAGGGGCCGAGCTTGATGCGCGGCGAGCAAGCGGTCTCCGCTTTGCTCAGCGCCTTCGAGTTGCTAACCAACCGTGGCAACGGAAGCGCCGCATGGGCTTCGCCTTTTCGTGACAACGCGCTGGCGTTCCTGCTCGATTCGATGAGCGACGCCGCCAACTTGTGGGGTTCCGCGGGTGAGCTCCTGTATCGCAACCGCGCCGCCGAGCAGCTCGGCATCGGTCGTTGCGACGACACTACGGTGGAGGAGTTCACGATTCGCGGGCGGCGCTTCGAACGCCGCACGGCGCGCTGCCGTTGTGGAGGCAAGGAATATCTTTTCGAGATTCTCCGCGATCTCGAGCCTCCGCGCGTCCCCACCGCACGCGCGTCGATCGACCCGCGCGAACCTGTTCGCAGCGAACCGCTGAACGAAGACTTCAGGGCTTGATGACAGAGAAGAAGGTCCGGTTCTCGCGCCAAACGAGCAGCGGAACCGGATCGCTCTTCCCAGACAGGGCGGCAAGAGCCTGCGGACCCGTCACCGATTTGCGGTCGACTTCGAGGATCACGTCGTCGGGGCGAATATCGGCGTGCGCAGCCGGGCTTTGCGGCGCGACCGAAATCACGACGGCACCTTGTTTGATTTCGGACGGCACGTGCAGCCGGCGTCGGAGTACTTCGTTCAACGGAGCCAGCACCAGGCCAAACGTGCTGGGAGCGTCGCTCGGCCCGGCTGAGCTGCCGCCGGGTGTGCTCGTCTCCGGCAGATCGTCCAGCTTGACGTCCACGCTCTTCTTTTCGCCCTGACGGATCAGGTCGACGTGTACCGTTTTGCCGCCACCGGTTGCTGCGATGCGGTTGCGCAGCTGCCCCGTGGACGCAGTGGGCTCTCCATCGATTGCCGTCACGATGTCGCCGCGTTCGATGCCGGCACGAGCTGCCGGGCCGCGCGGCGTCACGTCCGCGATCACGACACCACGCGCGTCCGGGACGTGAAGCGCCTTGGCCAGCTCTTCGTCCAAGTTCTGGATCGCCACGCCCATGTAGCCGCGGCTCACATGACCATGCTCGACGAGACTGTTCATGATCGGCCGCGCCATATCACTGGGGATCGCGAAACCCACGCCCATGTAGCCGCCCGAGCGCGACAAGATCGCGCTCGGAATGCCCACGAGCTGACCGTCGAGGTTGACCAGCGCGCCACCCGAGTTTCCGGGATTGATGGCGGCATCAGTTTGGATGAAGTCCTCGTAGTCGTTGATGCCGAGATCGGAGCGGCCCTTCGCCGACACGATGCCCAGAGTCACTGTCTCCCCGACCCCGAACGGATTGCCGATCGCGAGTACCAGCTCGCCTAGTCGTAGCCGGGAAGAGCTGGCAAACTCGAGGTGCGGCAGGTTGCTCGCGTCGCCCGTCACTCGCAGCACAGCCAGGTCGCTCTTGGGATCCGAGCCGAGCAGCTTCGCGGCAATCGCGCGGCCCCCTTCGCTCGTTACCTGCAGCTCGCTGGCGCCGGCCACCACGTGCGCGTTGGTCAGGATCAATCCCTGTCCGACCAGAACGCCCGAGCCGAGCCCGTGCTCTTCCCGTTGATCGAGCTGTCGGCCTGGACCAAGCGCCGAGGGGCGATCGCCGTCCGGTAGGCCTGGGGCGAAGAAGCGCCGCAGCAGCGGGTCGTCGAGCCGCTGCTCGGGGCTTTCCACGTTGGCGATGCGCGTGGACGCCACGCTCACCACCGCTCCCTTGGTCCGCTCGGCCACGTCCGCCAAGAAGGTGCCGCGATTCGTGGGCGGCTCGAGGGTGGCCACGGCCGACACGAACGCCGAGTCCCGAGCGCGCGCATTTTCGGCCGGGGCGGGCGCTTCGCGACTGGCGTGCGTGGCGCTCGAGTCGCAGGCCGAGAGCAACTCCATCAGATAGAAGGGGTAGCGAGGGAAGCGACCAGTCGACGTAGGCAACAATGGGGTTCGGAAAAAGGACATCGGGTCTCCTTGGCGTTGCGAGCTCTCAACTGTGACTGTGTTCGAGTGCGACGATGGCCGCGCTGTCAGCCTGCGTCTCGGCGCTTTGTAGCGACTCGACGAGCTTGTTGGTGTCGTTGAGGACCTGATCGATCCGCTCACGTGTATCGGCTGCGTGGTTGCGGATGGCGTTCGTGGCTTCACGCAGCGAGCGCCTTGCCGTCATCAAACCCTCGTCGTAGGCCGCGTCTTCGCCCAGCTTCTCGCGCGCTCGTTGCAGCAGTTCGGTCGCCTCGTCGATGCGCTGCTCTGCCTGCACGAAGTCCCGATTTTTGGCGGCATCGACTGCGCGCATGGCTTCGGCCTTGGCCGAGAGCAAGATGACACCAGCCTCTAGCCGCCGTGCGCGGCGGGCGATTGCCTGCTGGCTCCGCTCGGCTGCAGAGACGCTGGCGTCCTTCGCCGCCAGCGCGGCTTCTTCGAGTCGCGCGCTCAGCGCATCCAGCTGCTGCTCGGCGCGCCCGACTTGCGTCGCCAGTGCGGTCGCCATTCTTTGCTTGAGTGCGTCGAGTTCGATCTGAGTGGCCCGCAGGCGCTCGCGACTGCTCTGAAAGGCCGTCGCAACGGCTTCCTGCTGCCTGACCCGCAATGCGTCAGCGTCACGGCGCAGCCGGTCGATGTCTTGCCGGCCCCCGGCTCGCCAATACGCAGTGAGAGAGAGGATGAGGCTGAGAACGGAAATGGCGAGCGCTGTCCTGACGATCATGCGAGTACTCCTCACTAGACGGAGCAGGGATGGCCTGCCCCGGTTCGAGCGAAGCAATCAACGCGCCAGAGCTACGACGAGCCTCGAAGCGCGACGGCCAGCGTCAAAGTCGTAGGCTGGGTCGACGGGGCGTTTGAGATTCGGACGCGACCGATACACAGGCGTCCGACTTTGGTGCGCCCGCTCGGCGTCCGTCAGATTCAAGCTCGAAGCCTTTGGTCATTTGTCGCCCAGCCGGGCTGTACCAAGTCTGGCCCGACGCTTGCTTGGTCCAGGAGACGAGCGCGCGCTCGGTAGCCCGAGCATGCGCTGCGTCCAATTCTCACAGGAGGAAGCATGGCCAACGAAAATCAGAAGCACAGTGAGACAATGCAGCGAGTGGAGGCGTCGCCCTCGCAGCCCGCTCGCAAGGGTATGGTGTCGGGCTCCGAATTGTTGCCGCTGTTCACTCCCTTCACGTTGATGCGCCGACTCATCGACGACATCGATCGCCTGGCACAGGCGGGCGGCGCAGGCGCCGAAGACGCCGGCCTGGCGCCGTGGCCCGCGGACCCGGCCACGCTGGCTTGGGTGCCTGCTCTCGAGATATTCGAGCGCGATGGGCAACTCGTGATTCGTACCGAGCTGCCCGGTATCAAGAAAGAACAACTCCGCATCGACGCCGAGCCGGGGCGGCTAATCCTGTCTGGTGAGCGCAGCCAGGACGTTGAACAACGGGGCACCAACTTCTTTCGCAGCGAGCGGCGTTACGGCAGCTTCCGTCGAGTGGTGCTTTTACCTGAGGGAGCGGACGCCGAGCAGGCGAGGGCGACGTTCAATGACGGCGTCCTGGAAATCACCATCCCGGCGCCGCAGATCAAGACGTCGCACCAGATCCAGATTCAAGGCGGCCCGGGCGCAACGAACACCAAACCCGAGAGCAACACGGGACAGAGTGCCACAGCCCCTGCAGCCTGAAAGGACCAGACCATGCGCATTCCCATTTCAGAAGCAGAAGTCTGGACGGTATCCTGGTGGTCCCTGGTGCTACGCGGATTGGCAGGGGTGGCTTTTGGTGTCCTGTCCTTCCTCGCGCCGAGTATTTCGCTCGCGGCCTTGGTGCTGTGCTTCGGGGCCTACGCCTTCGTCGACGGCGTTTTCGCCATCGTGCTGGCGTTGAGAAAGCCCGAGCGCGGCGGACGTTGGTGGGCCCTTTTGTTGCAGGGAATCATCGGTATAGCGGCTGGCGTCGCAACGCTGTTTCTCCCACTCGTCACTGCGCTGGCCCTCGTTTATCTGGTGGCCACGTGGGCAATCGTCACCGGCGCTCTCGAGATTGTCACCGCAGTCCGGCTTCGAAAGATAATTGAAGGTGAGTGGCTCCTGGGGTTGACCGGTCTGTTGTCGGTCGCGCTGGGAGTGTCTCTGGCCTTGTTTCCGGGACCAGGTGCGCTGGCGCTGGTGATTTGGATCGGAGCGTATGCCGTGTTGTCTGGGGCGATCTTGATCACTCTGGGCATTCGGGCTCGCTCGTGGCAGCGCGGAAGCTCTCGGCCACCTCTCGCGCATGCCGAGGCTCCGCCTTGATCATTGATGCATTACGCCATCGTCATACCAACTTGTGACATTGGTCAAACTGCAGATCGCGTTTGCCGACGTAGCTGGCGCATCTGGAGGCGAGCTAGCGCCACAACGTTCACCGTGGTAGTTGCTGCGAGGTGGGAGCAACTGAACGCGACTTGATGGATGCTCCTGAGCTCGGCCCCTTGGTCTTCGTGCTGGACGATGATCTTATCGTTCGCGTGGCGCTAGACAGGTTGCTGAGCTCGGCAGGGCATTCCGTGGTGTCATTGTGCTCGGCGGAAGAGCTGTTTCAGCGACTGCCGGTGAACGGGCCAGCCTGCTTGGTACTCGACGTCGCCTTGCACGGAACCAACGGGTTCGAGCTGCAGCGGCAACTCTCGGAGCGCGACTACATTTTACCGATCGTGTTCATCGCTGCTCACGGTGATATTTCGATGTCCGTACGAGCCATCAAGGCCGGCGCCGTGGCATTCCTGCCCAAGCCTTTCTCAGACGAAGAGCTGCTGTCGGGCATTCGCCAAGGTCTCGACGAAGCACAGCGAAGCTGGTCGGCCCGTTTAGAGGTGCGGACGTTGCGAGAACATTACGAGCAGCTGACGCGGCGCGAGCGGCAAGTTTTGCTGCTGGTCGTGTCGGGCTTGCCGAACAAACGAGTTGCGTGCGAGCTATCCATTACCGAAGCGACGGTGAAGATCCATCGCGGCCAGGTGATGCACAAGATGCACGCCGGCTCACTGGCTGAACTCGTGCGCATGGCATCACGCATCAGCCTACCGATCCGCCGCTCCGAGAACGGCATTTAGCACCAAGGTCGGATAGGCAATCACAAGAGTGGGCAGTAGCGTGGCCCACATCATGCAGCCCCAACAATGCGACCCGAGCTCACTCAGGACTATTGCGACGGCAGAAAGCGAGCCACAAAAGCCGAGCGACTTCGACGCTTTCACACGCATCATCGGCGCTAGCAGCGACCTGTGCAAAGCAGTCGAGGTGGCACGGCGCCTGGCCAAGGTCGATGCGCCGGTGCTCATTCACGGTGAGACTGGCGTAGGAAAAGATCTATTCGCCCGCGCCATCCACGAGGCGGGGCCCCGCGCGCGGGCGCCGTTCGTCGCGCTCAACTGCGGTGGCTTGCCGCGTGACCTTTTGGCTAGCGAGCTGTTCGGCTACACGGAGGGCGCGTTCACCGGTGCTCGGCGCGGGGGGATGACGGGCAAGCTCGAAGCGGCCCATGGCGGCACACTGTTCCTGGACGAGATCTCGGAAATGCCGGTGGATTTACAGCCGTTTCTGCTGCGTGCGCTCGAGGGCCACGAGATCTGCCGCCTCGGCGAAAATCGTTCCCGCAAAGTCGATTTCAGACTGGTGGCGGCGTGCAACCGAGACTTGCGGCTCGAGGCGAGCGATGGGCGTTTCCGCTCGGACCTCTACTACCGCATTTCGGTGACGACGCTCCGCGTACCTCCGCTACGCGATCGCATCGGCGATCTGCCGACGGTGGTCGAGCACTTCGCTTCGAACGTCGCCAATCGACACGGCCGTTCGGCCAAGAGGTTCGCCCCCGAAACCTTGGCGGCGCTTTGCCACTACGGGTGGCCGGGCAACTTGCGTGAGCTTCGCAACGTGGTGGAGGCGACGGCGCTGCTCACGGACGGAGACGTCGTGACGCCGAAAGACTTGCCCTCCGCCATCAGAGCGTCGCCAGCTCCGTGCTTGTCACCTTCGGTGTGCGCGGAGAGCGGTCTGTCGAAGCTGGAGCGAGACGCGATCGCGGCCGCGCTCGAGGCCGATCGCGGCAATCTCACCAGTGCCGCCCGCGAGCTCGGAATAGCGCGCAGCACGCTGTACGCCAAGGTCAAGCGGTACGCGCTCGAACCGCTGGTGGACCACGTTCGCGTCGACAGCGAGCGCTCGCGCGCCAGCGACCGCTAGGCGCACGCCCGGTTTCCCTGCAACGTCCGTCGCAACCGTCCGGATTTGAATCGCTTGAACCACACCCTCTGCCGTCCTTTGCAGCGTAATGCGTGGCATCGGTTTTGCTCGGCATCTACCGTCCGTTGAACCAAGGAGAAACCGCTTTGGCAAGTCTTGCGACCAGCACACAGGCACAACAACCGACCGACGAAAAGCTGGAGAAGAACGTGCTCGATGAACTCAAGGGGGATGCCCGCGTGAAGTCCAATGAGATCGGCGTTTCAGTGCAGGGCCATATCGTCACGCTTACCGGCTACGTCGATTCTTACACGATGCGCTGGGCGGCCGAGGAGGCGACGCTTAGCGTGCGCGGCGTTCATGCGGTCGCCAATGAAATCGAAGTGCGTCTGCCGAGCTCGTCGGAGCGCACGGACCCGGACATTGCGGCTGCGGCGGCACGCGCAATCGAATGGGATTCCGTGGTGTCACCCGAGCAGGTGAAAGCCACGGTCTCGAAGGGTTGGGTGACGCTCAACGGCGAGGCCGAGCGGCAATACCAGAAAACGGACGCCGAACGCGCGGTGCGCCGACTCATGGGCGTGAAGGGCGTTACGAATCTGATCCAGGTCAAGCCGAAGCTCTCGCCCTCCAACATCAAGGGCAAGATCGAGGAGGCGCTGACTAGCAGTGTCAAGGCCGACGTACAGAACATCCAAATCGAGACGAACGGCAGAGCCGTCGTCTTGAAGGGCAACGTGCGCTCCTACCTCGAGAAGCAGGAAGCCGAGCGCGCGGCCTGGATGGCACCTGGCGTCGCTGCGGTCGAAAACCGCCTCGTGATCACCTACTCGTGACCTAGCACGACGACCGACGGTGGCTTCGGGCTTACCAGCCTCCGCTTCCCCGGCTGCTACCAAAGCAGCCCTAGGTCTTAGGTCTCTCGCGTGTGGCGACAGCGGCTTCGAGTTCCTGAACGCGGCGTCGAGCTGCATTCAGCTGTGCGGTAAGGCGCACAATGATCTCGATGCCTGGCCAGTCGACCTCCAAGTTGCGCCACAACGTACGAGCCAGGAGCACCCTATCCACGTCGACACTCATGACTTCGTCGCGACGCTCGATGAGCCCTTCCTCGACGAGGCGCACGATGAATTCGTCGTCGCCATCGACGAGCTCGAGCAGGTGCTGGTAAGTGAAGCGGATCATAGCGCAAAGCCCTCCCGGATCGGCGTCGTGTACAGCTTGTCAGAGGCTCTCAGCGCCTCGGCGAACGCATCGTCTGCGATGTCGGGCATCTGCACATCGATATCGATGAGCAGATCGCCGCGTTGATCCTTGCGCTCCACGCCCTTTCCTCGAAGGCGTAGTGTCGCATGCTGCCTGGTTTGAGATGGGATCTTGAGGACAACCGAGCCATCGAACGTCGGGACGTTGATACTCGCGCCGTTATATGCCTCATTCAGTGTGATTGGCAGAGTCAGGCGAAGGTCGAGGCCCTCGCGCTGGACGAGGGGATGGGGGCGCACGATGGTCTCGATCACGAGATCGCCGTCTGGCCCGCCGTTTTGGCCTGGCGAGCCCTTGCCCCTTACGCGGAGCGTGTCGCCCGTGTCCGCGCCCCGTGGGATGCGAACATGAACAGTGCCGTGCTTGGGTAGATCGGCCGTCAGCTCGCTGCCTTCGATGGCTTGTCTCAGATCGATATCAATCGAGGTGTACAGGTCGCGACCGCGCGAGGGACCACGTGACGCTCGGCGCTGGAAGAGCTCGCTGAAATCGAAGTCGATGGGGCCTTCGGAGCCGCCGAAGCCGGAAGTACGTCGCTGGCGCGACTCCTGCCAGTTCGCATACTCGCGTGCTTTGTCTGGGTCGAAACCGCTTTGCAACGAATCATCGCCGAATTCGTCGTATGCCTTCCGTTTCCCCTCGTCGGACAGGACGTCGTAGGCGGCAGCAATCTTCTTGAAGGCGGCCTCGGCGGAGGAGTCGCCTGGATTGACATCTGGGTGATGTTTGCGTGCGAGCTTGCGATAAGCCTTGCGGATCTCATCGGCGCTGGCCGTCTTTTCGACCCCCAGGGTTTCATATAACGACTCATCCATAGCTGATGCTATAGCGGAAGTGCCTCTGCTGCGCCGGGCGGGCGTGCATTCTTCTTCTGGCTGGGTACGTGGAAGAGCGATTCCCCCCCGCAACCAAGTTCGAGAAAGCACCGAAGTTTCGTCGAGACGGTGGGGACCGGTCGGTGCTGCCCGGCCAACCCCGCGCGACGAGTCTTGCGCAGCCGTCACTCAGGTCGTTTACCCATCCGCTCCGAGCGCTGCCTTTCTTGGCGCAGACGGAACGTTGAGCTCGCGCGCATACGCACCCGGAGTCGTGCCCACGATGCGCCGGAAGTGCCGGTTCAACTGGCTCTGATCGTAGAGCCCTACGCGCGGCGCGATCTCGCTCGGTTTCACCCCGGCCGCCAGCAGCTCCTTCGCGCGCATGATCCGCAGCCTGGTGAGGTAGGCGTGCGGTGGCAGGCCGACCTGAGCCCGAAACGCCCGGCACAGGTGGAACTTGTCCGTGTCCGCGTGGGCGGCGAGAGCGTCGAGTGTCACCTCGTTGTCCAGGCGCTCGCGAAGTAGCTCGATCGCGCGGCGAACCGGGCGCAGATACTCACACTTCGCACCACGGATTTTGGCAAATGCGGAGATCGCCTCGGCGACGGCGACCTCGAGCGCGAGCCCACCGGCGCCGGCGCGCACCGCGTCGTGCAGGCGATGGAAGGCGGCGCCACGCTCATCTCCCGCTGCGAGATGCGAATGAATGCAAACCTCGCCATTGACGTGCTCCACGGTGCGCGGCGGAAAGGCGACGATCTGACACGTCGTCGGGCCGTCGCGTGATAGGTCACGCACGACGTCACCAGGCGCCTGGATGCGAAGCGAGCCAGCGGCGCTCGGCCAGACCTTCCCGCGGGTGAAGAACGACGAACGCCCAGCCTCGACACGAGTGACGGTGTAAGTCTCCTTCATGCCGACGTAGAGCTCATCGCTCGACCAGCGCAGCGCGCGGAGGTCAGGGACGGAGAGCGAGAGGACGTGCTTACGGGTCGCCACCCCAGCAGTCTAGGACGCGGACAAGACTTTCGCTTGTGCATTCTTGGCGCTATTCGCCGGGCCCTTTGGTAGATAAACCCGACCGTAGTCGACGGGAACGGGCGAAAATGCTCCCTTGGCGACGAGCCGGAGACGAGCGCGACGATCCCATCGACTTGGCACGTTCAACAGTGAATTGACGGACGGCGGTGACCACTGTTCCGTACGCCGCAAAACGCAACTCTTTTGCCGGTATTCAATGACCAGCGCGCACTCGCGCATACCGGCGGCCCATGTGCATTGCACATTGCCGCCGTGGTAGCTTCGCCAGCGAATCATGCTCCTGACCATAACGACAACGCACCGACCGGCGACGGACTTGGGATTCTTGCTTCACAAGAACCCCGCCCGTTTGCAGTCGTACGAGCTGTCCTTTGGCCATGTGCACGTGTTCTATCCTGAAGCGACCGACGACCGCTGCACGGCGGCTTTACTCCTCGAAGTCGACCCTATCGCCCTTTCACGCGGGCACGGCGAGCGCTTCGGCGAAGGGCAACCGCTCGAGCCGTACGTGAACGATCGGCCGTATGCCGCCTCTTCGTTTCTGAGCGTAGCGCTCACCCGTGTTCTTCGGAGCGCCATGGCCGGAACGAGCAAGGAGCGGCCTGAGCTCGTTGACACGGTGTTACCACTGGAGGCGACGTTGGCCTGCTTACCTTGTACGGGCGGCGAAGATCTCTTGCGTCGCCTGTTTGAGCCCCTCGGCTACGAGGTGATCGCTGTGCGCGCTGATCTCGACACGTCGTTCCCAGAGTGGGGACCGAGTCCGTATTTTCGGGTCACGCTGCGGGCCACGTGCAAGCTGCGCGACTTGCTCGTACATCTCTATGTGCTCGTTCCCGTACTCGACGACGAGAAGCACTACTTCGTCGGCGACGACGAGGTGGCGAAGCTCCTCCGGCACGGCGAGGGGTGGTTGTCTATTCATCCCGCCTGCGAGCTCATCGCCAAACGCTACTTGAAACACCAACGCAGCCTTGCTGATGCTGCGTTGCAGCAGCTATTGCGCGAGGAAGACGTCGATGGGGACGAACTAGCAGAACGGAACGCGCGCGAGGAGGACTCTCTCGAACGCCCGATGCGACTCGACGAGCAGCGCATCAGCGTCGTGCTGGCTGCTCTGAAAGCCGCCGGCGCGAAGTCAGTCATCGATCTTGGCTGTGGCGAAGGAAAGCTGCTCCGCGTCTTGCTGAAGGAGTCCACGTTCGAGCGCATCGTCGGTCTTGACGTGGCCCATCGCCCGCTCGAACGAGCCGCAGAGCGCCTGCGTCTCGAGTCTCTTCCCGAGCGTCAGCGTGCACGCGTCACGCTGCTGCACGGCAGTGTGCTCTATAGGGACAAACGCCTTGCAGGCTTCGATGCAGCGGCGCTCGTCGAAGTCGTTGAGCATATCGATCCTTCGCGGCTCCACGCGTTCGAACGCGTCGTCTTCGAATTTGCTCGGCCAAGAACGGTGGTCCTGACGACACCGAACGCGGAGTACAACGTTCACTTCGACGGGTTGGCCGATGGCAAGCTCCGCCACAAAGATCACCGGTTCGAGTGGAATCGCGCTGAGCTCGAAGAGTGGGCTCGGGACGTCGCAGGTCGCTTTGGCTACACGGTGCGCTTGCTCGGGATTGGCCCCGACGATCCCACGACGGGTCCTCCGACGCAGATGGCTATCTTCGCGCTCTCGGAAACGGAGGGCCGGCACTAATGCAGACCCTCAAGCTTCCCGAGCTGGCCCTGGTCGTACTCGTCGGTGTTTCCGGTTCGGGCAAATCCACTTTCGCTCGCAAGCATTTCAAGTCGACCGAAGTTCTTTCGTCGGACGCTTGCCGAGCATTGGTCTCCGACGAAGAGAACAACCAGGCGGCAACGGGCGATGCATTCGACGTGCTCAACTTCATCGTCAGGAAGAGACTCGCTCGAGGTCTGCTCACGGTAATCGATGCCACGAATGTGCAGCCCGAGGCGCGCAAGCCTCTGGTTGCGCTCGCAAGGGAGTACCACGTGCTCCCGGTCGCGATTGTGCTCGACTTGCCGGAAAGTGTGTGTCGTGAGCGAAATGCGGCTCGCCCGGACCGCACATTCGGTTCGCACGTGCTCCGTCAGCAAACGCAGCAGCTTCGATCGTCCGTGCGAAAGCTGGATCGCGAAGGTTTTCGTCACGTTTTCGTGCTCGATTCGCTCGATGCCGTCGAAGGCGCCATCATCGAGCGCCAGCCACTTTGGAACAATAAGAAATCAGAGCACGGGCCGTTCGACATCGTCGGCGATGTGCATGGTTGCTTCGACGAGCTCGAGGCGCTCGTGAAAGAGCTCGGTTATGTCATCGTGCGCTCAGGCGACGGTGAGCCAGACTTTCGGGTTACCCACCCAGCGGGGCGCAAGCTGGTTTTCGTCGGTGACCTCGTCGACCGCGGGCCCAATGTGCCCGATGTGCTCCGCTTGGTGATGTCTGCGACGGCTCAGAAGGCGGCTCTCTCCGTGCCTGGTAATCACGACATCAAGCTAATGCGAAAGCTCCGCGGAAAGGACGTGCGCATCACGCACGGACTCGCCGAGTCGCTGGCGCAGCTCGAACGCGAACCTCCGGAGTTTGCAGCCCGCGTGGCTGATTTCATTGACAGCCTGGTCAGTCACTATGTCTTCGACGATGGGAAGCTCGTCGTAGCGCACGCTGGACTCAAGGAATCTCTCCAGGGGCGTGGCTCAGGCGCCGTGCGCGAATTTGCCCTCTTCGGCGAGACGACCGGCGAGACGGACGAATACGGGTTACCGGTACGCTACCCATGGGCGCAAGACTATCGTGGGCGCGCAGCTGTCGTTTATGGCCATACGACCGTTCCCGAGCCGGAGTGGTTGAACAACACCATCTGCATCGATACCGGGTGTGTCTTCGGCGGCAAGCTCACTGCGCTCCGTTGGCCCGAGCGCGAGATCGTCAGCGTGAAGGCCGCGCGTATCTATTACGAGCCGAGCAAGCCTCTTCTGCCCGCGACTGTGGCTGGGCCTGGGCTCACTGATCAGCAAGAGCATGACGACCTGCTCGATCTCGACGACGTACTCGGCAAACGCATCGTGCAAACGTCGTTGCATCATACCGTGACGATTCGCGAGGCGAACGCGAACGCCGCTCTCGAGGTGATGAGTCGGTTCGCCGCAAACCCCAAGTGGCTCATCTATCTGCCACCAACGATGTCGCCGACGGAAACATCAGCTCGCCCTGGCATGCTCGAGCACCCCGCGGAGGCGTTTGCCTATTATCGGAACCAGGGAATTCACACCGTGGTTTGCGAGGAGAAGCACATGGGCTCGCGAGCGGTGATCGTGCTCTGTCGCGACGAGAGTGCCGCACGCAAGCGGTTTGGAATCGTGGGCAATGGGTGTGGAACGATCGTGACTCGAACCGGGCGACCATTCTTCAACGATGTCGCGCTCGGGAACGCAATCCTCGCGCGGCTCGGCGACGCCGTTGAAAAGGATGGTCTTTGGTCGAAGCTCGAGACTTCGTGGCTCTGCATCGATGCAGAGCTAATGCCGTGGTCGCTCAAGGCTCAGGAGCTGCTTCGCGCACAATACGCCGCTGTCGGCGCCGCGGCGGAGATGGCCCTCGCTGACGCGAACGCGGCAATTGCCCAAGCGGCGCTGCGTGGGCTCGAGGTCGCCGATCTTGCTGCACGGACGAAAGCGCGCAGCGAGATGAATTCCAGGTTCCGCCGCGCCTACCGGCACTACTGCTGGCCGGTGAAATCGATCGAGGATGTCAAGCTCGCGCCGTTTCACATCATGGCGAGCGAAGGCCGTGTTCATATCGACAAGGATCACACGTGGCACATGGAAGTGATCGCGTCGCTGTGTGCTCACGATACTGCGCTCCTCGTCCCCACGCCCTTTCGCCTAGTGGATTTGACGGACCCTACGAGTGAGGCCGCTGGCATCGCATGGTGGGAGGAGCTCACCGGTCGCGGAGGCGAGGGAATGGTGGTCAAGCCGCTGGCGTTCGTCTCACGCGGCCGGCGTGGCCTCGTGCAACCAGCCGTAAAATGTCGGGGGCCCGAGTACCTGCGCATCATCTACGGCCCGGAATACGATGCTCCGGGCAATCTCGAGCGGCTGCGGTCGCGAGGTCTCTCGGCGAAGCGATCCCTTGCGTTGCGCGAGTTCGCGCTCGGCATCGAAGGGCTCGAGCGGTTCGTGCGCGGTGAACCGCTCAGACGCATCCATGAGTGTGTCTTCGGCGTGCTGGGGTTGGAGAGCGAACCGGTGGATCCGCGGCTATGACCCTGCACGCCGCGCGTTCGTTCGAGCGACGCGCCGAACCCGCCAAGTCCGAGAGACAGGGGGCGAACGCGCCTTGATCCCGCGTGCCTAAGAATACCTTGTCCGTTCCCCTCCCGCGGCCGCCCGCAGCGAAGCGAGGACGGACGCTTGGGAGGGGTCGACACGCGCAGGCGGCGGTGGCCGCCGAGCATGTCGAGGGGTGGGCATCAACCAACCGAGGCGCCCCACTCGAAGTGCGAGACGCTTCGGCGACCAGTAGGTAAGAGCAAACGACCGCAGGGCTGCCTCACACTCACCGTCGGCGCGCTGAATTCGCTCAACGCGCAAAATTGGCGGCAGCTTCACATTGCAGGCGGGTTTCGGACCGCGAAAGCCATGACCCGAATAGAGATCCAGCAGACGCTTCCGCCTCGTAAAGTCCTTGCCACCACTCGTGCCACGCCGCGCGATCTCGACGCGCGCTTCGCGGGTGGGCTCGATGGCTCGTTCGCGCCGAGCTTCGAGATTCGCGAAGAGGCACAACGCTTCGTCGTCAGAGCCGACGTGCCTGGAGTCGCTCCG